>NZ_CP068983.1:0-1200000 GCF_016801025.1 Paradevosia shaoguanensis | reverse complement strand
TGGCCAGGGCCGTCGCGAGAACGAGAGAGGAAATCAGTTTCATGAGGCGGCAATCTCCGTGTCTTGACGCGGCGCCGCGTGGCGCCCCCAAGGTCGGACATTAGTGCACAAAGAGCCGGCAGGTGAACTGCTAATCGGGTAACGCCTTGCTCGCCCGGACGCCAAAAGGCGTCAAAGCTTCCAGCCCGGGAGAGAAACCGGCACCGTGCCCGTTGCGGCGATTATCGCCCGGCTGGCGGTGAGGAGGATAAGCGAACCGCGTCGCGGTTCGCTGGAGGCGGAAGCCGGGTGGCTATTTCTTGGCGGCGGCAGCCGGCTTGGCCGCAAGGCTTTCATCGACCGTCTCGGCCTTGGGCCCGTTCTTCTTGAGCGAGTCGATGGCGTTCTTGGCGCTGGCCTTGGAGGAATAGGTTTCGGTCCGCGACATGATCTCGCCGTTCCGGGCGCGGAAGCGAACGAAGTGCTCGCCATTCTTGGCCTGCTCGATTTCGAAGCGATAGCCCTTGCCGGACTCGCCGGCCGAAAGGTCGACCACGCCGGCTTCCGGACCATTCTTCTGCATCGAGGCGATAGCGTTCTTGGCGCTGGCCTTGGACTTGTAGTTTTCCGTCCAGAAGATCACTTCGGAATTGTAGACGAATTGGACGCGGTATTCGCCAGCCTTGGCGGCGACGATCTTGAAGACATGCGGCATGAGGCCCTCTTTCCCATGACTGGGTGAAGCGACTCGGTGCCGCTCACCGGTTACATCTGGCAAAGTGTTACTACCTTTGCGCAATTTGGAAAGGGTGCAGTTTATGCGTGGCTGTCCCGATCGATATGGCCGAGGTCGCGCTGCGGATCGATCTTGTCCCGCACGATCTGCTTTAACGCCTTGACGTCGGGGAACCCGCCGTCCCGCTTGCGCTCCCAGACCAGTTCACCATCGAGCCGGATCTCGAATATGCCACCAGTGCCAGGAATGAGCGTTACCTCGCCCATTTCCAGCGAATAGGTGGAGAGCACTTCCTGCGCCATCCAGGCGGAGCGCAGCAGCCAGTTGCACTGCGTGCAATAGGTGATCGAGAGTTTGGGCTTGGCGTCGGTCATAGGCATTCCGTCGAACAGGGAGGGCGCACACTAGACGCCCGCCCCTGCGCGTCGCAAGGATGATCAGGCCGCCTCGGTCCCGGCAAGCGCCTCGACATAGGCCTTTTCCTTGTCGAGGCATTCGGTCCAGCCGCCGACATGGCTGTCGCGCTCCTCTACGCTGGTGAACGGGGTCTGGTGGAAGGACTGGCGCGTTCGTCCGCCCTCCTCGCGCCAGGTGACGGTCACCAGCGTTTCGATGGCACCCTCATGGGCCCACTTGAAGGTGAAGACCAGCCGTTCGTTGGGCACGATCTCGCGATAGACACCGGCCATGGAATCGGGCGGCCAGTCGGGCGAGAGGATGGCGGCCTCCCAATGCCCGCCGACGCGGAAATCGAGCTTGGCGGAGGGGCAGGTGAAGCCCTTCGGACCCCACCAACGCACGAAATGTGCGGGATCGGACCAGAGACGGAACACCAGTGCGGCTGGAGCATCGAACATCTTGTCGATGAGCAGTTCGTCGTCGCGCAGCTCAGCTGATCGAGCCATTGTCATCTCCCTTCTGCAATTGCGTGAGGTAATCGTCCATCTTGCCGAACCCGCCTTCCCAGAAGATGCGGTAATGGTTGACCCAGCCCGCCACTTCCTTGAGCGGGGCCGCATCGAGCCGGCACGGCCGCCACTGCGCCTCGCGCCCCCTGGTGATGAGCCCGGCCGTCTCCAGGACCTTGAGATGCCGCGAGATCGCCGGCAGGCTGATATCGAAGGGCTCGGCAAGCTCGTTGACCGTCGCCTCCCCCGTCGCCAGCCGCGCCAGGATCGCCCGCCGCGTGGGGTCGGCCAACGCCGCGAATGTGGTGGTGAGATTGTCCTGCATGATTAACGTCTATGTTAATTAACGTAATTGTTAAATATAGAATGCAGCCAAGCTTGTCAACCGCTGCCGGAGACCCCGGCGCGGGTAAGGGAAGTGGAGCGGGCCCCGAGGCGGCATTCGCCCCGATGGGTAGTGATAAAAAGTGAGACGGATGCCGCCTCGGGGCGCCGGGATTTTGAGGACCTGATCATCGCGGCTCCATTCCGGCAGGCTTGATCGTCGAGCCCCGGATTCGAGCGGCGTCCCATGGACCCATGCAGGGGAAGCGACGCCCCCGCACGCCCGGCTGTCCCCTCCGCAACTGGTCGCTCTGCAGTCCGCCCCGCGCGAAAGGAATGCAACCAGTCTAGTCGAGGCCGCGAATACGGGGATAAGTTTTTCGAAAGAGCAGATCCGCCTCCATTTCCTCGTCGAGCCGATCCTGCTCCGCCTGCTCGGTCCTGAGCCGCTCGGTGCGCGCCGCCTTCTGGCCATCTTCGAAGCCGCGCTGGTATTCGGCGTGGAACCGGCCTTTCATCATCTTGCCGAGCTCCTTGGTGATGTCGGGCTGGCGCGGCGCGGAAACCGATGGATGCTTGACGACGATCCTGGGCGCCAGCCGGCGCACCGGAAACGTATCATGCGCCGACCGCCAGACCCGCGCTCCGCTGGCCTGGTCCCAGCCGGTATTCTGGGCCTCATAGGCCTCCATCTGCGCCAGCACCTGTCCGAGCTGGGTGAGCAACCCGCCCCAATCGGGCGCCGCCGTGGGCAATCTCTCCCGCGCCCCACGCGGCAGAAACACCCGCGCCTCCCCGAGGAGCGCCTCCGCCACATTGCGCGTCTGGGCAGTCACTGGCTTGTCGGGATGACGATGGGCTGTGGCAGCCACCTGATCGATCAGCGCTTTGAGCCGAAGCCAGAGAGCTTCATGGCGCTCGGCAAGGACGTAGGTGACACGGGGCAAGGTGCGGGTGGCGGACATGGGACTCTCCTTGGTGTGGGGGAGAGTCTGGGCCGAGTGGCGGGGAGGGGGGATAAGTGGTCTCGCGGCGCGGAGGCCAGTTGTGCCTCGCCCTTCCCATCCACCCCTACCCATGCCATCCTCCACCCATGGCCCCACTCCGCTACTCCATCAACCTCACGCTCGACGGCTGCTGCGATCATCGGACCATTGAGCCGGACGAGGAATTGCATCGTCGGGCGGCCGCGACGATTGCGCGGGCTGATGCGCTGCTGTTTGGGCGGGTGACTTACGGGATGATGGAATCGGCGTGGCGGCTGTCGGCCGGACGGCCGGACTGGATGGCCGATTGGATGATGCCGTTCGCTCAAACCATCGACGCAGCGAAGAAATACGTCGTGTCCAGCACTCTGACCCAGGTGGATTGGAATGCGGAGCTCGTGCCGGTGGGGAAGCTGGAAGAGACCGTTCGCGAGCTCAAGCGGAAGTCGAGGACGGGGCTCTATGTCGGTGGGGTCAAGCTGCCGATGGCACTGGCGGAGCTGGGACTGATCGATGAATACGAGTTCGTGGTCCACCCCAAGGTGATGGGCCACGGGCCGGCCTTGTTCGCGGGGATGTCAAAACCCCTCGACCTCAAGCTCGTGGATCGGCTGGAATATGGTTCGGGCGCGGTGGCGATGCGCTATGTGCCGAGGGTCTAGCCCCGGCAGGAGGAGGGCTGGAGCCCTCACTCATCCCCCATCTTCAGCGCCTTGATGAAGGCTTCCTGCGGAATTTCCACGCTGCCGAACTGGCGCATGCGCTTCTTGCCGGCTTTCTGCTTTTCGAGCAGCTTGCGCTTGCGCGTGGCGTCGCCGCCATAGCACTTGGCGGTCACGTCCTTGCGCATGGCACGGACGGTTTCGCGGGCGATGATCTTGCCGCCGATGGCGGCCTGGATCGGAATGACGAAGAGGTGCGGCGGGATCAGCTCCTTGAGCTTTTCGCACATCACGCGGCCGCGCGTTTCCGCGGCGGAGCGGTGCACCAGCATCGAGAGGGCATCCACGGGCTCGGCATTGACCAGGATCGAGAGCTTGACCAGGTCGCCCACACGGTAATCGGCGAGGTTGTAGTCAAAGCTCGCATAGCCGCGCGAGATCGACTTCAGCCGGTCGTAGAAATCGAACACCACTTCGTTGAGCGGCAGGTCGTATTCGACCATGGCGCGATTGCCCACATAGGAGAGGTTGCGCTGCACGCCGCGCCGGTCCTGGCAGAGCTTTAGGATCGCGCCCAGATATTCATCGGGCGTCAGGATCGTCGCCTTGATCCAGGGCTCGCGGATTTCCTTGATCTTCATCACGTCCGGCAGGTCGGCCGGATTGTGGAGATGGATCATCTCGCCGTCATTCATCTCGATCTCGTAGACCACGGACGGGGCCGTGGCGATGAGGTCGAGGTCGAACTCTCTGGAAAGGCGCTCCTGGATGATTTCGAGATGCAGGAGACCCAGGAAGCCGCAGCGGAAGCCGAAGCCGAGCGCGGCCGAGGTTTCCATTTCGTAGGAGAACGAGGCGTCGTTGAGGCGCAGCTTGCCCATGGCAGCGCGCAACTCGTCGAAGTCCGAGGCATCCACCGGGAAGAGGCCGCAGAACACCACCGGCTGGGCCGGACGGAAACCGGGCAGCGGTTCGGCGGTGGGCTTGCGGTCATCGGTGATGGTGTCGCCGACATTGGTATCGGCCACTTCCTTGATGGAAGCGGTGAACATGCCCAATTCGCCTGGCCCGAGCTCGGGCACTTCGATGAGCTTGGGCGTGAACACGCCGACCTTGTCGAGCTCGTAAACCGCGCCCGAGGCCATCATGCGGATCTTCTGGCCCTTCTTGACCGTGCCGTCGATGACGCGGATGAGCACCACGACGCCCAGATACGCGTCATACCAGGAATCGACGAGCAGCGCCTTGAGTGGCGCATTGACGTCGCCTTTGGGCGCCGGTAGGCGGGTGACGATGGCCTCGAGCACCGTATCGATGCCGAGGCCCGTCTTGGCCGAGATTTCGAGCGCATCGGAGGCATCGATGCCGATGACGTCCTCGATCTGCTGCTTTACGCGCGGAATGTCGGCCGCCGGCAGGTCCACCTTGTTGAGGACCGGCACGATCTCGTGGTTGGCGTCGAGCGCGTGATAGACATTGGCCAGGGTCTGCGCCTCGACGCCCTGGGAGGCGTCCACGACGAGGAGCGACCCCTCGACGGCAGCCATAGAGCGCGAGACTTCATAGGCGAAGTCGACGTGGCCCGGCGTGTCGATGAGGTTGAGGACATAGTCCTCGCCATCCTTGGCCTTGTACTTGAGGCGCACGGTCTGCGCCTTGATGGTGATGCCGCGCTCGCGCTCGATATCCATCGAATCGAGCACCTGCTCCTTCATCTCGCGCGCATCCAGCCCGCCCGTCATCTGGATCAGGCGGTCGGCGAGTGTCGATTTGCCATGGTCGATATGGGCGACGATGGAGAAATTGCGGATATTTTTGAGCGGCACGGTCATGGCGCGCTGATAGCAGGAAAGAAAGGCCGCCGCAAAGATGGTTTATGAGGTGTAAAGGCTCGGAAAGCCAGCTCATGCACAGCCCGCACGGGGGCTTTGCGCGCTGCGCCGATTTTGCATCAAGATATGCGATGCTAATCTGCTGCAATCGCCGGATAGCGGCGGCAGGCATAAGAGAGGCTTATCCATGGACCTCGACCAGCTCAGGACTTTCGATCGCATCGCGCGCGACCTCAGTTTCACCAGGGCCGCGGCTGCGCTCAACGTGACGCAGGCGACGGTCTCGATGCGCATGCGCGCGCTCGAGGATCTTCTGGGCGTCACGCTCTTCAATCGCGGGCGGCAGGTGACGCTGACCGACCAGGGCATGACGTTTCTGCCCTATGCGCGCCGCATCCTCGGCACGGCGCAGGAGGGGCGCGAGGCCTTGCGGCGCGTCGAGCGCGGGCGGGTGACGATCGGCTCGTTGCGCACACTGGTCGCCCCGCTGATTACCGACCCGCTGCTGCGCTTCCAGCGCAACTATCCAGGCATCGACGTGGTGGTGACCGAGGGTAGGCATACGCAGATCATCGCCATGCTGCACGAGCGGGAGGTGGAACTGGGTATCGTCTGCTGGCCCAATATCGACCCGCTCTGCCTCGACCTCGAGCCGCTGGTGGTGATGCGCGAGCGCGCGCCGCTGGTGGTTTCGGCCGAGGTCGCGCGAAAACTCGGGCCCACGCCGAACATCGATGAGGTGCTGGCCATCGTCCCGCAGGTGATTTCGCTGTTCTGGTGGCAGGTCGAGCCCGACCAGGCCTCGGCCCTCTGCCGCCGGGCGCGCTCGAGCGTCGAGCTGCCGGTCGAGCCGGCGCTGCGGCTGGTCGAGCGCGGCGAGGGCGTCGGGTACTTTCTGGAATCCTCGGTGCGTGACGGGATTGCTGCGGGCAAGCTAGTGGAAATTGCGCCGCCCGAATTCGGGGAACTTTATCGCGACACGGCGCTGGTGGTGCGCTCGAAATCGGTGCTTGAGCGGCCGATGCTGCGAGATTTTGCGCAGGAATTGGCGCGAGATTTCAGATGCTTGGGACGGGTGATCGAGGATAGGTTGGCGGAGGAAGTCGAGCGGGCGGCGTAAGGCTCGCCGGCAGGAATTTGGAGGGGCTATGGAAGTCACGTTGGGCACCGAGGGTGGCAAGCTGCGGTTTGAACAGGTGGAGACAAACAGCGAGTTCACCCGCTTGCTCGTGCGCCTTGACGATGGCGGCTTCAGCGGCTCCACCGATATCTGTGAGGGAGGGGGAATGCGGCCCACGCTGGCCCCGTTCTTCGAAGAACTGGCTCGCAACTGGCTAGGGTGGCCTGGTGTTTTGGAGTGGGAGGATATCGACCACCATCTGAAGCTACGGGCAAAACACGACGGCACGGGACGCGTACTTATGACCGTGTCATTGCGGCCCAATTTCCGTGAGTTCGACCGCGAGTTGCGCGGCGGTATCGTTCTGGATGCAGGGCAGCTCGACGCAATCGCTGCCGCACTCCGCAAGCTCTTGCCGCAGGGGCAGGAGCTGCTCATTGGCGCCGGGACGGCCAAGCTCATATTCGCTTCGCCGACCCTGGAGGATGACACGACCGTTGTCGGCGTGACTTACCTCAATGGCACTGCTTCAGGGGCAACCAGCATCTGGGATGAACTCTACTGTATTCCTCCCGGCGGCCGGCCTCACGAATTTTTCAGGGCGCTGGCAGACGATTGGCGTGGCTGGGAGGGCGAGCGAGTTTGGAGAGATGCGTCAGGGAATTCCGTCTGGCACGCCAGTAATGACGGTATCAGCCGCGTCACCCTGGCGGTTGAGTTCCTTTTGCGCGGCGACTCGCCGGTTGAGCTGAAACTCTCGGGAGGCCTCTACGTCGAGCTGGGCCAGCTGTCGCATATTGCCGATCGACTGGAAAAGCTCTTCGACCGGCCGGATTGGGTCAATCTCGGTCCTAACGCCAAGAGAAGCTAAACTCCCCTACCCGTTTCGCAATGCCACGGGGCGTTTTCGTGGGAAAGCCCGAGAACGGCGATCCAGATAAAGCGCGGGGGGTAAGCTCCAGCAGCTATTCTATCCTCCATCGTATTTTCGCGATGGATTTCCCTCGCCCCGGCTTGGCAACCTGCACCCGGCCAGCTTAGCCTGCCCCTCTCTCCAAAGGCTCCCCTCAACCTCACGACTATTCGGAGACTATTATGACCAAGCGCCGCCTCGGCCGCTCTGAGCTGTTCATTGACCCTCTGGTGCTGGGCACCAATGTGTTCGGGTGGACGGCGGACGAGAAGACTTCGTTCGACATTCTGGATGCCTTCGTGGGTGAGGGATTTACCGCCATCGACACCGCCGATGCCTATTCGCGCTGGGTGCCGGGCAATGACAGTGAATCGGAAAAGATCATCGGGCGCTGGCTCAAGGCGCGGGGCAACCGCGACAAGGTCCTGATCTTCACCAAGGTCGGCTCGGACATGGGCCAGGGCAAGCGTGATCTGTCGGCCAAGTGGATCGCAGAGGCGGTCGAGGGTTCGCTCAAGCGCCTGCAGACGGACTATATCGACCTCTACCAGAGCCATTGGCCCGACCCGACCGTGACCCAGGAAGAGACGCTCACGGCCTATGACAAGCTGATCAAGGCGGGCAAGGTCCGCTATATCGGCGCCTCCAACTACGACACGGCCCTGCTCGGCGAAGCCCTCAGGCTTGCCGACGAACTGGGACTGCCGCGCTACGAGACGCTGCAGAACGAATACAACCTCGTCACCCGCGACAAATACGAGGGCGACGTGCAGGACCTGCTGATCAAGAACGGTCTCTCCGCCATCACCTATTACGGACTCGCGGCCGGGTTCCTCTCCGGCAAATACCGCAAGCCGGAAGACCTGGTCGGGGCGCGGTCGGGTTCGGTGCAGCGCTATTTCAACGACAAGGGCCTGAAAGTGCTGGCGGCGATGGACGATGTGTCCAGGCGCACCGGCGCGGCGTTGCCGGAGATCGCGCTGGCCTGGGTGGCGGCACAGCCGGGCGTGGCGGCGCCGCTGGCTTCTGCCACGTCCACCGCGCAGCTCCAGAGCCTCGTGCGAGGCGCGCGGCTGACGCTGGCGGCTGAGGACGTGAAGCTCCTCAACGACGCAGGCAAGTAAGATGCCGAGCCAGCTTCTCGCCTGGGTGGTGCTGGTGCTGATGAGTGCCGCTGCCGCTTCTGGCGAGGAGCCGGGCTGGCACTTTTCGCCGCTGGCCGGCGAAGGCGACCGCGCGGCCCTGGGCTGCACGGTCGACAGCACGAACGTAAGCTTTACCTGCCTGGCGGTCCGTTGCGCCGACGACTTTTCGGTGGCGCTTCATCTCCACACCAGTCGTGCGGGCGGCCCGGCCGGGCGCTGGGAATTGACCTTCGATCGGCAGAATTTTCCGGCGATCGCGGTGCCCGATACTTCGCCCTATGGGTCGCGGCTCGAGGGCGATGTGGCCGGGATCATCGAAGCGATCGAGCAGGGCGAAACCGGCTATATCGAGCCGGTCGACGGCTCGCGGGGCAACAGTTCGCGGCTGCCGCTTTCTGGCTCGCTGCAGGCAATCAGGCAGGCCCTCTATTTCTGCGCGCCACGAACGGAGGCGGGGCAGAAAACCCCGGCCGACATCGTGCCGCCCGTGCCGCGCCGGCGTCCTCAGACAGACAGATAGCCCCCGTCCACGGGCAGGATGGCGCCGGTGATGAAGCCGGCGAGCGGCGAGCAGAGGAAGAGCGCGGCGCCGGTAAGGTCGTCGGGCCGTCCCCAGCGACCCATCGGCGTGCGGCCGAGGATGGCGCTGTTGCGGATCTCGTCCTCGCGCAGGGCGTTGGTGAGCGGGGTCTCGATCCAGCCTGGAGCGATGGCGTTGACGCGGATGTTTTCGGGCGCATAGGCGATGGCCAGCGACCGGGTGAGCTGGGAAATGCCGCCCTTGGAGGCCGAATAGCCCGGCACGAGACCGCCTCCGAAAAAAGAGAGCACGGAAGCCGTATTGAGAATGGCGCCGCCCTGTCGGGCCAGCAGCGGCCGGCAGGCAGCGCAGAGCCGCATGGTGCCGGTGAGGTTGACGTCGACGACTTCGGCGAAGACGTCCGGATCATGCTCGTCGCCGCGCCGGATGATGCCGGCGCAATTGACGAGGACGTCGAGGTTTTCGATTCCGTTGACGAATTCGTCGATGGCGAGGTCTTCGCGGACGTCGAGTTCGGCGAAATCGATGAAGGGCCTTTCGACCCGGGCCGCTTCGAGTTCGGCCTTGCCGACACCGGTCGCGAAGACCTTTGCGCCGGCCTCGGCGAAGGCACCGGCTATGGCCAGACCAATGCCGGAGGTGCCGCCGGAAACGAGAACGGCCTTGCCGTCGAAATAGTCCAATGCCCAGGTGCCGGTCATGGTGTCCTCGTCAGGGTTTGAGTTCGGGGCTGCCACAATCACCGCACGAACTGATCCACATAATCCGCGCCCAGACCCGCTCTCACATAGTGGCGCCGGCACATGTCGATCTTGGTGAAGACGTCTTCCAGCCCGACCTGACGGTTGTCTTCATCAAGATAAATCATGCAGCCGGAAATGTTGAAGAAGGTGATCATTTCCTCGCAGTCCTCGGGGACGGTGAGGGTGTGGATTTCGCCGGGCGGCTCGAAGACGTAGGAGCCGGTTTCGGCCACCCAATCGTGTTCGAGATAGTGCCAGCGGCCCTTGATGACGTAGCCGTGGACGGGCGAGGGATGGAGGTGGCGTGAAAGGATGCCGGCGCGGCGGACGCGCAGGAGATTGCACCACTGGCCCTGGCGGGTGTTGAGCATGAGGGGGCGAAACCAGACGCCCTCGGCCTGCGGCACCCAGACGCGTTCGTCATCGGGCACGGCCATCACCGCGATCTCGGGGACCGCCAGCGGGTGGGTCGAGCCCTTCATGTTGTCGTACATGGACAATTCCTCCCCGGAACCTGCCGGGGAGGTTAAGCCGGAGAGCCGGTCTCAGTCTACCAGTGGAACTCGTCCACGTTATAGCGCGAGGCAAGGAGGAATGCGTCGGCGGTGAGGCGCAGGGGGGCGTCCTCGACTTCGCTCTTGCCCTTTTTGAGGAGCTCGGCGAAGTGCTCGTAGATCCGCTCGTATTCTTCGGACGGCTGCTCGACCTTGGTCTTGCCGTTGACCTTGAGGATTGTGCCGCCCTTTTCGAGCTTGAGCTCGTTGCCCTCGAGCGTCTGGATGGTGATGGTCCAGATCTCGCCCGACTCCTCGAGCCAGTTAAAGCCTGCGCTCATTTCGGGCTGGTGCGGCTCGGCGGACTTGAAGACGATTTCGGCGTCGACCGGGCTCTGCCGGTTGGCCGGGAATTTCAGCACGGCGCTTTTGACGAAGACCGGGAACGGCATGATCTTGGTGAAGATCGAGAGCGCGTTGATGCCTGGATCGCAGACGCCGAAGCCGCCGGCTTCCCACACCCAATCCTGGCCCGGATGCCACTTGCGCACGCTTTCGCGCCAGTCGATGCGGACGGACGCCACGCCCTGCTTCTTGAGGATCGACTTGGCCTTGTCGACGGCGGCGTTGTAGCGCGAATGCCAGGTCTGGAAGAGCACGAGGTTCTTCTTCCTGGCGTAGGCCCTGAGGTCGTCGAGTTCGGAAATGGTCGGGGTCGGCGGCTTTTCCATCAGCACGTCCTTGCCGTAGTCCAGCGCCTCGCGAACGATGGCGTGGCGGACCGAGGGCGGGGTGCAGACGGCGACGAGGTTGACCTCGGGCATAGCGCGGTAGAGCTCGGCGGCAGTCTTGAAGACCGGGACATCGCCATGACCGATGCCGCGCGTGGACACGCAGGCGGCAAGCTCGAAGTCCTTGCTCTTGTCGATGACCGGCAGGTGCTGATCCTGCGAGATCTTGCCGATGCCGATAACCGCGATCTTCCGTTTTGCCAAAGCATCCTCCCGTGGAAAGGCGGGGGTATGAAACAGGCTGTGTGTAACGATGCAAGGGGAATGTTGGATCGGGTGTGGTGCGTGTGGCTCACCCCCTCCCTGGCCCTCCTCACAAGGGGGAGGTGGGGTTTGCTGCTCTATTTCGCCAAAGACACCCACCCTCCCCCTTGTAGGGAGGGTTAGGGAGGGGCAGGGACTCAGTTCCCCTCGAAATACCCCCGCGGCGGAGCGCCGAGCATGCGTTTGAACATCGTCGTGAAGGCCGCCACGCTCTCATAGCCGAGATCGAGCGCCACGCTGGTCACCGCCTCTCCATCCGCCAGCCGGGGCAGGGCGGTGAAGAGGCAGGCCTGCTGGCGCCAGGTGGAAAGGCTCAGCCCCGTTTCGCGCCGGAAGGCGCGGGTGAAGGTGCGGCGGCTCATGGCAAGCTCGTCGGCCCAGTCGTCGATGACGAGATGGGGCGACGGCTTGTCAATGAAGCGGCGGCAAAGCGCGGCGAGGCGGGGCTCGGAAGGAAAGGGCAGGCCGAGTGGCGCTTCCGGCAGCCGGGGGATGCCGTCGAGAAGCAGGGCGGTAACGAGGCGGGCGCGGTGATCGGGCTCGCTGTCGAAGGGCAAGGCGACGGCTTCGACGATCAGTGCCCGAGTGAGATCGTCGAGCGCCACGACACGGATTTCGCCGGGCAGGTCGGGAACGGCGCCGGGCTGCACATAAATGGAGAGCATATTGACGCCTGCCAGCATCTCGACCGAGTGCTGGATATCGGGCGGTATCCAGAGGGCGTGCTCGGGCGGTACCATCCAGCGGCCGACGACTGAGGTGACCATGACCACGCCCGTGCGCGCATAAAGCAATTGCGCCCGGGTATGATGGTGCGGCTTGACATGGTAGCCGGCCGGGTAGTGGGCGGGTATGGCCACGATCAGCCCCGAGGACGCCTCGATGGCGGCGAGCCGGTTGGCGTGCAGTCGCTCGAGATCGATCTCCTGTTTGATACGCATTGGCCCACTCGCGAAAGTAATGGACCAGAGCACGAAAGCAGGGCGCATGCAATCGGACTAAGGAAGGCGCTCGTTTCAAGGAGTATTCAATCGTGGCCGACACTACAGCGCCCGCACAGCAGCAGGCCGTTCCGCCCGCGCAGAGCCAGGCCGGCGAAACGGCGTTCGCCGTCATCATGGCTGTCAGCCTCGGGCACCTCCTCAACGACACCATGCAGTCGCTTATTCCGGCGCTCTATCCGATGCTCAAGGATGGCTACGGGCTCGATTTCACGCAGATCGGCATCCTGGGCTTCGTGTTCCAGGTCACTGCCTCGCTGCTGCAGCCGGTGGTCGGCATCTATACAGACAAGCGCCCGTTGCCCTATTCGCTGGCGGTCGGCATGGGCTTCACGCTCATCGGCCTCCTCTTCCTCGCCTTCGCCCACTCCTATTGGGTGCTGCTGGTCGGCGCTAGCTTCGTGGGCCTCGGCTCCTCGGTCTTCCACCCGGAGGCCTCGCGCGTCGCGCGGTTGGCTTCGGGCGGGCGGCACGGGCTGGCGCAATCGCTCTTCCAGGTGGGCGGCAATATCGGCTCGGCCATCGGGCCGTTGCTCGCCGCCTTCATCGTGTTGCCGCGCGGACAGGTGAGCGTTTCCTGGTTCTCGGTCATCGCGCTTGTCGGCATGGTCGTGCTCTACGGCGTCGGCCGCTGGTACGCAGCGCACCGGGCGGCCAATGCCGGACGAAAGGCCCTGGCCCCGGCTCTGGTGCTGCCCAAGGCGGTGGTGATCCGCACCATCGGCATCCTCGTGCTGCTGACGCTCTCCAAGCACCTCTACATGACCAGCATTTCGAGCTTTTACACCTTCTACGTCATCGACCGGTTCGGCGTGTCGGTCCAGGACGCGCAGATACTGCTCTTCGTGTTCCTGGGCGCCGTCGCTATCGGCACGGTGGCCGGCGGGCCGGTGATGGACCGGTTCGGAACGCGCTTCACCATCTGGTTCTCGATCCTGGGCGCGCTGCCCTTCACGCTGGTGCTGCCCTTCGTCGATTTCACCTGGACGGTGATCCTTACCTTCATCATCGGCGTGATCCTGGCCTCGGCTTTCTCGGCCATCGTGGTCTTCGCGCAGGAACTGGTGCCGGGCCGGGTGGGGCTGGTGGCGGGCCTCTTCTTCGGCCTCGCCTTCGGTATCGGCGGCGTGGGCGCGGCGGTGCTTGGCATCGTGGCCGACCGCACGAGCATCGAATTCGTCTTCAGGCTCTGCGCCTACCTGCCGCTGCTCGGCCTGCTGACGGTGTTCCTGCCGCCGATCGGCAAGGGACGGGCGGCGCGCTAACGAGCAATCGGGGGGCGGCTATTCGGGGCCGCCCTCTCCGGGCTCCCACAATTCGATGTGGTTGCCTTCTGGATCGACAATCCGCGCGAAGCGGCCGACCTCCGGGCTCGCGTCCCATTCGGCGCGCGTTTCAACGGCAATGCCCTTGGCGCGCAGGTCCGCAAGCAGGGCATCGAGGTTATCGACTCGGAAATTGATCATCCATTGCCTATCGGCTGGAAAATAGTCAGATCGGGCCTCGAAGGGCGCGAAGACCGTAAGCCCTCGCTGCTGCTGCCAGAGATTGGTGACGCCCAGATGCGTCTCGTACCAGTCGGCCAGCGCCTTGGGATCGCCGGCGCGGAAGAAGATGCCTCCAATTCCCGTCACACCGACCATTTGGCTCTCCTTCAGCGCACGATGATGGCTCTAAAGTCGTTGACATTGGTGCCGGTCGGCCCGCTGACGAGCAGGTCGCCGATCGCGGCGAAGGCGGAATAGGCGTCGTTATTGGCCAGGGCTGCCAGCGGGTCGATGCCCGCCGCGCGCATGCGGTTGGCGCTGGTGCCGTCCACGAAAGCGCCGGCATTGCTTTCCGATCCATCGATGCCGTCGGTATCGGCAGCAAGCGCGGCCACGCCTTCAAGCCCGTCGATGGCGATACCGAAGGCTAGCAGAAACTCGCTATTGCGCCCACCCCGGCCGTCGCCCGAAAGGGTGACCGTAGTCTCCCCGCCCGAGAGTAAGGCGACCGGCGCGGTGAAAGGCCGGTTGCGCGTTTTGACCTCGCGGGCAAGGGCGGCATGAACCTGCCCGACATCGCGCGCCTCGCCTTCCATGGCATCGGAAAGAATGGCCGGGTTGATGACAGCCTGTCGCGCGCGGCGCGCCGCCGCTTCCAGCGACAGCGAGGCCGAAGCGATAACGCGGACGCTGTTGCGCGCAAGGCGCGGATCGTCGGGCCGCGGCGCCAGGTTCTGCTCCGAGGCGAGAAGCGCTTGCGCCGCTGGGGGAAGTTGGATGCGGTAGACGTTGATGAGCTTGCGCACCATGGCGCGCGTCGTCGCCAGCGGCACGGTGGGGCCGGAGGCGACCAGAGCAGGATCGTCGCCGGGTACGTCCGACACCACCAGCGTCACGACCCGTGCGGGATAGGCCATGGCGGCGAGGCGCCCGCCCTTGATGAGCGAGAGTTCGTTGCGGATGGCGTTCATCACCCCGATCGGCGCGCCCGAGGCGAGGAGCACCTGGTTGACCACCTGCTCGTCCTCGAAGGTCAGGCCCGGCGCCGGGGCGGGCAGCAGGGCTGAGCCGCCGCCCGAAATCAGCGCCACGACGAGATCGTCGGCCGATAACCCGGCGAGCTTCTCCATGAGGCGGCGTGCAGCAAGGAACCCGGCATTGTCGGGAACCGGATGGGCCGCCTCCACGATCTCGATGCGCTCGCAGGGTACGCCATAGCCATAGCGAGTGACGACCAGCCCATCGATGGGGCCGTCCCATGCCTCATCGAAAGCCTTGGCCATCTGGGCGGAGGCCTTGCCGGCGCCGATGACGATGGTGCGGCCTTTGGGCTTAGGAGGGAGATGGGCCTTGACGGCGGGTCCCGGTTGCGCGGCGGCAACCGCCGCCTTGAATAGATCCTCTAGGAGGGCACGGTCCATCATGTCTTGGGCCAGGTAGCCTTTGGGCCAGGGTTGGAAAATTGCCCCACCATGTCGGGACTTTGCGCTCATTGTCCAGTTGTCAAATCGGTGACATCAAAGTCTTCTAGCGCAGGCGCGCAACTCGCTGGATTGGACCCATGACCGAACGCTACGCCATCTACTATGCCCCCGCCTCCAATGATCCGCTCTGGAGGCTCGGATGCGAGTGGCTGGGCCGCGATCCGGCGGCCGGCGTTATCGATCACCGTCCGCCCGGCATCGAAGCCGCCGAACTCGATTCGCTCACCGTTTCGGCGCGCCGCTACGGCTTCCATGCGACGATGAAGGCGCCGATGATCCTCGCGCCGGGCACCGATCGGGCCGAGCTCGAGCAGGCGCTCGCCGATTTCACGCGCAACCACACCGCGTTCGACGTGGGCCAGCCGGTGCTGCGGCTCATCGATGGGTTCCTGGCCCTGGTCCTGGATCCGCAGCCGCACCGCCTCACCGATTTCGCCGGTACCTGCGTCACCGTCTTCGAGCGTTTTCGCGCGCCTATGGCCGCCGATGATCGCGCATCGCGCGTCTCCAAGGGGCTGTCCGAGCGCCAGGTCGCGCTGCTCGACCAGTACGGCTACCCCTACGTGCTCGAACAATTCCGCTTCCACATGACGCTCTCCGATCGTCTGCCCGAAGCCTGGAAGGCGCCCCTGACCGACCTCGCAACCGACTGGTTCGCTCCGATCCTGATGAAGCCGCTGCAGATCGACCGGCTGGCGCTGTTCCACCAGCCTGAAGCCGGCGCGGCTTTTACCCGTCTCGCCGACTTTCCACTTCCTTCCGCGCACGAGCTCTGAAACCAGAAGCAAGTTCAGGCGTTTGTCCCCAACAGTCAGAATCGGGGCCTTTAATGAGCAGAACTACCCTTTACGCATTGATCGCGGTGCTTGTGGCGGTCGTGGTCGCCCTGGGCGCCTATGTCTACCAGCAGCAGAACCGGCCGGGCGTCGAGATCCGGCTCGATGACAAGGGAGTGTCGGTACAAGGCAATGGCTGAGCCCGTTGGACTTGAGGCGGTCGAGATCGCCCTCACCGCCGAACTGAACCGCCAGGCTGCTTTGCGCGGCGAACCGCTGATCGTCGGGCTCATCGATGTGAGCGAACTGGCGCGAGCGGTGGTAAAGGCGCTGGGGCTGGAAGTGGCGCCGGCCGACGAGGGGATTGCGCCCGAAGAGCTCGATGCGAGCAATGACGGGTAGCGGCCGCTACCCCTTCGGCTCCAGCAGATCCCACCTGTTCCCGTAGAGATCCTCGAACACCGCCACGCTGCCATAGACTTCGTGGCGTGGCGCCTCGAGGAACTTGACGCCGGCTGCGGTGAACGCGGCATGGTCGCGGGCGAAATCGTCGGTGTGAAGGAAGAAGCCGACGCGGCCGCCGGCCTGGCGACCGATCGCCGCCAGTTGCGCCTCGCCCTTGCCCTCGGCCAGCAGCAGATTCGCGCCGCTCCCGCCGCGTGGTGAAACGACCACCCAGCGCTTGCCGCCACCCATGTCGGTATCGGCCGCGAGGGCAAAACCGAGCTTGCCGACGTAAAAGTCGATGGCCTCGTCATAGTCCCTGACGAGCAGGGCGACTGTTGCAATAGTCTGTTTCATGCTCACGCAACCGCTTTACTGGATAGGTCGAGTACACTCTACCGCCGGGGCAGTCATTCACTCGTCGCAAAATTGACCAATTGGAAAAACTCACCCATTGCACCTTGCGGCAAAAAACGCTTTGTTGGCCGCCAAGCCGCGGTGGTTATCGAAAAAAGTCCGCGGCGCAAATATCAGGATTGGGAGATCCTTATGCGTTTGATGAAAACCCTGCTGGCGGCCACTGCACTGGTCGCTGTCACGGCTGGCGTGTCCGAGGCTAAAACCCTCGTGTTCTGCTCGGAAGCTTCGCCGGCTCACTTCGACCCCGGTCCGCTGACCGGCGGTAACGATTTCGACGCCTCTTCGCGTACCATCTACAACCGCCTCGTCGAGTTCGAGCATGGCGGCACCGCCGTCCAGCCGGGCCTCGCCGAAAAGTGGGAAACCTCGGCCGACGGCAAGGAAATCACCTTCCACCTCCGTCCGGGCGTCAAGTTCCACACCACGTCTTACTTCACCCCGACCCGCGATCTGAACGCCGACGACGTGATCTTCTCGTTCGAGCGCCAGATGAAGACGGACAATCCGTGGTATGCCTATCTGCCCGGCATGACCTGGGATTATTTCCAGGGCATGGACATGCCCAAGTACATCAAGGAAATCCAGAAGGTCGACGACCTGACGGTCAAGTTCGTGCTGAACGAACCCAATGCTCCGATGATCGCGAACCTGGGCATGGACTTCGCTTCGATCGTCTCCAAGGAATATGCCGACAAGCTCGCCGCCGAAAACAACATGGCTGCGTTCTCGACCCAGCCGGTCGGCACCGGCCCGTTCCAGTTCGTCGACTACCAGATCGACTCGACCATCCGCTACCAGGCTTTCGCCGACTATTGGGGCGGCAAGCAGCCGATCGACGACCTGATCTTCGCCATCACCACCGATCCGAGCGTGCGCGCTCAGAAGCTCAAGGCCGGTGAATGCGATATCATGGCCTACCCGGCTCCGGCCGATATCGCCGGCCTGCAGGCTGACACGAACCTCGTGGTCGCCGAGCAGGAAGGCCTCAATATCGGTTACATGTCCTACAACGTGACCGAGCCGCCGTTCGACAAGGTCGAGGTCCGCAAGGCTCTCAACCACGCCATCAACAAGAAGGCGATCATCGACGCGGTCTATCAGGGCGCCGGCCAGGTTGCCATCAACCTGATCCCGCCGACCATGTGGTCCTACAACAAGGACGTGAAGGACGACGAGTACGATCCGGAACTGGCCAAGAAGCTCCTGGCCGAAGCCGGCGTCACCGAGCTGACCACGGACCTGTGGGCCATGCCGGTCTCGCGTCCCTACAACCCGAACGCACAGCGCGTCGCCGAAATGATCCAGGCCGACTGGGCCGCTGTCGGCGTCAAGGCCAACATCGTCTCGTACGAATGGACCGAATACCGCGAGCGCGGCAAGCAGAAGGACCGCAAGGGCCCGTTCCAGATCGGCTGGACCGGCGACAATGGCGATCCGGACAACTTCTTTGCCACCCTCTTCTCCTGCTCGGCCATCGGCGTGTCGAACTATTCGAGCTGGTGTGACAAGGACTTCGAAGATCTGATCCAGAAGGCCAAGGTCACTTCCGACGTGGCCGAACGCACCAAGCTTTATGAAGAAGCCCAGGTTCGCTTCAAGGATCAGGCTCCGGCCCTGACCCTCGCCCACTCCAAGGTGTTCATGCCGATGAACAAGCGCGTCCAGAACTTCAAGATGGACCCGCTCGGCATTCACCGCTTCGACGGCGTGGACGTCACCGAGTAAGCCTTTGGATGGCGCCAGAAAACTGGCGCCATCTGGCTTTTTGCGCGACAATCAAGTCCCAAGCCTCATCCCGGCATGGACCGGGGTGAGGCTTCGGGCCATGGAAAGAGGCTCTGGAACAGAGCATGCTGAACTACATTCTTCGCAAACTGGCCTATCTGGTGCCCACCGTCATCGGCATCTCGATATGTGCCTTTGCCTTTGTGCGGCTTCTGCCGGGCGACCCGATCCTGGCCATGGCCGGCGAGCACGGCGTCACGCCGGAACGCTATGAAATCCTCAAGGAACAATTCGGGTATAATGCGCCGATCTGGCAGCAATACCTGCAATATCTGGGCAACGTCCTCACCGGCAATTTCGGGGTTTCGCTCTCGACCAAGCGCCCGGTGTGGAACGAATTCATGGCCCTATTCCCCGCCACGCTCGAACTGGCCTTCTTCGCCATGATGTTCGCCGTGATCGTCGGCATTCCCGCCGGCATCTTCTCGGCCATCAAGCGCGGCTCCTGGTTCGACCAGATCACGATGGGCATTGCGCTCACCGGCTATTCGATGCCGATCTTCTGGTGGGGCCTGCTCCTCATCATCTTCTTTTCGGGCACATTGGGCTGGACCCCGGTTTCCGGGCGTATCGCGCTCAACTTCTTCTTCAAGCCCATTACCGGCTTCATGACGGTCGACAGCCTGCTCTATGGCAACTGGCCCGCCTTCGTCTCGGCGCTCCGGCACCTGATCCTGCCGGCCATCGTGCTCGGCACGATTCCCCTGGCGGTCATCGCCCGGCAGACGCGTTCGGCCATGCTCGAAGTTCTGGGTGAGGATTACATCCGCACCGCCCGCGCCAAGGGCCTGCCGCCGGCGCGCGTCACCAATGTCCACGCCCTGCGCAATGCCCTCATCCCGGTCGTCACCACGATTGGCCTCCAGGTCGGCATGCTCATGGCCGGCGCCATCCTGACGGAAACCATCTTCTCCTGGCCGGGTGTCGGCAAGTGGATGATCGATTCCATCTCCAAGCGCGACTACGTCGTCGTGCAATCGGGATTGCTGCTCATCGCGCTCATCGTGATGGCGGTCAATCTCCTCGTTGACGTGCTCTATGCCGTCATCAATCCGAGAATCAGGGTGCGCTGACATGACCGAAACGGCAACGACTTCGGCCGCCAAGGCGCCGCCGACCAAAACCAACCAACCCAATCCCCGCTGGGCCGGCCTTGCCGAGTTCTGGCACTATTTCTCCATGAACAAGGGCGCGGTCCTTGGCCTGGTGGTGTTCATCCTCCTGGTCCTGGTCGCCATCTTCGCCCCGCTCATCGCCCCCCATTCGCCCGACCAGCAATATCGCGACGCCATCCTGGTGCCGCCGGTCTGGCAGGATGGCGGCAATCCCGCCTTCCTCCTCGGCACCGATCCGGTGGGCCGCGACATCCTTTCTCGCCTCATCCACGGCGCCCGCTATTCGCTTTTCATCGGCTTCTTCGTCGTGACGGGCGCTCTGGTCGTGGGCGTCACGTTGGGCGTCCTCGCCGGCTATTTTCGTGGCTGGGTGGATGTAGTCATCATGCGCGTCATGGACATCATCCTCGCCTTCCCCTCACTGCTGCTGGCCCTCGTGCTGGTGGCGATCCTGGGGCCGGGGCTCTTCAACGCCATGATCGCCATCGCTCTCGTGCTCCAGCCGCACTTTGCGCGTTTGACGCGCGCTGCGGTGATGGCCGAAAGCAACCGCGAATACGTGACGGCGTCCCGCGTGTCGGGCGCCGGCCATTTCCGGCTGATGATGCGGACGATCCTGCCCAATTGCCTGGCCCCGCTGATCGTGCAGGCGACGCTGTCGTTCTCGAACGCCATTCTCGAGGCGGCCGCCCTCGGCTTCCTCGGCATGGGTGCGCAGCCGCCCACGCCCGAATGGGGCACCATGCTGGCTTCCGCCCGCGAATTCATCATGCGCGCGCCCTGGGTCGTCACCTTCCCGGGCCTTGCCATCCTCATCACGGTGCTGGCCATCAACCTGGTCGGCGACGGCCTGCGCGATGCGCTCGACCCGAAACTGAAACGGAGCTGACCCAGATGGCTCTGCTTGAAATCAAGAACCTCTCGGTCGGCTTCGATACCTCCGCCGGCCTCTTCATGGCGGTGCAGGGCATCGACATGTCGGTCGATTCCCGTGAAGTGCTCGCCATTGTCGGCGAATCCGGCTCGGGCAAGTCGGTAGCCATGCTGGCGGTGATGGGGCTTCTCCCCAATACCGCCACCGTCACTGCCGACAGGATGACCTTCGAGGGACGCGACCTCCTAACCATGTCGGGCAGCGACCGGCGCAAGATCATCGGCAAGGACATCGCCATGATCTTCCAAGAGCCGGTCGCCAGCCTCAATCCGTGCTTCACGGTCGGCTTCCAGATCACCGAAACGCTGCGCCAGCACACCAACCTGGGCAAGAAGCAGCGACGCGAACGCGCCATCGAACTGCTGCACCTGGTTGGCATCAACGATGCCGCCGAGCGTCTCGGCGCCTATCCGCACCAGATGTCGGGCGGTCAGTGCCAGCGCGTGATGATCGCCATCGCCATCGCCTGCAATCCCAAGCTCCTCATCGCCGACGAGCCGACTACGGCACTCGACGTGACGATCCAGAAGCAGATCCTCGATCTGCTCATGAAGCTCCAGGAGCGGCATGGTATGGGACTCATCATGATCACCCATGACATGGGCGTGGTGGCCGAAACGGCCGACCGCGTAGTGGTGCAGTACAAGGGCCGCAAGATGGAAGAGGCCGACGTGCTGACGCTCTTCGAGAACCCCAAGAGCGCCTATACCCGCGCGCTGCTCTCGGCCCTGCCCGAAAACGCCACGGGCGACCGCCTGCCCACCGTGTCCGATTTCCATATGGAAGGGAGCGCGTGATGAGCGAGATCGTTCTCGAAACCCGCCACGTCACCCGCAACTACCATGTGTCGGGCGGCCTTTTCCGCAAGGAGAAGATCATCCGCGCCGTCAAGGACGCCAACTTCAAGCTCGAAAAGGGCAAGACGCTGGCGATCGTGGGCGAATCCGGTTCGGGCAAATCCACCCTTGCCCGCATCCTGACGCTGATCGACCCGGCCACTTCGGGCGAATTGCTGATCGAGGGCCAGCCGGTCGACATCAGCAAGGGGCTCTCCAGGGAGATGCGCCGCAAGGTGCAGATCATCTTCCAGAACCCCTATGGCTCGCTCAACCCGCGCCAGAAGATCGGCGACGTCCTCGCCGAGCCGCTGCTGATCAATACCAGCATGCCCGCCGCCGAGCGGCGCGAAAAGGCCATGCAGATGCTGCTCAAGGTCGGCCTCGGCCCCGAGCACTTCAACCGCTATCCGCACATGTTCTCAGGCGGTCAACGCCAGCGCATCGCCATCGCGCGGGCGCTGATGCTCAACCCGAAACTGCTGGTGCTGGACGAGCCGGTTTCCGCGCTCGACCTTTCGGTGCAGGCGCAGATCCTGAATCTGCTTGCTGACTTGCAGGACGAGTTCGGGCTCACCTACGTCTTCATCAGCCATGACCTCTCGGTCGTGCGCTACATCGCCGATGAGGTGATGGTGATGTATCTGGGCGAAGTCGTGGAATACGGCACCCGCGATGCGGTGTTCGACAATCCGCAGCACAGCTACACGAAGACGCTTTTTGCGGCGACGCCGAAGTCGGACGTTGAGAGCATTCGTGCCAGGCTGGCGCGAAAGCGCGCTGCGGCGTAAGCCGGCCGCTATTGCGGAAAGAATGAAAGCCCTCGGAAAACTCCGAGGGCTTTTTTGTTGTGAAGCACTGGATCTGCCGGCGCGTCTCCCTCCCCCATGCGGGGAGGGGACAGGGGTGAGGGTGCAACGCGCTCGCTTCCCATCAGGTGAACGACTATTTCCCCTTCCATCCCAGCAGCCGTAGCGCATTGGCGGTTACCAGAACCGTCGCACCCGTATCCGCCAGGATCGCGATCCACAGCCCGGTGATCCCGAACACGCTCGTCACGAGGAAAATCGCCTTGAGCCCGAGCGCCACGGTGATGTTCTGGCTGATATTGTTCATCGTCGCGCGGGAGAGGCCGATCATGTTGACGACGTCGGTAATCCGGCTGCGCAGCAGGGCGCCATCGGCGGTTTCGAGCGCCACGTCGGTACCCGAACCCATGGCGATGCCGGTCGCGGCAGCGGCGAGCGCCGGGGCGTCGTTGATGCCGTCGCCGACCATCATCACGCCGTCGCCCAGCGACTTGATGGCCGAAACCTTGTCCTCGGGCATGAGTTGGGCGCGGTAGTCCATGCCGAGCGTGTCGGCAATGGCGGCCGCCGTACGCTCGTTGTCGCCCGTCAGCATGACCGAGCCGACATCCATCGCGCTGAGCGCGGCAATGGTCGACTTGGCGTCCTCGCGCGGTTCGTCGCGCAGGGCAATGAGGCCCAACACTATGCCGTCGCGAACGACGGCGGAGACCGTCTTGCCTTCGCCTTCGAGGCGCAGGGCATCAGGCAACGCCGCTTCGTCGCGCCGCGTGCCCACGAAGATGCGTGCGCCCTCAACGGTGGCCTCGACGCCCTTGCCGACGAGCGCGGCTTCGTCACGAGCGGGTGGAACGGTGATGCCTTTGTCCCCGGCATGGTTCAGGATGGCCTGCGCCAGCGGATGGCTGGAGCCGGCCTCGACGGCGGCAGCGAGGCGCAGCACGTCGTCTTCGCTTCCCGAAAGGGCGACGACGTTAGTCACCTTGGGCTCACCACGCGTAAGCGTACCGGTCTTGTCGAAGGCAACCTTGCGTGTCTTGGCAACCGTCTCGATCACGACGCCGCCCTTGAGCAGCAGGCCCTGCCGCGCGCCGGCGGCAAGCGCCGAAGCAATGGAGGCGGGCACTGAGATCACCAGCGCACAAGGGCAGCCGATGAGAAGCAGGGTGAGGCCGCGATAGAGCCATGTCCACCAATCGCCCAGCCCGAGGAGCGGCGGCACGATGGTGACGAGTACCGCGACCCCGACAATGGCGGGCATGTACCAGCGCGAGAACCGGTCGATGAAGCGCTCCGTCGGCGCGCGCGCCTCGTTGGCTTCCTCGACCAGCTTGATGATCCGAGCAATGGTATTGTCGGCGGCTGCCTTGTCGACCCGAATGCGCAGCGCCGCTTCCTTGTTGATTGACCCGGCAAAGACCTCGTCGCCTTCGCCCCGCATGACAGGGACGGATTCTCCGGTCACCGGCGACTGGTCGACGCCCGAAAGCCCCGAGATCACGATGCCGTCGGCCGGAATACGGTCGCCCGGGCGCACCAGTACCGTCTGCCCGATGCGCAGCGCCGAAGCCTGCACTTCCTGCGTCTGGCCGTTTTCTTCAACGAGCGCGGTCTTGGGCACCAGATCGCCGAGCGCCTTGATAGAAGCGCGCGCCTGCGCGGCGGCGGCGCCTTCGAGCACTTCGCCGACCGCGAAGAGGAAGACGACGAGCGCTGCTTCCTCGGCCGCGCCGATGACCAACGCGCCGGTGGCGGCGATGGTCATGAGCATTTCGATGGTGAAGGGCGAGCCGGCCCGCGCTGCCTGGAAGGCGCGCATGGCCACCGGCGCTACGCCCAGGAGCGTCGCGACGACGAATGCCCAATAGGAGACGTCCGGGAAGGCGAGCTTGGCGACCCAGGCGAGGGCGTAGAGAACACCGGTGACAATGACGAGCTGGCCCTTGCGGGTCTGCCACCAGGCCTTGTCCGCAGAGCCCGGCTCCTCGCCGTGGCTGTGGTCATGCGCGCCGTGATCGTGGGCATGGTCGTGTCCGGCATGATCATGGTCGTGCTTCTCGGCCACCGGCGCGGCGCCGGCAAAGGGGCGCGCGGCGTAGCCGAGCTGGGAAATCTGCTTCTCGATGGCCTCGGGAGCTGCCCCACCTTCGGTCAGCTTGAGCGAAAGCTTTTCGGTGGTGTGGGTTATGGCCACGTCCGATACGCCGGGCATGCGCTCGAGCGCCGTGCGGATCTTGGCCGCGCAGCTTGCGCAATCCATTCCTTCGACACGCCAGTTGAGCGTGCGGGTTTCCAGCTTTTCGTCCATGGCGGCCTCCGGCAAGTCCATCTCGTCGAGTCTGGCCTACAACCTCCAGCCACTAGAGGTTCAAGAGGTTTTTTCGGGGGACTCGCCGACGCATGGCAGAAGGCCGGTCACGCCCATTGCCCTCGGGCGTCCCACATGTTTTATGCAGCCCGACTTCAAGGGAATTCGCTTATGGCTGCCGCGCCGATCCTTGCGCTTCAGGATATCAAACTCACGCTGGGCTCGACCCTGCTGCTCGATGGTGCCGAGCTTTCGGTGACGCCGGGCGACAAGATCGCACTGGTCGGCCGCAACGGCTCGGGCAAATCCACCCTGCTCAAGATCGCCGCCGGCGAGATCGAGGCCGATGGCGGCGTGCGCTTCGTGCAGCCGGGTGTCACCGTCCGCTACCTGCCGCAGGAGCCGGACCTTTCCGCCTTCGCTTCCACCCTCGCTTATGTCGAAGCGGGCCTGACGGAAGGCGACGATCACTATCGCGCGCAATACCTGCTCGAACAGCTCGGCCTCACCGGCAAGGAAGAGCCGAAGAACCTCTCCGGCGGCGAAGCCCGCCGCGCGGCGTTGGCGCGCGTCTTGGCGCCCGAGCCCGATATCCTACTGCTGGACGAACCTACCAACCATCTCGACCTGCCGGCCATCGAATGGCTGGAAGAGGAAATCGCCTCGCTCCGTTCGGCCATCGTGCTCATCAGCCACGACCGCCGGTTCCTCGCCGATCTTACCAAGGCTACCGTCTGGCTCGACCGCGGCGTCACGCGCCGCCTCAACCAGGGTTTTTCAGGCTTTGAGGCCTGGCGCGACAGCGTGCTGGAGGAAGAGGAACAGGCTCGCCACAAGCTCGATCGCCAGATCGTGCGCGAGGAGCATTGGCTGACCTACGGCGTCACGGCGCGCCGCAAGCGCAATGTGCGACGGCTCGAAAACCTCTTCAACCTGCGCCAGGAGCGCAAGGATGCCCGCCGCGCCATCGGCGAAGTGAAGATGACGGTCTCGGAAGGCGCGACCTCAGGAGCCCTGGTGGTGGATGCCGAGGACATCTCCAAGAGCTATGGCGGTCGGCCAATCGTAAAGGACCTTACCACCCGCGTCATCCGCGGCGACCGGCTGGGGATCGTCGGGCCGAACGGAGCGGGCAAGACCACGCTCATCAAGCTCATGACCGGCGAGATCGCACCCGATTCCGGCCGTATCCGGCTGGGCTCGAGCCTTGAACTCGCCACGCTCGACCAGGGCCGCAAGGGCCTGGCGCCTGAAACGACGCTACGCGAAGCGCTGACCCAGGGCGGTTCTGACACGCTCCAGATCAATGGCCAGCCCAAGCATGTCATGGGCTACATGAAGGATTTTCTCTTCACGCCCGAACAGGCGCGTACGGCGGTCTCCAAGCTTTCAGGCGGCGAACGCGGCCGGCTGACGCTGGCCCGGGCGCTCGCGCTGCCCTCGAACGTTCTGGTGCTCGACGAACCCACCAACGACCTCGACCTCGAAACACTCGACCTGCTGCAGGAATTGCTGGCCGACTATCCCGGCACAGTGATCGTGGTCAGTCACGACCGCGACTTCCTCGATCGCGTTGCGACCTCCGTGCTGGTCGCCGAAGGAAACGGCATCTGGAACGAATATGCCGGTGGCTATTCGGATATGGTGGCCCAGCGCGGCTATGGCGTGCGCAAGCCCGAAGCCAAGCCGGTCGCTGCCAAACCCAAGACGGAGGCCGCGCCGGCAGCTACTCCCCAGGCTAAGCGAAAACTGTCCTTCAAGGAAAAGCACGCACTCGAAACCCTGCCGGGTGAAATCAAGAAACTCGAAAACGAGATTGCCACCCTCCAGCAGGCATTGGCCGATCCTGCGCTCTATTCAAAGTCGCCCCAGGAATTCGAGAAGAAAAGCCAGGCGCTGACCAAGGCGGAGACGGCACGAGCCGCGGCTGAAGAGCAGTGGCTGGAGCTGGAGATTTTGCGGGAAGAATTGGAAGGGTAGCGCGTAAAGAGGCACGTCGAGCCTCTATCAATCACAACCCTCCCCCACCACTGCACTCCCCCCGGGCGAAGACCCGGGGCCTATTGCTCCGGGATGCCCCGCCATCCTTCCCCACCCCCGGTGACAATCCTCTCCCGATCATGCACTCTGCCAGCAGTGCCAACAGGATAGCCGGCAGCATGCTCGAGCATTTCGTCGTTGCGCAGGAACCCGTCTATGAAACGGTCCGGTCTGAGCTACGGGCCGGGCGTAAGCGTACGCATTGGATGTGGTTCATCTTCCCGCAGCTGGCGGGGCTCGGGACTTCGGTCATGGCGACCAAGTTCGGGCTGGCCTCGCTCGACCAGGCCAATGACTATCTGTCACACCCGGTGCTCGGGCCGCGCCTCATCGAGTGCACCAATCTCGTCAACATGCATCTGGGGCTGCGCGCCGAGGACATTTTCGGGGAAATCGACGCCCTCAAATTTTGTTCATCGATGACGCTTTTTGCCGTCGCCGCCCCCGACCGGCCGGTCTTTGAAACCGCCATCAACGCCTTCTGCAATGGGCGCTTCGATCCGCTGACCCTTGCCCGGCTCTGACTGCTTCGCACCCTTGGCAAGCCCCGTTTCGCAAAGCCTGTGCACCAAAGACTCTTTTTCCCGATTCCCCTGCCCGGTATGGTGGGGTGATTCGGTGGTCATGGGTCAGGACCAACGGCGCGCACTTCCCGTGCGTGGCAAGTAGCGGGCGTTCTTCCCGGTTGTTGCGGCCGTGGAAGCGATCGGCAAGCGTTCTTTGAAGAGGTAGGGCATGGTGCCGGAATATTTCCGGAAACGTCGGGGATTCGTGAAGCGAGCTCTGTGGCTCACCGCCACCGCCCCTATTGCGATCTGCGCCGCTACGCCTGCCTTGGCACAGATCGGCACGCCCTATAGCGCCGGCATGGTCGTGGGTGCACTGCCCGTGGCTATCGCCATCGGCGCAGGCGCCTTTGCCCTCATCGCCATGGCCGCCCTGCGCAACGTCATCCGTGAAAACAAGGCCAACCGCGACCTCACCTCCGACCAGATTTCGGGCCTGCGCGCCCTGGTCGACGAATATGAGGCGCTCCTCGCAGGCACGCGCGAGCTGACCGTACTCTGGAGCGATGGCGCTACCGAGCCGAAATTCCTGGGACAGGCCGCTGCCGTCCTGCCACCCGGCCGCCGGGCCGATACCGTGCTCAATCTCCATTCCTGGCTGGCGCCCGAAGAGGCCGCCACGCTCGCCAAGGCGCTCGAGGCGCTGCGGGTCGAGGGGCAGGGCTTCGACCTGGGCGTCACCTCCAGCGACGGCCGGCAATTGCGGGCTACCGGCTGGGTGCTCGGTGGCGCGGTCGCGGTTCGTCTGCGCCCCTCGCTCCTGCAACGCCAGACCGCAGCGCTACTCGAAGATCGCACGGTGCTCGCCGATCCCGTCAGCGCTCGCGCCATCCTCTCGCTGCTGCCATGCCCGGCCTTCGTGCGCGATGGGCAGAACAAGCTGACCTACGCCAACCCGGCCTATCTCGACCTCGCCAAGACGCTGGGTCGCTTTGCGCCGACCGGCGACATACCCGAGCTCGCCGATAGCGTAGCGCTTGGCGACAAGCCGCAATCGCGCACCGTTTCGTTCCCCACGGCGGGTGGCGCTTACGAACTCGTCGAATTCCCGCTCAATGGCGGCCGCGCCGGCTATTTCGAGCCGCTCAAGCAGGTGGCAACACCGGTCGATGCCGATTTCGAGCCGGGCGTCAGCCAGTTGAGCGCGGTGATGGAAGTGCTCTCCACGCCCATTGCTATCTTCAACGCAGCGCGCGAACTCGTGCAGTTCAACGGCGCCTATGCGGAGCTCTTCAATCTCAACCCGAAATGGCTGCGGCTGGGCATGGACGAACGGTCGATCCTCGATCGTCTCCGCACCGAGGGGATGCTCCCCAACGAGCCCGACTATCACAAGTGGCGGGCCAAGCACCTCACCTCCTACCAGCTCACCGAGCCGACCGAGCGCGAGCCCTGGCACTTGCCGGACGGGCGCACGATCCATGTCATCGCCGCTCCGGCCGGCCCGAAAGGTGGGGTCATCTATGTCTTCGAGGACATCACGGCCCGGCTCGAACTCGAAAGCCGCAACAAGTCGCTGTCCAACGTTCAGCGCGAAACGCTCAATGCTCTCTCCGAGAGCGTGGCTGTGTTCGGCACCAATGGGCGCCTGACGCTCTCCAACCCACAGCTTTCCAAGCTCTGGAAGCTGCCGATGAACCAGTTGGGCGCCAACCCGCATATCGACCAGATCGCCGAAGCCTGCGGCGAAGTGATGCCGGAAGATGGGGCGGTCATCTGGCGCGATCTCAAGCGCCGCATCATCGATCTCAACCCGATGCGGGCAGATACCACCGGGCGCATTGCCCGTGCCGACGGGTGCCTGGTCGACTACGCGGTAACGCGCCTGCCGGACGGCCAGACCATGATGACCTTCATGGACGTCACCGACAGTGCCAACTACAGCCGCGTGCTCAAGGAGCGCAACGACGCGCTGGTAACGGCCGACCGGCTCAAGGATGCGTTCGTCCAGAACGTCTCCTACGAGCTGCGCTCCCCGCTCACCAACATTATCGGCTTTGCCGACCTGCTCTCGTCCGAGGACATGGGGCCGCTCAATGACAAGCAGCGCGCCTATACCGACTACATCCGCGCTTCGAGCGTGACGCTGGGCGTTCTCATCGACAACATCCTCGACCTCGCCACGGTCGATGCCGGCATTGCCGAGCTGCGCCCGGCGGCGGTGGATATCCCCGCGGTGGTCGAAAAAGCGCGCGCGGGCCTCGCAGCAACTTTCCCCGATATCGGCGGCGAGCGCCCGCTCGATATCGTGGTCGACGTGCCCACCGGCATTGCGCCGATCCAGGCCGATTCCACGCGCCTGGTCCAGGTGCTCTATAACCTGCTGTCGAACGCGGCCCGCTTCTCCGAGCCGGGCGGAGAAATCCGCCTTTCCGTCGAGGAGCGTGGCGAGCGTGTGCTGTTCATCGTCGAGGACGACGGTGCGCCGATGACCGACGAGACCAGGGCCGCCATGCTCGATCCGGTCCAGACTTCTGGCCGGCAGCGCGGCGCGGGACTGGGCCTTGCCATCGTGCGGACCTTTGTCAGTCTCCATGGCGGTACCATTTCGATGGAAAAGCGCGAACCGCGCGGCAATCGCGTCGTGGTCAACCTGCCGCGTGCCGTGCCGCTGGCCGGCGCGGCCGAGTAACCCATGCCCTTCCTCGCTGACGATGCCGCGACCGCGAGACTAGGCGCCGCGCTTGCAGACGCCCTGCGTCCGGGCGAGCTCGTCGTGCTCGAAGGCGATCTCGGCGCCGGCAAGACGGCTCTTGCCCGCGCCATCATCCGTACGCTGATGGGCGACGAGCGCATGGATGTGCCGTCCCCCAGCTTCGCACTGGTACAGCCATATGAAGGACAAGGCATTTCGGTGCTGCACGCCGATCTCTATCGCCTGGCCGATGCCAGCGAGGTGGGTGAACTCGGCCTCTTTGATAACCCCAGGGCCATCGTCCTCGTGGAATGGGCCGAACGGGCTCCGGACCTCGAAGCCGAGGCCGGTTTGCGGGTGACGTTGTCGGTGCCGCAAGGCGGACAGGGACGGCAGGCGGAGATCGTTTTTCGCGACGGCCGACCCTTTTCGTTCGGCTGACGCCGACCCGCTGGACTTCCCGCCGCCGCCGCTATCAAATCGCCTCATGACCCGACTCAAGCCCGACGTGATGCTGCTTGCCGCCGGCTACGGCAAGCGCATGCTGCCGCTCACCGAGACTACGCCCAAGCCGTTGCTCAAGGTCGCCGGAACGGCGCTGCTCGATCGCGTCCTCGCCAATGCGCGCGATGAGGATCTCGACCGGTTCGTGCTCAACGCTCACCACCTTTCCGCGCAGATGCAGGAAGCCGCCCGTGAGCGGGGCATCGCCGTTTCGGTCGAGCCGGAACTGCTCAATACCGGCGGCGGGGTGAAGCTCGCTTTGGGATTGCTGGAAAGCGATCCCATCCTGGTGATGAACACCGATGCCTTCTGGCCGCAAGGCGCCGACGCGCCCATCGGCCGCATGCTCGATCTCTTCGCCGAAAAGCGCCCCGATATGGTGCTGCTCTGCATCCAGCCGCATCGTGCGCACGGCTTCCACCGCAGCCACGATTTCTGCCTCGCGCCCGACGCGCATGTAACGCTCGATCGCGGCCAGCCCGTCATCTATGGCGGCGTGGCGGTCATCGCCCGCAAGGCGTTCGAGATCACCCCCGAAGGTCCGTTCTCCCTAACCATGCTCTTCGACAGGGCGCTTGAGCACAACCGCCTCTACGGAATTGTCCTGGATTCTCCCTGGTATCACGTCGGCGACCCGGCGGCGCTCCACGAAGCCGATCATTTGCTGGGAACGGCATGAGCCGCCCGAAAGTCTATTCCATAGCGCCCGACGCGCCGTTCCTCCCCACGCTGGCTGATCGCATCCTCGACGGCACGCTGCTGGGCGACTGGCCTCGTGGCGACGAAAACCCGTTCTGGCTCTCCGACATCACCGTGGTTCTGCCCACGCGCAGGGCGCAACTGGCTTTGGCGCGGGCATTCTCCGAGCGCGGGCACGTGCTCATGCCCGATATCCGCACCTTTGGCGGCGAAGCGCCTGACGAAGAACCCTTCCTGCCGCCCATCGAGGCCGAGCCTCTGCTGCCGGGCGTTTCCCGGCTTGAGCGGCGGCTGGTGCTCGCTAGGCTCATCGATGGCTGGGCAAGGACGTCTGCCGGCGCGCAGGCACTCTCGACGCCACCGAGCGCCGCCGAGGTGCTGGCGCTGGCCGATAGCCTCGCCCAGGTCGTGGACGACCTCAACACCGAACAGGTCTCAGCCGCTGCACTCGCGGCAATCGCGCCGGAAAACCTTGCGGCCAATTGGCAGAACGTCCTCGAATTCCTCAACCTGGCGCTCGTCGCCTGGCCGGCAATCCTCGCCGAGCGCGGTAAGGCCGATGGCAGCGCCCTGCGCAACGAGCGTCTCAGGCGGCAGGCGGAAACAGCCCCCCTCGTCTTCGGGGATCGCCCGGTGATCGCCGCCGGCTCCACCGGCTCCATCCCCGCGACTGCAAATCTCCTCGGCGCACTCAGCCGTCTTCCGCGTGGCGCGCTGGTCCTCCCCGGTCTTGACCCTGACCTAGACTACCCGCGGCTCCTCAAGCCCGAGGAATCGCCGCACGGCCATCCCCAATATGGTCTCGCGCAATTGCTGCGCCGCCTTGGTGTGCCACCTGATGCCGTCGTGGAACTGGGGGCGCCCGGCCCACGCGTCGCCGTGATCCGCCAGGCGCTCGCGCTACCCGAGGGCACCGCGCGTTGGGCGCAGGCGCGCGCGGCACTGGCCCCGCAGCTCGCCGAGGCAACCGACGGCATCACCATCCTCGGCGCCCGCACGGCCGACGAGGAGGCGCGTGCCATTGCGCTCGCAGCCCGCGACGGTCTGATGCACGGCAAGACCATCGGCATCGTCTCGCCCGACCGCAACCTTGCGCGCCGCATCGCCGCCGAATTGCTCCGCTTCGATCTCGAAGTGGACGACGCCGCCGGCTCCCCGCTCTTCCACGCACCCGCAGGACGCCTGGTGCGCCAGATCCTGAGCCTTGCGGGCAATGCCTTCGCCCCGGTCGACCTCGTGGCTCTGCTACGCAATCGCTCCGTCGTGCTCGGCATGGAGCGCGCCGAAGTGGCTCGGCTTGCCGACTATCTCGAAACCCGCCTGCTGCGCGGTCAGCGACCTGCTCCGGGCCTGGCCGGCGTCCGACGGCTGGCTGCCGAGCGCGAGGGCGCGGAAAAGCTCGCCCCCCTGTTCGACGCCCTGCAGCAGGCGCTCGATCCGCTCTGCACGCTCCTCGCCGGCGACCGTTTCTCCTCGGCGACCTTCGCTCGCACGCTCGCCGAAGCTTTCGCCCGGATCGCGACCGGCGACACTGTTCCTGGCCGCTCCGAACTCGAAGCCTGGGCAAACGAGCTCGCGGGCCGGGAAGGCGAGGGCCCTCTGCTGCCCGCGACCGGGCTCGAACAGGTGCTCTACAAGCTCATGGCCGGCTTTGAGGTCCGCAACAGCCAGCCGCGCCGCGACGACATTTCGATCTGGGGTCAGCTCGAAGCGCGCCTGCAAAGCCCGGACCTGCTGATCCTGGCGGGCGTCAACGAGGATATCTGGCCGGAGCCGGCCGATCCCGGCCCCTGGCTCAGCCGCGGCATGCGGATGGCGGCAGGGCTCGAGCCGCCCGAGCGCAAGCAGGGTCTGGCGTCCCACGATTTCGAGATGGCGCTGGGCAATCGCGATGTGATCGTCGCCTATGCCGACCGCATCGGCACCAGCCCGGCTCTTCCTTCACGCCTGCTCCAGCGGCTGGAAGCCTTCGTCGGCAAGCAAACGTCCGTTTTGAGGGCGCGTGGCGACGTCTGGCTCGAAGCCGCCCGTTCGCTCGATGCGGTGGTGGGCGCGCGCGGCGCCGATCGGCCCATGCCCAGGCCGCCCGCGCATCTGCGGCCGCGCCGGCTATCGGTCACCGAGATCGAAACCCTCTTCCGCTCACCCTACGATCTCTATGCCAAGCACGTGCTGCGGCTGCGCCGGCTCGATCCCCTGGGCGAGGAGCCGGGCGCGCGCGAACGCGGCTCGATGATCCACGAGGTCTTCGCCCGCTTCGTCATCGAGGGCCACGACTTCGACGGACCCGAGGCGCTGGGCAAGCTCAATGCCATGGCGCGCGAGGCCTTTGCCGGGCTCGATGCCATCGCCGAGCGCCGCGACATTTGGCTGCGCCGCTTCGAGCACGCGGCCGCGGCCTTCCTTGAGTTCGAGCGCGACCGGTCGATCCATGTCCGCAAGCGCAATGCAGAGATCAAGGGCGAATGGGTTTTCCCGCAGCTCGATGATTTCCGCCTCGTGGGCATCGCCGATCGGCTCGATATGCTGAACAACGGCGAGCTTGAAATCATCGACTTCAAGACCGGCTCGATTCCTGCCGTCGGCGACATGAAGAATTTCGATGCGCCGCAATTGCTGCTCGAAGCGGCAATGGCCGGCGCCGGCGCCTTCGAGGGCCTGCCGCCCGTAGCTGCGAGCGCCCTGACCTATGTGAAGATCGCGCTCGGTCCCGATGCCTTCCGCCCGACCGAGTTCAAGCCGGGCGAAGGCTTTTCGCTCATGGGCGCGGCCGATGAGGTCAGCCGTCGCATGCAACGGCACGTGACCGAATTCCTGCTCAGGGACACCCTGCCCATGGCGGCGCGCATCCGCCCCGATGTCACGCTGCGCTACCGCGGCACCTACGACCATCTCGCCCGTAACGAGGAATGGACGCTGCTCGAAGGGGATGAGGAATGAGCCGGAAGATCGAAGTTTCGGCCCTCACCCGCGAGCGCCAGCGCAAGGCCGCCGATCCCTCCGCTTCCATCTGGGTGGCGGCAAACGCCGGCTCGGGCAAGACCTATGTGCTGACCCAGCGCGTGCTGCGGCTGCTGCTTTCGGGCGTCACGCCCGAATCCATCCTCTGCCTCACCTACACCAAGGCCGCCGCAGCGGAGATGCGGCGACGCGTTTCCGACAAGCTCGCCGAATGGGCCGTGATGGAGGAGAGCAAGCTTCGCGCCGAGCTGGCCGACCTCGAAACCGCCCCGCCAGCACCGGCCAGGATGCAGCGCGCCCGTACGCTCTTCGCTCACGCGCTTGAAACGCCTGGCGGGCTCAAGATCGTGACCATCCACGCTTTTTGCGAAAGTGTGCTCCACCGGTTCCCGCTCGAAGCGGGCGTCCCCTTCGACTTCACCGTCGTCGAGGACGAAGAGCGGCTCCGCATGGTACTAGCGGCGCGTGAGACGGTTCTCTCCAATGGCCTCAAGGGCCATCCCGAAGTGGCCGGCGCCGTGGCGACGCTCTTCGACCTCATGAGCGATTTTGCCATCGGCGAAGCCATCGACGTTGCCCTGGCTGATGGCCGCAAGCTTCGCCCGGTTCTTGCGGATCGCGCCGGTGCCAAGACGAGACTACGCCGTCTCACCGGCTTTGATGGTCTCGGCAGCGAAGCGGTGCTGAAGGAAATCGTCGCGGGCCGGCTTATCGGCCCGGCCGATATCGCGCGCATCCTCTCGGTGACGCCGCCCGGCGATGGGGACAAGTTCGAGGACCAACTGGCGCGGATGGCCCCGCACACGCCCTCGGCGCATCACCTCGTCCGTCTCTACCTCACCAAGGACGGCACGGTGCCCAAGAGCTTTCCCAAGAAGAAGCTCAAGGATTCTGCGCCCGATCTCGCCAACCGCATGCTGGCCGAGGCCGAACGTATCGCCGCACTCAATGCGCGGCTGACCCATGCCCTGCTCATCGAACGATCCGAGGCCCTGCTGGATGTGCTTGGCGCCATTGCCGACCGTTACGAGGCCGACAAGCGCTCGCGTTCCCTGCTCGATTTCGACGATCTGGTGCAGAAGCTCGGCGCGCTCTTCCGCGACCGCGCGCAGGCGGATTGGGTCAAGTACAAGCTCGATGCGGGTATCACCCACATCCTGGTCGACGAGAGCCAGGATACGAACGGCGAGCAATGGGAGGTGATCCGCGCCATTGCCGACGAATTCTTCAGCGGCGACGGCGCCATCGAACGGTCCCGTACGCTGTTCGCGGTCGGCGACGAGAAGCAGTCGATCTATTCCTTCCAGGGCGCCAATCCGGCCCTTTTCGGCGAGACCGGGCGCGAATATCGCCGCCGCGCCATGGAGGCGCAGCGCCCCTTCGAGCCGGTGGACCTGCAGACGAGCTTCCGTACGCTGCGCGAAATCCTGCTGGCGGTCGACAAGGTCTTTGCCCGCCCCGATATCCGCGCCGCCGTGCTCGCTCCCGAGGATCGGCCGGTTCACCACGACACCGCACGCCCCGAGGGCGGCGGCAAGGTGGTGCTGTGGGAGCCGGTCAAGCAGATCGGCGATAGCGTCGATCCTGACAACTGGCCGCTCGAAGCGCCCAAGGTGGAGCAGGGTGCGCCGCGCCAGGTCGCCGAGCGCATTGCGCGCGAAATCCGCAGCTGGGTCGATACCGGCCGCCCGCTCGGGCCTCGCGGCAAGGCGGTAACGCCCGACGACGTGCTCATCCTCGTCCAGTCGCGCAACTCGCTCTTCCGCGAACTCATCCGCGCGCTCGTACAGCGCGGTCTGCCGACCCCAGGCGCCGATCGGCTGGCCGTGACGACGCACCTGGCGGTGCTCGATCTGCTGGCCCTCGGCGATGTCGTTCTCAACCCGGCCGACGACCTGCAACTGGCAGCGCTCCTCCGCTCTCCGCTCTTCGAGATTTCTGAAGACGATCTTTTCGCCCTCGCGCACGACCGCCCCGGCAGTCTCTGGTCCGCACTGGAGGCATCGGGCCTCCCGCAGGCGAGAGACGCCTTCGGCCGGCTCCATCGCTGGCGCGGCCGCGCGGATTTCGACCGGCCCTTCGAATTCTATTCGCGCATCCTCTATGCCGAGGGCGGCTTGCGGCGCTTCCACGCCCGGTTCGGCGGCGAGGTAGACGACGTCTTCGCCGAATTCCTCGAACTGGCCCTTGCCCACGAGCAATCGGGCCAACCCTCCCTGCAGGGGCTTCTCGCCGCCCTGCGCATGAGCGACGTCTCGATCAAGCGCGAACTGGCCGAGAGCGGGGGTGGCGTGCGGGTGATGACCGTCCACGGCGCCAAGGGTCTCGAAGCGCCCATAGTGATCCTCGCCGATGCCGCAACGCGTCCCGAGCCCAGCCAGACAGCCAAGCCCGTCTATGTCGTGCCAGATCTCCCCGGGCCGCTCCTCGTCCATGGCTCCTCACGCAGCCAGCACGTGCCGCAAACCCTGGCTCTGCGCGCCGCCGACGAGGCTAATCTGAAGGCCGAGTACTGGCGCAAGCTCTACGTCGCCATGACCCGCGCCGAAGACGAGCTCTACGTCACCGGTACGCTCACCAAGACCGGCTCGACCGCAGATACCTGGTACGAAGCCATCCACATGGCCCTCGCCGCCGAAAGCGAAACCATCGAGCCGGGCGGTACCCTCATCTACCCGGCCGAACGCACCGCGCCCGAACCGGTCAAGCGCTGGTCGGTCACCCAGCCGCAATTCCCGTTGCCGCTCGCCTTGCAGGCGCTCCCCGAGCACCGCGATCGCATCGTCGTCACCCCATCCTCGGCCTACGATCCCGCAGATATCGACCGCTCTTTCCCGACGGCGCTCGAGGCGGTTGTCGATGCCGAAACCGCCCGCAAAAGCGGCATTGCCCTTCACGCCATGCTCCAGCACCTGGGCAAGGTCGCCCCCGAGCACTGGGAGAAGGTCCTGGAAAAGGCCTTGCCGTCTTTGCTCCCCGAAAGCCCGGAACTGCATGCCGAGCTAGCCGGACGTGCGCGGCGCATCCTCTCGCGACCCGAACTGTCCCACCTCTTCGGACCGGGTAGCCGCGCCGAGGTGCCGTTCCTCGTCAAGGCGCGCCGCAACACTACGCCGATCTGGCTGGCCGGCCGCATGGATCGGATCGTGGTTACAGCCGGCAAAGTGCTTGTAGTTGATTACAAATCGGACGCCCGCCCTCCCGCCGATCCCCAATCTGTCCACAGCGGCTATCTGACTCAGCTCGGTCTCTATGCGTTGGTTGCAGACCAGCTTTTCCCGGGCCATACTGTGGAAGCAGCGATCCTGTGGACAGGGCTGGAATCATTAATGATTCTTCCACGTCCGTTGTTGGCGAAACCCGTCTCGGCTTTCACCCTGGAGCGATGAAGCTTGAACCAGCTCTGGACTCTTCCTAGCTTTTGGGCTCAAACACGCGTCGCTTTTCAACCTAAAGGCAACCTCTAATGACCACACACGTTTCCGACGCCACCTTTGGCGAGGAAGTCCTTAACTCCAAAGAGCCCGTGCTCGTAGATTTCTGGGCTGAGTGGTGCGGGCCTTGCCGGGCGATCGCACCGGTTCTCGATGAGCTGTCCACTGAACTCGCCGGCAAGGTGAAGATCGTCAAGCTCAACATCGACGAGAACCCTTCGACCACCGTCAAGTACGGCGTCCGTTCGATCCCGACCATGATCCTCTTCAAAGGCGGCGAAGCCGCTGACATGAAGATCGGTGCGGGCACGCCCAAGGCCGGCCTCTCCAAGTGGCTTGAGAGCCACGCCGCCTGACCTCGAGACGGCGCGTCACGAATTCAAACGCCATCGGCTCTGCCGGTGGCGTTTTTGTTTGCCTTGCCGCCGGCCATTGGCCACTCTCCTTGGGTCGGTTTGGGAGGATGACAGTGATCGACGTGGATTTGCGCAAGGCGCCATTCAACCTGGATGACGAGGCCATCGGCTGGGTCGAAGCGACCCTTTCCGACCTCACCCAGGACGAGAAGATCGGGCAGCTCTTCGTTCTGATCGCCATGGGCGATCCCGGCGCCGCCATCGCCGACCTCAAGCGCTTCCAGCCCGGCGGGGTCACGCGCTTTTACGGCCCCGACCTCGCCGCTGAAATCGCCTTCGCCCGTGAGTTCATTTCCTCCTCCAAAGTACCGCCGCTGCTGAGCGCCGATCTTGAAGGCAGCCGCATGAGCCTGCCGTTCGGCACGCCCGTGCCCAATCCCCTCGGCCTCGCCGCGGTCGATGACGTGCAGGCCACCTCCGCGATCAGCTCCATCATGGCTCGCGAGGCGCGGGAAATGGGGCTCAACTGGTCGTTCACCCCGGTCATCGACATCAACAAGGCCTTCCGCAGCGCCATCGTGGGCACGCGCTCCTACGGCAGCGAGGTCGACCGCATCGAGCGCCACGCGCTGGCCCAGATCGCCGCCTTCCAGGCCGAGGGCGTGGCGGCGACGGTCAAGCACTGGCCGGGCGAAGGCTATGACGACCGCGACCAGCACCTCGTGACCACTATCAATCCCCTTAGCATCGAGGATTGGGAAGCGTCCTTCGGCAAGCTCTACCGCGCCGCGATCGACGCCGGCGTGCTGTCGGTCATGTCCGCTCACATCGCCTTCCCGGCCTTCATCTGCTCCCTCGATCCCGATGCCGGCCTCGAAGCTTACCGACCGGCCTCCATCAGCACGGTCCTCAACCAGACCCTCCTGCGCGAGCGGCTTGGCTTCAACGGCCTTATCGTATCCGACGCGACGCCCATGGGCGGCCTCGGCGCCTTTTCGAGCCGCGATACCCACCTGGCCGAGCTCATCGCCAATGGCTGCGACGTCATCCTCTTCGCCGACCACCCGGAAGAGGATTTTGCCCGCATCCGCAAGGCGCTGGCATCCGGCGCCCTGTCGCAGCAACGTTTCGAGGATGCCGTGCGCCGTATTCTGGGCCTCAAGGCGCGGCTTGGGCTCCATAAGCCCTACCCACTTCCCGATCTCGATCGGGCCCGTGCCAACCTCGCGACCCGGCAGAGCCTCGCCACAGCCAGCCAGGCAACCGCCCGTGCCCCTACGCTGGTCAAGGACACCCAGAACCTCCTGCCGCTCGATCCCGCCCGGCATCGCCGCGTGCTTGTCTATTCCGGCGGTGTGGTGCATCCACTCGCCCCCGCGCCAATACCCTTCGCCGTTCCGGACATGCTGCGCGCCGAAGGCTTCGAGGTGACCGTGCATGCCCCCGGCCAGCACCTCGAGCCCAAGGATTTCGACCTCGTTCTCTACCTCTTCGGCGACGAGACCCTGCTGACGCGCTCGAACATCTTCATCGACTGGATGAAGCTCACCGGCAGCCTTGGCGGCGCGATGGCGCGCCCGTGGCACGACGTCCCTACGCTCATGGTTTCCTTCGGTTATCCCTATCTGCTCTACGACGCGCCGCGCGTGCCGACCTACATCAACGCCTACGGCACTTACGATGCGATGCAGCAGGCGGTGGTCGAGGCGATGATGGGGCGCAAGCCCTTCGAGGGCAGCAACCCGGTCGATCCATTTTGTGGTCTCGAAGACGCGCGCTACTAGATATTGAGGTCTTGGCCGACTCGGCATATCATCCATCGGCAATCAACGATGGATGGTCCCATGTCGCTCGCGGTCAATGATGCCAATTTCGATGCCGAAGTTCTCAATGCCAGCGAGCCGGTTCTCGTCGACTTCTGGGCGGAGTGGTGCCCGCCCTGCAAGGCGATGGATCCGATCCTTGATGCGCTGAGTGTGGAACTGGCCGGGCGGGTCAAGATCGTCAAGCTCGACGTCGAGACCAACCCGGGCATTACCTCCCGCTACAATGTACGTGCCATGCCGACCATGATCGTCTTCAAGGGCGGGGAGCCGGCCGATGCCAAGGTCGGCGCCGGCCAGTCGCGCGTACAATTGGTGAAATGGCTCGAAAGCCACGCCAACTAGCCATCAGGCGATAGGGCGCCAGCGCCCTTCACCGATCTTCTCCAGCAGCGGCGAAGCCAGTGGCGCGACGATCCGGTCGCTCCACGGCGCCAGTGGTTCCTGCCAGCGCTGGCTCTGCAGCATCGACGCGGCGATGGCTACCGGCGCGATTCCGGCCTTCTCAAGCAGGCGCAGCACGGCCGTCATGGATGAGCCGGTGCTCAGCACATCGTCGATGACGGCCACGCGCTGCCCTTCGAGCAGCGGCAGCATGCGCGGATCGACGAACAGCGTCTTGCCGCCCGTTGGGCTCGTTATCGAACTCATCGGCTCGGCCAGATCCTCGCGATACCAGAATTTGCGTGACGTCCCGAGTGCCACCGAACGGCTATGTCCGAGCCGTCGGGCGACATTGTTGGCCAGCGGCAGGCCGAGCGTCGGCACCCCGATGATCACGTCCGGTGCATAGGGGCGTAGCAGCGCCGTCATGGCGGTCGCAAGCTCGTCCTCGACTGCGAAGCTCGCCTGGTTGACGATGAGCGAGCACACGGCCCTCGTGCCGTCTCCGGGCAGGACGCGGATCGGCAGCAGCAATTGCCGCCCGTCCGGCAGCTGCGCCGGATAACCGTCGGCGAACCCGGCTTCGGGGTTCGTTTCATAGGTGCCGGCGGGCACGATCTCCTGCCAGAAGGTGTGCGGGAGGATGGGCACGGGGAAACTTCTCCTTGAAGCAGCCAGGCGAATGGCCGATGGATATTTCTCTCTTTACCCACGACGTGCAGGACCGCCAATGTTTTCCGGCGATAACGACCCCTTCGAAATCGAAAAGATGACGGCCCTGCGCCGTGACTTTCACGCCCACCCCGAACTCGGCTTCGAGGAAGTGCGCACCAGCGGCATCGTGGCCGAACTGCTCGAAGAGGCCGGCATCGAGGTGCATCGCGGACTAGGCAAGACCGGCGTCGTCGGCACCCTGCGCATCGGCGACGGCAAGCGCGCCATCGCCCTGCGCGCCGACATGGATGCGCTGGCCATGCCCGAACTGGCCGACCGCCCTTACAAATCCGGCACCGAAAACGTCATGCACGCCTGCGGCCATGATGGGCACACCGTGATGCTCCTGGCCGCGGCGCGGCACCTTGCGCGTGAGCGCAATTTCTCCGGAACGGTCCATTTCATCTTCCAGCCCGCCGAGGAAGGTCGCGGCGGCGCCAAGGCCATGGTCGAGGAGGGCTTCTTCGATCGCTTCCCGGTCGATGCCGTCTACGGGCTACACAACATGCCTGGCCTCGCCGTCGATGAGATGGCTGTGGTGGCCGGCCCGCAACTGGCCTCATCCGACTCCTGGGAAGTAACCTTCAAGGGCGTCGGAACGCACGGCGCCAAGCCTCACCTGGGGCGCGACGCCGTCACGGCAGCCGGCCATTTCCTCGTTGCCGTCCACACCATCGCCGCGCGGATCGTCGATCCCTTGCAGCCGGTAGTCATCAGCGCCTGCGCCGTTTCGGCTGGCGACTTCAAGGCCCTCAACGTGATCCCCGACAATGTCCGGATCGGCGGCACCGCTCGCGCATATTCACCGGCAGTGCGCGACCAGATCGAGGCCGAGATCGGTAATGTCGCGCGTGGCGTCGCCGCGACCTTTGGCATCGAAGTCGACTACAGCTTCCTCCGCCGCATCCCGCCGGTCGTGAACGACCCCCAAATCGCCACCCGCGCCCTCCGCGCCGCCCAGGCGGCCACCGGCCGCCCCGTCATCACCGACTTCCCGCCCTCCACCGCCGGCGACGACTTCGCCGAATTCGGCAACCGCGTCCCCGGCACCTATGTCTGGCTCGGCAATGGCCCGGCAGTAGACGGCGCCCTGCATCACAACTCGCGCTACGACTTCAACGACGGCGCGATTCTGACCGGCGCAAAGTTCTGGGCAACGTTAGTGCAGCAGGAACTGGCGAGATAGGGCCAAACTCAGCGCCCCTTGCCCACCCCCTCCCTACCCTCCCCACAAGGGGGAGGGTGGGGTTTGTTGCTTGATCTCGCCAAGGACACCCACCCTCCCCCTTGTGGGGAGGGCTAGGGAGGGGGAAGGCCCCGAACACTGTTCGCCAGTTGTGGTCTCCCTCCCCCTTGCGGGGAGGGGACAGGGGTGGGGGTAGCCTCAACCCGGAGCTAGCCTCCACCCCGGAGGCAACCGATCCGCACCCAGCCCCAGCAAACTTATCCCCTCTCCCCCCACCCATGAGATCATCCAAAAATCCCTGCCGCACCGGGCGGACTGCAGAGCGACCAGCGGCGACAGGGACAGCCGGGCGTGCGGGGTTCGCTCCCTCGCATGGGTCCATGGGACGCCGCTCGAATCCGGGGCTCGACCATCAAGCCTGCCGGAACGGAGCCGCGATGATCAGGTCCTCAAAATCCCGGTGCCCCGAGGCGAAGTGCGTCTCGTTTTTTTTTGACTAACCCATTGAGGCGAACTTTCGCCTCGGGGCCCGCCCGACCAAAGCAAAACCGCGCGACCCGAGGCCGCGCGGCGAAAACTGCTGCCGTGGAAAGCGTCAGCCGATCAGGCCCGCAGCCAGCACATCCTTGGCCGCATCCGCGTCGATACCCATGGCGACCTTGAGGTCGATGCCATCGGTGGCCCGTACCAGAGCGCCCGGATCGTCAGTGAAATCCACCTTGAGCGCGATCCTGTCGATGCCGAAGATCTCCGGCGCCGCCGCATAGAGCATCACGCAGGGGTCGTGCAGCGGGCGGCTTTGCCGACCATCCTGGAAATAGGCGGCGATAAGGTCGCCGGCCGTCTTCGCCGCGACCGGTCCGCTGCGCAGGCGTGCGAGATAGTCGGCATCCGCCCGCACCTTGCGCGTCACGTCCAGCGGGATGAGCGTGGTGTCGATGCCCGAGGCAAAGACGATCTCGGCCGCTTCCGGGTCGAAGGCAAAGTTGAACTCCGAGCGCGGACCGACATTGCCCTTCTCTTCGACGGCCCCACCCATGGCAATAATCCGCCCAATGCGACGAGCCGCATCGGGATTGCGCTGGATGAGGAGCGCGATATTGGTCAACGGACCAAGCGCCAGGATTTCGAGGCTCCTGTCCGGGAAGGCCAGCAGCGTCTTCTCCAGCCATTCGTCAGCGCCCTCGAGCGCCGGCTTCTGGGGCTCGGGCAGTGTCGTCCCGCCAAGGCCATCGTCGCCATGGATCGCCGCTTCGTCGATCCCCGGCCGGGAAAGCGGCGCCGTGGCACCAGAAACCACCGGGATGTCGCTGCGTCCAAGCAGGGCGAGCAAACGCCCGGCATTGCGCGTGGTGACGTCTATGCCGAGATTCCCCGCAACCGTGGTGATGCCGCGGACATCGAACTTGCCCGAAGTCAGCGCGAAGAGGATCGCGACCGCATCGTCGAGGCCGGGATCGGTGTCGATGATAACGGGCTTAGTCATAGAGCGGCGCCAGCACCATCTCGGGGACCTTCACCAACCCCTTGTCGGTGATGCGGATTTCCGGGATCACCGAGAGCGGGATGAGGTTGAAGCCCATATAGGGGATCGAACAACCCACCTGCTGCCAAGCCTGCTTGAGGGCTTGGTTCTCGGCCGCCACCTCGAAGACGCGCTTGTCCGAGAGGAGGCCAGCGATCGGCAGGGCGACGAAGGCGAGGACCTTGCCGTCTTCAACCACGACCACGCCGCCATTGTTCTCCTCGATAGTCTTGAGCGCCAGTTCCATGTCGGCCTCGTTGGTGCCGGACAGGATGATGTTGTGGCTGTCATGACCCACGCTCGATCCCACCGCGCCGTTCCTGATGCGGAAGTCGTGGAGGAGCCCGTGGGCGATGCCGCCATGGCTCTTGCCGTGCCGCTCGATGACGGTGACGAAGGAGAGGTTGTCGCGCTCGAGGATCGTCGCCCAGTCATTGGCCGGCGCGATCTCGATCTTGCGGTGGGGCAGGGTGATGCCCGGCATCTCGATGCCGATGGCATTGGCCGTAACCGCGCCACTCGGCAGCTCGGGAACGAGTTTTCGATCCTTGGGCAGGTGTACGGTGTTGTAGGCTGCCTTGGGATAGACGTAGCGTTGCTCAAGCGTCTCATCGAGCAGCGGCGTCACCTTGCGATCCTCGACCATCAACTGCCCGCCATACCAGGTGCTGCGGGGCTTCAGGTCATCATCGAGCAGGACGAGGTCAGCCCGGCGTCCGCCGCCAAGGCCGCCGATCTCGTCGCTCATGCCGAAGCGGGTGGCGCCGTGGAGCGAGCCCATCGACCAGGCCTGCTCGGGGCTGACGCCGCAGCGAATGGCTTCGCGCACCACCCAGTCGAGGCCGAAATTCAAGAGATCGTCTGCGTCGCGGTCGTCGGTGCACACGCAGAAGCGCTTGTGGCTGGCGCCAAGCTCGGTGATCGGCTTGATGGCCTCAACGATCGAGTTCCACGGCGTCGCCGGATTGCCGCCGCGCAGGAACACCCAGATGCCGGCATCGATGAAGTCGTTGGAGATTTCGCGGTCGATGGCCTCGTGCGTGTCGGTGACGCCGGCGGCCGCGTAGGGCGCGACGAATTCGCGGCCATAAATGTGGCCTGACACCGGGCGGCCGCGCTTGAGGGCCTCGGCAATGATGGCGTGGCTGCGCGGATCGCCCATGGCGACGGGCACGAAATCCATCTTCTCGCCCAGCGCTACGGCTTCCGGCCACTTGTCGAAAAGCGCGCCGATCTTCTCGGGCGTCAGGTCGCCGCCGGCGGTCTCCAACTCAGGCGAGGTGGCAGGAACGGTCGAGGGGACGGTGAGGAAGATCGAGAGCGGAGCGAGCCGCGCGTCCTCCAGCATGGCCTCGACCCCGGCGACATCCATGACGTTGCCGATCTCGTGGCTGTCGCAGAAGATGGTGGTGGTGCCGTTGAGCAGCGCCGCCTCGGCATAGGCGCAGGCCGTCACCATCGAGCTTTCGATGTGGATGTGCGGATCGACCAAACCCGGCGCGATGATGCCGCCTCTGGCGTCGTAGATGGCCTTGGGCATCGGCGCGGACCTGTAAGCCCCAGCCGGCTTGATCGCCGCAATCCGTCCGCCGGAAACCCAGATTTCCTTGCCGTCGGCAATGCGCTCCGAATAGGTCGAAAGCACGCGGGCACCGGTGATGACGAGGTCCGCCGGAGCACGGCCCCCGGCCACCGCGGCGAGCGTCGTGATCTGCGTGTGGAGCGGGCTAACCGAAAAGCGCGTGATGGCCATGGGCGTTTACTCCGAAAAGGCGTGAAGGATGCGCACCCAGGATCGGATGCCTTTGTGAAAACTCGAAAGGTCGTATTTCTCGTTCGGGCTATGGATGCGATTATCAAACCGGGCGAAGCCGATGAGCAAGCTGTCCATGCCGAGCCGCTGCTTGAATTCGCCGAGGATCGGAATGGAGCCGCCGGTGCCGGCAAGCGCTGTCTCTCGCTGCCATTCCTCGGTGAGTGCTGTGCGCGCCTTGTTGAGCAGCTTGCCGTCGAGCGGCATGGTTTGCGCCCCGGCCGCGGCATAGGACTTGAACGTCACGCTGCAATCGGCGGGGATGAGCGCGGTCACGAAATCGCGGAAGATCTGGCGGATGCGCTCGGGGTCCTGGCCGGCGACGAGCCGGAAGGAAATCTTGGCGCCGGCCTTGGCGGGGATGACGGTCTTGAAACCGTCGCCGGCATAGCCGCCCCAGACGCCATGGACCTCGGCGGTCGGGCGAGCCCAGACCTGCTCCAGCACCGAACGGTCGGCTTCGCCCGCGGGGATCGAAAGACCGACATCGCCGAGGAATTTTCCGGGGTCGAAGGGCAGGCGTTCCCATTCCCTGCGGTTTGCCTCGGGGAGCTCGATGACGCCGTCATAGAAGCCGGGAATGGCGACGCTGCCGTCGTCATTGCGCAGCTTGCCGATAATGGTGCCGATGAGTTGGACGGCATTGCGGGCAGCGCTGCCGAACATGCCGGAATGGAGGTCGCGGTCGGCGGTGGTGACCTCGAACTCCTCGGAGACGAAGCCGCGCCACATCGTGGTGATGGCGGGGGTCTCGCGATCCCACATATCGGTGTCGCAGACGAGGATGGTGTCGGCCTTCAGGTCCTCGGCATTGGCCTCGAGGAAAGGCCCGAGCGAGGGCGAGCCAGCCTCCTCTTCGCCTTCGAAGACCATGGAGACACGGATGGGCAGCGAGCCGGTGACGGCTTTCCAGGCGCGGCAGGCCTCGATGAAGGTCAGGAGCTGGCCTTTGTCGTCGGAAGCGCCGCGGCCGAGGATATAGGTCTCGCCATCCGGCTGCGGGGCAAGCGATGGCTCGAAGGGCGGCGTGTTCCAGAGGTTGAGCGGATCGACCGGCTGGACGTCGTAGTGCCCATAAAACAGCACATGCGGTCCCGGCACCGCGGGGCCGTGGCCAACGACCATCGGGTGCCCCTGCGCCGGACGAACCGAGGCTTCCATGCCGATTTCGTCGAGCTGGGCGGCCAGCCATTCGGCAGCGCGCCGGCAGTCGGCGGCATATTCGGGCTCGGTCGAGACCGAGGGAATGCGGATGAGTTCGAACAGGCGCCCGAGGCTCTGGTCGAGCTGGGCGTCGGCGTAAGCGAGGATGTCGTCGAGTTTGGTCATCGGTTCTGGTCTATGGCCCGCATTTCGGCCTTGAAGCTCTCGGCGACCTGGAGCGCGTCGCGCAGGGCCTTCTTCGGATCGAGCGTCTCGACCTTGCGGTCGCGCATGAGCCAGCGGCCGGCGACCATGGAATGGGTCACGTCGGACGGCATGGTGGCGAAGATCAGCGCCGAATAGGGATCGTAGATCGGATGGAGGCGCGAGGCGTCGAGGCTGATGCGGATGATATCGGCCTGCTTGCCCGGCTCGAGCGAGCCGGTCTTGAGATTGAGGCTCAGCACCCGCGCACCATCGATGGTGGCCATCCGCACCACCTGCGCTGCCGGCAAAGGCTTGCGCGAGCCGGCAAGGAGCTTGGCGAACATAGAGACGGGCGCGAACTGGCTGAAGAGATCGAGCGTGTTGCCGCTCATAGCGCCATCGCTGCCGATGCCGACAGGCAGCCCGGCATTGAGAAGCTTTTCGACCGGGGCGATGCCGCGACCGGCCTTGCCGTTGGAGCGCGGATTGGTGGCGACGCACACCTGATGCTCGCTCATCATGGTGATGTCGGCATCGTCGAGCTGCAGGCAGTGCGCGCAAATGAGGTTGGGCTTCAACAGGCCGGATTCGGCGCTCACCGCGACGGTGGACTTGCCGTAATTCTCCTGCGCCCAGTTCACCTCCAGCGTGCTTTCGGCCAGATGCATCTGGACGGGTACGGCAGGATGATCGGCGGACCATTGGGCGATACGCGCCATGACCTCGCGGCCGGTGGAATAGGGCGCGTGCGGGGCGATGGAGGGCGTGACAAGCGGATGATTGCCGAACTCGGCAACGAGGTCTTCGACGCGAGCGAAACCTTCGTCGAAGGTCTTGTGGTCGGGGGGATCGAAATCGGCGAGGGTCTGGCCGACGATGGCGCGCAAGCCAGCCTCGTCGCAGACGCGGCCCACTTCGGTTTCGAAGTAATACATGTCGGCGACGGTGGTGACGCCGCCCTGGATCATTTCAAGGGCCGAGAGCGCCGAGCCGGCGCGCACCATTTCGGGCGACACGAACTTGCGTTCGAGCGGCAGGATATAGCGATAGAGGCGGTCGTCGACGTCTTCGCCGAGGCCGCGGAAGACAGACATGCCCATATGGCAATGGGTGTTGACCATGCCGGGCATGACGAAATCGCCATCGCAATCGACGATCTCGGCGCCGGGAATGACCGGCGGCGCGCCGGAGCCGAGGGCGGTGATGGTGGTGCCATCGACCTGGAGCCAGCCACGCTCGTGCGCCGTCATGGCGTCATCGAGCGTCAGCAGCCAGGCATTGGTGAAGAGAATGGTCATTCGGGCTTGAGGATCGTGCATTGCTCGGCCACCGGCACGAGCTTTGCGGGTGTTCCCGGCTCGAAAGGCCGCGTCAGCGGGCCGTTGGCGATGAGCGTGCCGGCCGGCGTTTCGCTCTGATACTGATAGGCGCGGCCGAGATAGGTGCGCAGCCCCAGCGTCGCCGGAATGCCTTCGGCATTGGAATCGTCGGTGACGGCGAGGCCATCGGCGCGCGTGGCGAGCACGAAGCTGTCGGGGATGGCGCCGAACACGTCCTGGGAGAGCGTCAACGTGGCGCCGCCTTCGGCACGGGCGGTGACGCGGGCGCCGTCGCGGGCGGCAACGGTCATGGGCACGAGGTTTTCGAAGCCGACGAAGCGGGCGACGAAGGCATTGGCCGGGCGCTGGTAGAGCGTTTCGGGCGTGTCGAGCTGCATGATGCGGCCGGCATTCATGATGGCGACGCGATCGGAGATCGAGAACGCCTCTTCCTGATCGTGGGTCACATAGACCGAGGTGGTGCCGTTGGCGCGCTGGAGCTGGCGGATTTCGACGCGCATGTCGACGCGCAGCTTGGCATCGAGGTTGGAAAGCGGCTCATCGAACATCAACAGCGGTGGCTCGATGACGAGGGCGCGGGCCAAAGCCACGCGCTGCTTCTGGCCGCCGGAAAGAGCGCCGGGCAGGCGGTCGGCGAGATGGGCGAGGCCGACGCGTTCGAGCATGGCGTTGACGCGCTTCGTCTTCGCGTCGCCGGAAATGCCGCGTTGCTTCAGGCCATAGCCGACATTGTCGGCAACGCTCATATGCGGGAAGAGCGCGTAGTTCTGGAAGACGAGGCCGATATCGCGCTTGTGAGCCGGAAGGCGCGTGAGGTCACGGCCGCCGAGTTCGATCTTGCCCGAGGTGGGTTCGAGGAAGCCGGCGACGAGGCGCAGCGTCGTGGTCTTGCCGCAACCGCTGGCGCCGAGCAGAGAAACGAGCTCGCCTTCGGCCACTTCGAGCGAGAGGTCCTCGAGTACCTTCGTCGTGCCGTAATGGGCGGTGATCGACTTGATGGAGAGGGCTTTGGTCACGGGGCGGCTCTATTTGGCAAGGAAGGTCAGGCCCAGGGTGCGTTCGACGATCGCCATGACGGCGACGGTGAGCACCATGAGCAGCACCGAAACCGACGCCACGGTCGGATCGAAGAACTGCTCCATATGGGCGAGGAGCTGGATGGGCAGGGTCGAAATACCCGGCCCGGTGAGGAAGATCGAGATCGAAACGTCGTTGATCGAGGTAATGAAGGCCAGGATGAAGGCCGCGATCACACCGGAACGGACGTTGGGAAGCAGGATCGTGAAGAAGGTCTTGAGCGGGGACGATCCCAGGCTCACTGCCGCTTCCTCGATGGAGAAGTCGAACGAGGCGAGCGAGGCGCTGATGACGCGCACCACATAGGGCAGCACCAGCAACGAGTGGCCGAGGACCAGCGAGATGAAGATCGGCGCATGGAGCTGGGTCGCAATGCTCTTGAGGAGCGAGAAGCCGAGCACCAGCTCGGGCACCAGCACCGGCAGCACGAAGAGCGTCGAGAGCCAGCCGGGAAGCTGGATGCGGTGGCGGTTGAGCGCATAGGCGGCAGGAACGCCGATGAGGAGCGCAATGAAGGTCGCCAGGAACCCGATCTGCAGGCTCGTCATGATCGTGCGCCGGAAGGCATCGATCTGGAAGATGTTCTCGAACCAGCGGAACGAGAAACCTTGCGGCGGGAAGGTGAGATACGTGGTGTCGGAAATGGCCGAGCCCACGATGATCACGAGCGGGCCGACCAGGAACACGAAGACCAGGGCGGTGAAGGCGATGAGGGCCGGGTGGAGCTTCTGGGTCATCAGACGGCCATGGGGTTGAGGCGGCGCGCGACGCGGGTCATCAGCAGCACGATGGCGATGGTGATGACCACCATGACGGCGGCGATGGTGGAGGCGCTGACCCAGTCGAAGACGACCATGGCCTGCTGATACATGAGCGTGCCCATCATCATGACGCTCTCGCCGCCGAGGAGTTGGGGCGTGGCGTATGACGTGAAGCTGCCGGTGAAGACGAGCACGGCGCCCACGATCAGGCCGGGGACTGAGAGCGGCAGGATGACCTGACCGAAGGTCGCGCCCGGCTTGGCGCCGAGTGAGGACGAGGCCTGGATGAGGTCATCGGGAATGGATTCGAGCACGCCCACCAGCGTCAGGATCATGAGTGGGGTGAAGAGATAGACCATGGCAACGATGACGGCCCCGGGCGTGTAGAGCATCGAAAGCGGTTCGCTGATCATGCCGATCGACTGCAGGAAGCCGTTGAGGATACCGTTCTTGCCCAGGATTATGAGCCAGGCGAACGAACGCACGACGACGCCGGTGAGCAGCGGGAAGACTGCGGCAATGATGAGGATGGACTTGGCCCAACCCGGTGCGCGGCTGATGACGAAGGCGGCGACGAAGCCGATGGCCAGCGAGATCAGCGTCACCGCCAGCGAAATCCAGATCGTGCGGAACAGCACGGTGCGGCGCAGGCCGCTGTTGAAGAACGCCTGGTAGGTGGCGAAGGGCCCGTTGGGCGTGGTGAAGGTGGTCACGATGGTCGCCGCCACGGGCAGCACCAGGAACAGCACGACGAGCAATGTCGCGGGTGATGCCAGGATCCAGCCGGCAAAGCGTTTCATGGGTTCGAGCCCTTGGTCGTTAGTCCGGCGCCGCTGGCCGGGAAAAGGACGCGAGGCGGCCGGGCCGCCTCGCGAGAAGGTTGGTCTTACTGGCCGAAGATTTCGTTCCAGCGATCGATCCAGCCCGGCTTTGCCGCATTCATCTTGGCATAGTCAACCGTCTGGAGGCTCTTGATCACGTCATCGCCATAGGTCCAGAGGGCAGCCTGCTCGGGCGTAAGCTTGACGTCCTTGTTGACCGGGGCGTCCACGCCTTCCTCGGCGAGCTTCTGCTGGATTTCCGGCGAGAGCAGGAAGTTGATGAACTGGTAGGCGAGTTCCGGCTCGGCAGCGCCCGCGGGGATGTTGACCGTGTTGACGGTCGCGATCGCGCCTTCCTTGAGGTCCGCCCACTCGACGGTCGGCACGGCGGCCTTGATCTGGGCGAGGGTGAAGTCCTGCGCCACGGCGGCGGTGATTTCGCCCGTCGAGAAGAGGTTAATCATCTCCGAGCCCGTGTTGTAGTTCTTGACCACGTTGGGCTTCAGCGCCTCGATGCCGGCAAAGGCGCCGTCGCTGTCGGTGAAGGCGTCCACGCCCTGGTGCTCGCCGGCCTTCATGACCATCATCGGGCCAGCCGTGGTGGTGATGCCCGGCAGCGAGAGCGACTTGGCGAGGTCTTCGCGCCACAGGTCGTTCCACGAGGTGATCGGGGTCTTGACCTTGGCGGTGTCGTAGACGACGCCGACACGACCAAGCGTATAGGCCGGGCCGTAGCCGCTCTGCGGGTCCCGCGCGAGGTCATAGACATTGGCCAGGTTCGGAACCTTGGAGGCATCGAACTTCTGGAAGAGGCCGGCTTCGATACCCTGCTGGGAGAAGCTGTCCGAGAAATAGGCCACGTCCACGCCCGCGCCACCACGGATCTGGAGCTTGTTCAGGCGCTCGCCATTGTTGCCAGTCTCGAACTGGATCTGGCAGCCGCACTGCTCGCGGAAGGGAGCGAGCAGGTACTGCTCGAGCTTTTCGCCATTGAAGCCCCACCAGGAAATGGTCAGGGTCTTGGTCTGCGCCATGGCCGGCGCAGCAGACATCATCGTGGCCGCGGAAACGGCCAGCGCCAGTGCTTTGACGAGAGAGACTTGCATTTTTGTTCCTTTTTGCATCGCCGGTTACCGGCGTCGCGCCACCCAGGTGGCTTTCCCACCCGCCCAGAAGGTACTTTTTGAGCATCCCTTCCGGCAAGCCAAACTTTAGGCTTTCCCCGGCTGCACGGGTGAATTGGGCGCTTTCGTCGCTCCTTCCGGTAACACTGATGTGCCTCCTTGCGGGCGGATTCGAAGGCACAACATTAGAGCAGGTTCTCAAAAGGTACTTGCTATGATCGAAACCGGGGCGCCCGCAGCGCAAACCATCGGCATTCTCGGCGCCGGCCGCGTCGGCACGGCGCTCGCGCGTCTCGCGCTCGCTGCTGGCTACGAAGTGCGCATGGCCACGTCGCGCGCGCCATCCGAAATCGAATTGCTGCTCAAGATCATAACCCCCGGCGCCGTCGCGGCTACGGCCGAGGAAGTAGCGCTGGGCAGCGACATTGTCGTGCTCGCGCTGCCGCTCTTCCGCTATCGCACGCTGCGTCCCGACCTGCTGGCCGGCAAGGTGGTGGTCGACGTCATGAACTATTGGTCGCCCACCGATGGCCGGCTGGAGGAATTCGAGGGCGAAGAGGCGAGCAGCGAGGTAATCCAGCGTTTCCTGCCCGATGCCCGGCTGGTCCGCAGCTTCAACCACATGGGCTATCACGAGATCGAAGGCGAGGCGCGTGCAGCCGGTGCCCTGGACCGTCGTGCCCTGGCCATCGCGGCGGACGATTCCATAGCGCGCCAGGCGGTTGCCGATTTCATCGATCGGCTGGGCTATGACCCGGTCGATGCCGGCCCGCTCCGCTCCGCGCGGAACTTTGGGGCCGGCACGCCGATCTTCGGCGCCAGTCTTGCACGCGATGAACTCATCGGCCTGCTGGGCGCAGCCTCCGAGCCCGCCGGCTCGTAGCGCGTTACTTCCCCGCCAGAGCCTTGCCCAGCATGAAGCCCGAACCTGCACCGGTACCGGCGCCCGGCCAGGTCGAGGCGCCGACCATATAGAGGTTTCTGACCGGGCTCTTGTGGCGCGACCATCCGCCGGCGGACGGAAGAGGAAGTTCTGGTCGAGGTGGTGGCTGCCTGAAAGGCTGTCGCCGCGCACGAGGTTGGGGTTGGCGCGTTCGAGATCGAGCGGGGAGAGGATGTGGGCGTCCTCGATCTTTCCACGCAGGCCCGGCGCGTAGCGCTCGATGATCGAAAGGATGCGGTCGGCATAGGCCTCCTTGGCGCTATCCCAATCCCTGGCCGCGATGGTGCCGTCGGCGTCGCCCTTGATCTCGTAGGGGACGACACGGGCCTGGACCCAGAGCACATGCTTGCCGGCGGGCGCCCGCGAGGGATCGAGGGCCGTGGGCTGGCCGACGACGAGGGCGGGCTCGGACGGCAGCAGACCCGAGGTCGCCTGCTGATAGGCGCGCGACATCATCTGGTAGTCAGGGGCGAGGTGCACATAGGCGAAGCGCCTGAGTTCGGGGCTTGCCGACCAGTCGGGAAGGTCCGAGAGCGCGAAGTGCAGCATCATCGTGCCGGGGCCGGCGCGGAAATTTCGAACGGCCTCGGCAAGCGTTTTCGCACCCGTCGACTGGCCGAGAAGCTTGTTGGCGAGAATCTGCGGGTGGACGTTCGAGATGATGGCGCGGCTGGCCGAGAGGCGCGAGCCGTCATCGAGCTCGACGGCGCTGGCGCGGCCGTTTTCCTCAACGATCCGGGTGACGGCGCGGCCGAGATGGATTTCGCCGCCCAGCGAGGCGAGGTAGCCGGACATCGCCTTGATGATGGTGTCGGCGCCGCCCTTGCCGATGACCATGCCGAAATTCTGGTTGGCCATGGATTCGAGATAGGGAAACACGGCGCCGCCGGCGATGTCGGGGCCGAAATCGAGATGGAGGCCCCAGGCTGCCATCAGGGCGCGCACTTCGGGGCTTTCGAAATTGGCGTCTAGATAAGCGCGGGGCGAGGAGATGAGGAGCTTCACCATATCGCGCACCCAGGCATAGCCCTTCTTGCGCAGTGCCTTGATGAGCAGTTGGACGACTTCGACGGAAGGCATGGGCGTACCCATGACGCCGCCGATATAGGCCGCTTCCTCGGGGAAGGCTTGGGCCATCTTGCGCCACTGGGCGGCGTCGGCTTTCGAGAAAGACTCGATGCGGGCGGTGGTGGTGTCGAGGTCGGTGCTGACGCCCAGCCATTTGCCGTCGGGGAAGGCCGAGGCGAAGCTGTCGGCGACGGGAACGAAGTCGAGGCCGTGGCGGTGGAGACCTTCCTTGTGGGTAGCGAAGAAGGCGGAGCCGGCGAACATGGAGAGGTTCATGGCAAAGAGGTCGTGGCGATAGCCGGGGAGGGTGACTTCCTCGGTCTTGACCGCGCCGCCCGCCGTTTCTTCACGTTCGACGACGGCGACTTTCCAGCCCTTGCTGGCCAGGTGAACGGCGGCTGCCAGGCCGTTATGGCCGGCGCCTACCACGATGGCATCGTATGACAAATTTCCCTCCGAAATGCCCCAGTCGCGGGCGTTTCCGGCCGGGCGACGGCCTTTCCGCCCACAATCAATAAATATGCATCTTGCGATATTTTGAACCTAAAGTATCGTGCATTTAACCGCAACGCGGCTGGAACGCATATTTGCACATGCATGAGAGTGTTCTAGCGTTGGGCTAAAGGGAGGCCCTCGGGCCTCATAGGGACCTGAAGGAGAATTTTGTCATGACTGCCATCCAGGCATTGGCTTCCGTCGCCACCGCGCTCGCCTCCGGCGACGTCCAGATCGTCGACCTGACGGCGCCGCTTGGCCCCAATACGCCGGTGCTCTACCTGCCGCCGGATTTCGCCAAGAACACCCCTAGCTTCAAGATGCACGAGATCTCCAACTATGACAGCAACGGTCCCTGGTGGGCCTGGGGCTGGATGGAGCTGGGCGAGCACACGGGCACCCATTTCGACGCGCCGATCCACTGGGTTTCGGGCAAGGACGTCAAGAACAACACTACCGATACCGTCGAGCCGCAGACCTTCGTGGCCCCGGTCGTCGTGATCGATTGCCACGCCGAAGTGGCCAAGGATTCCGACTTCCTGCTCACGGCCGACATGGTCAAGGCCTGGGAAGCCAAGCACGGCGAGATCAAGAAGGGCAGTTGGGTGTTGATGCGCTCGGACTGGTACCACCGCAACGGCTCGACCGAGACCTTCCTCAATGCCGACGAGAACGGCTCGCACACCCCGGGCCCGAGCGTTGATTGCATCGAGTACCTGGTTTCCAAGCAGGTCCTCGGTTGGGGCAGCGAATGCGTGGGCACCGACTGGGGCAATGCCGCCAGCCTCAACCCGCCGTTCCCCGCTCACTCGATCATGCTGGGCGCAGGCGGCTATGGTCTTGCCAGCTTGATCAACCTCGACAAGCTGCCGGCCACCGGCGCGCTGCTGGTCGTGGCCCCGCTCAAGATCGTGGGCGGCACGGGCAGCCCGGTCCGCGCCTTCGCTCTGGCGCCGCGCGCCTGAGCTGACTACAGGGGGGACGAGCGAATGGCTGACGCCGACTACATTATCGTGGGGAGCGGCATCAATGCCCTCGTCGCCGCTGCAATGCTGGGCAAGAAGGGCCGAAAGGTCCTTCTGCTCGAACGGAACGATGTGGCCGGCGGCTGCATCCGCACCGAGGAAATCACCGAGCCGGGCTTCATCCACGACGTGATGGCCACGACCTTCGTGCTGTTCACCACCTCGCCCGCCTATGGCGTGTTGGGGGCGGACCTGGCCCGGCACGGACTCGAATTTGCCAATACCGAGGACGCCACCGGCGTGCTGTTCCCCGATGGGCGCAGCCTCGTGCTGTCGCGCGACCGGGCGCGGAACGTCGAGGCCTTTTCCAGGGCCCACCCCGATGACGGGGCGGCTTTCGCGCGGGAGATGGCGCGGTTCGGCGACAATGCCGGCTTCGTCTTCGGCCTGCTGGGCGGGCGGCTGTGGTCGCTCGACATGCTCAAAGTGGTGGGCAAAGAAGCCTGGAAACGCGGGATCAAGGGGCTTGCCGCCTTCTTCGGGGAGGCGCTGGTCTCGGCCCGTCCATACCTCGAAACGCGCTACAAGTCCGAGGAGGTCCAGGGGCTTTTCGCCCCCTGGGTGCTCCATTGCGGGCTCAATCCCGACAACACCTATTCGGGCGAAATGCTCAAGGTCATCGGCTTCGCCATGGAGGCGGCCGGGGCGCCGATCGTCAAGGGCGGCGCGCGCAATGCGGTCAAGGCCTTCGAGGCGCTGATCCGCGAACAGGGCGGCTCGATCCGGACCGGTGCCGATGTCGAACGCATCGCGCTCGATGATGCCGGCCGCGCCATGGGCGTGCGGCTTGCCGATGGCGACCTGCTGACGGCCCGGCGCGGCGTGATCGCCTCGGTCACTCCCAACCAGCTCTACGGGCGCCTGCTGGATGGCGAAAAACTGCCCGAGGCGGTGAGCGAGGGCGTCGCCAATTACCGGTATGGCAAGGGCGACATGCAGATCCACTACGCTCTCAACGCAGTGCCGAAATGGCGCAGTCCCGGACTCGAAAAGACCGCACTCATTCACCTGACCTCGGGGCTCGATGGGGTCTCCAAGGCCACCAACGAAGCCGAACGCGGCATGCTGCCGGCCGAGCCGACGATCTGCGTGGGCCAGCCCACCGCTCTCGATCCGTCGCGCGCGCCGGAGGGCAAGGCCATTCTCTGGCTGCAGCTTCCCGAAGCGCCGCGCTTTATCAAGGGCGACGCCGCCGGCGAGATCGCGGCGCCTGCCGACGGACGCTGGACTGCGGATATACGCGAAAAGTACGCCGATCGCGTCGAGGCGATCCTGCGCTCGCACATCGAGAATTTTGATGAAGCGGTCATCAAGCGGAAGGTCTATTCGCCGGCCGACCTTGAGGCGATGAACGTCAATCTGGTGGGGGGCGACCCCTATGGCGGGTATTGCGGCATCGACCAGTTCTTCATCTGGCGACCCTTGAAGACCTCGGTCAACCACACTACCCATGTCCCCGGTCTCTACCATATCGGGGCGTCCAGCCATCCGGGTCCGGGTCTGGGCGGCGGTTCGGGTTTCCTCCTGGGCAAGGCGCTCAGCTAAGCCCACTTCCTCTACGGCACGCGGAGGCAAAGTTTGACCGACAAGTACTTTCTTGGAACTTCCCGCGAAGCCTCGGACAATAATCGCCTGCCGAGCCTGGGTGAGATTGGACTGAGCCGCTTCGCGCCGCACCTCATCAACCGCCTGTCGGCGAGTTACAACGCCAACCTTCAGGAAGTGCTCAAGCCGCACGACATGACGACGGCCAAGATGCGGGCGCTCTCGCTTCTGACCATCGCCGCCGGGCTCACGGTCAACGAGCTCTCCTACCTGGCGGTGGTCGAGCAGTCGACCATGAGCCGCACGCTCGATTCCCTCGAGGAGCAGGGCTATGTTCGGCGCCAGTCGCGGCCCGACGACATGCGGGTGCGTGAGATCCACATCACCGAGGAAGGCCGAACCGCCTTCCAGGCCTTCTGGCCGACGCTCTTCGGCATCTTCTCTCAATTGTTCGAGGACGTGACGCCGGAAGAATACGACGCTTTCGTCAACACGCTTCACAAGGTGCTGCGCAACATGGACAAGCACGGCATCTCTGCCCCCGGCCCCGGTGGGCGCAACGGGGACAGCAGATAGCGATCCTCTCGACAGGGCGAGCGCCGCCATGCAATCTCGCCGAGGCGTCGCACGGGGGAAGAGATGGCTGCCAAGATCCGAATTCCATTGGCTTTTACCGCGCTGGCGGTGTGGATCGCCATCATGTTCTGGGGCGCCTGGCTACCTCATGAGACGGCCAGCCTCGCCGAGGGCGTGACGTCCTCGATCTCCACTTCGATCGTCGCCGCAAGTGTCTTCCTCGTCATCCTCGTGGTGGCAATGCGTTGGTGGGACATCGGCTTCAACGCGCCGCGGCCGTGGAATTCACTACGCGTACTGATCGGGCCGGCGGTCTATCTGGTTCTGTTCTTCATCGGCACGTTGCTCGTCGGCTGGCCGGCGCCACACACCGTGCTGATCCTCGCAGTCAACACACTGCTGGTCGGCTTCTCGGAAGAAACCATGTTCCGTGGCGTGCTTTTCCGCGGCCTGCGCTCGGGCATCCCATTCTGGCCGGCGGTCTGGCTGACATCGGTCATCTTCGGCTCGGTCCACGTGCTCAACGCTACCGGCACCGGCGACCTGATCGCTGCAGTGACGCAAGCCGTCACCGCATTCATGGCCGGCACGTTCTTTCTCGCCCTGGTACTTAGAACCCGGTCGATCGTGCCGGCGATCCTCTTTCACGCCTGCTGGGATTTCCTGCTGGTGACGATTGCAAGCTCGATGCCGGACCCTGGTCCGATCGAGCCATCGCTGACCTCGTTGCTGCTGCCCCTGCTGCTGGACATTCCGCTCTTCATTTACGCAATCTTCCTCTTGAGAGGGATCGCTAGGCAGGAGAGCGAAAACGGTTCGAGCGCCGCTACGGCGACGGCCTAGTTCGCAAAACTCCGGATCGTCGCCAGTGCGCCGTCAAGCGCCTTGCCCTTTTCGTCATGGAGCGCGGCCTGCACCAGGCGCTTGAGCCAGGTGCCGCCGTCTTCGCGGGTTTCGAGCATCGGCACGGCGCCGAGCACCTTGTCGAACTTGGCTTCGCCGCGGCTATGGGTATCCGAATAGCCCTTGATGAGGCGGCGGGTGCCGATGACCGAAGTGGCGAGGTCGTAATTTGTCGGCAGGAGGCGCGTGGCGGTTTCAAGCCAGCGCTCGACATGGGCCATTTCGCGCTTATGGCGCAGCATGGAGCGGCGCATGGGCTTGAGGGCCGAGACCATGTAGAGGCCGGCGAACCAGAACACGGTGCCGGTGCGCACGCGCCGGCCCTTGTTCACGAAGCGGTCCATGAAGTCATAGAGGCCCTTGCGATCCTCGATGAACTGGCCGAGGGCAGCGGGCATGGTGCCGCAGACTTCTTCCATGCGCGGATGCATGTATTCGGTGGTGTAGACGAGCTGATCCTTGCCGGCGCCGACTTCCTTGCGCACGCGCTCGAAACGGGAGGCGCGGGTCTTGAGGTCGGCGACGCGGACGACGTCGTCATAGGCCATGGCGTTGGCGAGATATTTTGCCACCTCCTGGCTGAAGGCAAATTCGTGGGCCTCGCCATTGGCCTTGCGGTCGAGCGCGAGCAGGTCGCGGGCGCGGTCGAGATATTCGTTGGCGTAGCGCACGTCCTGGAAGTCGACGAGCTTCTTGATGCCGGCGAAAAGCATGGGGCCGAGCGCGGCCGGAAACTCGGAATGGATGCGGCCGAGCAGGGCGTCGAGCTGCGGCTGGCCGACCGAACGCGGCGGCTCGGGCAGGTCCTTTTCCGGCTTCTTGGCGACCTTGTCGGGCTTGCCCTCAGTGGCGCGGTCGAAAGCGGCGCCGAAGGCCTTCAGGCTCGCCTGGATGCCCTTGCCGCCGGCCTTGATGGCGTCCTCGAAGGCGTCGCGGCCGAAAGGCAGGGTGCCCGAGCCGGCAAGAGCGCCGAACATGGCCGAGGAGATCACCGAGCCGTTCTTTTCGGCCAGGGTCTGCATGTCGAAGACGATGCTGCGCTTGGCGGCGACGCCAAAGGCTTCCACCACGAGCTGCGGGTCGGCGGTGCCGTCGCCGGGCATTTCCTTTTCGCCCACGGCGTAGGAGCGGTGGGTGGAGGCGATGAGCGTGGTCTTGTCGGGGGTGACGATGCCGCGCAGCATCGAGCGGCCGGCTTCCATGAACTCGGCGGCGAGCACGATATCGACGTCGCCGGGCGTGGGCATGAGCGAGAGGACCGGCAGCTTGCCGTCCTTGGGCGCGAGCATTTCCACGTAATAGATGGTGGCGCCGGTACGCTGGGCGACGCCGGGAACCGATGTCGACTGGGCGATCCAGCCCTGCTGCTCGGCCATGGCGACGATCCAGTCGGCGAGTACGCCGCCGCCCTGTCCGCCCATGGCGAGAATGGCGATGGAGATCGGCTTGTCGAAGGCGGGAGCGGAAAGAGTGGTGGCCATGGCGATCACGCGAAAGCGATGCGGCGCGCCTGGCGGCGCCGCTGGAAGAAGCCGATCACGGCAGTGCGGACGCGCGCCATGAAGAGATCGGTCTTGGAAGGATTGTAGATGATGTCGGCCCGGTAGAAGGACGGGCAGAGCACGGCAGCCTCCGAGACCTCGCCGCAATTGCCGCAGCCGACGCAGGAATTGTCGATGGCCACGATCGGGTCGTCGCGCAGCGGATCGTTAGTGTGCTTGAGCGAGAGCGAGGGGCAGCCCGACAGGCGTATGCAGGCATGGTCGCCGGTACAGGTGTCCTCATCGACGCCGAAACGTTCGCGCACCATGCGCTTGCCGTCCTTGACGCTCTTGGAGAAGAGCGGCTTTTCGCGGCGCTGCTTGTTGAGCATGCACTCGGACGAAGCGACGATGATCTTGGGGCCTTCCTCGTCGGAGGTCAGCGCTTCCTTCAAGGTGTCGCGCATCTTGCCGACATCGTAAGTGCGATCGATCTGGCGCACCCACTTCGCGCCGATGCCCTTGACCGCCTTGGTGATGGAATTGTTGGTCGAGCGCAGCGGGTTGAGGGCGCGCGAGGAGAGGATGTCCTGCCCGCCGGTGGCCGAGGAGTAGTAATTGTCCACCACCATGATGACGCCGTTGTGCTTGTTGTAGACGGCGTTGCCTACGGAAGTCGAAAGGCCGTTGTGCCAGAAGCCGCCGTCGCCCATCACCGAGATGGAGCGCTTTTCGGCGTCGACGTTGAAGGCGGAGGCCGAAGCGGGGCCGAGGCCGTAGCCCATGGTGGAGCCGCCGATATTGAAGGGCGGCAGGATCGAGAAGAGGTGGCAGCCGATATCGGCCGAGACATGGTGCTCGCCCAGTTCCTGCTCGACCAGCTTCATGGCAGCGAAGATCGGGCGCTCCGGGCAGCCGGTGCAGAAGCCGGCGGGGCGAGCGGGAACGACATCGGCCAGCGCCTTGACCTTGGGGTCGGCGAGGACGGCATCGGCGCTGGGGAGCGGCGGGCGGTTGCCCAGATATTGCGGGGCGTGTTCGCCCAGGAACTTTTCGACGCCCTTCATGAGGACGGCGGCGGTGTAGTCGCCGCGGATGGGCAGCGTGCCCTTGCCGGCAAGGACGGTCTGGATGTCGCGGCGGCGGAGTGCCGTGGCGACAGCCTGCTCTAGATATTCGGGGTGCCCTTCCTCGACCATCAGCACGGCCTGCTTGCCGGCGCAGAAGGCGACCACTTCGTCATCGACCAGCGGGTAGGTGACGTTGAGGACATAGAGGGGAATGGCGGAATTGCCGTAGGAATCGGCAAGGCCGAGGAGCTGCAGGCCACGGATGACGCTGTTGTACATGCCGCCCTGGAGGATGATGCCGACTGGGCCTTCCTCGGGACCGAAATGCTCGTTGAGCTTTTTGTCCTTGATGAACTGGAGCGCGGCTGGCCAGCGCTTCTCGATCTTGTCGCGGTCGTGGATGGTGATCGATTGCGGCGGCAGCACGATGCGGTCGAGCTCGCGCACCGGGTTCTCGAGCGCTTCCTTGATGGTGTATTTCGGCTTCTGGTTGTCCTTGGCGGTGAACTGGCCGTGGACGTGGCAGGCGCGGATGCGGACCTGAAGCATGACCGGGGTGTTGGACGCCTCGGAGAGCGCGAAGCCGTCTTCAACGGATTTGACGATCGATTCCAGGTTTGGGCGCGGGTCGAGCAGCCACATCTGCGACTTCATCGCAAAGGCATGCGAGCGCTCCTGCGGGATCGATGAGCCCTCGCCGTAATCTTCGCCCAGGATGATGAGCGCGCCGCCGACGACGCCGGAGGAGGCGAGGTTGGTGAGTGCGTCCGAGGCGACGTTGGTGCCGGCGGTGGATTTCCAGGTTACGGCGCCGCGCAGCGGATACATGACCGAGGCCGAGAGCATGGCGGCGGCGGCCGCTTCGGAGGCCGAGGATTCGAAATGGACGCCCAGTTCATCGAGCACCGGCTTGGCGTCTGAGAGGACATCCATCAGGTGCGAGATGGGCGAGCCCTGGTAGCCGCCGACATAGGCAACGCCCGATTGGAGCAGGGCTTTGGTGATGGCGAGGATGCCTTCGCCGCGAAACAATTCGCCTTCGCCGAGCTTCAGATCCTCGACTTCGCGCGCAAACGACCGCTCAGCCATGGCGGCAGCCTCCCTTGAAACAATGTCAAATCCAAGCGGCGTTTTCCCTCTGCCGATCAGATTTATGCATTTGCATAGTTATCCAATCACCTGGTGCTGTCAATCAGCGACTTAAGGATGAGACGAAGCGCGTCCGTTGTAAACGGTCTGGAATAGACGACTTTTGCACTCTGGTTTGTCCCGCGCTCCCTGCGCCTTTCTTGTGCATTATGCCGTACTTAGCAGCACGACGATGTGGTTCTGTGGTGGCATTGTGGGGAACATTTCCACGCGGTGCTTCAATCCTAAAATATCATCTAGATGCATGAGCAAGGATATGTTTAAGTATAAAGTATCCGGGTTAAGCGCGTCCGGGGTTCCGGGGAAAAACCAAAGCGCAAAGAGAGGGAACGAAATGACTATCTCACGTCGTAACTTTTTGGCGGGAGGCGCCGCAGGCGTGATCGGCGCGATTCTGGCCGGGCAGATGCCCGCCTTCGCGCAGAACAGCGACACGCTCACCATCGCCTTCAACGTCAACCTGCCTGGCTTCGATCCGACCACCGGTGCATCGGCCGTCAACCCGACCGTGCAGGCGATCTACCGCTCGGTGTTCGACCAGTATATCGGCCAGCGCCCGAACCTCGAGTTCGAGCCGGGCCTGCTCACCGCCTGGGGCTGGAACGAGGACAAGACCAAGGTTTTCATGGACGTGCGCGAGAACGTCACCTGGCATGACGGTTCGCCCTTCACGCCCGAAGACGTCAAGTGGTCGATCGAACGTGCCGCCGATCCGGCGACCGGCAATCCGGTCTCGTTCGTCTGGGCCTCGATCAAGAACCTCACCGTCGACGGCAACCGCATAACCGCCGAGATGCCGGTGTTCGAGCCGACCTTCTTCAAGTGGATGGCGTTCCTGACCGGCTTCGTCATGCCCAAGGCCTATTACGAGAAGGTCGGCGCGGAAGAATTCAACCGCAAGCCCGTCGGTACCGGCCCCTATATGGTCGACCAGTACGAGGCCAATGCCTTCCTGCGCCTCAAGCGCAACCCGAACTACTGGGGCGTCCAGCCGGCCTTCGAGACCGTGGTGTTCAAGTTCGTGACCGATGCCACCAGCCGCGTCGCTGAGATCGAGAGCGGCTCGTCCGACCTGACGCTCGACATTTCCTACGAGGACTATGATCGCCTCAAGGACAAGCCGGGCCTCAAGGGTGTGGCCACGCCGATCTCGGACGTGGGCATGATCTTCATCACCAACATCGACCCGATGCTGGACAAAAACGTGCGCCTGGCCGCGATCCACGCGATCGACAAGCAGGCGATCGTGGACCGCCTGCTGCGCGGGTACGGTGTGCCGCTCGACACGCTGCAGACGCCGGAATACCTGGCCTACGATCCGACCATCAAGGTTGCCTACGACCCCGAGCTCTCCAAGAAGCTCCTGGCCGACAGCGGCTTCTCGACGGACAATCCGGTCAAGTTCAAGATCCAGACGACGCGCGGCTTCAAGCCGAAGGATTACGAGATGATCCAGGCGATCGTGGGCATGTGGCGCAAGGTCGGCATCGAAGCCGAGATCGAAGTCTACGAGATCGCCAAGCACTACGAACTGCGCGCCGCCCACGAGCTGGCTCCGGCCGCCTTCTACAACTGGGGCGACGCCATCGCCGACCCGACGACCTCGACCGGCCACGCCATGTTCGGCCCCTCGCCGAACTCGGCCTGGAAGACGGAAGACCTCGATGCCAAGATCGCCCCGCTCATGACCGAGCAGGACGAGGAAAAGCGCATCGCGGGCTGGCGCGCCGTGGACCGCTACATCGCCGACGAAGGCCTGGTGATCCCGCTGCTCCAGTACGTGCAGCCGATCATCTACAAGTCGTCTCTGGCCGTGCTCCCGAACGTCTCGGGCGCCATGCAGCCGACACTGGTCGCCAAGGCCTGATGGAGCGATAAAGGGGTCGGGCCTGCGGGCCCGGCCTTTCTGTCGCCGATCCGGACGGGGAACCGGATCGAGCGTGACTAACCTTAGTGCAGCAGAGGGAGCATGCGACCGATGATCTCGGCCATTCTCAAGCGCGTCGCAATGGGGGCGATTACCCTCCTTGGCGTAGCAATAGTAGTTTTCGTCCTGCTGCGGGTCGCCCCCGGCAACCCGATCGCCATGATGATCGGACCGGGCGCCAGCGAAACCGACATCCTGGCCCTCAAGGCCAAATACGGGCTCGACCAGTCGCTGCCCATGCAGTTCTGGATCTGGCTTACCAATTTCCTGCAGGGCGATTTCGGCACTTCCATCTCGCGGCAGGTCAGCGTGATTTCGCTCCTGGCCGAGCGCCTGCCGGCGACGCTGGAACTGGCGGTGGCGGCGCTGATCATCGCGGTGCTGCTGGGCGGCGTGATGGCCGTGGCCTCGACGCTATTGCGCAAGAGCTGGGGCGCCTCGGCGCTCGACGGCGCCAACAGTCTATTGCTGACGGTGCCCGAATTCGTCTGGGCCCTGGCCTTCGTGCTGCTGCTCGGCGTCGCCTTCCCGATCCTGCCGCTTTCGGGCCGGAACGACCCGGCGGCAGGGACGGTGTTCGTCACCAATTTCTATCTCATCGAGGCAATTCTCACCGGGCGCTGGGGCGTGGTGTGGGACGTGTTCTCGCACATGCTGATGCCGGTTTTCGCCCTCGCTTTGCCGCTGGCGGCGATCATCGCGCGCGTGCTCAAGGAAGCGCTCGGCGAAGCCATGATGCAGGACTATGTGGTGCTGGCCCGGGTCAAGGGCATGAGCGAACGCCGGCTGGTGCTGGGCGAAGCGTTGCGAAATGCGGTCGGCCCGACGCTGGCGCTGACCGGCGTGCAGTTCACCTTCCTCATCGGCGGCACCGTCATCATCGAGAAGATCTTCTCCTATCCGGGCCTCGGCAACATGGCCATCGACGCCGTGATCAACCGCGATTTTCCGCTGATCCAGGGCCTGATCCTGATGTTCGGCGTGCTGTTCATTCTCATCAATCTGGCGGTGGACCTGCTGGTCGTCGCCCTTAATCCGAGGCTCAGCCGTGGCTGACGCTGTGCACATGACCAATACGGCCGCATCGGCCATTCCCACCAAACGCGCTTTCGGGCCAACCTTGCGCGCGCTGCTGCGCGACCCGAAGGTCATCATCGGCGGCGGCTTCATCCTGGTGCTGATCGTTCTGGCAGTCTTCGCGCCCTGGATCGCGCCGCATGATCCGTTGGAGCAGGACCTGATGCTCGGGCTCTATCCGCCGGCCTGGATGCAGGGCGCGGAGCCGGGCTATTGGCTGGGCACCGACGATCTCGGCCGCGACGTGCTTTCGCGCTTCATCTTCGGGACGCGGATCGCGCTGACCGTCGCCTTCGCCTCGGCCATCATCGCGGCGGTTGTCGGCACGCTTGTCGGTCTCCTCGCCGGCTATTTCGGCGGCTGGGTGGATGCAGTGGTCTCGCGCCTCATCGAAATCTGGATGGCGTTCCCCGCCGTGCTGCTCTCGATCCTCATCGTCGCCATTCTCGGCTCAGGCGTGCATTCGGTGATCTTTGCCATCGCCATCATCGACTGGACGCGCTTTGCCCGCGTGGTGCGCGCCGAGACGCAGGCGCAGCGCAATGCCGACTACGTGACGGCGGGCCGGGTGCTGGGTTTCAACGACTTCCGTATCTTGGCGGGCGAAATCCTGCCCAACGTGCTGTGGACCGTGCTCGGGCTTTTCACGCTCGAACTCGGTCTGGCCGTGGTGATCGAGGCTATTCTTTCTTTCGTTGGCCTTTCGGTATCGTCCGATACGCCGACCTGGGGCGGCATGATCGCGCAGGGGCGTACCATCATTTACCAGGCCTGGTGGGTGTTCGCGCTGCCGCTGGTCGGGCTCTTCGCCACCGTCCTTGCCTTCAACCAGCTCGGCGAGGGACTGCGCCGCACGCTCGACCCGGTGATGCAGCGATGAGCAAGCCGCTTCTGACGATTTCCAACCTCTCGGCCGTCTCGCGCCGAGACAGCAAGCCGATCCTGCGCGACGTGTCGCTCAGCCTCGACAATGGCCGTATCCAGGGTCTGGTGGGCGAGAGCGGGGCGGGCAAGTCGACCATCTCCAAGGCGATCCTGGGCATTCTGGCATCGAGCGTCACCGTCACGGAAGGCAGCGTGCAGCTCGATGGGCATGATCTCATCAACATGCCCGAGCGCGAAAAGCGCCGGTTCGTGGGCTCGCAGATCGCGCTCATTCCGCAGGACCCGCTGACCGCGCTCAATCCGGGCCGCAAGATCGGCGACCAGCTCACCGACGGCCTCAAGATGTGGAAAGGGCTGAGCGGCAAGGCCGCCGCGGCCCGTGGGCTCGAACTCCTCGACCAGGTCGCCATCCGCGACCCCAAACGCGTCATGGAGAGCTTTCCGCACCAGCTTTCGGGGGGCATGCGCCAGCGCGTGCTGATCGCCTCGGCCTTTGCGCTGCAGCCGCGCCTGCTGATCGCGGACGAGCCGACCACGGCGCTCGACGTGACGGTGCAGAAGCAGGAGCTCAAGCTCTTGAAGACCATGCAGGCCGAACACGGTACGGCGGTGCTGTTCGTGACGCACGACCTCGGCGTCGTCGCCCAGCTTTGCGACGAGGTGACGTTGCTGTTCCAGGGCAAGGTGATGGAGCAGGGCGTGGCCGAGCAGATTTTTTCGACGCCGCGCCACGCCTATACGCGGGCGCTCATCGCGGCCAGCCCGCGCTATGACAATCCGTCGGCGGGACTGCACCCGATCGACGATGCGGTGATCGCGGCCTGCCGCGCCGAAATCGCCAGTTTCGACAACCAGGGGGCTCGCCATGGCTGACAATCTTCTGGTCGAAACGCGCGACCTGGTGGTGGAATTCGGGCAGAAGCGCTCGTTCCTGGGCCGTCAGGCGCAGCCGCTGCGGGTGCTCAAGGGTGTCAATGTCGGCATCGGGCGCGGCGAGATCGTCGGCATCGTCGGTGAATCGGGCTCCGGCAAGACTACGCTCGGCCGCGCGCTCCTGGGCCTGCAACCGGCGACCGGCGGCGCGGTGCTGTTCGAGGGCAAGCCGCTCAGTGCGTTTCCGGGCGGCGAAATCGCGCTGCGCCGGCAGATGCAGATGATCTTTCAGGACCCGATGTCCTCGCTCAATCCGCGCCAGACCATCGGGACCATCCTCTCCAAACCTATTCTCCTCCACGGCATCGCGCCGGACAAGGCGACGGCCCTGGTGCGGATCGCCGAGGTGCTCGATCGCGTGGGGCTGCCGCAGGTGGTGCTCGGGCGCTATCCGCACGAACTCTCGGGCGGCCAGCGCCAGCGCGTCGGCATTGCCCGCGCGGTGATGTTGCGGCCCAGCTTCGTGCTCGCCGACGAGATCGTCTCGGGGCAGGACGTCTCCACCCAGGCGCGGGTGCTGCAATTGCTCAAGGAGCTTTGCGCCGAAATCGGGATGTCGATGGCCTTTATCAGCCACGACCTTTCGGTGATCCGCGCGCTCTGCCATCGCGTCTACGTGCTCAATGGCGGCGTGGTGGTGGAAGAGGGCGAATGCGAAAAGGTGTTCGCCAATCCACAGCACGCCTATACGCGAGCCCTGATCGATGCGATTCCTTTGCCGATCGTGTCGCAGGATTGGCTTGAGACAACAGCCGCCTGATGACACCAGACGGATGCGCGGGGCTCGATCGCATGGATCGCCCTACGCAGAACGGACCGAACGGCGGGGGCGCGTTCGGTCCGTTCGCTTTTCTGGGGTGAGGCGGCGGTTTTCGGCATTACGCCGCGTCCCCACTGCATTTCACTGCGCCCCAACCACTTAACTTCCCCCGGCCGCAGAGCCGGGGCCTACGGATGCCTCCACTCGAGTGGAGCGGTGCAATAGGCCCCGGATCAAGTCCGGGGAAGTAAGGTAGTTGGGGGAAGCGCGGTAGGCGCGTTGCGCGGTGGGTGGTGTTTTTCGCTCGGGCGGTGCCACGGCGAAAACGCTCGCCCCGTCGGGGAGAGGGTGCCCGGTAGGGCGGTGAGGGGACTCCCCGGAGGGAGGAGGCCGGGCCGCGTTACCGCGCAGCCACCGCGACAAACCCCTCTTGCGCCGCCTCATAGCGCACCAGGGCGGTCTTGATGTCATCGGGCATGCCGATGGGCTTGTGGGTTTCAAGCGAGGTGGTCACCGCCACGAACTCGCCGCGCACCGCTTCCTTGCCGCCCTTCATGGCGTGGAGGTTGAGTGTATAGGAGGCATTGCCGACGCGCTTGACGATGACGAAGACTTCCAGCCGCTCGCTCATCAGCACCGGGATGAAGAAGTCGGAGGCGGCGTGGGCGTAGCCCATGCCGATACGGCGGTCGCGGATGATGGCGTGGTAGTCGATGCCCAGGTGCTCGGAGAACCAGTCTTCCATCACCGTATTGAAGATGTCGAAGAAGTTGGGCGTGTAGACGATGCCGGCCGGGTCGCACTGGCCGAAATGGATCGGCACGATCTTGCTCCAGGCGCTGATGGGTAACTGGTCCTGGGTGATGGGAACGGCACGGCTCATAACGCAATCGACTCCGAAAGGCTCTATGCCGGTTTTCTCGCATCTTTAGCCAATTGCTTCAAGTCTAAAGTAATTAGAAAGCGGTTGGCAACGAGGCTACGACAGTTGCACGGCCCGACGCGAGGCGAGATGGTTGAGACCTCAAGCAAAACTGCCTACCTCTTTAAGACTTACTGCTCTCAGGGAATGACATATGGTCAGCGACGCCAGCGGCGTATGGATTGACGCCGAAACCAAGATCGTGGATGCCCCTGCCGATCATCACGATCCGCTGCGGCTGTGGCTGCGGCTGTTCTCGGCCTCGCGGATCGTGGAAGCGGAGGTGCGCCGGCGGCTGACGCGCGAGTTCGACATCACGCTGCCGCGCTTCGATCTGCTGTCCCAGCTTTACCGCGTCGATGATGGGCTGGTGCTGGGCGAGATCTCCAAGCGCCTGATGGTCTCGGCGGGCAATATCACGGCGATCGTCGATCGGTTGTCGACCGAGGGCTACATCACGCGCACCGCCGACCCCAAGGATCGGCGCGTGCAGATCATCCGCATGACGGCAGAGGGGCGCGCCTATTTCGCCAGGATGGCAGCGGCGCATGAGGCCTGGATCGGTGAGATGTTCGCGGGGTTGAGCGCAGAGGACACGCGGGCATTGCTCGGGCTGCTGGGCAAAGCGAAGGTCTCGGCACGCAAGGCGCTGCAGGAAGAGGAGTAGGGACGGAGTTTTTGGCCGTCCCCCTCCCTAACCCTCCCTACAAGGGGGAGGGTGGGGTTTGTAGCTCGATCCCGCCCAAGGCTCCCACCCTTCCCCTTGTGGGGAGGGGGTGAGCCCGGGCGCAAAACCCTCAGTACTTGCCTGAAAGCAGTGCCCCGGCATTGGGAATGCGGGTTTCCAGGTTCAGGCCTTTCAGCATCTGGTAGGTCGTGGCGATCGAAGCGGAGAGCACCGGGATGCCGGTTTCCTGTTCGACCTGGGCGATGGCCGGGAGCGAAGGCATCTGCACGCAGGCCGAAAGCACCAGCGCGTCGACGCCCTTGAGGTCGAGGCGCTTGTAGATCTCCAGCAGGTTCTTGGGGTCCTGGATGCCGACTTCAAGATTGTCGGGGATCTCGAGGGCCACGTAATCCTTCACCGCGATGCCTTCGGCCTCGATGTAATCGACCACGAGCTGGGTCAGCGGCTTGAGGTAGGGGCAGACGACGGCGATCTTCTTGGCGCCGAGCGTATGCAGGCCCTCGACCAGCGCACCGGCGCTGGTGACGACGGGAGCGTCGGCGCCGTTGTCGGCGGTTACCTGACGCAGGCGGGCCTGCGAGGTGCGATGGTAGCCGTGGCCCATGCTCATGATGGCGACGAGGCAGGCATAGCCGAGCACGTCGACGCGGGCATCCGAGAGTTCGGCGGCGCAGCGGTCGCTGTCGCGGTCCATCGCCTCAAGCTCTTCCTTGACCACCTTCTTCATGCGCATGCGCGAGGAGTGGAAGGTGAAGCGCTCGGGGAAATCGAGCATGCGGGCGTTGAGCAGCGCCGGAATCTCGGTTTCCATCGTGGTGTTGGACGAGGGCACGATCTGGCCGATGCGGTAGTTGAGTTTTGACACTTGGGAGTGCTCCGGAAAGAAAGGATCAGGCTTCGTCGGGCGCGGCTTCGCCATTGGCGAGGCGCCAGTCGGCGGCGGGTTCGCCCGACCAGGAGACGCGAGAATTGGTGCGGCGGTTCACCCGCAGGTCAAAGACGTCGAAGCGGTTATAATGGCCGGTGATGTCGTGCATCTGCTTGGGCTGGATGCACTTGTTGAGGTCGATCTCGGCATAGACGATGCCTTCATCGTCCACGAGCCCTTCGCCGACCACGCGGCCATCCGGGCCGAGAATGCCCGAAAAAGCGCTGCTCTTGCGTTCGAGGAGCGGGCGGGCTTCCGGGTGGTTGACGGTCACGGCCTCGATGATCTCCTCCGAGATGGTCGAGCAGGCGACGACGGTGAAAACCTTGCCTTCGAAGCTGTGGGCAGCGGCGCGCAGCTTGATGGCTTCGGCCATATCGTAGTCGGGCGGGGCGACCGGCAGCGAGATGTAGCTGGCCACGTGCACCATCTCGCCCTGGGCGAGAAGGGTGAAGCGGGCGAGCGTATTGGTGTTCTCGCCGCAGGCGAGGGAGCCGAGACGGCCGATATCGGTGTCGTGGACCTGGAGGGTCGAGCCGTCTCCGCCCGCCCAGCTCAGCTTCTCGGCCCAGGTGGGCACGAGCTTGCGGTGGCGGTTGAGGATCTTGCCGTCCGAACCGATGGTGACGAGGGTGTTGTAGAGCGTGCCGTGGCTCTCGCGGGTGCGCTCGTTGACGCCGATCACGACGTTGACGCCGCATTCGCGCGCGGTGGCGGCGATGGCCGCGATTTCGGGGCCGGGGACTTCGACCGAGCCTTCATAGAGCTTCTGGAACCAGGGGCCGCCCTCGATGGGCGACATGATCCAGCTCCAGTAGGGATAGGCCGAGATGAAGACCTCGGGGAAGGCGACGAGCCTTGCCCCGTTGGAGGCCGCCTCGCGGATGAGGGAGCAAGCCTTTTCGGTCGTGGCCGCCGGGTCGAGGAACACCGGAGCGGTCTGGACGGCGGCGGCGGTGAATTTGGGAAAGAGGCCCATTTCAGCTTGTCCTTGTGTTTGCGAGGCGGCGTTGCGTCAGACGGCGATGATCGAGTGGCGCAGCTTGCCGATGCCATCGACGCCGGCTTCGACCACGTCACCGGGCCAGAGCCATTCCTGCGGGCTGCGGCCGGCGCCGACGCCATCGGGCGTGCCGGTGGCGATGATGTCGCCGGGCTCGAGCGTCATGCCCTGGCTGATGTCGGAGATGAGCGTCGGGACCTTGAACAGCATATGCCTGGTGTTGGACGACTGCTTGGTGACGCCGTTGACGGTGAGCCAGAGGTCGAGATCGTGCGGGTTCTCGATCTCGTCGGCGGTCACGATGCAGGGGCCCATCGGGGCATAGGTGTCCTGGCCCTTGGAGACGATCCACTGGCCGGCACGGCGGCAATCGCGGGCCGAGAAGTCGATGAGGACGGTATAGCCGAAGACGTAGTTGAGGGCGTCGGCTTCCTCGACGCGCTTGGCCTTGCGGCCCATGACCACGGCCAGTTCGACTTCCCAATCGAGCTGCTGGGTGAGCTTGGCATTGTGCTCGATGGAATCGCCGGGGCCGCAAACGGCGGTCGGGGGCTTGGAGAAGATCACCGGCTGCTTGGGCAGGTCCTTGGAGGTATCGAGCGAGCGCGCGGATTCGGCGACGTGCTCGACGTAGTTGAGGCCAATGCCGAAGATGTTCTTGCGCGGGCGCGGAATGGGGGCCAGCAGCTTGACGTTCGAGGCATAGAAAGCGGCGCCAACCGGCCAGTCGTCCTCCGCATCTTCGAGCAGCTTGCGGGTCGTATCGAGCGCAGCAGGACCCAGGTCGATGAAGGAGAGCATGTCGCTGGGCAGCACGATTTCGTAGGCGGCGCCCAGGGCTTCGATGTCGATGACCAGATCACCGACGAGCGCACCAAGGCGGCCGGCGGCGGCTGGGCCGCTGCGGTAAGTAACGAGACGCATGTGTTTGGACCTTGTTCTTTTATCGGGGCAGGGCCTCGCAATGCCCTGGTCGCCCCCTTGGATGTCTAGGGCACCTCCCCGAAGGGAGGCGCCCATGGATAGGTGTCTTAGGCTTCGATCTTCTGGTGGCCGCCGTTGTCGCCGTACCCTTCCTCGCGGTAGAGGCCGAGGGCGTTCATCACCGGGAAGTCGTTGAAGGCGAAGAGGCATGCATCGTCGCTGGCCGAGCCGTTGGCATGTTCGTGGAACATCCAGGACGGCACGCAGAAGATATCCTTCTCCTGCCAGTCGAAGCGCTTGCCGTTGATGATCGAAGTGCCCGAGCCCTTGGCCACCTGATAGATGACGTTGCCGGTATGGCGGTGGGCCTTGGTCTTTTCGCCCGGACGCAGAAGCTGCATCGAGGCGCCAAGGGTCAGCATGACCGGGCCGTTGTTGAGCGGGTTGACGTAGTTCATTAGGATGCCGTCATAGGGCGATCCGTCGGTGACCTTGGAATACTTCACCAGCGCTTCGTAGGTCGGGCCCCACTCGTACTTGTAGAGCGGGGAATAGCGCTTCTCCCAGGAAACCTGGGGCTGCAGACCCGGCGCACCAAAGGTGTACTTGGTGTCGTCAACCGCGAAGCCGACCTTCTGGTGCAGGTCCGGGTGGACGGCATAGAAATTGGCTTCGAGCGAATTGACCAGCGGGATATCCAGGCAATCCTGCCAGATGCAGGTGGTGCCATCGGGATCGATGCCGTGCTCGTGCCAGGTGCCGTTGGGGGTGAGGACGAGGTCGTTGGCACCAAGGGTCATCTTGTGGCCGTCGACGATCGTATAGGCGCCCTTGCCTTCCATGATGAAGCGCATGGCCGAGGTCGAGTGGGCATGGGCCGAGGCGGTCTCGCCGGCCTTCATCACCTGCAGGCCCGAATAGATGCCGCCCACGCAGGCGGCGCGGTCGCCGGCGCCCGGATTGTTGAGATAGATCACGCGGCGGCCGGCCTTTTCCGGGGTCACCAGATCGATGGCGCGCAGGACGTGGCCGCGCATTTCCTTATACGGCCAGAGCACGGGCGAATACCGGGAGACAGGCTCCCAGGGCTCGATCTTGTTGGCGATGGTCCAGAGCGCGCCAGCCTTCAGGCGCTCCAGGTCATCGTAGTAGGCGAGGAGCTCGGCGGTATCCTCGACGTCCGAACGGCCGGCTACGGCCTCCCGGTGGTTCTCTCTCGCAGCAGTCATGTGCGGTCTCCCTTGCTGAGCCTTGGTTTCAGAATAGAGCTATCGTTTCGAACGTCAACATGATTTTATAAAATCCGTTGACTTGCGGAAATTCGAGGCGATCTAGTAAATGCCAGAAGTGCCAATAGCGACGCATCGAACCATGGCCATGACCGAGACTGCCCGAGACGACGACGCCTCCCTTGCCGACCGGGCCTATCGCCTGATCCAGGACGACATCCTCAACGGCGTGTTTTCGCCCGGCGAGCCGTTGCGGCTGGCGGCGCTCAAGGATCGGTACGGCCTGAGTTTTTCGCCGCTGCGCGAAGCATTGACGCGGTTGTCGGGCGACCGGCTGACCGAGCTCGCATCGCTGCGCGGTTTCCGCGTGGCTTCGGTCTCGCTCGATGAAATGTGGGACCTGATCGGCATCCGCACGCTGGTCGAATCGGAAGCGCTGCGGCGCGCGATTGCGGGTGGCGACGTCGATTGGGAAGCGCGGGTGGTGGCGAGCTTCCACGCGCTGAGCAAGGCAGTGGAAAAGCACGAAGCGGTCGAGGGGCAGTTCGACAAGGCGCTCGAGGACCGCCACCAGGCGTTCCATCACGCGCTGATCTCGGCCTGCGGCTCGCCCTCGCTGCTGCATATTGCCGGGCAGCTCTATACCCGCACCGAACGCTATCGCCGCCCGACGCTTTCGGGCGAACTGCGCGGCGCCGGCGGCCCGCGCGACGTGATGAAGGAACATGCCGACCTGATGGACGCCACGCTCAAGCGCGACGCGAACCTGGCGGTCGAGCGGCTTGCCGAGCACTACCGGCGCACGGGCGAGCTGATCGAGGTCGGCCTGCGCCGCGCGGCAGCAGCGGCGGAGTAGCTCGGCTAGCGCGGGCGGATCATTTCGAAATAGCCTTCGGGCCGCAGCTCGAAATAGTCGCCCCGTCCGCCCGCTCGCATGATCGGCTGCGCGGCCGCGGTCTGGTAGACGCCCTCGCTGATGAGCGAGCGTTCGATATGCACCGCCACCACCTCGCCGAACGTCACCCAGGTCGGAACGTCGGCGCCGGCCGCGGTCTTGAGCTGGACGATCTGCGTCATTCTGCACTCGAAGACGACGGGGGCCTCCGCCACATGCGGCACCTTCACCACGCTCGACGACTGCGGCGTCAACCCTGACAGGGCGAACTCGTCCACCTCGCGTGCCACGCTCGCCGAGGTCGCGTTCATGGCCTCGGCCAGCGGGCGCGTTGCGAGGTTCCAGCAGAACTCCTTCGTCTCGCGGACATTGGCCAGCGTGTCCTTGGGGCCCACCGTGGCGAAGCCTATGATCGGCGGCACGTAGTTGAAGGCGTTGAAGAAGCTGAAGGGCGCGAGGTTGAGGTGGCCTGCCGCGCTCATCGAGGAGATCCAGCCGATCGGGCGCGGCGCGACGATGGCGTTGAAGGGATCGTGCCTGAGCCCGTGCCCGTTCGCCGGTTCGTAGTAATGCATGTCGCGGGGCATGGTCGGCGCCGCCTCCAGTCTTGTCCTGGGGCGCTCTTAGCAGGTCCTCCCTTAGAGGTCTGCTAATTGTCCGCGCCGACCCAGCCACCGAACCTGCCCTTGAAGAAGACCAGCGGGTCGCCGTCCCCCACCCGTGCCGCGACGGCACGGCCGAGGCAGATGGCGACATTGTCGCGCTCGATGATTTCGAGAAGCTCGCAATCGAAGGCGCCGATGGCGTCGTTGAGCACCGGCGAGCCGGTCTTGAGCTGACCCCAATGTGCGTCCTCGAACCGCTCCGCACCCTTGATGCCGCTTTTGGGATGAAAGCGGTCATGCACCGGGCGGTCGATGCTGGCGAGGAAGTTGATGGCGAAGGCGCCGGTGTCGCGGATGGTGGCAAGGGCGGAGGTGGAGCCTTCCACCGAGGCGAGGAGCGTCGGCGGCGCTGCGCTGACATGGGCGGCCGAGAGCGCGATGAGGCCGGCGCGGCTGTCGCCTTGCCCGCTCGTCACCAGCGTCATGCCGACGGCACGCGAGCCGAGGACCCGCCAGAAGGTGCCGGGATCGAGTTCGGAAAAGTCCTGCATCAGCTTTTGCCTCCAACGCTGTCGTAAATGCCCTGACCATAGACGAGGGCGGGGGCATCGGCGCGGGTGCGCAATTCGATGACCTTGGCGATGACGATGGAATGCGTGTGACGGTCGATGCGCTCTTCGAGCTCGCAATCGAAGGCGACGAGGGCGTCTGCGAGTATGGGGGCACCGGTCGAGAGCGTCAGCCAATCGGCATTGGCATAGCGGGCAGCGCCCTTGGCCCCGTCCCGTCCGGCGAAGCGGTCGGCGATGTGCTGCTGCTCGCTCGCCAGGGCGTTGATGCCGAAGCGCTTGTACTTGTCGAGCAGCGGCCAGGCCGAGGCCGAGCGGTTGACGCAGAAGAGCATGCGGGGCGGCTCGGCCGAGAGCGAAATGACCGAAGTGGCGGTGAGGCCGGAGCGCTCCTCGCCCTCGCCGACGGTGATGACGCAGACGCTGCCGACAAAGGCGCGCATGGCGCGCTTGAAGTCGTCGTCGGGGACTTCCCAATCCACGAGATCGCGGATGTTGAACAATTCGTCGAGAACCATGACGCCCTCCGCGTACGGTTCGGGAACCGGCCCCCTCAGGCACGATTCCCGGTGAGGTTTCCATCTGGAAGCGAAGAAGCCGAGCGCGGGACAACCGGCATTGCCGCGCTCGGCCGGGGGCGCGCTACTGCCGAACGAACGGCTTGCGCAGGCCCTTTTCCTCGAGGATCGGCAGTACGTTGTCGCGGAAGTACGGGAACTCCTTGTTCCAGTCGAGGAACGCGATGGTCGTGCCGGAGAAACCGGCCTCGGCAAGATCGACGAAGCCCTGCGCGACCTGCTCGGGCGTGCCGATCAGCGGATAGGCGCCATGGCCGGAGGCCATGCGGTCGCGGATGAGCTTCAGGAGATCGTGCGGGAAGGACTGGGCGTGGGCGAATTGCAGGTTGACGAGGTTGTCGACCGCTTCCCAATCCGAGTTCTCGTAGAAGTAGTTGTAATGGTCCTGCGCTTCCTTTTCGGTCGGGGCACAGGAGACGAGAGCGATGGTGAGGATGCCCACGTCGCGCCCGGCGGCCTTGGCCTGCTCGCGCAGCTTGGCGGTCTCGACCTTGGAGCGTTCGAGATCGATGGCCGGGGTGAAGAGGAAGTTGGCGTTGCGCACGGCGAACTCGCGGCCTTCCGAGGAACCGGCGGCGTTGAGGATCGGCACGTTCACCTGCGGCTTGGGATCGGAATGGACGGCCTTGAGCTTGAAATACTCGCCTTCCCAATCGAAGGTGCCGTCGTGCGACCAGAGCTTCTTGATGACGTCGAACCATTCCTGCGCGTAGCCGTAGCGCGAGATGTGGTCCTCGGGGAGGTTGAGGCCGAGCGCTTCGTATTCCGGCTTGTTCCAGCCCGCCACGATATTGAGGCCGGCGCGGCCCTTGGAGATGGCGTCGAGCGTGGCGATCTGCTTGGCGACGACGACGGGCAGGTTGGCGACGGTGTGGATGGTCGAGAAGACCGTGAGGTTCTGGGTGTTGGCGAGCAGGCCCGCCGCCCAGGTCATGGTTTCGAGCACATGGCCGTGGAAGTTGGTTTCGCCGCCATAACCGATCCAGCGGGCGATCGGGAGCATGAAGTCGATACCGGCTTCGTCGAGCATCTTGGCGAGGGTGAGGTTGCTTTCCCAGCTAGCGTCCCAGCGATCGGGAACCTTGGTGACGGACATGCCGCCCGAGCAGTTGCTGGCGAACGAGCCGAGCAGGAATTGATCTCGTTCCAGAATCGGGGGATTCTTCTTTGTTGTCATTACGTTCTCCCTCCAAGAAGAATTTTATGATAGAAAGTCTATCGTAAATTCTATTGGATCGCAATGCGACTTTGGGCGAGAAGCGGACGACTTCGCGGAGAGATAGATTGGCGCGGCGCGATACCGGCAAGAAAAGCCCAGACAATTCAGAGGCTTCGTTCCATCCCTGGCACCTGGCGCGCGACACGCACGAGTCGGCGCTGGCGGAGCTCGAGATTTCCATCATGGCGGCGTTCGAGAGTTTCGGACGCTGGCAATCGGCCTGCCTGTCGGCGGTGACGGACTTTTCGGCGACCGGCCCGGAGAATGCGCTGCTGCACATGATCCGCATGGACGACCGCCCCAAGAACATTCACGACCTTGCCGCGATCGGCAATCGCACGGATATCGCCAATATCCAGTACAGCCTGCGCAAGTTCCTCAAGGCGGGCCTCATCACCCGCAAGGGGAGCGGGCGCTCGGGCGTGCTCTACGAGGTCACGGACCTCGGACGGCGGGTGACGGATGACTATGCCGATGTGCGGCAGGTCGAGCTGATCCAGGCCTATGTGGCCGACCCGGCGCTCGAAGACGACGTGCGCAAGGCGCGCGACACGCTGATGAAGGTGTCCGAGATCTATGAGCGTGCGGCGCGGGCCGCCGATGCGCGCCGGCTCGGCGTCACGCGCGGCTGAGTTCCCGCCCATTGCTGGAGCTTTGGCGTCCGGTCCGCAAGGGTCGGGCGCTTTTTGTTTCAAACCTAAAGAGATGGCTTGATCGGAATATAGTTTAGACTTAAAGTAATTGATATCGACCCCTGCGGAACGCGAGTCTCGAACATGAAGATCACCATCGTTGGCGGTGGCCCGGGCGGCCTCTATTTCGCGCTGCTGACCAAGCGCGCGCGGCCGGACTGGCAGATCGAAATCTACGAGCAGAACCAGCCGCTCGACAGTTTCGGCTTCGGCGTGGTGTTCTCGGACGAGACGCTGGAAGAGTTTCTCTCGCGCGATCCGAAGTCCTACGAGCGCATTCGCGACGAATTCTCGTACTGGGACGACATTGGAATCCACTACAAGGGCAACGAAATCCGCTGCTCGGGCAATGGCTTCTGCGGCTTGTCGCGCAAGAACCTGCTCAAGACGCTGCAGGAGCGCTGCGCCGAAGAGGGCGTGATGCTGACGTTCGGCGAGCGGGTAGACGCCTCTCAGGTCAAGACGCGCTTCGCCGATTCCGACATCATCGTGGCCGCCGACGGCATCAATTCGCCGATCCGCGAGCACTACAAGGACTTCTTCAAGCCCACGCTCGAATGGAAGGCCAACCGCTTCGTGTGGATGGGCTCGACCCGTCCGATGGACGAGTTCAATTACTTCTTCAAGGAAACCGAGCACGGCGTCATCTGCGCCCATACCTACGAGTATGAGGAAGGCCGCTCGACCTGGATCTTCGAGATGGACGAGGCCTGCTGGCAGGGCCACGGGTTTGTCGAGACCGACGAAGAGGATTCCAGAGCCAAGCTCGAGGCGATCTATGCCGACGAGCTCGAAGGCCACCCGCTGCTGCTCAACCGCTCGCACTGGCGCAAGTTCCCGCGCATCTTCTGCGAGAACTGGTACCACGAGAACATCGTGATCCTGGGCGACGCGAAGGCCTCGGCGCACTTCTCGATCGGCTCGGGCACCAAGCTCGCCATGGAATGCGGCATCGCGCTTTCCGACGCCGTCGTGGCGCATGCCGAGCAGAATGTCGAAGCGGCGTTCGAAGCCTACGACAAGGCACGGCGTACGCAGTGCCAGATCACCCAGCACAATGCCGACGTGTCGCTTGCCTGGTTCGAGCATATGGGCCGTTCCTTCGACATGGATCCGATGCAGTTCGCCATGGTGGTGATGTGCCGGGCCAAGGCGATCACCTATGATAACCTGCAGGTGCGCGACGCGGATTTCATCCGCGAAGTCGATGACGCGTTCTATGCGCGGCTCAAGGCCGAGGGCGGCGGGGACTATGCCGAGACGCGACCGACGGCGATGTTCACGCCCTATAAGGTCGGCGAACTCGAACTCATCAATCGCGTGGTGATGTCGCCGATGGGCCAGTACTCGGCCGACGAAGCCGGCAACCTCACCGACTGGCACTATGCCCATTACATGTCCCATGCCCTGGGCGGCGTGGGTCTGATGCTGGTCGAGACCACGGCGCCGAGCGCCGATGCGCGCATCACCGCCAATTGCCCGGGCCTCTGGACCGACGAGCACGAGGCACAGTGGAAGCGCGTGGTGGACTTTGCCCACCAGAACACCGACACCAAGGTCGGCCTGCAGCTTGGCCATGCCGGGCGCAAGGGCTCGACCCAGCGCGGCTGGGAAAAGCCGTTCAACCCCCTCACCGAAGGCAACTGGCCGCTGGTCTCTGCCTCCCCGCTCCCCTGGATCGAGGGGGTGAGCGATACGCCGCGCGAACTCGACCGCGCCGGCATGGATGCCATCATCGCCGACTTCGTGCAGGCGACCGAACGTGCGGCGCGGGTCGGGTTCGACCTCATCGAACTCCAGGCGGCGCACGGGTTCCTCCTGGCCTCGTTCCTCTCTCCGCTCACCAACCTGCGGACGGATGAGTATGGCGGGTCCATCGAGAACCGGCTGCGCTTTCCGCTGGAAGTGTTCACCGCCATGCGGGCGGCCTGGCCCAGGGAGCGGCCGATGTCGGTGCGCATCTCGGCTTCCGACTGGGTCGAGGGTGGCATCACCGAAGAAGATACCTTCGCGATCGCGCTCGCCTTCCAGGCAGCGGGTTGCGACATCGTCGACGTCTCGAGCGGCGGGACGATCTCGAAGCAACCGCCGCTGCGCGGGCGCATGTACAACATGCACCTCTCCGAGGCGATCCGGAACGTCACCAAGGTGCCGACGATCCTCGTGGGCGGCGTCACCGAGCCGGGCCAGATCAATACGCTCGTCCATACCCGACGCGCCGATCTCGTGGCGCTGGCGCGGACGCTCCTCTGGAGCCCCTATTTCGTGCGCCAGGCCCAGGCCTGGTACGGCGCGCATGGCCAGCGCTGGCCGGAACAATACCTGCGCAGCCGCGACGTGGCGTTCGGCGAGGTAGGGAAGAACCGCGCCAAGCAGGTGCAGGCCCAGCGCAAGCTCCGTCCGGGGCGGCATATGAAGCAGAACGCCTAGGTTTTGCTTCGGGTCGGACGGCGGGGCTTCAGGCCCCGCTCCTCCTCGGAACTGTGCTGTTTGAAGATGTGCCGCGAAAAGGAAGTGCTTTTTTGCACCTTTTCAGCAGGCCTGATCCTGCTCAATATATTGATTTATAACGATCTTATGGGTTCTGGCACTCCCCAAATCGTTAAATTTTGACTCAATTTTGGGCAATCTTTGCGAATGTTTCGCGGGTTTTGCGACGATTTGAGCGGCTTTCAAGAAATCCTCTTTTTTGACCTGGGTGGAGCCATGCGGGCCGAAAGCGGCGAGCAGGGCTCTGGCAGTTTATCCCGGGCTGCGGGGAGGGGGATAACTTGCCGCCGTACTCAATAAGTCCCGGCGCCCGCAGAGCGCTTATCGCCCCATCCGAGAGATTCCAACGGAAGCGCTGTCCGTCTGCCGCGCCCACAACCACCTTACTTCCCCGGCCGCAGAGCCGGGGCCCACGGATACCTCCACTCGAGTGGAGGGGTGCAATGGGCCCCGGATCAAGTCCGGGGAAGTTCGGTGGGTGGGGCGGCCATCGCAACCTCATCTACCGGTGCAAGTGAGTACGGACCCTAGGCCTCGTGGGACGACAGTACGGAAAGCAAACGGCCGGCGGGGTTGCCGCCGGCCGCTCGTGGGCTCAGTCGAGTTCCATGACGTTGCGCCAGGAATATTTGGGCGCGTAGCCCAGCTCGCGGCGGGCCTTGTCGATGGAGAGGAGCGTGCCGTATTCGGCCAGCTCGTTGTTGACGGTGGCACCGGGGAAATACTGCTTCACCAGATCGCGGCTCGGCACGTTCATGAACGTGTCCTCGGCGGTGATGAAATATTCCTGCGCGCCCTTGATGTCGGCCTCGATGGCGAGGCGGCAGGCCTGGGCGGCGTCGCGCATGTCGACATAGTTCCAGAGGTGGTAGAAGCGGGCCTCCGGATGCGCCCAGCTATAGCGGAACTCCTCGTACATCTCCGGGTAGCACATGTTGCCGTAGCGCAGGGACACGAAGGTCGTGTCGGTGCCCCAGAGCTGGGTCTGCTTGGCGAGCCATTCGCACATGACCTTGGAGGTGTGATAGGTCGTCATCGGACGCGGATCGTCCTCCTCGACATAGGGCAGCTTGGTCGGCACGGCGCGCGCTTCGGGGCGCAGGACACCCGAGGCCCAGCCGGTCTCGGAAATGTCGCCCATGGGGCTGCCCATGATGCCGCACGAGGACGCCCAGATGACGCGGCGGACGCCCATCATCGAGGCGGCGCGGAAGATGTTGTAGGTCGAGATCATGTTGTTCTCGAACGTCGCCGAAGCCGGTCGCACGCCGGCCATGCGCGTGGCCGCCAGGTGCACGATGGTATCGAAGCCTTCGACCAGCTCGGTGACTTCGCCGAAATTGCAGAGATCGGCTACGATGTGGCGGCCGGGGCTGTTGGGATCGAGCTCACGGTCGGAGGTCGTGACCCAATAGCCGGCTTCGAGGAGTTCCTTGATGATCCCGGGCGCTGCAAAGCCGGCCGAGCCGGTGACCAATACGCGCCGGCCTGTGCCTGTCTTGAAATAGCTCATGTTGCATCCTGTGTGGTTGAAGGAAGGAGTGGGGTATTGCGGTGCCGGTCGACGAGCAGCGCGCCCGCGATGACGAGGCACCCGCCAATGGCGAGGAGGGCAGCAGGCGCGGCGGCGTCGCCGACGATGAAGCCGAGGCCCATGAGGTAGAGACCCGAAAGCACGGGCACGAATTCGGAAAGGCTGCGGGCGGTGCCGTAGCCGGTCGCCACGACCGAGGAGGAAAAGGCCTCGATCGAATAGGTATGCATGAACCCGGCCACCGAGAGGCTGACGATGGTGACGGCGATGAGCCCGGCAATGGCGAGGCCGATATGCTCGCCCGGCGGCAGGACGTTGAGGAATTGCAGGGTGGCGACGCTGAGGATGGTCGCCACGATCGCCCAGCCGATGAAGACTTTCGAGGCGCCCAGCCGCGAGCTGAGCAGCCCGGTGGTGAAATAGGCGAGGACCATGAGCGCATAGGCGACGAGTACCGCCCAGGTGATGGCCGTGGCGTCGTAGTGGCGCGCATGGATGAGATAGCCGGGCAGCGAGGCGACGGCGGTGCTCAGGACGATCTGGATGCCCGAGAGCAGCAGCAGCACGCGCAGGAACACGCCGCTGCGAGCCGGGCGTTCTGCGACTGGCGCCGTGGTGACCTTGGTCACTTCGCCGGCGCGGCCGGCCATGAGGGCCAGCACGAAGCTGCCGGCGGAAATGGCGGCGGCAGTCCAGAAGGCGACGCGCCAGCCCCAGAGGACATAGGGCGAATCCGGGCCGGCGGCAGGCGCGACGGCCAGGACCAGAAGCGTCAGCAGGCTCGCGCAGATATAGGAGGCGGGCGAGCCCGTGGGCAGCATGGCGCCGACCAGCCAGCGTTTCGCGGGCGGCGCGGCGCGCACGAGATTGGGGCCGAAGGCAACGGCCTGGCCGGCTAGGAAGATGCCGGTCAAGGCACGCAGGCCGATAAGGAGGCCGAGGCTCCAGTAGCCGACGGTCGCAAAACCCGGGAGGAGGCCGGTGGCGACGGTGAGGATGGCGTAGCCGCTGGCCGAGACGGAGGCCGCCGGCACGACGCCGCCGCGATCGACCATGCGCCCGAAAAGCAGCGCGCCGAGCGGGCGGCCGATACGGCTGGCATTGAAGACCGTCAGCAGGATCGCGCCGATGGTCAGCGGATCGGCATCGGCGGGCAGGAAATAGCCAAAGGCCGGCGCGAGCACGACCGAAGCCAGCGCCCCATCATAGGAAACGATGAAAAAGCCGAGCCACCCGGCCAGATAGGAGCGCGGTTGCAACATGGTCCGAACTGCTTGGAAATGGAGTGGCCCCCAGGCGAAAGAGAGTGCCGCCTGGAGGCTCTGACCCGGGGGAGGTCAGTTTATGTAGTTCTTCCAGAACTCATCGATTTTGGTCTTGGTGTCGCCGGCGGCCATGTACCACTCGGTGTTGACCGGCAGCGTCGGCACGCCGTGATCCTTGACCGGCGACCATTCCTTGATCTCTTCGGTCTGGAGGGCGAAGGCCGCCTTGTTGGCCGTATCGGTGCCTTCCGCCGACGCATAGGCGGCCACCGCTTCCGGATGGGTGTTGAGCCACTTGAGGAACTTCCAGGCGGTCTCGGTATTGGGGCCGTTGTTGTAGACCGCGGTCCACTGGCTATAGGTCACCGCGCCATCCCAGGAGACCTGGAGGTCGACGTTCACATTGCCCTCGCCCAGGATCTGCGGCGGGATGCCGTTCCAGAGGAGGCCCATCACCACCTCGCCGCTGCTCAGCAGCTGCCGTGCGGTGGTTGAGTTGTCGTAGAACTGGGCGATGGACGGGCGGATCTTGTTGAGCTCGGCAATGGCGCGGTCGACATCGAGCGGATAGATGGCGTCAGGCGCCACGCCCGAGGCATAGGCGGCAAAGGTCAGCGCTTCGAGCGGCTGGAAATTGGGCATGAAGCGCGTGCCCGGGAAGTTCTCGACATCCATCATCTCGGCAGCGGTCGTCGGGCACTTCTCTACGGCCTTCTTGTTGCAGATGATCATGAGCGCGCCGGTCTTGGAGGCGACGCCGTAATCGCTGATGAGCCCGTAATTGGCCGAGAGCTCCTGCTTGACGTCGTCGGGAACCTTCGCGAGGTAGCCCGCGGCGGCGAGGGTGGCGAAGTCGCTGGCGGCGAGGGACGTGGAGATATCCCACTGCACCTTGCCGGTCTGCTGCTGCGCCTGCATGCCGGCGACGATCTTGCCGGGCACGATGACCTGTTCGACCGTGATGCCGGTATCGGCCGTGAAGGCGTCGAACACATAGGTGCGCCAGTGCTCGGGGGTCTTGCCCCCATAGCTGGCGACGACGAGATTCTCGGCCAAGACCGGGGCGGCGGACAGCAGCAGCCCCAATACCGGCAGGATGGCTAGTTTATTCATCGACATGGCAATTTCCCCTCTGCCTTAGTTGATGTAGCTCTTCCAGAAAGCGTCGATGCGATCCTTGATCTCGCCCGCGCCCATGTACCATTCGGTGTCGACCTCGACGGTCGTCGCGCCATGATCGGATTCAGGCGACCACGCCTGGATTTCAGGAGATTGCAGCGCGAAGGCCGCCTTGTTGGCCGTGTCCGTTCCATCGGCATTGGCGAAGGCCGCCAGATTGTCCGGGTGGGCATCGAGCCACTTGATGAAGGTCCAGGCGGAATCCTGGTTGGGCGAGTTCTTGTAGACGACGGTGTACTGGTTGTAGGTCACCGCTCCGTCCCAGGAGACGGCGAGATCGACATTGACGTTACCCTCGCCCAGGATCTGCGGCGGGATGCCGTTCCAGAGCAGGCCCATCTGCACCTCGCCGCTGCTCAGGAGCTGCCGGGCGGTGGTTGAATTGTCGTAGAACTGCGCGATGGTCGGCCGCAGCTTTTCGAGCGCGGCAATGGCGCGGTCGAGATCGAGCGGGAAAACCTTGTCGGCCGGAACGCCCGAGGCATAGGCGCCGAAGGCCAGAGCTTCGAGGAACTGGAAGCTGGGCATGAAGCGCGTGCCCGGGAATTTGTCGACGTCGAGGAATTCGGCCGCTGTCGTCGGGCAGGCATCGACCGCCTTCTTGTTGCAGACGATCAGCAGCGCGCCGCGCTTGTTGGCGAAGCCGTTGGGCCGCACCACGGCATAATCCTTCTCGAGGATCGTACGGACGTCGGCGGGAAGATCGGCGAGATAGCCGCGGGCGCTCATGGTGGCGAAGTCGCTGGCCGAAATGGAAGTCGTCAGGTCCCACTGGACGTTGCCGGTCTCCTGCTGGGCCTGCATGCCGGCCAGCATCTTGCCGGGCACGATGACCTGCTCGACCTTGATGCCGGTGTCGGCGGTGAAAGCGTCAAAGATGTGCTCGCGCATGTGTTCGGGGGATTTGCCCCCGAAGGTGGCGACCACCAGTTGCTGGGCCTGGGCCGGCGCTGCGGCCCCCCACAGGCCGGCTAGCGCGGTGGCCGTGGCCATCATTAGCTTCAGAGTCTTCATTTCCCTACCCTTGGTGGCAGGCGCGCGCGGCTCGCCCTGCCTGTGCGTAGTCGAGGACAGCCGGGTCCGAAGTCAGGCGGCCACCAGCGCGGCGCGTTCGAGGCGCACGTCGAGCACCGTGTCGCTGCCGATCGAGAGCCCCTGCGCCAGGTGGGAATCCACCTCCGAGATGATGCGGGTGGACGAGGGGTCGTGCCGGCAGATGAGGCGCGTGGTGTCGCCCATATAGACGACGTCATCGATCCTGACCGGGACGCTGAGGCCCGACGCAGCCCCGTTCGCCGGCATGATGTCGCGCGCCCCGATCGCCAGCAGCACATCGCCATCGGGCGTGCCGGGGGCGGTCATGCGGGCGGTGGTGTCGAGCGCGGAGACTTCCAGAGCGCCGTCCCTGGCTTTGGCCTTGGCCGGAAAGAGCTGGTGGGCGCCGAAGAACGAGGCGACGAAGCGGTTGGCCGGGCGGGTATAGAGCGTGTGCGCCGTGTCGTAGGCGCGGACCTGCCCGGATTCGAGGATGGCGACGCGATCGGAAAGCGCGAAGGCTTCCTCGCGGTTATGGGTGACGTAGACGACGCTCGGGCGAGCCTCGCGGTGGATGCGGCGGATTTCCTGCTGCATCTGGTCGCGGATTTCGCGGTCGAGGGCGCCCAGCGGCTCGTCCATCAAGAGGAGCGAGGGCTGGAAGGCGAGAGCGCGGGCCAGCGCCACGCGCTGCTGCTGGCCGCCCGAGAGCTGGTCCGGGCGGCGCTTGGCGATCTGCGGCAGGCCGATCAGTTCGAGCATTTCCTCGACGCGCTGGCGGATGCGATCCGTGGTCCAGCGGCGGCGATGGAGGCCATAGGCGACGTTCTCGAAAATCGTCATGTGCGGGAAGAGCGCGTAGTTCTGGAACACCACGCCAATGCCGCGTTCGGCGGCGGAGACGCGGGAAATGTCGCGCCCGTCGAGCAGCATCGTGCCTTCGGTAAGCGGGGTGAAGCCGGCGATGAGGCTGAGCAGCGTGCTCTTGCCCGAGCCGCTGGGACCCAGCAGCGTGACGAATTCACCGGTATTGACGGTCAGCGTGCAGGATTGGACCGCAGCGACCTCGCCGTATTTCTTGGTGACACCGATAAGTTCAAGCATGGTCTTTGCCCTGGACGAAATGGGTTAGCGAGGCTGGGTTTTGCGGCGGACGACCTGGCCGATAACGACCAGCAGCATGACGAAGAGCATGAAGACGCCCGAGAGAGCCGCCACTTCCGGCTCGATGGCATAGGCAAGGGCATCGAAGATGGTCTTGGCGACCGTCGCCGTGCCGGGACCGGCGAGGAAAACGATGAACGTCGCGTCGTTGAACGCGTGGATGAAGGCGAAGAGCGTCGAGACCGCCATGGCCGGGATGAGCAGCCGGACGGTGACGTCGAGCAGTGCCTTTAGACGCGAGGCGCCCAGCGACATGGCCACCTGGTCGAGATTGTGCGGCAGGCGGCGGAGGGCCGCACGGACGATGAGGAACGAGGCCGGCGCAGCCACGATCGATTCCGTGAAGATGATGCCCCAGTAATTCCCGACGAGGCCGGCCTCGAGATAGATGATGTAGACGCCGACCGCATAGGCAGTGGTCGGGATCAGCATCGGGATGAGCGCGGTGAATTCGAGCGCGTCGCGATTGCGAATCTTGGCGCGTTCGAGGGCGATGGCGGCGGGCACGACCAGCAGCACGGTGAGCAGCGCCGCGGGAATGCAGATGAGGAACGAGACCCAGATCGCATCGAGCCAGCGCTTCTGCGTGAAGAGGTTCTCGTAGAGCCCCAGGCCCGGACGCACCGGCGGGAAGTTGATGAACACGTCTTCGTAGAACGAATAGAGCAGGACGATCAGCGCCGGGGCGATGCAGAAGATGATCGCCAGGATCTGGATGACGCGGAACGTGGCCTGGCCGACGGTGTCCCAGCGGTTCTTGGTGAGCTGTTCGGTCATCCCAGGGCCCTTTCGAAACGTTCGCGGCCGACCACGCGGATGGCGAGGGCAACGATGCCGAGCGCCACGACCATCATGATGACCGAGGTCGCAGAGGCGCCCGGGCGGTCAAAGCGCATCATCAGGTCGTCCTGGATGACCTTGGCGAGGAAGGTAGCGCGCGGCCCGCCCATGATGATGGGCGTCACGTAAAAGCCGAGCGAGAGCACGAAGACGAGGACGCCGGTGATGAAGAGGCCGGGGACCGAGAGCGGCAGCACGACCGTGCGCATCGTTGTCAGCCAGCCGGCGCCAAGGCTTTCGGCAGCCTGCAGGACGCGATTGGGAATGGTGCTGAAGGTGACGACCAGCGGAAAGACCGCGAAGGGCAGCAGCGTATAGACCATGGCGACGATGACGGCGCCGGGCGTATAGAGCAGGCCGATAGAGGGCAGGCCGACAGAATTGAGGAGGCTGTTGAGTACCCCGTTGCGGCCGAGGATCACGATCCAGACGTAGTTCTGCACCACCGCGCTCATTGCCATCGGCATGAGCAGGCCGACCCAGAGCGCCGAGCGCAGCAGGACGGACTTGGAGGTGCGCAGCGACCAGGCGATGACGAAGGCAAGGATGAGCGAAACGACCATCACGGCGGCGCTCACCCAGAGCGTGGTGCCGAGGGCGCGCAGCTTGACCGGATCGGTCATGGCGGACCAGTAGGCATCGAGATTGCCGGTGCCGAAGGATTCGATCACCAGCTTGACCATCGGATAGAAGACCAGGGCCAGGAAGCAGAGGCCGATCGGCGCTGACATCAGGGCGGCGAGCCACCCCGGCAGTTCCGGTCGCCAGGCCCGGGTCCTGGCGCCCCGCGCCTGCCGTTTGCCCGCGATACTTGCGTTCAACGTACTCTCCGTCATCGTCTGGCCTCAGACGTGATGGCGCCACGAGTGCTGCGGCTCGTAGCCGAGCTTCTCGCGAGCGCTTTGAATGGAATAAAGCGTGCCGAATTCGGGAAGGTCGTTGGCCAGCCGCGCATTGGGGAACATCTGCGCGACGAGGTCGCGGCTAGGAACGTTCATGATGGTATCGGCGGCGGTGACGTTGAAGACCTCGCCATTGGCGGCATCGGATTCGAGCGCCAGCCGGGTGGCGGCGAAAACGTCGCGGCCATCGACATAATTCCAGAGATTGGCGGCTCGGGCCGCCGGGTTTTCCCAGATGCGCGCGATCTGCGCGTAATCTTCGGCCTCATGGGTATAGCCGTAGCGCAGGCCGACCAGCTGCGTGCCGTTCCAGGCGCGCTGGTTGCGCACGACCTGCTCGATGGCGAGCTTGGAAAGGCCATAGGTATCGGGCAGGCGGTATTGCTCGGCTTCGCGGATCGGGAGATCGGCGGGGTGGAAATCGGGTGTCCACCAGGCGCCGGCCGTATGGGTCGAGGAGGCATAGACGACCTTGCCCACGCCGAGCATCGCGGCGGCGTGGATGACGTTGAAGCTCGAAACCACGTTGGAATTGAAGGTCTCGGCGTCGGTATGGACGCCGGACTTGTGGACGGCGGCGAGATGGAGGACCGCGTCGCTGCCGTTGATGACCTCGACGGCCTGCCCGAAATCGCGCAGGTCCGTGATGGTGTGCTGGCAGGGCGCTTCCGGCCAGGCGGTGAGCGCGGTGGTGCGCACGTCATAACCCGCTTCGAGAAGCCGGCGCGCCAGGTTGCTGCCGATGATGCCGGGGGCGCCGGTGACCAGTAGACGTTTCTTGCTGCTTTGCATTTCTCTCCCCTCCTGATCGACCGTCAGCGGGCCGGAACCATGGCCACGGCGTCGGGCGCATGGAACGCCGGCAGCGCGCAGCCGACGCATTTGTGGGCTTCGAAGGAGACCTGCGCGCCCTCGCGGCTGATGCATTTGCAGGCGATGGCGCTCTTCTCGTAGACCTCGCCGGAGACTTCGGCCCAGCGCGCCGGGTCGGTGATCGAGGGCACCTGCGGCACATAGGCGGCGCTGTTGCGCTCGCGGAAGCGGGCGAGGGCGGTGCCGCGGATCTGGTTGATGTCGGCATGGTTGTGGCGATCGAGATATTGCTCGATCTGGTTGAGCCAGCGGCCGATGACATCGGGGCCATCGAAATAGAGGGCCGAGACCACCTGCACCGAATAGGCGCCGAGCAGGATGCGCTCGATGACGTGCTGCCAGGTCATCACGCCGCTGCCGCTGATATAGGGCGTCTTGGTCGCCTTGCCGATGAGCGCGGTATACTTGCGGCCGAGGCCGCTGAGCTCCGGCCCAAGGAGCGGGCCGGTTTCGAGATCGTCGAACCCGGCAAAGCAGCCGGCCCCGCCATTCTCGACATCGAGGCCGCCAATGGCGCCCAGCATGTTGACGCCGCTGATGGCATCGGCACCCGCCGCCTCGCAGGCCATGGCCACGCCCACGATATCGGGCGCACGCAGCGTCATCTTGGCGATGACGGGGATCGAGACGGCTGTCTTGACGGCCTTGGTCACGCGCGCGCTGGCGGCGGGTTCCTGACCGATGGAGAAGTCGTCGAAAAGCGAGAGGTTCTTGGGAACGTCGAGCACCAGCCCGTCATCGGGATGGCAGTTGAGATCGAGTTCGATGGCGTGGGCGCCTGCCGCTTCGAGGCGCTGGCAGGTTTCGCCCCAGACCTGGGCATTGTCCGAGCGGCCGATGACATTGACGATCAACGGCACGTCGGTGCTCTGGCGCAGGCGCTTGAGCAAGGCTTCGGCCTGGGGCAGGGAGACTCGGGGATCGGCCTTGCAGGTCCAGCCGGTGGCGTAACGCCCGGCCTTGAAGCCGGACTGGCCGGCGCGGATTTCCGGCGAGATCGTCTTGGTGACGATGCTGCCGGCGCCGGCGCGCACCAGCGTCTCGATGGATTCGGCATCGGCCGTGAGCGAGCACGAACCGACCATCAGCGGGTTCTTGAAGGTGAGACCGGCAAAGGTCGAGGAAAGACGGGTCATGGGCGTTCGTTTCAGCTAGGCGTTCAGGACTTTGGCGATGCGATCGAAGGCTTCCGAGAGCTGCGCGGCGTCGCGACAGATGCAGACGCGCAGGAAGCGCTTGGAGGCCTCGCCGAAGAGGTGCCCCGGAGCCAGGCCCACGCGGGCACTCTCCAGGATGTGCCGGCAGGCGGCCTTGGCGTCGTCCTCGCCCTTGAGCGCGAAGAAGACATACATGCCGCCCTTGGGCGGGGCGCCGAATTCGGTCTGCGGGAGCGGCGCGAGCTTCTCGTAGGCGAGGTCGCGGCCGACGCGGCAGCGTTCGCGGATCTCGCGCACCAGAGGCTCGCCCTGGGTGAGGGCGGCGGCGGCGCCGGCCTGGATGAACCCGGCCGTGCCGCTGTTCATGTATTGGGTCATGCCGCCCAGGGCGCCGGCGACGCTCGACGGATGGGTGAGCCAGCCGATGCGCCAGCCGGTCATCGCCCAGGCCTTCGAGAAGCTGTTGATGGCCAGCACGCGATCGCCATCCTCGGCGATCTGGAGCATGGAGGGCGCGACCTCGCCGTCGAAATAGAGGCGGGCATAGACTTCGTCCGAGAGAATCCAGATGCCGGTGCGGCGGCTGAATTCGAGGAGCGCCTTGTTCTCTTCCACGCTCGCCACCCAGCCGGCCGGGTTGGACGGCGTGGGCAGGAAAATGGCGCGGGTCCGGCTGGTGCAACTGGCCATCAACCGCTCGAGATCGAGCCGCCAGTCGCCATCGCGGAAATCGAGGCCGAAGGGCACCGGCACCCCGCCCACCAATTGAATGGCGCTGCGGATATTGGGCCATTGCGGCTCGATGAAGATGACTTCGTCGCCCTTGTCTACGATGAGCTCGAGCGCCAGCAGCACGGCGTGCATGCCGCTCGGCGTCACGGTCGAGCGCTGGACCGGGATGTCCACCCCGTGCAGGCGCGTCTGGTAATCGGAAAGCGCCGAGGTGAGGGCCGGCAGGCCCCGCATGTCGGGGACGTAGAACGTCATGCCCTGGTCGAGCGCGGCCTTGGCCGCGTCGCGGATGAATTGCGGCGTCACCAGGTCGCCTTCGCCGTACCAGAGCGGGATCACTCCCGAGAGCGAGGCCGCCTTGAGCGCCAGCTCTGCAATATTCTCGGTCGGCAAGTTCCGGATGTCGTCCCGAATCCCGGCGAGTGGATCGTGTCCACGGGCATTGGCCCACCCTTGATTCATCAGGAACCCCCTCAGGTCGCGATAAACTGTATTCTGTTAACGCACATATCCTGGGGGTGCACAAGCGCTATTTTATACGATTCTAAAGTTCCACCGCGGGTTGATAGCCGAGGCTTTGTGAAGATCACGAAGTTAATACATTGAGAAATAATGTGATTTTTGAAACACAAAACGCGCTGCTCAACCGAAAGTGAAAAAACCGATTGCGCACATAACAGTATACTGTATTCTGCATATGGTTTGTAGAGGGAGGGGCCGCCGTGGAGGCGAAGAAGGCGAACGAGAGTCTGAGCAGCCAGATACACTCCGAACTGCTCCAGAAGATTCAGCGCGGCGATATCGGGCCGGCCGACCGGCTGGTGGATATCGGCATCGCCAAGGAGATGGGCGTTTCCCGCATGCCGGTGCGCGAGGCGCTGCTGCGGCTGGCCAATGACGGCTATGTGGTCGGCACCACGCGCGGTTTCGTCCTGCCCACCCTCGACCGGCAGGACATTGCCGACATTTTCGAGATCCGCCGCCTCATCGAGCCGCGTGCCGCCGCCAACGCTGCCCGCGACATGAGCGAGGCCGACCACGAGCGGCTGCGCCAGGCGGTGGTCGATGCCGAAAGCGCTGTCGCGACGGGCGATGCCGATGGGCTGGCGCTCGCCAACGTGCAATTCCGACAGACCTGGATCGGAGCGCTGGCCAACAGGCGGCTCGCCGAAACGCTCTCACGCTTCTCCGACCAGGTGCAGGTCGTGCGGGCCGGTACCCTGTCCCATCCCGATACGCAGCAGGTCGTCATCCAGGGACTTTATCGCCTGCGCGACGCCTATCTCGCACGCGACGCCATGGCAGCGGGGGACGCCATGAGCGACTTCCTGGCCAGCGCCCAGAGCGCCTTCTTTGCCGATCTCGACCGGCAGCATGCCGACAACGAATAGGGTTCAAATGTCTCTTTCCGCCAAGCCTCATCCGCTCAAGGGGCGCAACAAGTTCAAGCTCGGTGTCTTCTCGACCAATGCCGATGGTGGTCTTGCCATGACCACGGTGCCCGAGCGTTGGCAGGCCCGCTGGTCCGATTGCGTGACCTCCGCGCAGATCGCCGACCGCGCCGGCCTCGAATTCCTGCTGCCGATCGCCCGCTGGCGTGGCTTCGGCGGCGAAACGCAGGTGCGCGAATGGTCGTTCGAGACCTTCACCTGGGCCGCCGCCCTCGCCGCACTCACCGAGCGCATCGGCCTCTTCATGACCGTCCACGTGCCGCTGGTGCACCCGGTCTATGCCGCCAAGGCGCTGGCGACGGTCGATCACGTTTCGGGCGGCCGCGCCGGCCTCAATATCGTCTGCGGCTGGAACCCCGACGAGTTCGGCATGTTCGGCACCCCGCTCAGCGACAAGCCCTATGCGCAGGCGCAGGAATGGATCGAGATCATCCTGCGCGCCTATGCTTCGCGCGAGCCTTTCGACTACGAGGGCGCCTATTACAACCTCAAGAGCGTGGTGAGCCGCCCGGCCAGCCTGCAGCTGCCGCGCCCGGTGACCATGAACGCCGCCTTCGGCGATCCGGGCCGCGACTATGCGGCGCGCAATTGCGACTATCTCTTCTCGACCTTCTCCAACATCGCCGATGGCCGCAAACACGTCGAAGACGTGCGGCGCCGGGCCTCGGACCAGGGCCGGGACGTCGGCGTCTATACCGTGCTGCATGTCGTCTGCCGCGAGACGGAAGCGGAGGCGCGCGCCTATTACGATCGCTACGCGCTCGAAATGGCCGACCATGCCGCGGTCGACAACCACATGGCCAAGAAGCAGGAATTCGCCAATTCCCACGACAGCGACGCCTTCCGCAACTACAAGCAGCGCTTCGCTGGCGGGGCCGGCTCCTATCCGCTGGTCGGCACGCCCGAGCAGATCGTGGACGAAATCATCGCCATCAGCGAGCAGGGCTATGCAGGCGCGGCGCTGAGCTTCGTCAACTACACGTACGAACTGCCCTTCTTCTGCGATCGCGTCCTGCCGCTGCTGCGCCAGGCCGGCTTGCGGGTGGAATGACATGCCTCCCGTCGTCCACCCGCAGAATTTCAAGCACGCCATGCGCACCCTGGCCGGGGGCGTCACCGTCCTTGCCTCCAAGACCGCCGATGGCCAGCCCTGGGGCATAACGGCCACGGCCGTCTGTTCGCTCAGCGCCGAACCGCCCTCGGTGCTGATCTGCGTCAACAAGACGGCGAGCCTCGCTCCGCTCATCCAGGAAGGCGGCGCGATCAGCGTCAATATCCTCACCGCCGAGCAGGAAGCGGTGGCCCGCGCCTTCGGCGGGATGACGCCGGCCAAGGGCGCGCACCGCTTCGTCTCGGGCAATTGGGTGAATGGGACGATGGACGTCCCCGTGCTCGCCGATGCCCGCTGCGCGCTAGAATGCACGATGGTCGATGTGATCGAGCGCTTCACCCATCGCATCGCGGTTTGCCTCGTCCACGAGGTTCATCTCGGGGGCTTTGCGACCCCGGCACTCGTTTCCGATCACGGCCGCATGGTCGCACTGCCCTTCTGACCTTTCCGTTGTGGAATAAGACATGAAATCCATTCGCTCACGTATACTGGAGCGGTCGCCGGTCATCGGCACCTTCGCGGCTATCCCCCACCCCATGGCCGTCGAAATCTGCGCCCTTTCCGGCCACGACTTCCTCTGCATCGACTGGGAGCATTCCCAGATCGATCGCGGCGAGATGGAAAATCTCATCCGCGCCGCCGATGTCCATAACGTGCCTGCTTTGGTGCGCCTGCCCAGCCATGCGGCCGAGCATGTCGCCACGGTCCTCGATGCCGGTGCCGCCGGCATTCTGGTGCCGCGCGTGTCGACAGCCGAGCAGGCCCGCGAACTCGTCGCCGCCACGCGCTATCCGCCGCTCGGTGAGCGCGGCGTCGGCCCCAGCCGCGCCAGCAATTACGGCGCGCGCCTCAGCGCCGATTTCCTTACCGCCAAGAACCGCGAAATCTGCCTCGCCGTGCAGATCGAAACCGCACAGGCCCTCAACAATATCGAGGAGATCGTCGCCGTCGACGGCATCGATCTTTTCTTCGTGGGGCCCGGCGATCTCGCCGTGTCGCTGGGTGTCCTGGGTGCCCGGAGCACGGAACTCGAACGCGCCATCGAAACCATAGCCGCCGCCGCAAAGGCCGCCGGCCGATCGATCGGCATCTTCGTCCAGGACGCGGCCGGCGCCGCCGTCTGGAAACAGCGCGGCTTCTCCACCTTCATCGTCGGCAGCGACGCCACCAGCCTCGCCGGCGCCCTGCGCGGCCAGGTGATCGAATACGGTCAGGCGCCCAAGAAGGCGGTTCCCGGGAGCGTTGAGGCCTGACGGACGCTGCAGGGGCATAGCGCCCGGCTTTCCCGCTGCGTCAGGTGCCGTGTGCGGCGCTTGATTGGGCCCGCTCCGCGATGGGTGGAGCGTTCATGGGCGGAATTGGGTCCCGGCAAGTCGCGACGCGCACTTGCGAAAACAGCTTTGGCTACACGAGACATACCCTGCCGGCCGGTGGGTGCTGCTTATTGCCGTAAACTATCTTAAATATAGATATGGCTGATAAATAACGGCACGCTACTTGCTAAACTAATGAAGCGCGCCGGTGGGCTGTGTCGCGCATTGGCATATAATAGGAAGAATAGCGCCAAAGAATCTCGTTGTCAGTTCCAAATCTCGTGTTAGCCTCCTCCGTGAATATCCGTACATCGTTGTAGGAATAGACTAGAGGGGAGGGGTCTATGGCGCAGCAAGACGATAATTCATGTCAGAAATGCTGTCATAATGACATGAGCAGGCGTGTAGTGCTGGCTGGTCTTGCCGGCAGCGTTGCGCTGGGTATCGCGACACGCGGGGCGCTTGCTCAAGACGCCAAGTCGATGCCACCCCAGGTCGGCGATCTGCTGGTGCGGGCCTCAGGCGACAACACGGCTCCCCTGACCCCCGCCGATATCGAAGTCGGCGCGGCACCCATCCAGGCCTGGCCGGCAGACCCCGCCACGGGTGCTGCCCGCGACGGCAGCTTCTTCAACCTGTTGCTGGTGACCCGTTGGGACCCGGCGGAAATGGGCCCCGCTGCGCAGGCTCTGGCCGCCGAAGGCGTGCTGGCCAATACGCTCATCTGCCCGCATGCGGCATGCGAAGTCACGGACTGGAACACGGAGACGAGGATCGCCCAGTGCCCGTGCCACTTCTCGGCTTTCGACCTGAGGAATGGCGGGGCGCTGGTAAACGGCCCGGCCACGAGAAAACTGCCCTCCCTCGGACTGACGCTTGCCGAGGGGAAGGTTGCCATCGCCAGCGGGTGGGATTCCCGCGTCGGAGGAGATGCTGAATAGGACTATCTAACAGCAGTTTTGATTGAGGAGGACAATTTGAAACTGACCAGGACTAGTTCGATCGTCGCAGCAATGGCTGTGGCATTACTTTCAGGAAGCGCGCTTGGTCAGCAAGCGCCTGCTGCTCCGGCAGCACCGGCGGCGCCGACAACGCCCCCGCCACCCATCGTCATTCCGGACTATAAGCCCGTGACCAACGAGATGCTCGTCAAGCCGGCGGATGCCGACTGGCCGATGTATCGACGCACCTATAACGGCTGGGGCCACAGCCCCCTCAAGCAGATCACTACCGAGAACGTCGCCAAGCTCAAGCCGGCATGGATGATGTCGACGGGCTATTCGGAAGGGCATGAAGCGCCCCCGACCGTCGTCAACGGCATCATGTTCACGGCAACCGCCGGCAACCAGATCCTCGCGATCAAGGCCGATACCGGCGAGATTCTCTGGCGCTACAAGCGCGAACTGCCGGCCGACATGCTCGGCTCGCACCCCACCAACCGCGGCGTGGCGCTGCTGGGCGACAAGGTGTTCTGGATGTCTCGCGACTCCGTGCTCGTGGCCCTTGACGCCAAGAGCGGCGCCGAGGCCTGGACGGTGCCGGTGCAGGACTATCGCCAAGGCTATTACGCCAACCTGGCCCCGCTCATCGTCGAGGACAAGGTGGTGGTCGGAACGTCCGGCGGCGAACGCGGTATCCGCGGCTACATCGTGGCCTTCGACACCGAAACCGGCAAGGAAGCCTGGCGGACCTTCATCGTGCCGGAGCCGGGCCAGCCGGGTTCGGAAACCTGGCCGCAGCCCGGCGACGAGCATGCCGACGCCTGGAAGACCGGCGGCGGCTCGAGCTGGATCACCGGCCAGTACGATCCGGAGAGTAAGCTGATCTACTGGGGCACCGGCAACGGCGGCCCATGGATGGGTGACCAGCGTCCGGGCGATAACCTTTACCTGACGTCCGTCGTGGCGCTCGCCGCAGATACCGGCGAAATCAAGGGGCACTTCCAGTATCACCCCAACGACTCGTTCGACTGGGACGAAGTGGCTGCGCCGATCCTTGTCGACCTCAAGCGCGACGGAAACAGCGTACCTGGCCTCGTCCATGCCTCGCGCTCCGGCGTGCTGTGGATGCTCGAGCGGACCGATGATGGACCGATCAAGTTCATCAAGGGCACGCCCTATGTCCACGAGACCTGGATCAAGAGCATGGACCCGCAGACCGGCCGGGTCGAATACAATGAAGGAACCAAGCCCGGAACGGGTGTGGTCGGCGAATTCTGCCCCTCGTTCTGGGGCGGCAAGGACTGGCCGCCGATCGCCTACAACCCGGACCTCAACTACGTGTTCATCCCCGCCAACGAGAACATGTGCACCACCATGCAGGGTGGTTCCGTGATCGACTACCGCGCGGGCGCCAGCTATACGCTGGGCACTCAGGGCAATCGGTCCGATCTCTATATCGTGGATGGCGCCGACCATATCGGCGAGGTCCAGGCATGGGATCTCAATACCGGCGAGAAGGTCTGGACGCATACCTTCGAGTCCCAGAACTGGGGCCCGCTGCTCTCGACCGCCGGCGGCCTGGTGTTCGGCGGCGGCACCAATGACAGCAAGTTCCACGCCTACGACGCCAAGACCGGCGACGTGCTCTGGGAGATGAAGCTCAATTCGGGCGTGATCGGCGTCCCGTCGAGCTTCGAGGCCGGCGGCAAGCAATACGTTGCCGTGCAGGCCGGCTGGGGTATCGACGCCGCGTCCATGCAGACCCGGCTTTCCGCGGCCTACCCGGATCGCTTCAAGCCAAGTGCGACCGTTCCCACGGGCGGCGTGATCTGGGTGTTCGAACTGGCAGAATAAGTCTGCCGCAACTGGAACGCGACGGAGGGTGGCTAACGCCGCCCTCCGTTTCCTCCCGAGATCCCCGATGTTGCAGGCAATCAGAACGCTCGCTCTTGCTTCAGCGCTTCTCTGCTCGGGCGCAGCCTTGAGCGCGCCTGCCAGCGGGGATTGGCTCACCAGCATGGGCGACCTCGCGGCGACCCGCTATTCGCCGCTCGACGATATCGATCGATCCAATGTCGGCCGGCTGCGCACACTCTATAGCGTGGTGCTCGGCGGGGCTGTGGAAGGTGGCGGAAACGCGCGGGGCGCGCTCCCTTACAATCTGCTGGCCCGGGACGGCTATCTCTATGCCGTCGATGGCTGGGGCGCCGTCAACAAGCTCGACCTGCGCAACAAGGGCAAGCCGGCGTGGCGTGCCGACGCGGGACAGCGCAATCTCGATACCTGGCTGCAGGCGCATAAAGGTCTGGCCCTGCACGAGGGCTATGTAATCTCAGGCGGCGCCGATGGTTCTCTCCGTTGGATCGATGACGCGACCGGCATGCTCGTGCGGACCGTGTCGGCGGGCGATCCGATGGATGGATATTCGCTTTCGGCACCCCCACTTGTCGTGGACGGCAAGGTGCTGGTCGCCGGCTCGGGACCGGATCGAGGCGGGCCGTTGCAGTTCGATGCGTTCGACGCGGCATCGGGTGAGCATCTCTGGCGCGCCGATCTCGGGGACGCGCGGGGATTGCGTGGCTCCGTACCGCAGGCGGCGAGCTACGACGCATCCAGCGGCACCCTCTATTGGGGCGTTGCAATGCCGACCGGGCCGCTGCCGGACGAGGAGCGCGACATCTGGTTCGGTAATGGTGTCGTTGCGCTCGATGTGGCGGACGGAACCGTAAGGTGGCTGCATCGCTACGCGCAGGGAACCAGCGGCGCGACGAACGAAGCCGGGCCGTATCACGTTGTCGGCGCGGAGGGCGGAGGTCCCTTGCTGGGGCATTTCGACAATGAAGGGCGGTATCGCGTCTTCAATGCGGGCGATGGTGCTGAGGCAGTCGTTGCGCCATTGTTCGCCGAGGGAGCGGAGGGCAGCTGTGCCAATGTCCGCGCGGCGGCGGCTTTCAATTCGGCGTTCAGCCTTCGAACGGGGTTGATCTATGGCGCCAATGCCGGCGGCTGCCTGCAAGAGCACTTGCCAATCAAGACGCCGAGTCGTGGCGATTGGCTGGGCGCTTATTATCGCGACGCCGACAACGCGCTCGGCATCCTGACCGCGGCCGATGCCGCCACGGGTGAGGTGCGGGCGCAGCATGTCTTCGACTTTCCACTGCATGCGGGCGCGACGGCTACTGCAGGTGGGCTTGTCTTCGTGACGACAGCGGAGGGCACGCTGCATGCGCTCGATGATGAAAGTCTGGAGCCGCTCTGGTCCAGCCATTTCGGTTCGCTGTCGTCGGCGCCGCCTCTGGTTTTTTCCGTGGATGGGCGGCAATTCGTGGCAGTAGTGGTGGGGGGCAACGCCCTGGCCGAGGACATCTCGTACCGCCCACCGGAGCTCGGCATGAGCGAAGGGTTGATGGTGCTGGTAGTGTTGGGGATCCCGGAGACGGCGCGATGAGGCTGTTCTGGGCTTTGGCGGCACTGGCAACCATTTCGGCCCCCGTGCAGGCGGCGAGCACGATCTGGGATTTGCTGCCTGGGAGGACGGCCGCGGAGCAACCGCGGGGCTTTGTCGAGCAGGCCTGTGGCACCAATGGTGGACCGCCGGCGGAATTCATCGACGGGTTCGAGGCGTTTTCGCAGTGTGCGGCTGAGCCATCGGGATTGCACGAGGTCTATTTCCGATACGATGATGAAGCGGCGATCCGGCATGACGCACTGGGATTGCCGACGGACGGAACGGCTGGGGCGACCCGGGTCTATGGCATGGGCGCGATACTCTCGGCCTTGTTCGATGATGCGGGACTGTTGCGCGGATTGCGGATCGTCTCCGACCCGCGCGGGGCCGAGGCGCATGTGCGCAACGATCACTGGCGGTTGGCCGGGCTCTTGCAGAGGCATTTCGGAGTGGAGGATTGGGCTTGCAGCGATATCGCGCCGAGTGCGCGCGAGGAGGCTGTATCGAGCTATTTCGTCCGGCGGAACTGCAGTAAGGAAACGCTCGAATATGGGCTGACCTCGTCGCAGGACTATTTCCACAAGAGCGGCGAGCAGTTCGTCGACGAGTTCGGCAAGGTGCAGGCGACCTATTTCGTCAGCACCAGCCGCTTGGAGATATTGTGGAAGGATGGCGCGCGATCAGAGTAGCGCGTTGTCGAAATTGGTGCAGGCCAGTGAAGCGCCATCCAGCCGCGCATTCCTGAGATCGGCATTGGTCAGCCGGGCATCGGCGAAATTGGCGGCGAGGAAATCGGCGTTGAAGGCCTTGGCCTGCGTGAGGTCCGCCGAGGTGAAATTGCTGCCGACGAAGCCGGCATTGGTGAGCGTCGCCTTGCGCAGCACGGCGCCCTGGAAATTGGCGTCCTGGAAATTGCCCAGCTGCAGGTCGGCTTCCACGAGGAGCGCGGCAGCAAGGTTAGTGCCTTTCATGACGCTGCCGGCCAGCGTGGCGCCTTCGAGCCGGGCCCGCATGAGGCGCGCTTCGGAGAGCCGGGCATTGGTGAGGTTGGCGTCGTTCAGCAGCGCGCCGCTCAGGTTCGCCCGATAAAGCAGGGCATCTTGCAAATCGGCGGCGACGAGGCTTGCTGCGCTGAGGTTCGCCAGATCGAGATTGGCGCCGGTGAGCTTGGCGCCATCGAGCTTGGCCTTGCTCAAGACAGTCGCGTGGAGGCTGGCGCCGGAAAGGTCGGCGCCGCGCAGGTCTGCACCAGCGAGCGCGCGGCGCTGCAACTGCGCCCCTTTGAGGTCGCAGCGGACGCAGTCGTTCGTCTCCCCGTTGAGGAACGCAACCGCATCGCCCGCGGCGGGCAAGGTGGCGGGGTCGAACGTAGCCCTGTCGGGAAGCGACGGCGGGGGAAATGGCCGGCACTCCAATTGCATTTGAGCGAGGGCCGGGGCCGTTGTTGCGAAGGCGATCAGGACACCGCGGGCGATCCTCCCCATGATCCTGCCGGTTCTGTTCCTGCTCATGTCGCCCTCCCCTGAACTCAAGGATATTCGGATGCTTGCGGGGGCGTGGCAAGGCTCGTCAGCTCATCCGCGCGTAAAGACTCTCCGGGCGCGAGGTGTCGTCGAGTTCGAAGCGGTGGTCGGCGGGCGGGTGGGCGCGTTGGCCGCATTCGAGGCGGGGGCAGATGCGGCAGCTTATGCCGATGGGTGTGGCCTGGGCGTCGGTGGAGAGGTCGATGCCGTCCGAATAGATCAGCTCGCGCGCGTGGTGGATGGCGCAGCCGAGGCCAATGGACATGTAGCGGCGTGGGGCGTTGTAGCGGTAATCACCTTTGACGATGGTGCGTGCGATGCAGAAGAAGCGCTGGCCGTCCGGCATCTGGCTGAGTTGCACATTGATGCGCTCGGGCGAGAGGAAGGCGGCATAGACGTTCCAGCGCGGGCAGGCGCCTGAATGGCGCGGGATGTGGATGCCCGAGAGCGAAAAGCGCTTGGAGATGTTGCCGGCGATGTCGGTGCGGATGAGGTGGAAGGGGATGCCGGTGGCGCCCTTGCGCTGGAGCGTGGTCATACGATGGCAGACCTGCTCGAAACTGGCCGAGAACCGCCGGCCGATGCGCTCGATATCGTAACGGAATTCGCGGCAGGCACGCAGGAACGGCTCGTAAGGCATCATGAGCGCGGCGGCGAAATAGGCGGCGAGGACGTTTCGCGCCAGGGCCGGGGCGTCACCCTCCGGCAGGTCGGACTCGGCGATGATGGCGTCGATCTCGCCATCGGCGGCCAGGCGGCCGAGCTGGTGGGCGAGGAGGAAGAGAGCGGATTCGGGCGGCAGGATATCCGAGACCAGGAGGTGCTGGCGTCGCTGATCGAACTGGCGGGCAATGCCGTGGGGCAGGGAGGCCAAGCGCGTCTCGATGCCGAAGACGTTGAAGAGATAGGTGCGCAGCCCCTGCTCGAGACTGTCGCCGGAATGGTCGATATCGCGACGTACGCGCTCGGCGGCGGCTTCGAGCGCCGGGAAGTGGTTGCTGTTCTCCTGGAGAAAATCGGAAATCGCATCGGTGGCGAGGTGGAACGGTTCGGCCTCGCCGGTCGGTGCCTCCTCGGCCGCCGATTTCTGCGCCAGCCGGTAGCGGTCGTAGAGCTTGAGGATGGCGCGGGCGGCGGCGGGGTTGGTGTGGGCCAGGTCGCGGATTTCGAGATTGGTCAGGTCGCTGTCCGCGAAGATGTCGTCGCCGAAGGCCTCCATGAGGTCGCCTACCAGCCGGCCCTCGTCGCTGTCGACCAGCTCGCCCGCCTCGACCCCGAAATAGCCCGCGATTGAAAAGAGGAGCGGGACCGTGACCCGACGCCGGTTGTGCTCGATGAGATTGAGGTAGCTCGCCGAGATGCCCAGGGCCTGCGCGAGCTCGGCCTGCGGTAGCTTGCGCTGCCGCCGCAGCCGCTTGATGCGGCCGCCGATCTGCATGTCGCCGTCTTCGCCCACGCTTTCCTCCTCCGCCGCATTCTTTACAGAGTTTACAATATCGCGGCTGTCGATTGACGGCAGATTTACAGGTTTACTGCCGTTTGAGTGCTTAGTTCTTGCATGTCTCGCGCTCTTGTCAAATGTTTACAACAACGAGAGAGGAGATTTTCGCCATGAACGAGCGAGAAGAATACCTGACGATCTTTGCGCCTTCCGCAGGCGAGGCCATGGCGCAGTTCAAGGCGCGCCGGCTGGGCGAGCAAGGTTATTCGATCACCGGCAAGATCGGGCGTCACAGGCTGGCGCTGGTGGGCGACGGCCCCGACGCCGAGGCATTGCCGGGGAGCGGGATGATCGCCGCCACCTTCAGCCGCAAGGTGCCGGCCTGAGCCGCGCCGCCTGACCAGAAAAATTCGACCAGTACCGCCGGAGGAGACCGAACCATGCTGGACCAACCGCATTTCCCGACACCTGAATACGCCCCCGATCGCTGGCGCGATGTGACGCGCAATTACGGCCCTGCCGACGTGGCGCGGCTGGCGGGCTCGCTGCCGATCCGGCACACGCTGGCCGAGCATGGCGCGCAGCGCCTGTGGGAATTGCTCCATAGCGAGGACTTCGTGCCGACGCTGGGCACCTTTACCGGTAACCAGGCGGTGCAACAGGTCAAGGCCGGGCTCAAGGCCATCTATCTTTCCGGCTGGCAGGTGGCGGCGGACGCCAATAGCTCAGGCAACATGTACCCCGACCAGAGCCTTTATCCCGTCGACAGCGTGCCATCCGTCGTGCGCCGCATCAACAAGGCGCTGCAGCGCGCCGACGAGATCCAGACCATGGAGCGGGCCGAAGGCAAGGCGACGACCGATCTCGACTTCTTCGTGCCGATCATCGCCGACGCCGAAGCCGGGTTCGGCGGTTCGCTCAATGCGTTCGAGCTGATGAAGGCCATGATCGAGGCCGGCGCCGCGGCGGTGCATTTCGAGGACCAACTGGCCAGCGAGAAGAAGTGCGGGCATCTGGGCGGGAAGGTGCTGGTGCCGACCAGCCAGTTCATTCGTACGCTCAATGCAGCGCGGCTGGCCTCCGATGTCATGGGCGTGCCGACGCTGATCATGGCGCGCACGGACGCCGAGGCGGCGCGGCTCATCACCTCCGATATCGATCCTTACGATGAGCCGTTCGTTACGGGCGAGCGCACTGCGGAGGGCTTCTATCGGCTCAAGGGCGGGCTCGAGGCGGCCATTGCGCGCGGCATAGCCTATGCGCCCTATGCCGATCTCATCTGGTGCGAGACTTCGACGCCCGACCTGGCAGTGGCCAAAAGGTTTGCCGAGGCCATACGGCGCGAGCATCCCGAGCAGATGCTGGCCTATAATTGCTCGCCAAGCTTCAACTGGGCGCGGCACATGGACGAGGCCGCCATGGCGGCCTTCCAGCGCGAAATCGCGGCTATGGGTTACAAGTACCAGTTCATCACGCTGGCCGGCTTCCACAATCTCAGCCTCACGACGTTCGAGCTGGCGCGGGCCTACAAGGCTGACGGCATGGCGGGCTATTCGCGTCTCCAGCAGGCCGAGTTTGCCGCCGAAGCTCATGGCTTCTCGGCCGTGCGGCACCAGCGCGAGGTGGGAACGAGCTACTTCGATGCAGTGTCGCTGGCTGTAAGTGGCGGGGAAAGTGCGACGACGGCTATGGCCGAAAGCACCGAGACGGCGCAGTTCCACTAGGCTTCTCAAGCAAATCGAGAATCGGGCGAGGCGGCAGGCAACTGCCGCCTCGCTCTGTTTTGGCCGCATCGCGATGGCACTTCCAGAATCGCGTTCGGTTACTTCCGCTTTTCCACCGGTCGCAACCTTCAAGGATTCGGCTAGAAGAGCCCTGGCGCTTCTGGGCGAGTGGCCCGGATTTTCCGCAGATTGCCAAAATGTCGCAGGCAGGGTTGAAATCCGAATTAGATTCGGATTATGGTCGTTGCCGGAGGATACAGGAAGTTCAGATCACGAACGGATGCGCGGAAAACCGGTAATTCGGTGCGTGATTTCGCTCGTAGTCGAACCGAATTCTGTTCGTGCGGCTCTGGCCGCGAGGAGGAAGATACTTGCTAGCGTTGCTCAACCCGGAACAGCAGATGTTCGAGGAGACCGCCAATCGCCTGGCGCGCGATCTGGCTGTCGTGAACACTGCCGGTCTCAAGACCGTCGATCGCGCGAATGCCTATCGGCAACTGGCCGAGAATGGCCTGCTGGCGCTGCGCATGCGCATCGAGGGCAAGCCCCTCGCGTCGGGCGTCGAGGTGTCGCTGGCGGCGCAGGCCTTGGGCGGCGCGCTGGTGCCGGCGCCGTTTTCGGCCTCGGGTGTGCTGGCGGTCGAGCTGCTGGCGCTGGCCGGTGCCGACGAGGCGCTGATCCAGGAGCTGTCAGAAGGCACGAAGCGTTGCGGCCTGCTGCTCAAGCGCGATCTCTCGGCCCTGGCTGACGTCGCCGACGCCGAGAGCGTCGTATGGGACGCAGAGGGCGCCGAGCTTGCCGTCGGGCTCGATCGCTCGAAGGGCGAGGGGCAGCTCGCGCTGGTCAAGCTCGATAGCGGCTTCGAGGCGGTGGAAGCGGCAGACCTTACCCGCGGCATGATGAAGCGCAGTGGCGCCGTGAGTGCCGAGCCGGTGGGCTCGCCTCTCTCGGACGCCGATATGCGCAAATGGCTGGCGCTGGCGCTGGTGACGGTGAGTGCCGATCTCGTCGGCGTGCTTAACGGCGCTTATGCCGGTGTGCTCGCCTACACCAAGGAGCGCGTGCAGTACGGGGTCAGGATCGGCTCGTTCCAGGCGGTGCAGCATCTCTGCGCCGAAATGCTGGTCGATATCGAGGGCGGGCGGGACATCGTGTCCTATGCGGCCTGGGCGGTCGACGAACTCGATCCCGATGCGGCGCTCCTGGCAGCGCGCGAGGCCAAGGCCTTCCTGTCGGGCATTGCCCGGCCGGTCTCCGAGACGGTGATGCAGGTCTATGGCGGCATCGGCCAGACCTGGGAACACATCGCACATATCTACGCGCGCCGGGCACAGACCGATGCGCTGGTCTTCGGTGGCGCGGACGTGCAGCGCGACGCCATTGCCGACGCCTTGCTGGGAGGGCACTGACATGGATTACCGCGATACGCCCGAAGAGGCCGCGTTCCGCCAGAGCCTGCGTGGCTGGCTGGCCAACAACACGATCGAGGGCTGGAAGGACATTCCGGAAGACGACATCCCTCGCTACAAGGCCATGCGCAAGCAATGGCAGCGCATGCTCTACGACGCCGGCTACCTGGCGCTGACCTGGCCGGTCGAATATGGCGGGCGCGGGCAATCCCCGACCTATGAGGCAATCCTCAACGAGGAAGTCGGCCGCGCCAGCGCCCCGCCGCTGCCGGGGATGATCAACTATCTGGGCCGCGCCATCTTCACCTACGGCACCCACGAGCAGAAGCTGCGGTTCCTGCCGACCCTGCTCAATGGCGACGTGCAATGGTGCCAGGGCTTCAGCGAGCCGAGCGCGGGCTCAGACCTTGCCTCGCTGCGCACCCGCGCCGTGCTGGATGGCGATCATTACGTCGTCAACGGCCAGAAGATGTGGACTAGCGGCGCCATCTATGCCGATTGGTGCCTGCTGCTGGTGCGCACCAATACTGAAGTGCCCAAGCACAAGGGCATCTCGTGCCTGCTCATGCCGATGGACAGCCCGGGCGTTACCGCGCGCCCGATCTATCTCCATAGCGGCTCACCCGAGACCGCCGAGGTGTTCCTCGACGATGTCCGCGTTCCGGCCGAGAACCGGATCGGGGCGGAAGGCGATGGCTGGCGGCTCGCCATGACCACGGTGTCTTTCGAGCGCGGCGCGGCCGATGTCGGCTTCATCGCCAATCTTGGCCACCAGCTCGAAGCTCTCAAGCGCGAGATCAACGAACGCGGCCTAGCCGAGGACGTCGCCATTCGGCGGCGGCTGGCTCAGGCCTATGTCGACACCCGCGTCCTCACCGCCAACGTGGCGCGCCAGCTTTCGATGCGCGTTTCGGGCCGCGATCCGGGGCCGGAGGGCTCGGTGGGCAAGCTGCTGTGGTCGCGCGCCGCTCAGGGCATGGCCCAGCTCGGGCTCGATGTGGCCGGCGCCGATGCGCTGACCGGACGCGAGAGCGAATGGCTCAGCGATTACTTCACCACGCGCCCGACCAGCGTCTATGGCGGTTCCTCGCAGATCCAGAAGAACATTCTGGCCCGCATGCTCGACATGCCGCGCGAATAGCCACCGACACCTGACACACCCGCTTGGCCGGCGCCTCAGAGGCGCCGGGTGGGGCCTCCTGCACCCAATTAGAGACTGAAGGACCAAAGATGTTGCTCAAAGACAGGGTTGCCGTGATCACCGGAGCCGGCCAGGGCATTGGCAAGGCCGTCGCGGCAGCCTTCGCGGCAGAGGGCGCCGCCGTGGCCGTGGCCGAGATGAACGCCGAGATCGGCAACGCTACGGTCGAGGAATTCCGCTCCAAGGGCTGGAAGGCGATGTTCGTGCCCTGCGACGTGAGCGTGCGCCAGCAGGTGGACGAGGCCGCAGCCAAGGTCCGCGAGGGCCTCGGGCCTATCGACATCCTCGTCAACAATGCCGGCAACACCGCTCCGGCCATGCTCCACAAGATGACCGACGAGCAGTGGCACAAGATCTGGGGCGTGCACGTCCATGGCGGCTTCTATTGGCTGCAGGCCGTGGTCGGCGACATGATCGAGCGCAAGTGGGGACGCATCATCTTCACCTCGTCCTCGACCGCCCAGAACGGCTCGATCGGGCAGATCAACTACTCGGCCGCCAAGAGCGCCGTGCTCGGCATGACGCGCACCGCGGCGCGCGAACTGGGCAAGCACAACATCCTCGTCAACGCCGTCGCGCCGGCCTCGGCCACCGAGATGACCAAGACCGTGATGGAAGACCCCAAATTCGCCGACATCCGCGCCGTGCAGGCCAAGATGCATCCGCTGCGCCGCACCGCCGAACCCGAGGAAGTCGCCAAGAGCTACGTGTTCCTCGCCTCCGAGCTCTCGTCCTACGTCACCGGCCAGGTGCTCTCGGTCGACGGCGGCTCGATGCTCGTGCGCTAGGCGCGTCACGGAAAGACCCAGGGGAGGGGAAAGACCATGACCATCACCAGCAATCTGGCCGTCGCCGAAACGCAGGGCGCGCGCGACAACGTCGCGCGGCTGCTCTCGCCGCGCTCGATCGCCATGATCGGTGCATCCAACAACATGACCGGCATCGGCGGGCGCGTCTTCGCCAACCTGGCCCGCGCCTTCAAGGGGCCGCTCTACCCGGTCAATCCGAAGGATGCCGAAATCCAGGGGCATCGCGCCTATAAACGCGTCGGCGAGGTGGGCCAGCCCATCGACATGGCGGTGATCGCCCTGAGCGCCGCCCATGTGATCGGCGCCATCGAGGAAGTGGCGGCTGCCGGCATCGGTGGCGTGGTGATCCTCAGCTCCGGCTTTGCCGAGGCGGGCGACGAGGGCAAGGCCATGCAGGCCCGGCTGCGCGAGGTGCTCGACCGCACCGGCGTGCGCGCCATCGGCCCCAATTGCATCGGCTACATGAACAACCACGGCGGGGTGATGGCCAATTTCGCCCTGTCGCCGCAGGAGCCGATGCCCAAGATGGGTGCGGTGGCGCTGGTGTCGCAGAGCGGTGGCCTGGGCTCGTTCATCACCACCAAGTCGCTCGAGGCCGGCATCGGCCTGGGCTGGTATGTGAGCACCGGCAACGAGGTCGATCTCAACGTGGCGGGCACGCTCCGTTATCTCGTCGAGCAGCCCGATGTGGGCGTGCTCCTCGCCTTCTGCGAGACGCTGCGCGATCCCGAGATCTTCATCGAGACGGCAAAGCGGGCGCAGGCGCTCGACAAGCCGCTCATCATCCTCAAGGCCGGACGTTCGGACGTGGCGGCCAAGGCCGCCATGAGCCACACGGCTTCGGTCGTGGGTTCGGCCGAGGTCTTCGATGCCGTCTGCCGCCAGCACGGCGTCTTCGTGGCCGAATCCATGGAACACATGATCGACCTGGCGATGATCTTCCAGGGCGGACGGCGCGCCAAGGGCGACCGGGTCGGCGTTCTGACGGCTTCCGGCGGCACGGGCGTGCTCCTCGCCGATGAATCCGCGCAGGCGGGCCTGTCGCTTCCCCCGCTCGGCGAAGACGAGAAGCAGGCCTTCTACGAATTCCTGCCGACCCCGTTCTTCGGCAGCCTCAACAATCCGGTCGACGTGACGGCACAGCCCTCGCCGCACCCCAATGCCAGCGCCGAGATTTTCGGCCGCATGCTGGGTTCGCCCTCCTTCGACATGGTTGCGGCCGTGTCCTGGGCGGCCCCGCCCTACCTCGACATGATCACGGCCCAGTACAACGCCTCGGACAAGCCGCTGGGTGTGCTGATGACCGTGCCGAGCGCCCAGCTCGCCGCTGCGGGCGTGCCACACTTCACCGATGCGCGGCGTCTCGCTCGGGCATTGCGCGCCATGTCCGATTTTTCGTCGCAACAGGCGGCGAGGGCTGAGACGGCATATGCCAGCGATCCTGCTCGGGCGCGCCGGGTTGCCGACCTCCTGGCCAAGGTGCCGGCCGCCGAGGCGGCGCTGATGGAGCACCAGGGCAAGCAGATCTTTGCCGAATACGGCGTGCCGGTGACCCGCGAAACGCTGGTGACCGACGCCGACGGGGCGGCACGCGCCGCGGCGGAAATCGGCGGCAAGGTCGTCATCAAGGGCATGTCCTACGCCATTCCGCACAAATCGGACAAAGGCGCCATTCGTGTCGGGCTGGCGGGTGATGAAGCCATCCGCCGCGAGTACGGCGAGATGCTTGCCGATATCGCCCGGCTGGCGCCGGAAGCAGGGCTCGAAGGCGTGCTGGTGCAGGAAATGGTGCCGGCGCGCATGGAACTGGTCTGCGGCATGCGGCGCGATCCTGTGTTCGGACCCATCGTGGCGCTGGGCCTGGGCGGCGTGCTCATCGAGATCATTGCCGAAACGGTGCTGCTGCGTCCGCCCTTCGGACGCGCCGAAGCCATTGCGGCGATCGATAGCCTGTGCGGCGGCCGCCTGACCAATGGGCGTCGCGGGTTGACGGCGGAAGAGCGCGAGCGCGTGGCCGATATCGTGCTCGGCATCGCCGCGCTTGCCATCGATCATCCGGAAATCTCCGAAATCGACGTCAACCCGATCCGCGTCGACAACGGCAAGGCGGTCGCCGCCGATGCCCTCATCGTCCTGGAGCGTGGCACCAATGGCTGACGCGTCGCTCATCGGCCATGAATCGCCGGAAGGCCACATGCCCGTCGAACGCGGCAAGGTCGCCGAGTTCGCCCGCGCGACCTTCTCGGATCGCCCGATCTTCACCGATCCCGAGGCGGCACGGCAGGCGGGCTTCCGCGACGTGCCGGCGCCGCCGACCTTCGTGGTCGCTTCGGCCCATTTCGTGCCATCCGATCCTGGCTTCAGCGCCAAGCTCGACATGAAGCGCATCCTCGCGGGCGGTGCCGAGTGGGAGTTCTTCCGGCCGTTGGTCGCGGGTGACGAACTGACCGTGCGCAGCCGCGTGGTCGACGTCGAGACCAAGCAGGGCAAGCGCGGGCAGATGACGCTTATCACCCGCGAGGTCAGCTATTTCGACGCAAGCGGCGAACTGGTGCAGCGCATGCGCTCGACCGTGATCGAAATGCCCCCGCTGGAGGCCAAGGCGCCATGATGGTTTCACCCGTGCCGGTCCTCGGCCAGAAGGGACCCGACTATGAAGTCGGCCCGCTCACCCGCACCGACATCGTGCGCTATGCCGGTGCCGGCGGCGACTTCAACCCCATCCATCACGACGAGCCCTTCGCCCGTTCCGCCGGCTATCCGAGCGTCTTCGGCCACGGCCTGCTCACGGCGGGCATTCTCGGCGGCTATGTCGCCGACTGGCTCGGCCTCGGTCGGCTGCGGAAGTATTCGGTGCGCTATGTCGCCCAGGTCTGGCCGGGCGACCGGCTCGCCTGCTCGGGTGTCGTGACGAATGTCACGGCCGGCGAGGACGGCGTGCTGGTCGAATGCACGCTCTCGGTCGAGCGCTGCGCTCCCGATGGCACGCGGCAGGTCGTGCTGACCGGCGCCGCAACAGCCCTCTATGCGGAGACGGCGTGATGTTCACCGAATTGGCGCCCTACCGCAATTTCCGCGACGGGCTCGCTGCAGGCGAGCTGCGCTACATGCAATGCGAAGACTGCAACCAGCCCTTCTTCTATCCGCGTGTCGTCTGCCCGCATTGCGGGGGCACCAGGCTCGCCTGGCGCACCAGTGCCGGCGAGGGGGCGATCTATTCGCTCAGCACCATCGGGGAGGGCGAGGCCAGCTACATCGTGGCGCTCGTCGATCTCGATGAGGGCTTTCGCGTGATGAGCAATGTCGAGAGCGCGGGCGAAGCTCCGGCCATCGGCGACCGGGTTCGCGCCCGCGCCGTCGAGGCCAGGGAGGCAGCACCGGCTCGCATCGTCTTCGATCGTCTGGGGAGCGCGTCATGAGCCGCAAGCAGCTGCGAGGCGCAACGGCCATTGTCGGCGTCGCCGAATCCGACCTCGGCGATGTCGGCCCGGATCGTTACCCCATCGATCTCGCCGCGCAGGCCTCGGTGCGGGCGCTGGCCGAGGCGGGGCTGACGACCAGGGACGTCGACGCCGTCTATGCCATTGCCGGCGGCTTCATGCCGAACCTGAGTTTTGGCGAATATATGGGTATCCGCCCCCGCATCAGCGGCGGCACCAATATCGGGGGCAGTTCCTTCCTCTCCCACGTCTACCACGCCGCCATGGCGCTGGAGGCAGGGCAGTGCGAAGTGGCGCTCATCGCCTATGGCAGCACGCCGCGCGCCGATCGGCAGCGCAAGGATCCGCCGCCGAGCCTGCCTGAGTATCCGGCCTACCAGGCGCCCTACCGCCCGCGCGATCCGGTAACCGGCTATGCCCTGGCGACGGCCCGGCACATGCACCAATACGGCACGACGCGCGAACAGCTCGCCGATGTCGCGATTGCCGCGCGCGACTGGGCGCGGCTCAACCCGGTGGCGTTCAGCCACGACAAGCCGGCGCTGACCCACGAAGACGTGCTGGCGAGCCCGATGGTCTCCTCGCCTTTGACGGTGCGCGATTGCTGCCTCGTCACCGATGGTGGTGGCGCGCTGGTGATGACCCGCGCCGACCGCGCCCGCGACCTGGCGGCAAAACCGGCTTACCTGCTGGGGGCCGGGGAAGCGCATTGGCATCGCCAGATTTCGCAGATGCCGGACCTGACCGTAACGGCCGCGACCGAGTCCTCGGCCCGGGCCTATGCGATGGCTGGGCTTGGCGCGGGCGATATCGACGTCGTCCAGCTCTACGACGCCTTCACCATCAACACCGTGATGTTCCTCGAAGACCTGGGCTTCTGCGCCAAGGGCGAGGGCGGGGCTTTCGTCGGCGGGGGCAGGATCGCCCCGGGCGGGACGCTGCCGGTCAATACCAATGGCGGTGGGCTCTCCTATTGCCATCCGGGCATGTACGGCATCTTCACCGCCATCGAGGCGGTGCGGCAATTGCGCGGCGAGGCCGACGCCCGCCAGGTGGCGGATGCGGAGATCGCGCTCTGCCACGGCAATGGCGGACAATTCTCGAGCCAGGTAACGGCCATTCTCGGCGTGGAGGCAGCGCTATGAGCCGGGCCGTCCTCACCGAAAGACGCGATGCGACATTGCTGGTGACGCTCAACCGTCCCGACAGCCTCAACGCGTTCGACGAAAGCCTGCACCATGACTTTGCCGATGCGCTGCACGAGGCAGGCGATAGCGCCGTGCGCGCGGTGGTGATTACAGGAGCAGGCAAGGCTTTCTGCGCCGGCGCCGACCTGCGCGCCACGCGGACGGCAAGCCCCGGCAATTCGACGCTGCGGCATACGTTCAACCCCAACGTGCTGGCGCTGAGCGCACTCGATAAGCCCGTCATCACCGCCATCAACGGGGCGGCGGCGGGAGCGGGGCTAGCGCTGGCTTTGGCCGGCGATATCCGACTTGCTTCGAGCACCGCGAAGTTCGTGCCGGCCTTCGTCGATATCGGCCTCGTGCCGGACAATGGCGGCTCGTTCTATGCCGTGCGGCTGCTCGGCTATGCCCGCGCCTTCGAATGGCTGGCGACCGGTCGCCGGCTGGGGGCTGAGGAAGCCCTGCGCATGGGGCTCGTCAGCGAAGTGACCGAGCCGCTCGAACTGCTGTCGCGCGCACTCGCCATCGCGGCCGAGCTTGCCGAAAAGCCAGGCCTCGCCGTGGGGCTGACCAAGCGCCTGCTCAATCAGGCCTATCGCGGCCAATTGGCCGAACAACTTGAAGCTGAAGCTGCGCTGCAGGCGCTGGCCGTCGTTGCGCCAGGGCGCGCCGAGGCTCGCGCCAGGATGGTGGCGCGCATTTCCGGCAATGGAGGGGAAAGCAAATGAGCGGCTATGATCGCTTCTCGACCGTGCACGGGGCGCTCGCCGACGGCGTGCTCACCATAACGCTCAACCGTCCCGATCGGCTCAATGCCGTGGGCGGGGACATGCACGACGCGCTGACGGCGCTGCTGCACCAGGCGGCAGGCGACAGCGCGGTGCGCTCGATCCTGCTGCGCGGCGAGGGCCGCGCCTTCTGCGTGGGCGGCGACATCAAGGACAAGGGCTTCGTGCCCGATCCCGAAACGACCTCGCCCGGCAAGACCGTCGCCAATTTCGCGCGGCATCCGTCCGAGCTGGTGCAGGCCTTCATCAATGTGCCGCAGCCCATCGTCTGCGCCGTCCAGGGCTACGCCATGGGCCTGGGCGCCACGATCGCGCTGCTCGCCGATATCGTGATCGTCGCCGAGGATGCGGTGCTGGCCGATACCCATGTCGCCATCGGGCTCGTTGCCGGCGATGGTGGGGCGGTGGTCTGGCCGCTCAATATCTCGCTGACCTCGGCCAAGTACTACCTGCTGACGGGCGACCGCGTGCCGGGCATCGAGGCGGCGCGGATCGGGCTTGCCCATCGCGCCGTGCCGGCGGACAAGCTTGCCGAGGAGACGCAGGGCATCGCCCGCCGCCTCGCCGACCTGCCGCCGCTGGCGGTGCAGGGCACCAAGAAGACGCTCAACAGGCTGCTACAGAACGCCGCCGACGCCGTGCTCGAAACCGGCCTCCTCTACGAGGCCGCGACCATGGTCAGCGTCGACCATGCCGAGGCCGTTTCGGCTTTCTCCGAGAAGCGGAAGGGCAAGTTCGTCGGTCGCTGACGCGACCGACGGCGAGTTGGCGCCATGCTTCGCAACGAAGAAACAGCAGCGACAGCGCCGACCGGCGACCCGGGCCAGAAGCCCTGGCTGGGGCGCGAGATCCAGGTCCTGAGCGCCATCAACTTCGCCAATGCCGTGGGCTTCGGCATTCAGGCGCCGACCCTGCCGTCCTTCGGGCTGGAGCTTGGTATCGGCAGTACCATGATCGGCGGCATCGTTGCCGCCTTCTCGCTCGGCCGCATGCTCTCCAATATTCCGAGCGGCAAGTTCGTCGAGCGGTTCGGCGAGCGCAGCATCCTCATCGGCGGCCTCGTCTTTCTCACCATCACCAGCGTGCTGGCGGGCCTGTCGATGACGGGCTGGCAATTGCTGCTCTTCCGCGGCATCGGCGGCATCGGCTCGGCCTGCTACACCGTTGCCGCCATGGCGCTGCTGCTGCGCGTGACGCCGGCATCCCACCGCGGGCGTGCGGTCGGCATCTACATGGGCGCTTTCTATCTCGGGGCGACCTCGGGTCCGGTGCTGGGCGCGCTGCTCAGCGGCTTTTCCCCGCGAGTGGCCTTCTTCGCCTACGCGGCGGGAGTCGGGACCTCCGCCATCATCGCGACGCTGGCGCTGCCGCGTCTCGACAAGAGCGGCAAGAAGGTTGCGGCACAGACGGCGCCCATGCGGGTCAAGGATGCGCTCCGCTCGGCCAGCTATCGCGCGGCGCTGGCGGCCAATTTTGCCACCGGCTGGGGCGTTTATGGCGTGCGCGTTTCCGTGCTGCCGCTCTTCCTCATCACCGTTCTGCAGGAAAATCCGGCCTGGGTAGGCATCGGGCTCGCCTTCGGCGCTGCCGTGCAGGTGGCGTTCACGCCGATCGCGGGGTTCTTTACCGACCGACTGGGTCGCAAGATCCCGCTCGCGCTCAGCCAGCTCTCGATCTGCACCGGGTTCCTGCTCGTGCTTTTCCTGCCGGCGCTGTGGTCGTTCCTCGCCTGTTTCGGCTTCTTCGCGGCGGGCGCCTCGCTCTCGGCCACGTCGGCCAATGCGCTGGCCGGTGACGTCACTGGCGGACGGGGCGGCACGGTGATGGCCGTGACCCAGTTCGCCAGCGATACCGGCATGGTCGCGGGCCCTGTGCTCGCAGGCCTCCTCGCCCAGTTCCTTTCTTACAACGCCGCCTTCGCAGTGTCGGCCAGCGTTGCCGCCTATGGCCTGCTCAGCGCCCTGCTGATCCGGCCCAATAACAACAAGAACAAAGAAGCTGAACCAGAGCCAACCTGAGGAGGAATGGATGGCCGGACCAATGGTGATGACCGCGGGGGAGGGGACTCCCGAGAAAGCGGCTTACACCCAACAGTTCACGATGGGCTATGCCTACTTCGTGTTGTTCATGCTGATGCTGACCTATACTGGCCACTCCATCGACCGTTCGATCATTTCGACGATCATGGCGCCCATCCAGAAGGACTTCGCGCTCAGCGACTCGCAACTCGGCCTGATCGCGGGCACGATCTATGCGCTTTCCAACGCCGTGTTCACGATCCCGATCGGCTATTTCGCCGACCGGACCAACCGCAAGAACCTGCTCTCGGTCTGCGCGGCCATCTGGAGCGGCATGACCATGCTCGGGGGTCTCTCGGGCAATTTCGTGCACCTCATGCTTACCCGCGCCGGCATCGGCGCCTCGGAAGCTGCGGGCACGCCCGTTTCGACCTCGCTCATCGCCGATTACTTCCCGCCCGAGCGCCGGGCCTCGGCCATCTCGATCTTCTACATCTCCGCTTCGCTCGGGGGCTTCCTGGCTCTCGCGGTGGGCGGTTATGTCGTCCAGAACCACGGCTGGCGCACGGCCATGCTGCTGGCTGGCCTGCCGGGCTTCATCGTCGCGATCATCTTCTTCTTCGTCGTGCGTGAGCCGATCCGCACCGGTGTCTCTGGGGCGGTTGCGGCCAATGCGCCTTCGCTGGGCAAGGTGATCAAGTTCATCCTCACCCAGCCGGCGCTGGTCGTGCTGATGTTCGCCGGTGCGCTCACCAATTTCGTGGGCTCGGGCGTGGCAAGCTGGGTGCCGACCTATTACGTGCGCGTTCTCGAAATCCCGATCGCACAGGTGGGCTCGCTCCTCGGCTTCGGACAGCTGATCTTCGGCGTCATCGGTGGCGTCGGCGCCGGCTTCCTCGCCGACAAGCTGGTCCGTAAGGATCGCCGCTGGCCGATCTGGCTGCTGGCCATCGCCCAGTTCATGACGGTGCCGTTCTATATCGGCAGCGTGCTGGTCGATAACATCTTCCTCTCGGTGCTGCTGCTCGCCATCGGCTTCGGCTTCACCTCGACCTTTACCGGCCCGCTCTACAGTCAGGTACAGACCCTCGTCGGCTCGCGCATGCGTGCCCTGGCGGTCGCTGTCCTCGTGATGATGATCAGCCTGCTCGGCTATGGCCTCGGTGCCCAGGCGACCGGCCTCATCAGCGATGCCATGAAGCCTGCTTTCGGCGGCGTCGCCCTGCGCTACGCTCTGATCGCGGTGGCCTGTGGCGGTCTCGTTACGGCCACGCTCTACTACATTTCCTCGCTCGGGCTCATCAAGGGCCAGAACCGCGTGCTGGAAATGGAGCGGGCGCACCAATGACCGACCTGGCCCGCCAGCCATTGCCGGCGGAACGCCGTGGGGGAAACCCCACGGCACTCGCCTTTCAATCCAGTGGTCTGGCCCTGGCGGCCACGCAATGGGGCGAGGACCAGGGTTCTCCCCCCATCGTGCTGCTGCATGGCTGGAAGGATCACGGCCGCATGTGGGACGCGGTCGGAACCGGTCTTGCCGCGCGTTATCGGGTGGTCGCGCCCGACCTGCGGGGGCACGGCGACAGCGCCTGGTCTCCCGATGGCGACTATTCGATCCTGGCCATGCTCGGCGACCTCAACGCGCTGATCGACCAGCATGCCGGCGGCCCGGTTTCTCTCGTCGCCCATTCCATGGGTGCCGATATCGCCATGCGCTTTGCCGCGGCCTTCCCCGAGAAGGTCAAAAGCCTCTTTGTCATCGAAGGCTTCGGCCTGGGCGCCGCACATCGGCGCAGGCTGTTTCGACGGCCGGTTCATGATCGCTATCGCCGCGCGATCATGGATCGGAACAATACGTCGAACGACCACAGCTATGCCTCAGTCGCCGATGCCCGGGCGCGCTTTGCCCGCGCCCATCCGAAATTCTCGGCCGAGCTGGTCGATCGCTTTCTCGCCCATGGCCTGCGTCACGACGTCGAGGCCGATGTCTGGTTCTGGAAACGCGATCCCAAGCTCGTCGCGCCCGCCATGCTCGGCCCGGAGCTGAACGCGCTTCGGCAGCTCTGGCGCCATATCGATTGTCCTGTCCTGCATCTGCGCGGCGGCGCCAGCCCCTTCGCCGATCCGCAGGCCGAAGGCCTTGCCGATTGCTTCCGGACGGCCCGTTATGCCGTGTTCGAAGGCGTCGGCCATTGGGTGCACCACGAGCAGCCCGAGCGGTTCATGGCGCTGCTCGAGGAGTTCCTGGCATGAGCGGCAGCAGGACAAAAGCCTTGCGTCGAGGGGTCGACGCCGAACCGGCCGCTGCGGTAACTCTGAACGCCATTCGAGTGAACGGAGACCGAAGCATGTCAGACGCCGAGCACAAGGACCAAACGTCCCCGAGCGGGGACGCGAAAACCAATGGACGCCGCGAGCGCATCCTGGCCGCCGCGCGCAAGCTCTTTGCGGAACGCGGCTTCTCCCAGACCAACGTGGCCGACATCACGGCTTTGGCCGATGTCAGCATCGGTTCGGTCTATTATCACTTCGCCAACAAGAACGAGATCTTCTTCGAGCTGTGGAGCACCTATAGCCGCGGGCAATCGGCCGCGACGCGGGCGGCCGTGGCCGCCTTCCGCGCAGTGGGCGTGACGGATGGCTCCCAGCTCTTTCTCGCCGGCACGAGGGCTTACCTGCTCTGCGCCTATGATAGCCGCGATCTCGTCTCGCTCTTTTATGGCTCGGACCAGCCCGCCGACTTCAGCGAGCGGCAGCGTATCGTGACGCCCGAGTTCGATTGGCACGCCCAGAACCAGAAGCTGCTTCAGGACAAGGCGCTCACCACGGTCCTGACCGGTTCGATGGGCGAAGTCTCACGCCAGGTTGCGGCGCTGCCGACCAAGGAAGAGGCCGAAACCTTCATCAACGCGGTGATTGCGATCTTCTCGCGCCTGATGACCCCACAACCAGAAAAGGGAAAAACATGAAGATTATCGTAGCGGTGAAGCGGGTCGTCGACTTCAACGTCAAGGTGCGCGTCAAGTCGGACGGCACCGGCGTCGAGACGGCCAACGTCAAGATGTCGATGAACCCCTTTGACGAAATCGCCGTCGAGGAAGCGCTGCGGTTGCGCGAGGCGGGCGTCGCCACCGAGGTCATCGCCGTTTCCATCGGGCCGGCGCAGGCACAGGAAACCATTCGTACCGCCATCGCCATGGGTGCGGACCGTGGCATCCTCGTGCGCACCGATAATGCAGTCGAACCTCTGGCCGTCGCCAAGATACTGAGCGCCCTCGTCGCCGAGGAGCAGCCGGGCCTGGTGATCCTGGGCAAGCAGGCGATCGATGACGATGCCGGCCAGGTGGGCCAGATGCTTTCGGCCCTCGTCGGCTGGCCGGTCGCGACCTTCGCCTCCAAGCTCGTCGTTGCCGACGGCAAGGCCGAGGTGACGCGCGAAGTCGATGGCGGGCTTCAGACCGTCGAGGTCAAACTGCCGGCCGTGGTCACCACGGACCTGCGCCTCAATCAGCCGCGCTACGCCACGCTGCCCAACATCATGAAGGCCAAGAGCAAGCGGCTCGATGATCGCCCGCTGGCCGACCTTGGTGTCGACGCTGCCGCGCGCCTCACCGTGCTCAAGACCGAGGAACCGCCGCGCCGCAAGGGCGGCATCAAGGTGGGCAGCGTTGCCGAGCTGGTCGAAAAGCTGCGCGACGAAGCCGGCGTTCTCTAAGGGAGGAATTTGACATGACCACTTTGCTGCTCGCCGAACACAGCAACAGCAAGCTCTCCGAGCAGACCGCCAAGGCCCTGACCGCGGCGCTGGCGCTTGGGGCTCCCGTCGATATCCTGGTGGCCGGCCATGAGGCAGGCGCAGCCGCGCAGGCTGCCAGCCAGCTGGCCGGTATCCGCAAGGTGCTGCTGGCCGACGATTCCTCGCTGGCCCACCAGCTCGCCGAACCGCTGGCTGCGACCGTTTTGGTGCTGGCCGATGGCTATGACACAATCGTCGCGCCTGCAACGGCGGTGGGCAAGACCGTCGCGCCGCGTGTCGCTGCGCTGCTCGATATTTCGCAGGTTTCCGAGGTTATCGAGGTGCTCGCGCCCGATACGTTCAAGCGGCCGATCTATGCCGGCAACGCTATCCAGACGGTCAAGACCGGACAGGCCCGTAACGTTCTGACCATTCGTACCGCGTCTTTCCGGCCTGCGGCCGCTGGCGGCAGCGCGCCGGTCGAAACGGTGGCGGCTGCCGCCGATCCGGGGATTTCGCGCCATGTGGGCAGCCAGGTCTCCGAAAGCGCCCGGCCGGAGCTGACAGCAGCGCGGGTCGTAGTTTCGGGCGGCCGTGCGCTCGGTTCGGCGGAAAAGTTCTCGGAAGTCATCCTGCCGCTGGCCGATAGGCTTGGCGCGGCCGTTGGCGCTTCGCGCGCCGCGGTCGATGCCGGCTACGCGCCCAATGACTGGCAGGTCGGCCAGACCGGCAAGATCGTGGCGCCGGACCTCTATGTCGCCATCGGCATTTCCGGGGCTATCCAGCACATTGCCGGCATGAAGGACGCTCGCTGCATTGTGGCCATCAACAAGGACGGCGATGCGCCGATCTTCCAGGTCGCCGATTACGGCCTGGTCGGTGATCTCTTCGAGATATTGCCCGAGCTCACCGCCGCATTGCCGGCCGCATCCGAGAAGGCTGCCGGCTGATGTCGGACGAGACTGCCGCCATGCCCGAACGCGAGAGCATGGAATTCGACGTGGTGATCGTCGGCGCCGGGCCCGCAGGGCTCGCCGCCGCGATTCGGCTCAAGCAGGTAGCGCCCGAACTATCGGTCGTGGTGCTCGAAAAGGGCGCGCAGGTCGGCGCACATGTGCTTTCGGGTGCGGTGGTCGACCCCATCGGCATCGACGCACTGCTGCCCGATTGGCGCCAGGAGGAAGGCACGCCCTTCCGCACGCCGGTGAGCGAGGATCGCTTCATGATCCTCGGCAAAGAGTCCGGCTTCACGCTGCCGGCCTGGCTGATGAAGCTCATGCCGCCGCTGATGCACAATGACGGCAATTTCATCGTCTCGCTGGGCGAGGTCTGCGCCTGGCTTGCCGCCAAGGCCGAAGCGCTCGGCGTCGAGATCTATTGCGGCTTCGCTGCCGCCGACCTCTCCCATGACGAGAACGGTGCTGTCGAAGGCGTCATTCTCGGCGACATGGGCGTGCACAAGGACGGCTCGCACGGGCCCGACTACACGCCGGGCATGAAACTGCTGGGCAAATACGTGTTGCTGGCCGAGGGCGCGCGCGGCTCGCTCTCCAAGCGCGCCATCCGTCGCTTCGGGCTCGATGCGGGGCGCGACGTGCCCAAATTCGGCATCGGCATCAAGGAGCTTTGGGAAGTGGCGCCCGAGCGTCATCGGCCCGGCCTCGTGCAGCACAGCTTTGGCTGGCCGCTGGATGGGCGCACGGGCGGCGGCTCGTTCCTCTATCACCTCGACAACAACCTTATGGCGGTCGGCTTCGTTGTTCACCTCAACTACGCCAACCCCTATCTCTCCCCGTTCGAAGAGTTCCAGCGCTTCAAGACGCACAAGGCCATCAAGCCGGTTTTCGAGGGTGGGCGGCGCATTGCCTACGGCGCGCGCGCTATCACCGAGGGCGGTTGGCAATCGGTGCCCAAGCTCGTGTTCCCCGGTGGCGCGCTGGTTGGCTGTGCCGCCGGCTTCGTCAACGTGCCGCGCATAAAGGGCTCGCATAATGCGGTGCTCTCGGGCATCGAGGCCGCCAACGCTGTCGCCGCCGCCATCGGCGCCGGCCGCAGCCGCGATACGCTCGATGCCTATGAGGCGGGGTGGCGACAGGGGCCCATCGGGCAGGACCTGCGGCTAGTGCGTAACGTCAAGCCGCTCTGGTCGCGTTTCGGCACCTATGCCGGCATCGCCATGGCGGGCGCGGATATGTGGCTGACGACGCTCTTTGGCGGCTGGTCGCCCTTCGGCACGCTCCGGCACGGCAAGCCTGACCATGCCAGCCTCGAGCCGGCCGCAAGGCATGAGCGCATCGCCTACCCGACGCCTGATGGCGTGGTGAGCTTCGACCGCCTCTCCTCGGTCTATCTCTCCAACACCAATCACGCCGAAGACCAGCCCGTGCATCTCAAGCTCGCCGATGCGGCTTTGCAGAAGCAATCCGAACTTGCCGAATTCGCGGGCCCCTCGACCCGCTATTGTCCGGCCGGCGTCTATGAATGGATGGGCACGGGCGATGAGGCGCGGTTCGTGATCAATGCGCAGAACTGCGTGCACTGCAAGACGTGCGATATCAAGGACCCCAACCAGAACATCGACTGGCAACCGCCACAGGGCGGAGAGGGGCCGGTTTACGTCAATATGTAGGGAGAGCGGGCGCCAAGGCGCCCGCTTCCATATTACGCGCGCGTCAGCACGTGATCTGCGCGGAGCCAGAACGGCGCAAGGTAGAGGGGCGTCGAGGACAAAGGCAGGATTTCCGCTTTGAGCGGCATGCCGATCTTTTCCGCCATGAACTTCCGCCGCGCTTCGATGCGAGCCCAGGCCTGAGGATGGCGTTGCGCAATCTCCGCCCGCAGCGCGGCGTCGGCCAGCACCACCGTGTCCTCGCAATTGAGGGACCAGCCGGCGCGCAGCGGGGTGGGGATGACATCGACCTGTAGCAGCATGCCGCTGGCAAGTTGCTCGGTCGAGCCAGGGCGGATCGGGGTGTGGTGCCACTCTTCGTGGCCGCCGAGATGGCCGGGATTGAGTGCGGGACGAAGCTTGCCTTTGGCAAGGGTTTCCTTGACCGCCGCATCGACTGTTCCGCCCGGAACGCCGAGGCCCACGGTTTCGTACCAGGTGCAGAGGCCGTTGAAATAGTGGGTCGCGACCTCCAGGAACTCGGCATTCTCGGTATCGAGCAGGCCCGCCCGCGAGGAAAGCGCGCCCCACAGGCCGAGGGCAGTGGTGACGCCATCGCCCTGCCTGAGCTTGCGAGCTGTGGGGCTGCGGAGGCCGATGACGTTTTCGCCGGCGCTGGCCGAGGCGAACATGGTGTGGACGTTGAGCGGATCGCCTTCATAGGGCAGGCGCGAGAGCGCCTCGAACTCGGTTTCGCCCGGTCGGGCGCCGGCGACGACCGGCCAGAGCTGGCTGGAAACCTTGGCGGCGATCCACTCGAAGGCAGCAATCTGGTCGACATCGAGAATGGTGCGCAGGCCGTTGGCCGGATGCAGGAGGTGGGAAGTGGCTTCGCTGAGCAGGTCACGCCCGCCGGCCACGCTTGCGAGCGCTTCGATGAGGAAATCCGGCACGAAATAGCCGGGTTCGGTCTCGCCAACTTCAGGCGTCATATACTTCCAGCCGACGACGCCGATGCTCTGGCCCTTGCCGATGCCGGCATCTTTCAGCCGCTCGCCGAGGCGCGGATAGCGGCTACGGTCCTGGCCCATGAGGCTGAAGCCCTGCATCAGGAGGACCTCGAGTCCGGGCAGGCGCGCGAGCGGGGCGTAGCTCTCGGATTCATTGCCCGTCAGCAGCAGCCGGCGGCCGTCGGGGCCGAGCAGCAGCAAGGCCTCTTCGAAGCGCGGTTCGAAGCCGGAGAGGAAGGCAATATTGCCGAAATGCTCGCGGTCGGCATAGACGGCGAGCCAATCGGTACCGGCGCGCCGCAGGGCCTCGTCGGCACGAGCCGCGAAGACAGCGCTGGGCACTTCCGGCTGCACGCCGAGCGGGCCGAAATCGGGAAGGGCGACGGGGGATAGGCGAACGGTCACGGAAGCGCTCCAGCTTTCAGGTCGACGAGATTTCCCGTGGTTCGGGCTGCATGGCAAGCCGGAAACGCGGCAATTTCTTCGTGCGAGAGTGCGAGGGGCCTAGCCGGCTTTGAGGATCGTCGCCAGTTCCGCTGATCCGGTGGCGACCAAGCTTGCCCCGGCTTCCTTGAGACACTCGCTTCGGTTCGGGCGCGGGTCATTGGGGTCGACGAAGCCTATTGCGAGCATGCCCGCGGCCTGAGCCGAGGCGATGCCGTGGGGGCTGTCGTCGATCATGGCGCAGTCGTGTGGGAAGATGCCCAGGCTGGAGGCGCAGTGGAGCAGCAGGTCGGGTGCCGGCTTGGGGCGCGCGACCATTTCTGCGCTGTAGACGTGCGGGGCGAAAAGATCCCAGAGCGGCGTGCGACCAAGGCTGGCGCGCAGGCGGACGAGGCGGCTGTTGGAGGCTACGCACTTGGCCGTTTGAAGTCGCGAGACGATTTCGAACATGCCGGGCATGGGCTGGAGTTCGCGCTCGAAGGCGGCATGAAGCACGTCGTGCCAGCCGGCGAAGACGGCGTCGACGTTCTCGAGGCCGTAGTGTTCGGTGCAGAGGCGGCGGATGTCGGGTTCGGACTTGCCGGTGAAGACGCGGTGCGATTCTTCTGGGGTGATCGCGATGCCGGCGGCCTGCAGTGCTTCGGCCAACGTGCGGCTGGCCAGCGGTTCGCTGTCGATGAGGACGCCATCGCAATCGAAGATGATGAGATCGCGCATCAGGCCGCCGGGGAATTGCGCGTGGCGAGGGCGAGCACCGGGTCGTCGGTGGTGATCTGGCGCAGGCCACGGTTGAGCCAGTAGCGCAGGTCGGCCTCGGTATTGGGCACCCAGACGCCCAGGCGGTCGAGCGGTACGAGTGCGACGATGGACGCCCAATGCTTGTCCAGCAGGCTCTTTTCGACGGCGATGAGGTCGGCGACCGCGTTGCGCGTGTGGAGGGCGGGTTCGAGGCCTTCGGCTTCGGCGGTGGGGGTGTGAAACGAGTTGAGTGTTTGGGTGGTCGGCGAAAGCCGACGGATTTCGGCGAGCACGTCGGGGGTGAAGCTGGTCAGGATCGAGCGGTCTTGCAGGCCGTGGCGCCCGACTGCTTCTAGCACCCTAGCCGCGAGGCCGGGATAGGGGCGGCCTTCGGCGGAATCCTTGAGTTCGATGTGCAGCTCCATGTCGCTGTCGGCGAAGAGGGCCAGCACGGAATCGAGGTCGGGAATGCCGTCCTGGCTGTCTTTGAGGCGCAGGCTGCGGCGTGCTTCGGCCGCCAGGTTCTCGACCGGACCGGAGCCTTCGGTAGTGCGGTCGAGGGTGGGGTCGTGGATCACGAGCAGTTCGCCGGCCTTGGTGAGATGGATGTCGAACTCGACGCCTTCCACCGGCAATTCGAGGAGATTCCGGAAACCGGTCAGGCTGTTTTCAGGCCACAGATTGCGCGCGCCGCGGTGGCCGATGATGCGGGTCATGGAGACGATCCGTTCGTAAGGAGTGCTAGAGGCGCTGGCCGGTGGCCTTCGAGAAGACGTGAATATTGTCCGGTGCGATCGTGAGCCCCAAGGTTTCGCCGGTTTTGACGATCGTGGTGCCGGGGCAGACGATGACCAGGTCCTGCGTGCCTGCGCGAGCGGCTATTTGGGTCTGGGCGCCCATCGGTTCGACATAGAGCACTTCGGCCTTGGCCTTGCCGGAAGGATCGATGGCGATATGTTCCGGCCGAAGCCCGACCAGGACTGGCTCGGTGGGTTGGATGCCAGGGGGCAGGGGCAATCGGGCGCCGCCGAGCTCGAAGGCGGGGGCGCCGTCGACGCTGCTGATCGGCGTTTCGAAGATGTTCATGGCGGGTGAGCCGATGAAGCTCGCAACGAACGTGTTTTCGGGGCGGCTATAGACGTCCATGGCCGTGCCCATCTGCTCGATGCGGCCCTGGTTCATGATGACGACGCGATCGGCAAGCGTCATGGCCTCGGTCTGGTCGTGCGTCACGTAGATCGAGGTGCGCGGCATCTTGGTCTGGAGCGCCTTGATCTCCGAGCGCATCTGGACGCGCAGCTTGGCGTCCAGATTGCTCAGCGGTTCGTCAAACAGAAAAACCGCCGGATCGCGGACGATGGCGCGACCCATGGCCACGCGCTGGCGCTGGCCGCCGGAAAGCTGAGCGGGGCGGCGATCGAGATAGTCCTCGATGCCCAGCAACTCGGCTGCGGCACGGACACGGCGCTCCACTTCCTGTTTGCCGACGCCGGCAATTTCGAGGTTGATGCCGATGTTCTGGCGCACGGTCATGTGGGGGTATAGCGCGTAGTTCTGGAACACCATGGCGATGTTGCGCTGCTTGGGCGTGTCGTTGTTGACCACCCGGCCATCGATGCGAATCTCGCCCTCTGTGACCTCTTCCAGCCCGGCGATCATGCGCAGCATGGTCGACTTGCCGCAGCCCGACGGGCCGACCAGCACGACGAATTCGCCTTCCTGAACTTCCATGTCCACCGAGTGCAGAACCTGCACGGCGGCGTAGGATTTCTTCACGCCCCTCAGCGCCAACGTACTCAACCGCTATCCTCCATCTGCACGCGGGTGCAGAATAGATACGACTTTCGTTGACGGTCAAGTAGATATCTGGCGGTATGCCGGTCATGAAGAAGCGCGGACCCGCATCGATAGACGTCGCAAAGCTTGCCGGAGTGTCCCGGTCGGCGGTATCGCGCACCTTTACCCCCAACACCTACGTGTCGCCGGAAACGCGGGCCAAGGTGCTCGCCGCAGCCGAGATGCTGGGCTATCGGCCCAATGCCATCGCGCGCTCGCTGTCCAAGCAAAGCAGCGGGCTGGTGGGGGTGATCTGTTCTGACCTGACCAACCCGTTCTACGCCGAATTGCTGGAGCGGCTGTCGATGGCGCTGCAGAAGCGCGGCATCGGCATCCTGCTGCTGGTCGGCGACGCATCGCGAATGGATGACCTGCTCGAGCGCATGCTTTCATACCAGGTCGATGGCATCCTGCTGCCGGCGTCCAAGCTGACATCCAAGCTTGCGGTATCGCTCAATGCGTCGGGGCGGCCGGTGGTGCTGGTCAATCACCAGCTGCTCGATGGGGGCGTGAGTTCGGTCGGCGGCGACAATTATGCAGGCGGCATCGTGGTGGCGGATATGCTGGTTGCGGCCGGCTATCGGCGCATCGGCTACATTTCAGGCCCCGAAGATACGTCGAGCGCGCTCGATCGCGGTCGGGGCTTGCAGGATGGGCTTGCACGCCATGGCCTGCCGCTGCTGATGCGGGCGAGCGGCGAGGATAGTCGCGACGTGACCATGGCGGTGATGCGCCAGTTCATGAACCGGGCCGAGCCGCCCGACGCGGTGTTCTGCGCCAACGACCTCATGGCCCTGGCGGCCATGGAGGTCGCCAAGCTCGAGTTCGGGCGCAATGTGCCCGATGGCATGGGTATCGTCGGCTACGACAACACGCTGTTGGCGCGATCCGGCCTGCATCGACTGACGACGGTCGACCAGAATCTCGATGAGATGGCAGAGCAGGCCGTAGCCATGCTCGTCGAAAAACTCGCCGGTGCGCGCGCCGAAACCGTCGAGCACGTCAAGATCGCTCCGCGCCTGGTTCCCGGCGCCACCACCCGATGATTCTTCACACCCCGCTTGACACCCGAGGGATTTCATTCCTAGTTTCTGCACGCGGGTGCAGAAACTCGCAAGCTCATTGGGAGGATCCATGACCAGCATTGTGAAAACGGCTCTTGCGGCCGCGATGGCCGCTGCCCTGTCATCAGTCAGCGCGGCCGCCGTGATGGCCCAGGACGTGACGCTGACGTTGATTTCGGCGGAGCAGGACGCGGTCGTCGCGCCGGTGATCGCCGCGTTCGAGGCCAAATACCCCAACATCAAGGTGCAGCACCAATCGATCCCGTTCGAAAGCATGAACGCGACGATCGAGGCGCGCATCGGCGGCCAGGATTCGAGCATCGACGTGATGTTCGTGGATAGCCCGCGCGTGCCGGCCATGGTGTCGCGCGGCTACCTCAAGTCGCTCGAGGACCTGCGCGGCGAGATCGAGCCGCTGGTAACCCCGGTGGCCCTGGATGCGCTGAGCGTCAACGGAACGATCTATACGCTGCCGCTTTGGACCTCGACGCAGATGATGTTCTACAACAAGGATCTGCTGGACAAGGCGGGCATTCCCTATCCCGGCTCGAATGCCGAGGATCGGCTGACCTATCAGCAGATCGTCGACCTGAGCAAAAAGGCCCAGGCAGCAGGCGCCAAGTATGGCTTCACCTTCGAGCAGGTCGATCGCTACTACCAGCTGCAGCCGATTTTCGAATCCGTCGGCGCCGGCTCGGGCCTGACGGGCGAAGGCAACCTCACGGCCTCGATCACCAATGACAACTGGGTCAAGGGCGCGCAGTTCTATTCGAGCCTCTTCGCCGATGGCGTCGCGCCGCGCGGCGTGCCGGTCGGCCAGATCCCGCCGCTCTTCGCCAATGGCGAAGTCGCGTTCTTCGTAGGCGGACCCTGGCGGCTCGATGGCTTCCAGAAGGCCGAAGGCCTCAAGTTCGGCGTAGCGCCGGTGCCCTATTTCGAGGGTGGCAAGCCAGTGACCCCGACCGGCTCCTGGGCCCTGGCCGTCAGCCCCTATTCGGCACATCCCGATGAGGCGATGCTGCTGGCCAAGTTCATGACGCTCGACCCCGAGGGAGCCTTCAAGACCGTTGAGGCCAACCCGATTCCGCCGGTCAACCTCAAGGCCTTCGACATCTATATCGACTGGTTCGCCGCCAAGTTCGAAGGTGTGGGCGAGGACGCCAAGAAGATCATGACCTACGAGCTGCGCGACACGGCCATCAGCCGTCCGCTCTCTGCCGGCTACGTGGCCTTCGAGGAAGTGATGAACCGCGTCTTCGGCGACCTGCGTAACGGCGCCGACGTCGTGCCCACGCTGCAGGATGCCGAGCGCGAGCTCAACTCTACCCTGTCGCGTATCCAGTAACAGCCGCGGTGCCAGGGAGGCCGGCGCGTGTCCAAGTCGAAGAACGTTTTGGTTGCCCTTGCCTTTCTGGCTCCCGCAATCCTGGCTGTTTCAATCCTGAGAATCTGGCCCGCGCTGGTCGCTGTCCATGAGTCGTTGCTCGCTCCGCGGGCAACGACCTATAGCCTGGACAACTACATCTACATCTTCACCGATCCGATCTTTCAGTCCTCGGTGGTGACGACGCTTTTCTTCTCGATCGTCGTCAATCCGCTGCAGATCGCCGTCGCGCTGGGGCTGGCCATCCTGCTCAACAACAAGCTGCCCGGCACCGGCTTCTGGCGGACGCTGATCCTGCTGCCCGTCGCCATTCCGGCCTCGGTCTCGGCCGTCGTGTGGGCGGCGGCGCTGCGTCCGGATGGTCTTGCCAATGCGATGCTTGCCGTCTTCGGCATCGGCCCGCAGCCGTTCCTGACCTCGCCGCAACAGGCGCTCGCCTGCATCATTCTCGTCACGAGCTGGATTGGCGTCGGCTATTGGATGACGATCCTCCTGGCCGGGCTCCAGGACATCCCGAAATCGCTCTACGAGGCGGCGCGGATCGACGGCATGAACCGCTGGCAGCAATTCCGCTTCGTGACGCTGCCGCAATTGCGCCGACCGCTGACCTTCGTGCTGGTGGCCGACACCGTCGCCAATTTCCTGGTCTTCGCACCGGTGCAGATCCTGACGCGCGGTGGTCCGCAGCGCTCGACCAACCTCATCATGCACGAAATCTATACGCGCGCCTTCGCCACCGGCGACAAGTCGAGCGCCTATGCCGCCACCGTCGTGCTTATCCTCCTCATGCTGACCGTGGTTGCCATCCAGTTCCGCATGATGGGCGATCAGGGAGACAAGGCATGACGACCGCGCGCATCAAGCCGGCAAAGGCGCTGCACATCGCCACGATTGCCGCGGCCGGCATCGTGTTCTTCCTGCCGCTCTGGTGGATCTTCATCAGCGCCATGCGCCCGGAAGACGATATCTTCCGCTACCTCAATCCGATCGGCTGGGAGACGTTCCTGCCCACGCGCTGGACGTTCGACCACTTCGTGGCGCTCTTCCAGAGTACGTTCGGTCGCTCGATCTTCAACTCGCTGTTCGTCGCCGTGGCGACGGTCGCGGGCGGATTGATCGTCTGCACGCTGGCGGCGTTCGCGCTCGCCGTGATCGAGTTTCCGGGCCGAAACATCGTGTTCACGCTCATGATCGTGAGCTTCCTTATCCCGTTCGACGCCATCGCGCTGCCGCTCTACTACGTGATGCGTGGTGCCGAGCTGCAGAACACCTATCTGGGCCTGATCCTGCCAGGCGTCGGCAATGGCCTCGCGGTCTTCCTCCTGCGCCAGTTCTTTCTCGGGCTTCCCAAGGAATTGCGCGAGGCGGCCATGGTGGATGGCATGGGCTGGTTCCAGGTGTTCTGGCGTATCTACCTGCCGCTGACCGGTCCCGCCATGATCAGCGCCGGGCTCATCATGTTCATCTTCCAGTGGCAGGCCTATCTCTGGCCGCTGCTGATCGCGCCCGCGACCGAATACAAGGTCGCGGCGGTGTCGATCGCCCAGTTCAACAGCGCCTACGGCATAGCCTTCGGACCGATCATGGCCGGCGCGATGTGCATCTCGCTCATCCCCATGCTGATCCTCGTGTTCTTCCAGCCTTACTTTACCAATTCGGTGGCCTCCACCGGCAGCAAGGAGTGACCATGTCGCCCAACCCCAGCAATCCGGCCTTCGACCTTCCGTTGGAGGCCCGGCTCAAGCTTCTTGCGCCGCGGCCCGGCCGCCTGCGCGCTGTGCTCGATACGGACACCTATAACGAGATCGACGACCAGTTCGCGCTGGTGCAGGCATGGCTGTCGCCTGACCGCATCAAGCTGGAGGCGATCTACGCCGCTCCGTTCCACAACAGCCGCTCGTCGAGCCCCGGCGAGGGCATGGAACTGAGCTATCAGGAAATTCTCGAACTGCTGAAGCGCCTCGACGTGGACCCGAAGGGGCTCGTCTATCGCGGTGTCACCGAATATGTCGGCTTCGACAAGGTGGCCCGCGAGGCCGAGGCGGTCGATGACCTGATCGCGCGTGCCCGCGCCTCTAGCCCGGATGATCCGCTCTACGTCATCGCCATCGCCGCCATCAGCAATATTGCCTCCGCCCTGCTCAAGGCGCCGGACATTATCGACCGCGTCGTCGTGGTCTGGCTCGGCGGACATGCGCTGGAATGGCCACACCAGGTCGAGTTCAACCTGATGCAGGATGTCGGCGGCGCGCAGGTGCTCTTCGATAGCGGCGTGCCGCTGGTCGTGGTGCCGTGCATGGGCGTTACCTCGCACCTCCACAGCTCCGTGCCCGAGATCGAGCGCTACATCGAGCCATGCGGCGAGATCGGCAAGTTCCTCTCCATGCGCTTCAAGGAATATTCGGACGATCACGTTGGCTGGGCCAAGGAGATATGGGACATGGCGGCCGTCGCCTGGCTGCTCGATGACAGCTGGACCCCGAGCGTGCTCGTGCCGACGCCGATCATGACTGACAACACGACCTACAGTACCGACCGCGCGCGGCACCCGATGCGCTACGTGACCCATGTCGAGCGCAATCCGATCCTCAAGGATTTCATCGGCAAGCTGCAGGCCTTTGCCGGCAAGTGACGGATATCGGCCCCGCCGCTCATGGCGGGGCCTTCAATAGAACAGGCATTTCAGCAATGGCATTTTCACTGTCCGGCCGCGTCGCGGCGGTCACCGGCGCCGCGTCCGGAATTGGTTTCGCCTGCGCCCGGGCAATGGTCGAACAGGGCGCCCGGGTGGCTCTCGTCGATCGTAATGCCGAGGCGCTGAACGCGGCCTGCGATACGCTGGGAGAGCAGGCATTCCCAGTTGCGGTCGACCTTTGCGACGCCCCCAGCATCGACACCATGTTGCCTCGGATCCTCGATCGGGCGGGGCAGCTCGATGTGTTCCATGCCAATGCCGGGTCCTATATCGGCGGGGTCGTGGCGGAGGGCGATCCGGACCAATGGGACCGGATGCTCAACCTCAATATCAACGCGGCCTTCCGGTCGGTGCGGGCAGTCCTGCCGCATATGATTGGCCGCGGGACGGGCGACATCATTTTCACGAGCTCGATTGCGGGGCTGGTGCCGGTGGTGTGGGAGCCGGTCTATACGGCCTCCAAGCATGCCATCCAGGCTTTCGTTCATACGCTGCGCCGTCAGGTGGCGCCGCAGGGCATCCGCGTCGGGGCAGTTGCGCCGGGGCCGGTGCGTACGGCGCTCATCAGCGACTGGCCCGACCAGAAGCTTCAGGATGCTCTGGCGGCCGGGGACCTGATGGAGCCGGAGGAAGTTGCCGATGCAGTAATTTTCATGCTGACCCGGCCAAGAAACGTTACCATCCGCGACCTCGTTATCCTTCCGCAACGAAACGATCTTTGAGATGACCGGGCGCTACTTCATTGGCGTGGATGTCGGAACGGCCAGCGCCCGCGCCGGCGTGTTCGATGCTGCGGGCGGCATGCTCGCTTCGGCAAGCCATCCGTTTGCAGTTCATCTCGAGACGGGCGATCGTGCCGAGCAATCCAGCACCGAGATATGGAACGCAGTGTGCGTCTGCGTGCGGCAGGCAGTGGCGAGCGCCGGGATCAGCCCGGATGCGGTTGGCGGCATCGGCTTCGACGCGACCTGCTCGCTTGTCGTGCTCGCGGAGAACGGGCGGCCGCTTTCGATCAGCGACAGCGGGGAAGAGCGCGACGTCATCGTCTGGATGGACCATCGGGCCATCAAGCAGGCAGAGCGGATCAATGCGACGGGACACTCGATCCTGCAATTCGTCGGCGGCAACATTTCGCCGGAAATGCAGACGCCCAAGCTCCTCTGGCTGGCCGAGAACAAGCCAAAGGTCTTTGCGAATGCGTGGCAGTTTTTCGATCTCCCCGATTTCCTGACGTGGAAAGCGACCGATAGTCTCGAGCGTTCGGTATGCACGGTGACGTGCAAGTGGACGTACCTCGCTCACGAAGAGCGCTGGGACGCCGACTACTTTTCGACCATCGGTCTCGGCAGCCTGGTCGAAGAGGGATTTGCCCGGATCGGGACGGAGATACTGGCGCCGGGAGCACCGGTCGGGAACGGGCTTTCCGAGCGTGCGGCCCGGGAACTGGGCTTGCCGAAGGGCATCGCGGTTTCTGCTTCGCTCATCGATGCACATGCAGGTGGCGTCGGGACTGTCGGGGCTGGAGGTGGCCTCGGGGCGACCGAGACGCGCATGGCTTACGTCTTCGGGACGTCGGCTTGCACGATGTCTTCGAGCCGCGAGGCGCATTCCGTGTCTGGTGTCTGGGGGCCTTATTATTCAGCGATGGTGCCGGGCTTGTGGCTCACCGAGGGTGGGCAGTCCGCAGCCGGAGCCGCGCTGGATCATCTGGTGACCCACCATCCGGCGACGCCTGAGGCGGCTAGGGAGGCCGAGGCGGCCGGGCAGACGCTTGTCGGCTGGCTGGCCGGAAAGGCGATGGATGCGTCGGCTTCGCTGTCGGAGGCGGCACGGCTTGCCGGGCAGGTGCATGTCGTTCCCGAATTCCTGGGCAATCGTGCGCCGCATGCCGATCCGCATGCCAAGGCGCTGATTGCCGGGCTGGGTATGGGCCGCGATATCGAGAGTTTGGTCGCGCTCTATGTTGCCGGCGTGATGGGGCTTGGCTATGGCGTGCGCCAGATAGTGGAAGTGGCCTCGGCAGCGGGTGTCGTGACGGAGGCGATCGTCATCAGCGGCGGCGCGGGGAAGTCGTCGCTGATCCGCCAGTTGCTCGCCGATTGCACGGGCATCCCGGTATTGGTGACGGCGGCAGCTGAGCCGGTTCTGCTAGGTTCGGCTATGCTTGGGGCGGTGGCGGCCGGCGAATTTACCTCGCTGCCTGAGGCGATGAAGGCAATGTCCACTATCGAGACGACGGTCACGCCGGACGGCGGAATGAGGGCGTTTCACGACAGCCGGTATTCGGCTTTTGCGGATCTGCAGGCCGTCGGTCGCCGTATCCGCGGGGCCTAGTGACGCTCGTCCTGCACCAGTAGGGCGCTGCGGGCGAGGAGGGCGACAAGTTCCTGTTGCCGGGCCACCTGGGTCTTGCGGAAGATGTTGCGCAGGTGGAAGGCGAAAGTGGTGTTGGTAATGCCCATGTCCTCGGTGATGCATTCGAGGCTGTGACCGCGGCCGATGGCGGCGGCCACACGCGCCTCCGTTGGCGTGAGGCCGAAAAGCAGGGTGACCAGCTTTTCCGAAAGCGGCGGTGGGGCGTTGGGATCGATGATGAAGGCGGCAGCGCGGACGCGCGTGGCGGCCTTGCCGTGCCCGAGGCTGATGAACTGGATTATGAGGGGATGCTCGCCGTCGCGAGCGACCGTGACGATATCGGGGTTGGTGCCTTCGTCGATTGCGGTGGCCAGCGCCCTGCGTAGCGCACTGGCGGCGGTGGCGTTGGCGACGTGCAGGCGACCATTGGCCAGGCTGAGGCCATTGCCGATGATGGCCTCGGCCTGCGGGTTGCGGAAGACGCATTGGCCCGAGCCATCGAAGAGCAGCACGCCCGCCGAGAGTCGCGAAAGCGCAGCGGCGAGATCTTCGAGATTGCCTTCGAAGGCCTGTGCCAATTCTAGCGAGCGGCGCGTCTCGGCTTCGGCATTGCTGGCCTGGCGGATGCGCTCGACCTGATCGAGCCGGGACTTGATGGTGATGAGCATCAGGTCGAAATCGACCGGTTTGGTGAGATAGTCGTCGGCGCCCGCGCCACGCCCCTCGATCACCGCGACACGGTCCGAGAGCGCGGTGAGGAAGACGAAGGGGATGTTGGCAACGTGCCCACCGCGCTTGCGCAGGGCGCGCAGCAATTCGTAGCCGCCCATGCGGGGCATGGTGATGTCGCAGAGGATGAGATCGGGCGTGGCGGTGTCGAGGCGCTCAAGCGCCTCCATACCGTCTTCGGCATCGAGCACCGCGTAACCGGCCTCGATCAGTTCCTCAACGACATTGGCGCGCAGGCGTTGTTCATCCTCGACCACGAGGATCAGGCGCTTGTTGTCCGAAAGATCGGGAGTGCTCACGCCATGGCCTCGCTGTAGCTGGCGGTTACGGGAAGGGTGAGGGTGAAGGTAGTGCCGCCGCCGGGATTGGGTGTCATGGCGATATCGCCGCCGTGAAGCTGGGCGATCTGGCGCGCTACGTAGAGGCCGACGCCGGTGCCGGGCACCGATCCGGCATTGCTGGCACGGAAGAAGCGCTCGAAAAGGCGGGTGCGTTCGGCTTCGGGAATGCCAAGTCCGGAGTCGCTGATACCGATGGCGACGAAGCCATTGTGGGCGCTGGTGGTGACCGTCACGGGGGTGTCGTCGGGCGAATATTTGAGGGCGTTGCCGATAAGGTTGCCGAGCACCTGCTCGATCAGCAATGCGTCGCAGGGAATGTCGGGCAGGTCCGCGATATCGAGCGTGATCTCGCGATGCGGTTCGAGCACGAGCAGCTTGGCGCGCACTTGGGCGAGGAGCGAAGCCAGCGGGATCGGATGAATGGAGAGGGCCAGTTCGCCTGCATCGAGCCGGGCGGCGCTCAAGGTGGAATCCATCAGTTGCGTAAGGCTGCTGGCGGCGGCACGGATGGCGCCGGCACGGGCCATGAGCTCGTCATTGTCCATGCGATCGCGGCGCCGCATGATGCGTTGCACCGTGGAATCGATGATGGCCAGCGGGGTGCGAAACTGGTGGGAGACCATCGCGACGAAATCGCGATAGACCTCGCGCAATTGCCGCTCGTGCTGCGCCTGGTAGCGCTCGGTGACGTCCCGCGAGACGAGGATGCCGCCGACATTCTGGTCCTTGAGCTGGATAGGGCGGATCGAGTGCTCGATGTGGCGTTCGCCGGCCCGCGTGGCGAAGTCCCGGCTTTCTCCGGCCAGGGTGCGGTTGACGAGGGCGGCGGTGAGCGGAAAGTGCTCGCCGAGCGCAGGCGCTGCCGGGAGGCGGGTGCCGATGACGGTTTCACGTGGCGTTCCGTAGAGCCGGCTCATGCCTTCGTTCCAATGCGTGCAATTGCCGGCGGCATCGAAGGCGCAGATGCCTTCCCCGCTGGCCTCCATGAGCAAGGCCAGGAAATTGCGCTCCTGGCGCACGCGCGCCTCGGCGCGATCGGCCTGACGCAGGCTGACAATGAGGCGGCCGATGAGGAAAGCCCCGGTGAGCGTGGTGCCGATGATGGCGACGATCACCTGGGTCAGCGTTTCGCTATAGCGCTGGCGCCGGTCGGCTTCGCGCAGAGTGCTGTCGATCATGATCTCATTGGCGACCGAGCCGAGCGCGACGACGTGCTGGGTCATGGTTCGCGAGAGGCGCAGACTGTAGCGGCTGACGGTGTCGCCGGAGGAGGCGATGAGGCCATCGAGACCTTCAAGGCTTGCGCGGGCGCGGGCGATGACGCTGGCGCCGCCGGTTTCCCCGATGCGTTGCGCGAACGCGCCTTCCTGCAGCAATGCCAGCCGGCTCAGCGCCATGTCGAAGCGCAGGGCGACGTCCTCGGCGCTGGGGCTGTTGAGCGGGTTGGTGGCACTGATGAGACGCTGGATCTCGTATTGCGCCTGCGCGACGGCCCAGACGACGCCTTCGTTGGAGCGCGTGTGCGTGTCGCGTTCGACCTCGACCAGCTTGCTCATCGAAAACAGCAGGAACAGCGCGAAGGCCGCCACGGCGGCCGCCACCACGACGAGACCGATGCTGATGCGTCCGTCGGGCTTCACGGCAGGGTCAGCCATGCGAGCTGCCAGACCCAGCGGTGCTCAAGCCGCTCGTCGGCGAGTTCGGCATGGGCGTCGCGCGGATAGACGATCCAGAGCGGGCCTTTGTCACGGCGCGTGAGCGGCACGCCGTCCATGCTCCAGGCGAGGATGACGTCATAGTCAAGGAAGTCGGAGAGCGGGATGGTGGCCGTGTAGTCGTTGAGGCCACGGGCGACGACCTTGCCTGTGAGTGGGACGCCGGCTGCCGCGATGACCTTGCGCGCCAGCACGCCCTCGAAGTCGCGGATACCGTCGGTCCAGAGCGTCGATGTACGGATATGGGTGGTGCCGAGCGCGCTGAGGTCGGCAAGGGTGAAGCGGCGAGAGGCAGGGACGCGGCCATTGATCTCGAGCACGACCGGCTCCGTTTCGGCACGCGAGGCCGCCACCGGCAGAGCGCCGGCGAGCAAGGCGCTTGCCCCCAACAACATTGAACGACGGCGTATTGTCCCCACAACAGCCCCTTCTGCAACGGTCCATCAGGCTAGACGCCCCGTTCGTGGCAGGGCAATGCCAATATCTAGATATACGCGGACGATGCCGACCCGTCAGGATTGACGGGGCGCATGCGAAAGGACGCCGCTAGAGCACCGCCATCATAACTGGAGGTTGCTGCAAATGGTGTTGGGTATTGGCTGGCCGGTCTGGCTGACCTGGTTGCTCGTCGTGTTCTTCGTGGGCGATGGGATCGTCAGCGCCATCGGGCCCGAGCCGATGCGCGAGGCATTCGTCAACTGGGGCTTTCCGGATTGGTGGCACTGGGTCAACGCGGCGGTGTGCCTGGCCATCGGCATCCTGCTTGCCTTCGAGGCGACGCGGCCGTTCGGCTTCCTGCTGGGAGCGCTCGAGTGTTTCGCCATCTATGTCACGCTCATTCGTGCGGGCGAGTTTGCCCATCTGCCGCCGAGCATAGCGCTCCTGGCGCTGCTGGTCCTTGCTTATTGGGGCAATTATGGGTGGCGTCTGCCCAATGCCGGCGCGGCATAAGCCCTTCCCATTGCCGCGGGATTGTCCACTAATGGATGCCTCTGGGGCTTGGGGGTGAGCGGCGTGAGAAACATTGTGCTTGGCGCACTGACGGCGATTGCCGGCTCTCTCGCGGGGTCGGCTTTTGCCGTTACGCTCAACGTCGCGACCTATGGCGAAGAAGTCGCGACTTTCCCTGTCGGCTTTCCCGGCTGGGACGAGTTCGCCATGGCTGATTGTTTCGAAGGTCTGGTGGCCGAAGATGTGCGCGGCAATGCAATGCCGGGACAGGCGCAATCCTGGACCATCTCGCCCGACGGCATGACCTATCGTTTTACCCTGCGACCAGGCATCCTGTGGTCGGATGGCAACGCGGTTACCGCACAGGATTTCGTGACGGCCTTTCGCTGGCTCTTCGATCCGAGCAATGCCGTGGAGTTTGCAAGCATCCAGTTCCCTATCCAGAATGCGCAGGCCGTGGCCAAAGGGAGTATGGCTCCCGATGCGCTCGGCGTCATGGCCGCCGATCCGCAAACGCTCGAGATTCGGCTGGATTACCCGACGCCTTACTTCCTCCAGACCCTGACCCATTATTCGGCCTTTCCCGTCCCGACCGATAAGTTCAAGCGCCTCGGGCGGGACTGGCTCAAGCCCGAAAACATCGTCTGCAATGGGCCGTTCGTGATCGCCGGCCATGAGCCCGGCATCATGCGGCTCGAGCGTTCGGCTACCTATTACGGGCGGGAGGCAGTGCGGTTGGACGGCGTCAACTATCACAGCTATGCCGACCTGCAGGCGGGGCTCGATGCCTTCGGGCGCGGCGAGATCGACCTCTTCATGGACGTGCCGCACGCTGCGACGCCCTGGATCCGGGGCCATACGGGCGCAGCGCTGGATGTGGAGCCGTTCCTGGGCGTCTATTTCTATGCGCTGAACCATGACAAGCCGCCCTTTGACGACGTGCGCGTGCGGATGGCGCTGTCGATGGCAGTGGATCGTGACGCCATCGACCCTTTCGACCTGCGGACCCCAGCGCTGAGCAGCTATTCCTGGGTGCCTGCCGGGACCGCCGGTTATGGGAACGCGCCCCTGCCGCGACCGCAATGGGCGGATTGGAACATGGATGAACGACTGGCGCGTGCCAAAGAGCTGTTGGCTGAAAGCGGCCACGGACCGGGAAATCCACTGACGGTCGAGATGCGCTATAGCCAGGCGGGAGATGACCTGCACCAGCGTATCGCGGTGGCGATGTCGGACATGTGGGCGCGTATCGGCGTGCGCACGCGTCTGGTGCCGGTGGCGCTCGACGAGCATTTCAACGCACTGCGCTCAGGTGATTTCGACGTGGGCCGGGTGACCTGGCTGCTCGACGTGCCCGATCCCTCCAACGTGCTCCAGCTCTTCCGGTCGGACTCTGAATACAATTTCGGTCGCTACCGCAGCGCGACCTATGATGCGCTGCTCGACGCGGCTTCGGCCGAGGGCGATTCCGCCGAACGTGCGACCATTCTCCGTCAGGCCGAGCAGACAGCCATCGATGACGTGGCGGCGATCCCGATCTACTGGTCCAGCATCCAGAATCTCATCGCTCCAGACGTCAATTGCGTCGTCGCCAACCCCAAGAACATCCACCGCGCGCGCTGGATTTCCAAGGGCGCGAGCGACGCCGAGGCATGCTGATCCGAGAGCGGCGGTCTCCCAAAAGACACTAGACGTGGACGCATAGGCGGCCCCGTCAGGATCGACGGCGCGGCCTGGCCGACCCGTCCCTAGAACCAGCGACACAACCACGATCTTCACCTCGGGCAATCGCGCATTGCCCGTCGCCGACGCCACTTGGCCTCGGCCGGCCTGACTTGGAGAAAAGTATGTCGCAGCAGTCGTTTGGTCGCCTCAAATACAGTCTGTTCGAACGTCGGCGGCGCAGTCGCCTGCGCCTGCTCCTGGGCGTTTCGGCCTTTGCCGTCATGCTTGCGCTGCCCGCCGCGATCATCAGCACGGTGCCCGCCCTGGCGGGTGACGTCAGCTACACGAACGGCCAGACCAACAGCGCGGCGATCGACCTTACCGAGGACTATGCGCTCACCGCCGCGGGCGGTGTCACCGCGACGCATTCAGGGGTGATTTCTGGCGCCGGGGCCATCTCCAAGGAGGGCACCGGCGAGTTGTTGCTCTCGGGCGTCAATACCTATAGCGGCGGGACGGTGATCAATGCCGGCACGCTTTCGCTGCTGAACAGCGACGCCGCCGGCACAGGGACGATCGCGATCAATGATGGTACCGCACTCGTGCTTTCGGGCGCCAGCGCCATGACGATAGCCAACGATGTTGAACTGACTGGTTCGACCAAGATCAAGACGGTACAGCACGCGACGCTCGGTGGGCTCACTTCCGGGACGGGTTCGCTGACCAAGCTCGGTGGCGGCACACTTGCACTCTCCGGTTCGAACACCTTCTCCGGCGGCACGACCCTCTACGAGGGCAACATCCATCTGCTCGACGATCAGGCGCTCGGAACGGGGACGCTCACCAATGCCGCCCTTGCCGCCAGTATCGGGTATGGCGACGGGGTCTCCATCGCCAACAATATCATAGCGAACAACGGCACCAAGTTCTGGGTCGGAGCCGGCACTGCTACACAGGCAGGCACTGTAGTGGTGGGGCCAAACACCTTCTACCTGGCCAAGACCGGGGCAGGAGAACTCGTCTTGACCGGCAAGGTTGGAAACGTCCAGGCATTCCAGGTCGATCAAGGCATTCTGACTGCTGGCGCCGATAATGTCCTGAACGCGCGGGGAACCTATTCACCGGGTGTTAATGGCACTTTGCGGTTGTGGGCCGACCAGACGGTCGGCGCGATTACCGGCCAGGGTGTTCTGGATCTCGGATCACGCAGGCTGGAAATTGCCAGTGGCAACTCCTTTGCGATCTTCGACGGTGCGCTTGTCGGCGAAGAAGACGCCAATCTGGTGAAAACCGGCGTCGGCGGCTGGCAGCTGGATGGCAATGGCACTGGCTATAGCGGCCGCTTCTCTCTCCAGGAAGGCTTTATCAGAGCAAATGGCGATTTTGCCGGGACGCCGTTTTTTGTGTCTGGCGGCCGTCTGGAGGGTAGTGGCAGGGTTGGTGATGTCTTCGTGGATGCAGGAACCCTGCGTGGCGTCGATGGTTCGACGCTTTCGATATACAACCTGTCGTTGAGCGAAAACGCGACGATCGAGGCGCGGCTGGGTGCAGCGAATGCAGCGGCGCTGTTCGATGTGGCTGGCGACATCGTGCTTGACGGAAAGGTCGACGTCATCAATGTCGGCGGGTTCGGGCAGGGCATCTATCGGCTCTTCAACTATGGCGGCGCGCTCGATGATCGCGGCCTCGAAATCGGCGCCGTGCCCACCGGCTACAATGCCGGCAACCTCGCGGTGCAGACCGCAGTGGCGGGCCAGGTGAACCTCGTCGCCGACGATCCCGACTACGGCCCGATCCTCTTCTGGGATGGGAGTGACGCCGGCAAATGGAACAATGGCCAGATCGACGGCGGTGACGGGGAATGGCGGCGCGGTGGCAACGCCTTCACCGACGCGACCGGCACAGCGAATGGGGCGATGAACCCGCATCCCGGCTTTGTCGTGTTCACCGGCCAGGCCGGCGTCGTCAACGTCGTTACAGGGTTCGGCGAGGTCCATCCCGACGGCATGCAGTTTGCTGTCGACGGCTATCGTATCGGCGGCGAAATGCTCTCCTGGGACGACGGCGACCGCATCATCCGCGTCGGCGATGGCACTGCTGCGGGTGCCAACTATACGGCTAAGATCAGCGCGGCAATCGACGGCGGCGGCCGGTTGGTGAAGACCGATCTCGGCACGCTTATCCTCGCGGATCGGGACTTCGCCTATCGCGGCGGCACGGAGGTGCGTGAAGGGACGTTGATCGTCAACGGCAATATCGGCGACGTCGACGTGCTGGCGGACGGGCGGCTGGGCGGCACCGGTTCGGTGCAGAACGCCGACGTAGCCGGGACGCTCGCGGCCGGTCAGTCCATTGGCACGTTCACCGTCGAAGGCGACCTCACTATGCGTGCGGGCTCGACGCTCGAAGTCGAGGTGGATGCCGACGGCAATGCGGACCGGATCGACGTCACGGGCGTGGCGAACCTCGAAGGCGGGCGCGTGGTGACGCTGGCCAGCGGCGGCAATTATGCGCCACTCACCAACTACACGATCCTCACGGCAGAAGGGGGCGTCGAAGGGCAGTTCGAGGGCGTCGAATCCAACCTCGCCTTCCTCAGCGCGGCGCTCAATTATGGCGACAAGGACGTGCAGCTTGCGCTGACCCGTAACGGGACCGGCTTTGGCAATGTCGGGCAGACGCGCAATCAGATCGCGACGGGCGAAGTCGTTGAGCCTCTGGGCGCAGGAAACACGATCTATGATCGCGTGCTGACCCTGAGCGCCGACGACGCGCGCCTCGCCTTCGACCATCTGTCGGGCGAAGTCCATGCGTCGACCAAGGGCGTTCTGGCGATCCAGAGCCGCGACCTGCGCGATGCCATGGGCGACCGTATCGGCGCCGCTTTCGACGCACTCGGCCTTGCGGCTGACCAGCAGGGCAATGGCACCAGCGTCTGGTCGTCGGCCTCTGCCTCGGGCGGTACGCTCAAGGGCGATGGCAACGCCGCTGATGTCGGCTACAGCGCCGGCAACCTCTTCGTGGGTGCCGACGCGACCTTCAACCAGAACTGGCTGCTCGGCTTTGCGGTCGGCTATGGCCAATCCGCGCTGTCCATCGGCGCTCGCGACTCCAGCGCGTCGTCGAGCAACCTCCATGTCGGTGTCTATGGTGGCGGCGAGGTGTCCGACTTTACCTTCAAGTTCGCCGCAGGCGTCACGCACCACGACATCAAGACCAGCCGCGATGCCGTGTTCCCGGGCTTCGAGCAGACGCTTACGGCCGGTTATGGCGGCAACACGACCCAGGTGTTCGGTGAAATCGGACACAAGTTCCGCTTCGATAGCGGCCTCATCGTCGAACCCTACGCCAACCTGGCACTCGCCAATATCTATACCGGTGCTTATACCGAAGAGGGCGGGAGTGCTGCGCTCTCCTCGAATGGTGGCAGCTTTGGCACTGCCGTGCTGACCGCCGGCGTTCGCGGTTCCCAGCAATTCGTGATCGGCGACGGCACCAAGGCGCAGGTGACCGGTGCTATCGGCTGGACCCACGCCACCGGCGGCGCGCCCGAAACGCAACAGGCCTTTGCCGGCGGCAACACCTTCTCGATCGCAGGCGCCCCGGTGCAAGGCAACTCCCTCTTCGTCAAGGCGGGCTTCGGCGTGGAACTGAGCGAAAACGCCAATCTCTCCGTCGGCTACGCTGGCCAGTTCGGCACGCCCGGCCAGAACCACGGCCTCAAGGCTTCGTTGTCAGTGAAGTTCTAACCAGAACCGGCAGCGCGGGAATATCAGAGTTTCCCGCGCTGTCATCTCCGGCCTTGCTACGCTATGTGGAGGCCGAGTCCACGGACGAAGCCATGATGAGACCAAGCCTGAGAGCAAAAGCCATCGCCATCTGCGACGACAAAATCGCAAAGAAGGGCGACGGCGTCGGCCTGTCCTTCTACGCCTTCTTCTCTAATAAGAACGACGATCCCGGGCTGCTCATGGAAGCCGCCGAATGGTGGATCAGGACCCATGCCCTGGACCACTTCGAGAAGGCGGCCAGGATACGGGATATGCTCAAGGCGGGGATGTGAGGAGCCACTAGCCAGTGGCTTCCGCGACCTTCCGACGGCGGATTGGCAGGAAGGCAATTGCGACGGTGGAAACGAGCGTAGTGGCGACACTGAGCCAGAGAGAGGCGCTGTAGTCGCCTGTAAGATCGTAGGCGATACCACCAGAATAAACGCCGGCAGCTCCGCCTACTTGATTGAAGACGTAGACAGTACCCAGGATCGTGCCGATAGAGCGCTTGCCGAAAAGCTGCGGCGCAAGATTGCCGATGACGCCGATCGCACCATAGCCCAACAGACCGAAGACCATGACGAAGACCAGCATGGAGACTGGTCCCGGCATGAGGATGACCAGAAGGGCGGAAAAGCCGCGGGCGCCGAACATGATGAGCAGCATGAGCCAGCTACCGATCCGGTCGGACATGATGCCGGTCACCACGGTGCCGAACACGCCCACCCCGCCGAGCAGGGCCAGCGCAAATGCGGCGAGGGCCTCGGAATAGCCTTGGCTGAGCATGTAGTTGGGCAGGTGAATGAAAACGAGGTTCATGACCTGCCCGTTGGCGAAGAGGCTGACGGCGACCAGCCAGAATGCCGGCATCTGAAGCGCCTGCCGCAGCGAAACGCCATCCAGGGCCTTCGTCGCGTCGCCCTTCTTGCTAGCCTTGGCTCGCGTCTTGTGCGGGGCTTCCCGCACCAGGATCCAGACGACCGGGATCATCAACAGGATGACCGCGCCAAGGCTGAACATGGCCGTGCGCCAGCCGGCGCCGGCGATCAATGCGGCCAGAACGGGCGGAAGCACGACCATGGCAACCTTGGTCCCGGAAGTGGCGACCCCCAGGGGCGCGCCGCGGCTCTTGTCGAACCAATCGATGACAATGGCGGTGCTGAGTACGGGACTAACGGCGGAATAGGCGATGGAACAGCCCACGCCCAGGAACAGGATGACCTGCCAGAGGTCGGTGGCGAAGGCCGACCCGCAAAGGGCGAGCGCCGCACTGGCGAGTCCCAACGAGAGTACGGCCCGTCCGCCCAGGCGATCGAAGAGGACGCCGGCAAACGGCTGAAACGCCGCCGCCCCGATCATCGAGATTGCGAACGCGCCCGATACGTCTGCCGCCGACGCGTTGAGGGCCTCCGGCATATAGGGAAGGAACATGCCCATGCTGAAGCGCGAACCCAGTACGAGGCCGGTGGAGAGAAAGGTGATGGCGACGATCACCCAGCCATAGGCATTTCCCTTGGCGTCCGCTCCCGGCATGCTGGTCATCGCAGAGCCTTCGCCTCAAGCGCTTGAACCTGTTCAGGCGTCAGCGGCCGAATTGGGCGATTGCCGAGCAGGAGGAAGAGCTTTGCGGTCTCCTCGAGTTCCTCGACGGCATATTGCGCGTTGGCGAGGCTCGTGCCGGAGACGACAGGGCCGTGATTGGCCAGCAAAACCGCGTGGTGATCATTAGCCTTTTCGCCGACCGCCTCAGCCAGCGCTTTGTCGCCGGGTGCAAAGTAGGGGATGAGGGGCAGCCGCCCCACGCGCATGACGTAATAGGCCGTCAGCGGCGGCAACAGATTGCCCGGATCTAGGCCGTCAAGGATGGAAACGGCAACGGCGTGGGTCGAGTGAAGATGCACCACAGCGTTGTCGCCCTGGCGGGCGCAATACATGCAGGTATGGAGGAACGCTTCCTTGGTCGGCTTGTCACCCGAGATGAGCGCGCCTTGGGCATCCAGATACGAGAGTGTGGCAGGATCGAGGCTCCCCAGACTGGCATTGGTCGGCGTCATCAGCATACTGCCATCGGTCAGCTTGACGCTGATATTGCCGGTTGAGCCTGCGGTGAGGCCTCGGTCGAAAATGGATCGGCCGACGCGAACGATCTCGTCGCGAACCCGGGTCGCCTCGCTCAATATTGCCGTCATCGCAATAGATCCCAGGCCTTGATGAACATATTGTCGGCGCCGAAATTGCCGGACTTGAGCGCGATAGCGATCTGCGTCTCACCGGCTTTCGAATACATCCATGGCACGCCCGGATCGATCTCCGGTCCAATATCGAGGTTTTTCAGCCCCAGCCCTGCAACCACGGCGCCGGATGTCTCGCCGCCGGCGATGATCAACTGATCGAAACCACGGTTCACGAGCAGGGGGGCCAACTCGGAAAGAAATGCCTCGACGACTGCCCCGGCTCGGTCGCGGCCAAGAGCGTCCTGACTTTTCGCGACGGCTTCAGGTGTGGCGCTGGCATAGATGACAGGCGTAGCCGTAGCCTTGGTGGCGAATTCGAGCGCGTCAGAAATAGTCTGACGCCCTGCGGCGATCTCGATCGGGTCCAACTGCAGACCATCGAAGCCGGCCGCCATCGCTACGGAAATCTGTTGGCGAGTTGCCCCCGAGCAGGAGCCCGCCAGAACCAAGGTCCTTCCTGATGGGCTTTGATGCCGTGTGGCGTTCGTCCGTTGCGATATGCCCCAGTTCGCCGGCAGTCCCATGGCGACACCGGACCCGCCGGTGACCAGCCGCATATTTGCAGCGGCGTGGCCAATGGCGAGAAGATCGGCGTCGTCCAGCGCATCGACGATGGCAATGCCTGGCTTGTCCAACAGCCTATGGTCGAGATGCTCGCCTCTGACGGCATTGATGTCGACGAGGTGCACGGGCCGGTCGGTCTGCCGGCCAAGAACGCGTACCAGGTTGGCGTCGCGCATCGGTGTCAGCGGATGGTCCTTCATGGGCGAATCCGAGAGCAATTGGTCGCCGACGAAAAGATGGCCTTTGTAGACGGTGCGCTTGTTCGTGGGAAATGCCGGACAGGCGAGCGTTCGATCTTCGCCGAGGAGGTCGAGCAGGGCGTCGATCACCGGGCCGATATTGCCGTCATCGGTTGAGTCGAAGGTCGAGCAGTATTTGAAGAACAGTTGCGCGGCACCTGCCGCGAGCAGGACTTTCGCGGCATCGAGCGACTGAGTCACTGCCTCTGCGGCGGGGATAGTCCTCGATTTGAGGGAGATCACCACCGCGTCGGCGCCGCTGATGGCGTTCGGATCGGCGGGAATGCCGACCGTCTGGCGCACGGACATGCCGCTGCGCGCCAGCGTCAGCGCCAGATCGGTGGCGCCGGTAAGGTCGTCGGCAATCGCACCAAGCCGCAGCGGCATCACGCCACCCGCGAGGGAAGTGGCCGTCCTTCGAAGTGCGCAACGAGGTTGTCTATGACGAGGCGGCCCATGGCCTCGCGCGCCTCTTCGGTGCGGCTGCCCATATGCGGGCTGACGACGACATTGCTCAACGCCAGCAAAGCGGGGGGCACGCCCGGCTCCTGCTCGAAGACATCGAGAGCAGCACCGCCTAGCCCTCCGGAAGCGAGCGCATCGATCAGCGCCTCCTGATCAACCAGCGAGCCGCGTGCGACATTGACCAATCGACCCTTGGGGCCCAAAGCCTCGATGACGGCCTGCGATACGATGCGCTCGGTTGCCTTGCCGCCCGGTGCGATCACGATCAGCCAGTCGCTGGCCTTGGCCATTTCGACGAGGTCGCCGAAATAACGATAGGGCTGACCGGGCTGCTCCTGGCGCCCGAAATAGACGATGTTCATGCCGAACCCTTCGAGCCGCCCGGCAATCTCCTTGCCGATGCGGCCGAGGCCAAGAATGCCAACGGTCTTGCCGTGCAATTGGCTGCGCAGCGGGAAGAGCCCCTTTGCCCATTCGCCATCGCGCACATATCGATCGGCCTCCGGGAGCGTGCGCGCCAGCGCCAGCATGAGGCCGACAGCCAGTTCGGCGACCGCAATATTGAGAACGTCGGGCGTATTGGTGACGGCGATGCCGCGGGCCTTGGCCGCCGGGACGTCGGTCGTATCCACACCGACGCCCTCGTTGGCGATGATTTCAAGGCGCGGGAGCTTCTCCATCATCGCCGCAGATACCTTGCCGCCGGCAATGGCGCGAATGGTGTCTCCGCCTTCAGCCATCACTTGGTCGGGATCGGCAGCGTTAACGATCGAACGAACGTCGAACAGTTGCTCGAGTTCGGCGATGCAGCTCTTTGCCAATGGCTTGGTCACCAAGACAGTCGGACGAATGGGAACCTCCCCGGGTCAGCGTTCAGGACTGAGTTAGGCGTCGGTACTGAGGTTGTCCAATATCAATGAGGTCAGGAGTTATAGTCTGCACAAATGTGTTGGTTGCTACTCAGTCATTGCCTTTCGCGAATAATTTAGCAGGGCATTAATATTGGACACTCGCAGCAAGCCCGGGCTACCACCGCCGTAGTTGGAGACCAGTTCCCAGCCTCGACAGGCATGGCGGTGCTCTTGAAATCAATTTGGGATCGTGAGGTTCGAAAACGATATGACGACGGCAAACAAGTTTACTTATCGCGATGAGGTGGCCGAGCGCCTTGCCGACTTCACGGTCAACGTTTCCGGCGACCTTGACGCCGATATTCGCCATGCTGCCAAGCGCGCCCTGAGCGACAGCGTCGCCGTGGCGCTCGGTGCGCTCGATCATCAGGCTTCCCATATCGCCCGCAAGTTCGCCGGCCCCTTCACGCGCCCCGATGGCGCTGTAATCTGGGGGACCTCGATGCGCGCCAATCCGGACCTTGCCGCTTTCGTCAATGGCTCGTTGCTGCGCTGCTACGACTACAATGACTTCTATGTCGGCGAGCGCAATTCCGGTCACCCCAGCGACATGACGGCCGCCGTCATCGCCGTCGGCGAATGGATCGATGCCTCGGGCGAGGACGTGCTTGTCGCCCTGGCCGTCGGCTACGAAGTGGTTGGTGCGGCTTTTGATGCGTTCTCGACGGCACCGGGGGGCTGGGACTACACCAACCTCACCGCCATCGGCGCCTGCGCGGCCATTGCGCGCCTGCTCAAGCTCGACGTCGAACAGGCTCGTGAGGCCTTCGGCATGACGGTCACGCCGCACTTCGCCACCGACGAGGTGGAAAGCTGCGAGCTCAATGCACGCGGTGACCTGACGCTCTGGAAGCGCTTTAACGGTTCGGACGCCGTCCGCAACGCGTTGCAGGCCTGCTTCCTGGCCCAGGCCGGCGTGGAAGCCCCCGTCCGTCCGTTCACCGGCAGCAACGGCTTCATTGCCAAACTCGCCAACAAGCACGATCCGGTTCCTGTGATCCTTGATCGGCTCCAGACCGGCAACAAGCTGACGCGCATCGCCTGGACCTATATGAAGCTCTGGCCGGTCGGCTCGATGGCCCAGAGCGCCATCCGCGCCGCCCTGGAAGCGCGCGCGCAGGTCAAGGATCTCAGCCAGATCAAGGAAGTGCGGGTCTTTTCGGAAGAGGGCTCCTACCAGCATTTCATTGAAATGCGCCAGGACCCCTACCATCCGATTAGCCGCGAAACTGCGGACCACTCGATGCCCTATGTCGTGGCGGCCGCCATTCTCGAAGGCAATATCGGCATCGAGAGTTTTGACCTCGAGCGCGTGCTCGACGGCAAGCGCCAGAAATTCGTGGCCGAGCAGGTCAAGTGCGTTGCCGACCCGACTCTAGGCGCGCTCAAGGACGGCAAGCTGGCCCGCGCCGGCGCCGGCTATCTCTCGCGCGTCGAGATCGAGCTGCAGGACGGCACGGTTGTGCACGGTGCTGCCAAGCCGTTCCCGGGTCACCCCAAGGCCCCGTTCTCGGACGCCGATATCGCCCAGAAGGTCACCCAGAACGCCCTGTCCTTCGCCGGCCAGGAAGTGACGGACCAGATCATCAAGGCACTGGTGACGTTCGACACGATCGGCAACGTCAAGGACTTTACCAAGATCCTTGCCTTCGACTGGGCCTCGGCCAAGCGGGAAAAGGCTGCCTGACCATAAACTTGCGCACCCGCGACATTCGCGGGTGCGCTTCTTCGCACAGGTGCACAAGAATGACGATGGCCACGACGAACCAGTCCATGCGCGGCGCCGCCCTGACCAAGCTTTGCGATTTCGACGAACTGGACGAGGACCAGCCGCTCCGCGCGGAGATCGATGGTTTCGGCTACGCTATCTTCAAGGTCGGCGAGATGGTCTTCGTCACGGCCGACCTTTGCACGCATGGCCCAGGTTATTTGTCGGAAGGCTATGTGGAGGATTGTCAGGTCGAGTGTCCGTTCCACCAAGGGCGCTTCGACCTGCGCACCGGCATGCCGACCGAGCCGCCCTGCGAGGTGCCGGTCCAGACCTGGACGCCGGTAGTTGAAAACGGCGTCGTCTTCATCGATCCGGCTTCGCCGAACCCGATCTGATGTAAGGGCGTCAGGCGGCGCCCTTCCTATTTCAGTTCAAGCTTCCTGAACCCCTCCACGAAACGCTCGCGGATGGGGTTGGTGTTGTTGCGGTTGTAGATGAGGTAGATGCGGCTGGTGACATTGGCGTCGGCCAGTTCGCGCCACACCACACCATGGACATTGATCGTGCGCAGCGCCTCGGGTGCGATGGTGATGCCGACGCCGGCTGCGACGAGCCCCAGGGTCGTCGTCGCCTCAACGGCCTCCTGCACGATCTGCGGATAGAAGCCGGCTTCGGCGCAGATGTCGAAGACCTGTTCGTAAAAGCCCGTGCCGCTTCCACGCGGGCGCAGCACGAACTTGTCGTCCTTGAGCGCCGAAATCGGCAACGGCCCGGTCCCGGAAGCCAACGGATGATCGATAGGGAGCACGGCCATGAGATTATCCTCGTAGACCGGCAGGATTTCGAGCGTCGAAGGCAGCACCGTCGTGATGGATGGGCGCGTGAAGCCGACATCAACCGTGCCGAGAAGCACGTCGTCGATGATCTTCACCGAAGCATAGCTCTTGAGCTCAAGGTGGACATCGGGCGAGGCGACGCGAAATGCGCGCACGGCGCCAGTGAAAACCTCGACCAGCGGCACCGAGGTAATGAAACTCAGGCGCAGGGTTCCCATCTCGCCCTTCGCCGCACGAGTCACGGTCTGCACGGCACGTTCCGCCTGCAGCAAAGCCAGTCGCGCTTCCTGCAGGAACAGGTGGCCGGCAGGGGTCAACTCGACGTTGCGGCGCGTTCTCTTGAGCAGCGTTACGCCCAGTTCCCGCTCGATGACCTGAATCTGCAGGCTGAGCGGCGGCTGCCCGATATTGAGCCGGGCCGCAGCGCGGGTGAAATGCAATTCCTCAGCAACGGCAACGAAATAACGAAATTGGCGTAGGTCCAATCATTCCCCCAGCCGAATAACAGAATGTACAATTGATATTGGACTGCAAATGTAGCGGGTGTCAATCTTCCCTCATGAAATCCGGTGCCGGGCGAACAAGAGGGACAGCGACATGATCTCAGAGAAGGACAACGAGTATCTCACCAAGACAGGGCCGGGCACGGCCATGGGAGATACCTTTCGCCGGTACTGGATCCCGGCGCTGCTCGCCACCGAACTGCCCGAACCCGATTGCCCGCCGGTACGCGTATCGCTGCTTTCCGAGCGGCTGATTGCGTTCAAGGACACGAACGGCAAGATCGGCCTGATGGACGAGTTCTGCGCCCATCGCGGCGTGTCGCTCTGGTTCGGCCGCAATGAGGAAGGCGGCCTGCGCTGCCCCTATCACGGTTGGAAATACGACACGACCGGGCAGTGCATCGAGGTGCCCTCGGAGCCGGTTTCGAGCGGCTTCTGTCAGAAGATCAAGCTCAAATCATACCCCTGCATCGAGTTCGGTGGGGTGATCTGGACCTATATGGGGCCGCCCGAGCATCAGCCCCCGGTGCCGGAATACGAATGGGCGCAGGTTCCTGCCGACCACCGTTACCTCTCCAAGCGCTGGCAGCAGAGCAATTACCTGCAGGCGATGGAAGGCGGCATCGATTCCAGCCACGTATCGTTCCTGCACTCGGGTGACATCAATCGCGATCCGCTGCACAAGGGCACGGACGGCGCCAAGTATGCGCGTTCGACCAGCACGACGTTTGATATCCATGAATCGCTGGGTGGCCTGATGATCGGTGCTCGCCGCAAGGCTGAGCCCGGCTTCCATTATTGGCGCGTCACCCAGTGGATGATGCCCTGGTACACGCTCATCCCGCCCTATAAGGGCAACGCCCTCAATGGCCATGCCTGGGTGCCGATGGACGATGAGAACTGCATGGCGTGGACCATGACGTTCCACCCCACCCGTCCGCTCACCGAAAAGGAAGTGGAGCTGATGGATAGCGGCCACGGCGTCCACTCGGTGCTGATCCCCGGCACGTTCCGTCCGGAAGCCAACATGGACAACGACTACATGATGGACCGCGAGGCTCAGCGCCAGAAGATCTACTATTCGGGCATCAAGGGCATCGCCATCCAGGATGCGTCCCTGCAGGAAAGCATGGGGCCGGTCGCTGACCGCACCAAGGAAAACCTCGTTTCCACCGACAATGCCATCATCATGGCGCGCATGCGCCTGAAGAAGGCGGCGCGCGGGATGGAAAAGGGCACGCCTCCTCCCGGCATCGATCCGGAAACGCACAAGGTTCGTTCGGCCTCCTTCATCCTGCCCGAGGACGGCGCGTTCAAGGAAACGGCGCTCGAAGCCAGCGAGATGAAGATCGGCGAGCCTTTCGTCGCCGTCTAGTGCACCCGGCGGCCGGCTTAGCCCGGCCGCTCATTTCCCGCGATCGGAGGCTTCATGGCGGCGCAGCAAGGACCCGTGGTGATTGTCGGCGCCGGCCAGGCTGGTGGTTGGGTGGCACTTACTGTGCGCAGTCTTCAGCCTGATCGGCCGGTCATTCTCATTGGAGATGAACACCACCCGCCTTACGAGCGGCCGCCGCTCTCCAAGGATGTGCTTGCCGGCAAGGCGGCCCCTGAGAGCACCTATCTCAAACCCCTGGCGCACTATGCTGAGAGCGGGATCGACCTTCGGCTGGGCAGCAGGGTTGCGGCGATTGCGCCGGATGACAGGACCGTCACGCTCTCTACAGGGGAGCAGCTCGGCTACGGGCAATTGGTACTCGCAACCGGGATGAGTCCGCGCCCGCTGGCCATCCCGGGAGCGGACCATCCGCGCGTACGCACGCTGCGCTCGATGCGGGACCTGGCGCCCATTCGGCAATTGCTCGCTCCGGGGCACAAAGTGGTCTGCATCGGTGCCGGCTTCATCGGGCTGGAGATTGCCGCTGTCGCCGCGAGGAGCGGCTGTACGGTGACCGTGCTGGAAGCAGCGCCCATGGCGTTGGGGCGTGTCATTTCGCCAGAGGTCAGTGCCGCGCTTGTACACCGTCACGAACGGAATGGCGTCGCATTCAGGTTCGGTGCCAGCGTGATCTCGATCCAAGACAAGAACGGTATGGCAGAGATCGAGCTTGCCGGGAGCGACCGGCTTGCGGCCGATCTCGTCATTGTCGGCATCGGCGGTATGCCGAATTGCCAGCTGGCGGAGGCCGCCGGTATTGAATGTGACAACGGCATCAGCGTTGACGCGGAGGGGCGCACGTCCGAGCCCTCCATTTATGCTGCTGGTGACGTGTGTCGCCAATTCAGCCTGGCTCTCGGCAGGACGATCCGCCTCGAAAGCTGGCAAAATGCCCAGAACCAGGCAATTGCGGTCGGCAAGCACATAGCCGGCGTGCCGGAGCCCTATGCTGACCTGCCCTGGTTCTGGACGGACCAATACGACGACAACTTCCAGATCATCGGCGCACCCGAGCGATGGGACCGTGTCGTCTGGCGCGGAATGCCGGACGACGACAAGTTCACCGCGATCTACCTCGACAACGGGCGCGTCGTAGCTGGCAACACCCTCAACAATGCGCGCGATATCCGACCGCTGCGCCAGATGATCATCGACCGGGCTGTCGTCGATCCCGCGGTGTTGCAGGACACCGAGACAGCTCTGATCAAGATACAAAAACTGCAGGCCGCAATATGACCATTCAACTCGCCCGCAAGCCGGCGGAAGTTTCGGCAAGTCTCGAGAACCAGCGCGTGCTGCTGATTGGCGCGCGCCATGGCGTAGGGCCGGCGGTATCCGCGGCGTTGGCAGATGTCGGCGCGGTAGTCGTGACCGATGATGAGTTTTCAGGGTCGGGCGATCCGACGGCGGTGGTCGACCAAGCTATCGAGCGTCTCGGGGGGCTGGATGTGCTCATCCTCTCAGCGCCGCCGGTGCGCAACAAGCCCGTGCTCGAAATGACGCCCGAGGAGATGCGGGCCGTAGTCGAGAGCGAATTGGTCGGCCCGGCATTGCAGATGCAGGCGGCGGCCCGCCACATGGCAAAGGCCGGTTACGGGCGGATCGTTGCCTTCATGTCGATGTCGGGTAAGGCCGGCGTCCATCACGGCGTTGCGCCTTACGCTGCGGCCAAAGGCGGCATGCTGACCTATATGCGCGTGCTGGCCGCAGAAACCGCCGAGCACGGCGTCACGGTCAATGCCATCGCCACCGCGCTCTTCGAAGCGCAGACGGTGACCATGACGCAGGAAAAGCGCGACAGGCTGCGCACGCAGATACCTGTGGGCCGATTTGGCTACAACGAGGAAGCAGCGCATGCTGCGCTCTACCTCGCCTCGCCCCTGGCAGGCTTCGTCACGGGAGAGTGCCTGAACCTCTCCGGCGGACGCTTCATGGATTGATCGGAGGCAGCCCCATGATTATGCACACCTTCATTTCCCGACCCGGCAAGCGCATCGAGGGCTACCGGAACTCGTCGCCGCGCTTCATCAAGGTCCTCGCGGTGGGTGAGAATGCCCGCGACGTGATCGAGGCCGTCAACGCTGAAGAGCGTGAAAATGTGCTGATGACCGGGCCGCTCGATCCCAGCGGTCTGCAACCGATGGATGAACCGGTGCAGGGCATAAAGCCGCATGCAGTCGTCGTCGTGCACCAGCAGGGCGATCAGGACAAGTTTCCGTTCCTCATCGAACGCACGGCCTCAATGCTCTCGTTCGTGGTCCTCGAGAAGGACGGCATCCTTCACGAGCGCGACGAAAGCAAGAAAGTGCGCGCAATTCGGGCCATTGCCGACCTTTTCGTGACGACATCCGATCCGGCCTTCGTCACCGAACTCGTGGATAATCTGGCCAGCTAGCAGGCCTTCAGCCGATTTTCGAAGCCTTCCCAGAGGCGCAGCCGGCACCCGGCGGCGCCTCTAACTTATTGCGCATTGCTATTTTTATCATTTCAATCCGGAATTGTAGCTTCGGTCTATTATATCGACAGGCAATGAAAAGGGGGTGATTAAAAATTGGACGTGCAGGTTAGGACGTTTCTAACATCGGTTTTGTCGGGGGCAACAAAATGCTCCTGGCAGGGGGGACGAACGCACTGTTTTACCACGCAAGGCTCAGGCCCATTTGCCGCAAGGCGCGGGTCGGGTCTGGCCCGGCCTGACGTCGGCTCGCGCGGTTCGCCTAGGCCCTTTTGAAGTCTTGTCGCGGATTGGAGAACCAAATGCGCATGAATAGACGGACCGCTTTGAAAATGCTGGGCGCTGGGGCCGCCGGCACGATGCTGCTCGGTGCTCCCCGCATCGCTTTCGGGCAGGAGGGTGGGCAAATCCGGGTTGCCCTGGACGAGCTTCCCCGGCAACTGGACCCGTTGCTCTACCAGACCAATCCGGGCTACCGGGTCATGCGCAACATCTACGATACGTTGCTCACGGTCGACTATGCAGGCGATGGGGCCATCCAGCCAGCGCTGGCCGAAAGCTGGGAACGCGTCGACGGCCGCACGCTCGACCTCAAGCTCCGGCAGGGCGTGAAGTTCCACGACGGCTCGCCTCTGACCGCCGAAGACGTTGTATTCAGCTTCGGGTCCGTGCGACGCACCGATGAAAAGTCTCCCGGCTTCGGTACTGCCCAGCAGTTCCTGAGCACGATCGAAAGCGTGGAGGCCATCGACGACAATACCATTCGCGTCATCTCCTCGGTCACCGACCCGACCATCGAGCTGCGCCTGACGGCTTGGGGCTCCCAGATCGTCAGCAAGGCGGCGTTCGAAGCCGCCGGCGGCTTCGACGGCTTCGCTCAGGCTCCTGTCGGCACGGGACCCTTCCGCGTGAAGTCGCTGTCGCCCGATGCCGTCGATCTGGTTGCTTTCGAGGATTACTGGGCCGGTCGGCCGGATGTGAACCAGCTTACCTATCGTCTGGCACCCGAGCTCTCCTCGCGCATTGCCGGCCTGGTGAGCGGCGATTTCGACATCATCGCCGACGTGCCGACCGACCAGTTCGAACCGATCAAGGCCAGCCCCAACCTCGAGGTTGTCGGCGGTACGATCGCAAGCATGCGCGTCGTCAAATTCGATACACGCAACAAGCAACTGGCTGATCCGCGCGTTCGTCGCGCACTTGCCATGGCAATTGATCGCCAAGCGATTGTTGATGCCTTGTGGGCCGGTCTGGTCGATGTTCCCCATGGACATCAGCTTCCGGCATTCGGTCCACTTTTTGACCCTGACCGGCCGCCGCCGGTCTATGACCCCGAAGCGGCCAAGGCGCTTCTCCAGGAAGCCGGCTATGACGGCACGCCGATCCCCTTCCGCATCCGCGTCGCGGCCTACGGCCCGGAACTGGCAACCTCACAGGTGCTGGTCTCGATGTGGCAGTCCATCGGCGTCAACATCGACCTGCAGATCGTGGAAAACTTCGGTCAGATGATGGCTTACCCGGGCACCGGCATCCGCAGCGGCGTCGACCCGATCCTCGTGTCCGATCCGCTCTTCGGCCTCTGGCGCTCGTATAACGAGTCCGAGCAGGAAGTCTGGTCGAACAAGGCCTTCTACGAGCACGGCCACGTGCTGGAATCGAGCCTGGACGTTGCGGAGCGCAAGGCCGCCTTCAACGCGATGATGGACATCTTCGACGAAGACCCGCCGGCCATGATCCTGCACACCATGGGCGTGTTCTACGGCAAGCGGAAAGACGTCGCCTGGGATCCGCTGCCGTCGGTCTACATGGATTTCCGCAAAGCGTCAGTTGCCTGACGTCTGACTACATAGTTCGAATGGGACCGCATATGACCAATAGCCTAACCGACGATCCGGTTGTCAAAGTCGAGAACCTCGGGATTGCCATTGCGACCGAGCGCCCAATCGAACTTGTAAAAGACATCTCCTTCGAAATCCGCAAGGGCGATTACTTTGCCCTTGTGGGCGAAAGCGGCAGCGGCAAGAGCATGACCTGCCACGCGATGATGAAGCTGCTCCCCTTCACGCCGCTCATCGAGGGGCGCATCGTCGTCGACGGCCAGGATGTCTGGGCGCTCGACAAGAGGCAGCTGCTCGCCTATCGGCGCAAGTCGGTGGGTATGGTCTTCCAGGATCCACTGGCGGCGCTTAATCCGGTGCGGACCATCGGCTCGCAGATGCTCGAGACGTTGCGGATCTACTACCCCAATGCTGACGCCGACGAGCTGCGTAACCGCGCGGTGGATGCTCTGCGCGGTGTGCATATTCCCGAGCCTGGTGCTCGGTTGGGCGTGTACCCACATCAGCTTTCCGGCGGTCTCAACCAACGTGTCATGATCGCCCTCGCGCTTCTGGGCGAGCCGAAGCTTTTGATCGCAGACGAGCCGACGACGGCGCTGGACATGAGCGTGCAGGCGGAAGTGCTCGATCTCATCGACGAGCTAAGGCGGAAGAACGACCTGACCGTTCTTCTCGTTACGCACGACCTTGGTATCGTGCGTGACCGCGCTACTCACATCGCCGTGCTGCAAAATGGCCGCATGGTCGAGCAGGGGCGCGCCGCCGACGTCGTTTCGGCGCCCAAGGCCGACTATTCCAAGGAATTGTTTGCGGCAGCGTCCGTCGAATGGCCCGAACGCGATACGCCGGAGCGCAAGCGCACGCCCGCCTGTCTCACATTCACCAATGTCAACAAGACCTTCTTCGCGTCGAAACGCGATCGCCGCATGGGTGTTGGCATCCCGGCGGCAAAGAACCTTTCCTTTGAAGTCCGTCGCGGCGAGATCGTGGCGCTGATCGGCGAAAGCGGCTCGGGCAAGACCACCGCTGCCAAGATGGCCATGGGTCTGGAAAAGCCCGATACGGGCTCGATCGTCATTCACAAGTCCGAGGACGGCAAAACCCCGCTCAAGGCGCAAATGGTCTTCCAGCATCCGCGGGATTCCCTGGATCCGCTCATGAAGGTGGAGGACCAGCTGCACGAGGTGCTCAAGGTCCACGGCTGGCGCGACAAGGACAAGCGTCATGCTCATATCCTCAAGATCATTGCTGATGTAGGGCTGTTGCCGCATGTATTGCAGCGCCGCCCAACCTATCTCAGCGGCGGCGAGGCACAGCGCGTAGTCATCGCCCGGGCATTGCTGCTCGAGCCCGACATGCTGATCGCCGATGAGCCGCTGTCTGCCGTCGACGTGCGTATCCAGAAGCACATTCTCGAATGCCTGCAACGCCTGCGCGATCGACTGGGTATCGCCATCCTGCTCATCACGCACGATCTGCGGGTGGTCTTCGAGATCGCTGACCAGGTCGTCGTGCTGCGGCATGGGCGTGTTGTCGAGGACGTGCCGGTATCCACCTTCACCGACGGCGCGCGCGATGCCTATACCCAGATGCTGATCAATGCCGTGCCGGGCAAGTCGATCCGATCGGCCGCAGAGGCGCTGTCCGAGTTCAATCTGCCGGGCGGTTCCGCCCTGGTTGCGGAGTAATCCTATGTCACTCGCGTTCAGAGTCCTTCGCGCCGTCATTTCGCTCTGGCTGATCGTAACGCTGGTCTTCGTGGCGCTGCGCGCGACCGGCGATCCGATCACGGCCATCTTCGATCCCGACAACACGTCGCGTGCCGCCCTCGAATCCTACCGTCAGCAATGGGGCTACACCGGCACGGTTCTCGACCAATACCTGGCCTATGTTGCCAGCCTGCTCCGGGGCGAGTTTGGCTTCTCCACCATGGCGAACCGACCTGCCCTCGACGTGGTCATGGAGCGCCTGCCGGCGACACTGCAGCTCGTGGGGCTAAGTGCGCTGCTGATGATCCTGGTCGGGCTGCCGGTCGGCACGATCGCGGCCATGCGCGCGGGCAGCCCACTGGACCGCTTCGTCATGAGCTTTTCGACCGTCGGCTTCGCGTTACCGAACTTCGTGCTGGCCCTGGGGCTGATCCTGCTGCTCTCGGTCAACCTGCACCTGCTGCCGTCCAACGGCATAGGGAGCTGGCAAAATCTGGTCATGCCCGTTCTCACCATCGGATTGTCCAAGGCAGCCATCTTCACGCGCTTCGTGCGTTCCGCCATTCTCGATACACTCCGGCTGCAATGCGTAGTGTCAGCCCGCGCCCGCGGGCTTACCGAATGGCAGATCTTCTGGCGCCATATTATCACCAATGCCGTGCTACCCCTCGTGACCATCACGCCGCTGTTGGTGGGAGCCATGGTCGCTGCGGGGGCCGTGGTGGAGTCGGTCTTTGGCTGGCCGGGTGTCGGTCGCCTCATCGTTGACGCAGTGGCGCAGCGCGATCTTGCCGTCCTGCAGATGATCATCATGTTGATCGCGGTCGTCATGATCACCACCAACCTCATCGTCGACCTGGCCTACGCCAAGCTCGACCCCCGCACTGCCGCGGCAGCAGCTCACTAGGAAGGCCCATCGATGTCTGACGCCACCGCCACCAGGCCATCTTTCTCCTTCCCGCAGCTTCCGGTAGGCGTCGTGCTCGCCGGAATCTGGATGCTGGGCTGCCTGTCGCTGATTCTCATCCTGCCCCTCTTCGTCAAGCTCGACATCAACGCCATCAGCCTCACGTCCCGGCTATCGCCGCCGATTGGCTTTGGCGGAACCTGGGCTCACCCGCTTGGCACCGATGATCTTGGGCGCGATGTGCTCTCACGGCTGGTTGCGTCGTTGCAGACGAGCCTGGCAATCGCGCTGGGCGCCACCGTCATCTCTGCAGTGATCGGTACCGCCATCGGCATCATCGCCGCCCATATGGGGGGCTGGGTCGATCAGATCATCGTTGGTGCGGTCGACGCTCAGGTGTCGGTGCCGTTCATCATCATCTCGCTGACCCTGACGGCCATTTTCGGAAACAACCTCACGCTCTTCATCTTCATCCTCGGCCTCTTCGGATGGGAGCGCTACACGCGTCTGGCTCGTGCCATGACGATGGCTTCCCGCGGTCGCGGCTACGTGCTGGCGATGACCACGCTCGGGTTCTCCTGGCCGCGCATCTATCTGCGCCACGTGCTACCCAATATCGCGAGCACGCTGCTGGTTACCGCGACTATCACCTTCCCCGAAGTGATCCTTCTTGAAACGTCGCTGAGCTTCCTCGGTCTCGGCATCCAGCCGCCGATGACCAGCCTTGGCAACATGCTTGGCTTCGGCCGCAGCTATCTGCTTACTGGTTGGTGGATTGCCGTCGTGCCGGGGCTGGCCATCTTCTTCTGCGCCTTGGCCGTCAGCGTGATTGGTGACTGGGCCCGCTCGGAAGTCGGCCGCATCTAAGCGCCAGCGTTCCAACAAAAAGCCCCGGTCGCGACCGGGGCTTTTTCTATTTCCAGGTGCGTAGAAATTCAGTCGATGAGTTCTCGAAGCCGTCGCACAGCTGCACCTGGCGCTGAAAGCACCGGTGCCGAAATCCGGGCAGAGAGAGCAGGTGCCGCACGCGAGGTTGAGAAATGCGCCAGCATGACGGTGTCGAAGTCGGCCAACCGATCCGCCTCTTCGGCGATGAGGCGGTTGTGAGTTTCGGCATCGCCCGCCCGCAAAGCGGTCATGGCGGGCTCAACCACGATCGTGGTCAGCCGGGCGCTGGAGCCGGTCTGGGCGACATAGTCGGCAAACTCGGCCTCCATGGTCACCACTGCCGGCCGAAAGGTCGCTACCATGGCGATGTTCTCGCCCTGGGCAACGGCGGCATGAAACATTGCCTCGTTCGGCTTCAGCACGGGCACAGGCAGTTCCTCTGCCATGGCCTCGATCGCGGGACCAAAGGCTGAGCAGGTAACCAGGATCCCATCGGCACCCGTGAGGTAGGCATAGCGCCCGAACGAGATGAAGCGCTCGATCAGTTCCGGGGTCAGGTCGGCCGACTTGGCGCGATCCGGACTCAGGCTGTCATCGAGCAGGTTGACCAATTCAGGTTCCGGCCAGATCTCGGCAAAGGCGGCTTTAACCGGATCGATGGCGACGGGCGTGGCGTGCAGCAGCACGATGCGGGGAGAGGACATTTCACTCCTTAGGGAGGTCAGAAGCGGACGTTCAGTCCGCGATCGAGATAGACGGCGCGCGCTTCTGGGCTTGTCAGGGTTGCGATGAACTCGCGTGCCGCTTCCGGCTCGGTGGCGTCGGCGAAGACACCGGCGGAGAAGTCCGTCTTCTGCTGGCAATCCGGAGGCAGTGGCCCGACAATGCGGACGCCGTCGACGGCGCGTAGCTCGCTCATTTGCTGAACAGCCAGTACGGCGCGTCCCTTGCGGACCTGTTCGGCGGTGAGGCCAGCAGGAATGACAAGGCTCTTGGCGCGAACGGTGTCGCCGATACCGAGCCGGTCGATCAGCGTTTCGAAATAGATGCCGCTGGCACCTGCGCGCGAATAGCAAAGCGTCGGTACCGAGAGCAGCAGGACTATGAGATCGTCTGCATTTTCGAGTTTTGGCATGGGCATGTCGAGGCTGGCGGCGATGCCGAATTCGGCCTGCACCACCGGCACTATGGAAGCAGGATCGAGCAATCCTGCATCCACCAGTTTGTGCATTGAGCCGTCGATGGCGAATATGCCATCGGCGCGCTCTCCTTGCTCGATACGCGCCATGAGCGCCGCCGTCGGATCCCAGATCAGTTCCGGTTTCGGGCCAGCCAGACTCGGCAGTAAATCATCTTCTACAGCCTTGAGAATGACGAGTGCGGACATGAAGCGCATGGTACCGGCTCCGCTTTACTCGACGTCGACGGTGTAGGGCGCGGCCGCCAGACGATCGTCGATCCACTTGCGATCGACGGTTCCGTTACGCACCCGGTCGCGCTGGGCGTTTTCGCCCTGGAAACGCTTGAGCGCGTCGGGATAAAGGCTTTCGACTTCGTCGTAGGGAATGCAGATCACGCCATCATCGTCGCCGAGCAGCAGGTCGCCCGGCTCGATGGTCATGCTCCCAAGTCCGATGGTGACGTTGGTGTGGCCTGGACCGCTTTGGAACGGTCCGCGAAGCGTGACGCCGGCAGCGTAGACGGGGAAGGTGTGGTTCCTGACGTGGCCGAAGTCACGAATGGCGCCGTAGATGATGACGCCGGCAATGCCGCGCGTTTCGGCGTGGGTCAGCATCATTTCGCCGACGATGGCGTTGTCCAGCGCGCCGCCGGCGTCGACCACGATAATGTCGCCCGGCTGTGCCAGGTCGATAGCCTTGTGGACGAAGAGGTTATCCCCGGGCCGGGTCCTTACCGTGTAGGCGGGCCCCGCGAGCACGGTGCCCCCTGCATGCATGGGCCGGATCGCGGCCGGAGCCGCCTGGATGCGGTTCATGCAGTCGCCGACGACCGCGGCAGGAATTTCCCGATACTTGGCGATCATGTCCTGGCTGACACGACGCTTGGGCTGGTGAAGCTTGAGATTGTACAAGATAGGCTCCGAAATTGTTCACCACCGTTCTAGCCAGCCACCAAAGGTGCTCCCTAATAGAGAATCCTGAAGCCGATCCATAAAAGTCCTGTATGGTCATTTCATGCGTGGATCCCTCGACTTGCGCCGGCTTCGCTACTTTCAGGTCATCGCCGATTGCGGTTCGATGTCGGCTGCCGCGCGCCTACTCAATCTGGCTCAGCCGGCGCTGAGCTATCACGTCGCCGAACTCGAAAGGCTGACCGGTCACGTGCTCTTCGAGCGCAGCCGAGATGGCGTCCGCCTGACCGAGGCCGGACGGCTCCTGCGCCAGCATGCCAGCGCGATTGTCTCGCAAGTGGATGAGGCGGAGCAGGCGCTGGAGCGACTGGGTCGCCAACATTCCCTCCCGGCGCAGCGCGTTCGGATCGCCGTAATTTCCTCGCTTGCTGCAGGCCTGACGCCGCTGCTCCTGGAGCGCGTTTCAAGCGAGTTGCCAGGGATCACGCTCCACATCCAGGAGGCCGGCACGCGCGACATTGCTCAAAAGCTCGAGCGCGGTGAGGCCGACATCGCCCTCTATCTGACCGGAAACACCGGACGAACCGACGAACCCATCGCGCGCGAAAAGCTGTTTCACGTTTCGGCGGGAGATGGGGCCATTGAGGATACGATTGCGCTCGCGATGCTCGTACGCCAGCCATTGGTCCTGCCGGCTCCGGGTAACCCCTTGCGAAACTTCGTCGATACCATTGCCCGACAGCACGGCCTCAATCTCGATGTGGCCCTCGAAGTCGATGGATCGCGTTCGCGACTGACCGCCGTTCGCAACGGCATGGGAGCTACAATCGTGGGGGCGCATGCCATTGGTGAGGTCGGCGTCAAGAATGGCCTCGTCGTACGAGAGATTATCGCCCCGACCCTTTTCCGCCCCATCTACCTGGGTATACGCCGTGAGCTTGACCCGCATTTGGCCAATAGCATGCGCGGGCTACTGGCGGGATGCCTGGTGACCCTGGGACTGGAGGCGACTTCTCCATAGGCAAGCGCACGAACATGCAGTAGATAAAATAACTGCAGCCGTTAGTTATTTGAGTTGCAGCAAATATCATTGCCAAAGGATATGACCTTGCTGCGCTTCGCTGCCAATCTCACCGCCATGTACGGCAAGCTCTCGCTGCTCGACGCCATGACCGCCGCCAAGGCAGATGGATTTGATGCCTTCGAGTGTCGGACCCCATTCGACTTCCCAAAGGAGGTGGTGCGGGACCACGCCGCCGACCTGGGTTTGACCTTCGTGCAGTTCAACTGCCCGATGGGAAATTTCGCCGCCGGTGACCGCGGCCTGACCTGCGTTCCCGGTCGAGAAGAGGAATTCCGCGCTTCAATCGAAAAGACAATCGACTATGCGCAGACGTTGGGCGTGCGGCAGGTCAATTGCGTAGGCGGGCTACGCGTTCCGGGGGCTGCGGACGACGAGATTGAGGAGGTGATGGTGCGCAATCTTCGTTATGCCGCGCCACGCTTGGCCGATGTGGGCATCAAGCTGCAGATCGAGCCAATCAATCCGCTCGATACGCCGGGTGTTTTCCTGACGACCACCGCTCAGTTCAAGCGGATCCGCGAGCGCGTGTCTCACCCAAATCTTTATCTGCAGTACGATTTTTACCACATGCAGATCGTCCAGGGCGACCTCATCCGTCGCTACGATGAATTGGCGGATGTCGTTAGCCACGTGCAGGTTGCCGACAATCCTGGTCGGCATGAGCCCGGGACCGGCGAGATCAACTACGACTTCATCTTTCGCGCCCTCGAAGCGCGCGGATACGACGGATGGATTGGCTGCGAGTATGCGCCATCCGTTTCTGGCCCGGATAGTCGGAGATGGCTGCAGAGCGTCGGTAGGTCTTAGTTCGCGCTGCTGTTTGAGAGCCACACTGCCTTGATCGTGGCATGCCCGGCGTGTGGAAGGCCCTGGAGCTGAGGTAAAACTTCGAGCGAAAGGCTGATCGCGCAATTTTGACGCTAAATCTGCCGCGGCGCTTGGCGGAACGATAGCAAGGTGGCGATAGTCACGACGCTATCGTTACACATTGGGGCAAGCTGCGTTGGAATGACCGGACCTGCAATCGAGCGCGTCGAGCCTGCCTCAAGAGACGACCTTCCACAGGTCGCCGAGGTGTTGGCGCATGCCTTCTACGATGACCCTGAGCTTCGGGCTTTCATCAACGGAAAAAGCCGAGCGAAGAGACTCCGAGCCTACCTCTTCGCCGAGGCGCGTCTGAGCCTGGCGAATGGTGGGGCGGTCGATATTCATCGAGACGATAGCGGTGAAATTGTCGGCGCGGCGATCTGGGAGGCGCCATACGCGAAGGAAACGCTGCTGCGGACTGTCCGATATGGGCCCGCCATGCTGGGCGCAGTTCGTTGGCGAGGCCTGCTCAACTGGCTTGCCTGCCGTTCCGAGTTTGAGCGCTTTCAGCCGACATCACCGCACTGGCATCTTGTGCGTATCGGCACCGCCGGGAACATGCGCGGGCAGGGGGTAGGAACTGCCTTGCTCAAGGGGCGCCTTGCGGTGGTCGACGGCAAGGGGGATGTCGCTCATCTCGAGTCATCCAGTCCGATGAGTGAAAGGCTATATCGACGTTTTGGCTTTGAGGTGGTCGGCTCGTTCAAGTTGCCGTATGGCGCTCTGATTGTCCCAATGACCCGACCTTCTCAGCGCCGTCCGGCAGTTGTGACCCATCACCCTTGAACACATGTCGAGCGACGGTTCCACGATTTGGGCTTACATACCGCAGGACCAGCGGCAGCAACCTGCCGAGGGGGCCGCGGAAGCGGAGCAGCATCCATTGCGGAAGCATCTTTGCGCCGAAGTCGGTCTTGGGACCGTGCGTCGTCATTCCCATATCGAGCACCGACTTACCCTCGCGGATAGCCAGTTCGATGATGCTCGCCAGAACCAGAAAATAGGCGCCGTCTCGAGTCCCACCCGTTTCGCGCCCGAAGGATAGCCAGCGCAGGATGTTGCCATCATCGACAAGAAGGGCGTGGCCTACATTCGTCGTTCCGTCGAGGACTTCGATCACCCTGGCTCTCGGCCCAAGCCCCTTGTCGAGCTGGTTGAAGAAGGTGGCCATCAATTTCTCCCGGCTGTATTCCTTGGCGCGCTCTCGCACGTTCTCACGCTGGTGCGCCAGGTGCTGGCCTTGGTCACCAATCGAGCCAGCTAAACGAGCGCTCAGGCCGGAGCTTTTGGCCAGTGAAAGCCCGCGCCGGACTTTTTGGCGATGGCGGCTCGTCATCGAGCCAAGGTAGTCGGCGAAGGACTTCCATTTGATATCGAGCGACATCGTCGGAAGGCTTTCGGTACGAACGTAGCCCTCCAGTTCGAAAGCAGCGCTCGCCTTCAGCTCGGTCTCAAGAAAGTCGCGCAGGACGATCAGGTGGATGCGCTCTCTTGCGGCAAGACGCTCCATAGCATCGCAAATGATTGGGGCCAGAGACGCAATCGAAGTGTCAGGTCGTACACCTATGCCGTTGCCGGGTCCCAAAGGGCTGCCGCATTCGAGAATGCGGGGGCGAAGAAACCATGGGGCGATACCCTGGATACGGTCGACTGCCCATTTCAGTGGAGCTGCCGAGAACATGACCAATGACGTTGGCATTGTGTAGGCCGCAACCGCCGCTACGATACAGTCTTGGTCGTCGCGAATGACCACGTATCTCGGCACGTAGTCCTCGATGGCGTCGCCTTCGGACGCCCTTAGCCAGGCATGACTCTGGAAAAGACGCTCCGGGCCGAAGACACCATCCCATTCGGCGGCACCAATGTCGTCGATCGTGTCGTGAAACGTCACGCGCATGGCGCCAAGTCTGCGAGGAGAGACGCCGGGTGGCATCGATGAAAAGAGAGCCCGGTCATCTACCGGGCCCCCTTAAAGTCAGATTAGAAGCGGCCCTTGATGCCCGCGGCCAGTGCATGTCCCATCACGCTGGAGGTGATATTGGTGGGGAAGCCGCCAAAAGCGCTATTGAAAGTAAAGTTGGCGTTGTTGCCGAGCATCGCGGTGTAGTCTGCGGTGATGTCGATGGAGTCCGCTACCTTGAACTGGAAGCCAGCTCCGACGCGACCGGCGATCACCGTGCTGCTTCCAGTGATCGTGCCGCTCGATCCGCCCGGAGCCGCATCGGTAAAGGTCAGGTCGGAATTGACGTTGGCGACGCCAACACCCGCGGACAGATAGGGTACGAAGTTACCGAACTGGGTGAACTCGTAGTAGCCCATGGCCATCAGGGTCGTGGTGGTCACGTTGCCGGACAGGGCACCGCTTACCGGTCCGAGCAGCCCGAGATTGCCATCGAACGACTTACCGGCGTTTTGCGCCAGGCCAAGTTCCAGTTCGGCTCGCACTTCGGGCGTAATGTACTTGCCGATTGCGACCGCGCCGGCAAAGCCGGGGTCGAAGGTTGACTTACCGGTTATCGCGCCGCCGAAACCGGTTGCGTTGATGTTGATGGTGCCCGGCAGCGCGATACCCGCCTTGCCCGACACGTACCACGGTAGCGGGTCGATCGACGCAGCAGTCACGGTGCCGCCGAAATCCGCCGCCACGGCCGCGCCGCACGACATCGTCGCCAGCGCACCAATCACTGAAACAAGTATCTTTTTCAATTAGCCCTCCAGCAGGTTGAGGACATAGCCTCGGCCCCTTCATAAAATCGAACGTAGAGGCGCTTTGCGATTGCTGGCAAGGTGTTAGTAGTATGGCGATCGCCGTGCCGCGCGTCGCCAGGAGACAACACGTGCTCACTGTTGCCCAAAAGTCACCAACAATTGGCCAGAATGCCGGCGCGGTTCCGCCCAGATTGAATATGGTTCCCCAGGGAGTGCTCTAGTTGAACTTCAACCGCGCCCAAGAGGGGCACGACTCAATAGCTGCTCCCGTAGCTCTCCTGGGAATGGCGTGTCGTTTCCCAGGCGGATCGACTTCTCCAAAGGCGTTCTGGCAGCAGCTCCTGCGCGGTCAGAGTGCGATAGGCGAAATTCCGAAAGATCGCTTTTCCATCGCTGCCCATGTCGATGCCAACGCTGAGGCGCCGGGCAAGAGCTATACGCGTTGGGGTGGGTTCGTCGACGATATTGCGGGCTTCGATCCTGCAATGTTCGAGATTTCGCCGCGGGAAGCGCAGGCAATGGACCCGCAGCAGCGGCTGCTGTTGATGGTTGCCTACGAGGCAATGGAGGATGCGGGGTTGACGCGCAGCCTCCTCGGTTCGGTCCGCACCGGCGTTTATGTCGGCGCGTCCTCTTCCGACTATGCTGCATTGCAGCGCCTGCAACGCACCTACAGCGATGTCTACGCGGGAACCGGTTCGGCGCTTTCGATCGTGGCCAATCGGATCTCGCACCGCTTCAATCTCAACGGTCCGAGCCTGTCCATAGACACTGCCTGCTCCTCGTCGCTGGTTGCTCTCGACCAGGCGGTGGCCGCTCTCAACAATGATACGGTCGACATAGCGATCGTTGCCGGCGTCAATCTGCTAATCGATCCGGCCACCTTTGTTGCGTTTTCCAAGGCGGGCATGCTTTCCCCTACAGGAAAACTGTCGGCCTTCGACCGCAAGGCCAATGGCTATGTTCGTGGCGAGGGCATCGGCGCAGTATTGTTGATGCGCGAAGCGGACGCAGTCGCACAGACGTGCAGGACGAGGGCACTGATACGCGCCACCGCGGTCAATCAGGATGGGCGTACCTCGACACTGACGGCACCCGACCAGCACGCGCAGCAAGAGATGATGAAGCTGCTCTGTAAGGTGGCGGACGTTGCTCCCCAGGCCATCGACTATGTCGAAGCGCATGGTACGGGCACTCCGATCGGAGACCCCATCGAGGCTGCTGCCATCGGGCATGTCTTTGGAGGCGCGCTCCGTGCCGCGCCTCTGCTTTTCGGCTCAGTCAAGCCGAACATCGGACACCTTGAATCTGCTGCCGGTATTGCGAGCCTCATCAAGGCCGTCATGGCGCTGGAAAATCGGATCGCGCCGGCAAGCGTCAACTTCGAGGAGCCAAATCCTGCCATCGCGTTCGAGGCGCATAATATGGCGGTGCCACAAGTGCCGACCGAACTCGGGCGTGACGATCGCTCGCTCTTCATAGCGGTCAATTCCTTTGGCTTTGGCGGCACCAACGCAGGCGTATTGCTGGAGCGTGCCGCCCCCAAGTCCATGCCGCTTGACAGGCCGGCTGTCTCCGGAGGGATACAGCAAAGCGAGCGAGCTGTTGCTGTGCCACTATCGGCCACTACTCCGGAGGCACTGCGAGAAGTAGCTGCTTGCCTGCGTTCAGAGCTGGTCGAGGGTGGGTTGGCCGACCGCGAACTGGCGAGCGTTGCGTCCTCTGTGGGAACCTTGCGCGAAGGCCTGCAGTTTCGGACGGCGATAATAGCCGCGACGACCGAGGAACTGGTGGCTCGGCTGGCTGATGTGGCCGAGGGCTCCATACCTGCATCTGTTCGCGGCGCGTTGCCGAAGATCGTATCTGGCACGCCATCACTTCGAAGCAAACTGGCATTCACCTTCGCGGGCCAGGGCGGCCAGTGGTGGGGCATGGGCCGGCGGCTTTTGCTGGAAGAGCCGGTATTTTCCCGCGCATTTCAGGAATTTGACCGGGGCTTCGAGGCCTTGTCGGGCTGGTCGGTAAAGCCCGAACTGCTGCGTGACGAAGCGACGTCCAGGATGGGCCAATCCCGCTTTGCCATGCCGGCGATCTTCGGCGTCCAGATCGGCCTTGGCGCTCTGTGGCAATCCTACGATGTGCAGCCGGATTTCGTGCTGGGGCATAGCTTCGGCGAGCTTGCTGCGGCCTATCTGGCTGGAGCGATCAGCCTCGAAACGGCAACGAGGATGATTCATGCGCGCTGCCAGATACGTGAGAAACTTGGCGTTGATGGTGCAATGCTGGCGGTTGGGCTCGGGGCAGCCGACGTTGAGGTGGTGCTGGGACCGGATACCAATATCGATATCGCCGCGATCAACGGCGCTTCCGCCGTTACGCTTGCGGGAACGACGGCTGAGATAGAGCAGGCTGCAAGGCGGATCACCGAGAGGTATCCTTCCGCTCAGGTTCGCCCCGTGCAGAGCGACACTGCGTGGCACTCTCGTCAATTGGCATCGCTGGAGGGCTGGTTCCGTCGCGAGATCGGCGACGTGCAGTGGCAAACGCCATCCACACCTTTCGTTTCCACGGTCACGGGGCGGGTCGAAGGCCGGCTCGACGCTGACTATTGGTGGCGCAATCTGCGCGAGCCCGTTCGCTATCGGGATGCGGTGCTGATGGCGCTCGATCTGGGCGCTAACTCGTTCCTTGAGCTGTCCCCGCACAGGGTGTTGAGCGGGCTTAATGCGGCCAACGCAGCAGAGCGTGCCATTTCTGTGTCGATCGCCAACTCGCTCGTGCGAAACGAGGATGATTTCCGGTCCATTGCTGTCGCGACCGCGCAGCTCCACTGTAGCGGCCGGAGTCTGGATTGGCAGTCGGCCGCGGGAGGGATCGCGAGAGCGGAAGGGCTGCCGACCTATCCCTGGCAGTTGGCGCCATACTGGCGGCACTCGGAGGAGGCCGCCGAACTTCTCCAAAAGAGCGCCGAGTTTCCACTGCTTGGCAAACGCTCTCCCGGCCCGGATCCGATCTGGACCAACGAGGTGAGCCTTGGTGCATTTCCCTTCCTGCGCGATCACGTGGTGGGTGGAGATGTGGTGTTCCCCGCCGCTGGCTTCATCGAGATCATGCTCTGCGCCGGACGAGAGATCTTTGGCGACGTGCCGCTTGAGATCGAGGATTTCGCAATTTTGGCAGCTCTCTTCGTCGGTACCGACGAGCACGTGCTGTTCTCCACACGGCTCGATGTGGATCGCCATCTTGTTCATATCCGTACGCGCACCCGTGATGGAGCGTCGGAATGGACAATACGGGCCAGCGCGCAGATACGACCAACCGACATACGGCCGGAGCTTCGGCTTCCGCGTGATGAGCTGTCGGGGGCGCCGACGAGTGGTGACGACTTCTATGCGCAAACCGCGTTGGCGGGGTTCGGATATGGTCCGGCGTTCAGGGCAATAGCCAGCGCCACCGTCACCGCACATTCGGCGGCAGGCGTGATTGCTGCGCCGGAGCAAGTGTCGCTTGAGGGCAGTCTGGCCCATCCATGCTTACTGGATGCGGCTCTGCAACTGACCATCGCCATGGTCGCGGGGACGCGGGAGGACGCGGCCGGTCAGGCGCTCTACCTGCCGACGACACTGCGTCGGCTTCGCTTTGCCGGACGGTTGGCAGCAAAGATGTCCGTTCGGTCGGATCTGGAGCAGGCCGAGCGTGGGGCGGTTGTCGCAAGTTATGATCTCGCCGATTTCGAGGGGCGTTGCCTTCTCTCCATCGAAGGGTTGGAGATGCGGCAGGCCGGGCGACGGGCTGCCGACGCGGAGGCGGACCCTCGGAAGGTGGCGTATTACGCCGAGACTTTCGTTCCTTTCGCGGCCGCCGAACGAAAGGCCATGAGCGGTAACTGGCTCATCCTGTCTGGAGACCAAAGCTCCGCCGAAAGCCTCGCGGAGGCGATCGAAGGGGAGGGCGGCTCTGTCGCTACGCTGGACCTGTCTGCGATCGAGACGTCGCATGAGGGGCTGCTTTCGAGAACCCGCGAACTGACGTCGCCTGCGATAGGCCAGGCCAACTCCGTCATTTTCCATGTCGCAGACGGGGTAAAAGAAGACGATCTGGTTTCTCGCAGCAAGCAGAACGTCCTCCAGCTGATCGCTGTTGCGCAGGCTCTGCAGACGCTCGACCCCGAGAAGCCCGTGCGGGAACTCATCATTGTCACCCACGGGGCGCGCTTGCTTTCCGGCGACCCGCCGATGACCGTGTCGGGGCTTGCGGCATCCGCGGCAATTGGCCTGACACGAACCATAGCGTCAGAGAACCCGGAGCTGCGCGTTCGGCAGATCGATTGCTCTCCGGGCGCGATCAAGGATGTGGTCCGCGTTCTGACGGAGGCAGGCGACGACGAGTCGGAGTTTGTTGTCCGAGACGGCGCGAGTTATGTCCCCCGTCTAACTGCACATGATCGGTCGGACCTGCCCAGAGGGTTCGTTGACGTTGATGTGTCAGCGGGGAATGGCAACTTCCAGCTAACGATGAAAACGCCTGGAACGGCTGCCAACCTGTTCGTTGAGGCCTGCCCGACGCCGAGCTTAGGGCCGGAGGAGGTGCTGGTCGAGACAGCGGCAGTGGGGCTTAATTTCAGGGACGTCATGGCTGTGACCGGGCTGCTGCCCGCGGGCGCAGAGCCGGACCCTGCATGGCTGAACCTTGGGCTCGAGTTCGCAGGGACGATTCGAGCCGTTGGGCGCGATGTATCGGGGTTGGGTGTCGGTGATCGAGTGATGGGTATGGCGCGAGGGTCCCTAAAGGGACTGGTCGCTTTGCCGGCCCAGACTCTCGTGCAAGTTCCATCCGATTTGTCCTTGCGTGACGCCGCATCCATCCCCTCGGCCTTTGCGACGGCGCACTATGCTCTTGCGCATGCCGGCAGGGTGCGGAAGGGCGAGCGCGTTCTCATTCATCTTGGCACCGGTGGTGTAGGTCTAGCGGCCATACAAGTCGCCAGGTCGCTTGGGGCGGAAGTTATCGCAACGGCAGGGTCCGACGAGAAGCGCGACTACCTCAGGGGTATGGGTGTTTCCCATGTCTTCAATTCCCGCTCTCTTGGATTTGCCGACGATGTGATGGCTGCCACGGGCGGAAAGGGCGTCGACGTCATCCTGAATGCCTTGCCGACGCACTACATCGCCAAGGGGCTGGAAGTGCTGGCCCCGTTCGGGCGGTTTCTGGAGATCGGAAAGCGCGACGTTTATGCCGACACGCCGTTGGGAATGCTCGGCCTCCGCCGCAACATTTCCTTCCATGTGATCGATCTGGCGGCGATGGGGGCGGAGCGACCCGACCTACTGGCCAATATTCTCGCGGAGGTGCTTCGCTCGTTCGCCGAGGGCACCTACTGCCCAATGCCGGTAACATATTTCCCGATTGATCGCGCGTCTGAAGCGTTCGATCTGATGGCCAAAGGCAGGCATATCGGCAAGGTGGTCATCGGCCTTGAGCCGGTCAGCCGGAAAGTGCGCGCATCGGTCAACCGCAAGTTGGCCGCGCGGCGCGACCGCAGCTATCTTGTGACCGGCGGCACCAGCGGCTTCGGTGTAGAAATTGCGCGGTGGCTGAGCCGGCACGGGGCAGGGCACCTCATTCTGGCTTCGCGCTCCGGCAAGCTACCCCCTCGACACGAGGGGCTGCCGGAGGAACTAGGGAGCACTGGCTCTACGGTTGAAGTCGTGGCGCTCGATCTGACCGATGCCACAGCAGTGGACGCCTTCGTGGCGGCGCGAACCAGCGCCGACAAACCGATCGCGGGCATCGTGCATGGCGCCGCCGTATTCAAGGACGGGCTTCTAAGCCAGCTCGATGAAGCGTCCATTCGTGCCGTGCTGGCGCCCAAGATCGCCGGTGCCTGGGCGCTCCACAAGGCACTGGAAAAGCATGGTACTGAAATAGACTTCTTTCTTTCCTTGTCGTCCGTGGCCCAGGTTCTGGGCTCGCTGGGGCAGGCGAACTATGTTGCTGCCAACAGCTTCCTGGATGGCTTCGCGAACTACCGCGCAGGATGCGAGCGCCCAGCTCAGGCCGCCAGCCTCGGGGCGTTGGGTGAGGCTGGTTTCGTTGCCGAAAACGCGGCAATGGGCAGCTATCTCGAAAGCATGGGCATCTTGCCGATGGCCAGCGCCGATGCACTTGATTCCCTGGATGGCTTCGCCGTCAGCAGTGCGGTCTCGCGCACCATGGCGGCGATCGACTGGACCAAGGTTCGCAGCGCCTTCGGAAGCCAGGGTGTAACGCCTCGGCTTGCTGGCCTGATGCCAGGCACCCAAAAAGGCGACCACAAGCTCCGCCAGATGCTCGCGGCGGTACCTGCCGCAGCATGGCCAGCTCTCCTCCAGGAGTTTCTTGTCGAAGAAGTCAGCCGTGTGCTCGATGTCGAACCGCAATCGGTCCCGATCAACCGTCCGCTGGCCGAACTGGGCCTCGACTCGCTTTCCTCGATTGAACTGAAGAACCGGATCGAGACGCGTTTAGCTCTGACGATGACGGTTGGCGCTTTCCTGCAGGCGCCTACGCTAGAAAAGCTCTCGTCGGTAATCGCCAGCACGCTCGAAGAACAGGCGCGAACAGCACGGGAAGCAGGGAGTGGGCCGCAAGAGTCGTCCGAAATGGGGCAGGCGACACAATTCTCGGATCGGCAGCGCTGGGCTATTCAGGTTGCATTCGCTCCGATGACATCGGCCGCCGGCCGCGCTTCTCTGGAGCAGGTGGTTCGATACCGGCCGAACGAGCAGATCACAGTCGTTGACCTGCACGAGTCGCTCTCACGACTTTGCCGTGCAGCCCCACAACTCGCGCTGCGCTGCGAGCGAACCACGCTATCTATCGGAGCAGCACCGGAAATTCTGGTGACAGGCGCTTTGGAAACGCCGCTGGCCCTTCCTCTCGACCTTGAGCGCGGGGAGTTGCTTCGTATCGCAGTCTGCGAGGAAAACGGCGCGGTCGTTGAAATCGGATTGTGCAAGCACTTGGCGATCGATCTCGATGGCGGAAAAATCCTCAACGCGTTGATGGGTGATGGTTCAAGCGATCTCGGTCAGCCGGCACTCGCAGTGTCGTCCGACATGAACAAGGTGGCGGCAATAGCTCGCACGCGTGCGGTTCTGGAGCCTTGGGCGCCAAGCGTAGAGCTGTCGGGCGCGCGGCCGATGACGAACTTAGTCGACGGTTTGAACATTGGACGGATTGACCGCTACGAGGTCTTGCGGGTTTCTGCTGAACTGTCTGAGGCCGACTGCCTGCTCGCCTTTGCTCGCGCCATCGGGACCGTCGGCGGTCGTCGGGACATCATGATCGAGCGCTTCGTCGGCGCGAGGGGGGTGAGCTATCCTGTCCGTGTCGCGTTCGAACCGGGCGCGACGTCCGCATTGGCCGTGATCAATCATCAGCTATCTCTTCGAGAGCCGGTTCTGGAGACCTGCGCGATGGAGCTTCTGCTTGCCGATGTGCTGGCTACGGAAAGAGTTCGCGTACATCAGCTAGGTTTCTCATTCGCGCATGGGCACGACTCTGCCACCCCCGCTTGGAACGATCTGGCCGCACATTTCATCAGCAGCGATGGAGAGACGAGGATAACGCTTGCCCACGATGTGGACGCGGTCGATGCCGCTACTCTCCAGCAGGTAGTGGACGAACTGGCAAACGCGCTGCGACAGTTCCAATGCACCGTGACGCTGACTGCCTCAGGCGTGGTCTCGGCGAGCGTTCCGGTGGCTACGGCTATGCAGGCAGCCAATAGCGGGGAACTCGCCGGTTACCCCGTAACCGCGCCTCTCGCCAACCTTCTCGATGAGATTTCTGACCCAGCGGCGACCGGAACGTTGCGGCGTGCTTCCCTGTTGTGTCAGGCAATCCGCATTCGTCCAGGGGTCGATGCGCACAGGCTGCAACGGGCGGTTGATCGCGTTGTCGATCGTCACGAGTTTCTGCGAACACGATTCACTCGGTACGGTGGACAATGGCGGGCGGCGGCCTCGCATGAGACTTCGCCGCTAGTGATCCACGACATGCAAGGCACGAGCGACGCCGCGATTGCGCAAAGCATGCGTGATATTGCCGACCGAGCCTATGACGTAAGCCAAACTCCTCTGGTGGAGGTTCACCTCCTGCGATCGGCCAAGGCCGGGGATGTGGTGCTCGTAAGGCTGTTCGAGGGCGTGGCCGACGGCTGGTCGCTCGGCATAATTCTCGATGAACTGCTGAAGGCGTATGTCGGTCTGGATCTCGGGGGGCAGCCCCCAGGTGTTTCGCAAATTCTTGCATTGACGGGCCCCGCCATTGGGACCTTGTCAGGGGCGCCTCCCCAGGCAAGCCAGACGCGCGTGAATCGCCTTGCTCTTGGACCCAGTCGGGTTCGAACCCTTCGTCTTGGTACGTCGGGCGCCGACGCCCTGCGGAAAAAGGCCGCCTCCCTGGGCACGACGGAAAACGGCTTGATCGCTGCGGCGTTCGTCAATGCGCTACGTTCTATCGGACGGGAAGAGCGGTTGGAGCTAGGGACCTACGATCCAACCCGCCGAGACCCGCGGCTTCTCCGAGCCGTGGGGTTCCTAAGCCGGTTGGTGCAACTCGATGTGTCTGCTGACGGAAACGTTCCCCAGCTCGCAAGGCAGCTGGATACCCAGTTTCTGGACCTTTCCGGCAAACCGAGCGTTTTGGGCTCGGTACCGGAATATATCTACGCGCCTTTGCTCCCGAGGCAGATGCTTGATCGCTCCCTGTTCGGGCCTGCAGTGCGGCAGCTCTCGAAAGGACGTGTATCGGTCATGTCGATGGAAATCGAAGCCATCGATATTGCGCCTTTCGGACTACAGGAGGGGCGTCTCCAATTGCGGCCACTTGCAACCCATGGTGGCGATCTTGAGCTCAATTTCTACTACGAGGTCGGCGCTTTCGCTGACGCGGAGATATCCGAGCTGAGCAGAACAACAATCGCCTCGACTGGGCTGCCGCTATCGATTGTGGAGAGCGAAGTTTTGAGCGAGATTCTTGCTGCATCTGAAGACCTGAAAAAGCACAGGCGCAGTCTGGAAACCACGTGACCTTGCACTTGCTTCGCTCCGAGGACTCCTGGGTAGATCTATGGTCTTTCGACCTCGCGTCGCAAGGCGCGCGACTTCTTGAGATTGGACAGCACGGGCAGTTTCTTGGCGCCAGCGCGATCGAGCGTTCTTCGAGATTCGCTTCGACGACCCAAGCGCAACGTTTCCTGGCTTCGCGCGCGGCCTTGTGGCTGGTCCTCGCGGAGTATGGCGTAGGGTATCAGGAGCTTGAATACGGACCGCATGGCAAGCCATCGCTCGGCATCAGCATGGGCTTCAATCTCTCACGCACCGGCGACGTTGCTGTCGTAGCTGTCGCCAGCGCAGACGTCGGAGTCGACATCGAGCAACGCCGCTCAGTAGACCTGACAGAACCGATTGTAGCGGAGGTCGGCTCTACGCTGCGGCGTACCGGTTGGCCGCCACGGCTGGGTCACGACAGGCTGCAAGCTTGGACCGTGATGGAAGCGTGGACGAAATACCACGGGCTTTCGCTACATCGTCTGCTCGACGAAAGGGAGGTGGCCTCTCGAATGATCGACGAGCTCGAGTCGCGCACCGTGCAGCTCGTATCGCTGGCTCTATCCGCTTACATCTGCGGAACGATGTGCACCGGAAGCGGAGCTGCCGTTGGTTATGAAAGCGGCTCTCGATTGCTGTAGGGATCACGTATGTCGTGATCTGCGTATCAACGAAGCAAGAGAAAATGGCGCGCCCGAAGAGATTCGAACTCCTGACCCCCAGATTCGTAGTCTGGTGCTCTATCCAGCTGAGCTACGGGCGCGCAAGCCGTTGAAACGGCGGATCACGGTGGCAGGAACTGCGTTTCCGTGAAAGCGGCGCAACCCATACATGGGGTCTTTTCGCTTTGCAAGCGCCCTTGTGTCGAAAATCGGTTGATATCAATGAAGCCGCGTGGCGATCGGCAGGATCACGTCGAAACGTGCGCCTTTGAGCTGATCGACGAAGACGAGTTTTCCGCCATGGGCTTCGATGAGTTCGCGCGCGATGGCAAGGCCAAGGCCCGTGCCGCCCGCGCGCGCGGAGCCTTGGAAGGCGACGAAGAGGTTTTCCTTGGCGCGAGGGGGGAGGCCGGGGCCATTGTCGGAAATCGTGAGTGTGAGCTCGTCTGCGGTCTCTGAATAGGTCGTCGTGATAGCCGGAGCGGGTGTTGAGCCCGTGTTGGCTTCGAAGGCTTGGCGGGCGTTCTTGAGGAGGTTGACGAAGACGCGACCGAGTTGATCGGCATCAGCGTTGATGACGAGGTCGTCCGGCACTTCGTTGATGAAGTGGATCTCGGGGTGACCCATGAGACCAGCTTCGATGGCCGACTCGTCTACCAGGAGGTGAAGGTCGACCGGACCTGGCTTGGGTGGCGTCGCGCTCTGGCGACCGTAGTCGAGCACCGATTGGGCAAAACCGATGGCTTTGTCGAGCGTGGTCACAAGGCGCGGGGCGAGGCGCTGGACCTTGGGGTCATCGAGCGTGGCCACCTGATCAGAAAGAAGTTGGGCCGATGTCAGCGTGTTGCGCAGGTCGTGGTTGATCTTGGCGACGGCGAGGCCGAGATCGGCCAGATGGCGGCGTTGGCGCAGCATCGAGAAGAGATCGGTCTGCATGGCCGCCAGTTCACGCTCGGCAATGCCGATTTCGTCGTTTCGCGGTTCCGGTTGGATAATGAGGTTGGCGTTCTCGGGCGCCTGTCTGTACGCGACCATATTGGCGGTTATGCGCCGAATCGGGGCGATGAAGGTGCGACTCACGAAGACGTAGAGCGCGATAGCCGTCACGGCGGCGATGATGAGCGAGAGGAGGGCGATGTTGCGCGAATAGGCGAGCATGCCCAGCCGCAGCGGCGTCTCCGACATCAGGACTTCGACAACGCCATCGGCGGTGCCGTCACTATCCCCCACAATACGCAGGGTCCGGCCATTGCCGGCGAGTAGCGTATCCAAGGCGCCGACGATGCGGGTGGCCGGGTCAGTGGCGCGCATATCGGCGACCACGACTTCCTTGGGCATTTCGACACCCTCGACCGTAAGCAGCTGGCTCTGCCCGCCACGCCGGTAGACGATGGCCTTGGCGCCAGCCGAGTTAAGGAGGCGATCGGTAAGGGTTTGGGGCAACGCCATGACGTCGGGGACGGCATCGAGAACACGCGCAGCAACGATGCCGACGCGCAGCCGGTCGGCGAGCCAGCTATCTCGGTAATTGGCCACAAGGGGCAGGTAAATGACGATACCCGCCGTCAGGATCACCGCCACGATGATCGTGATGAGCTTGACGGATAGGCCGGAAAGCGGGCCCGGCATTGCGCGGGGTTCGGCTGCCATTTCAATGTATTATGTAGTGGATGGCGCTTACGGTAACAAGCGCTTGAACGCCGCACGTTGCTTTTGCCAGGCCGTCGGCTTCGCATTTCCACGGAATTCACGACCGAGGCGCGTGGCGATTTCGGCGTAGGTGGGATAGGGCGCGACAAAGCTCGCCAGATCCTGCGCCGATAGCCTCTTGCTGATGGCGAGCGCGAAGAGCGCGATCAGCTCGCCGGCGCCTTCGCCGACGATGCCTGCACCGAGCAGGCGGCCATCGGCAGCGACGACGAGCTTGACGAGGCCGTGCGGCTGCCGTTCGGCGCGTGCGCGATGGTTTTCGGCGAAGTTGGCGCGCAGAATGCTGTAGCGCGCCTTGCGCAGTGTCTTGGCGGCAGCTTCGGTGAGGCCGACTTCAGCGATTTGCGGGTCGGTGAAGGCCACGAAAGGAACGCTGGTCTTGTCAATCGAAGCTGGGGCGCCAAATGCGATCGCGTCGATGACCAGCCGGGCCTGATGTTCTGCGAGATGGCCGAGAGAGGGGGCACCAGCGGCGCTGCCGATCACGTGGATCTTGGCGTTGCTGGTACGCAGGCCGGGCGCGAGCTCGAGCTGGGAGGGCGCGGTCTTGCTGCGGCGAATACGAGCCTTTTCGAGAGCAAGGCCATCGAGGTTGGGTAGGCGCTCGCCAGCGACCAGAATATGCGAGGCGTCGAGGCGATCTTCCCGATCGCCGGTTTTGACCGTGAGGCCAATGCCCTGGCTGCGCGACTGCACCGATATGTTGGCCTGCTCGATGATCGCGACGCCTTCCTCACGCAGGCGGCGCAAGGCCAGGTCGGCTAACTCTGTGTCTGTATCGGGCAATGCCGGGCCCTCGCTGAGAACCGTGACGTCTGAACCAAGGCGCTTATAGGATTGCGCAATTTCGAGAGCGGCGTAGCCATGTCCGAGAATCACGAGATGGCTCAGCTTGCGGGTATTCTCGAAGATGGTTTCGGCGGTAAAAAACGGGACGTCGCTCAGCCCATCGACATCCGGCATCCGGGTCGTGCTGCCGGTAGCGATGATGAAGTTCTTGGCGCGAATGATCTGATCGCCCGCTCTGACAGTCTTGGGATCGGCGAAAGCCGCCTCGGAGGCGATGATTTCCACACCAAGCGCGGTCATGCGCTCGATGGACATTTGGGGGGTAAGCTTGGCGACGACCGACTGAACATGGTCGTGCACCTGGCGCATGCTGATCTTAGCTTCTGCATCCGCAATCCCGAAAGGAGCGGAGTTGCGCATTGCGTGGGCGCGTGCGGCTGCAGTCGCCAGTGCGCGCTCTGCGGCGCCTCCCGAATGCAGGCCTGGTCCGCCCAAGAGGCCGCGCTCCACCAGAACCACACTCAGACCGCGCTCCCGTGCCGCTTCTGCGGCAACGAGCCCGGCGGTGCCGCCGCCGATGATGCAGAGGTCGGGAGTCGAGATGTCGGCCATGGAAACCTTGGAAAAGTCGTGGCGGGGACTGAAGTTGACGCTTTAGCACACGAGGTGGCAGGGTGCTACGTGGAGGCGGGGCCTTGCCGAAGGGGGCGGCATTTAGTTGGGGCAAATACGCGATGCAGCGCGTTGACTCGTTCGCTGCTTTTCCCTATAAGCCCGCCCAACCTGGCGCTATCCTGGAATTTTTGGGTCTATGGCGCTTTTCTTGCGCACTTGAAGAATAGAGGAACCGCGCCCGGCGTGGTCTGACGACATGAAACGTACTTATCAGCCGAGCAAGCTTGTGCGTAAGCGCCGCCACGGCTTCCGCGCCCGCATGGCCACCAAGAATGGCCGCAAGATCCTGAACCTTCGCCGCGCCGAAGGCCGCAAGAAGCTGTCGGCCTAAGCATGACCGGGCCGGACACGGCCAAGTCTGAGGCCGGACATTCCTTGCGCCGGCTCAATAAACGCTCCCAATTTTTACGGGCAGCCCGGGGCAATCGCGCCGGGCGCCGTGCTTTTGCATTGCAGGCTATCGCCAGCGATGAATTGACGCCTGGCGTCGGCTTTACCGTCACCAAGAAGGTCGGCAACGCCCCCGAGCGCAATCGCATCAAGCGGCGACTTCGAGAAGTTGTTAGAGCCTCCGCGCGTGACTTCCAGTCGCAACACGACTATGTGCTAGTTGGCCGCCGCGAAGCGCTGAGCGAGCCGTTTGGGCAGATGGTCACCGATCTTTCCGCCCTCCTCATCAAAGTGCATGCCGACAAGGCGCGACCCAACAAGGCCGGTGGCCTTCGGAATTCGAGATAATGTTCGAAAATAACCGCAATGTGATCCTGGCCATCGTCCTGAGCGTCGTCGTGCTCTTCGGCTGGCAGTATTTCGTGGCCGGACCACAGCTCGAGCGCGCACAGCGCCAGGCCGAAATCGCCGCCCAGCAGGCGCAGCAGGCCGATCCCGGCCTCGCGCACCCGAACGGAAACACCGCCAACGCCACGCCGGGCGCGACGCCGGCAGCGGGTGAAGCTGCAGTCGGATCGACCTTTGCGACGCGTGACGCGGCTATCGCGGCCACGCAGCGCGCCAAGATCGAAACCGGTTCGCTCGAAGGCTCGATCAACCTCACCGGTGGTCGCCTCGACGATCTGCATCTCAAGAATTATCGCGAGACGGTCGACCCCAATAGTCCGATCATCACGCTGCTGACGCCCGCCGGCGTCGAGCATGCCTATTTCGTCGAGCAGGGCTGGGTTCCCCAGACTGCTGGATCGGTCCGCGTCCCCGATGCTTCCTCCGTCTGGACGGTAGATGGCGAGAATGCCACGCTGACCGAGACCGCGCCGGTCACCATCAAGTGGGACAATGGCGAAGGCCTCACCTTCCGCCGCACCTTCTCGGTGGATGACCGCTATCTCTTCACCGTCACCCAGTCCGTCGAAAACCACGGCACCAACCCGGTGACGCTTTTCCCGTTCTCGCGCGTGGCGCGACACGGCACGCCCAAGGTCCAGAACTTCTTCATCCAGCATGAAGGACCTTACGGCGTCCTGGGGTCTTACAACCTCATCTCCAAGAAATACTCGGACATGCAGCACGAGCAGCAGATCGACGCTACGGCGACGGGCGGCTGGCTCGGCTTCGGCGACAAGTATTGGGCCACCGTCGTCATGCCCGACGTGACCACCCCGATCAGCGCTCGTTTCTCCTGGACCAATCCGGGGAACCTGGACGTCTACCAGACGAGCTTCGTCGACCAGCAGCCCGAGGTCATTGCGCCCGGTGCCACTGCAACCGACAAGTCCTATGTCTTTGCCGGCGCCAAGGAAGAGGCGGTCATCGCTAACTACGAGTCGACCTACAAGTTCGATCGCCTCGAACTGCTGATCGACTGGGGCTGGTTCCACTTCCTGACCAAGCCGATGTTCTATCTGCTGCGGTTCCTCTACCAGATCATCGGCAATTTCGGTCTGGCGATCCTGGCGGTGACCGTTATCGTCAAGGCAATCTTCTTCCCGCTGGCCAACCGGTCTTACGCCTCGATGGCCGCCATGCGGCGCGTCCAGCCTGAGATGAAGGCCATTCAGGAGCGCTTCAAGGACGATCGCGCCCAGCAGCAGCAGGCGATGATGGAGCTTTACCGCAAGGAGAAGATCAACCCGCTTTCCGGTTGCTGGCCGATCCTCATCCAGATCCCGGTCTTCTTCTCGCTCTACACGGTTATCTTTATCTCGCTCGAGATGCGGCATGCGCCGTTCTTCGGCTGGATTCGCGACCTCTCGGCACCAGATCCGACCAACATCTTCACCCTCTTCGGCCTGATCCCGTGGGATCCGACGATGATGCCCTTCATCGGTTCGTTCCTGCACCTGGGCGTATGGCCGGTCATCATGGGTATCACCATGTGGGTGCAGATGAAGCTCAACCCGCCCCCGCCCGATCCGACGCAGGCGATGATCTTCAACTGGATGCCGATCATCTTCACCTTCATGCTCGGGACTTTCCCGGCGGGCCTGGTGATCTACTGGGCTTGGAACAACACGCTCTCGGTCACCCAGCAATGGTTCATCATGAAGCGCCACGGCGCCGAGGTGAACCTGCTCGGCAACATCCTGTCCACGTTCAAGCGCAAGCCTGCGGCGAACGAGAAGAACTGAGGCCAGATTGGCGGAACTTTCCGATTTCCCGCCGGACACAATCGAGACCGGGCGACTGCTGTTCGCCCGGCCTTTCGTTTTCGTCAAAGGCGCCGTCCGTATCGCTGACCTGCCGGAGATGGATCGGGTCGAGATCGCCTTTGCCGGCCGCTCCAATGTCGGCAAATCCTCGCTGATCAACGCCCTGGCCGGTACGTCGGCTCTGGCGCGCACGTCCAACACGCCCGGGCGGACGCAGGAACTCAACATCTTCGAATCCACCGACAAGCCGCTGCGTATTGTCGATATGCCCGGTTACGGCTTCGCCAAGGCGCCCAAGGACAAGGTGGACGCCTGGACGCGCCTCATCCATGCCTATCTCACCGGCCGCGCCACGCTGCGTCGCGTCTATGTGCTGGTGGATGGCCGCCACGGTCCCAAGCCGCATGACCTCACCGTCATGAACGAACTTGATCGCGCGGCCGTGAGCTACCAGGTCGTGCTGACCAAGGCCGACAAGCTCACCGCGCGCGAACTCGACCATACGATCGCGCTCACCAAGGCGGCCATCGCCAAGCGCCCCGCGGCGCATCCGGAGCTCGTCATCACCTCTTCCCAGAAGGGTGACGGCATTCAGCTCCTGCGGACCGAGATCGCGGCCCTGCTCGAAAGCTGAGCCGCCCGCCGGTCTGCTCCCGCCACCCGCCCAAAACCTCCCCCGCTGAAACGTCAGAGGGCCGGAAAGCCTGCGCCACGCGCCGGCTGATCCGCCTTCGCTCCATCATTCACCAATAACGGAGCCTCGCCATGACGCGGCATTTCATCCTCACCGGCGCCCCCGGCGCCGGCAAGACCACCCTTATCCGGGAACTGGCCCGACGCGGCTTCACCACGATCCCCGAGGCCGCCACCGACGTGATCGCCATCGAACAGGCCAGGGGCATCGAAATGCCCTGGCTCGAGAGCGATTTCACCCGCAGAATCGCGGCCCTGCAGGTCGAGCGGCTGGCTGGGGCAGGGGCGCCGCTGGTCTTTCACGACCGCTCTGCTCTTTGCACGCTGGCTCTGGCCCGCTTCCTCGGCCACCCGGTCTGCGCCGAACTGTCGGAAGCCGTAGCCAACGCCTGCAAAACCTTTGAGCCAAAAGTCTGCTTCGTCCGCCTGCTCGGCTTCATTACACCTACCGCCGCCCGCCGGATCGGGCTGGCCGAGGCCCGGGAGTTCGAGAAACTGCATGAGGCGGTCTATCGCGAGGCGGGGTTCGAGCTTGTCGATATCGCTCCGGCGCCGGTCGAGGCGCGGATTGCCGCCGTGCTGGCGATTGCGCAGGGTAGGGACTTGCCTTTGCCCCAATCCTCTTCCATATAGGCCCTCGGGAGGTTGGCGCGGACGTGTTCCTCGCCAACCGGGTCAGGTCCGGAAGGAAGCAGCCCCAACGAGACCTTCACGGGTCGTTGCCAGCCTCCTACTTTCCCCCGCCATAAGCTGCCAGAAACACCCGGACGCCCTCGCGCGCCGTCCGGCGCAATTCCTCGTCCGCCGGAATGGCATCGTCGCCCATCAGCATGGCGCGGTTGAGCGGCTCGGACATCACCAGCCAATTGAAATGCTGCGCCGCCAGCATCGGCTCCCCGATGGTGAGGAAGCCGCGCTGCGCCAGAATCTCGAACGTCGCTGCCAGCGAGCGCATGGCCCGGAGCGGCCCGCGCTCGTAGAGTACTCGCGCCAGGTCGGGAAAGCGCGGCACCTCCCCGATCACCAGCCGCCTCAATTGCATCAGCCTGGGAGTCAGCACGACCGAAAGCTGCCGATAGGCGTAGTCGATGAGAAAGTCGGCAAGGACAGCTTCGGTCTCGGCTGCCGCGATGTCGTTGTGTACGAGATCGCCGGCGGTGTTGGTCATGCTGGAGACGATCTCGACGAACAGCGCTTCCTTGCTGGAAAAGTGCTTGTAGACGGTTTGCTTGGATACGCCGGAGAGGGCGGCGATCTCGTCCATGTTGGTGCCGAGATAGCCGCTCTTGAGGAACACCTCTGTGGCTGCATTCAGAATAGCGCGCCGTTTGGCCTCCGATCGGGAGGGCTTTTCGCCCGTTACATCCTCGTCCATCGCCACATTCTCCAACCGAAGCGGTGCTCCTTGACGAAGTAGTACTGGACAGTCTAGTTTGATGCAATAGACGGAACTGGACGGTCTAGTTCACTTAAGGAGCGAAGCATGCATATTCAGTTCGCCGAACTTCCTGTTTTCAACCAGCCTCGCGCCAAGGCGTTCTACGCGGAGCATCTCGGCTGCGAAGTTGCCGCTGACGCGCCCATGGGCCCGAGTGACTGGCACTGGGTAGAGCTGAGCTTTCCCGGCGCTCAGACAAACCTGCACTTCCTGCATCGCGCCGATGAGCAGCCATCCGACGAGCCCGTCATGGTCATCATCGACGAGAAACTCGTCGCAACCATCGAGGCCATGCGCGTCAAGGGCGTTGAGATCATCACCGAGCCGCAAGAAGCGCCCTGGGCTCCCGGCCGCACGATTGCCGAGTTTCGCGACAGCGAAGGCAATCGCATGATCCTGGCTGATCGATAGGAGGGCGTGGCAATGCAAGTCACCAGCGATACGATCAAGGTGCCGGGCGCTCGCCTCTACTACGAGGCAGTGGGGCGGGGGCCGTTGCTCGTCATCATTCCCGGTGGTCCGCAGGATGCTGGCGTTTTTGCCGATCTCGCCCAGCGACTGGCTGACCGCTACTGGGTCGTCGCCTACGATCCGCGTGGCAATTCACGCAGTACGTTCGATGGCGCAGCTCAACCGCAGGATATGGACATCCATGGCGACGATGCAGCCGCACTCATCGAAGCGGCGGGTGATGGGCCAGCTTATGTGTTCGGCACCAGCGGCGGCGCCCAGATCGGCCTCAACCTTGCGGCGCGTTACCCTCATCTGGTGAAGCGCCTGATAGCCCACGAGCCGCCGACAGTGATGCTGCTCGATGATCCCGCGCCCGTTCTTGCCACCAACGACGAGCTGCAAGCCACATATCGACGCGATGGCGTTGAGGCCGCCATGGGGCTGTTTTTTTCACAGAACGGGCTCAGCGAAGACATGGACGGGCCGCCGCCGGACATGACGCCGGAAGCCATGGGGACTTTTGCCCGCGTCAGTGGCAATTTCGAATATTGGCTGGCTGATGGCGTCGTCTCGCTGTCCAGTTACGAGCCCAACCTTGCCGCCCTTCGTGCCGATCCTAAACGCATTGTCGTTGCACTCGGCGTGGGCTCAGTGGATCAACCCATCCATGCCATGGGAACGGCCCTCGCCAACCGCCTTGGCGTACAGCCTGTCGCCTTCCCGGGCGACCATATGGGCTTTGAAACCGAGCCGGACGCTTTCGCCGCAGCAATGGCCCGTAGTCTGGCCGACTGACCACCCTCTCGCCATCGACTGCCTGCGAATAAGCCTGGCGCGACCTTTTCCGGTCGTTGCCAGGCTCCTACATGATGGCCCATAGTCGGCCGAAAGCCGCTGGCTATTTCCCAAGATTTACGGTTTAACGGCTCGGCATGGCCACCACAGATTCATCCCCCTATCTCGTCCTGGCGCGGAAATATCGTCCGTCGAGTTTTTCTACGCTCATCGGCCAGGATGCGATGGTGCAGACGCTGGGCAACGCCTTCAAGTCCAACCGCATCCACCACGCCTTCATCCTGACCGGCGTGCGCGGGGTCGGCAAGACTACGACGGCCCGCATCCTGGCGCGCGCCTTCAACTACGAGGACGAAACCGGCCGCCATCCCACGCTTGATCTCGATCGCGAGGGCGTACATGACCGCGCCATCATCGAGGGGCGGCATGTTGACGTCGTCGAAATGGACGCGGCGTCCAACACGTCGATCAACGACATCCGCGAGATCATCGACTCGGTGAAGTACGGGCCGGTTTCGGCACCCTATAAAGTCTATATCATCGACGAAGTGCACATGCTCTCGACGGCGGCCTTCAACGGGCTGCTCAAGACGCTCGAAGAGCCGCCGCCCTATGTGAAGTTCATCTTCGCCACCACCGAAATCCGCAAGGTGCCGGTGACGATTCTTTCGCGCTGCATGCGCTTCGACCTGCGGCGCATCGGCCCCGAGATCATGTCGCCCTATCTGGCCGGCATTCTCGAAAAGGAAGGCGTCGCCTTCGAGCCCGACGCGCTGGCCATGATCGTGCGCGCCGGCGAAGGCTCGGCCCGAGATTGCCTCTCGCTCCTCGATCAGGCCATCGCCCATGGCGACGGCAAGGTGACGGCCGATACCGTCAAGGCGATGCTGGGCTTGGGCGACCGTGCCAAGACCATCGATCTTTTCGAAGACCTGATGGCAGGTCGCATCTCCGAAGCCTTTGCCGCAATCAAGGCCCTCTACGATGCCGGTGCCGATCCGCAGACTATCGTCTCGGACCTTGCCGATTTCACGCATCTGGTGACCCGCATCAAGGTCGTGCCCTCAGCCGCCGATGATGTGTCGTTGACACCCGATGAGCGCAAACGTGGCGCGGAACTGGCCTCGAAGCTGGGTATGCGGGCCTTGACGCGTGCCTGGCAGATTCTCTTCAAGGGTTTCGAGGAAGTGTCCAAGGCCGGCAACGCGTTGCAGGCCGCCGAAATGGTGCTGGTGCGCCTGGCCTATGCTGCCGACCTGCCTTCGCCCGACGAGCTTCTGAGCAAGCTGGCGCGCCAGCCGCTCGCCTCTGCGCCGCCTTCCACGCCCCCGCCGCCGCGCGGCGGTGGCAATGGCGGTGGCGGGCAGGCATTGCGTGTCGAAAATCCGGCACCGCAATACGAAAATCCCGCGCCCATCTACGACAACACCCCCCAGGCTATCGCGCCGCCGGCCATGCCCAATCCGCGCAGCTATGCCGAGCTCGTGACGCTCGCTGGTGAGAAGCGGGATATCCTCCTTAAGCATGCGCTCGAAAGCGACATGCGTCCGGTGGCTTTCGCTGAAGGGCGCATCGAAGTTGCGTTGATGGAAGGCGCTAACCCGACCGTCGTCCAGACGCTGTCGGCGCGCCTCAAGACCTGGACCGGCAAGCCGTGGCTGGTAACGGTTTCGACCAGACCGACCGAAGGGCGCACTATCCGCCAGCAGCGCGACGATCGGCGCGCACAGCAGGTGGCCGACGCCCATGACGATCCGCTGGTGCAGGCAATTCTCGAAACTTTTCCTGGCGCCAAGGTTGTGAACGTCGCCGTGCGTGACGACATACCGGCGATAAACGAACATCCCCTACCTGAACCCGACGAGGACGATTGATGGCAGACTTCCTGAACATGATGAAGAAGGCCCAGGAAATGCAGGCCAAGATGCAGCAGATGCAGGCCGAACTGGGCAATCTGGTCGTGGAAGGTCAGTCGGGCGGCGGTCTGGTGAAGGTTTCGCTTTCCGGCAAGGGCGAACTCAAGGGCCTCAAGATCGATCCGTCGCTGATCAAGCCGGAAGACGCTGAGATGATTGAGGATCTCATCATCGCGGCTCATGCTGATGCCAAGAGCAAGGCAGAGGTCGAGATGAACAGCCGCATGCAGGAAGTCACTGCTGGCCTGCCGCTGCCTCCGGGCATGAAATTCCCCTTCTGAGGACGCGATGGCCACATCGGGCGGACCTGAGATCGAGCAACTGATCCAGCTTATGGCGCGGCTTCCAGGCCTCGGACCGCGCTCGGCGCGGCGCGCTGTGCTGCAGCTCATCAAGAAGAAGGAAACGCTCATGGTGCCGCTCTCGGCGGCACTCGACCGGGCGGTCGATGCCGTGCGCACCTGCGACGTCTGCGGCAATATCGATACTCGCTCCCCTTGCGGCATCTGCTCAGACCCACGACGCGGCGAAGGCGGCATCTTGATCGTGGTCGAAGATGTCTCCGACCTGTGGGCGCTTGAACGCGCCGGGGTGGGGATGGTCAAGTACCACGTGCTGGGGGGCGTGCTCTCGCCGCTCGACGGCGTCGGGCCGGAAGACCTTTCCATCGACAGCCTTGTCAAGCGCGCGCCGGAGTTTTCCGAGATCGTGCTGGCAGTCAATGCCACTGTCGAAGGGCAGACGACAGCGCATTACATCACCGATCGACTTGCGGGCATGGGCGTGAAGGTCACGCGCCTTGCCCATGGTGTCCCGGTGGGCGGCGAGTTGGACTATCTCGACGAGGGCACGCTCAGTCAGGCGCTCAAGGCTCGTACCGTGATATAGGAGCGGGGCCTAACCTTTCTGCCCAGTAGCCCCGCACCTGCGGATGGCCTATTTTCCAAGTCCTTGATTCCCGGGAGCCTTCCTTGTCCCGCACCGACGCCATTCTCTCGCGCCTCCTGGCGCTGCACCCCAAGCTTATCGACCTGACGCTCGACCGGATCCTGCGGTTACTGGATGATCTCGGCCGTCCGCAGGATCGGCTACCGCCAGTCATCCATGTGGCCGGGACCAACGGCAAAGGCTCGACCGTTGCCAATCTTCGCGCCATGCTCGAAGCGTCGGGCAAGAAGGTGCATGTCTATACCTCGCCGCACCTCGTGCATTTCCGCGAGCGCATCCGGCTGGCGGGCAAGCTCGTTTCCAATCGCCAGCTCAACGCGGCGCTCGAACATTGCGAGCGGGTCAATGGCGGCAAGGCGATTACCTATTTCGAGATCACGACCGCCGTGGCGCTCTACCTCTTTGCTGAGGAGCCAGCGGATTTCCTGCTACTCGAGGTCGGCATGGGAGGCCGGTTTGATGCGACCAATGTGGTCGAACACCCGCTCGGCACCATCATCACGCCAGTGTCCGTCGACCACATCGAATATCTCGGCTCCAAGGTAGCGGGGATCGCTGCCGAGAAAGCTGGCATTCTCAAGCGTGGAGCGAAGGCAGTGATTGCCCGCCAGACCGACGAGGGACTGGCCGCCATCGAGGCTGAGGCGCGCAAGCTGGGCGTTACCCCGTTTGTCGCTGGTCAGGATTTCGAGGGCTTCGAGCAGAACGGGCGCCTTGTCTACCAGGATAATGACGGTCTACTCGACCTGCCTCGCCCGCGCCTGGCAGGTACGCACCAGATTGGCAACGCTGCGACCGCAATCGCGGCCGTTCGACATTTCGGCTTGCCAGTGAGCGATGCTGACATCGCCAAGGGCCTCCAGACGGTCGAGTGGCCGGGGCGGCTATCGCCGATCAAGGGAAAGCTCTCGGCGTTGCTCTCCCCCGGCCAGGAGCTCTGGCTGGATGGTGGGCACAACGAAGCTGGTGGCGGCGTGCTGGCGGATTCGCTGAGGCAGATGAATGCGCGCGCTCCCAAGCCGCTGGTGCTGATAATGGGCACATTCGCCAACAAGGACGCCACGGGGTTCCTCCGGCATTTCGGTGACGAGCCGGTGGCGGTTTTCACCGTGCCGATCCCCGGCGATCGTGCAGCATGGAAAGCGTCGGACTTGGCGGAGGTGGCGCGAGGGCTAGGTCTCAAGGCCGGCCCAAAGCGGAGCGTCAAGTCCGCGCTGGAGGCCGCAGCCGAAGTAAAGGGCGCGCGCGTAGTGATCTGCGGCTCGCTGCACCTTGCCGGCAATGTGCTGGCGTTGAACGGCACGCCACCGGTGTGAGTTGGTGGCGCCGAGCGCCACCAACCGAGCTATTGGCTATACAACCGCTCGTAGCAGCGGTGCTCCCTGCGTTAACTCGATGCGTTTGCCTTCGGCGCTGAACAGATGCCAGGCAGTCGGATCGAAGCGCAGCGAGATGTGGCGCCCCTCATAGCGTTCGTCGCCCGCGGGCAGAACAACCGCGAGCTCATGCGAGCGAACAGTGCAGTAGGCAACGCGCGAGCCGCCGAGTTCTTCGACAAGGTCGACGAATGCCGGTAGGCCGATACTCGGATCTTCCGCGAGGGTGATGTTCTCGGGGCGTATGCCGAGGGAGAGCTTGGTGCCCGCCACAAGTGACGGCGCCTGAAAGACTACCTCGTCAGGTGCATCATCGAAGCTGATCCGCCCGTTCTGACCGACCGTGGCCGGCAGCAGGTTCATCGTCGGCGCGCCCAAAAAGCCTGCGACGAAAACGGAAGCAGGTTTGCGGTAGATATCCGCCGGAGCGCCGACCTGTTCGACATGACCGCCATTCATGACGATGAGCGTATCGGCCAGCGTCATGGCCTCGACCTGATCGTGGGTCACGAAGATCGAGGTGGCCTTGAGACGCTTGTGGAGGCGCTTGATTTCGATGCGCATCTGGACGCGCAGCAGCGCATCGAGGTTGGACAGCGGTTCGTCGAAGAGGAAGACGTCCGGCTCGCGCACGATGGCGCGGCCCATGGCGACGCGCTGGCGCTGGCCGCCCGAGAGCTGGGCCGGGCGCCGATCTAGATACTCGCTGAGGTTGAGGATCCTTGCCGCGTCCTCGACGCGCCGATTGCGCTCGGCCTCCGGGACTTTTGCGATGCGCAGCGGATAGGCCATGTTCTGGCGCACGGTCATATGCGGATAGAGCGCATAGTTCTGGAACACCATGGCACAGCCGCGGTCGGCCGGATCGATATCGTTCATCTCGATCCCGCCAATCGAGATCGAACCGGATGAGGCATCCTCGAGTCCGGCAATGGTACGCAGCAGCGTGGACTTGCCGCAACCCGAAGGGCCGACGATCACGACGAAATGGCCATCCGGAATGTCGACGTTGATGCCGTGCAGCACCTGCTTGCCGTCATAGGTTTTCTTGAGGTCGGCGATGCGGATGTCGGTCACGAGGCTTCTCCCAGAAGGCGGTTGCGGAGGCGGTCGATAACGGCTGCCGGCAGGCCGATGCGCTCGAGATAGGCGACGGCGGTGCCATAGTTCTCTTCGAGGTGGGCGATGGTGGCGTGCATGGTCGAGGGCTCGGAGGCGAGGAGCGGACGGAAGCTTTCGATGTCAGCGCCACGTTCGGCAGCATTGGCGATGATCTCGTCGACCATCGGGGCGATCATCTGGCCGGTGAGCGCGTAGTCCTCGACGATGAGCCCCGCTTCCACACCGGCGAGCGAGAGCAGCAGCGCCGAGACGATGCCGGTACGATCCTTGCCGGCGGTGCAGTGGAACAGCACCGTGCCTTCCGGCGCCTCGGCAATGATGGTCAGCACCTCAGCGATGGCCGGCTGGCGGGTAGTGAGTGCGAGCTTATAGAGTTCGAGCAGCACGTCGCCGCTTTCGCCCGGCTCGGGAGCGAGCTGATCGAAAAGCGAGACGTTATGATAGGCGACGGCCGGGTTGGCACTGAACGGGTTGGGCTGGGTCGCCAGTTCGCCCTCATGGCGCAGGTCGATGACCGTTGTGACGCCCTCGGAGACCAGATTATCCATGCCTTCGGCATCGAGGCGGTGGAGGCCATCGGCGCGCAGGATGCGGCGCCACTGGGTCTGGCTGTCGCCGGCTGCATAGCCGCCGAGGTCGCGGATGTTGTAGGTGCCCTTGACCGGCAGGTGGCGGTTGAACTGGCTGTGCATTAGCGGATACCCGATTTCATGAAGGATTGGACGACCTGCCGCTGCAGGACGATGTAGATGATGAGAATGGGGAGGCTGGCCATGGTGGAGGCCGCCATGAGCGGACCCCAGGCATTGCCTTCGCTGGTCATGAACATCTGGATGCCGATCTGGACCACGCTGTTCTCGGCCGTGCGCGAGAGCAGCAGCGGCCAGAAATATTCGTTCCAGGTCGAGATGAAGATGAGGATGGCGAGCGAGGCGATGGTGCCGCGCAGGTTCGGCGTCATGACCTCCCAGAGAATGCGCCACGAGCGGGCGCCGTCCATGCGGGCGGCCTCGACGACTTCCTTGGGGAAGCCGCGCATCGATTGCGCCAGCAACAGGATTGCGAGTGCCGAAGCGAAATGGGGCAGGATGAGCGCCACGACGCTATCGAGCAGGCCCATCTGCGCCACCAGCAGATAGTTGGGAATCATCACCACCTGGAATGGCACCAGCCAGGTGAGGGCGACCGCCGTATAGACGAGCTTGTCGAAGCGGAAGCGCCAGCGGGCGAAGGCATAGGCAGCGAGGAGCCCCGTGAAGAGCTGGATGACCGTCACCACGATCGACACGATGAACGTGTTGATGAGCATCCCTACGATGGGGATGGCATTGAGCGCATAGGCGTAGTTGTCGAGCGAGACGGAGCTCGGCCAGAGGCTGGTCTCGAAGATGGCGTTGGCTGGCCGTAGCGAGGTCACGACCATCCAGTAGACGGGGAAGAGGCAGAAGAGCGACAGCAGCACCATGACGAGGTGACCAGCGGCGCTGTTGATGCCAACGCCCTCGGCAGTCTTCCGACGCAAACGTGGCCGGGCCGCCGCAAGCGGCCGCGAGATGGCTTCAGTTGTCATGGAACGAGAACCTGTCGATGAAGTGGAAGAGGACGAAGGCAACTGCGCCGAAGCCGATGAAGAGGACCACCGCCGAGGCCGAACCCCAGCCGACCGACATGCTCGAGAAGCCGAAGTCCCAGAGCAGGTAGTAGATATTGGTCGTGGCTCCGAGCGGACCGCCGCCGGTCAGCACGTTGATGTAGGTGAAGCTCCACTGGGCGCCGAGCAGGATCGTCATCATCACGAGGAAGAGGATGGACGAGCTTAGCAATGGCAGCCGTACGTCGCGGATGATCTCCCATTTGCTGGCGCCATCCATGCGCGCCGCCTCGATGAGCGAGGGGTTGATGTTGGCGTTGGCTGCCGAGAGGATGAGGGTGGAAAAGCCGATGAGCTTCCAACCGGTGATGACGATCACGGTCCAGATGGCGACCTTGGGGTCGGTGAGGAACTTGACCGGATCGAAACCCAGCCAGGTGATGCCAGCATTGACCATGCCGTAGCCAGGATCGAGCAGCCAGCGCCAGACGGCGGCGGCGACGACCGGCGCGATGATCATCGGCACGAAGATGATGGCGCGATAGATATTGCGCGAACGTGCCGGCAGGTCGTGCGTGTAGATGGCGATGGCCAGCGGAATGAGCACGGCCAGCGGCAGGAGGCCCAGCACGTAGACAGCGGTGTTCCGCAGCGCCTGCCAGAATTTCGGCAGCGAGAAGATGCGCACGTAGTTATCCAGGCCGACATAGGTCTGCGGCGAGGACGGCAGCATGTTCCACTGATAAAAGCTCAGGCGCAGCGCGTCGACGAGCGGCCAGTAGATCCAGACCACGAGGGTAACGATGGCCGGAGCCAGATAGAGCAAGGGCGAGATGCGCCAATTGCCCGAGCGCCTGCGGCGAACCGGGGCGGCATCGAGACGGGAAACCGATAGCTGGGCCATCGTCATCCTCCGAAGGTGGAGCCCGCCCCGTCGCCGGGGCGGGCAGGGGCTTACGGCATCAGCGCCTGGGCATTGGCCTGGGCATCGGAAAGGGCAGCCTGGACGTCAGCGCCGCCGAACACAGCCATCTCGGCGCCATCCATCATCAGCTTGACGATCTGCGAATAGTTCGGGCCGGGCATGGAGTCCCAGGGCTCGAGGCGCGAGAGCTGCTCGAGATTGGGTTGGACCAGCGGATGGTCCTTGATCCAGTTGCCGAGATATTCCGGGTCGTTGACGATGTCGGTGCGCAGCGGCAGGTAGCCGATCTCGGAGGTGATGATCGTGTAGCCGTGCTTGGATGTGAGGAACTTCATCAGCTCCCAGGCGGCGCGCTGTTTGACCGGATCAGAACTGAGGATGACCAGAGCACTGCCCGAATTGTTGGGACGGGTCGGCTTGTCGCCGAAGCGCGGCATGGGAGCGGCGCGCAGGTCGAACTTGCCGGTCGCACCCTTGACGAGCACGCCCTGCACGGCCGAGGTCTGCAGATACATGCCGAGATTGCCCGCCGCCATGTTCTCCATGGCCGCGTTGATGTCGATGTTCTCGTAGGCGCCGCCCTCATAGAGGTCCTTGATCATCGCCACGGCTTCGACGGCCGCCGGTTCGGCGAAGGTCAGCGTCTTGCGGTCGGCCGAGAGCACCGAGCCGTTGTTGGAGCGCACGACGCCCTGGAACAGCCAGTCGGCGGCGCTGGGGCCGAAGATGCCGGCGGTGAAGCCCGGCTTGCCGGTCTTGTCCTTGATGGCCAGGGCAGCGGCCTTGACCTCGGCCCAGGTCTGGGGCGGCGCATCGGGGTTAAGGCCGGCGGCCTTGAAGAGATCGGCGTTGAAGAACAGGATCGGGGTCGAGAACGTATAGGCGAGGCCGAAAGTCTTGCCGTCGAGCACGCCGAGCTTGAGCCCGTTCGGGCTCATGCCGTCGAAATGGGCGGCAAGTTCGTCGGCGGGGATCAGGTCTTCGAGCGCCTTCGCGGCATAATTGGTGCGCGCATAATCCAGCGAGTTGAACCCGAGCTGTACGAGATCGACAGGCTGGTTGGCGGCGAGATCGGCCTGGAGGCGGGCATTGCCGTCGCCTGCACTATAGGGCACGCCCTGCACCGTGATGTTGGGGTTGGCCGCCATGAACTCGGCAATGAGCTTTTCGGTGGCATCCTTGCCGACGCCGGCTGAGCCGAGATTGTAGTTGTAGAAGGTGATGGTGACCGGCTGGTCCACGCTGGCCGGGATGGCCTGGGCGAGAGCGGGACCGGTCGCCAGGAGCGCCAGGGCCCCTGCAAGGAAGGTTTTGCGGTTCATCTCAATGAGGTCCGTTACTCGGCGGCTTCGAGAGAAGCGAGATAGGCGTTGAGGCGAGCCGTCATTTCCTTGAGCGGCGTCGCGCTGATTTCGCGGCGGGTCGAGGGCTGCGGCGCGAAAGCGACGGTGAGGCCGGAGGGACGAACCGTGCCGATGGTCATCGAAGTGCCCTCGACGGCGCGGAAGGTGTCGCCCATGGCCACGGTATCGAGCGAATTATGCTGGCCCATGCCGACGACGACGGTGACGCCGTACCAGTTGGAGACGCGGTCATGGTGGACATGGCCCGAAAGGATGCCCAGCACATTGCGGCCGGCAAGCAGGTCGCGCAGGGCGAGCGTGTCATCGATGGCGAGGGTTTCCCACTCAGCTTCGAAATTCTCTTCATCGAGCGCCGGGGCGTGATGCATCACGAGGAGCTTGGGCAGCTCGGCATGATCGTTGAGGCGCGCTTCGAGCCATTCGAGCTGGCCGGGTTCGAACGAGCCGCCGATCTTGCGCGGCACGCTGGTGTCGAGCGTGATGATGTGGACGCCCGCGATCACCGCGTCGTGGTCATAGGGGGCGAGGGCGTTTTCGGTGCGGTCGAAGAAGGCCTTGTAGAAGCCTTCGCGGGTGTCGTGGTTGCCCAGGGCGAAGAGCACCGGCACGTCGATCCCGGCTTCGGCGATCAGCGCCTGCAGATGCTTGTAGCTGGTCTCATCGCCGCGATTGGTCAGGTCGCCCGAGGCGACGATGAAGGCAGGACGCGGGGTCATGCGCTGGATATCGGCGGCGATCGCGCGGAAATTGGCGGTCGTATCGCTGAACAGATGCGGGTCTTCGACGGCAGGGTCGCCGACATGCAGATCGGTGATGTGAACGAAGGTTACGGGCTCGGACATCGACAGTCCTCCTGTTGAAGCGGCCGGCGGCACCGGCTCTCGCTGGGGAAGTCGCGCGCCTCGCCGATTGGCTCTTGCGCGGGATCGAGGCCATCGGTAGCTTTGTCGTATGACAGGTGAATGAAGGTTCATTCAGTTTATGGATGTTGCTCCCGACAAGCGCGAGCGGATACTCGCCGCCGCTTCACGACTGATCGTCCGCAACGGACTTCAGTGCTCAATGCAGGCTATTGCCGAGGAGGCAGGCGTAGCCACCGGCTCGCTCTACAACTACTTCGATTCCAAGGAGGCCCTGGTGCGTGGGGTCTATGACCGTGTCGCCCAGGAAATGACGCAGAAAGTAGCGGTGCCGCACGATCCAGCCAGCAGCCACGCCCAGCGCGTGCAGCACTATATCGAGCGCTACATCGACTTCATCTGGGAAGACGCCGACCGCGCGCGGCTTTTCGACTATCTCGACAACAGCCCGCTGCTCACGTTCGGCGAAGCCGTCGGCATCTTCCGCCCCTTCGTCGACCATGGCCGTGAAATGCTTGCCCTGGCCCAGCAGGACGGCGTGGTGCGTCCGGGCGCCACCAACCTCATCGCCAGCTTCGTCCGCGGTGCTATCCGCAACACCCTGAAACGCCGCCGCCTCGATGCCTCGCCGATCAGGAATGAGGAGAAGCAGGGACTGGCGGCAATGTGTTGGGACGCTATCGCGGTGCACAGGCACCCGTAGCGTCATCAGAATACGACTGGCATTTCTTCACAAGCCAAGAGCCGCCCAAGGCGTGATTCTGTGCTGAAGCCTCCATGACATCGAGCCGAGCATGGAGGTTCTTGCCATTTTATCTTTGCTCTCCAGCGGCTTACGTTCCGCCAATCTGAAACATTCGATTTTCTCTGATTAACACACTTGAGTTAAGTTAATCAGCCTCGCATAGTCCGTTATGGGACTGTCACAGTTCCGAGCAGATGAGCGGTGTCGAACGCCGCCACGGAGAGGAAAGAGAGTATTTCGATGACACGTATGAGCCGGCGAACCTTTATCGCCTCCGTCCCGCCGTTTCTGGCGGCAACGCAGATTCCGGCTTTGGCGGCGCCTGCAACGGACCTGCAATTGATCGCTGCCCAGAAGGGTGAACCGACAATCGTCAAGCTGTATCGTCAGCTTGAGCGCCTGACCTCGACCGTCGCGCTGATGACCACCGGCGCGCACCCGGACGACGAGCCAAGCGGCATGCTCGCGGCCCTGCGTCATGTGTATGGCATTCGCCCGGTGCTCTACTGCATTACGCGCGGCGAAGGCGGCCAGAATGCCATCGGCCCGGAACGCGGCTCGGTTCTCGGTGTGCTGCGCACCCGCGAAATGACTGAGGCATCCCGCTCACTCGACGCCTCGCTCGCCTTCGGCGGCCAGGGCCACAATGACAGCGTGCACGATTTCGGCTTCTCCAAGGACCCGAACCAGACCATCGACCGTTGGGGTCGTGATCGCGTCATCGAACGCATGACCTGGGCTTTCCGCTACTACAAGCCCGACATCATCATGAACTGCTTCCTGGATGTGCCGGGGCAGCACGGCCACCACCGCGCGGCCAACGTGGCGACCTTCGTCGTGGCGGAGCTCTCGGGCAAGACTGACGAATTCTCCAACCAGATCGCGGCTGGCCTCAAGCCGTGGACCGTGCCCAAGATCTATCTGCCAGCTTATGGCGGTGGTGGCGGCGTCTACGACGACGAGATTCCGCCTCCGCCCAAGACGCTGGTCGTGCGCGCTCCCGAGCGTGATCCGATTTCCGGCGCAACGTTCCCGCAGATGGGTGAGTGGTCCCGTTCCTGTCACCTGACACAGGGCATGGGCACCTGGCGCCCCGAGCCGCAGACCGAATGGGAGCTCAACCTCGCCTGGGCCGCAAATGGCGAAGCCGGCAAGCAGGAAAGCGATATCCGCGAGGGCCTGATCGCCACTGTTGGCCACATCGCCGCTCTTGATGGCATGCCCGCCTCGGCCGCCGACGCACTCCGAAACGCCCAGGGCCTGATCGACGAGGCCATCGCCGACTATGGCGACCCGGTCGTCGTGGTCAAGAAAGTCGCCGAGATCGGCAAGGCCATCGCCGAAGCACGCGCCCAGCTCCCGGCTGAACTCGAAGACAGCGTTGCTCACCGCCTCGACCGCAAGGCCAAGGAAGTGGACCTGGTGCTGGCTACCGCCGCTGGCATGCAGATTCGTGCCTATACGGACGGCGCTGACCTGCGTCCGGGCCAGGAGATCATCGTCAAGACCCTGGTCGATGCGCCCGAAAGTGTGACCGTGGATTCGGTTGCGATCGTCGCTCGCGAAGGCCTCAGCAGCGAAAGCACCGCCGATGGCGAGAAGGTCGCAGTTGCGGCCGACGCAGCGCTGACCAACCCGCTGGCCGAGCAGTTCGATCCCCTCGGTGGCAATGGCGACGCCTTCGTTCGCCTGACGGCTACAATTGCTGGCCACAAGGCTGTGCTCGACATCGACCTGGAAGACGCGCTCCGCGTGTTGCCAGCCGCCTCGCTCGAGCTCAAGCCGGATGCGGTTGTGTTCAACACTGAGCAAGAAATCGCTCCCGTGGAGATGACCGCGGTGGTGGCCAACGCCACGACCAACGACCTCAAGTTCGACCTGCCGGAAGGCTGGTCGATGACGGCTACGGGCGAAACCGGTCGCGAGGCTGGCACGTTCGAGCTGGCTCCGCCGGCCGAGCTGGGCACGACGCGCGTCAACATCGAGCCCAAGTTGCTCGATCAGCCCGCCTACGCCATCAACACCTTCTCCTATCCGCATATCGGCAAGTCGGTCGTCCCGACCCTGGTATCGGTACCAGTGCAGTCGGTTGGTGCTGTGCTTCCAGCAGAGGCGAAGGTGGGCTATGTCGGTGGCGGCAACGACAATGTGGCCACCTGGCTGCGCCGTCTCGGAGTCAAGCTCGTCGAACTCAAGCCCTCCGATGTCGAGGCCGGTGCCTATCGCGACCTGACGACGCTCATCGTGGGCATCTTCTCCTTCGGTCGCCGCCAGGATCTGGTGGCAGCGCTGCCGGGCATCCACGAATGGGTACGCAACGGCGGGCACCTGGTGACCCTCTATCACCGTCCGTCCGATGGCTGGAAGCCTGAGAGCGTGCCGCCCGCTTTCCTCAAGATCGGCTCGCCTTCGATCCGCTATCGCGTGACCGATGCCAAGGCGCCGGTGACGGTTCTGGAGCCCGATCACCCGCTCCTCAACTACCCTAACGTCATCGGGGAAGAAGACTGGGCCAATTGGGACAAGGAACGCGGTCTCTACTTCGCTTCCGAATGGGACGAGGCCTACAAGCCGCTGCTGGCAATGAGCGATGCGGGTGAAGACCCGCTGACCGGTTCGCTGCTCTCCGCTGAGATCGGCAAGGGTCGGCATACGCACACGAGCCTCGTGCTGCACCATCAGCTCGACAAGCTCGTTCCGGGCGCGTTCCGCCTGCTGGCCAATCTCACGCAGGCGGCCCAGCGCTAACCGACAAGGCTCGTGGCCGCTCCCGGGCCGCGAGCCTACGCGCCGCCGGAATTTCCGGTGGCACAAGCAGAACCCCTGGCTGCCCTCCCGGCCAGGGGTTTGGCTTGTCAGGGGCTTAGAGAAATCGCGACAGCGCGAATGCCGAAAGATCAATACGCGCCTGACCATCGATCGCCCATTGGGCGAGACTCTCGCCAATGGCCGCCGAATGTTTGAAGCCGTGGCCCGAACACGGCGACGCGACTAGAATGTTGGCGTGTTCCGGATGCCTGTCGATGAGGAAGGCGCTGTCGGGTGTGACTGTATAGATGCAGGTGGCCGTCTTGGTGACACGCGGGGTTACGCCTGCAAGCCTGCCAGCAAGATGCGCGGCGTGCATGCGCTGACTGTCGCTCTCGGGAACGTTGCGGTCGATCGCATTCGGATCACTTGCAGCGCCGTAAAATTCGTCTGCCGTTTTCACGCTGAGGCCATCCTGGCTCGGGAAGCCATAGAAGAAGCCATCCTGTGTTTCGCCGTGCGGCCACATGAAAACAGGGGAATGGTTCCAGGTAGCGGGAGCATCTTCGGCGAGGGCAAACCAGTGCATGACCTGACGGGTGGGGCTCAGGACCTCGTCGAATGGCGCGCCAAGCAGGTTGGGCGCCCACGGGCCAGCCGAAACGACTGCTTGGCCAGCGCACACCATTGAGCCGTCGTCGAGCACAACGGTGACGCCGCTGGCAGTAGCGTCGATGCTCGTAACAACGCGACCAAGCCGAACCTCTGCCCCCAACTTCTGCGCGATCGAGAGTTGCGTAGCGACGCACCGCTCGGGCGACACATAGCCGCCGCCCGGTTCGTAGTAGCCGATCTCGTCATCCTGTGGCGTGAAGTTGGGAAAGCGGTGACGGATTTCTGCGGCGTCGAGGATTTCGTGGTCTATGCCGTAGCGCCGTGCAGCCTGGATCGAGCGGCGAATGAAGCCGGTGCGGCCAGGACGTTGAACGGCATCATCATGGTAGGAGATGATGATGCTGCCGACCTCCGAGAGAAGCGTGTCATCGGTCTCGGCCTCCAGTTCGCGCCAGATCTCGTGCGACCGCATAACCAGCGGCACATAGGCCTCGCCTTCGCCAATGCCACGCCGCGTGATGCGCGTCTCGCCATGTGTCGAGCCCTGCGTGTGTGGTGGCGCGAAGCGGTCGATCCCCAGGACGTTTACGCCACGCTTGGCGAGTTGGTAGAGCGCGGCACTGCCCATCGCGCCCAGGCCGATGACGACGATGTCGTAAGTCTCAGTCATTACGGATCTTTCTAGGTCGATCGAGATGGGTGGTGAGGAACAGAGCGCCAATGATGATGGCGACTCCGATCACGGTGCTCCACGCTGGAATTTCGCCGAAGGCGAGATAGCCCGCAATCGAGGCCATAACGATCGAGAGGTAGCCAAGTGGCGCCAGCACATTGGCGGGCGTCGACTGATAGGCGCGCAGGAAACAATATTGCCCAGCCTGGGCGAGAACACCGATGGCCAGCAGCAGCGGCCAATCGGCAAGGGCAACCGGGTGCCAGGTGACCGCGGCGGGAATGGCGGTGAAGAGCGTCAGGCCGACGGTATAGAAGACCATGAGCACGGTGGTGTTTTCGCCAGCAAGCGCGCGAGTCTGTACGACCGCCAGCGAGCCAAAGACCACGGAGCCGAGCGCAGCAAGAATGCCGGGGCTCAAGGCGATCTCTCCAGGCGCGACCATGATGATCACGCCAAAGAAACCTACGACGGCGCCGAACCAGCGAAGAAGGCTCGAACGCTCGCCCAGCAACCAGGCAGCCAGCGCCATCACGACGAGCGGGCGCATAAAGCCGATGGCATTGGCCATGGCCAGCGGCAGCGCTGCCAACGCCACGAAGTTGGAGCTGAGCGCGATGGTATTGCAGAGCACTCGGAAGACATGGCGTCCCCAATGCTGGGTCTTGACGATAGCATCGCGATGCCGCCACGCGAGTGGCAGCACGCTGATGAGTCCGATCAGCGAGCGGATGAAGACCATCTGCAAGGCGGGGTAGGTGGCGCCGCCCATCTTGACCAGCACCGTCATCACGGTGACCAGCACCGTATCGGACAACAACCAAACCATGCCGATGTTGTCGCGCCGCGGCGCGGGAGCGTGCATGTCAGGCCGGCTGCACCAGGTTGGCGAGAAGACGGAAGGCCCCGGGCACGAGCTTGTCGAGCTGATGGTGCAGCACGAGGCTCGTATGAGTATGCCGACCCTTGCCGATCCCCGCCGAGAGAAGCGAACCGGTCAACTGCTTTTCCCCTGCGTCGTTCATGCCGAGAAGCGGCATATACGCCTTGTCCCACGCGGAAGCGAAGTAGAGTCCCCGCTCCTTGTCCCAACTCTCGAAATCGGCGGTGCTGATGCGGTTCGGACCAACCAGCAACGGGTGGTCAGGTGCAAGCACCTCGACCGGCGCATCGGGATTGGTGACACGCCAGCGCAGCGACGGGGAGCCGATCGTAAGTGGCAACGGCGGAGTGCTTCCCGGATTCCAGCCGTCGCTGGGCCGATGGTAAAGCGTCACCAGATGCCCGCCGGCCTTCACCCAGTCATGCAGCCTTTCGGTCGCTGCTGCCAGATCAGGGCGCGTCCCGAAAGCGAAGATGCCGACGACGATGGTGTCCAAGCGCGAGAGATCGCCTGCCAGGGCTGTGGCGTCGAGTTCGGTGACATCGGCACCCATGCGTCGCAGCCACATGCCGACACGGTCCGCGCCGCCGCCAACATAGCCGATGCGGCCCGCTGGAAGAGACAGATCAAGCGCCAGTACTTCGAGCGTTTGCGGACGGACAAAGTGTGTTTGGCCGATATGGGGATAGGCAATTGGCGTCACCGCATAGGCCGGTGCGCCGTCGAGACTGACGTTAAGCGAATAGCGCCCCGGTTGCAGCGAAGGGGCGGGCTCGACTTCGACACCGCCAGGTATATGGCGTATCTGCAGCTCGTCTGCTGCACCGATTGAAATTCGGTCGAGCGGAGCATCGCTCTTCACGGCGACCTGCAATGTTCCAGTCGCGTAGGTCTTGATGATGAGTGCCTCGGGCGCCAGTTCGACCGTATGCGGTGGAACAATCTGCAGGGCCTCTTCAGTATCGACGGCAAACGCGATCTTCTGACCGGCGACGATAGCCTCGACCTTGACGGAGAGAGTGCCATTCGCGCCGAGCGAATAGAAATCCGGAGCGAAGGCATTGCGGATCGCAGCGTCGGGCTTTGCTTTGATGCTGATGACCGCGCGGGCTGCTTCTGTCATAGCCTCACCAGCAACCAGATCTGAGCCGACAATGGCAGACACCGCCAACAAATCGGCGCTTCCTGTCTCGTATTCGATGATGAGCTTCGCCTCACTGCCGGGGACAACGTTGGAAGGCATCACGCGGGCGTTGATCTCAAGACCAGCGGCAAGCGCCAGCGCTGCATCGATCTCCTCCTGCTTGCGCGCGAGGCGGTGGCCGTGGCGCGCGACCTCGACCGGCGTGAGAGCTTCCCGGGCCTCCGCAAGCGCCATTTTAGCCTCGGCCAATGCAGACGCAACCTCTTGCGAATTCGGGAATGCCGCGACTGCCCGCGCTATCGCGACGTCGGCTACGCCGAGGGAGGGGTTATCGCCAAGGTCAGCCAGTCGCGAGGGGAGCCCGGCGCGGATATCATTCTCGGCCTGACCGTTGACCAGGTGCAGCGGCCACTGCGTCTTTGCCGGATGCCAGTGGCCCATATTCTGGCTGGCATGGAAAGCGCGAGAAACTTCGCCGATCCGGTCGTAGCTCATCCCGCTGATCGGGTCGACGCCGTCGGCAATGACGCGAGACGTCGCGGGAGGCGGCGGAACCTCGTCATCATAGGTGTCGCCGCCGCCGGACCAAGCCGGCAGATAGTATTTGGCGACCTTCCACGGTGCGAGGCCTTCTGCTGCATGCTCGGGAAACGCTTGCGGATCAGATGCCAGCGCGAGCGCAGTCTCGGCGGCTTCGGTCATGGCGCGATGGTGACCGTGCTGGCCGGGGACGTCGAGGAACGTCGGGATGACGATATCAGGCCGGAACTGCCGGTAAGCGCGAACGAGCCTCTCGATCGTCCGCTCACGCCCCCAGCGGGCGAGCGTGTCAGGACCAGATTTGGAGAAGCCGAAATCATGGACTGGGTCGTCGGGACCGTGGCCGAGCCAGGCAATGTCGGCGTCGAGGACCTTGGCGGCCTCCTCCATCTCCCGCGAGCGCATGACGCCAAGCGCACCAGTGCGCTCCGGGCCAAGTGTATTCTGACCGCCTTCGCCGCGCGTCGAGCACGCCACGACCACCCGCATACCCATGGCATAGCGCATGACGGCCAACATGCCGCTCTGCTCGTCATCCGGATGCGCACCGGTGTTCATCACGGTGAGCGTAGACGTCAGGCGGCTAAGCGCCCGCTCAAGGGCGACGATGCGCGGCTTGGCAGCGCGTTGGCGGAGGCGTTCGCGATCGGTCAGCATGATTGAACCTTCAAATATGCGTTTGCGTCAGGCCGCCGAGCCGGCAGCCACGCTCAAATGGGGAGAAACGGTATCGAGAAGAGGCAGCGCGGCGGCGCCGAGCGCGGCCGTAAGCTGGCCGGTCTGGCCACGCAGGATTCGGGGTAGTGTGCGCTGCTGGCGCGTTGCGACGGAAACCGGCAGCGGGTCGAGCGCCATGATCACGGCATCGAGCACCGAATTCGGTAGCCCGCCACCGAAGATCACCGTCTCCGGGTCGAAGATATTTTCAAGCATTCCGACGGTCGGGGCGAGATAGTCAGCGGCTAATTCGATCCAATGAGCGAGCGGCTGGCTGCCTTCATCGTGCAGCCGTTGGATATCCTCAACGGTCGACACATGAATGCCCGCATTAGCCAGATGTTCGCGCAGCGCATAAACAGAGGCAAATCGCTCAAGCGCACCCGCAGGGCCGTGCAGCACCGGCCCTTTGCGCGGCACGAGCCCTACATGGCCGATTTCGCCGGCATTGCCGAAGGCGCCGCGGAGCGGGCGCCCATCCTGGATGACGCCCAAGCCCAGGCCGACACCGAAATAGAGATAGCAGAACGTCCCGATTTGCCGGCCGGCACCATAAAGGCGCTCGCCGACGGCCGCTGCGGTGGCGTCGTTCTCGATGACGACGTGTTCGCCCGTAGCATTGGAGAAGAGAGAAACAGCGTCCACCCCTGTCCAGCCGGGGAGGGTGGCCGGACCGACGGAACTCATACCCTCGATTTCGAACGGGCCGGGCATAACGACCCCTACGCCGAGCAGCTTCGCGGTATCGGCATCGAGTTGCCCCTGGAGACGCTTGACCTCTTCGGCCACCTTGCCCGGCACCACATCCGGCCCGGTCTTGGTCAGCGGCGTGATCGACTGCCCGCGAAGACCACCCGACAGATCGAGCAAGACGGTCACGAGCCGGTCGGCAGCAATTTCAACGCCGACGGTCAACGGGCCATTGGGATTGACTGCAAACTGGATCGGCGGCTGGCCGCGACCCGAGCGCAGGCGTCCGAGTTCGATCAGCAGCCCCTCTTCAAGGAGCTCTTCCACGATGTTGGCAACGGCCTGCGCGGTAAGCTGCGCGCGACGCGCAATCTCGGTGCGACCGAGATGGCCATGCATCCGGATAACTTCCAGCACCACGCGGCGATTATGCGCTCGGTTGCGCTCGGGATTGGAGCCGATGGCCACGCGCTGGCGCCAATTGCGTTTGCTGCGGCTATTCAAGTTTTGCGTTCCTCCCCAGTGCGCGCTGCTAGCACGAGAGTCCAAGGCGAGACTAGACCGTGCACGTAATAACTCAAGTAGATTATTTTATTGACAAAGGCCTGTCATGTGAATGACGGTAATGGCTGGATTGGCGGCAACTCCGCCATCCTCGTTGGAGATGGCGCGCGGCACGAACCGCGGCCAAAAGGAGGAACTTCATGCTCACCAAGGCAAAAATCGCCGCGCTTGCAGCTGGTATCAGCTTCCTGGCGCTGGGCTCCGCGCAGGCCGTGGAAATTGAGTATTGGCAGTATGTATTCGACAGCCGCGTCCAGGCCATGGACAAGCTGATCGCGAACTTCGAGGCCGCTAATCCCGGCATCACCGTCAAGCAGACCACCTTCCCCTATGCCGACTACCAGACCCGCGTCGTGGCGGCCAAGGTTGCCGGGCAGGGGCCGGACGTGGTGCAGCTGTTCTACGGCTGGCTCGACAACTTCGTCGCCGGCGGCCTGATTCAGCCGCTCGATCCGGCCGTGTTCCCGCACGACAAGATCGAATCCGACTTCTTCCCGATCGTCACCGCCATGAAGCGCGGTGAGGATTACTACGGCCTGCCGACCGCGGTGCGCTCGCTGGCCCTGTTCTACAACAAGGCCATCTTCAACGAGGCTGGCATTGCCAACCCGCCGTCGAACCTGGAAGAGCTCCTGGCTGATGCCAAGGCGACCACCAAGCGCGATGGCGCCGGGAACATCACCTCCGCCGGCATTACCATGGACATGGCCGGCCAGGACCACCATTGGTGGCGCGAAGTCCTCATCCGCCAGAACGGCGGCGAGCCCTACGACGCCGAAGGCAACGTGGCGTACAATTCCGAGGCCGGCGCCGCTGCCCTCAAGTTCTATACCGACCTTCAGACCGAGCATAAGGTTGGTCTCTCGGGCTTCATGGATGAAGGCCAGGCCGCTTTCCGCGCTGGTCTCGCTGCCATGACCATCGACGGTACCTTCCGTCTCGGCGCCTTCTCGTCGAACCCGTTCGAGTGGGGCGTGGTCGAACTGCCGGCCAATGCCGACGGCCTGCGTTCGAACTATTCGAGCTACTTCGCCAATGCCATCGGCGCGGGTGCAACCGGCGAGAAGCTGGAAGCTGCCCAGAAGTTCCTGACCTACATCACCTCGCCCGAGGCGATGGAAGTCTGGCTCGAGACCGTGGGTGAACTCCCGGCCCGTCGCGATGTCGCGCTGACCGAGAAGAACCTGGCTGACCCGATCCTCGGGCCGTTCCTCAAGGGCCTCGAATACGCACACACCACCAAGTTCTATGACGAAGCTGGCCAGCGCCAGGTCGCCATCGACATGGTCAACCGCGTTCTGATCGACGGTCAGTCCATCGAGGATTCGCTCAAGCAGGCTGCCGAGGCCGAGCAGGCGATCATCGACCAGGCTACCGGCAAGTAAGCAGAGGCCAAGATGAGCTCTGCAACCGTAACGGAAGAGGCGGCCCCTGGCCGCCTCTGGGACCGTTTCAGCATCAAAACCAAAAGGGTGATCTGGGCCTGGACTTTCCTTGCCCTGCCCATCCTCTTCTATGCCGGAATCCGGTTTTATCCGACGGTGCAGGCCTTCTGGCTCTCGCTGACGAACTGGGATCTGTTGCGCCCGGCCAAGTTCATTGGCTTTGCCAACTACGCCAAAATGTTTGCGGATCCGCTGTTCTGGAAAGTCTTCCAGAACACGTTCCTCTATCTCATCATCGGCACGCCCCTGAGCCTGGTGATCTCCTTCGTGATCGCCTTCTATCTGGACCGCGTCCGATTTGCGCACGGGCTCATCCGTGCGCTCTATTTTCTTCCGTTCCTCACGACCGCCGCCGCCATGGGCTGGGTCTGGCGCTGGTTCTACCAGCCGCTGCCCGTCGGCGTGATCAACGGGCTCCTGGGTTCGCTCGGGCTTGAGCAACAGCCGTTCCTGCGCTCCACCACCCAGGCGCTACCCTCCATCCTCGTGCCTGCCATCTGGGCGGGCCTGGGGTTCCAGATCATCATCTTCATGGCGGGCCTGCGCGCAATCCCCAGCACCTTCTACGAGGCCGCGCGCATCGACGGCCTGGGTGAATGGGCGATCCTGCGCAAGATCACGATCCCGCTGCTCAAGCCGACCACCGTTTTCCTCGTCGTCTTCTCCTCGATCGGGTTCCTGCGCATCTTCGATCAGGTCTACAACATGACGAGCAACGATCCCGGCGGGCCGCTCAACTCGACCAAGCCGCTCGTGCTCATGATCTACCAGACCGCGTTCTCGTCCTATCAGATGGGCTATGCCGCCGCGCAGACCGTGGTGCTCTTCACGATCCTTCTTGTCGTCTCCCTGCTCCAACTCTGGGTGCTGAGGGAAAAGAAATGACCGCCATGACCGCTTCCAAAACCGAGCTGGCGGCCAATCGCCGCGACATCCGGCCCGGCCGCATCATCGCCTGGACTCTGCTGTTTGTCGGCGGGCTCATCATGGTGACCCCGCTCCTCTTCATGTTCTCGACATCGCTCAAGACTGCCGGCCAGGTTTACGACCTACGCCTCATCCCGGCGGCGCCGACGCTCGACAACTACATCAAGGTCCTTTCGGACGGGCGCTTCATGCGCTGGTTCTTCAACTCGACCCTGATCGCGCTGACCGTGACGGTCTCGAACGTCTTCTTCGATAGCCTCGTGGGCTACACGCTGGCCAAGTTCGAGTTCCGCGGCCGCTATTTCGTCTTCCTGGCCATCCTCTCGACCCTCATGATCCCCACCGAAATGCTGGTGATCCCGTGGTATCTGATGTCGAGCCAGCTCGGCTGGATCGATAGCTATTGGGGCATCATGTTCCCGGGCATGATGACTGCCTTTGGCACGTTCCTCATGAAGCAGTTCTTCGAAGGCGTACCGAACGACTTCCTCGAAGCGGCGCGTGTCGACGGGCTCAACGAGTTCACCATCTGGTGGAAGATCGCCATGCCCATGGTTGTGCCCGCGATCTCGGCCCTCGCCATCTTCACCTTCCTTGGCAACTGGACCGCATTCTTCTGGCCACTGATCGTCACCACCTCCAAGGAGCTCTATACGCTCCCGGTAGGTCTATCGAGCTTCGCCGTCGAGCAGTCGATCCAGTGGGAACTCATCATGACAGGTGCGGCGCTTGCCACCATCCCGACGCTCATCGTTTTCCTCGCGCTGCAGCGCTACATCGTCCGCGGCGTCATGCTGGCGGGTCTGAAGGGCTGACCGATGATCGACCCGCGCCTGAACGACAAGACCGTCTTCCCCGATCCGGTCTACAAGGAAACCGTGCTTCGTCCGCTGTTTGACGGAGCCAAGAACCACCACGTCGAAGCCTTCCGCGCCATCGACCGCGCGCATCTGGTGATGCTGTCCGAAACCGGCATCCTGGACGCCGGCCAGGCCGGGCAGATCGCAGACGCGCTCGACAATATCGACGCCGAGATCGATCCGGCCTCGCTGGTCTATACCGGCGAAGTCGAGGACTTCTTCTTTCTCATCGAGAAGGAGCTCAAGAAGCGCCTCGGACCCGATCTCGCCGGCCGGCTCCACACCGCCCGGTCGCGCAACGATATCGACCACACTCTTTTCAAGCTCGGCCTCAAGGACAGGCTCGACGTTCTGATCGGCAAGGCCCTGGCCCTGCACCAGGCACTGATCGATGCCGCCGAGCGCGAGAAGGACACGCTGATCGTGGCCTATACCCACGGCCAGCCTGCGCAGCCGACCACCTTTGGCCACTACCTCTCGGCGGTGATCGAAGTACTCGGCCGCGATATCGAACGGCTGTTCGAAGCCTATCGCATCGTCGATCTTTCGCCGATGGGCGCCGCCGCGATCACCACGTCCGGCTTCCCGATCGACCGCGCCCGCGTCGCCGAACTGCTGGGCTTTGCCGCTCCGCTGCAGAATTCCTATTCCTGCATCGCGGCCGCTGACTACATTACCTCGACATACGGTGCGATCGAGCTGCTGTTCCTGCACCTGGGCCGTCCAATCCAGGATCTCCAGTTCTGGACGAGCTTCGAAGTGGGGCAGGTCTACGTGCCCAATAGCCTCGTGCAGATCTCCTCGATCATGCCGCAGAAGCGCAATCCGGTGCCGATCGAACATCTGCGGCACCTGGCCAGCCAGACCTTCGGTCGCGCCCGCGCCATGCTCGACGTGATGCACAATACCCCGTTCACCGACATGAACGACAGCGAAGGCGAGACCCAGGCCATGGGCTACCAGGCCTTCGACAGTGCCTATCGCGTGCTCGACCTACTGGCGGCCCTCGTCGCCCAGATCAAGATCGATCCCGCTCGAGTCGCGAGCAATATTCGGCGCTCCTGCATCACCATAACCGAACTGGCCGACAGCCTCGTCCGCCGCGAAGGACTCTCCTTCCGCGAAGGCCATGAGATTGCTGCCGCCGTCGCCCGTGCCGTCGTGGCGGCCGGCGGTGACCTGATGGCCAACGGCTATGGTCCCTTCACCGCCGCCTTCGAGGCAGCGACAGGGCGCAAGAGCACGCTCGATGAAGCGACTTTCGTCGAACTGGTCTCGCCCGAATATTTCGTCGCCGTCCGCACGCGCTTCGGTGGGCCCGCGCCCGCTCCGCTCGCGGCGGCCATTGCCGGATATCTAGAGCAGGCGGCCACCTTTGCCGCCGATCACGCCAACCTGCTGCGCCGCCGCAACGAGGCCGCGCGCGCGCTCCAAGAGCGCTTTGCTGCATTGAGGGGAACTGCCTGATGGCAAAGATCGAACTTCAGGGCCTGGTAAAGGCCTATGGCAATGCCCGTGCCGTGCACGGCATCGACCTGACCATCGAGGATGGCGAATTCGTCGTCTTCGTCGGTCCCTCCGGCTGCGGCAAGTCGACGACGTTGCGCATGATCGCCGGGCTCGAGGACATCTCCGAAGGGCGCCTGCTCATCGGCGGCCAGGTGGTGAATCAGCGCGAACCCAAGCAGCGCAATATCGCCATGGTGTTCCAGAACTACGCGATCTATCCGCATATGACCGTAGGCCAGAACATCGGCTTCGGCCTCTATACCTCCAAGCTTCCCAAGGCGGAGAAGGAAGCACGTATCGCCGATACGGCTCGCATCCTCGGCCTCGAAAAGCTGCTTGAGCGCCGCCCGGCCGCGCTTTCCGGCGGCCAGCGCCAGCGCGTTGCCATCGGCCGCGCCATGGTGCGCGATCCTGTCGCCTTCCTCTTCGACGAGCCGCTCTCGAACCTCGATGCGCAGCTCCGTTCGCAGATGCGCATGGAGATCAAGAGCCTCCACCGGCGTCTCGGCACCACCATCGTCTACGTCACGCACGACCAGATCGAAGCCATGACCATGGCTGACAAGATCGTCGTCATGCGCGACGGTCACATCTTGCAGGTGGGTACACCCACCGACCTCTACGAGAACCCGGTCGACGTCTTCACCGCGCGCTTCATCGGCAGCCCGTCGATGAATCTGATGCCGGCGACGATTTCCGGCGGCAAGCTCTCGCTCGATGGCGCAACCGTCTCGGGCGTCGTCATGCCGTCCCACGAGGGCAAGGTGCTCGTTGGCGTTCGCCCCCATGATCTCGTTGTGGGGCAGGGCGGCGATGGCATCAGCGCGAGCGGGACGGTGGAGGCCGTCGAGCCGTTGGGTTCGGAAACGCTCGTTCACATCGCAGTTGGCGGCAGTACGGTCATCGCTACGGCGCCTGGCCGCGTCGTCCCGGCCGTCGGCAGCACGGTGAGTGTCCAGGCACAGCCCGGTTCGCTCTACCTCTTCGACGCAACTACCGAAAAGGCTCTGGCCAGGGCATGACTTCAGCAAAGACTGGCGGCAAGGCTATCCTTAGCCTTGGCCGCATCTATTGCGACATGGTCTTTCGCGGCCTCGACGCAATGCCTCAACTCGGGCGCGAAATCTTCGCTCGCGACTTCAACCTGACGCCTGGTGGCGGCGCCCTCATCACGGCGGCGCATGCCAGCGCCATGGGCCGCCCCTCTGCGCTCCTGGCTCGTTTCGGTACGGATAGCCTCTCCGAGGCACTTTCCGACCAGATCGACAAGCTCGGCATCGACCTGCGCTTCCTCGACCGCCACGAAACCGCCGGCCCGCAACTAACCGTCGTCATCGTCCAGCACGAAGAACGTGCCTTCCTCTCGCGTCGCGCTGGCCATGCTCGCCCCGCCACGTTCGAGAACGCGCTCGCCTGGCAGGATGCGACGCATCTCCACATCGCCGAATACGCCACGCTTCACGAAATGCCTGGCGCCGTAGCGGCGGCCAAGGCCAAGGGCCTCACCGTCTCGCTCGATCCGAGCTGGGATGACGAACTCATCGCTGATCCGCTCTTCTTCGAGCGCTCGTCGGGCGTGGACGTATTCCTGCCCAATCTCGAAGAAGCTCGTGCGCTGACGCGATGCGAAGATGCCAGCGAAGCTCTGGCACGTCTGAGCCGACACTTCCCCATCGTCGCGCTCAAATGCGGCGCGGATGGCGCTCTCTTGGCGATGGACGACGAAGTGCATTCCTGCGCTACGCCAGCTGTCGAAGTCGTGGATACGACTGGCGCAGGCGACGCTTTCAACGCCGGATTCCTCCATGCCTGGCTAGAAAATGGCAGCGCTCAAGCCTGCCTTGGCGCCGCAATATCGGCGGGCTCCCGCTCCGTTCAGGCTGCCGGCGGCACCGGCTCGCTTCGCGCCACCGGCTAAGCCTCCACCCCTTCCTCAATCCCCGATCTCTCTTCCCCGGCGAAAGCCGGGGGCCGATATTACCCAAATCGCATCGCGCCCCGCCCTAGCAGCGCATTCAGTGCTGAACGGCATTCTCCTGCTCGATCACCGCGACTAGTCGATCGAACCCATCGTTCGTTCCGATTTGCCTGGTCTTGGGATCGCTGCCGTCCAGAAACGCTGCCTGCTCGGTGAACGTCATCGTCGTCCCCTTCGGTCCCGGCGAGAATTCCACCGTTACCAGCGATGTCGAAACGCTCACCGCGTCCAGGCTCATCTCATAGGCGTAGACGATCCGCTTGGCCGGTACGACGCTGAAATAGTGCGTCCTCACGCCCAGCGTCTGCCCTTCCGGCATACGCCAAAGCGAAACTTCCGAGCCGCCTTCGCGGAAATCGAAGCCTGACTCCAGCACTGTCCAGTCGGCATGGCAGTCGTTCCATCTGCGCTTGAGTTCCGGCTCGGACCAGAAGCGGAAAGCATGGCGAGGGCTGCCGGGCAGGTCGCGGACGATAGTGAAGGTCGTGTGATTGACGGGGCTGCTCATGCCTCTTCATCCTCCTCTGGGAGCTCGGCCATTGCCTGGGCCAGCTTGTCGAACGCGATATTGAGCGCCTGTTCGCGCTGCTGCACCCATTGGCCGATAAAGTCTAGCGCCGTCGGGTTCATTCTGTAGGTCCTTACCCGCCCGCTCTTGGTCGAGTGCACGATGCCGCCGTCCTCGAGCACCTTAAGATGCTTGACGGCCGACGGCAGTGCCATGGCGATAGGGCTGGCTAGTTCCTTCACGGACGCCGGTCCGCGGCTCAGCCGCTCGACCATCGCCCTGCGAGAGGGGTCGGCAAGAGCCTGGAACATGCGGTCGATCTGGGACGTCTCGGCTTGCGTGATATGGGTCGTCATCAGAGCGCAAGATAGCGGGCCGGCATGGCGTGCCGATAGGGGAACATTTCAAAATACGGCTTTGCCTCCCCAATGGCCCGCGCAACCGAAGGCCGCGCCAGCAGGCGATCAAGATAGGCCGCGAGATTGGGGTAGGTCTCGTCGAAGGGGTGGACGATCGAAGCGAAGAACAGCGCCGGCGCCGCCGAGCAATCAGCCAGGGAAAAGGTATCGCCAATGGCCCAGGGCTGCCCCGCGGCCATCTGACCGTCGATCATTCCATAGGCGGTCTCCAGCGCCGCATGAGCATCGGAGACGCCGAAAGGGTCGTGGCTACCCGCCGGGCGGATTCGGTCGAGTACCATTTTCTGCATCGGCGTGCTGACATGAAGATCGAAGAACCGATCCCACAGCCGGGCCTGCAGCAACTGCTCGCGATCGTCTGGCAGCATCGGGGCAGGGCCGCGATAGTGCTGCTGCAGATACTCGATGATGATGGTCGTCTCCGGCACGACGCGCTTGGCGCTTTCGTCGTGCAGCACGGGTATCTTCCCCACTGGCCAATGCTCAAGCACCATGCTCGCCGAACCCGGATCGCCCAGGTCCACATTTATTGCCGTAAACGGCGTGTCATTCTCATAGAGTGCGATGAGGACCTTGTGGCAATACGAGGCCAGTGGATGAAGGTAGAGCGTGAGGGCCATAATGTGTCCTGATAGTTTCGCTGTAAGGAAACCATTAGCAGGGGTAGGAGGGGGCAGCAATAGATAGTTTCTGATAGTAGAAACTGTCAGGGTGAGCTAACTCACCGTCGGATAGGGTTGCGATAGGCTGGCGGCTCAGCAATACCGGACGCAGCACCAACAGGAAGCTGGCCAATTGCTCAATCTTACCCTCTGGGACCTCCTCATCCGCTTGGGTGCCTACCTTCTCGTGGGCACCATCGCGGGCATTCTTTCTCAACTCGTCCTGCGTGCTTTCGGTGGCAAGACAAGCTCGGAAAGCGGCGGCCTCAGCTTCGCCTGTTTCGACATTGTGGGACTGATATTCGCACTGCTCTTCAAGCAGGGCTGGGGACGCGGCCCTCAGCCGGAACCGGGCGGATTGCGCGGTGGTCGCATCGGTCTCATCGCCTGGGTAATCCTGACGCTGGGCCTCACTCTCGGCGCACTAGCGCTGCTCCCCTATGCCAACCGGCCCATCGCTTCGTTCGGAAACAACATCGTCACCCAGGTTGCCCTCTCCGTGCTCGGAGCCGCGAGTGATCTGGGTGTTTGGTTCGTCATTGTTTCCCTGTTGCCAATTCCTCCGCTCATGGGCGGCAATATTCTCCTCGCCCTCTTCCCCGGCTTGCGCGCAACGGCTCGCAAACTGTACTGGCCGGGAACGGCGCTCGTCGCGTTGCTGGTCGGCTTCGGCATCGTTCAGGCCGTGCTTGAACCTGTCTGGGTCATGCTACGTGGCTGGATCGCTCCATAGCTGCCGCGCGGTGGCGCTTGGCCGAGCGGAGTTGGGCGAGTTCGATCTCCATGGCATCGGCCTCGTTATCGCGGTAGCGGCCCCAGCGGAAGCCGGTGACGATTTCCTCGATCCGCTTTTTCCGTGTCAGAAAATCCTCCATCGGCTCACTGTCGAAGCGATTGCACTTGATCTGTCGCCATTGATGCATTCGGCACTCCTCGCAGAAAACGCACATCTGAGCGCGCAAGGATGATCTAGGCAGGTCAAGGTTGGGCTGGGTTGAGAGACCGATTAGAATTTGGGAAGAGACCTGCGACGGATAGGCACCCGGTCGATTTCAATGCGGCGCCGTTGGTCGTCGGGCCGCGACCATCAGCCCGTTGCGAAGATGCGGAACGAGGTTGATTGGTTTGAGTCCAAGGTGCGAAATGCGCGCCAGAAACGTCGAGCCTTGCCAGCCATCGTCGTATTCCTCGCCGAACAATAGCTCCATCCCGGCGCGCTGCACCTGCCATGTCATCTGCGGCAGCACATATTCCTGCTGGTGGCCGAGGGACTCGCCGGGCTCGGCCCGACGGAAATTGTCCAGTACGCGCCGCCCCGCAAGCATGTAGAGGATATTGCGCATCCGCGAGCCGTTGGGCGTCGTAAGGAACAATGTCCCGCCCGGCTTGATGAAGCGCATGATCCGCCCGAAGACCACATAGGGTGGGTCGGGCAAATGCTCGATCACCTCCTGCAGCACGACAAACTCATATTGCTTGCCCGGCAGGAGCGTATCCGACATCAGGTCGACTTCCTGGAACGACACGCCGAGCGCACGCACATCATCCTCGCCGGAATGCTGAACATCACCCACGCTGGCATCGAAGCCGAGTATGCGGGCGAGCAGCACGGCCATGATGCCGCCGCCGATATCGATGGTGCTGGTGCCGCGCGGGAGTCCCAGGTTCTGGATGCGATCGAAGGCTTGCCAGAACCGCTCCATCGAGTGGCGATAGTATGCCTGGGACTCGACGAAGTGCCGGGTTTCGATCAGTTCGCGGTAGTACCTGCCGAAGTCCGAACGGGAGACGGGCAAGGCTTCCTCCACAGCCTGGGCTTGGAGAAAATGCTCGCGCTGCCGTGAAAAGAAAACCGATCGTTAGAGCTAAGAAAGCGGCCGCTGCCCGGGAGCAGCGGCCGCTTGTCTTGTTACTTCTCGATGGTCACGCCAGAGAAGTAGGGCTGGTTGAGTGCCGACCGCCAGAAGCCTTTCACATAGGGCTTCATCATCATGTACTGGTTGCGGTGGTATTGCGGCAGGATCACGTGGTCGTTCATCATGATCGCCTCGGCCTTGCGCATGTCATCGAGCGAGGTCTTCTCGTCGCTGGTCGCCTTGGCGTCCGCAATGGCCTTGTCGTAGTCGGCATTGGACCAGTTGGCCAGATTGTTGGCGCTGCCGGTCACAAAGTTGTCGAGGAAGGTCATCGGGTGCGGGTAGTCGGCACCCCAACCCATCTGCGCGATCTGGTACTGAACCTTCTGCACTTCAGGGTAGAACACCTGCCACTCGGACGCCTGGATCTTGACGTCGATGTTAAGGTTCTTCTTCCACATCTGCTGGATGGCCTCGAGCAGCTTTTCGATCGGCGGGGACGAGTAGGTCATGAAGACCGTCTCGGGGAAACCTTCGCCATTCGGATAACCAGCCTCGGCCAGGAGCGCCTGCGCGGCTTCCGGCTGTGCGGTCGGCTCGAGACCGAACGTGTCGGAGCCATCGCGGAAATCTTCTCCGGCCAGGTTCATGCCCGGCGGGACCAGTGCCATTGCCGGCTGGTCAGCCGACTGCAGCACGAACTCGACGATTTCCTCGCGGTCGATCGCCATGGACAGCGCCTTGCGGACGCGAACGTCGTCGAGCGGCTTCTGGTGCGGGTTGAAGAAAGCATAGGTGGTGCCGAGCGCCGGCACGACCAGGAAGCCGTTGCCTTCCTCGGAAGCCAGGCGCGGAATTTCCGGAGCCGGAACCGCCTCGATGCCGTCGACGTCGCCCGCCTCATAGGCAGCAAGAGCAGTCGAAGGCTCGGGGATCAGGCGCAGCGTCACCTTGTCGAGGGTGACATTGGCCGCGTCGTAATAGTTCGGGTTCTTTTCGAGCACGATCGACTCGCCGAACTTCATCTGCGTGACCCGGAAGGGGCCGGTGCCGATATAGGTCTCGGGCTTGCGGGTCCAGCCATCCGGATCGGCCGAAACCACATCCTCGCGCACCGGATAGAACACGGTGAACGGCAGGATCTGCATCAGGTAGGGAACGCGCTGCTTGAGCGTGAAGGTCAGCGTCTTGTCGTCGACGGCCTTGACTGCAACGTCCTTGGTCTGGTCGTTGAAATAGTCCTCGCCACCCTGGAGGATGTAGAGCATCTGGGCATTCTTGGCGCCGGCCGACGGGGTCAGCACGCGCTTCCACGCATAGACGAAATCGCCAGCCGTCACCGGCTTGCCATCCGACCACTTCGCGTCGTCGCGCAGATGGAACGTATAGGTGAGGCCGTCGTCGGTGACGTCCCACTTCTTGGCGAGGGCCGGCACAACGCTGCCGTCCTCGGCAAACTTGACGAGGCCTTCGAAGCTGTTGCCGATCACCGGCAGGGCAAAGGTCTCGGCCGTGGTCGAGGGATCGAACTGGGCGGATTCATTGTTGACCACATAGGTCAATTCGCCCGCGGCCCAGACGGGACCGGTGGTGGCGAGAAGGGCTGCCGTCATAAGGGGCAGCAGGCGTTTCAGCATCTGTTTCTCTCCTGTGTTCATCGTTGACCGCCTCCCTCAGGCGGATAGCGGTATCTGCTTGGACTGGATGTCTTCCGCATAATGGCAGGCCGCAGCGTGGCCGTCGCCTAGCTCGCGCAGCTCCGGCTCGCGCTCGGCGCAAAGTGCGGTGGCGAACGGACACCGCGTCCTGAACCGGCAGCAGGACGGCAGGTTGATCGGGCTCGGAATCTCCCCGGCCATCGGCGTCACATCACGCCGCGCCTCGGGGTCCGCCACCGGAATGGAAGCCAGCAGCGCCTGCGTATAGGGGTGGGCGGGCGCGCGATAGAGCGCCTCGTTGGGTGCCAACTCCACGATCTTGCCCAGATACATGACGCCGATGCGGTCCGAGATATGGCGCACCATAGAGAGGTCATGGGTGATGAAGAGATAAGTCAGCCCAAGCTCTTCCTGCAGGTCTTCCAGCATGTTGACGACCTGCGCCTGGATCGAGACGTCGAGCGCCGAAATCGGCTCGTCGCAGATCACCAGCTCGGGGTTGAGCGCAATGGCCCGCGCAATGCCGATGCGCTGGCGCTGGCCGCCCGAAAACTCGTGCGGAAAGCGCATGCCGTGATCGCGCGTCAGCCCGACGCGCTCCAGCAGTTCATCGACGCGCCGCGCCCGGCTTTCCGCCGTACCCACCTTGGCAATCTCCAAAGGTTCGCCAATGAGATCGCGCACCGTCATGCGGCCGTTGAGCGAGGCATAGGGGTCCTGGAAGATCATCTGCATGCGGCGGCGGAACGGCGCCAGCGTACGCTCAGGCATGTGGGCGATATCCTCGCCCTCGAACAGCATTTGCCCCGCTGTCGGCTCGTGGAGGCGAATGAGCGTGCGCGCGAGCGTCGACTTCCCGCAGCCGCTTTCCCCCACCAGCCCCAGTGTTTCGCCGCGCCGGATTTCGAGGTCTACCCCATCGACAGCGCGCAGCACGGGCTTGTTCCGCGAAAGGAGGTCGCCCGGCAGCGAGAAATGTTTGGTGAGCCCCTTGAGTTCGACCAGCGGCCTCTGCACGACTTCGCTCACTGCGCCGCCTCCATCTCGCCCAGCACCTTGGGCGCATCCTGATGGTGCAGCCAGCAGCGCGCCTCGTGTGCGCTTCCGATTTCAAAGAGCGGCGGTACGGCAGCGACGCACTGCGCCATCGTATGCGGACAACGCGGCGCAAACGGACAGCCCGGCGGCGGCCGCAGCATGTCCGGCGGCGAGCCCGGTATAGGCGTCAGACGATGATGTTCGCCGTCCCTCAGGTCGGGGATCGAGGAGAGTAGCCCGCGCGTATAAGGGTGCGATGGTCGCGCGAACACCTCGCGCACCGGCCCTTGCTCCATAGCCATGCCGCCATACATCACCAGCACGCGGTCGGTAACCTCGGCAATGACGCCAAGATCGTGCGTGATGAGGATCACCGCCATGCCCAGGCGCGACTGCAATTCCTTGAGCAGCGCCAGGATTTGTCGCTGGATGGTGACATCAAGCGCCGTCGTCGGCTCATCGGCAATGAGGAGCTTGGGATCACACGATAGCGCCATCGCGATCATCACACGCTGCCGCATGCCGCCCGAAAACTGGTGCGGATAGGCCCTCAGGCGCTGCGCGGCATTAGGAATGCGCACCAGTTCGAACAGTTCGATGACGCGCTGCCGCGCCTCGGCGCGCGTTACCTTGCGGTGGCGGAGGATCGTCTCCATCACCTGCTCACCCACCGTCAGCGTCGGGTTGAGCGAGGTCATCGGGTCCTGGAAGATCATTGCGATCTCGTTGCCGCGCAACTGCCGCAGCTCGTCGTCATCGAGCTTGAGCAGGTCGCGACCTTCGAACAGCGCCTCCCCACCCACGACGCGTCCAGAACTCTTGAGCAGGCGCAGCACGCTCATGCAGGTGATCGACTTGCCCGAGCCGCTCTCGCCCACGATGCCCAGGATTTCGCCCGGCCGTACGTCGAACGACACGCCGCGCACGGCCTGCACCTCGCCGCGCGACGTGAAGAAGCTGGTCTTGAGGTTCGTGACGCTGAGAAGGGTCATTTGCGCAACCTCGGATCGAGCGCATCGCGCAACCCGTCGCCCAGGAAGTTGAATGCAAACATGGTGAGGCTGATCGCCGCCGCCGGGAAGAAAAGTTGGTAGGGATAGGCGCGCAGCGTCTCCACTGCTTCGCTGGTCAACGTACCCCAGCTAGCCTGCGGCGGCGTCACGCCCAGCCCGATAAAGCTCATGAAGCTCTCGATGAAGATGGCGCTCGGGATGAGCATGGTCAGGGTTACAAGGATCGGTCCGATCGTATTGGGCAGAAGATGCCGCGTGAGAATGCGCCCCGTCGAAGCGCCCATCGTCCGGGCAGCTGCGACGTAATCCTGTTCCTTGAGCGTCAGGATCTGTCCCCGGACAATGCGAGCCATATCTACCCAATAGACGGTGCCGATCGCGAGGATCACGGAGAAGAACCCAGAATTGAGCACCACCATCATCAGGATCACGTAGAGCGTGAGCGGAATCGTCGCGATGATCTCGACGATGCGCATCATCACCATGTCGGCGCGCCCGCCGAGATAGCCCGAAATACCGCCGTAGAACACGCCGATAAAGAAGTTCACCAGCGTCGCGACGAACGCCACCGTCAGCGAAATGCGTGCGCCATAAAGCTGGCGCACCAGCACGTCGCGCCCGAGCTGGTCGGTGCCGAACCAGTTGCTCTGGTTCCATTGCCATCCGGTCGGCTGCAGCGGCGTGCCGTCCAGCGTCAGTGTCTGCTGAGCCGTATCCATCACCACCAGTTGGTCGCCGAACTTGAACTGCTGCTGCTTCTTGATGAGGTCCTTCTTGGTCGCTCGCAGCAGCCCCTCGACCTTGCCCTCCGGCGAGACCTCATAAAGGTTGAAATTGCCCGAGTTGAAGAAGAACCGCTTCCCGTCGACCTCATAGGTCTGGAACACCGGTGGGATGTTGGCGAACTTGAGGTTCTGCTCGTAATAGGTGTGCGAGGACAGCATCGGCCCCACGATCGCCGCCACGATCAGCACGATGATGAAACCCAGGCCCAGCATGGCCGGCCGGTTCTTCCAGAGCCGCTGGCGCACGTCCTGCCAATAGGTGAGGCTGGGAGCGGCAATGAATTCGGCCTGCGCGGCGTCGCGCTTGACCGGTGCCCACATCTCCGGCGCGATATCGCTCATTTGCCGCGCGCTCCGTATTTGATGCGCGGATCGAGCACGAGATAGAGCATGTCCACGATGAAGATCATCACCATGAGCACCGCCGCATAGAAGATCGTGATGCCCATGATGGCCGTATAGTCGCGGTTGGTGATCGACAGTACGAAGTGCCGCCCGATGCCGGGCAGGGCAAAGATCTGTTCGATCACGAACGAGCCGGTCAGCAGGTTAGCCACCACGGGCCCCAGCACCGTCACTACCGGGATCAGCGAATTGCGTAGACCGTGCTTGAACAGCACCTGGCCCGGCTTGAGCCCCTTGGCCTTTGCCGTGGTCATGTAGTCCTGATCCAGGGTTTCAAGAAGGCTCGAACGCGCCAGGCGGGCGATGAAGGAAATCCAGAAACCCGAGAGGGCGAAGACCGGTAGGAAGTAACCGCGCCAATCATCGAGCCCGAATGTCGGCACCCAGCCCAGCCGCAGCGCGAAGACACATAGCGCGATGGTCGCGATGACATAGGACGGCACAGCCACCCCGATCGTGGCGATCACCATCACCAGCGTGTCGGGCCAGCGATTGCGATTGAGCGCAGCCACTACGCCGAGCGGCACGCCGAGCGCCACCACGCAGATCAGCGCGAAGAAGCCGACCTTGGCCGTGACCGGCAGGCCTTCCATGATGATCTGGTTGACGCTCATGCCCGCGTATTTGAAGGAGGGGCCGAGATCGAGCGTCACCACGCCCTTGATGTAGTTGAAGTATTGCAGCCAGAGCGGGTCGTCGAGGTGATACTTGGCGTTGAGCGCCGCCTGGATTTCAGGCTGCAGCATCTTCTCGGACGTGAACGGTCCGCCTGGCACGGCATGCATGAGGAAGAAAGTAAGGGTGACGATCGCCAGCAGCGTCACCAGCATCAGGCCAAGGCGCTGCACTACATAGCCGGCCATCGCGACCCGCCCATCTGCCAAAAGCCGCTCAAGTCCCGACCTGCCCCACTGCGTCTAAATTTTTTCGATGTAACAAAACTATTTTTCGGCGACGGTCAAGTCGCGGAAATGGAGTTTCAAATAGTGAAACTATTCCGCAAAATCAGGAAGCAAGCCATGGCCGGCACGACCAGTTCCTCCATCTGCGCCACGCGCTCCGGACCGTAATAGTGCTCCTCATGGAGCAGGTTCACCGAGCCCAGCATCTTGCCGCCCGCAACCACCGGCATGTTGATCGCCGAGCCGCAACCCAGCGATTTGATGAGTTCGAGATCGGGGAACTCGCCCTCCATCTCCTTGAGCGAGGCAGCGACGTAGGTCTTGCGGTCCCTGGTCATGGCCTCGTAGCTCGCGTCGAACACGATCGGCTTGGTGCCGAGGATCGGATAGGCCAACTCGTCGCTCGAATAGACTCGCCGTACATAGCCCGTGTCGGGGTTGTCGGCCGTCATCGTGAAGAGCTTCACCCCGACGATCTCCTAGACAAGGCGATGCAGCGCCCGGCCGACATCGCGCTCGGTTTCATAAATCGCGAGAGCATCTTCGAAGCGCTTGAGTGCGGTGAAATCCATGAGCCGAATCCGTATCTTGGCAATCGCACCAACATACAGTCCGTTGCGTACCGAGCCACGAGCGAAAATCTTCAATGCAAAGCGCACCAGGGCCTTGCCAGGATAGCGACTATCTTCCAGAGGTCAGTTCGCCTCTCGCGAACGGACCCCTGATTGCCCGCTAATTCCCTGCTGCTCCTGTCGAACCAACTCGTGTTCAACCTGGGCTTCTACATGGTCGTCCCGTTCCTCGCGGTCTATCTGCGCGAGGACATGGCATTGGCCGGCAGCGCCATTGGCCTTGTTCTGGGTCTGCGCACTTTTTCGCAGCAGGGACTCTTCGTTTTCGGCGGGACGCTCTCCGATCGTCTCGGGCCGCGCCGGCTCATCCTGCTCGGCTGTGTCGTGCGCGTTGCCGGCTACGCCTTCCTTGGGCTCGGCGGACACATTGCCACTATCCTCATCGGAGCCTGCCTGACCGGCGTCGGCGGCGCGCTCTTTTCGCCCGCGCTCTCGACGCTTATCGCCAAGGTCGGCGAGACGAGCGAAAAAGCCGGCAAGCGCAGCCGCGCACAGTATTTCGCGCTGCTTGCGGTGTGGGGCGAGCTTGGCGCAGTACTCGGTCCCGTGGCCGGCGCCCTGCTGCTGGGCGTCGGCTTCCGGGCTATGGCCTTCATCGGGGCAGGAGTCTTTGTCTGCGCCTTCTTCGTACTCCTCGCCTTCCTGCCGCGAGACGAGGCCCACCCGGTGCGCCACGAACAGGGCTCCTTCGCGCCCGTCCTCGGCGATCGGCTGTTCCTGGCCTTCATCCTCGCCCATGGCGCCTATCTCTTCTGCTACAACCAGCTCTATCTCGCCCTCCCCATCGAGATCGCTCGGTCCGGCGGTGGAGAGCGCGATCTGGCGCCCATGTTCATGATCGCCTCCGTGTTGGTCATCACCCTCCAATTGCCGATCACACGCCTGGCCCGGCATGTCGGCGTTCAGGTCAGCATGCCTTTCGGTTTCGCACTGATGGCTGTCGCTTTTGCCATAGTCGCCGCCTTCGCGCCGCTCACGCCCGCGACGGCGCCATGGTCGCTGGCGCCTGCCGTAATCATGGTCGTGATCCTCTCTCTCGGTCAGATGATCGTGCGGCCGTTGGCCATGGACCTCGTGCCGACCTTCGCCGCCGGCCGACCCACCGGCGTCTACTACGGCGCGCAGGCCTCGGTCGGCGGTGTCTTCGTGCTCGTTGGCAATGTCGTTCTCGGCCCACTGCTCGATTGGGCACTGATCCCGTCGGCTCGAGCTTCCGTCCCGTGGATCGTGCTTGCGCTCGTACCTGCAATCAGCGCTTTCGCCATGCTGGCGGTTACGCGCCGCTTGACTTTGCACAAAAGCTGAGGCTCAAGGTCATAATATTGACCCCTCAGATTAAGTTTAGATTCCTGCAATGCTCCAACGACGTTCTGCCATCGGCCTCGCCCTTGCGTTGGTCTTCTCCGCCCTCGCCCCGGCCACCTTCGCCGCCGAGGTGACGCACGCCATGGGCGTCACCAGCGTGCCCGACCACCCGCTGCGCGTCGTCGCTCTCACCAACGAGGCCACGGAAGACCTGCTCGCGCTGGGCATCGTCCCCATCGGCGCCGCCCGTTCGGCCAATTCCAATCCCTGGTACGACCACGTCGCTGCCCAACTCGCAGATACCAAGGTCATCGGCGAAGAACTCGCCCCCGAGCTTGAAACCATCGCCGCGCTCGAGCCTGACTTGATCATCGGCAACAAGCGCCGCCACGAGAAGATCTACGAACAGCTCTCCGCCATCGCCCCGACCGTTTTCGCCGAGAATATTCAGGGCAAGTGGAAGGAAAACTTCTCGCTCTATGCCGAAGCCGTAGGCGAGGTCGAGGAAGGCAAGGCCGTGCTTGCCGCCTATGAGGATCACGCCCGCAAGGTCCGCGAAGCCCTGGGCGACAAGGCCAAGGAAACCGTGACCCTCGTGCGCTTCCTCGCCGGCCAGACCTACGTCTACTCCAATGACAGCTTCTCCGGCGTCATGATCCGTGAAGCCGGCCTCAATCGTCCTGCCGTGCAGGATCGCGAAGGCATGGCCGAACTCATCACCAAGGAACGCATCGGCGAACTCGATGCCGATCGCATCTTCTACTTCAACTACGAAGTGGGCGATGGCGGTGCCAACAAGCAGGCCGAGGAATGGATGGCCGAGCCGCTCTGGCAGAATCTCGCCGCAGTGAAGGCTGGTCACGTCTACCCGGTCTCCGACACTATCTGGGCCACGGCTGGCGGCATCATGGCTGCCAATCTGGCGCTCGACGATGTCGCCCGTGTCTACGAGCTCAAGCTCCAGTAGAGGCTAACTAGGCGGAGGTCGCCTTGACGGCCTCCGCCCCCTTGCTTTCCGGTCGCGGACTCTGCCACATCGTTGCGACCCGCCACCGGAAACGCCATCGTGCCGTCCAATCTCGCCCGTCATTTCCTCCTCTCGGAGGATGTCGTGTTTCTCAATCACGGCTCGTTCGGTGCCTGCCCGCGCCCGGTTTTCGAAACCTACCAGGCCTTCCAACGCGAACTCGAAGCGCAGCCCGTCGCCTTTCTCGGTCGCGAACTGACGGTCCGCATGCGGACCCCGCGCGAGGCCCTCGCACCCTATCTCGGCACTAGCCCCGAAAACATCGTCGCGGTGGTCAACGCCACCACTGGCCTCAACATCGTCGCTCAATCGCTCGACCTTAAACCAGGCGACGAAATCCTCACCACCGATCACGAGTACTCGGCACTGGAAAAGACCTGGGCCTACGTCGTCCGCCGCACAGGGGCACGGGTCGTGACGGTCGAAGTCCCCATGCCGCTGGTTTCTGAGGCCGTCTTCACCGAAGCGCTTCTCGCCGGTATGACCGAGCGCACCCGCGTGCTCTTCCTCTCGCACATCACTTCGCCGACCGCGCTCGTCTTCCCCATTGAGCGTGCCATCGCTGAAGCGCGCCGCCGCAACATCATCACGGTCATCGATGGCGCGCACGCGCCCGGCCACATCCCACTCGCTCTCGACGCGATGGGCGTCGACTACTATTCGGGCAACTGCCACAAATGGCTGATGGCCCCGAAAGGCTCGGCCTTTCTCTATGCGCGCCCGCAGATGCAGGGCATCCTGAACCCGCTCGTGGTCAGTCACGGCTGGACCAACCAGTCCAAGGAACCCGGCGCGATGGGTGCCCTCGGCAATTCGCCGTTCATCGACGAAATCGAGATGCAGGGCACCCGCGATCCCTCCGCCTGGCTTGCTGTCCCTGCCGCTCTTGCCTTTCGGAAGGAGCACGATTGGGATGCCGTCGCCCGCTCCTGCACGGCGCTCGCACAGGAAACCGCTGCGCGCCTTACGGAACGCACTGGACTTGCGCCGCTCTCCTCGCCCGAATTTTCCGCTCCGCAGATGGTCGCCATGCCCATCCCTGATTGCGATCCGTTGGCCATTCACGACGCGCTTATCGAGCGCTATGCCATCGAGATTCCGGTGTTCAAGTGGAAGGGCCGGGCCCTAGCCCGCGTCTCGGTCCAGGGCTACAACTCGCGTGAGCAGATGGACCTGCTCGTCGACGCCCTCTCCGACCTGCTCGATCTCGCCCGCCCGCTTTCGCAGGCAATGTCCTGACAGCCGTCACAAGTCCCAATTTGGGTCAGGGGCAAGCCTCTGCTATCAGTGGGCAGCAAGAGATTCGTTTGCCCATGTTAGCCTCCGCGCCGCTCAAAGATCCCGCCGAAGTCCTGCGCGATGTCTTCGGCCACGCCGCTTTTCGCGGCCAGCAGGAAGATGTCGTCCGCCACGTCACCAGCGGCGGCGATGCGGTCGTGCTGTTTCCAACGGGCGCGGGAAAGTCCGCCTGCTACCAGATCCCCGCCCTCTGCCGCTCAGGCGTCGGCATCGTGGTGTCTCCACTCATTGCCCTCATGCGCGATCAGGTCGAGGCGCTGCGCCAGGCTGGCGTCAAGGCCGCCGCCTTCAACTCGGCGATGTCGCAGGAGGAGTTTTCCACCGTCCGCCGCGACCTGCGCAACGGCGAACTCGAACTCCTCTACGTCACCCCCGAACGCCTCGCGCTCCCCGGTTTCCGCCAACTTCTTTCCGAAACCGAGATATCCCTCTTCGCCATCGACGAGGCTCACTGCGTGAGCCAATGGGGTCACGATTTCCGCCCTGAATACAGGGAGCTGGCGATCCTCGCCGAGCTCTTCCCCTCAGTACCGCGCATCGCCCTCACTGCCACCGCCGACCCGCTGACCCGCGCCGACATCATCGAAAAGCTGGCCCTCGAAGATGCCCGCGTCTTCACCACCAGCTTCGATCGTCCCAATATCAGCTACACCATCGTTGAGCGCGACAGCCCGCGCCGTCAGCTCCTGGCCTTCCTCGCCAACCACAAGGGCAATTCCGGCATCGTCTACTGCCTTTCGCGCGCCAAGGTTGAGGATACGGCGGATTGGCTGAACGGCCAGGGCATCAAGGCACTTCCGTACCACGCCGGCATGAACGCGGACCTGCGTGCCGCCAATCAGGATGCCTTCCTCAAGGACGAAGGCCTCTGCCTCGTCGCCACCGTTGCCTTCGGGATGGGTATCGACAAGCCTGACGTCCGCTATGTCGCCCACCTCGATCTGCCGTCATCCGTGGAAGCCTATTACCAGGAAACCGGCCGCGCCGGCCGCGACGGCATGCCGTCCGAAGCCTGGATGAGCTATGGCATGGCTGATGTCGTGCAGCGCCGCCGCATGATCGATGAAGGCGGCGCGCCTGAGGAGATCAAGCGCATCGAACGCGGCAAGCTCAATGCGCTGCTGGGCATCTGCGAAACCACGACCTGCCGCCGTCAGGCCATCCTCGCCCATTTCGGCGAGAGCCAAGAGGGCAATTGCGGCAATTGCGACACCTGTCGCTCGCCGGTCGCCACCTGGGACGGCACCGACGCCGCGGTCAAGGCGCTCGCCGCCATCTACCGCACCGGCCAGCGTTTCGGCGCTGGCCACATCGTCGATGTTCTGCTGGGAAAGGAAACCGAAAAGGTCACCCGCTTCGGCCACCAGAACCAGAAGGTTTTCGGCGCCGGCAAGGATCACGATTCCCGCACCTGGCAATCCGTGCTGCGCCAGCTGACCGCTGCCGGCTTCATCGTCATTGACCACGAGGCCCATGGCGCCCTGATGCTGAGTGAGGAGGCGCGCCCGGTCTTCCGCGGCGAGCGCAAGGTCACCTTCCGCCAGGATCGCCCGCGCAAGGCCGCAGAAGTGCGCCGCTCACTCAATGCCACGGTCTTTGACCTGCCGCCCGAGGCCTCCGGTCTTTTCGACGCCCTGCGCAACGAGCGCCTGCGCCTCGCCAAGCTCCAGGGCGTGCCGCCCTATGTGGTCTTCCACGATACCACCCTGCGCGCCATGGCCCTGACCCGCCCCGGCTCCTTCGATGACCTGCGCGCCATCCCCGGCATCGGTCATTCCAAGCTCGAACGCTACGGCGAAGCCTTCCTCTCGGTCATCGCCAGCCACGCCGCTTGACAGACATTGCCCGCCGCTCCCTACTCGGAGCGGGAGGGTCAGATGGCGTTCAAACCTCAGACGAACCTCGAAACCCACAAGGTCTTCAACCAGCCCGAACCGCGCGAAGCGCTGCCGCTCTGGGCCGAGGACGCGCCCTTGCGCGCCGCCATCGAGCGCCTGGCACCGGCCCATGCCGGCCACCTCGACGGCTTCGCGCAAACCATCGGCAGCGCCGAATCCGTTGCCCAGGGCCGCGCCGCCAATCGCTATCCGCCCGAACTCAAGACTTTTGACCGCGCCGGCCGCCGCATCGATGAGGTCGAATTTCATCCCGCTTATCACGACCTGATGCGCAAAGGCCTCGAAGCCGGCTATTCCTCCCTTGCCTGGACCACAGGCGATCCCGGCGGTCACGTCGCCCATGCTGCCATGGTCTATCTCCTCACCCAGGTCGAGCCGGGCACCTGTTGCCCCATGACCATGACCTACGCCGCCGTGCCGGCGCTCGCTTCCTCCCCCGAACTCTCCGCCCGCTGGCGCCCCGGCCTTCTCTCGGCCCGCTATGATCCAGCCGCGCTTCCCGCCGCCGAAAAGGCCGGGCTCACCATCGGCATGGCCATGACCGAAAAGCAGGGCGGCTCGGACCTGCGCGCCAACCAGACCCGCGCCGAGCGCGATGGCGCAGGCTACCGCCTCACCGGCCACAAATGGTTCTGCTCGGCCCCCATGTCCGACGCCTTCCTCACCTTGGCGCAGACAAATGAAGGCCTCACCTGTTTCCTCGTTCCGCGCTGGCAGCCGGACGGAACGCGCAATGCCATCCAGCTCATGCGCCTCAAGGACAAGCTCGGCAATCGCGCCAATGCCTCCGCCGAGATCGAATATCACAGCGCCTGGGCAGAGCTTCTTGGCGAGCCGGGCAGGGGCGTTTCGACCATCATCGAAATGGTCCACCACACCCGTCTCGATACCGCCATGGCCCCCGCCGGCCTCATGCACCGCGCCCTTTCGGAAGCCGCTTACTGGACGCGCAACCGCATGGCCTTCGGCGCCCCTCTTGTCGACCAGCCGCTGATGCAAGCTGTTCTCGCCGACCTCGCGCTCGATTGGCTCGGCGCTCTCGCCATCGGCCTGCGCGTCGCGCAAGCCTTCGACAGCACTTCCGATTCTGAACGTGCCTTCGCCCGCCTCGCCGTTGCCCTCGCCAAATACTGGTCCAACAAGCGCTGCCCCGGCTTCGTGGTCGAAGCTATGGAATGCGTTGGCGGTTCCGGCTATGTCGAGGATGGTCCTATGCCCTGGCTTTATCGCGAGGCTCCCCTCAACGCCATCTGGGAGGGCTCGGGCAATATCGTCTGCCTCGATGTCCTGCGCACCATCCGCAAGCAGCCCGAAGCCCTCGATGCCCTTGCCGCCGAGCTCACCCTTGCTCGTGGCACTGATCGCGCCTTCGATGCCGCGCTCGACGCCACCCTCTCGCGCTATGCCTCCGGTGTCGCCGACGCCGAAGCCCGCCAGTTCACCGAGCGCCTCGCACTCCTGCTGCAGGCCAGCCTGCTGCTCCGCCACGGCGACCAGCTTGCGGCTTCCGCGTTCATCCGCACCCGCCTCGACGGCGATTGGGGTCGCACCTACGGCACCTTGTCCGAGGGCATCGACGCGGCGCGTCTTGTCGCTATGATCTGATGAACAAGAGATCGATTCCACGCGAAGGGGGACCACGTGAGACTCGGCTTCAATTTCCTGCTCTGGACGACCCACGTCACCGAAGAGCACCTGCCTATCCTCGATGCCATCAAGGCCACCGGCTATGACGGCGTCGAGATTCCCGTCTTCGAAGGCAATGAGAGCCATTTCGCCTGGCTGCGTCGGCACATCGAGAATGCCGGTCTGCAATGCACCGCGGCAGGCGCCATGCCATCGGGCAGCAACCCCATCTCGCCCGATCCGGTCCTGCGGGCCAGGGCGCTCGACCACCTCAAATGGGCATCCGATTGTTGTGCTGCGCTCGGCGCTGAACTTTTCATCGGCCCCATCTACCAGCCGCTCGGCGAATTCACGGGGCGGGGGCCGACCGAGGACGAGAAGTCGCGTTGCGTGGAGATCCACAAGCAAGCCGCGCAATATGCCGGCAAGGCCGGCGTGAAGCTCTCGGTCGAGCCGCTCAACCGCTTCGAATGCTATTTCCTCAATACCGCCGATGCCGCCGCCGAACTGGTTCGCCGGGTCGATGAGCCAGCCTACGGCTACCTCTACGACACGTTCCACTTCAACATCGAAGAGAACTCGCTGCCCGATGCAGTCATGCGCACCATCGGTCAGATCAACCACGTCCACATTTCGGAAAACAATCGTGGCACGCCTGGCACCGGTCACATCGATTTTGCCTCCGTCTTCCGCGCGCTGCGCGCTTCGGGCTACGACGGCTGGATGACGGTAGAAGCCTTCGGCTCCGCGTTGCCCGATCTTTCGGCGGCTACCAAGATCTGGCGGCCACTCTTCGCCAACCCCGAAGATGTCTACTGCGGTGCCTACAGGTTGATGCGTGATGGCTGGGACGCCGCCTCCGACGGAGATTTCCAACCGACCTGACAAGGGGAATGCGATGCTGCGCACCGGACTGAACCCGCACGGCCTGAGCTATCATCTGGGTATCGAGGGGGCCGGCACGCCGCGCGCCAATCCCCCCGCCAAAGGCCTCGAAGGCCTCCTCTCGATTGCCGCCGAACTCGGCGCCCGTGCCCTCGAAGTCAACGATACCTGGCTCGAAAAGCTGAACCCTGCCGCTCTCGATGCGCTCCGGCTACGGCTCGAAGGCCTGCACTTGCTACCCGTGATCAGCGCCAGCATCGACCACGGCAATATCGAAACCTGTATCCGCCTGGCCGTGGCCCTCAACGCCAAGATCATCCGCCTCGCCCTGACACCTGTCACCGCCGGCGACCGAGCGGCCTGGGGCAACCGCTGGTACGAACTCGTCTCAACAGCACGTTCGCATCTCCTGGACTGGGCGCTCCGCGCAGCCGAGCACGGCCTTACCATCGGCATCGAAAACCATCAGGATTTCACCAGCCACGAACTGATCGCTTTCTGCCACGAAGCCGGTCCCAATGTCGGCATCGTCCTGGATACCGGCAATTGCTTTGCCGTTGGCGAGGCCCCGCTCGATTTTGCCCACGCCGTCGCGCCGTTGGTGCGCCACGTCCATCTCAAGGACTACCGTATCCAGTTCACCGACGAAGGCTTCCGCCTCGCGCGCTGTGCCATCGGCGATGGCGCCGTGCCTCTCAAGGAGATTATCGAACTCCTCGCCGCCCAGCACCCGCACCTGACTGCGATCATCGAGCCTGGCGGCCTCGAAACGCGCCATGTACGTCTGTTTACGCCTGGCTGGTGGCGCGGCTACGCCCCCCGCGAGGCCGAGAGTCTGGCCGCCTGTCTTCTTGCGGCCCAGCGCAACAAGCTGCCGCCCGATGCGGATTATCGCACGCCTTGGGAACGCGGCGCCGATGGCGAGGTGGCCGAATATGAACTCGCCACCATCCGCCGGTCCGCCGAAAACCTGAAATCGCTCGGCCTGATCTAGCCGTTAGTTTGCAGCAGCTGCCTCGGCCGGCAAGGCACTGCGCAGCATCAGTGCGATCAGGTCCGATTGCCGCGTCGTCTGCGTCTTCCGGAAAAGGTTCTGCAGGTGGAACGAGATCGTTGTCGCCGCGATCGAGAAGTCGTCGGCAATTTCGTCCGTCCGCTTCCCGCCCGCCAGCGCAATGGCGATCTTCGCCTCGGTCGGCGTCAGCCCATACATCTGGATGGCCACCTCGCTCGACAGCACCGGCTGCCGGTCTGGATCCAGCAGCACTAGCGCCAGCCGCGCCGGCTCGCTCGAAAATACCGACACCTGCGCCAGCAATGGCCGCCGATAGGGCCGTTCCAGCGCGATCGCCCTCCCGCTCTTGCCCTGTTCGACCATCTCGACGAAGAGCCGCCGTAGCGTCTGCGCCGACACGCCCGCGAGCTTCCCGCCTCGCAGGCTCACGCCGTCCGCCTCCTCGAAGATCGCCCGCGCCGTAGCGTTCGCCTGCACCAATTCGAGTGCGGGTTCGACCAGAACGAACCCCGCCGCCATGCGATCGAGCGTCGACGCCACCAGCGCCACCGCCTCCTGCGATCGCTCGACAATGGCCGCCGCCAGGCCTCGCCGCGTCTCGGCGATCTCCGCATCGATATTGCGCCGAATGCGATGCACCTGCGCCAGCCGCGAACGGATCGTCGCCAGCATGATGTCGTAGTCGATCGGCTTGACGAGATAATCGTCCGCCCCCGCCGCCTTGCCCTGGATCACGTCGGCACGTCCCGCGAGCGCCGTGAGAAACAGGAACGGCACGTCGGCCATGTCGGCGCGTTTGGTGCGCAGCTCGCGCATCACCCCGTACCCATCGAGTCCGGGCATGGTGATGTCGCAAAGCACGAGGTCCGGCTTCTGTTCGGCCAGAATGGCAAGCGCCGCGTGTCCATCGCCCGCTTCCAGCGTGCGATAACCAGCCGCCTGCAATTCCTCGACGATGTCGTTGCGCAGGTCGTCCTCATCCTCGACGCACAGGATCAATGCGCCGCTATCGTCAAAATCGTTCATTCCGCTGCCTGTTGCTGATTGTCATAGGGAAGGGTCAGGTGAACCGAGGTTCCTTCGCCCATGCGCGAGTTGAGGGTGAGGTCGCCGCCATGCATGCGCACGATCTCGCGGGCCACGTGGAGCCCGATGCCGGTGCCGGCGACGCCCGTTGCCGTGCTCGCCCGGAAGAAGCGCTCGAAGACACGATGCATCTCCTCTTCGGGGATCCCGACGCCGCGATCCTGAATGGTGAGCACCACCCTGTCAGGACGTGTTTCGCCATGAACTTCCACCGAAGTGCTTTCGGGTGAATATTTGGTCGCGTTGGAAATGAGGTTGGAAACTACCTGGTCCATCAGCAGCGGATCGAAGCGCACCGAGGCCGGCAGCCGCTCGAGGTCGAGGCTGAAATCCCGCGCCGGATGCAGTTCGCGCTGCCGCTCGCAGGCCTCCCGCACCAGCCGTGCGAGGTCGCTCCGGCGTGGATTGAACTCGATCTCGCCCGCATCCATGCGTGCCCCATCCAGCGTGCTTTCAAGCAGCCGCGCCAGCCGACCCGCCGCCGTTCGGATCTTGCCTGCGCGCGTCGTGATCTCCTCGCCCGACATGTTGTCGCCGCGCCGTGCCATGCGCTGGGCACTGGAATCGATGATGGCGAGCGGCGTGCGGAACTGGTGCGAAACCATCGAGACGAAATCGCGATAGAGCTGGCGCAGGTGTTTTTCCTGGATCAGCGCCTGTTCCGCCTGCTGCACCGCAGCGCGCAATTGCGCCTCGGTATTGCGCAGGTCCGCCGTCCGCTCCGCCACCAGTTCCTCAAGCTGGGAATGGTGCTGCGCCAGCTCCCGCTGCGCGCGATAGCGCTCCGTGACATCGCGAACGATCATGATGCCGCCGACCACCTTGCGATCGCCCCGCACCGGGAAGCACGCTTTTTCGAGATAGATTTCCGTCCCCGGCAGCAGATGCTCGGACATATAGCGGTCCTCGCCCCGCAAAGCCGCCGTCAGCATCTCCGGAACCGCATGCCCATCCGGAAACGGGAACGTGTCCCGCAATTGCTGCCCGACAACCTCATGAGCCGGTCGGTTGAAGATGCGGGCCGCTGCCGAGTTCCAGTGCGTGCAGATCATGTGGCGATCGAACGCCACCACGCCTTCCCCGCTCGACTCGATGAGCATGTCGAGAAATTCCTTCTCCCGCCGCATCTTGGCATCGGATTTGGCCAGTTGGTTCTGGCTGCGCATGAGCTGCACGGTAAGAAAGATGCCGCTGGCGAGAATGGCGAGGATGTAGACGATGATCTCGATGATGGTCGAATTGTAGGTCGCCCGCCGCACCCCATCGCGCTCGCGCGTATCGATCATCAGGTCATTGCCGATAGTGCGCAGGTTCGTGATGTAGGGCCCCATCGCCGCCTGCACCCGCCCAGAGTAATTGGCGGACTTGGCATCCGCTGCAGTGAGGTAGGGCTCGAGCCCCATCAGCGCCTTGAGCGCCAGCGCCACCTCCCCGCCATGGCCCACCTCGGCGATACGCCGCGACATTTCTCCCTCGTCCAGCAGCACGTAGCGGCTGATGGTGATGTCGTACTGGCGCAGTAGCGCGCCCTGGCTCATCTGCTGCGTCTGGTTGGCTGCCGTGATGAGCTTCTGCGTCTCGTATTGCGCCTGGCTGACCGCCCAAAGCAGGTATTCCCCGTGGCCCGTCGTCAGGCTCCGCTGCACCTCGACAAGCCGCGTGATCGCCACCGAAAGGAAGGCGACGAAGGCGCAGATGGCGAGGATAGTGGCTATGAGCGAAAGACGGCGGCCGCGGGCTGTCACGGCAGGATCAACCGATAAAGTTGCCAGACCCAGCGATGGTCGTACTTGTCGTCCCTGAGCTCGGGATGGTCGAGCTTGGGATAGACGATCCAGAGCGGCCCCTTGTCCCGGGCCGTCATCTGCTTGCCATCCATGCTCCAGGCGAAGAGCACGTTGTACTTGGCGAAGTCGCTGGTGGGGATTGTTGCTTCATATTCGTTGAGCGCGATCGCGCGCACGCTTTCCACGTCATCGGCGCCGATGGCATGCATCACGTCTCGCGCCAGCACGCCCTCGAAGACATGGGCCCCGTCGTTCCAGGCCGTCGTCGTGGTGATGCTGCGCCGCCCGATGGCCTCGAGCCCCGCGCGATCGAACTTCACGGAGATACTCCGCTGCGCGACCCGCCCCGAAACTTCCAGCAACACGTCGCCCTGTGGTTCCGGCAGCTTGAGAAGGTCGGGCAACACCCCGGCCGCGCCCTGCGACGGGGCCGGTATCGCCAATGCAACCGCCAGCATGCCGAACGCCAGCGAGATCAAGACCAATAGAGGGCGCCTGCGCCGCATAGACCAGTCTCCAACAAACGCAAAAAAGCCTATGGCACCCGCCGGATTGGGGCATTGATATCCGGCGGGCGTCCATAGGTGGCGTTGCCTGAAAATGCGTGATGCAACGGCAACTTGGCAATCCCTATCGCGTCCGTCTCCGCGCCGCCCCCTTGGAACGAATGGGGCGTTTTCTTTCCCGTCGATTTAGTCGGGTTCTGCTCCCCGGGGCGAGGCGGTGCCTGGTCCGGTCAGATGCACACAGTCGGCTCCCGCCGGGGCCACAGGCTGCATGCTGATCGGGCCGGGTCCGCTCTCGCCCCGACCTGGGGACGTCCGAAATGTGGAGATCGACATGTCGCCCCAAACGCCTGCGTTCCTTGGTGCCACCCCGTTCAAGACCCTGGCCTCGCTGCTCGTCGCCAGCACCGCGCTCACGGCAGCGCCGGTCCTTGGCCAGCAGGTTGTCGAATACGACAACGTCTACAATGCCAACGCTCCGATCGTGCTCACCGACGATGCCATCCTCCATCGCTCGCTCTTTAACGGCCAGCCTGCAACGCAGAACGGGGTCATCAGCGGCGGCTACGGCGTCACCAAGACGGGCGAAGGACATCTCTTCCTCAATGGGGCCAACACCTATTCAGGCGGCACGGTCGTGCAGGAGGGCGTGCTCTGGCTCGGCAATGACCAGGCCCTTGGTACAGGCGACGTCACCATGGCCGGTGGCGCGCTGTTTACCGACTACGGCAGCGCGCGCATGATCAGCAACAATGTCGAGCTCCTCGATATCGGCAATAGCCAGCACCAGTTCTTCCTTCGCGCAAACGTAACCTGGAACGGCGACATTTTCGGCGATGGGCGCCTGCAGAAGGACGGTGAAGCCACGCTCGTCCTTGATGGCGACAATTCCTATGCCGGCGGCACGCAGCTCGATTGGGGCGTGTTGAAAGCCATGCGCGCCACTGCCCTCGGCACCGGCGATCTCGACTTCGGCGACAGGGGCACCCTGGCCGTGGCGGATAGCGTCACGCTGGCCAATAACATCACGACCGGCGCCGTAGCCGCCCGCGTCTCGGTAGGTGTCGATGAAACGGCCACGCTTTCCGGTCGCATTTCCGGCAATGCCCCGCTCATAAAATCCGGCGACGGCACGCTGCGCCTCACCGGAGACGCCGACTATACCGGCGCCACCCGCGTGGCCGCTGGTGAGCTGCGCATCGCCGGCGTCAACGCCCTCGGTCGCGGCGCGCTGGTCGTCGATGATGGCGCCACCCTCTCTTTCGACGGGCTGGCCGCCGCGCCCCAGCACACGGTCGGCTCGTTGGCTGGCGCCGGTCACATCAATTTCGACGGTCGCTGGATGGTCACCGGTGGCGACAATTCCGACACCGAATTCTCCGGCACCTTCTCCAACTTCAGCCAGCTCACCAAAGTCGGCCTCGGCACCATGACCTTGAGCAATGACTATCTTGATCTCGACGATCTGGGCGGCCCGGGCCGCATCATTGTCAATGAGGGGCGGCTCAACGTCTTCAGCGAAATCGTCAATGGCGTCGTGATCGGCCGCAATAGCGGTGTCATCGGTGGTATGGGCAATATCGAAGGTCTCTATGCCTATGACAGCTCGGTCATCTCGCCGGGCGTGCTGCCGGGCGATGCGGCAACCATGCAGGCCGGCGACATCACCTTCGCCAGCACCGCCTTCTATGAGGTCGATGCCCACGCTGACGGTTCGTCCGACCGCATCGAGGCCGAGCTGGCCCGCCTCGCCGGCACCGTGAGGGTGCGCGCTACAGCGGGCGATTACGCGGACACAACCCAGTACCGCATCCTCACCGTCACCGATCGGTTCATCGAGGACAACGGCGTGCCGACGCGGTTCGATGGCGTCACCTCGGACCTCTTCTTCCTTGACGCTTCCCTCTCCTATGATCCCAACAACGTCTGGCTGACTCTCGCCCGCAACAGCCGCTCCTTTGATCAGATATCGGGCATCACGCCCAACCAGCGCGCCGTCGCGCCTGTGGTCGAAGGCCTTGGCGCCGGCAACGTGCTCTACGATACCATCGTCTCGGGCACCGAGGCCGAAGGTCACGCCGCGCTCGATGCCCTTTCAGGCGAAATCCATGCCAGCGTCGGCACCGGCCTTATCGAAGATAGCCACCATATCCGCGACACGCTGCTCAACCGCATGCGCCAACCGTTCTCGGCCCTGGTCAATGGCAGCTTCGCCGCTCTGGGCTACGCCGACGACGGCGAGCTGGCTCCTGACGCCTGGACCGTCACTCCCTGGACACAGGCCTTCGGCGGTTTCCAGCAATTCAATTCCAACGGCAATGCCTCGACGCTCCGCCAGGGCACCGGCGGCGTTCTCTTCGGCCTCGATGGCACGTTTGAAAACCGCTTCCGCGTCGGTATCGCCGGTGGCGTCTCCGGCAGCCGCCTCAACGGAGATACCGGGTCGTCCTCCATCGACGTCACCAGCTACCATCTCGCCGCCTATGGCGCCGCCGATCTCGATGCACTCGCACTGCGTTTTGGCGCCTCCTATAGCTGGAACACGCTCGCCAGCAATCGCGGCATCGCTTTCCGCTCCTTCGCCGATCAGGCCTCGGCGCGCTACGGCGCCCAGACCGGTCAGGTCTTCGGCGAGGTCGGCTACAAGCTGGCGGTGGGGCAGGTGATGGTCGAGCCCTTCGCTGGATTGGCTTTGGTCGGCGTCGGCGCTGATGCTTTCAATGAGTCGGGCGGCGCCGCAGCTCTCAGCGGCGGCAGACTGTCGCAGGCGAGCGCTTTTGCCACCCTCGGCGTCCGCGGCAACTGGACCGTCACCGCGTCCGAAGCGGGCATTCTCTCGCTCAACGCCGGCATCGGCTGGCGCCATGCCTTCAACGGCGGCCCTGGCAAGCGAGACCTCGCCTTCAACGCGGGCGGCCCGGCCTTCCAGGTATCTGGTGTCCCGCTTGCCTCAGATAGCCTCGTGCTCGACGCAGGGCTCGACTACGAAACGGCAAACGGGCTGACGCTTGGCGTCAATTATACCGGCCAGCTCGCCGGCAACGCCCAGAGCCACGCCGTCAAGGCCAGCCTCGGTTTCAGCTTCTGACTGCGGCGTGACTGCTATCCCTCTGGCACCCAAGCCAAAAGTCTGTTTGACTTCAAAGGGTTTGGTTTGGGGGATAGCATGGCCATCAGTGAGGAGCGCCTTCGCGCGCTATTGAAAGTACCCAATGTCGCCCTGCTGCTGCGCGGCTCGAAGACCGAGGAGCGCAGCGGCTACCGGGTGGAATACCTCAACTTCGTCAACTGCTCGAACGAGCCGGTCCGTGGGATCCTGACGCGGCCACTCAGCATGGATAGCCCCGGCGCCGCGCTTGTCTACGCGCACGCCCATGGCGGTCGCTACGATATCGGCGCGTCCGAACTCACCGAGGGGCGCCCGGAACTGCTCAATCCGCTCGGCCCGGTCCTCGCCCATCTCGGCTTCGTCACGCTGGCGATCGATATGCCCACCTTCGGCGAGCGAGCCGCCCAGAGCGAAAGCGCCGCTGCCAAGGCGGCCTTCTGGTATGGGCAGACGCTTTTCGGCAAGATGCTCGGCGAGCAGGCCGCCGCCATCACCTATCTCTCCTCGCGCAGCGACGTGGATGTCGCACGCGTCGGTATGCTCGGCATGTCGATGGGCTCGACGCTCACCTATTGGCTGGCCGCCATCGAGCCGCGGCTGGCCGCCATCGCCCACCTCTGCTGCTTCGCCGACTTCGCCACCCTTGTCGAAACCGGCGCGCATGACCGACACGGCTTCTACCTCTCGGTGCCCGGCCTTCTCGCCGAAACCTCCACCGGCGAGATCGGCGGTCTCGTCGCACCCCGTCCACAGCTCATCTGCGTCGGCGAAGCCGATCCGCTGACCCCGCCCGTGGCTGTCGACCGGGCGCTGGCCCAGGCTCAAGCGGCCTATGGCGAAAAGCGCGCGGCCAAGGCCCTGGAGTTTTTCCGTCAATCCGGCGTCGGCCACGAGGAGACGACCGAAATGCGGGAGGTTCTGACGCGCTTCCTGAAAACGCATTTGCAGCCAGGATCATAGGACGTCGCCGACACCTTCCCTGGCCTGCAGCCGGGGAGGGGTGGAGAGAGTTACCCCACCCGTCCGCGCGCAGCCACCGGCACCGTCTCGACGACCTCGTCGCCCGAGATCAAGGTGACCGTGTCGAAGAGGTTGCTCACCACGCACGCGTGGTTGGGGATGATCCGCAGGCGCTCGCCGATCTCCGGTTTCTTCGCGCTGCCGCTGAGATCGATCGTGCCATGCTCCTCGGAGAGCCCGACGATCCGGGCATCCGGATAGCCGACGATGTAACCGAAACCATCCATCCCGAGCGTATCGCTGGTCAGCGCCTTCGACCCCGCATCGATGATCGCGCGATTCTCGGTCGGCCGGCTGACGACCGTCGTCAGCACCGTCAGCGCGCAATCCTCAAGCTTGCCGACGCCCTTCGCCACCTGGAAGCGGTCGAGGTAGATATAGGTCCCGGGCCGATGTTCGGTCGCCACCGTCACGTCATGGGCGTGCCAGATGTCAGGTGTCCCGCCATTGGAAATCACCTCCGGCGCCAACCCCTGCGCCTCGAGCGCGGCCTTGGCCTTCTCGAGGAAATCCTCGTTCTCCGCCACCTTGCCCGCAGCCGGATAGGTCATGAGGCCGGTAAAATGCAGTCCCGGCGCCGCCGCGATCTGCTGCGCCAGCTCTACCGCCGCCCAGGGCGTCTGTACGCCGCACCGGCCCATGCCGGTATCGCATTCCACCAGCACGCGCAGCTTGTGGTTCGGGTCGGTAAAGGTGCGCGCCAGGCCCGCCACCACGAAACTGGAATCGGCCGTCACGCTGATCGTGATTCTTTCATGCAGCGCCTTGAGTCGGGCCAGCTTGTCGTCGCCGATGATATTGTAGGGCAGGAAGATGTCGTCGATCCCGGCATCGGCCATCACCTCGGCCTCGCCGAGCTTCTGGCAGGTGATGCCGATCGCGCCCAGTTCGATCTGTCGTTTGGCGAAGCGCGGCAGCTTGTGCGTCTTGATGTGCGGACGCAGCGGCAGGTTGTGCGCATCCGCATAGTCCTGCGCCCGCTTGAGATTGCCCTCGACGCGATCAAGATCGATGAGAACCGCTGGCGTATCGATGCGCTCGAGACCCATCATTCCCCTCCCTTGAGGACTTCGTTGACGAAGCGGAGATTGCCTGAGGTCAATCCGGCATCCACCGGCACCACGGCGCCCGTCACGCCTGAAGCTGCCGGCGAGGCCAGAAACAATACGGTCTGCGCCACTTCCTCCGGCGTCACCATCCGGCCCAGCGGATAGTGCGGCAGAACCTTCTTCAGGAGCTCGGGATTGGCCTCGATCCGGTGATCCCAGGCCGGCGTGCGCACCGAGCCGGGGCAGACGACATTGGCCCTGATTCCCTTGTATCCGCGCTCGACCGCCAGACCCTTGGCGAAGGCGATAAGCCCGGCCTTGGCCGCCGAATAGGCGGGATTGCCGAAATGGCTCAGCCCGTTGACCGAGGAAATGAACACCACATTGCCGCCCCCTCGCGCCTCCATGGCGGCAACAACCGGCGCCGCCACGTAATAGGCGCCGTTGAGGTTGATCTCCATTTCCGAGGCCCAGACCGTGTTGTCGACCTGCTCGAACACCTCTCCGCGCGTGAAGCCGGCATTGGAGATCAGCGCGTCCGGAGCACCGTTCGCCGCGATATGGGTGGAAATGATTTTCGAAATTGCCTCCGGCTCGGTGAGTTCGAAGACCAGCTTGTGGTCGAGCTCCATGCCCTCGAGCAAGGCTGGGTCGCGGTCCGCGCCGGTGATCGTCGCGCCCGCCGCGCGGAACACCTTTGCCAGCGAGCGACCAATGCCGCCGCCTGCGCCGGTAATGAGTACGTGCTTGCCGTCCATACGGAAAGGGGAGGGTGTTTCTGCCATTTTGTCCCACGCCAAAATCAACCGGGAGAGACTAAACAAATCTGCTTGCCCCGAGGCAATTGCGAATATGATGCGCCGGGGTCAAAAACGCCTTGAATGAAACTCGTTTTCATTCCAGCCGCTGGCCTCCGCATAGGCGAACGAAACTCAACGGAAGTCCCAGATCATGACCAAGCAACATTTCGGCACCTCGCACGTCCCCCTGTCCCCCGCGGTGCGGGCAGGCGATTTCATCTATGTTTCCGGCCAGGTGCCGGTGGGCGCCAATGGCGAGGTCGTGGTCGGCGGCATCGAGGTGCAGACGCGCCAGGTCATGGAAAACGTCAAGGCCGCCCTGGCTCTCGCCGGCGCCGAATTGTCCGACGTGATCAAGACCTTCGTCATCCTTGAGGACGCGCGCGAGTTCGCGGCCTTCAACAAGACCTACGCCACCTATTTCCCCTCCAATCCGCCGGCTCGCACCACCCTTGAGGCGCGTCTGATGATCGATATCAAGATCGAGATCGAGGCGGTGGCCTACAAGCCCCTGAAATAAGCCGAAAAAGCCTAAAAAGGCCGGTTTTCGTAAAGAGGCGCCCTCGATCGAGTGGCGCCTTTTATATTTGCGCAACAATCAGTTACGTGCCGGACACGTACCGTTTGCCGCATGGCGCTGCATATAGCCTCCATAAGCAATTCCAATGATGTACTTTGATGGCTATGCGGGGAAAAATGGCGTCATTTGCGTTAGTCGGACCCTCCGGGGTCCAATCCCGCTTGGCCCCCACTCAAGCGGTTAGGAGTAAGCTAATGAAAATTGCCTGGACTATGTTGTGTGGCCTGCTGATGACCTCTGCGGTCGCAGCAGCCGAGTTGCCTATTGAGCAGATCTACGGCTCGGCCGCTGGATGTGCGACGGCGGCGAAGGCCAGCGACATCCCGGGCGGCAAAGTTGTCGCCGTAACGCCTGAACACGTGCTGAGCGGCGATGCCGTCTGCCCCTTCCTCGCCATTGCTGACGGTAAGTCTGATGACCCCGCCAACAAGGCTTGGGAGGCCGATATTTCTTGCGAAGCCGGCCATGAAGAGGCCGTGCCGGGCAAGTTGTTGATCGTCCACAATGCTGCCGAAGACAAGTTGACCTGCATTCCCCAAGTGGCGTGTCGTTTGAGGTGAAGATCGCCTGTATCCGAGCGCTAGACAAGGATTTTCTGCCGCAAGCGGCACCTGCGGTCGCGCAGACTGCTGGATCTGGACGGATCAGACCGCGAAGCCGCTGTTTCCTTGCCCAGGGGCGGCGTTTTTCAGCGCAGCGGACAGATCTGTCCAGCCGCTTTCGTTCAGTTTGAGCGTGGATCGCGATCATGCGCATAGCGGTGGCGCTCGCAATCGGCGGATAGCGGCGAGGATGGCGCGTACCATCGTGCCGGTGACAGCGACCTCGGCCAGCTGGAAGGTGATGGTGCGGGCGTGACGGACCACACGTGCCCCGATCTTGATCAGCTTCAGTTGCAGGCTGGTCAACGACCAGTCGGCCATGGCCTCGGGCAGCTCGATGCAGCGCAAGAAGGTGGCCAGGTTGTACGCCAGGGCGTGCAGTTGCAGCCGCACCTCATTGTCGCGGAACTTCCGGCACGACAGCCGCGTCCAGCGAAAGGCGTATTTGCCCTCTTTGATGTGCTGCTCGGCGGTGCCGCGCTGGTTGTAGAACCGCACCACCCAGTCCGGCTCCATCGGCAGGTTGGTGACGATGAAGCCGAAACGCGGGAACAGTTCGCCCGGATGCCATTCGATCTTGGCGATCACCCGGCGTTCCTTGTCCCAGGACGCCGCCTGATACTCGAATTCCTCGAAGAACCGCTTGACCTTGGTCAGTGACGGCCGCCCGACAGGGCGCGTTAGCCGATGCGCGATCTTGTCCTTGAGGACCGCGTTTGCGGGCAGCCGGATGGCGTAGAAGAACCGCGCTTCTTCCAATCGCTCATAGATCGCCGGGATCGCGTAGGCAGCATCGGCCCGGAAGAACCTGCCACCAAGGTCGCGCTCCGCGTAGCGCGCAATGACGGGGTCGAGAACATCACGCCAGCCATCGGCGCTGTGGACGTTGCCATGGCGCAGGGCGCAGCGTTCCAGCATCCCGAACTGGTTGAACAGAAAGTTGGGGTGATAGCAGCTACAGTCGAAATGGCCATTCCAGGCGGACCCTTCCTGGTCGCCATGGGTCGGGCTGACCGAGCGTCCATGTCCAGAACGATGTACTTCAGCCCGTTACGGTCATGGAACCGGTCGATCCATTGCCCGTTCAGGTCGGCCAGCGCGGCACGGTTCCCGGCCAGAGCCAGCGTCTCGGTCTCGAACCGTCCCATCTGCGATGCCGAGGCCGCTTGTGCATCGACCGCTCTGCCGCCGACAACTTGGCGCATGACCGGATCGCAGGCGAGACGGTTGGCGTCGTTGACATCCTCGTATCCGGCCAGCCGCCCAAAGACTGATTGCCGGAACAGGCCGTCGAGCCGATGGACCGTGTTCTTGCCAGAGCGAGTATCGCGCAGCGCCGCTGACGCCAAATCGGACAACCCGAGCGCGTCATCAAGCTCGCGCATCACCAGAAGGCCGCCGTCGGAACTGAGCTGCGTGCCGCGAAATTCCAGCCGCACGCGAGGGTCGAAATCCACCCGATCTGCCCGTTGCAAGCCCGCACCCTCTGGGTGATCCATGAAACGCGCCCCTCGCAGCCTTCAACACCATGTTTTATATAGGAAATATAATGGTCAGGACAGCGAAATCAGCGCCTTACTTGGGAAATGTGGGGTTGACGCTTTCGGTACTCGATGGCGACGGGCCCAAGGGCACGCTGGCCGCTTGCCCCGCCCCATAAGCCAACGCCGCTACGGCTTCGAAGTTTCGAGGAGTTATCATGTCAGAGAACAAACAGAACAATAACGGTCTTTGCGCCTGCGCACAGGCCGCCATGCAGCGCCGCACCATGCTCAAGGGCATGGCCGCGCTCGGTGGCGTGGCCGTGTCGGGCGGCGTCGCCTTCGCCCAGGCCCCCGAGGATATGCGTCCGCAGGTCGGCGATTTCCTGGTGCGCACCAAGGGTGATCCCAAGGCCCTGACCCCGGAAGACGTCGGCGTCGGCAAGAAGCCGATCCAGGCTTTCGCCATGTCGCCCGATGGCGTCGTGCGCTCGAGCGATTTCGAGAACGGCCTGCTGCTCGTCCATTACGAGCCGGCTGATCTCTCGGACGATGCCAAGAAGCTCTCGGCCGAAGGCGTGCTCGCCTATTCGATCATCTGCACCCATGCCGGGTGCGAGGCGACCAACTGGATCCCCGAGGAAAACACCATCGAGTGCCCGTGCCACGGTTCGCACTTCGATGCCAAGAACAACGGCGCCGTACTGTTCGGCCCTGCAAGCCGCAAGCTCCCGCAGCTCGGCCTTGAGGTGAAGGACGGCAAGATCGTCGTTGCCGCAGAATTCGATTCCCGCATCGGCGGTGACGAAACCATGTGATGCCAACCGCCCGGGGGAAACCCCGGGCGGAACTGACACCACCCGTGCAGTGGGCAAGTCTAGTGCACGCAAGAAGAAGACGCGAGCAGGGTCCGTCTAGGAGCCGTAAGCGCAAAAATGCATTCCAGAACACTGAGGAAGAGGAAATGCTAAAAAGGAATCTGTTCCTGACGGGTCTGGCCACCGCCAGCGTGCTCGCGATGAGCGCTGCTGCTGGTGCTGCCGGTACCACCTCCGAACGGCTCTTGGGCGCCGGCAGCGAGGCTGAAAACGCCAACTGGCTCATGGTGCACCGCACCTATGACAGCCACCGTTTCAGCCCGCTTGACCAGATCAACAAGGATACGGTCAAGGACCTCGGTCTGTCGTTCGCCACCATCCTGGACAACGCCTCGCGCGGCGGCCGCTATGCCAGCGCCCGCAACGAAGGCACTCCGCTGGTGGAAGATGGCTTCATGTACGTCCAGACCGGTTGGTCGGTGGTGTACAAGATCGACGTTCGCGACGGCAAGACCGGCAAGGTCGTATGGAAGTACGATCCTGAAGTCGACCGCCAGTGGATTTCGGACGCCACCTGCTGCGGCGCTGAAAACCGCGGTATCGGCCTCTGGAACGACGACGTGATCGCCCTGACCATGGACGGCCGCGTCATGTCGATCAACAAGGACACGGGCGAACTCAACTGGGAAAAGCAGCAGGCTGACAAGGCCCGCGCCGAAAGCTTCACCGGTGCTCCGCTCGTCGTCGGCGACACGGCCATCTACGGCCCGGCCGGCGGTGAATACGGTATCCGCGGCTGGCTCGAAGCCATGGACCTCAAGACCGGCGAACCCGCTTGGCGTACGTTCACCGTTCCTGGCCCGGGCGAGCCCGGCAACGAGACCTGGCAGGGCAACGCCTGGGAAACCGGCGGCGCTTCCATCTGGCAGACCGGTTCCTATGATCCGGATTCCGGCATGACCTATTGGGGTACGGGTAACCCGGCTCCGCAGATCGACGCCGAATACCGCCCGGGTGACAACCTCTACGCTTCGAGCCTTCTCGCGCTCGACGCCAAGGACGGCGCCATCAAGTGGCACTTCCAGTTCACCCCGAACGATCCCTACGACTACGACGAAATCGGCGACAACCAGCTCCTCGACGTGACCGTCGATGGCAAGCCGTCCAAGATGGTCGTCCGCGCTGCCCGTAATGGCTTCATGTACGGTTTCAACCGTAACGATGGCGCCATGACCTACGCCAAGCAGTATGTGGAAGACCTGACCTGGACCACCGGTATCGACCCGAAGACCGGCAAGCCGCTCGAATACGATCCCAAGGCCCAGCTCCAGAAGTACGTTGCTGGTACCGTTGGTTCGCGTGAAGGCACCCCCGGCATCTACTGCCCGACCCTTGGCGGTGGCAAGAACTGGCAGCCTGCTGCCTATAGCCCGAACACCAAGATGCTCTACGTGACCTCGGCTGAAGGCTGCTCGGCTTATGTGCCCGAAGCTGCTCCCAATCCGACGATCACGGGCGGTGAATACGACGTGGTCAAGGCCCAGCGTGAGTGGAACGGCCGTCTGCCGGCTCCGGAAGGCACCAAGCTGCCGGACGTCTTCAACGGTGGTTCGGTCAAGGCTATCGATCCGCTGACCGGCGAAACCAAGGCCAAGGTCCTGATGCCGCGTCGTCTGAACGGCATGCTCGCCACCGGCGGCGACCTCGTCTGGGGTTCGTCCACCAACGGCAACATCTATGCCTATGACGCCAACAGCCTCGAGGAAGTCTGGTCGTACAACGTCGGCACCGCCCTTGGTGGCCCGCCGATGAGCTACTCGGTTGATGGCAAGCAGTACATCGCGGTTCTCGCCGGTGCTGCCGCCGCTGCCGCGGACAAGAAGCTTGCTCCGCAGTCCGAGTTCTTCGTGCCGGCTGATGCCCTCTACGTGTTCTCGCTGAAGTAAGCTGGAATTGAACAAAAAAGAGCGGCCGGGGAAACCCGGCCGCTTTATGGTTTCCAGAATTGAGAAGACGCCGTTACTGGGTCTTCATGCGGAACTCCCAATCCGACGGGTTCTCGAATTCGTCGGCTGACCAGATACCAACCTTGGCAGCCTTGGCCTCCGCCTCCTGGGCGACGTAGTCTTGCGATTGATCGGAAAGAGCAATGGCCATCCCTAGTCGGGCCTGCTCGGCAGACAGATCCAGATCACCGACGGTGCAGCGCGCCCAGCGCAGCATGCGGCGGCGCAGGTTTTCAGTGTCACGGACTTCCTTGCAGACCACGGTCTGGTTGGCCACGAGCTTTTCCAGGTTGTCCTTGGCGTCGCGCCCGCAGGCGAATTCCTTGCCGTCCTTGATGCACGGCTGGATCGGCAGCGGCGCGTCGATTCCCCAAAGCCCGATTGTGCGACCGTTGATGGCGAGATGGTCCCCATCCACCACGGTTGCCGTACCGGTTTCCTCGAACAGCGGCTCGCTGGCGAAGGGCTGTGCCATGGCGGGTGCACTTGCGCCCATGCCGGCGATCAGGCCAAATGTCAGTCCCGCCGCAACTGTTCGCAATTTCATCGTAGTCTTCCTTAGGAGTTGGCTGTGAAACGATTTGACGTGATGTCGTGCATGGCTTCAACCCTGCACAATCTGACGGCTCGGCCAAGCCGACTTATGTGCAATATCGGATTTGCCTTTATGGCGGCAATCGCCTTGCCGGCCGCCGCGAGTGCAGTCGAGTTCAAACCTGAATTCCGCACCCTGGGCCTCGGCCAGAAGGCTGCCGACGTGACCACCGAAGGCTATGAGGGCTTCGCCTGTGGCTCCAATGGTGGGCCCCCGCTCGAGCCGCTGACCGGCTGGGTGGACTTTGCCAAGTGCAAGCCGGAAGCCAACGGCCTTCACGAAGTCTATGTGGAGTTCGGCACCCGCACCGAGCGCCTCTCCCAGATGTTCCGCGACGAGTACAACGAGGAACTCTGGATCCAGCAGTTCGGCGGCACGCGCATCGCCAACTTCCCGGTCGTGCTCTCGCTGCTTTTTGACGACGAGGGCATCGTGCGCGCCTTCCGCGCCGTGACCGATGCCCGCGCCGAACTGGAGGATCGCGGCCGCGCCTACCTGCTGCGCTTCCGCGTCTACGCCCTCTACGGCAACAACGACTGGGATTGCTTCAAGCGCCCGGCCACCGGCGGCATCACCCCGGTGGGCGACATGTATGTCAACGAAGTCTGCCGCAAGGAAATCGACGGCAAGCGCGTGCGCGTGGAAGCGCACGTCTACCGTCGTCCCGGGCAGACGGGCGTCGATATGCAGGGCATGTTCATGCCCGGCCAGTTCGAGAGCATGACTCGCTGGGAAGTGTTCGACGCCACCCTGCCGGTCTCGGCCGAGGAGGCGGCGCAATGAAGCTGGCGCTCGCCCTCGTCGTCCTGGCGCTTCTGCCCACTGCCGCTTTTGCCGATACCCGCGAGGATTTCCTCGCCGGCAAGACCGAGGCCTGCCAGAAATGCGACCTGACCGATGTCAACCTCAGCCGCCGCAAGCTGGCAGGGGTCGATCTCACCGATGCCAACCTCTCGGGCGTCAACTTTTACACCACGGACCTCACCGGGGCCGTGCTGACCGGGGCCAACCTGACCCGCACCGATTTCACCCAGGCGAACCTGAGTAAGGCCAACCTCACCAACACCAATACCTTCGAGACCATCTTCTACCGCGCCACCCTCAACAATGCCGACCTCTCGGGCTCCAAGGGCCAGCGGGTGACCTTCCGCCGGGCGCTGCTGGGCGGCCTCAAGCTCGATGGCTCGGTGCTGCCGTTCTCCCAGTTCGAGGATGCCCGCATCGCCGGCGCCTCGGCCCACGGGGCGGACCTGCGCGGCTCGACCTTCTCGGGCGTCAAGATGCAGCGCTTCGATCTCAGCGACGGCAATGCCGAAGGCGCCGACTTCACCGACGCGGTGCTGAGCAAAGGCAACTTCGCCAAGACGGTGCTCAAGGGCTCCGACCTGCTGCGGGCCGACCTCAGCGGCGCCGACCTCACCGGGGCTGACCTTTCCGGCACCCGGCTCCTCGCGGCCATCCTCAAGGATGCCAAGACGGAGGATGCCAAGTTCGACGGCGCGCTGATGCCGGACGGGAACTGGCATAATTAGTGGGTGGTAGCCCGATACGCGGTTTTTCGCGGTTTTTGGGCCGCTTTTCCTGCTGGTGATCGGCGTAACTGTTTGATTTTGTTTATTGTTACGCTGATCGCTTGGTGGCAAATCGTTAAATTTTGAATGAAATTCGAGCATTGTTTGACGATCTTGTGCGGGTTTTGCGCAGGATTGGGTGGAAATTTGCGGATTGTTTTCTCGGGGGCTCCTTTACGGTGAGGGCGAAGGCCCGGCGTCGGTAGTGTGGCTTGGGCGGCGTGGGGGAGGATAAGTTTGCGGGTGGAAGGCTGGATTAGCTAGCTGTTGGCAACCCACACACGCTCACGCATGAACTTCCCCATTGGGGGCGGGCCCGGGCTTGTTACCCCACTCCACTCGGCGGAGATATCCGTGGGCCCCGGCTCTTCGGCCGGGGAAGCGCGGTGGTGGGGTGAGTGGGAGTGTTGGTCTGACGCGCGCGAGGGGCGGTGCGAAGGTGTCTGCGAAGTGGGCCTTGCTCCGAACGTGTGGTCTTCGGCGTGCGGCGGCGTGAAGTGGGTTTGCTCTGAAAGCGTCGCTTCGGTTGGGCGGCTAATCCTCTCCTCTCCTCTCCTCTCCTCTCCTTTCCTTTTCTTTGTTTCCTTCTCTGCATTCCTAGCTTCGCTTTCTTCCCATCTCACCTCCCACGCGGAACTTCCCCGGGCGAAGACCCCGGGGCCTATTGCACCGCTCCACTCGAGTGGAGGTATCCGTGGGCCCCGGCTCTGCGGCCGGGGAAGTTTGGTGGTGGGGAGAGTGAGGAGTGGGGCGTTGGGAACTAGGAGTGAGGAGTGCAGAGTGCGGAATGAAGAGTGCAGAGTGCGGAGTGAGGAGTGAGGAGTGAGGAGTGAGGAGTGAGGAGTGAGGAGTGAGGAGTGAGGAGTGAGGAGTGAGGAGTGAGGGAGGATTCGGTGCGGTGATGGGGCAGGGGCGCGAGACACAGTAGGTGGCCCCAAGAGAGGTGCCGCGGGTCGTCCAGAAAGCACCTCTGGACCCCAGAGCGAGCGCGCATTGGGGTAACCCGCGTTCCTGCCCCGCCAACCCTACCGCCGCGTCACGACCTCGGCCATCCACCCGATATCTGCGCCTTTGCCCGAACTCGGGTGATATTCGCACCCCACCCAGCCGTCATAGCCCAGCCGATCCAGCTCCGAGAGCAGGAACCGGTAGTTGATTTCGCCGGTGCCGGGCTCATGCCGGCCGGGGGTATCGGCGATCTGGATGTGGGCGATGTGGTGTTTGAGCCGGGCGAAGGTGTGGACCAGGTCGCCCTGCATGATCTGCAGGTGGTAGAAGTCGCATTGCAGGTGGAGATTGGGGAGCCCGGCCAGCTCGAAGAGGCGTTCGGCATGGTTGGTGGTCGAGATGAAATAGCCCGGCATGTCGCGCTTGTTGATCGGCTCGATAAGGAGCTTCACCCCGGCGGCGGTGCAGCGCTCGGAGGCATAGGTCAGGTTGTCGATGAGGGTCTTTTCCAGCCGCAGGTGGTCGACATCCGGCGCGGCGATGCCGGCGAGGCAGTTGAGGCGGGTGCAGCCAAGCGCCTGCGCATAGTCGAGGGCGCGCGTGACGCTGGCACGGAATTCGGCGATGCGGGCGGGATGGCAGGCGAGGCCGCGGTCGCCGGCGGCCCAGTTGCCGGCCGGAAAGTTGAAAAGGGCCTGGGTCAGCCCATTCTCGCGCAGCAGCGCGGCGATGGTTTCCTTGGGGTGCTCGTAGGGCGAGATGTATTCGACGGCCGCAAACCCGTCCGCTGCCGCGGCCGCGAAGCGGTCTAGGAAGGGCAGGTCGGGGTAGAGGAACGAGAGGTTGGCTGAAAACCTGGGCACGGCGCGAAGCTCCTGAGGGCGCTACGATATAGCGCCCCCGCGGTCTTCGTCGCTAGCCCGCCAGAGCGAACCAGCGCACCGGCTCGCCGATCTCCGGCTGCTGACAGGGCGTCGCCTGCCGGGCTTCGTCGGCAATCGCCTCGGCACGGGTGAGGCATTGGGCGAAATCGGGCGCCGCGCCGGCTTCTGCCGCCTTGCCCGGCTTGCGCCAAGCGCAGAGGTCATCGAACACGAACCCGGCTTCGGTCGACTTGCCCTCATAGGTCCAGCGGCCACTGCGGCGATCGGCGCGATAGAGGCGCAGGAAATCGACGCCGCGTCGGGCGATGAAATCGACAGCGGCGATGATGAAGTCGGTTTCCGCCTCATCGATGAAATAGTTGAAGCTCAGCCGCGCCCAGCCGGGGCGGAAGAGGCTGCAGCCATCGGCTACCAGTGCCTCGTAGCTCTCGGCGCGCGCCGCATCGATGTGCAGCAATTCGTGGCCATAGGGGCCGGCGCACGAGCAGCCGCCGCGCGCCTGGATGCCGAAGAGGTCGTTGAGCAGGGCCACGACCAGGTTGGGATGCAGCAGGTGCTCGCCGACGCGGATATTGAACGAGAAGATCGCCAGGCGCTCGGCCTCGGCGGGGCCCAGCACCTCGATGGCGGGATTGGCGCGCCAGGCGGCCATGGCCTTGGCGACGACACGATGCTCGGCCGCCTCGATCGCGGCGGGGGTGACGTCGGCCTTGAGCTGGAAGGCGAGGCCGGCGCGGATATCGCCCAGCACGTTGGGCGTGCCGGCTTCCTCGCGCCGCTCGGTGTCGCTCACATAGCGATGATGGTCGGCAGTCACGTAAGCCACGGTGCCGCCGCCGGGGACGGTCGGCAGACGGCCGAAGAGCCGCTTGTCGGCCACCAGCACGCCGGAGGCGCCGGGCCCGCCCACGAACTTGTGGGGCGACAGGAAGATGGCATCGACCTGATCGGCTTCCATGTCGATGGCGACATAGGGGCCGGCAGCGGCGTAATCGGCGAAGAACCAGGCGCCGTGCGCCTTGAGCAGCGCGCCGAGCGCGCGCATGTCGGTCTTGACGCCGGTGACGTTGGAGGCCGCCGAGAACGAGCCGACGCGCGGGGCATCGGCAGGGCTGCGCTCAAGCGCGGCGGCGAGCGTGCCGAGGCAGATCTGGCCGTTCTCATCGAGCGGAATGCGCACGAGATCGACATCGGCCTCGCGCCAGGGCAGGTCGTTGGAATGGTGCTCGTAGGGGCCGATGAACACGGTCGGCCGCGCGCCGCCCTCGCGGTTCTCGCAGAAGGCGGTGGCGAGCTTGTGGACGGCGGCGGTGGCGCCGCTGCCGCAGAAGATCACCGCATGCCGCTCGCCGGCACCCACGGCCTCGCGCACCGCCTTGCGGGCCGCCTCACGCAGACGCGTGGTCTGGAGGCCCGTATAGGAGGTCTCGGTATGGGTATTGGCGTAGAACGGGGCAGCCACCTCGCTCACGCGGCTTTCGATGAAATCTAGGCAGCGCCCGGAGGCGGTGTAATCGGCATAAACCAGCTTTCGCGGCCCGAAGGGACCGGGAATGGTGCTGTCCTTGCCGATCAGGCCATTGCGAATGCGGTCGATGACGAATTGTGTTTCCATGCACCCATTCTACGCTTCGTATGGAACAGGGCAAGCAATGCTATGCTAGAGGATAAGCGTAGCAATTTGTACTCAAAGAGCGATGCATTGCAGGAAATGTATCCAATTTGCGCATCGTGCCGGTCGCCGAGGTCCTTGAATCGGGGTTAAGCATCCGCGCAAGTGCGGCCATCCTTCGCCCGGCATATGTGCTATCGGGCCGCCCGACCATCTGGGCAGTTCGCCCCTCGCAGTTTTGAGCCGACTTGCGTAGCGGAGGCCGTGTGCCGTGTCCGACCCGAATGCTCTGGTGCCGCTCGGCAGAAGCGGCGTGTCCATTCCCCGGCTGGCGCTGGGCACGGCTCCGTTCGGCAATATCGATTTTCCGGTGCCGGGCGATGAGGTGACGCGCACGGTGGCCGCGGCACTTGCCGATGGGCCGCGCATGATCGACACGGCGCCCGCAGAGGGCGCCGGGCTGGCCGAAGCGCGACTGCGCGAGGCGCTGGCGGGCATGCCGCGCGATCGGTATGTGCTTTCGACCAAGGTGGGCAAGCGCCTGCATGGCGCGCGGTTCCATACCGGCGCCTTCGATGCCCTGGGCCAGCCGGTCTACAAGGTGCTCGACCGGCTCGAGCCCGCCTTCGACTTCTCCTATGACGGCACCATGCGCGCCTATGAGGAAAGCCTGGAGCGGCTGGGCACCGACCGGCTCGATGTCGTCCATATCCACGATCCGGACGAGCACTTCGCGGCGGCCATGGCCGGCGCCTATCTGGCGCTGCACAAGCTGCGAGAGGAGGGGGCGATCGGGGCCATTTCTGTTGCGATGAACCAGTGGCGGCTGCTGCACCGCTTCCTCGATTATGGTGATTTCGACTGCATCATGGTCTCGGGCCGCTACACGCTGCTCGACCGCAGCGCGCATGACCTGCTGCCGCGCTGTCGCGAGCAGGGCGTGGCGGTGATCGTGGGCGGGGTGTTCAACTCGGGTATCCTCGCCAACCCCATTCCGGGCGCGACCTATGACGGGCTGCCGGTCGACGGCACGATGCTGCGCCGGGCGATCCGACTCAAGCTCATTTGCGCCGAATTCGGCGTGCCGCTTCGCGCTGCCGCGCTGCAATTCCCGCTGCGGCATCCGGCGGTGGCGGCGGTGGTGATCGGGGCGAGGAGCGAGGCGCAGTGGCGGGAGGATGTGGGCGCGTTCGGGGTGGCGGTGCCGGATGAGCTTTGGGGGAGGTTGGCGGGGGTGGATGGGTAGCTCAGCGTAGGTATTTCGCGCTGCGCGTTCCCCATCGCAGAACTTCCCCGGCCGAAGAGCCGGGGCCCACGGATATCTCCACTCGCGCGGATGGGTGCAATAGGCCCCGGGTCTTCGCCCGGGGAAGTAAGGGTGGGGCGGGTGCAGTGAGGCAGAGGTGCCCCTCAGATCGCCGCGCCGTTCCCTGCGAAGACGTGGCACCTGGCTGGGTCCACATACGCCGTTACCGTCGAACCGGTTTCCAGCCGGCGCTGGCCTTCGAGTGAAATCGTGAGCGGCTGACCGTCCTGGGTCGACGCATAGAGCAGGGTGGAATCGCCCAGTTGTTCGACGAGATCCACGCGCACGTCGGCGAGCTTTAGGCCCTGGCTTTCGTTGACCCCGATATGCTCGGGCCGCACGCCGAAGGTCATGGCGTCGCCATTGGTCCCCTGAGCGCCGGCGCGGTTGAGCGTTACCTTGCTGCCGGCGGTGCTCAGGCTGATCGACTGGCCGTCCGAGCCTTCGAGTTGCGCCTTCAAAAAGTTCATCTTGGGCGAGCCGATGAAGCCGGCGACGAAGAGGTTTTTGGGGTTGTTGTAGAGGTCGAGCGGGGCGCCGACCTGTTCGATATTGCCGGCGTTGAGCACCACGATCTTGTCGGCCATGGTCATGGCCTCGACCTGATCGTGGGTCACATAGACCATGGTGTTGCCCAGGTCGTTGTGGAGCTTGGCGATCTCGACGCGCATCTGCACGCGCAGCTCGGCATCGAGGTTCGAGAGCGGCTCGTCGAAAAGGAAGATGCGGGGCTCGCGCACGATGGCGCGGCCGATGGCGACGCGCTGGCGCTGGCCGCCCGAAAGCTGCTTGGGCTTGCGCTGCAAGAGCGGCTCGATGCGCAGGATCTGCGCGGCGCGCTTCACCCTCACCTCGATCTCGGCCTTGGGCACGCGCGCCGTCTCGAGGCCGAAGGCGAGGTTCTGATAGACGCTCATATGCGGATAGAGCGCATAGGACTGAAACACCATGGCGATGCCGCGCTTGGCCGGCGGCACCTCGTTCATGCGTTCGCCATCGATGACGAGGTCGCCCCCGGTGATCGGCTCCAGCCCGGCGATCATGCGCAGCAGCGTCGACTTTCCGCAGCCCGAAGGGCCGACAAAGACCACGAACTCGCCCGGCTCGATATCGAGATCGACGCCGTGGACGACTTCGAAGTCGCCATAGGATTTGACGATCTTGTTGAGGGCAAGGCTCGTCGTCATTGCGCCGCCTCCTGCCGGAACTGTGCCGGCACCCAGCTCTTGTATTTCGGGTGATCGGCCGGGATCGGCAGCCGCACTTCGGTATGGGTTTCCGAGGAGTGGTAGAAGGCGGTGACGATTTCGAGCGCCCGGCGCGAATCCGCCGAGGTCACCGGCACCGGCCCGCGGCCCATCAGGGCATCATGGAAACGCGCCATCTGCGTCTGGAAGCGCGGCGGCACGTGCTGCCAGTTGGCGAGGAGCGCATCGATCTGCGCCTGCACTTCGGGCGAAGCCGGAATGATCCGCCAGAGCTTGCCGCCCGGCGAATAGGGCTCGTGATCGCTCTCGAAGGTGACGTTGGAAAAGGCCAGCCGGATACGGCTGATTTCTTCCTGGCTGCCGAGCGTCGCCGTCAGCGAGGCCAGCGCGCCGCTTTCGAGTTCGCACGAGGCCGAGATGCAGTCTTCCACCTCGATATCGTTGACGCGCGTGGCCACGCGCCCGAAGAGGCCGGCGATCGGGCCCATGAGATAGGTGACGATGTCGTGGATATGGATGGCGTGGGTCATGAGCACGCCGCCCAGTTCCGTTGCCCACTTGCCGCGCCACGGCACGGCGTAATATTCGGCCGTGCGCTTCCAGAGCGTTTCAGCGGTGGCGATATAGGGCGTGCCGGCGAGGCCGGAATCGATGATCTTCTTCACCTGCTCGATGCCGTCGCCATAGCGATACTGGAAGATCGGCATGAGCTTGCCCTTGGCGCGCTTCTCGGCGGCGACGATGTCGTCGAGCTGGGCGAGCGAGCCCACCAGCGGCTTTTCGCAGACCACGTGCTTGCCGGCGTCGAGCGCCGCGATGATCTGGCTGTAATGCACCATGGGCGGGGTGCAGATATCGATGATCTCGACATCGGTTTTGAGCAGCTCGTCGAACGAGGTATAGCGCCCCTCGATGCTGAATTCGTCGGCCACGGCGTTGAGCCGTTCCGGGTTGAGGTCGCAGAGGGCCACGACCTTGTACTTGTCGGCATTGGGCACGTAGCCCTCGATGAGGTGCGAGCGGCCGATGCCGCAACCGACGACCGCGACTGTCTTGATTTCGTTTGTCATGAATTGGCCTCGGCCATTTGTTGGGCGGTGAGGGCGAGTTCCATCGCCTTGAAGCAATGTGCCTGGGTCATGGCGGTGTCCGTGCGGTCGCGGATATCGGCGATGAGCTGGCGGCCATAGGGCAGGTCGACGCCCGAGCAATCGATATGCTGCACGCCGTTCCGGTCGACGAGGAAGAGGTGATCCCCGCCGGGACGGCCGGCAATGTCGATATATTTGCGCAGCTCGATATAGCCCTCGGTGCCCAGGATCGTCAGGCGCCCGTCGCCCCAGGTCGGCAGGCCCTTGGGCGTGAACCAATCCACGCGGATATAGCCGGTGGTGCGCGGCGACCTGAGGTGCACGTCGCCCACGTCCTGCAATTCCGGCGTCTGCGGATTGTGCCGGTTGGCCACGGAAGCGGAAACGACTTCCACGTCCAGTGTGTCGGCGAAAAACAGGAACTGCTCGAACTGGTGCGAGGCGATATCGCACAATATGCCGCCATACTTTGCCCGCTCGAAGAACCATTTCGGCCGGGCCAGGTTGTTGAGCGAATGCGGCCCGAGGCCGACGGTATTGACGACCTCGCCGATGGCGCCGGCGCGGACCAGTTCGCCCGCCTTGACGGTCGAGCGCGTCTCGAAATGCTCCGAATAGCAGATCGAATAGATGCGCTGGGTTTCGGCCTGCACGCGCTTCAACTCATCGAGCTGGGCGAAGGTGGTCATGCCGGCCTTGTCGCTCATCACGTCCTTGCCGTGGCGCATGGCCTCGATGGAGATGCCGGCGCGCTCGCTGGTGATGGCCGAGGTGAGGACGAGGGCGATGTCCTTGTCCTCGAGGATGGCGGCCTTGTCGGCGACGCGCTTCGCCTGCGGGTATTTTGCGGCGAAAGCTTGGGCCAGGTCGTCCTCGATGGCATGGAAAGCCACGAGCTCCGCGCCCTGCCGCAGGAGCAGGTCGCACTGGCCGTAGATGTGACCGTGATTGATGCCGATGGCGGCGAATTTGATGGTCATGGGATGCTCGGGAAGATGGGATTGTGGTGGTGGCTCACCCCCCACCCTGTCCCTCCCCCGCAAGGGGGGAGGAGACGATGGGGCGATATCGAGCCGGCAAATCTCCCTCCCCCTTGCGGGGAGGGGGCAGGGGTGGGGGTGGACCGAGGCACGGCACTCACCGCTTCATCCCCGTCGTCGCGATCCCTTCGATCAGCAGGCGCTGGAAGAAGAGGAAGAACAGGAAGACCGGCACGAGGCTGAGCACCGACATGGCGAAGAGCCCGCCCCAATCGGATTCCGCGGTCGAATCCACGAACGTCCGCAGCCCCAGCGTCACCGTGTATTGGCGCATGTCGTTGAGATAGATCAGCGGCCCGAAGAAATCGTCCCAGGTCCAGATGAAGGTGAAGATCGCGGCGGTCGCCAGCACGGGCTGGGAGAGCGGCAGCATGACCTTCCAGTAGATGCGCCAGGGCGAGCAGCCATCCATCATCGCCGCCTCGTCCAGCTCCTTGGGAATACCCCGGAAGAACTGCACCATGAGGAAGATGAAGAAGGCGTCCGAGGCCAGGAATTTCGGCACGACCAGCGGCAGGAAGCTGTTGACCCAGCCGAGGTTGAGGAACAGCACATATTGCGGGATGAGCGTCACCTGGTAGGGCAGCATCAGCGTGCCCAGCATCATGGCGAACCAGAACTTGCGGCCCTTGAACTCCAGCCGGGCGAAGGCGAAGGCCGCCAGCGAACAGGCGAACACGTTCCCCGCGATCGAGAGAATCGAGATGATGAACGAGTTGAGGAAGAAGGTGCCGAAGCTGACCTTGAGCCCCTTCCAGCCGCGGAAATAGGCGTCGAGGCTGAACTCGGACGGCCAGAGCCCGGAATTGAAGATCTCGTCCGTCGGCCGGAACGAGGCCGAAAGCATCCACAGCAGCGGATAGAGCATGATGATCGAGGCGATCACCAGCAGCGTATGGGCGATGACCGAGCCGAAGCGGCGACGGAAGCGGGTGAAGCCGGTTTCCTCGGTAACGACGGTGAGGCGATGCACATCAGTCGTCATAGTGCACCCAATACTTTGACGTCAGGAACGAGAAGGCCGTGAAGAGCGCAACGATGGCCAGCAGGATCCAGGCGAGCGCCGAAGCGTAGCCCATGCGGAAGAAACCGAAGGCCTCCTGGTAGAGGTAGAGGGTGTAAAAGAGCGTCGAATTGATCGGATTGCCCGTGCCGCCCGAGATGATGAAGGCAGGGGTGAAGCTCTTGAACGCCTCGATGGTCTGGATCACCGCGTTAAAGAAGACGACGGGCGTCAGCAGCGGCAGCGTGATCTTCCAGAATTGTCGCCATTTGCTGGCGCCGTCGAGGCTCGCCGCCTCATACATGTCCTGGGGGATTTGCCTCAGGCCCGCGAGGAAGATGATCATGGGCGAGCCGAACTGCCAGATCGAAAGGATGATCAGCGTCCAGAGCGAGAAGCGCGGGTTGGAAATCCAGCTCGGCCCCTGAATGCCGAAAAGGGCGAGGAAATCGTTGACCACGCCGTCGCCGGCAAAGAGCTGGCGCCAGAGCACGGCGATGGCAACGCTCGCGCCGAGGAGCGACGGCAGGTAGAACACGGCGCGATAGAGCGGCAGGCCCTTCATGCCGCGATTGAGCAGCAGCGCCACGCCAAGGGCGAAGGCGAGCTTGAGCGGCACCGAGAACACCACGAAGAAGAAGGTCACCCGCATCGACTGGACGAACTTGGGATCGGCCGTGAAGATGCGGGTGTAGTTGGCCAGACCCACCCATTTGGGCGGGTTGAGCAAGTTGAAATCGGTGAAGCTGAGATAGAAGGACGACAGGATCGGCCCGACCGTCAGCCCGAAGAAACCGATGAACCACGGAAGCAGGAAGAGATAGCCCGGCCCGTTGGCCGACCAGAGCCTTTGCCAGGTCGAACGGGCGGGGCTGCGCTCCTTGGGCGCCGTGGTGATGGTTTCGCCAAAGGAGCGCGTCGTCATGCGATCAGCCGGCGCGGCTCAGGATTTCGGAGGCTTCCTGGAAGAAAGCCGGTCCGGCATCCGTCGGGCTCTGCTGGCCGAAGGCCACTTCCTGGCTCTTGGTCAGGAGCGCGGTCGCCACTTCACCGGCATTGGCCGGCGGGGAGGGCGGCAGCGGCCCGAGCAGGTCGCCCAGGCCCGACACGAACTTGAGGGCGATCTGGCTGCCTTCATCGAGCGTGGGGGTGATAGCCTCGCGCACAGCGGCCGAGCAGGGGATGCCGCGCTCTACGCCCAGAACCTTGCCCGCTTCCGGATCGTTGACGAAGAAGCCGACGAACTCGGCCGCCCGGTCCTTGATGGCGGAAGAGCCGCTGATCGACCAGAACATGGAGGGCTTGCGGTAATGCCCGCCCTTGCTGTCCGCGGTGAGGCGCGGGAAGTTGGCGAGGGTCAGCTTGTCCTTGTTGATGGCCTGGAAGGCCACGAGCTGGTTGGAGTTGGCGAAGGTCACCGCGGCCTTGCCCAGGCTGACCATGGTCTGCTCGAGCGGGCCGGTATCGAGCGCCTGCTCGTCGGCGGAAACGATGACGCCGGCATCGCGCAGGTCTGCCCAGAGCTGGAACCAGGCGGTCAGGTCCTCGGCGGTGAAGCCGGGCTTGCCGTCGGCGGTATAGAGCGCCTTGCCCTGCTGGCGCAGCCAGTTTTCAAGGGCCGGTTCGACGCCCGAACCATCCTGGAAGGCCTTCATGCCGCCGCGCACGTTCTTGGATTTGAACGCCTCGCCAATGGTCTTGAGGTCTTCATAGGTCGTGGCCGGGCCCGGCACGTCGACGCCCGCTTCCTGGAAGGCGGCGGTATTGACGATCAGGGCCACCGAATTGGCGCCCAGGCTGATGCCATAGAGCTTGCCATCGACCTTGCCGCCATCGATCTGGTCCTGGTCGAAATCCTTGAGGGCGAGCTGGGTGGAGAGATCGTCGAGCGGGGCGATGGCGCCGCGCTTGGCGTATTCCACGATATAGCGGTAATCCATCTGGATGACGTCGGGCGCATTGCCGCCGGCAGTCTGCGTGGCGAGCTTGGGCCAGTAATCGTTCCAGGCCAGGAACTCGGTGTCGATGGTGGTGCCGGCATTGGCCTTTTCGAAAAGGTCCGTCACCCCGTTGGTGCGGTCGGCGCGTGCCTGGCTGCCCCAGAAGATGAGGCGCATGCGCGTGTCCTGCGCCAGTGCCGGGCCAACTCCCACGGCCCCGGCAGCCAGCAGGGCAGTGCTGCCCATCAGGAACTGGCGCCTGTCGATACGTATGGTCATTCGGTTTCCTCCCAAACGGTTGAGGCGTTTTCTCTGAAACACCCGGATTCACAGCCTCCCCGCCGTAAATCACCAGTTAGTTACATAATCCGGCCGTATGCAAACGATACCGGCTCTACTTCATGCCGCATACACCGCAAACGGCATCGCTAAATAACTAAGCGGTTACAACATGGCATATGGGCTTCGGCGGAGCAACCATCTTGTATGGCAGATTGGGCGGCGGCAAGAGCCCTCTCCGCACGGAGCCTCTGGCGCAGCCCTCCCTGACTGCCTCCGGGCGTCTCGCTGCCCGGTTCCATCCGTGTTGCAGGGAGCTTGATCCAGTCTGGATCAAAAGGAAAATACGAAATAGCCTGCTCAATATAGAAGAAATCTATGGAGCCTGCGGTGGACAAGCTGCTCAATCAATTTCTCGCGGTCGCCGAGGCCGGCACGATCAGCGGCGCGGCGACCGCCCTGCTGGTCACCCAGCCCACACTCACCTTCAACATGCGCAAGCTCGAGGAGAATATGGGCGTGCCGCTCCTCATCCGCTCGCCGCGCGGGGTGGAGCTCACCGAATACGGCGAAACGCTCTACCGCAACGCCCGGCTGATGCGCCGGCTCTACGACAACACGCTCGATGCCCTCGCCCAGCAGCGGGGGCGCACCGAGGAGGGCCTGCGCATCGGCACCGGCTATTCCTGGTGGACGGTCTTCATCCGCGATTTCGTCATCGACTATTCGCGCAAATACCCCAATGCCGGCATCCATGTGAGCGTGGGCAACCAACTGCGCTGCATGGATCAGCTACTGAGTGGCGACATCTCGCTTTTCGCCGCCCACGAGATCGCGGGTCTCAGCCCCAGCACCGGCGCGCGCTTCGTGCCACTGACCACCGTCGGGCACGGCTATTTCGTGAGGCCAGGCCATCCGCTGCTCGATCGCCCACGCAGCATCGCCGAAATCGAGGCTTATCCGGCGGTCACCAGTTCATTGCCCGAGACCCGCCACCAGCGCTTCTTCGAAACCTGGAGCCGCTCGCCGGCGGGCAGCACGCCGTTCGAGCAGGGCAAATACATCTTCGCCTCCAACTCGTTGACCGCCTGCCTCGAATATGTGGAGAGCACCGATGCGGTGATCGGGCATACCGATGTGATGGCTGAGGAATTCGTCCGCCGCGGCCTGCGCCGCATCGCGGTGACGGACGCGACGCGCGAGAGCAAGATCGGCGTCTACGTGCTGACGGAGCGGGCAAGTGAGCCGCGCGTGGCGCAGTTGATCGAGGCGCTGCGGGTGCGCGCAGCGACAGTGTTGCCGCCGTTGGGGGAGGTGGCGTGAGGGGGAAGCGCGTGGGCGGAGTAGTGGAGTGGGTGGAGCAGGGGTGTAGGGCGCCCGGCTCCATCGCAGCACGCCCCACCTCTTACTTCCCCGGGCGAAGACCCGGGGCCTATTGCACCGCTCCACTCGAGTGGAGGTATCCGTGGGCCCCGGCTCTGCGGCCGGGGAAGTGCGGTGGTGGGGAAAGAAAGGTGGGTAGGTGCGTACGGGATGGAGTCGATAGCTAAAATTCATCCCGGCCAACTCCCTACGGCCGCCGCGTGCGCAGGTAATCCAGCACCATCTGCACGGCCTGCGCTTCGCGCTCTTGGATCAGCGCGAACTGGCTCAGATCCCGCCCGAAAATCACCGACAACGTCGTCATGTTCGAGACGTAGAAATAGCCGAGGCCGGCAATGGAGATGTAGAGTTGCATCGGGTCGACATCGGCGCGGAAGGCGCCCGATTCCCCGCCTCGCCGCAGGATTTCGCGCAGTTCGGCCACTAGCGGGGAATGCAGCGCCGGGATGTCCTCGATCTGCTTAAGAAAGCGCCCGTTCTGCAGGTTCTCGACGGCCAATAGTCGGGGAAACCACGGATTGGCGAGGAAGTGCCGGAAGGTGAAGCGGACCATGCGGTCCACCGCTTCGACGGGGTCGTACTGGCTCAGCGTCAGCTGCTTTTCGCCCTGCCGGATCTCGCGATAGGCGTCTAGCAGCACGGCGCTGTAGAGCGCTTCCTTGTTGCCGTAATAGTGGTAGAGCAGGCGCTTGTTGGCCTTGGCCCGCGCCGCGATGGCGTCCACGCGCGCGCCATTGAAGCCCTGCTCGCAGAATTCGTCCCGTGCCGCCTTGAGGATCAGCGCCTTGGTCTTTTCGGCATCGCGCGGCCGCGGCGTTGCTGGCGTAGCGCCCTTGCGCCTGCGCGTTACCGGCGCCGTTTCGGCCTGTCCCTGCGTCATTCACTTGTCCTTCTTGCCGCCTTTCCCACCGGAAAGCCGCGGGCTTGACGCGTCACTCTAGCGATGTGTATCTAAGTAACCAAGTGGTTACAACCAGACAATGCGGGAGGAAGCGGATGGTTGAGCGTCGGATCGGGCTAATCATGCATGGCGTTACGGGACGCATGGGCTACAACCAGCACCTGGTTCGCTCCATCCTTGCCATCCGCGACCAGGGCGGCGTGACGCTTGCGAACGGCGATCGCCTGGTGCCCGACATCATCATCGTGGGCCGCGACGCCGACAAGATTTCGCGCATCGCCCAGCGCCACAACATCGCCCGTTGGTCGACCGATCTCGACGCGGCCCTCGCTAATCCGGATGACCACATCTTCTTTGACGCCGGCACCACGCTCATGCGGGCAAGCCTGATCGAAAAGGCCATCGACGCCGGCAAGGCCGTCTATTGCGAAAAGCCGATCTCCGACGATCTGGACGTCGCCGTGGCGCTGGCCAGGAAGGCCAAGGCCTCGGGCGTCAAGCACGGCGTCGTGCAGGACAAGCTGTTCCTGCCCGGCCTGATGAAGCTCAAGCTGCTGCGCGATTCCGGCTTCTTCGGCAAAATCCTCTCGGTGCGCGGCGAGTTCGGCTATTGGGTGTTCGAGGGCGACTGGCAGCCCGCCCAGCGCCCCTCGTGGAACTACCGCAAGGCCGATGGCGGCGGCATAATCCTCGATATGCTCTGCCACTGGCGCTACGTGCTCGATAACCTCTTCGGGGAGGTCAAGGCCGTTTCCTGCCTGGGCGCCACCCACATTCCCGAGCGCGTCGACGAGAAGGGCCAGCGCTACAAGGCCGACACGGACGATGCGGCCTATGCCACGTTCGAGCTCGAAGGCGGCGTCATCGCCCAGATCAACTCGAGCTGGACCACCCGCGTCCGCCGCGACGACCTGGTCACCTTCCATGTCGATGGCACCCACGGCTCGGCCGTGGCGGGCCTGCAGAAGTGCTGGAGCCAGCATCGGGTCAATACGCCCAAGCCCGTCTGGAACCCCGACATTCCCCAGCCCATCGATTTCTTCGCTTCCTGGGAGGAAGTCCCCAATAACTGGCCGGTCGACAACGGCTTCAAGACCCAGTGGGAAATGTTCCTGCGCCACGTCGCCGAGGATGCGCCGTGGGAATTCGGGCTCGATGCCGGCGCCAAGGGCGTGCAGCTGGCGGCGCTCGGGCTGCAATCGTGGGCCGAACGCCGCTGGCTTGACGTGCCGGCGCTCGATATTTGAGGAGGGCAGGATGCAGTTTTCGAGCATGTGGCCAACCCCCCTCCCAGCCTCCCCCGCAAGGGGGGAGGTGTTTCGATCCAGTTGCTTGCGCGTTGCGCGCACCACAAACGCGATAGGCACCTCCCCCCTTGCGGGGGAGGATGGGAGGGGGGTGGCCCATGGCTAAAATCTCGCTCCCCACCCCCGACCGCACCATCGCGCCCTACACCCTCACCGGCACCCCGATCCCCTACATCCGCCACGCCGCCACCGACTTCCCGCGCATCGCCTTCGCCGCCGCGCACGTCGTCGCTGACCCGCTGGCGTCCAACGATCCCTGGCTCACCCCGGCCATCGATTGGGACCGGACCCTCGCCTTCCGCCACCGCCTCTGGGATCTGGGTCTGGGCGTCGCCGAAGCCATGGATACCGCCCAGCGTGGCATGGGCCTGGGCTGGCCCGAGGCCCAGGAACTGATCCGCCGCTCGCAAGCCGAGGCCCGTACGCGAAAGGACTCGCTCATCGCCTATGGCGCCGGCACCGACCACCTCATTCCCGGCCCCGATGTCACCATCGATGACATCATCGCCGCCTATGAGGAGCAGATCGGGTTCGTCGAAGGGCAGGGTGGCCGCATCATCCTCATGGCCAGCCGCGCTCTCGCCGCTGCTGCCAAGAGCCCGGACGACTACGTCAAGGTCTATGCCCGCATCCTCACCCAGGTGAAGCAGCCGGTCATCATCCACTGGCTGGGCGAAATGTTCGATCCGGCGCTCGCCGGCTATTGGGGTTCGCCCGATCACCTCGATGCCATGGAAACCTGCCTCGACGTCATCGCCACCCATGCCGACAAGGTCGACGGCATCAAGATCTCCCTTCTCTCCAAGGAAAAGGAAATCTCCATGCGCCGCCGTCTCCCCGAGACGGTCCGCATGTATACGGGCGACGATTTCAACTATGCCGAACTCATTGCCGGCGACGATGCGGGGCATTCGGACGCCCTGCTCGGCATCTTCGACGCCATCGCCCCCGCCGCCTCGGCCGCTCTTTCGGCGCTGGGCAAAGGCAGCGAGAACGAGTTCTTCGAACTGCTGGAACCCACCGTCCCGCTCTCGCGCCACATCTTTGCGGCGCCGACGCGCTTCTACAAAACCGGCGTGGTCTTCCTCGCCTATCTCAATGGCCTGCAGGACCATTTCGCCATGATCGGCGGCCAGCAGAGCACCCGCTCGCTCCAGCATCTGAGCGAACTTTTCCGCCTCGCCGACAAGGCCCGCGTCCTCGCCGACCCGGACCTCGCCGTCGAGCGCATGAAGCGCGTCCTTGCCGTCAACGGGGTGGCGTCATGAGCAAGGGCCAGCTCTCGATGAACCTCGCCACCACGCGCGGCGCCTGGGGTTTTGCCGAAGCCGTCGACGGGTGTCTGCGTCACGGCATCACCGCCATCTCCCCCTGGCGCGACCAGGTGGCAGCCATCGGCCTTGATGAAGCGGCCCGCATCGTCAAGGCCAACAACCTGCGGGTCACCGGCCTCTGTCGCGGGGGCATGTTCCCCGGCATCGACGCCGCCGATCGCCAGAAGCGCATCGAGGACAACCTTCGCGCCGTAGACGAGGCTGCCGCGCTCGGCGCCGATTGCCTCGTTCTGGTAGTTGGTGGCCTGCCCGGTTCCTCGAAGGATATCGTCGAAGCGCGAAAAATGGTGGCCGACGGCATCGCCGCCATCGTGCCGCATGCCCGCGCCGCCGGCATCCCCATCGCCATCGAGCCGCTGCACCCGATGTACGCGGCCGACCGCGCCTGCGTGAACACCATCGATCAGGCGCTCGACATCTGCGAAACGCTCGGGGAAACGGTGGGCGTGGCCATCGACGTCTACCACGTCTGGTGGGACCCCAATCTCGCCTCGGCAATCGCGCGGGCAGGGCGCATGAAGCGCATCTTCGCCCACCATATCTGCGACTGGCTCGTGCCCACCCGCGACATGCTCAACGATCGCGGCATGATGGGGGACGGCGTCATTGACCTCAAGGCCATCCGCACCATGATCGAGGCCGCCGGCTATCACGGACCGCAGGAAGTGGAGATTTTCTCCACCGAGAACTGGTGGAAACGGCCCGGGGATGAGGTGGTGAAGACGTGTGTGGATCGGTTTGAGGCGGTTTGCTGAGAGCTTGTCGCTCGGGTGCGGTAAAGTTCGCAGCTTGCAACCCACACGGAGCTTCCCCGGCCGTAGAGCCGGGGCCTATTGCACCGATCGACATGAGTGGCGCCATCCGTGGGCCCCGGGTCTTCGCCCGGGGAAGTAAGGGGGTGGGGTTAGGGAGAGGCTGTAGGGGCCGTGGGGAGATGGGTTGGCTCGGAGGGGTGTCGATGATCGAGGTCGCTGGCCATCACGGCCCGCAGGAGATGGAGATATTTTCCACCGAGAACTGGTGGAAACGGCCCGGGGATGAGGTGGTCAGGACGTGTGTGGAGCGGTTTGAGACGGTTTGCTGAGGCGGGGTCTCCTTCCCCAAAATACCCGAAGCTCTCCACCCGCACGGAACTTCCCCGGCCGTAGAGCCGGGGCCTATTGCCCCCATCGACATGAGTGGCGCCATCCGTGGGCCCCGGGTCTTCGCCCGGGGAAGTATGGCGGTGTGGTGAAGAAGAGGCTGTAGGGGCAGTATGGAGATGAGGCTGGCCCGGATGGGCTCAAGATGGTCGCCCTCTCCGGTCTGTGTCGCTCGCCAGCCCGCCTAAAGCCCCTTGATCCTGCTCTGCCAGCGTTTGATCATCGCCTCGGCCGCAGCTTCCTGGCCCTGCATGTTCGCGCTCTTGTAGACGTCCACCATGATTCCGCGCTCGGCCAGTTCGGCCACCGCCTCGGCCATGATGGCGTTGAGGATGAAGACGCCCGAGATCGTCGAGGTTGGGGCCATCCGTTCCGGGCGGCCGGGGATGGCGACGGCGGCGTCGCCATAGACGCCGAAATTGTCGATGACGATGTCCGCCACCTCGAAGAGGCGCTTGCCGGTGGTGTGGCGCGAAGTGGTGCGGCGTGAATGTTCGAGCGAGGTAATGGCGATGGTTGTCGCGCCGCGTTCCTTGCCGATGAGGGCCAGCTCGATCGGATAGGCGTTACGGCCCGAATTGGAGGCGATGAAGATCACGTCGCCTTCCCCGATCGGATAGTCCGAGAGGATCACCTCGGCATAGCCTTCCACGCGCTCCAGCAGCGTCGAGCGGCGGGCGCCCGTATGCAGCATGAGGTTGGGGTCGAGCACGGCCTGCGCGGCGGCGATGCCGCCGGCGCGATAATAGACCTCTTCGGCCAGGATATGCGAATGCCCCGAGCCGGCGACATAGACCAGCCTGTTGGCCTCGAGCGCGGCAACCACTGCCTCGCGCGCGGCATTGAGCGACCCTTCCTGGTCCGCAACGATGCGATCCAGGATCTCGACGATCCGGTCGCGAAAACTCTCCCTAATCTGGCTCAACGCTTCCCCCCGAAGCTGCCGTCTCAGCCCTTGATCTCGCCCACATATTGATAGCGGTCGCCGCGATACCAGCTCACCGCATCCTCCACCGCGGAACCGTCCGCGCTGTAGCCTACCTGCGTAATTTCGAGCACCGCCGAGTTCGGCCGCACGCCGAGGAGCCCTGCGACTTCGGGCGATGCCTCGATGGCCTTGAGACTCTGCAGGATACGGCGCGGCCGGCCATTGCGCAGGTCCATGCGCTCGTAGAGCGAGCCGGTGCCGTCGTAGTCTTCCCCGACCGCCGAAATCGGCACGACGGCACGCTCGTAGCAGAGCGTTTCCCCGCCGGCCTTGCGCAGGCGCACCAGCGTCATGGTCAGCGTGCCGAGCGGCAGGCTGGTGCGAAAGGCGGTATCGTGCGGGACGGGGCCTATTGTGCGTTCGAGCACGGTGGAACTGGCAACGAGCCCGCGCAGTTTCATGTCCTCGGTAAAGCCGGAGAGCTGGCTCAGTGCCTTGTGGATGCGCCCGCTCACCACCGTGCCGGCGCCCGGCCGCGTGCTGACGAGGCCCATATTGCCCAGTTCCTTGAGGCATTGGCGCAGTGTCGAGCGCGATACGCCCAGCCCTTCGGCCATCTCGCGCTCGGCCGGAAGTGCGGAGCCGGCGACCAGCAGCCCATCCTCGAAGGCGGCTGCAAAGGCATTGCGCAGCCGACTGGCCAGGGGGCCATGCTCCTTCGCCAGGCGACCGCCAACGGCAGCGTAGAAATCCATGATTTCCTCCCGATCCCCCTCGGGACTATAGAACCAGCCACGCCGCTGCTCAACAGCGGTCTGTTTTTGGTTTCCATCACACTTTCTCCGGATTTCCCCGCATTGTCGGCGGCTTAGCCGTTCTCGATTCTGAGGGGTGTGAGAATGGTTGGAGGAAGCGCACCAATTGGCCCGGACGCAGGTCTGGAACTAATCACGATTACCGCGCTGCCCGCGATGGGCTATGAAATGGACCCCTGTGGAGGATTTGCCTTATGGCGCTGGATTTGGGCGGTGGTTTCACGTTGCGGCAGGCGCGCGACGACGATCAGGATGCGCTCGCCATGATCTGTCTCAAGACCGGCGACGCCGGCAAGGACGCCAGCGCGCGCGAGGATGATCCGATCCTGATCGGGGCCATTTACGCCTTGCCCTACCAGGCCATCGAGCCGCTCTTCTCGTTCATCATCGAGCATCCCGATCACGGTGCCTGCGGCTATGTGCTGGGGGCGCCCAATACGCAGCGGTTTTACAGCGTCATCGAGGAGACCTGGTACAAGGCGCTGCGCACCAAGGTGGCCGATCCAGGGCCGGACATGCGTCAATGGCGCGGCAGCGACTGGGCGCGACGCCTGATCCACCACCCGCGCTATGTCTTCCCCAAATCGCTCCACGCTTACCCGGCCCACGCCCATATCGACCTGCTGCCGGCGGCGCAGGGCAAGGGGCTGGGTACCACCGCGCTGCGCTTCCTCATGGCGCAGTTTGCCACGCGCCGGATCGAGGGCATGCATCTGGGTGTCGATCCGAAAAACACCGGCGCCACGCGCTTTTACGAGCGGCTCGGCTTCGAGCGGCTGGTCGCCGACGACCTGCCGGCGGGCTCGCTCTATATGGTCACCAAGCTCTAGCCAGGCAGTTGTCTACAGGCGCGGCCGCCCCGTTGACTCAAAATCCCGACCGTTTCACTGTGCAAAAGCGGTTTTGCATTTGGGGGTAGGGTCGTCGTTGACTGAGTTGCATTCGCGGTTGCTGGCGGAGATCGAGGGCCGGCGGCAGGACCTGATCGCTTTGACGCAGGACCTGATCCGCATCCCCACGCTCAACCCGCCGGGCGAGGCGTATCTGGAAATCTGCGAATACCTCGCCAGGCGCCTGCGGCCGCGCGGCTTTGAAATCGAGATGGTGCGCGCCTTCGGCACGCCCGGCGACAGCGACAAGTATCCGCGCTGGAACGTCGTCGCCCGCAAGGAGGGCGCCCACAAGGGCGAGACCGTCCACTTCAATTCCCATATCGATATCGTCGAGATCGGCTCGGGCTGGACCTTCGATCCTCTCGGCGGCGAGCTTGCCGACGGCAAGATCTACGGCCGCGGCACCTGCGACATGAAGGGCGGCCTCGCCGCTTCGATCATCGCGGCGGAAGCGTTTGTCGACGTCTATCCCGACTTCTCCGGCGCCGTCGAAATCTCGGGCACGGCCGACGAGGAAACCGGCGGTTTCGGCGGCGTCGCCTATCTCGCAGAGAAGGGCTTTTTCAGCCCGCAGCGCGTGCAGCACGTCATCATCCCCGAGCCGCTCAACAAGGATCGCATTTGCCTCGGCCATCGCGGCGTCTGGTGGGCGGAGATCGAGACCAAGGGCTCCATCGCCCACGGCTCCATGCCGTTTCTGGGCGACAGCGCCATCCGCCACATGGGCGCGGTGCTGACCGAGATGGAAGCGACGCTTTTCCCCGCGCTCGCCGAAAAGCGCACCGCCATGCCGGTGGTGCCGCCACAGGCGCGGCAATCCACGCTCAACATCAATTCCATCCATGGCGGCCAGCCCGAGCCCGAGGAAGGGTTTACCGGTTTCCCGGCACCGGTCGTCGCGCATTCCTCGCGCATGATCATCGACCGCCGCTACCTCATCGAGGAAACCCCGGCCGATGTGCGCCAGGAGATGATCGACGTTCTGGAGCGCGTGAAGGCGCAACGCCCGACCTTCCAATACGAAATCCGCGACCTCTGGACCATTTCGCCCACCATGACCGAGCGCGATGCGCCGATCGTGACGGCGACGTCCAAGGCCATCACCGAAGTGCTTGGCATCGACCCGGCCTATGTGGTTTCGCCCGGTACCTACGACCAGAAGCATATCGACCGCATCGGGCGCATGAAGAACTGCATTGCCTACGGTCCGGGAATTCTCGATCTTGCACACAAGCCCGATGAATATGTGGGCGTGGACGACATGATCGACAGCGCCAAGGTCATGGCCTTGACGCTCAAGGATTTGCTCGGCCCCCGCCACTAAGAGGGGCCGGCAGGGAGACGGGGAGAGGCCTTGCCTCTTCCGATGGGGACAACAAGGGAAAGGAAACCCATGCGCAAATCATTCGTGATGCTTGCCGTTGCCGGCGCGCTCGCGCTTTCGACGGCAATGACGCCGGTGGCGTTCGCTGCTGCCCGGACCGACATCAAGGTCGGCCTCGTGCTCGAACCGCCAAATCTGGACCCGACCGCCGGCGCCGCCGCCGCCATCGACGAAGTGGTCTATGCCAACGTCTTCGAAGGCCTCACCCGCTTTGCGCCCGATGGTTCGATCGTCCCGGCGCTCGCCAAGTCCTGGGACATTTCCGAGGACGGCCTTACCTATACGTTCCACCTCGCCGAAGGCGTCAAGTTCCATGACGGCACCACGTTCGACGCCGAGGACGTGAAGTTCTCGCTCGACCGCGCCCGCGCCGAAGGCTCGACCAACGCCCAGAAGGCGCTCTTCGCCGATATCGCTTCGGTCGATGCGGTGGACCCGGCGACCGTCAAGGTCACCCTCTCCAAGCCCAACGGCAATTTCCTCTTCAACATGGCCTGGGGCGACGCCGTGATCGTGGCGCCCGAAAGCGCTGCCGACAACGCCACCAAGCCAGTAGGCACCGGCCCCTTCAAGTTCGACAACTGGGTGCAGGGCGACCATATCGACCTGGTCAAGAACCCGGATTATTGGGGCACCCCGGTCAAGCTCGACAAGGCGACCTTCAAGTTCATCGCCGACCCGACCGCCGCCTTCGCCGCCGTGATGGCCGAAGACGTCGACGCCTTCCCGAACTTCCCGGCGCCCGAAACGCTGGAGCAGTTCAAGAGCGATCCGCGCTTCACCGTCGTCGTCGGCTCGACCGAAGGCGAGACCATCCTCGCCATGAACAATGCCAAGCCGCCGCTGGACAACGTCAAGGTTCGCGAAGCCATCGCCCATGCGGTGGACCGCCAGGCCGTGATCGATGGCGCCATGTTCGGCTACGGCACGCCGATCGGCACGCATTTCGCGCCGCACAACCCGGATTACGTGGACCTGACCGCGCTCTCCAACTACGACCCGGAAAAGTCCAAGGCCCTGCTTGCTGAAGCCGGCGTCAAGGATCTGACGCTCTCGCTCAAGCTGCCGCCGGTTGAAGGCTATGCCCGCAAGGGCGGCGAAATCATTGCCCAGCAGCTCGCCGCCGTCGGCATCAAGACCGAGACGACCAACCTCGAATGGGCGCAGTGGCTGTCCGAAGTCTTCACCAACAAGAACTTCGACCTGACCATCATCTCCCACACCGAGCCGCTCGACATCAACATCTACGGCCGCGACGATTATTATTTCGGCTACAAGTCGGACGCCTTCAAGAAGATCATGGCGGACCTCGACAACACCACCGACCCGGCCAAGCGTTCCGAACTCTGGAAAGCCGCGCAGACCCAGATCGCTCAGGATTACGTCAACGTCTACCTGTTCGAGCTGGCCAAGGCCGGCGTGCAGAACGCCAAGATCCATGGGATGTGGGAGAATGCTCCGACGCAGGCCACGGATCTGACCGCCGTTTACTGGGACGAGTAAACCGGTGGGTTTGAGCTCGAACGCCGCAGCACATCCGCTCTTCACCTCCCCCCTTGCGGGGGAGGCCCGAAGGGGGGCATTCCCCGCACGGCGTTTTGGGCTCACCCCCACCCTCGATCCCTCCCCACAAGGGGGAGGGAGGACGTGGGGCACGATCCTGCAAAAGCGTCTCCCTCCCCCTTGTGGGGAGGGGATAGGGGTGGGGGTTGCCCCAGCCTCGCGCCTTCGGCTCACCCCCCTCCCGTCCTCCCCCGCAAGGGGGGAGGTGCGATGGGGTACGATCTCAGCCAAAAGCTCCCCCTCTCCCCTTGAGGGAGAGGGTGCCCGCAGGGCGGGCGAGGGGTTTGTGCCAGCATCGCCGACCCCTCATCCGGCGCTGACGCGCCACCTTCTCCCTCAAGGGGAGAAGGGGTGGTGGGAGCTCGATCTAGCCCATCCCCGGATAACGCGACTGCCCACCGCTCCGCGCCCGCGCGGCCTCCCGCGCCACGGAATCCATTGAATGCTCCGCTTCTTCCTTTCACGCCTGGTTTCGCTGGCGCTTTCGCTCATAGCCGCCTCGATCGTGATCTTCCTCGTCCTCGAGGTGGTCCCCGGCGATCCCGCCCAGTTCATGCTGGGCATGAACACATCACCTGATGCCGTCGAGGCGCTGCGTGAACAGCTTGGCCTCAACGCGCCGGCGCTGCAGCGCTATTTCACCTGGGCCGCCGGCCTGCTGCATGGCGAATTCGGCACCAGCTACACCTATAAAGTCCCAGTGGCCGAACTTATCGGCGCGCGCCTCTGGGTGTCGCTGCCGCTCGCCATCTATGCCCTGACGCTCTCGACCCTCATCGCCTTCCCGGTCGGCATTCTGGCCGCCGCGCGGCGCAATTCGGCCACCGACGTCACCATCATGGGCGCCACCCAGCTCGGCGTCGCCATCCCCAATTTCTGGTTCGCCATGCTGCTGGTGCTGGCCTTCTCGATCACGCTGCGCTGGTTCTCCGCCGGCGGCTTTCCGGGCTGGGATGCGGGGTTCTTCGTCGGCCTCAAGGCGCTGACGCTGCCGGCCATCGCGCTGGCGCTGCCGCAGGCATCGATCCTCGCCCGCGTCATGCGGTCGTCGCTCCTCGATACCCTCAACGAGGACTATATCCGCTCCGCCCGCGCCAAGGGCCTGACCCGCCGCCAGACCCTCTGGCGCCATGCCCTGCGCAATGCGCTCATCCCGGTGCTCACCATTATCGGGCTGCAATTCTCGTTCCTGCTCGCCGGGGCCATCATCATCGAAAACGTCTTCTTCCTGCCCGGCCTCGGGCGGCTGGTCTTCCAGGGCATTACCCAGCGCGATCTCATCGTGGTCAAATCGGTGGTGATGCTGCTGGTCTTCGCGGTGATCCTCGTCACCTTCATCGTCGACATGACCTATGCGCTGGTCGATCCGCGCCTGCGGAGGCAAGCATGACCGACGCCACGCTTCCCGCCGCTCCGGCGAGCCGCCGCGACAGCCTCATCTGGAGCGCGCTGCGCTCGCGCAATTTCGTCGTCGGCACCATCATCACGCTGGTCTTCGTGCTGGCCGCCATCGTGTCCTTCGTGTGGACGCCCTATGACGCCACGCTCCAGGACATCCCCAACAAGCTCAAGGGTCCGTCCTGGGCGCATTGGCTAGGCACAGATCATTTCGGGCGCGACGTGCTCTCCATGATCATGGTCGGCGCGCGCACCTCGATCGCCGTGGCCCTCGTCGCCGTTGGCATCGGCGCGGCCATCGGCACGCCGCTGGGCCTCGCCGCTGCCGCCAAGCGTGGGAGCCTGCTCGATGAAGTCATCATGCGCGCCAACGACCTCGTCTTCGCCTTCCCCGCGCTGCTCATCGCCATTCTCATCACGGCGGTGTTCGGTCCCGGCGCGGTCAATGCCATCATCGCCATCGGCATCTTCAACATTCCGGTCTTCGCGCGCCTCTCGCGCGGCGCGGCCCTGAGCCTCTGGCAGCGCGAGTTCGTCATGGCGGCGCGGGTGTCGGGCAAAGGCGCGGTGCGGATTTCGGCCGAGCATATCCTGCCCAACATCCTCAATACGCTGGTGGTGCAGGCCACCATCCAGTTCTCGCTCGGCATCCTGGCCGAAGCGAGCCTGGCCTATGTCGGCCTCGGTGCGCAGCCGCCGACCCCGAGCTGGGGCAAGATGCTGTCGGATGCGCAGACCATGATCGGGCTCGCGCCGCATGTGGCGCTGGCGCCGGGCCTCGCCATCGTGCTCACAGTCCTCGGCGTCAACCTCATGGGCGATGGCCTGCGCGACATCCTCGACCCCCAGACCCGCAGGAGCCGCGCATGACCCTGCTCGTCGCCAGAAAACTCTCGCTCGCCATCGGCAGCTTCGAAATCCTCAAGGATGTCGATCTCTCGGTCGACAAGGGCGAAATCCTCGGCGTCATCGGGGAAAGCGGCTCGGGTAAATCCATGACCGCGCTCTCGATCATGCAGCTCCTGCCGTCGAGCGCCCGCGCCTCCGGCTCCATCACGCTCGATGGCGTCGAGCTGCTGAACAAGCCCGAAGCCGAGATGTGCGGCATTCGCGGCAAGGATGTGGGCATGGTGTTTCAGGAACCCATGACCGCGCTCAACCCCACCAGGACCATCGGCGACCAGGTCGCCGAAACCGTGATGGTGCACCGCCGCGTCGGCCGCGCCGAAGCGCTGAAAGTCGCCCGCGAAACCCTCAACCGCGTCGAACTCCCCGAAGCCCGCTTCCCGCTCGACCGCTACCCGCACGAGCTGTCCGGCGGCCAGCGCCAGCGCGTCGTCATTGCCATGGCCATTGCCCTGCGCCCGCGCCTCCTCATTGCCGACGAGCCGACCACGGCGCTCGACGTGACGACGCAGGCGCAGATTTTGAAGCTCCTGAAGCGCCTCGTCGATGAAGACGGCATGGGCATGATCTTCATCACCCACGACCTCGCCGTGGTCGCCGATCTCGCCGACAGGATCGCCATCATGAAGCTGGGCGAAGTGGTCGAGGCCGGCCCGACGCTCGAAGTCTTCCGCAAGACCGCCCACCCCTATACGCGCGCGCTCTTTGCCGCCTCCAGCCACACCCCCAAGCGCCTGCCGCCTCCGGCCGTCGGGGCCTCGGATGTTCCGGTGCTCGCCATCGAGAATGTGGTGCGCGAATACAAGCTGCCGCGCGCCTCGCTCTTCGGGCCGCCAAAGGCTTTTCGCGCCGTCAACGACGTGAGCCTCGTCGTCAATCGCGGCGAGAATGTCGGGCTTGTGGGGGAGAGCGGCTGCGGCAAGTCCACGCTGGCCCGCGCCATCATGGCGCTGGAGCCGACGCAATCGGGCGCCATCCGGCTCGATGGCGAGGCCATCACCACGGGTGCATCCTTTGCGGCGCGACGCAAGATGCAGGTGGTGTTCCAGGACCCCTATGGCTCCTTCAACCCGCGCCACCGCGTCGATCGCCTCGTCTCCGAACCCTTCCATCTTCTTGGCAACGAAGCGCCTTCGGGTGCCGAGCGTGACAGGCGCATTGCCGAGGCGCTGGAGCATGTGGGGCTCAAGGCGACCGACGCGGAGAAGTACATCCACGAGTTTTCGGGCGGTCAGCGCCAGCGCATCGCCATCGCGCGGGCGCTGATCATCAATCCGGCGCTGATCATTCTCGATGAGGCGGTGTCGGCGCTCGACGTTTCGATCCGGGCGCAGATCCTCGATCTCCTGGCAGAACTCTCGGACCGGCTGAAGCTTTCGTACCTTTTCATCTCGCACGACCTACACGTGGTGCGCGCCATCACCGACCGGGTGCTGGTGATGAAGTCGGGACAGATCGTGGAATCGGGTCCGACCGAGGAGGTTTTCCGCAATCCGCAGCACGCCTATACGCGCGAACTGCTCGCCGCGACGCCGAATCTGGAGACGGCTTTGGCCGGAAGGACGGGAGGCTAGTTTCCGGTGGGTTCACCCCCACCCTTGTTCCCTCCCCACAAGGGGGAGGGAGACCTGATGGCTCGATCCCGCCCCAAAACCTCCCTCCCCCTTGTGGGGAGGGCCGGGGTGGGGGTAGGCCAAGAACACAACGACCCAGGCAAAACCCATGACCACCGACCTCAACCTCTGGTTCGACCCCACCCGCTGCTTCATCGGTGGCGAATGGGTCAAGCCGAACGGCCAGCAGACCCTCCCGATCGAGAACCCGTCCACCGGCGAAACCATCGGCGCCATCGCGCGTGGCGAAGCCTATGACGTCGACCGCGCCGTCGCCGCCGCCCATGCCGCCCTCGATGGTGAGTGGGGTCGCATGAGCGCGTTGGAGCGCGGTCGCATCCTCACCCGCATCGGCCAGAAGGTGCTGGAGCGCGTCGATGATCTGGCGCGGCTGGAAGCCCTCGATGTCGGCAAGCCGCTCAAGCAGGCCCGCGCCGACGCCATCGCGCTGGCCCGCTACATGGAGTTTTACGGCGGCGCTGCCGATAAGGTGCATGGCGAGACCATTCCCTATCTCGACGGCTACACGGTCTATACGCTGCGCGAACCGCATGGCGTCACCGCCCATATCGTGCCGTGGAACTACCCGATGCAGATCATCGGCCGCTCGGTCGGCGGGGCATTGGCCATGGGCAATGCGGCGGTGCTCAAGCCGGCAGAAGAAGCCTGCCTCACCGCCATCGCCTTCGCCGCCATCGCCGAGGAAGCCGGCCTGCCCAAGGGTGCGCTCAACGTCGTGCCGGGGCTGGGCGAAGAGGCCGGCGCCGCGCTCTCGTCCCATCCGGGCGTCAACCACATCTCCTTTACCGGCTCGGTCGGCGTGGGCATTCTCATCCAGGAAGCGGCGGCGAAGAACGTCGTGCCCGTTACCCTCGAACTGGGCGGCAAGTCGCCCCAACTGATTTTCGAGGATGCCGATCTCGACCGCGCGCTACCGTTCCTCGTCAATGCCGGCATCCAGAACGCCGGCCAGACCTGCTCGGCCTCCTCGCGCATCCTCGTGCAGCGCTCCATCCACGATGAGGTGCTCGCCCGCATGTCAGAGCGCTATGCAGCGCTGAAAGTTGGCCCCGCTGCGTCCGATCTCGATGTCGGCCCGCTCGTCTCGGCACGGCAGAAGGAAATCGTCTCCGGCTTCCTCTCCAATCTCGGCAGCGGTCGCATCGCGGCGCGGGGCCAGATCGTGGATGGCGTTCCGGCGGGCGGCCACTACCTCGCGCCGACGCTGGTGGCGGGCATCGATCCCTCCAACCGCCTCGCCCAGGATGAAATCTTTGGGCCTGTGCAGGTGGTGATCCCGTTCGACACCGAGGAAGACGCCATCGCCATCGCCAACGGCACCGATTACGGCCTCGTCGCGGGGGTGTGGACGCGTGATGGGGCGAGGCAAATGCGCTTGGCCAAGGCCATCAAGACCGGGCAGGTGTTTTTGAACAATTACGGCGCCGGCGGTGGCGTGGAACTGCCGTTCGGCGGCATCGGGAAGTCAGGGCATGGGCGCGAAAAGGGTTTTGAGGCGCTCTATGGGTTCTCGGTGCTGAAGACGGTTGCCGCCTATCACGGATAATTTGGGCACCCCCACCCCTGTCCCCTCCCCGCAAGGGGGAGGGAGACGTTGGGGCACGATCTAGCCAGCAGGTCTCCTCCCCCCTTGCGGGGAGGGACAGGGTGGGGGGAGCCAGCAACACCACGAGGATTTTGACCATCATGAGACTTGCCAACAAAACCGCCATCGTCACCGGCGGCGCCTCCGGCTTCGGCGCGGGGATCGTCAAGAAGTTCGTCGCCGAAGGCGCCCGCGTCATCATCGCCGATATCAACGGCGATGCCGCCCACGCCATGGCCGCCGAACTCGGCGCGCTTTCGCATCAGGTCGACGTCTCCAAGGCAGAGAGCGTCAACGCCCTCGCCGAAGCCGCCCTCAAAGCTTTCGGCACCCTCGACATCCTCGTCAACAATGCCGGCGTCAGCCATCTGCCCGCCGCCATGGAGGACATATCCGAGGCCGATTTCGACCGCGTCGTCGCGGTCAACATCAAGTCGGTCTACCTCACGGCGAAGGCCCTCGTCCCCCACATGAAGGCCAACAAGAAGGGCGCCATCCTCAACGTCGCCTCGACGGCGGCGGTCAGCCCGCGCCCGCGCCTCTCCTGGTACAATGCGTCCAAGGGCTGGATGGTCACCGCCACCAAATCCATGGCCATCGAACTCGCCCCACTGGGCGTGCGCGTCAACGCCATCAACCCGGTGGCCGGCGATACCCCGCTCCTCAAGACCTTCATGGGCGAGGATACCCCCGAGATGAGAGCGAAGTTTTTGGCCTCGATCCCCATCGGAAGGTTTTCGACGCCGGAAGACATGGGCAATGCCGCCTGCTTCCTCTGCTCGGATGAGGCCAGCATGGTCACCGGCGTGGCGATGGAGGTGGACGGGGGCCGCTGCATTTAGGGCGTGGGCCACGGCTTCCCCGAGGAGACCCCATACTCTCCATACTCTCCATCCCCACTGCACTTCCCGGACTTGATCCGGCAACTGTAATTCAGGTTGCGAAGCGTGTTCGGGTTTTCATCATGGCGTTGATGGTGACGAGGAGCTTTCTGGCGAGGGCGACGAGGGCAGGCTTGGGTGGTTTTCCGGCCTGGCGCAGGCGGTGGTAGAAGGCGTTGAGAGGCGATTGTGTTCGCAAGGATGCGACGGCGGCCATGTAGAGGGCCTGGCGGACGCGGCGGCGGCCACCGCGGATGGAGCGCTGTCCGCGCCGTAGGCCGCTATCGTTGTTGAGCGGGGCCAACCCGGCCAGGGTGGCGATCTGCTTGCCCGAGCGCCGGCCCAGTTCGGGCATCAGGGCGGCCAGGACAGAGGCGGTGACCGGGCCGATGCCGGGCACCGAGCGGATCAGGGCCTGGTCCTGTGCCAGGGCGGCATCGCTGCCGATCTGGTTCTGGATTTCGACCTCGATGGCGGCGATGGCCTGGTTGAGGCCGGCCAGGTGCCGGTCCAGGTCGGCGCCGATGAAGGGATCGGTCATCTCGATCCGGCGCTGCTTTTCCTGGGTGCGCATGGCCACCAACTGGTCGCGGCGGCGGCTGAGCAGGCCGAGCCGCTCGCGTCCGGCCTCGGGCAGCGGGTCGGCCACGAGGCGCAGGGCCCGGCCCATTTCGGCAAGCATGGCCGCATCGAGCGCATCGGTCTTGGCGAGCTGGCCGCTGGCCCGCGCAAAGTCACGGGCCCGCAGCGGATTGACCCGGACATGGCCGATCCCGGCCAGCGCCAGTCCGGCGCGCAAGCTCCTGTCGTAAACCCCGCTCGCCTCCAGCACCACGAGTGCCCTCCCGCTCCAGCGTGGCGGCGAATGCGGCGATGGCGTCCATCGTGTTGGCGATCCGCTGCACGCCCTCCCCGCCGGAAGAGGCGATATCCAGCCAGGCTTTCGAAACGTCGATTCCAATCCAGGTCGGTGATAGGGTCATGGGCCTGTCCCTGTGATCCGAGGTCCGTCTCAAGCGGCCTCGTGCAACTGTTCAGGTGTTTGTCAAAGCGGGCGGGGACCCGTGCCGGCTCTCGGTCTTTAAACCTGGGGCCCAACGGTCTCCCGCCCGTACCCAATATGGCACAGCACAATTACACAGGGGCCCACGGATTGCGCCACTCGAGTGGCGCGGTGCAATAGGCCCCGGGTCTTCGCCCGGGGAAGATCGGGGTGGGGCAGGTTGTGTGGTGGGCGGTGGAGGCTTGAGTGGAGTTGGTGGTAGTGGCGTTTGCTGGGTGCGCCTCCCAGATCACCCCTCAAGAAACTCCCGCACCACCCCAGCCACGCGCGCCGGTTGCTCCCAGTGCACCGAATGGCCCGCGCCTTCGACCACCACGGTGGTCAACTGCCCGATCCCCACATGGGCCGCGAGCACCCGCGAGGGCGGCACCAGGAGGTCGAGACCGGCGGCGATCGCTAGCGTTGGGCACCGCATGCGGCTCACATCCAGCGGACCGGCCGTTTCGAGTGCGCGCACCTGCCGGGCGAAATCTTCGGGGCTTTGCCGGTAGGGATAGTTCGTCGATGCCTCCGCCGCGGCCGCGACATTGGCCGGGCTGGCGAAAAAGCCATCGGCAAACAGCCATTGATAGAGCAGCGCGAACCAGAGTTGCGGCGCGATCTGGCCGTAGAGAGTAGCCATGTCGCGAAACAGGGCAACTTCCTTGGCGCCGAACCGGTCGCTATTGGCCATCGTGATCAGCCGCGACACCTTTTGGGGATGTTGAGCGGCCAGCGCCAAGCCCAGATAGCCACCCAGCGAGTGGCCGACCACGGCCACCTGTTCGTAGCCGAGATGGTCGATGAGCGCGGCATGATCCGCGATCATGTCGGCCACGCCGATCTCGCCTTCCGATTGCGTCCGGCCCGAGCCGCGATTATCGGGGAGGATGAGGGTGAACCGGTCCTGGAGCCGTTCGGTGAGCGGGGCCCAACTGGCGCCGTCGCTGGCCGTTCCGGCCAGCATCAGCACCGGCGGGCCACTGCCCGCGATCTCGTAGTGAACTACGGCGCCCCGGCTCGTAAATTGCGGCATTGTGCATTCCCGATTGTGAAGGCTCGGGAATCTAGACAAGCCTCCCGGACTTTGCAATTTTGGAGCCTGACCAATAGGTTAAACCATCATGGCGCAGGACGCCCTCGGCAATTCCATCAGCGCCGCCAGCGATGCGGCGCTTTCCGGTATCGATGATTTCGTCTCGGGCTTCCTGGCTTACGAGAAGAAGGCGGCCAATGTCCTGGGCGCTGCCGATGCCGACCCGGATTCGACCATCGCGCAGATCTATGCCGGCTTCTCCTGGATGTTCCTCGAGGCCGCGGGCGCCGAAGACCAGGCCGCGCTCTATCTCGCCCGCGCCCAACAGAGCGCCGGCGGAGCCAACCGCCGCGAAATCATGATGCTGGCCCAGCTCGAACGCTGGATCGCCGGCGACATCCCCGGCGTTCAGGCTATCGGCGAGCAGATCGTGGATGAATTCCCCACCGATCTCGCCTCGGCTAAACTCCACCAGTATTTCAGCTTCAACCGGGGCGATGCCGCCTCGATGCTGCGCATTGCCCGCAAGATCGAAGCCTCCAGCCCGGAGAATCCGCATGTCCACGGCATGCTGGCCTTCGGCTACGAGCAGATGCACGAGATCGAAAAGGCCGAGACCGCCGCCCGCAAGGCACTCTCCCTCAAGGAAAAGGAACCCTGGGCCCAGCATGCCCTGGCCCATGTCATGCTCTCGCAGGGGCGCGTGCGCGAAGGCGTTCAGTTCATGGGCGACGCTTCGAGAACCTGGGTAGATCTCAACTCCTTCATGTACACCCATAATTGGTGGCACAAGGCACTGTTCCACATCTCGTTGGGCGACGAGCAGTCCGTCTTCGATGCCTACGACCTGCACGTCTGGGGCCAGGAAAAGGACTATTCGCAGGATCAGGTTGGCGCCGTCTCGCTCCTCGCCCGCATGGAGATCGCCGGCATGAATGTCGGCAATCGCTGGGAAGACGTGGCCAACCACATGCGCAGCCGCGCCCGCGACACTATCCAGCCCTTCCTAACCATTCAGTATCTCTATGGCCTCGCCCGCGCCGAGCGGGTCGAAGCCGACCTGCTCATGCAGGCGGTGGAAGAAAAGGCCCGCAGCGCCGACGCTTTCGATCGCCTCGTCTGGCACGACGTGGTACTGCCCGGTTGCCGGGGTGTCCTCGCCCATGCGCGCGGCAATTACGGGGAGGCGGTCAGATACCTCTCGGTCGCTAATCCGCGCATCGCCCAAATCGGCGGCAGCCATGCGCAGCGCGATCTTTTCGGGCAGATCCTGCTCGATGCGCATCTGAAGGCCGGCAACTGGGCCATCGCCCGGCAGTTGCTCGAAATGCGCCGCACCTGGGACCCCGATGGCGTGCCGCTTAACCGCGCGCTCGCAATGGTCTACGAGAAACTCGGCAAGCCGGAGGAGGCCGCCCAAGCCGCCGCCCGCCGCTACGCCTGAATAAGAAAACTACCGAAGGGGGGACGCCATGCGCCAGGGTCCGCGCAATCTCATCACCGACGTCAAAGGCCTCTATGTGGGCAATGCCGAGGACCACACAGTCAAATCCGGCACCACCGTCCTTGTCGGCGACAAGCCCTTTATCGCCTCGGTCGACGTCATGGGCGGCTCGCCCGGTTCGCGCGAGACCGAGCTTCTCGCTCCCGACAAGCTGGTCGAAGGCGTCGACGCCCTTGTTCTCTCGGGCGGTTCGGCCTTCGGCCTCGATGCTGCTGCCGGGGTCATGGATGAACTGCGTAAGCGCGGTCGCGGCTTCCGCGTCGAAAGCGCCACCGTGCCCATCGTGCCCGGCGCCATCATCTTCGATCTCCTCAACGGCGGCGACAAGAGCTGGGCCGAAAACCCCTATCGCGCCCTGGGCGCGAGGGCGCTTGCCAGCGCCGGCGAAGACTTCGCCCTCGGCACTACCGGTGCCGGCACGGGTGCCCTCACGGCCAATCTCAAGGGCGGCCTGGGCTCCGCCTCCATCGTGCTCCCCAGCGGCCACACCATCGGCGCGCTGGTTGCGGCAAATCCTACAGGCTCGGTCACCATGGGCGATAATCCCAATTTCTGGGCTGCGCCTTACGAGATCGATGGCGAATTCGGCAATCTCGGCCCCTATACGGGAGCGCTCAGCTTTGCCCAGACCGCCCGCTCAAAGCGCGATGCGCTGATGAACCCCATCGCCAACACTACCATCGCCATCGTCGCCACCGATGCCGTGCTGACCAAGGCCCAGACCAAGCGCCTCGCCGTCGCCGCCCAGGACGGCATCGCCCGCGGCGCGAGCCCGAGCCACACGCCGGTCGACGGGGACCTGGTCTTCGCGGTCTCGACTTGCGATGTGCCGCTGGAAGACCCGATCCTCAACACGATCCACCTCGGGCACGCGGCGGCGGTATGCTTGGCGCGAGCAATGGCGCGCGCGATTTACCTGGCGACGCCGGCGGCAGGGGATGTGTCGCCGACTTGGTGGGAGAAGTGGGGCAGGTAGGTTAGCCCGAGGGGAGGGCCCCCTAAAACATCCGATCCCCGATCTCAGCGATATACGCCGCTTCCTCCGGCGTACTCACCCGTCCGAGCGCCGCGTTCCGCTTGGGGAACCGGCCGAACCGGCGCACGATCTCCGCGTGGTCCAGCTCATACTTGAGCGTATCCTCTTTCCCCAGCCCCTCGAACAGCGGCCTGGCCGCCTCGTGCACGGCGAGCGATTCCGAGTGCATGTAGGGCATGTAGAAGAACGTCCGCCATTCGAGCGGCACCTGCATGTCATGGCCGCCGGCTACCGCTTCCTGGGCCAGCACCAGTGCCATGCCGTCCTGCGCGAAAGCCTGTGCCTCGCCGCGATGGAACTGGCGGGAGAACTGGTCGAGCACGATCACCTCGGCAAGCCGTCCATCGGGCGTTACGCGCCAGGTCCAGGCCTCGCCCTTGGCCACGTGCCCGAAAGTCTCGTGGAAGCGCTCCTTGAGGCGGGCATCGAATTCGGCCTTGCCGCCGAACCAGTCTTCATAGGTGCATTCATGAAACCAGAACTGGATCACGTCTTGGGCTGTGAGCATGGTCATACTGTAATGATCGCCTTGATGAGCCCGCGGCGTTCATGCATCCAGACCGGCATGTCGCGGGCAACGTTGTCGAGGGTGGTGGCATGGGTGGCCAGCCGGTCCGTTGGCACCAGACCCTTGCGGATCGAATCCATCACATGGTCGAAGTCTTCCCGCGTCGCGTTGCGCGAGGCACGGATGGTGAGCTCCTTGCGATGCACGTCCGGGTCCGACCAGACGAGATCGCCCTTGATCACCCCGACCAGCGTGTAGGAGCCGCCGTTGCGGGTGTGCGCGATCGAGGCGTTCATCGCCCGGATCGAGCCGGTGGCGTCGAACACCGCATCGAACCCCGAACCCCTGGTGGCAAGGAAGCCCGGGCTTTCGAGATCATCCAGCCCCACCGGCATGAAACCGAAGTGCCGTGCGGACTCGAGCTTGTCCGGCGCGGTATCGAGCAGCGCCACTTCACCACCCGCGATCCAGGCGAAGAACGCGACGCCCAGCCCGATCGGCCCGCCGCCTACGACCAGCACGCGATTGCCCGGCTTGATCTCCGCCCGTCGCACGGCGTGGGCGCCGATGGCGAGGAATTCCACCATGGCCGCATCGCGCAGGCTCAGTCCCGTCGCGGGGTAGAGGTTGGCGGCCGGCATGACGATTTCCTCGGTCATGCCGCCATCGCTATGGACGCCGATGACCTTGAGCGACTCGCAGCAATTGGTCTTGCCCTCGCGGCAGGCGGGACAGTGGTAGCAGGGGAGGTAGGGATTGATGACCACCGGATCGCCGACGGCAAAGTCGCCGCCATTGGCATCGAGCACGGTGCCCGAGAGCTCGTGGCCCATGATGCGGGGATATTCGAGGAAGGGATGGGTGCCTTCGAGGATGTGGTAGTCCGTGCCGCAGATGCCAATATGGGCGACGCGCGCGCGCACCCAGCCCGGTTCCAGCTCCGGCGGCGCAATATCGATCAACGCCAGTTCACCCGGCGCGAGACAGGAAACGGCTCGCATGACGACTCCCTTTTGGAAGGATCATAGCCGAAATCGGGAGCGGTGCGTCCCCCCTCCCGACCTCCCCCGCAAGGGGGGAGGTGTTTCGATCCAGTTGCTTACGCACGAAGCATTCGACAACCACGGATAGCACCTCCCCCCTTGCGGGGGAGGTTGGGAGGGGGTGAGCCACACCCCCTTGCGTCCTTACCCCACCAGCACCTGCAGCCGGTTTCCGAACGGGTCCTGCGTTTCGATGCCGCCAGCGATCTCGCTCACCGGTGCGCCGGCGCCTTCGAGACGCGAGCGGACGCCGGCCAGCGTCTGGGCATCCGGCACCACGATGGTGAACCACCGCAGCCCCGCCGCGCCCGCCGGGGGCAGCACGGCATTGGGGCCGGACCAGATGTTGAAGGCCAGCGTGTGGGGCATGTAGTCGAGCCCGACATCGCCCATTCCGAACGAATGGATGAGCAGGAACCCGGCAAAGCCGATCACGTCGCGATAGAAGACCATCGCCTTTTCGAGGTCGTTCACATGCACATGCACGTGCCCGATCCGCGTACCGGCCGGCATACGGGTCGCCAGTACCGGCTTTTCGCCGAGTTCGGCCAGGAGCCCGTCGAGATCGATCGGGTCGCGTCCCGAATGCGGCTTGCCGTCGACCGTGATGGCATAGTGCCCGGTTTCCGGGTCGCCCAGATGGCCGCGCCAAGGGGTCTCGAACGTGATCTCGATGCCGTTGCCGTCTAGATCCCAGAGATAGATGGCTTCCGAAACCAGGTGGTCGGTCGGCGAAATCCGCACGCCGCGCTGAAGGGCGCGCACGGCCATCTGCGCCAGGTCGGCACGGGTCGGCACGTGAACGGCCACGTGGTAGAGGCCGATCGTCCGCGGTACGACGGGGCGGTTCGCGCCTGTTTCGAGCACGATCAGCACCGTGTTGCCCACGCCCAGTTCGAGGACGTTCTCATGCTCGCTGACGATGTCGAGCCCCACCACGTCCTGCCAGATGGCGAGGGCTCGGTTGCGGTCGGTCACCGCGATGTGCACCGGGCCCAGCTTGGTGGTGAGGGGCAGGATCGGCGCGGAGCGGACTGCGGTCTGCACGCTTGCATCAATCATCTTTGTCTCCTTCCGGCCTCCTCGGGGAGCGCCGTATCATTGCCCCAAGATATAGTCCCAACCATGCCGTTCGACCATGTAAGCCAAACCGAAGGCATTGTTCGATAAACCGCACCGGCGTGTTGCCGCTTTCCGCGCCAGCGATTTCGTGCTCACTAGAGTGGGGGCAAGGGAGGGACTTCCAATGCATATCAGGACTTTAGCCGTCGCCCTGGCGATGGTTCTCGCGGCTGGTCCGGCCATGGCCAATTGCTATGAGCAGATCGGTTGCGATGACAGCGACACCTTCCGCAAGATCGATCTGCGCCAGTTTTCGTGCCAGGTCCTCTGGGATCTGCGCAATTCGATCTACCACCAGAACGGCTATTGCTTCAAAACCCAGCGCGCCATCAGCTATTTCGGCAACAAGGGCTGCTATGTCGATGATCAGGCGGGCGTGAAGCTCAACGCCATCGAGCGCCAGAACATCGCCACCATCCAGTCGGTCGAAAAGGCCAAGGGCTGCCAGTAAACCTTGCAGAACGTCCAGCAAACCGAGCTGCTCGTCGTCGCCACGCTCCTCCAGCTCATCGTAATCGTGGCGGCGGCGCGCCTGGCGGGCAATCTTGCGCGCCTCCTCGGCCAGCCGCGGGCGGTGGGCGAGATCGTTGCCGGGCTGCTGCTGGGGCCGTCGCTGCTCGGCCATTTCTGGCCTGATCTTTCGGCCGCCATCTTCGATCCCGTCGCTGCCACGCCCATGCTGGTGCTGAGCCAGATCGGGCTCATCTTCCTCATGTTCCAGCTCGGCTGCGATTTCGACTTCCGTCACCTGCGTCGCAGCCATAACAGCCGCGCTGTCGGTTATGTGGCGGCTGCCAGCATCATCGTGCCGACGCTTGCGGGCGCCGTTCTCGGGTGGTTCATCGCCCCGGTGCTGGCGCCAGAAATCGACCGGCTGGCCTTTTCGCTTTTCATCGGCGTGGCGCTCTGCATCACGGCGCTTCCCACCATGGGCCGCATCCTGCGCGAATACGGCCTCACGCGCGATGAGATCGGCGTCGTCGCCATCTCGGCCGCAGCCATCAACGATGTCACGGGCTGGGTACTGCTGGCGGGCGTCGCCGCTTACGCCGCTTCGAGCTTTTCACCGACGCATACCGCGCTGCAGGTAGGCGGTCTGATCGTGCTCATGCTCGTCCTCTTCTTCCTCGGCCGCCCGATCGCAGATTGGCTGCTCAAGCGCTGGCCGATCAAGGACGGCGAGATTTCCTCCAACCTCCTCGCCATCGTGCTGGCCGGCATTTTCCTCGCCGGCATTGCCACTGAGCGGCTTGGAGTCTTCACCATCTTCGGCGGCTTTCTCCTCGGCCTGCTCTTCCATAGGCACGAGGAATTCGCCCAGGCCTGGCGGCGGCAGATCGGCCAGTTCGTACTGGTCTTCTTCCTGCCGATCTTCTTCACCTATACGGGCCTGCGCACCAACGTCCTCGGCCTGACGACGCTCACCGACTGGGCCTGGTGCCTCTTGATCGTCGCGGTAGCGGTGCTGGCCAAGATCGTGCCGGTAACGCTGGCCGCGCGAGCAGCGGGCGTAAATCCGGCCAATGCCTCGACGCTTGGCGTGCTGATGAATACGCGGGCGCTCATGGAACTGATCGTGCTGAACCTGGGCCTCAGCCTGGGCATCATCCCGCCAAAGGTTTTCACCATGCTGGTAGTGATGGCGGTATGCACCACCGTGATGACGGCGCCGCTGCTGCGCATGTCGTTAAAAAAGGCAGGGAAGCCGGTGGAGCGGTTGACGGAGGCGTAAAGGCAAGCGCGGCGCTGGCGTTCTATCTCACCCCACCACCGGACTTCCCCGGCCGCAGAGCCGGGGCCCAGAAGTTCCGTGGTGGGGAAACTGGGGAAGTGCCGCGTCCCTAAACCTTCACCGCATGCGCCACGCGGTCTTCTTCGCCGAACACCCGCAGGTACCGCTCGATCTCGCGACGATCCCCGGTCGCCTTCTCGGGATTGTCCGAGAGTTTGACCGCCGGTCGCCCATTGGCCGAGGTCACCTTGCACACCAGCGAAATTGCCTTGAGCCCATTGGTCGGCACCGGCGCGCAACCCTCGAAATCATTGGTGAGGTTCGTGCCCCAGCCAAAGCTCATCCGCACGCGGCCCTCGAAATGCTCGTACGCCTCGATGATCATGTCGACGTCGAGCCCATCCGAGAAGATCAGCAGCTTTTCGCGCGGGTCCTTCCCCTTGGCCTTCCACCACGAAATGATCTTTTCGCCGCCCTCGATAGCCGGGGCGCTGTCGGGCCGGAACCCCGTCCAGTCCGCGACCCAATCGGGCGCGTCGCGCAGGAACGCCGCCGTGCCGAAGGCATCCGGGAGGACGATCAGCAGGTTCCCGCCGTAATAGCTGCGCCAGTCCTGCAGCACCTCGTAGGGCGCGGCGCGAAGGGCCTCGTCGCTCGTCGCCAGGGCTCCAAGCACCATCGGCAGCTCATGGGCATTGGTGCCAAGCGCCTCGAGGTCCGTATCCATGGCCAGCAGCACGTTCGAGGTGCCGGTAAAGCTCTCCCCGATCCCTTCCTTAAGGGCTTCCACGCACCAGCGTTGCCAGAGGAACGAATGCCGTCTGCGCGTGCCGAAATCGGAAATCTTGAGGTCCGGGAATTGCTTCAACCGCTCGGTCTTGGCCCACATCTTGGCCTTGGCCCGCGCGTAGAGCACGTCGAGCGCGAACGGCCCGAACTGCTTCATGGCCGCGCGCGAGCGCAATTCGTTGATGATGGCGAGCGCCGGGATTTCCCACATCGTGGTCTCGACCCAGCGGCCGGCAAAGGTCAGCTCATACTGCCCGTCGCGCTTGTGCAGCTCGTATTCGGGCAGCTGGAAGTTCTCCAGCCAGGCCAGGAATTCCGGCTCGAAAATCTGCTTGCGCCCGGCAAAGGTATTGCCGGCCAGCCAGATCATCTCTTTCTTGGAGAAGCGCAGCGTGCGCGCATGGTCGAGCTGCGCCCGCAATTCGCCTTCGTCGATCTCGTCGGCGAGCCGCACCGAGGTCGTGCGGTTGATCAGCGAGAACGTGGCGTTGACATGGGGGTAGAGCCCCCAGATCATCTGCAGCATCAGGAGCTTATAGAAATCCGTATCCAGTAGCGACCGGATGATCGGGTCCAGCTTCCAGGTGTGGTTGTAAACCCGCCTGGCGATATCGGTTCTGGTCATAATGCGTCCCAAAGCTGCGACGCATTAATTAAGGGGCTGGGCGGGGAAAAGCTAGGGCGGCGTGGTTTGCGGTGGTTCCGAGTGCTCTGCACCATTCCGGGTCCGCTACATTATTCCGCATCGTCGATACCATCCACGTCCTCTGCCCATCCCGCGTCACTACCCTCATTACTCGCCAAACCCACGGGACTTCCCCGGGCGAAGACCCGGGGCCTATTGCACCACTCCACCCGAGTGGAGCGACCCGTGGGCCCCGGCTCTGCGGCCGGGGAAGTGCAGTTGTGGGGAGGGTGAGGGGAAGGAGGAGAAGAAGAAGAGTGCAAAGGTGGTGTGCCGTCCAACACGCGCTCCCTCAGCTCCACCCCTGCCTTTGCTCCGGAAACGCGCCGGCGTCCCGGCGGAAATCGGACGGCGACATGCCTGCGATCTTCCGGAAGGATTTATTGAACGCGCTGAGCGAGCCGAAGCCGCTCTCCATCGCGATGTGCAGCACGTTCGCGTCCTCGCGCAGCAGCAGGGCCTGCGCGTAGGAGAGCCGGAGCAGGCTGACATATTCGTTGAGCGTCATCCCCGTCGAGCGCTTGAAGATGCTCATCGCATATTTCGGATGCAGGTCCGCCGCCGTGGCGATGTCGATCGAGTCGATGTCGTTGAGGAAATTCTGGGCGATGAAATCGCACATCTTGCCCACGGTGCGCGAGGACTGCACGTCGAACGCTTCGCTCGGCGCACCCTCCACGCTCTCCGAACTGCCCCCCAGCAGCGAAAACGGCTCGAAACGCACGCGTTCGAGCCGTAGCAGGAGTTCGTTGACCGCGTGCTGGGCCTTCACGCCATCGCCTGATCGCGCATAGGCGTTCCATCGCGCAAAATTGTGATCGTCCGACGCATCCGTCGCCTGGGTGAACAGCGTCGTGCCCTGCATCAATTGCTGGGGCACGTGCTCGGGCAGGCGCAGGCGGAAGAAGTGGATCAGCGGCAGGTGGGCGCCGGCATAGATGGCATCCTCCGAACGATCGTCCATCTGATGCGGCAGTCCGCCCCAGAACAGGCACATCTGCCCGGCCTGCAACGTCATTTCGTGGGTGTGCATGCGGTAATGCACCTCGCCGCGGACGATGAAATTGACTTCCACCTGTGCGTGCCAATGCGGCTTCACCATCACCAGCGGGGTGTTGTGGAACATCTGGAAACTGGTCGGCAGCCCTTCAACGCTACTGGCCCCGGGCTGGTAGATCGGGCGCACCTTACTTTCCGGCAACTCGACATTCCCTTTTGCGCGGACACACCGTTGGGACACGATAGTCTACCCATGCTCAACGAGCAAAGAAAAGGGAGGAACACTATGGAACGCACGCATTCGCGGTGGCGGAAGATGCTTGGTCTTGCGCTCGGCGTCAGCCTGCTGTCGATCAGCGCCGCTTCGGCCGCCGAACTCACGGTCTGGTGCTGGGACCCCAACTTCAACATCCCGGCCATGAAGGATGCCGGCGAGCGCTATACCAAGACGCATCCGGAAACCACCTTCAATATCAACAACATCTCGCAGGACGAGATCAACCAGAAGCTCCAGACCCAGCTCCTCGCGGGCGTGACCGATGGTCTGCCCGACATCGTGCTGGTCCAGGACGACAACATCCAGCGCTTCCTCCAATCGTTCCCCGGCGCCTTCGTGCCGCTGTCCGATTCCATCGATATGAGCAAGTTCGCGCAGTACAAGGTTGCCGCCGCGACCCTTGACGGCAAGTCCTACTCGCTGCCCTTCGACTCCGGCGTCGCGGGCCTCTTTTATCGTTCGGACTACCTCGAGCAGGCCGGCTACAAGCCCGAAGACCTCCAGGACATCACCTGGAACAAGCTGATCGAAATCGGCAAGGACGTGCTCGCCAAGACCGGCCACCAGCTCATCGACGTCGACTTCAACGACGATGGCATCATCATCATGATGATGCAGTCCGCCGGCCAGTGGTACCTCAAGAACGGCACCGAGCCGAATATCCTTGAGAACCCGGCCCTCAAGCAGGCGCTCACGACCTTCCAGGAGCTCAACAAGGCCGGCCTCGTCAAGCCGATCTCGAACTGGACCGACTATACCGGCGCCTTCACCTCCGGCGAAATCGCCATGGTTCCGCAGGGCGTCTGGATCACGGGCACGATCAAGTCCGTGCCTGAGCAGAAGGGCAAGTGGCGCGTGGCGCCGATGCCGGCTCTCGATGGCGTCGATGGGGCAACCCACTTCACCAATAATGGCGGTTCGAGCTGGTATGTGCTCGCTTCCTCCAAGAATGCCGCCGAAGCCTCCGACTTCCTCAAGACCGTCTGGGCCGAGGACGTCGATTTCTACCAGGGCATCCTGATCAACCAGGGCGCCGTGGGTTCGCTCCTCGCCGCGCGCGAAGGCGCCGCCTTCAAGGCCAGCGACGAGTTCTTCAACGGTGAACCTGTCTGGCAGAACTTCTCCGATTGGCTGGCCAAGGTTCCCGCCGTCGATTTCGGCACCTTCACGCCCGAAGCGCGCCTCGCCGTGCGGGCGCAGATGCCCGGCATCGCCTCGGGCGGCAACATCGATGACGCCCTCAAGGCTATCGACGCGCAGCTGCGCCAGCAGATGCAGTAATTCCGAACCCAGAAGGGGCGGGCTCCGGCCCGCCTCGTTCCGGCGCCTCCCGGCTGGCCCTGGCCATCCGGCGGTGCTGTCGTCCATGAATCGGAGGGGGCATGGCGCAGACACGTTTGGACCGTAGCGAGCAGATCAATGGCTGGGCATTCGTCATGCCGGCTCTGGTCCTCCTCGGCATCTTCATGATCTATCCCATCATCTGGTCGCTCTGGATGAGCTTCCAGGTCGGCCGTGGCGCCAATTTCTCGTTCGGGGGGCTGGCCAATATCCAGCGGCTCGCCAATGACGGATTGTTCGTCCAGGCGCTGACCAACACGTTCATCTTCTTCATCATCCAGGTGCCGATCATGATCGTCCTGGCGCTGCTCTTCGCGGTGGCGCTCAACGATTCGACGCTCAGGTTCAGGGGCCTGTTCAGGACGCTGCTGTTCCTGCCCTGCGTCACCTCGCTTATCGCCTATTCGTCGCTGTTCAAGTCGATGTTCTCGAACGATGGCATCATCAACCAGGCCCTGCTGACGCTCCATATCATCGGCGCACCCATTCCGTGGTTGAGCGATCCCTTCTGGGCCAAGGTCGTGATCATCGTCGCCATCACCTGGCGCTGGACCGGCTACAACATGATCTTCTACCTCGCCGCCCTCCAGAACGTGGACAAGTCGATCTACGAGGCCGCCCGCATCGACGGCGTTCCGGCCTGGGCCCGCTTCACCAGCATCACCATCCCGATGCTCAAGCCCGTGATCCTCTTCACCACGATCCTCTCGACCATCGGCACGCTGCAGCTCTTCGATGAAGTCAACAACATCACCCAGGGCAACCCGGCCAACGCCACGCTGACCCTGTCGCTCTACATCTACAACCTGACCTTCCGCATGATGCCCAGCTTCGGCTATTCGGCGACGGTCTCGTGGGTCATCGTCCTCATCGTGGCGGTGCTCAGCTTCATCCAGTTCATGATCGCCCGCGACCGCAGGAGGCCGTCATGAACTTCGCCCTGATACGGCGCGGTGGGATCTATCTCTTCCTCTCCGTCGCCGCGTTCCTCTCCGTCTTCCCGTTCTACTGGATGGCGGTGGGCGCCACCAACAAGTCCATCGACATCACCACCGGACAATTGTCCCCGGGCAGTAACCTTGTCGCCAACTTCCAGAGCCTGGCGGCCCAGGTCGATCTGGTGCGCATCTTCGGCAACTCGTTCTTCATTGCCATCATCTCGACCATTCTGACGCTGGCCGTCTCCTCGATCGCCGGTTACGGCTTTGAGATCTTCCGCTCGCGGATCCGAGAAAGGGTGTTTCAGCTGCTCCTGCTGCTGCTCTCCATCCCCTTCGCCGCGCTCATGGTGCCGCTGTTCGTGATGATCTCGCGAGCCTCGCTCACCAACACCTTCACCGCGGTCATCCTGCCGACCATCGCCTCGATCTTCATCATCTTCTACTTCCGTCAGGCGACGAAGGCTTTCCCCGGCGAGCTGCGCGACGCGGCCCGCGTCGACGGGCTCAAGGAATGGCAGATTTTCCTCTTCGTCTATCTGCCCACCATGCGCTCCACCTATGCGGCGGCGACCATCATCGTCTTCATGAATGCCTGGAACAATTACCTCTGGCCGCTGATCGTGCTGCAGACGCCCGAGAACAAGACCATCACCCTGGTCATCTCCGCGCTCACCGCAGCCTACGCGCCCGATTTCGGGGTGATCCTCCTGGCCACCGTGATGGCAACACTTCCAACCCTCGTCATCTTCTTCGTTTTGCAGCGGCAATTCGTGCAGGGGATGCTCGGTGCGGTCAAATAAGGGATACGCTTATGAGCAGCCTGAAACTGAAGGGCGTCCGTAAGTCCTTTGGCACCCTCGAAGTCATCAAGGGCGTCGACCTGGATATCAACGCCCGCGAATTCGTGGTCTTTGTCGGCCCCTCGGGCTGCGGCAAGTCCACGCTGCTGCGCATGATCGCCGGTCTTGAATCGACGACGTCCGGCGACATCGAGATCGGCGGCACCCGCGTCAACGAGGCCGACCCCTCCAAGCGCGGCATTGCCATGGTCTTCCAGTCCTATGCGCTCTATCCGCATATGACCGTGCGCGACAACATGGGCTTCGCCCTGCGTTTTGCCGGCAAGCCCAAGGCCGAGATCGCCCGCCAGGTCGGGGAGGCGGCGCGCATCCTTGAGCTGGAGCCGCTTCTCGACCGTCTCCCCAAGGAGCTTTCGGGCGGCCAGCGCCAGCGCGTCGCCATCGGCCGGGCCATCGTGCGCCATCCCGAGGTCTTCCTCTTCGATGAGCCGCTCTCCAACCTCGATGCCGAGCTGCGCGTCCACATGCGCATCGAGCTGGCCCGCCTTCACCGCGAGCTCAAGACCACCATGATCTACGTCACCCACGATCAGGTCGAGGCCATGACGCTGGCCGACAAGATCGTGGTCATGCGCAAGGGGGAGGTCGCCCAGGTCGGCACGCCGCTCCAGCTCTACGATGACCCGGACAATCTCTTCGTCGCCGGTTTCATCGGCTCGCCCCGGATGAACTTCTTCCAGGCCGAGGTGGTGGATTCAGGCAACGGCACCTTCGTCGCCCAGCTCGTCAACCAGGGCGGCGTTCGCCTCACCCGCTCGCTGTCCGGCCGGCTGCCGGCCAAGGGCGACAAGGTCACCATCGGCGTCCGGCCCGAGCATTTCGCCGATGCCGGCAAGGGCATCGCCGATATCGCCCTCAAGGTCGACGTCGCCGAGCACCTGGGTTCGACCACCTACATCTATGCCAATACCGCCGCGGGCGAGCAGGTCATCGTCGAACGCGAAGACCGTCATGCCGGCGACGACGACACCCTCACCGTCGCCGTCCCCGCCGACAGGGCACTCGTCTTCGACAGCGCTGGAAACCGTCTGCGCTGATCCCCGAAAAGCTTTCAAATTTTATCGATTGAAGAGGAATACCAAGTGACTTCCCAAACCCTGCGCTGGGGCATCATCGGGCCGGGTGCCATCGCCAAGGACTTTCGTCGTGGCGTACTGGACTCCCGCCTCGGCAAGCTCGAAGCCATCGCCACCCGCAATCCCGGCAAGGCCAGCCTTGCCCAGGATTTCCCGGAGGCCCGGATCCTGGATGGCTATGACGCCATCCTGAAGGACCCGAACGTCGACGCCGTCTATATCGCCACGCCCCATGTCGGCCATGCCGAATGGGCCATCAAGGCCGCCGAGGCCGGCAAGCACGTCCTCGTCGAAAAACCTTTTGCGCTCACGGCTTTCGAGGCCGATGCGGTCTTCCATGCCCATCGCAAGGCCGGCACCTTCGCGGGCGAAGCCTTCATGTACCGCCTGCATCCGCAGACGAAAAAGATCTACGATCTGGTCGCCTCCGGCGCCATCGGCGAAGTCCGTTCCATCAAGGCCAGCTTCGGCTTCCAGATGCCCGGCTTCATTCCGGATCACCGCCTCTTCGCCAGCGCCCTCGCCGGCGGCGGCATCCTCGATGTCGGCGGCTATCCGGTCTCCATGGCCCGCTTCATCGCCGGAGCCACTGTCGGCAAGCCCTTCCTCGATCCCGTCAAGGTATCGGGCATGGCGAACCTTAATGCCGAAGGCACCGACAACTGGGCCTCGGCGCTCCTGCAGTTCGAAACCGGCCTCATTGCCGAGGTGAGCTGCGCCGTCATGGCCAACCTCGACAACGTCCTGCGCATCATCGGCAGCGAGGGCCGTATCGAAGTCCCCGACTTCTGGTTCGCCAATGGCGACCGCGCTGGCGGGGAAGGGCGCATCGACATAATCAAGGGCGGCAAGACCGAGACCATCACCACCGGCAAGCAGCGCCACCTCTATTCCTTCGAGGCCGATGCTGCTGCCGAGGCCATCTTCGCCGGCAAGCAGCAATTCGACTCCCCCGGCATGAGCTGGGCCGATACGCTCGGCAACCTGCGCGTCCTCGACAAGTGGCGCGCCGATGCCGGCATCGAATTCAGCGTCGAAAAGGCCGCCAACCGCAAACTCACCCTCTCGGGCCGCCCGCTCAAGTCCGGCGGCACCAAGGTGCCCAAGCGCAAGCTCGCCGGCCTCGGCAAGGATCTCTCGGTCGTCGCCCTCGGCTTTGAGGACTTCCGCACCTTCTCCTCGGGCGCCATCCTGCTCGATGCCTTCTACGAGGCGGGCGGCAATCTCTTCGATACCGGCTGGGTCTATGGCTCGGGCTATACCGAAAAGCTGCTCGGCGAATGGCTGACCAATCGCGGCGTGCGTGAGCAATCCGTCGTCATCGGCAAGGGCGCGCATTCCCCGCTCTGCTATCCGGACGTCATCGGCAAGCAGCTGACGCAGACGCTCGATCGCCTCCAGACCGACTATGTCGACGTCTACTTCATGCACCGCGACAACCTGGATGTCCCGGTGGGCGAATTCGTCGACGCCATGGATGCCGAAGTGAAGAAGGGCCGCATCCGCGGCATCTTCGGCGGCTCCAACTGGACGCGCGAGCGGTTCGACGAGGCTGTCGCCTATGCCGAAAAGAACGGCAAGCAGAAGCCGGGCGCGCTCTCGAACAACTTCGCCCTCGCCGAAATGCAGGACGTCATCTGGGATGGGTGCATCTCGTCCTCGGACGATGCGTGGAAGGAATGGTTCCTGTCCCGCCAGGTGCCGAACTTCGCCTGGTCCAGCCAGGGCCGCGGCTTCTTCACCGACCGCGCCGGCCGCGACAAGCGTGACAACGCCGAGCTGGTCCGCGTCTGGTACTCGGACAAGAACTTCTGCCGCCGCGACCGCGCCATCGAGCTGGCCGGAAAACTCGGCAAGAGCCCCATCCACGTGGCCCTCGCCTATGTCCTTCACCAGCCGTTCCCGGTCGTGCCCCTGATCGGCCCGCGCACCCTGGGCGAACTCGACGACAGCCTCAAGGCGCTCGACATCAACCTCACCCCCGAACAGGTGAAGTGGCTGGAAGCCTGACCAGAAACGCTTCCCTCCCCCTTGCGGGAGGAACCGAGGGGAGGTCGGCAACAAGCCCTGCGCCTGTGGCCTACCCCCCTCCCGGCCTCCCCCGCAAGGGGGGGAGGTGTTTCGATCCAGTTGCTTGAACGCTGATAGACCCACAACCACGATCAGCACCTCCCCCTTGCGGGGGAGGCCGGGAGGGGGAGCCGCGAACTCAAAACCCGGCCCCCTCACTCCACCCTCCCCCGCACTTCCCCAGGCGAAGACCCGGGTGAAGTGTCGTGCTTACGCTACCGAAGCGTCTCCCGCTCCAGCGCCAACCGCCGAACCTCCACACTCTCCCCGCGCGAAACCGACTCCCGCCACACCGTCTCCACCACCGAAAATCCCAGCTTCTCCAGCACCCGCCCCGACGCCTCATTATCCACAGCGTGTCCGGCCCTGATCCGCCGCAGCCCGGCCACATCAAACCCGAACCGCACCACCGCGCTTCCCGCCTCGAACGCGAACCCCTGTCCCCAGCTCGCCCGCTCGAACCAATAGCCGAGCTCCCCCTCGCCATCGGCGACCCCGTCTATGTCGACGATCCCGATCACACGCCCGTCGCGCTCCACCGCGAAGCGATAGGCCCGGCCGTCCCGCCATTCCCGCTCATGCTCCCCGAACCACGCCGCCATAGCCGCCCGTTCCGGCGGAAAGGTCGCCCGGCTGAGCATGCGCGCCACCTCCCAGTCCGAGCGGATGGCAAAAGCCCGTTCCGTGTCCCCGGCCACGCTCGGGCGGAGCACCAGGCGTTCGGTCGCGATCGGCTGCCGCGAGGGCGGGTTGGGCATGTTCAACGCACGCGTCCTGTGTTTAGCTTGGGAAAATCCGCTGTCCTGCCCATGGCTTGGACCGCGGTGCCTATCGACTTGGAGACCCTAATGCCCGGCGAGCAAAAGCTCACCCCCTTCGAGCGCATCACCCAGGCCGTGCAGGCCCAGATCCCGATCGTGCGCGCCATGGAGCGTGAACTGGGCAAGGAGCGCGCCCACCAGCTCGTGCGCGAAGCTCTCGACGCCGCCAACCGCAAGGCCGTCGCCGCCCGCGGGAGCCTCCTTGATATCCCGACCCTCGATGCGGAATTTGCCGGGTTTGGCGAAGGCATCCGCTACGAATTCGAGACCGTTGAGAAGACCGACACGCTGCTGCGCAACAGCGTCAGCCATTGCGACTATGCCGAGTTCATGGAGCAGATCGGTGCCCGCGACCTTGGCACGCTCCTCATCTGCGACAGCGACTTCGCCATGGCCGACGAGCTCGGCCTCAAGCTTGAACGCACCAAGACCTGCATGGCGGGCGATGGCGAGTGCAACTTCTGCTACCACGTCAAAGGCGCCTGATACGCCTCTATCGGCGTTCGCCTAGAGCGTTTTCAGGAAAAGTGGCCACCACTTTTCCGGTTCGAAAACGCGACCAATAAAAGAGTTAGAGTTCGTTCGGCGTTTCAACGAAACGGTGAACGGCTCTAGGGCAACAGCGCCGGATCGACCAGCGCGCCCTTGTGGCCGATGACGACGCCCGCCACCTGATGCGCCCGCGCCATGGCCTCTGCCACATCGGCTCCATTGAGCCGCGCCGAAAGGTAGCCGCCATTGAAGGAATCCCCGGCGCCCGTGGCGTCCACCACCTTGGCGCCCGGCTGTGGCGACACGGTTTCGCGCAGCCCCTGTGTCGCGCCAAGCGCGGCCTTGGCCCCATCCTTGACCACGACCTCGGCCACGCCAGCGTCCAGATAACGCTGCGCCGTCGCCTCGGCGTCCTTGTCCCCGAAAAGCGGGGCCTCGTCCGAATGGGTCGGCAGCACGATATCGGCGACGGTCGCCGCCGCCATGATGCAGGCCTGCATGGCGCGCGGCCCGCTCCACAGCGCCGGCCGCAGATTGGGGTCGAACGCCACGCGTGCACCCGCATCGCGCGCCTTGACGATGGCCTTGAGCAACCGCCCCCGCATGCGCGGCGCCAGGATCGCGACGCTTATGCCGGAGAAATAGATGAAATCGGCCCCCATCAGCGCCGTCTCGACCTTCTCGCGGTCCTCCATCATCAGCTTGGCCGCCGATGTGTCGCGCCAATAGGTGAAGTGCCGGTCCCCATGCGCCTGGTGGATGAGATAGAGCCCGGGCCGCTTGCTCGGGATTGTCTGGATGTGCCCGGTGCCGATGCCGGCCTGGCCCATGAACTCGCGCATCTGCCCGGAATAAAGGTCGTCGCCCAAAGCCGTGACATAGTCGACCGACCAGTCATTGCCGAGCAGGGCATTGGCGTACCAGGCCGTGTTGAGCGTATCTCCCGCAAACCCGAACTTGTATTGCCCGCCTTCGCCGCCCGACATTTCGAGCATGCATTCGCCGATGCTGACAAAGCGTTTGGCCACGGATTCGCTCCCCTAACTGATGGTGAGACTTATGCCGGGGATGGGCCGGAGGGGCAACTGGGGAGGAGCTGCCGCTCCTCCTAAAGCCGCCCCTCATAGGCCTTGTCGAACATCGCCAGGGCCAGCTCCCGCGTCAGCGTCACCGGATTGCCGCCCGCCGTCGGGTCGACGATCGCCATGTCGCCGATGACGTCGCGCTTGTCCGAGGTCACGCCGAAATCCTTGAGCGCATGCGGCACGTCGAGGCGTTGCCGCAGCGCCAGAACGGCGTTGAGGAAGGCCTCAAAGCTCGGCGGCAGCCCGCAATAGGCCGCCAGCCGAGCGATCCGCGCCTCGATGGCTTCGCGATTGGCAATCAGCACATAGGGCATGAACACGGCATTGGTCATGCCGTGATGTGTGTCGAACAGCGCTCCAACCGGGTGCGACAGCGCGTGGATGGCGCCCAGCCCCTTCTGGAACGCCGCCGCGCCCATGGCCGCCGCGCTCATCATATGCCCACGCGCCTCGATGTCATTGGGGTTGGCCGCCACCTTGGGCAGGTTCTCGAGCACCAGCCGGATGCCTTCCACGGCAATGCCGTCCGCCAGCGGATGGTAGCCGGGCGCGCAATAGGCTTCGAGGCAATGCGCCAGTGCGTCGAACCCGGTGCCCACCGTGATGAAGGCGGGCATGCCCACTGTCAGCTCCGGATCGGCGATGACGATTTTCGGCATCATCAGCGGATGGAAGATCACCTTCTTGGTGTGCGTCCGCTCGTCGGTGATGACGCCGGCGCGGCCCACTTCCGAGCCAGTGCCTGCCGTGGTCGGCACTGCCACGATGGGAAAGATCCCCTTGGGGTCGGCGCGTGTCCACCAGTCCCCGATATCCTCGAAATCCCAGACCGGCCGTGTCTGCCCGGCCATGAAGGCGATGACCTTGCCCGTATCGAGCCCCGAGCCGCCGCCGAAGGCGATGACGCCGTCATGGCGGCCCTTGCGCAGCACTTCGATGCCGGCATTGACGTTGGCCGCGATCGGGTTGGGCTTGACGTCCGAGAACACTTCCACCGGGATGCCGGCATCCTTGAGGATCTGCACCACGCGCGCCGTCACCGGCAGGTTGGCGAGGCCCGCATCTGTCACCAGCAGCGGCTTGCTGATCCCTGCGGCCTTGAGGGCCTCCGGCAGCTCTGCGATGCGGCCAGCGCCGAAACGCACGGAAGTCGGGTAGTTCCAATTGGCTTTGGTCGTCATCGAAAGTCTCTCAGATGTGCCGCAGATGGAAGGATTTGGGTTGGGTGAGATTGGCATAGCCGATCTCGGAAAGCGCGCCGCCCTTGCCGGTGTCCTTGACGCCGGTCCAGACCAGGGCAGGGTCGAGATAGTCGCAGCGATTGGCGAAGACCGTGCCGGTCTCCACTTTAGCGCCGATCCGCGCCGCCGCGTCGATGTCGCGCGTCCAGATTGAGGCGGTGAGCCCGTAGGGGCTGTCGTTCATCAGCGTAATGGCCTCGGCGTCGTCCTTGACCTTCATGATGCCCACGATCGGCCCGAAGCTCTCCTCGCGCATCACCGCCATCTGGTGGTTGACGTTGGTCAGCACTTCGGGCGCGAGATAGGGCGAGCCGGCCTTGTCCAGCGCGTGCCGCGTGCCCAGATGCGCCGTGGCGCCCTTGCGCAGGGCCTCTTCCTTCTGGCCGCGTACGGCATCGGCGAATTGCGGCCGCGCCATCGGCCCGACAATGGTGCTTTCCTCAAGCGGATTGCCCAGCGTCCAGCCGCGCGCATTGTCTATGAAGCCCTCGACGAAGGCGTCATAGACGCCCTCATGCACATAGATGCGCTCGACCCCGCAACAGCTCTGCCCGGAATTGAAGAACGAGCCATCCACAAGGTTTTCGACCGAGTGGGCCAGGTCCGCATCCTCGCGCACATAGGCCGGGTCCTTGCCGCCCAGCTCGAGCCCAAGCGTGGCGAACGTCCCGGCCGCCGCCCTCTCGATCCGCCGTCCACCCTCGACCGACCCGGTGAAGTTGATGTGGTCGATGGCGCCCGAACCGATCAGCTTTTCGGTGTCGCCATGGCTCATGACGAGGTTCTGGAAAAGCCCCTCGGGCAGCCCGGCGCGCCGCGCCGCCTCGGCGAAGCGCTCGCCGACCAGCAGCGTCTGGCTGGCGTGCTTGAGCAGGATCGCATTGCCCGCCATCAGGCCCGGCACGATGGAATTGACGGCGGTGAGATAGGGGTAGTTCCAGGGCGCGATCACCATTACCAGCCCCAGCGGCTCGCGGGTGATGGTGCGGGTGAACCCCTCCTTGCCGCCCTTGATCGAGGGAGCCAAAGCCTCCTCGGCAATCGAGATCATGTAGCGCGACCGCTCCTCGACCCCGCGCTTTTCTCCCCCGAACCGGATGGGTCGGCCCATCTGCCAGGCGAGCTCGGGCACGATCTCGTCGTTCATGCCCACCAGCGCATCGACAAAATGCGTCATGACCTTGGCCCGCTCGGCGATGGTCACCTCGCCCCAGGCATTCTTGCCGGCCCTGGCGCGCACGACTGCCGCCTCGATCTCCGCCGCGCTCGCCACCGGTCGCTCTGCATAGACGGAGCCATCGATGGGCGAGATGATCTTGACCGTATCGGTCATGGAAAAGTCCCCTGCTTGTCACGAAAGGGCGCGCAGCCGCGCGCCCGTCTTTGGCTTGAGTGTAGCTGCGCCTGCCGCGCTGCCTAGGTGCGCTCGAACCCGCGCTTCAACTCCCAATCGGTCACCCGGCGATCATACTCGAACTGCTCCCATTCGGCCGTGTGCACGTAATGGGCGATGACGTCCTCGCCGAACGCCTCCTTGAGCATCTTCGATTTGCGCAGGGATTCGGTGGCATCGCGCAGGGTTTTGGGGACTTCGCGCAGGCGCTTGCCGTCATAGGCGTCGCCCGAATAGGCGGGCTCGAGCGCCAGTTCCTTTTCGATGCCGTCGATGCCCGCAGCCAGCAGGGCCGCGAAAGCGAGATAGGGGTTGAGGTCCGCACCCCCGATCCGGCACTCGATGCGAATGCCCTTGGTGTCCTCGCCGCAGAGGCGAAAGCCGGCCGTGCGGTTGTCGCGGCTCCAGATCGCCTTGGTGGGAGCGAAGGTGCCGACCTGGAAGCGCTTGTAGGAGTTGATGTAGGGCGCCAGGAAATAGGTGATCTCCTGGGCATGGGCGAGCTGTCCGGCCACGAAATGCTTCATGAGCGGGCTCATGCCAAATTCGGCCTTCTCGTCGAGGAAAGCCGGCTTGCCGTTTCGCGCCAGCGACATGTGAATGTGGCTGGAAGAGCCGGCCAGCGAATAGTCCCACTTGGACATGAAGGTCACGGCCTTGCCTTGTCCGTGGGCAATCTCCTTGATGGCGTTCTTGAGCACCACGTGCCGGTCGGCCATGGTCAGCGCCTCGGCATAGCGGACGTTGATCTCTTCCTGGCCCGGGCCCCATTCGCCCTTGGAATTCTCGACCGGGATGCCCGAGGCCTGCAGCTGGTTGCGCACCAGCCGCATCACGCCCTCTTCCTTGGTGGTCTGGAAGATGTGGTAGTCCTCGATGTAATAGCCGGCGGTGGTGAGGTTCCGGTACCCCTTCTCGTACGCCCCGCGGAAGGTCTCGTCGAACAGGTAGAATTCGAGCTCGGAGGCGAAATTGGCGGTGAAGCCCATCTTCTCGAGCCGGGCCAGCTGTCCCTTGAGGATGGCGCGCGGCGAGTGCGGAATGGGCTGGTGGTGGTGGTGGTCGACAAGGTCGGCCAGGATGATCGCCGTGCCGTCCAGCCACGCCGCCTTCATCAGCGTCGAGACATCCGGCTTCATGACGAAATCGCCATAGCCCTTTGCCCAATTGGCCGCCTGGTAGCCGGGCACCGGCTCCATGTCGATGTCGTTTGCGAGCAGGTAGTCGCAGCCATGCGTCTCGTCGATCGCGCCATCGAGGAAGAACTGCGCCTGGAAGCGCTTGCCGATCAGCCGCCCCTGCATGTCTGGGAAGGCGACGAGCACCGTGTCGATCAGGCCCTTGGAAACGTCCGATTTCAGCGCGTCGAGCGAATAGGCTCCGGCCATGGCATTGGCTCCCTTTTCTTGTCATTGCCTTGGAATGGAGGGCCGCGGGAAACCCCTCTCCCGCGACCCTCCCGAGGGGAGGAAGGCTTCAGGCCTTGTTGCGATGCTCGAGGGCGAATTCCTCTTCCGGCGACAGGATCAGCCGGTTGCGGCCGACAGCCGCGAAATAGAGGACACCCACCACGCACCAGACGATGACCCAGATCACGCCCCTGAAGAAGTTGGGGTCCTGGACCTGGTAGAACAGCGTCACCAGCGCGATGATGATGGTGAGCACTGCGCCCGGAACGCCCACGGGGCTCCGGAACGGCCGGTTGATGTTGGGCAGGTTCCGCCGCAGCAGGATGAAGCTGATCGCCTGCATGATGTAGCTGAGCATTGCGCCGAACACGGCCATGTTGAGCAGCACCGAGCCGATGATGTCGTCACCCAGCTGCGTCTCGCCCGACCCGCCGCCGCCATTGGCGAACCAGATCACCAGCATCACGCCGAGCCCCAGGGCGGCGCCCGAGATCATGGCGAGGTGCGGCGTCTTGTGCCTGGCATGGGTCACCGAGAGCGCCGACGGAAAATAGCCGGCGCGGCTGAGCGAATAGACCTGCCGGCCCTGCGCATAGAGGATGGTGTGGAACGAGGCGACGAGCCCGATCAGGGCCACTACGCCGAAGGCCGCCGGAGCCCAGCCCACATCCGGGAACATGGCGCGGATGCCGTCAAGCGCCGGCTCGAGCGAGGAGCCGAGTGCGAACGAGCCCACCCCTGCGATCGAGGGGTTGAGCAGCACCACGAGGAAGGCCGAAAGCGCCAGCGTGGCAAAGCCCAACATGATGCCGCGCGGCATGTCGCGCTTGGGGTCGACCGATTCCTCGGCGGCCAGCGGCACCTGCTCGATGGCCAGGAACAGCCAGACCGCGAAGGGCAGGGTGGCCAGCACGCCGCCAAAGCCCATCGGGAACCACGAGCCACCGCCTTCCGGCAGCTCGGAGCCATCCGGCGCGATGTTGAGCGCCCAGCGGGAGAAGTCGATATGCCCGAAGGCGTTGATGTAGAAGAAGGCCAGGCCCGCCAGCGAGATCAGCGTGACCGCCAGCGTCACCTTGTAGCTGAGCGCCACCCCGAAGATATTGAGGCCGAGGAAGATCGCATAGAACACCACCCAGAGCACCGGGTAGAGCGCTGTATCCAACCCCGTTATCGAGCCGAAATAGGCCGAGATAAAGGTACAGATCACCGCCGGCGTCAGCACGTATTCGACGTTCTCGAAAAGGCCGGTGATGAAGCCGCCCCACGGGCCCATCGACGTGCGCGCGAACGAATAGGCCGCGCCCGTATGGGGCAAGGCCGGGCTCATCTCGGCGATCGAGAAGGTCAGCCCCAGATACATGATGGCGATGATGATGCCGGCCACGAGCATGCCGCCCCAGCCGCCGGTGGCGAAGCCGAAGTTCCAGCCCGAGAAGTGGCCCGAGATCACGGCGCCGACGCCCAGCGCCCACAGCGACCAGATCCCCGCGTAACGCTGCAGACCGCGCTTTTCGAAATACGACTTGTCGCGAGAGGCGTATTTCACGCCTCCGCGACCGACTAGGGGTGTTTCAGCCATTTGTCCCTCCTGATGGTTGCCCCTGGTGCGATGGTGGAAGTACCGGCGCCGCCGCCATAGTCCCTCTTGCGGCAATGAGGCACCGGGCCAGCCGGGCGGACCACAGGTCCACGCCCGATGGTTCGAGAATTTCGTCGTTCCGGATTTCGATCATGGTCGAGGCGAGCCCGCGTCCGTCGCCATGGTGCTCGAGCGTATAGGTCACCCCGTTTAGCGCCGCATAGGGCTCGTTCCAGCCGACATTGAGCCCGCCGTCTTCCATGAGCAGTGCCACGCGCAGGGCCGCCGTATAGGTGGGGTCGACCCCGTGGATCAGCCCGATCGGCCAGGGGCGCGGCACGTCCATATAGACCGGCGTGAAGGAATGCACCGTCACGAGAATGGTCTCGCGCCCTTCCGCCGCACGCCGGTCGAGGAGCGCCGTGATCGCTTCGTGGAAGGGATTGTGGAACGCCACGATGCGGTGCGCCCGCTCCAGCGGTTCGACATGTGCATTGCCCGGAATGACCGTCCGTTCGCTGAGAGCGGGAATGAGGTCCGGCCGATCATGGTCGCGGTTGGCATCGATGATAAGCCTGCTGACCGTCGAATAGACCAGCGGCGCATCGAGCCGCTCGCTCAGCCCCAGCGCCACGCCCAGCGCGCCCGGGTCCCAGGCGACATGGCTCACGCGCTCGCTGGGCGTCAGGCCCAGGTCGCCATATTCGGGCGGAATGCGGTTTGAAGCGTGATCGCAGACGAGGACGAAAGGCGAGCGCCCTTCGGCATTGTTGACCTGAACCGGCTGAAGCCTCGACCCGTCGTCCATGGCGACACGCGTTTCACGTTCGGTTAACGTCTGTAACAGTTGTTCCATCTTGCCGATATCTGTCAATAATGAAATTCTCGTTTCAGTGTTGGGGGAGGGGAAATGGATAGTCCCAGCGTCGAAGCCCGCATCCACGAGATCAATTACCGGCTGACCGCAGCGGAAAAGCGCGCCGCGCGCGGGCTCCTTGCCAATTACCCCACGATTGGCCTCGCCCCCGTAGCCGAATTTGCCCAGCAGAGCGGCGCGAGCGCGGCCACCATCCTGCGCTTCATCGCTCAACTCGGCTTCAAATCCTACCCCGATTTCCAGCGTTGCCTGCGCGAGGAACTTGAGCAGCGCGCCAAGTCCCCGCTCCAGCGCAGCCTGGCCGCCGTCCGGCACGAAACGGCCATCGGCAATTTCCTGGGGGATTACTTCGCCCAGCTCGCGACCAACATGCAGACCACCGTCTCGCGCATCCCGACCTCCGAATTCGAGGCCGCGAGCGCCCGCCTTGCCGATATCAAGCGCAATTGCCACATCGCCGGCGGCCGCTTCACCGATGCCATGGCCGGCTACATGGAGGCTCACCTGCGCCTCGTCCGTCCCGGCATCCGCCGCCTCGACGGCCGCCCCGCCGCCCGCGCCGACCAGTTGCTCGACATCCGCCCGGACGACACCATGGTCATCTTCGACATCCGCCGCTACGACGCCGATCTGCTGGCCCTGGCGGCAACCCTCTCGGCCCGCCGCGTCTCTATCGTGCTGGTAACCGACGAATGGATTTCGCCTGTCTCGCGTTATGCGAAGGTGGTGCTGCCGTGCCGTATTGCGGTGGATCGGACCTGGGATGCGAACACGGCGGTCTTTGCGCTGACGGAGGCGCTCATCGCGCGGTGCACGGAACTGGCGTGGACGACGGCGGAGAAGCGCATGGGGTCGGTGGAGCGCGGATAAGGGTTCAGCTCATCGCGTGCTCAATGCACCGGATTCCCCTCTCACCTTGAGGGAGAGGGTGCCCGAAGGGTGGGTGAGGGGTTTTGGCCAGCATCGCGGACCCCTCATCCGTCGCTACGCGCCACCTTCTCCCTCAAGGGGAGAAGGACGTTACGGCACGATCTTGCCCAAGTTTTACTGCCCAGCTCTCACCCCACCCACCGCACTTCCCCGGCCGCAGAGCCGGGGCCCACGGAGACCTCCACTCGAGTGGAGCGGTGCAATAGGCCCCGGGTCTTCGCCCGGGAAGTTCTGTGGTTGAGGTTAGGTTAGGAGGGAGGGGATGGCGCGCGTGCCACGCGTTCCACCCCCACCATAAGCCACTCTCAATTCGTCGCCGCGGCAAACTGCTCGTCGAACGAGTAACCCGCCCCGCGAACCGTGCGGATCGGGTCGGCGCTCTTGCCGCGGTTGATGGCCTTGCGCAAGCGGCCGACATGCACGTCCACCGTGCGTTCGTCCACGTACACGTCATTGCCCCAGACGCCATCGAGCAATTGTTCGCGCGAATAGACCCGGCCCGGATGGCGCATGAGGTATTCGAGCAGACGGTATTCCGTCGGCCCCAGATGCACCTCGCGGCCGGAGCGGCGGACGCGGTGGCTGGTACGGTCGAGTTCGAGGTCGCCGGCCTTGAGCACCGTCGTCACCAGTTGCGGGTTCGAGCGGCGCAGCAGGGCGTTGATGCGGGCCAGGAGCTCAGGGATCGAGAACGGCTTGACCACGTAATCATCCGCGCCCGTCGCAAGGCCGCGCACGCGTTCTTCTTCCTCGCCGCGCGCGGTGATCATGATGATCGGCACGCGCGCCGTTTCTTCCCGTGCGCGCCAGCGGCGGCAGAGTTCAATGCCCGAAAGGCCGGGCAGCATCCAGTCGAGGAGGATCAGGTCGGGGATCTTCTCGCGCATTTGGTCGGCGGCTTCGTCGCCGCTCGCCGAGGAGAGCACGGTAAAACCTTCGGCCTCGAGGTTGTAGCGCATCATCAGCGCCAGATCGGCCTCGTCTTCGACGATCATGATCGTTGCAGGCATTGCAGCGGTTCCGGTTTGGGGAAAGGCTGGCGGTCCGCGAAATTACTCGCGGACCTGGGTCCGGTGCAGGTCCTCGACATCGCTCGAAAGATAGCGGCCGGTATCGAGGTAGAAGGCGGCTTCCGCGATATTGGTGGCGTGGTCGCCCACCCGCTCGAGGTTCTTGGCGCAGAAGAGAAGATGGGTGCACTGCGTGATATTGCGCGGGTCTTCCATCATGTAGGTCAGCAGCTCGCGGAAGATCGAGGTGTAGAGCGCGTCGATCTCGTCGTCGCGGTTGCACACCGCGATCGCCGCCGCGCCATTGCGCGTCGAATAGGCGTCGAGTGCCGCCTGGAGCTGGGCCAGGATCAGGTCGGTCATGTGCTTGAGCCCGTTGTAGAACTTGGGCGCAAGGGCCAGGCCTTCGATCTGGAGGGCGCGGCGCGACACCTGCTTGGCCATGTCGCCGACGCGTTCGAGGTCGTTGGCGACGTGGATCGAGGTGATGATGGCGCGCAGGTCCGTCGCCATCGGCTGGCGGCGGGCGATCATCGAAACCGCGGTTTCGTCGATCTTGCGCTGCATCTCGTCGATGCGCTTGTCGGCGGCCACGGTCTGGCGGGCGAGGTTGTGGTCGAGCTTGAGCAGGGCGGTGGTCGCATTCTGGACCGCCGCTTCCACTTCGCCGCCCATTTCGGAAATCGACCGGGCCAGCTGCGTCAGCTCATCCTCGTAGGAGGAGACGATGTGTTCGCTCTGGAGGGTAGGCATCTAGGGCTCCTTAGCCGATACGGCCAGTAATGTAGTCCTGGGTCTTCTTGTTGACAGGGTTGGTGAAGATTTCTTCGGTCACGCCTTCCTCGATGAGCTTGCCCAGGTGGAAGAACGCGGTCTTCTGCGACACGCGGGCAGCCTGTTGCATCGAGTGGGTCACGATGACGATGGTGAAGTTTTCGCGCAGTTCGTCGATCAGCTCTTCGATGATGGCGGTAGCGATCGGGTCGAGGGCCGAGCAGGGCTCGTCCATCAGTAGCACTTCCGGCTTGGTCGCGATGGCGCGCGCAATGCACAGGCGCTGCTGCTGGCCACCTGAAAGCCCGGTGCCGGGCGCATCGAGGCGATCCTTGACCTCTTCGAAGAGGCCGGCGCGGCGGAGCGAGGAGACCACGATCTCATCCATCTCGGTCTTGGAATGAGCCAGGCCGTGGATGCGCGGGCCGTAGGCCACGTTCTCGTAGATCGACTTCGGGAACGGATTGGGCTTCTGGAACACCATGCCGACGCGGGCGCGCAGCTCGACCACGTCGATATTGCGGTCGTAGATGTCGTCGTTGTCGAGCATAATCTTGCCGGTCACGCGGCAGGAGTCGATCGTGTCGTTCATGCGGTTGAGGCAGCGCAGGAACGTGGACTTGCCACAGCCCGACGGGCCGATCAGCGACGTCACCCGGTTGCGCTCGATGTCGAGATCGACGTCGAACAGGGCCTGCTTCTCGCCGTAGAACACCGAGACTTTGTCGCCGCGGATCTTGACGGGCACGGTGCTTACGGGCGCCGGGGCGGTTTCGAGGGTCATTGCTTCACTCATTTGTCGGTCCTACCAGCGGCGCTCGAAGCGTTTGCGAAGGATGATGGCGGTGAGGTTCATCACCGCAAGGAAGACCAGCAGCACGATGATACCGCCGGAGGTGCGTTCCACGAAGGCGCGTTCGGCTTCGTTGGACCACATGTAAATCTGCACGGGCAGGGCCGTCGCCGGCTGCAGCGGGGTAGCCGGATAGTCGGCCACGAACGCCACCATGCCGATGAGAAGGAGCGGAGCCGTCTCGCCCAGAGCGCGCGCCAGGCCTATGATCGTGCCCGTGAGCACGCCCGGCATGGCCAGCGGTAGCACGTGGTGGAAGACCATCTGCATGCGCGATGCGCCCAGGCCAAGGGCGGCCGAGCGGATCGAGGGTGGCACCGAGCGCAGGGCGGCGCGGGTCGCGATGATGATCGTCGGCAGCGTCATCAGCGAGAGCACGAGGCCGCCCACGATCGGAGCCGAGCGCGGCAGGCCCGCGAAGTTGATGAAGACGGCGAGGCCAAGCAGGCCGAAGACGATCGAGGGCACGGCCGCCAGGTTGTTGATGTTGATCTCGATGATATCCGTCACCCGGTTCTTGGGGGCGAATTCTTCGAGATAGATCGAGGCGGCCACGCCGATGGGCAGGGCGACGATGAGCACGATCAGCATCATGTAGGCGGAGCCGACCATGGCCACTCCCAGCCCCGAAGCTTCCGGACGGCTGGAGGCACCGTAGGTGAACAGACCCCAGTTGAACGGCGTCGATATCTGGCCATGCTGGCGCAGCTCTTCGAGCCAGGCGACCTGCTGGTCGGAAACCTTGCGCTTGGCCTCGGGCACGTTGAGGTCGATCTGGCCCTTGTTGGCGCTGTCGATGTCGGCGGCGGCGAGAAGCGCCACGTTCTGCGTGGTGCCCACGATCGAGGGATCGGCCGTGACCATGGCGCGCAGCTGGCCGCGCACCGAGTCCGAAACCATGCCGGAAACCTGCTTCATCGCCTTGGCATCGGACGTATCGACGCCGAGCGCGGCCGCCAGCGAGTTACGGGCGACGACCGGGTAATTGGCGGTCACCAGCACCTTGGGGTCGGTGTCGCGCTTGTTGTCCTTGTCGATGATATCGGCCGCGAACGTCACAGGGATGGTGATCGAGGTCTGCACGAACGCCGTATAGCCCTTCGAGATGATCGAGCCGAGCAGGATCACGAGGAAGATGACGCCGAAGGCGATCGCGGCGATGCCCATGGCGCGGAAGCGCTGTTCGGCGGCATAGCGGCGCTTGAGACCGATATCGCGGCGGGCCGGAGCGGCAGTGGCGGAAGCCTGCGAGTCCATGACAGCTTGGCTCATTCGTACTGCTCCCGATAGCGGCGGACGATCCAGAGGGCAAAGACGTTCATGCCCAGCGTGATGACGAAGAGGGTGAGGCCGAGGGCGAAGGCCACCAGCGTCTGGGGCGAGTTGAACTCGAGGTCGCCCGTGAGCTGGTTGACGATTTTGACCGTGATGGTGGTCATCGCCTCGAAGGGGTTGATGGTGAGGCGCGCGGCCACGCCGGCGGCCAGCACCACGATCATGGTCTCGCCGATGGCGCGCGAGGCGGTGAGCAGCAGCGCGCCCACGATGCCTGGCAGCGCTGCCGGCAGGATCACGCGCTTGATGGTTTCCGACCGCGTGGCGCCCAGGCCCAGCGAGCCGTCGCGCATGGCGCGGGGCACGGCGGTGATGACGTCGTCCGAGAGCGAGGACACCAGCGGGATGAGCATCACGCCCATCACGAAACCGGCGGTGAAGACGCTCTGCGCCTGGATGAAGCCGGTGCCGCCGGCGAGGGCCGCCGAAAGGTCACGCAGGAACGGCCCCAGCGTCACGGCGGCAAAGATGCCGTAGACGATGGTCGGGATGCCGGCGAGGAGTTCGAGCACGGGCTTGACGATCGAGCGCACCTGCGGGGAGGCGTATTCGCCCATGTAGATGGCCGACATCAGGCCAACCGGCACGGCGACCAGCATCGAGACGAGCGCGATATAGAGCGTACCGGCCAGCAGCGGGATGAGGCCGAACTGACCTTCGCTGCCGCCCGAACCGGCCGCGGCGAAGCGCGGGTCCCAGACGGTGCCGAAGAAGAAGTTCATCGGATTGACCTCCGAGAAGAAGGTCATGGTTTCCGAAAGCATCGAGAGCACGATGCCAATCGTGGTGGCGATGGCGATGCCCGAGGCCCCGAAGAGCGCCCAGAGCATGATACGCTCCACATTGTTGCGGGCCCGGGCGCGCGGCTGGACCATGGAGAGCCCGATTGCGGCGCCGGCCAGCGCGAGGATGATGGCGATGCCGCCACCGAGGCGCCCTAGGAACAGGGCCGTCTCGTTCACGCTCAGCGCGATCGGCAGCATGTAGTCCTGGCCCTGGCTGGCGAGAAGTACGCCTACCTGGGAGGCTTGGGGGATGAGCTCGGCATAGGTCTTGGGCAGCGCATCGACATTATGGATTTCGAGGGCGCCGAGCGCCTGTGCCGTGCGATCGATCATGCCCAGGGCAAGGCTGCGCTCACCGGTGCTGATATTGGCCGGGAGCTGCGAGCCGATGAGGTTGTCGGCATAAAGGTTCGAGCCGAGGGCCCAGACCAGGAGGAAAAGGATGGCCGGAACGGTGGCCAGGAGGAAAGCCCACCATCCGTGATAGCTGGGAAGCGAATGCGACTTGGCCGCTCCATCGCGCTGGGCCACGGCCCGTTGGCGTCCGATCACGAATGCGACCACGCCGATCGCGACGATGATGGCAAGAACCAGGGTTGCCGACATCTTTGTTCCCTGTTGTGCGCGCCTTGCGGGCGCTTGTGGTTGGAGGAGGAAGGCGCGGCTTTCGCCGCGCCTTGCCGAAAATTACATGGTGGTGCCGGCGGCGAACTTGTCGCGCTGGGCCTGACGCTCTGCGTCCGGGGCAGCGACCAGGCCGTACTGGGCGAGCGGGCTATCCGGCCCGATCATTTCGTCCGACAGGAAGAACTCGACATATTCCTTCAGGCCCGGGATGACGCCCAGGTGAGCCTTCTTGACGTAGAAGAACAGCGGGCGGGAAACCGGGTACTCACCCGAAGCGATGGTCTCGACCGACGGGGTCACGCCACCGACGGTAGCAACCTTGAGCTTGTCGGCGTTGTTTTCGTAGAAGGCGAGGCCGAAGACACCGATGCCGGTCTTGTTGGAGTCGATGCGGGCCAGGGTCTCGGTGTAGTCGCCATCGATATCGACCGCCTTGCCGTCCTTGCGGATGGCGATGCAGGTCTTGGCGACATCGGCGTCGGCAACGCCGGCGGCGGTCAGGGCAGCCTTGTCGCAGCCACCGGTCATCAGCTTCTCTTCGAAGACTTCACGGGTGCCGTGCTTTTCGCCCGGGATGTAGGCGGCGATATCCCATGCCGGGAAAGCCGGGTTCACTTCGTTCCACTTGGTGAAGGGATTGTCGACGAGCTTGCCGTCAACCACGACCTTGGCAGCCAGGGCCTTGTAGATGTCGACGGGCTGGATCGCGAAATCCGGGCCGTTGATGTCCGAGGCGAACACGATGCCGTCGTAACCGATCTGGACTTCCTCGACGTCGGCGACGCCGTTGGTCTTGCAGGTCTCGAGCTCTTCCTTCTTCATCGCGCGCGAAGCGTTCGCGATGTCGATCTTGTCTTCGCCCACGCCTTCGCAGAACTGCTTGATGCCGGCGCCCGAACCACCCGATTCCACGACCGGGGTCTTGAAGTCCGGATAGGTCTCGCCGAAGGTCTCGGCAACGATCTTGGCATAGGGCAGAACGGTCGACGAGCCGGCAACCTGGATCTGGTCACGCGCGAAAGCGGAAGTGGCGCCGAAGGCCGACAGGGCCACGAGAGCAACGCCGGCATAAAGAGCGGTCTTCATGAGGTTTTTCCTTTCAGGAAACATTGGGTCCCCAAACCCGGGCGGTGAGCCGGTTACCTGCTCTTTCAGACCGGGGTCCCGTGTTTGACGGGGGCAACCTATGAGCCCGTCGCTATGGTTTTATGTCAGTTTAATTGCAGTTCTGTGACAATTTAAGCGACTGAAATACCGAGATAATTTCTGGCGACAATTCCGAAATCCGGTGGAAAATGACAAAGCCGCCATTTGCCCGGCCAAAGGGATTCCCCCATCGACCTCGCCTGGGGCCAGTCAATTCCACGATCTCGAACGGGGCCAGGGGCCTATCGCGGCAGCAGAACTTCTACGCGCGTACCCTCGCCCTTCTGGCTCCTGATGGTGAGGATTCCGCGATGCCGCTGCACGATGTGCTTGACGATCGCCAGGCCGAGCCCGGTGCCCTTTTTCTTCTTGGCCTCTGAATCCGCACGGTAAAACCGCTCTGTCAGGCGCGGCACGTGCTGGGCCTCCACGCCCTGGCCGTAGTCGGTCACTGTCACGAGATAGTCATAGCCGGGTCGCCCCGTCGCCGGCGCGAGCGCGATATCCACCTTGCCGCCGTCGCCGCCATAGCTGATGGCGTTTTCGAGGAGGTTCTCGAACACCTCGTAGAGCTCGTCGCGCTCTCCCGTCACCGTTGCCTTTTCCTCCGGCACCGTGACGTTCACCTCCACCCCCGCATCCTGCGACAGGCTTTCCAGTCCCTCGCTCACCTCCTGGAGCAGCAGCCCCAGGTCCACGGTCCCGCGCGGCAGCACGTGCTGGCGCATCTCGATGCGCGAGAGCGAGAGCAGGTCGTCGATGAGCTTGGACATGCGCTGCGCCTGCGCCCGCATGATGCCCAGGAACCGCTCGCGCGCCGCCTGGTCCTTGGAGGCTGGCCCCAGCAGCGTATCGATGAACCCGATGAGCGAGGTGAGGGGCGTGCGCAGCTCGTGGCTGGCATTGGCGATGAAATCCGAGCGCATGGCTTCCACGCGCTTCTGCTCGGTCAGGTTCTGCAGCGTCACGATCATGAGGCTCGGGTCCGAGCCCGGCCCGTTGGTGCGCAGCGGCGAAATGACGACCTTGTACCAGATCTCGTTGGGCACGGTGAGGTGCAGTTCCACCGTCTGGGGCACGTCGGTTTGCATCGCTGCGTCGATCGCCGTGAGCACGGCCGGCGTACGGAAGGAAAATGCCACCGGGTCGCCCAGCCGCGCGCCGGGGAATTCACGTGCGGAAGCCGGGTTGCGATGCACGATGATGCCGCGCCGGTTGAGCAGCAGGCAGGGGTCGCCCAGCGCATCGGCAAAGGCAATGATATGCGCGTCCCGCTGCGTATCCGCCACGCCCACCGGCTCTGCGCCCCCGATTGCCGGCGCCGAAGGAATGAAGGCGGCGGCCGCGGCAATGGCAAGGAAGGCGATCGCCATGGCCCAATAGGTCGCCCCGCCCGTCAGCGCTATGACCAGCAGGACAATGGCCACCACCAGCAGCAGCGCGCGGCGGCGCGAAAGCATCTCCTTCCACCCGGGGATCGGGTCTGGGGATTTGCCGGATGTATCCTGGGTCATTCCGAATTCCTGGTCGTCGGGGAGGGGCCGTCTTGCGCGCCAGCCGGCTTCATAGCACGGTGGCGCGAGCAAAGGAGTGCCCAGAGTGTCAGACCCTTACGACAGTTTCGATATCGAGAATCCCGATCTCCCCAAGGCGATCAAGAAAGCCGCCATGACCTCGGGCGGTTACCCCTATGCCGACAAGCTCGACGATGACGTCTACGAGGACGAACTGCTCGCGCTCCAGAAGCAACTGGTCTTGCTGCAAAGTCACCTGGCCAAGGGCGGCGACCGCATCATGCTGGTCTTCGAGGGGCGCGATGCGGCCGGCAAGGGCGGTACGATCAAGACCTACCTTGCCAATCTCAATCCCCGCTACAACATCATCGCCGCGCTGCCCAAGCCCAGCGACCGCGAAGCCACGCAATGGTATTTCCAGCGCTACGTCGATTGGCTCCCGGCTGCCGGCGAAACCGTGCTTTTCGATCGCTCCTGGTACAACCGCGCCGGCGTCGAGCCGGTCATGGGCTTCTGCACGCCCGAGCAGACCGCTCAGTTCCTTATCGAGGCGCCGCGCTTCGAGCGCATGCTGGTCGCCGACGGCATCCATCTCCACAAGTTCTGGCTCGATATCGGCCGCGAAATGCAGCTCAAGCGGTTCCACGATCGCCGCCACGACCCGCTGAAAGTCTGGAAGCTCTCGCCCATCGACATGGAAGCCCTGCCGCGCTGGGACGCCTATTCCAAGGCCCGCGACCGCATGCTTGAGGAAACCGACACCGACTACGCCCCCTGGACCATCATCCGCGCCAACGACAAACGCCGCGCCCGCCTCAGCGTCATCCGCCAGGTCCTCCGCGGCTTCGACTTCCAGGGCAAGGACGACAAGCAGATCGGCAAGGTTGACGACGAGATCGTCCTGGGCGCCGAGGAGTTCTTGAAAGAACACGCGGGGCGGTAGGGGGGGCCGCGTAACCCTTCTTCCCGGCGGCCTCTCGCCCTCGATCGCGCCAGCAGGTCTCCCTCCCCCTTGCGGGGAGGGGGCAGGGGTGGGGGTGAGCAAGAGGCGCGGAGCTATCCATTCGCATTACCACCGCTTTCCTGGCTCCATCGCCTCCCTCCCCCTTGTGGGGAGGGACCGAGGGTGGGGTGAGCCCAAGCTCCGTGTTCGAACACCCCCCACCCCTATCCCCTCCCCGCAAGGGGGAGGGAGACGTGCTGGAGAGATCACGCGATACGGCTCGCTTCGCGACCTTTGCCTGATCGTCGTTCCGCTCTCACCATTTCCCACCTCCTATCCTCCCGGCTTCCTCTCCGCAGCTTCCCCACCTTCCACCTCCCTCACCCCACCACCGCACTTCCCCGGCCGAAGAGCCGGGGCCCCTCCACTCAAGTGGAGCGGCGCAATAGGCCCGGGATCAAGTCCGGGGAAGAGCAAAGAACGATCGTGTGCCAAAAAAACTTATCCCCGCCCCCACCACCCTCCCGCATACTCTCCCCATCCCTCCGCCAACGGCGAGGCACAGTACGCAGTGCCGCGGCGGCTGGCGGCAGGACTGGATGCAGACAAGGTCGACACCTGCATCTCGCCCTGCCGCCAGGTTCTGGGAGTTGGGGGAAGTCCGGGGGCGCCTGGGCTTACGGCCTAAGTGTGACGTGACCGGCCCGGAGTGCGCTCGCGGGCAACTTGCGTGAACGGGCTTGTCGAAACCTCAAACGCTCAAGGGGCGAGGCCATGCCTCGCATACATCGCTAGCAAACATAGACTTGAGGCAAACCTCGCCCCGAGCCGCCAACGAACCACAAGCAAACCCGACCGGAGCAATCCGTGCCGGCGCCTTGGCATGCCCAAACAAAAAGCGGCCGGAAACCGGCCGCCTTGTCATTGTCTTATCCAGGCGTCTCAGCGCTTGCGCTTTTCCACCTGATGGTAGGCCCGGCGCGAATGGAAATTGCAATAGGGGTGGCCTTCTTCCGATTCCCGGCCGCAGAAATAGAAGTCCGGGGTCAGCGGGTCGCCGATCGGCCACTTGCAGGTGTGCTCGTTGAGCCCCAGGAGGCCGACACGCTCGGATTCCGGGATGAAGAGTTCGGCAGCGGGGGCCACATAGGCTTCCACTTCCATTTCCTCGGTCACGGCAAGCGCCGTTGCGCCCACCACCTGGGTGCGCACTACCGTCTGCCGCTTGATCATGCCGCCACCCATGCCACCCGAATGGCTGACGCCAACGCTGGGGCTGGCGACGCGGCGCGGGGCCGGGCGAGCCGTGGTGCGGGCACGCGGTGCAGTGGTTGCCGGCTTGGCACGCGCCGACAGCTTGAGACGGTGTACCTTGCCGATAACGGCGTTACGGGTAACGCCATCGCCGAGTTCGGCAGCAATCTGGCTGGCGCTCAAGCCTTCCATCCAGAGCTTTTTCAGCAGTTCTACCCGCTCTTCGGTCCAGCCCATCGACATTAGCTCCTAGCCGCTTTGAATTCAGACAGAATCTCTCATCGCGCTGCCAGAACGAGACTGACAGCCAATACGCTATGCGTCGTATGTTGAGTGGGTCCGCCACACGAGATATCGTGTCCCAACGCCCTGGATACTACACGGCCCGAAGAATCCGGATCAAGAGTCCGCCAGCAAATTCCACCGGGAAAACCCCGCTTTAGCGGTGGAGAACCAAAGCCTGAGTCAAATCAGCGCCTTGGCCGGAAAACATTGACTTTTGCGGGCTCTCGGGCCTATCTGGAACGCGCAACGCGCCGCCCTGATGCAGCGCGTTTTTGGTTTTTATTGGGCCGCGAGCGGCCTTCCAGCAACACTTAGGAATAGGGGAACATTCATGTCTGCGTTGTACGGCACCTACGCCCGGTCCGGTCTCGCCTTTGAGCGAGGCGAGGGCGTGCGACTGTACGCGCAGGATGGTGAGGAATACCTCGATTTCCATTCCGGCATCGGCGTCAACGCGCTCGGGCACGGCGATCCGCACCTGGTCTCGACCCTCAAGGCTGCGGCCGAAAAGGTCTGGCACACGTCCAACGTCTTCTCCATTCCCGAGCAGGAACGGCTGGGGCAGCGGCTGGTGGATTCCACTTTCGCCGACTCCGTCTTCTTCACCAATTCAGGTGCTGAAGCGGTCGAATGCGCCATCAAGACGGCCCGCCACTACTTCTGGGCCAAGGGCCAGACGGAAAAGTACGAGATCATCGCCTTCACCGGCTCGTTCCACGGCCGGACCTTGGGCACCATCGCCGCGGGCGGCAACGAGCACTACATCGAAGGCTTCGGCCCACCGCTCGCCGGCTTCAAGCATCTCGCCCCGGGCGACCTCAAGGCCGTCGAGGCCCTGATCGACGACAAGACCTGCGCCATCCTGCTCGAGCCTGTCCAGGGCGAGGGCGGCGTCACGGCCATGTCCGTCGATTTCCTCAAGGGCCTGCGCGCGCTCTGCGACAAGCACGACATGCTGCTGATCTTCGACGAGGTCCAGTGCGGCTACGGTCGTACCGGCCGCTTCTTCGCCTATGAATGGGCCGGCATCGAGCCGGACATCATGGCCGTGGCCAAGGGCATCGGCGGCGGCTTCCCGCTGGGCGCGTGCCTCGCCAAGGGCCCGGTCGCCGCGTCCATGGTGCCCGGCACCCACGGTTCGACCTATGGCGGCAATCCCTTGGCCTGTGCCATCGGCAATGCCGTGCTCGACCGCATCCAGGCGCCGGGCTTCCTCGAACATGTCGAGCAGGTTGGCCAGGTGCTCCATTGGCACCTCCAGCAGCTGGCGCAGAAATACCCGCAATATGTCGTCGAGCTGCGCGGCAAGGGCCTCATCACCGGCATCAAGATCACCCCGCCGGTCCGCGATTTCGTCGAGCGCCTCCGCAAGGACCAGCATCTGCTGGCGGTTGCAGCCGGGGACAACGTGCTGCGCCTGCTCCCCCCGCTCGTCATCACCGAAGATGACGTCAAGGAAGCTGTCGGCAAGATCGCCGATGCCTTCGCCGCCCTTGATAGTGAACCGGGCAACGTGCCGCCGATCGATTGATCGGCGGTTCACCCTCAAAGCCACTCAACAAAGGAAACCGGACCAATAAAATGACCGGCACCCCAAGGCATTTTCTGAACCTCCTCGACTTCACCCCCGAAGAGCTCCGCACCATGCTGGCGCTGGCCAGCGAGCTCAAGGCGCTGCTCAAGGCGGGTGAACGACCGCTCCTGCTCAAGGACAAGGTCCTGGCCATGATCTTCGAGCGCCAGTCGACCCGCACCCGCGTCTCCTTCGATGTCGGCATGCGCCAGCTCGGCGGCGAAACCCTGATGCTGACCGGCCAGGAAATGCAGCTCTCGCGCGAGGAAACCCTTGCCGACACCGCGCGCGTCATGTCGCGCTATGTCGATGCGATCATGATCCGCATTCTCTCGCATGATGACCTGCTCGAACTCGCCGGCGCCTCCTCGGTGCCGGTGATCAACGGTCTCACCCGCCGCGCGCACCCCTGCCAGGTCATGGCCGACGTCATGACCTTCGAGGAGCATCGCGGCCCGATCCAGGGCGCCAAGATCGCCTGGGTCGGTGACAGCAACAACGTCATGGCCTCCTGGGTCCATGCCGCCAGGCTGCTCGGCGCCAGGCTCGATATCGCCGTGCCCGAGGAATATGGCCCGGACCAGGGCATGCTGGCCGACATCCGTGCTGCCGGCAGCTCCGTGCGCCTGATGGACGACCCGCATGAGGCGGTCAAGGATGCCGACCTCATCATTACCGACACCTGGGTTTCGATGGGCGACACCGACGAGGTCGAGCGCCGCCGCGTCTTGAAACCTTACCGCGTCAACACCAACTTGATGGCCGAGGCCGGCAAGGATGCACTTTTCATGCACTGCCTGCCTGCTCACCGCGGCGATGAAGTTACCGATGAGGTCATTGATGGGCCTCAATCGGTTGTCTTTGATGAAGCCGAAAATCGCTTACACGCACAAAAGGCGATCCTGTGCTGGGTGTTCGGGATCGAAAAGCTTTAATGGCTGCTGAAACTCTATTGTCCACGCTCGGCCTCGACCGCCCCGAAAGCGGTGATGACGTCGTGGTGCCGTTCACTCTGGAAGGGCTCGATTGCCGTGGCCGCTCGGTGCGGCTGGGTGAGGCGCTCGATACCATCCTCAACCGGCACAAATATCCGGCTCCCGTAGCTCGCCTTCTCGGCGAAGCCGTGGTGCTGGCTGCCCTTGTCGGCTCCTCCCTCAAGTTCGAGGGCCGCTTCATCCTGCAGACGCAGACCGATGGGCCGGTGAACCTCATCGTCGTCGATCTCGACGCGCCCGATGGCCTGCGCGGCTATGCCCGCTTCGACCACGACGCGCTGGTCAAGGCATCCGAACTGGGCAAGACCAGGCCCGGCGAACTGCTCGGTCACGGCCACCTGGCCATGACCATCGACCAGGGCGCTCACACCGAGCGTTACCAGGGCATCGTCGCGCTCGAAGGCCAGTCGCTTGAAGAGGTGGCGCACACCTACTTCCAGCAGTCCGAGCAGATCCCGACCATGGTGCGCCTCGCCGTCGCCGAATATTCGGAAAAGGGCTATGCCCGTCCGAAATGGCGCGCCGGCGGCGTGCTGGTGCAGTATCTGCCCGAGCACGGCATGGGCATCGTCCGCGACCTGCCGGGCGATGGCAATTTCGATAATGACGAGGTTCCGGCCGACGACAAGTGGGCCACTGCCCAGGCGCTGCTCGGCACCCTCACCGATGCCGAACTGGCCGATCCCGAACTCTCGCCCGAGCGCATGCTGTTCCGTCTGTTCCACGAGACCGGCGTGCGGGTCTTCCCCGCCCTCGATCTCGAGGAGCGCTGCACCTGCTCGGCCGAACGCATCGAGGCGATGCTGCGCGACAGCTTCACCGCCGAGGAGCGTGAGGACATGGCCGTGGACGGCGAGATCGAAGTGGTCTGCGAGTTCTGCTCGACGGCCTATCACTTCAAGCCGCACGAGTTCGAGACCGAACACTGAATGAACCAAGGCCCGGAGCGATCTGGGCCTTGTCGTTTCAGTCGGGCTCGATCACCGGTGCCGCAGCGACCCAATAGCCCGGCCAGCGCTCGCGCAGGTCATGCGCTGCCTGATGCGCCTGCGTGCCCGAGCCGAAAAGCCCGAAGACCGTCGCCCCCGATCCCGACATCCGCGCCAGCACGCATCCGGGCGCCTTGCCCAGTGCATCGTGCAATTGCCCGATGACAGGCACCAGCGCTACCGCTGGCGGCTCAAGGTCGTTGCGCGTCTCCGCCAGCCAGATGCCCAATTGCGCAGGCCGCGTCAGCGGCTCGGGAAGATCCGGCAATCCCTCGTTCTGGTGGATGGAAAGGCGTCGGAACACATCCGCCGTCACCACCGGCACCAGCGGGTTGACCAGCACCACGTGAAGCTTGGGAAAGCTCATCAGCGCCGTGATTTTCTCGCCGATCCCCCGTGCCCGGCAGGGGCGGGAGAGCAGGCACATCGGCACATCGGCACCCAGTTGCGCCGCCACCGCCATCAATTCGTGCTCGGGGATCAAGGCCGGCCCCAGGGACGCCATGAGCCGCAGCACCGCAGCCGCGTCTGCCGAACCGCCACCCAAACCGGCCGCGACCGGCAGGTTCTTCTTGAGGTCGAAAGCCAGGCGCGTCGGCACATGGTCGGGCCAGTTGGCGCGGAACGCCGCCACGGCGCGCAGCACGAGGTTGCCCTCGCCGCTGGTCAGTCCGGTGCCGAACGGCCCCGTCACCTTGAGAATGTCGTTCGGGGCAGGGGAGGCCTCGATCTCGTCGGCGACGTCGGCGAACACCACGAGGCTGTCGAGCTCGTGATAGCCGTCACTTCGCCGCCCCGTCACATGCAGCGCGAGGTTGATCTTGGCCGGTGCCGTTTCGACGAAAATGTCAGTCACGGCCGCTACTGGGTAGCAGCGACCGGATCGAGCCCGTTTGCCAGCTTGGGCAGCACGCGCTCCTTGACGTTCCCTTCGGTATCCACGCTCAGCGCGATGTTCCACTGGAACTTGGCTTCGAGCGTGCGCCCGGCGCGCCAATAGGCGTCGCCCAGATGGTCGTTGATCTCGGGATCGTTCGGCCGCAACTGCACGGCCTGTTCGAGATAACGCACCGCGTCGTTGTACTTGTTGAGCCGGTAATAGGCCCAGCCGAGGCTATCCACGATATAGCCGTCGTTGGGCTGCGCCTTGACCGCCTTCTGGATCATGTCCAGGGCCTTGTCGAGGTTCATGCCCTTGTCGACCCAGCTATAGCCCAGATAGTTGAGCACCTGCGGCTGGTCGGGGTTGAGTTCGAGCGCGCGGATGAAATCCGGCTCGGCCTTGTTCCACTCGTTGGCGCGCTCATAGGCGATGCCGCGCACATAATAGAACCGCCAGTCGGCCGGCGCATCGCCCTTGGTGAGGTCGAGCGCCTTCGAATAGGCATCGGCCGCCGCGACATACTGCTTGTCCGAGCGCAGCAGGTCGCCGAGCGTGGAGACCGCATCGATATCGTTGGGATCCGTCGCCACGATATTGCCGAGCCGCCTGATGGCTTCGCCGCGATTGCCCGTCGCATCGAGGTTCGAGGCCACGCGGATGACCGCCGTCGCCTTCATCGGCGAATTGTTCGGCACCGCCTCGTAGAGCTTGTTGGCCGCGTCGTGCTGGCCGGCGCCATCGAGCAACTGGCCCAGCACCAGGCCGATCACGTCGGCCTTGGGTTCGAGATACATGCCCAGCCGCAGGAAGACCACGGCGAGGTCGAGGCTGCCGTCGCGCGCCAGCGCAACGCCGATGCCATGATACATCTCGGCCGCGCCGGTCTGCGGATTGGTCGCGAACATGCCCGGCCGCTTGTGTTCGGCCAGTTGCGTCTTGACCTGGTCGACCAGCGGATGGCTCAGGCCCTGCGCCTCGAAATTGACCACGACGTCAATGGCTTCGTCGAACTTGCCGGCGTTGCCCAGCATGCGGGCATAGGCCTCGGCGACCCGGGCGACATAGGGGTCGTTCTCGTAGGCCTTCTTGGCATAGGCCAGGGCGTTCGTGTTGTCGCCCGTGACCTCGGCCATGAGCGCGCGATGGAACATCAGGAAGTCGCCCAGCCCCTGGCCGCTCAGTTCGTCGAGCAGCTTGTTGGCCTCGGCGGTCTTCTTGTCGCCGACCAGTGCCCAGGCCCGGAGGATGTCCCCCGTAATGCCGGCGAAATTGTCGGAGCCCAGGTTCTGCAGCGCCTCGGCGGCCGCGCCATAGCGGCGCTCCTTGAGCGCTTCGGTGGCGATCACGAGCCGGGCGAGTTGGTTGTCGGGCTGGAGTTCGATGAGGTGTCGGGCCGCATTGGCGGCGTCGCCGATCTGGCCGTTGGCGGCATAGGCCACGAAGGCGCGCTCGATGACGGTCGGGTTTTCCCAATCCACCTGCGCGGCCTGGCCAAAATAGCGGGCGGCGTCAGCAGTGCGCAGGTCCACCATGGCCTGCTGCCCGGCCAGGAAACTGCCGGTGGCGCTCAGCGGCCTGCTGGTGAAGATCGTCTGGGAGAGCGCGGTGGAAGACATGCCCATGACGGCTACGGCAACGAGAGCCGAGCGATGGAAAATGCGCGCAAGGGAAGTCACAGAGTTGGGTTCTCCCGCAAATCAGCGAAATGGCTGTTCCATTAAGCGCGCAAGATTGGCCGTTTTGAGACTGCGCCGCAAGTGGCGGTGGCGCTCTTGTGATGCTCGCTTGAGGATTCCGCGCTCCGCGATGCCAGACCGCTTTGAGAAAGCGGGGAGAATATCCCCGCCCGCCTACATACCGCTATAGTTTGGCCCGCTCCCGCCTTCCGGGGGCACCCAGGTGATGTTCTGGGCGGGGTCCTTGATGTCGCAAGTCTTGCAATGCACGCAATTGGCGGCATGGATGCGGAACACCGGCTCCTTACCCTGCTCGTCCACCTCGTAGACGTCGGCCGGGCAATAGAGCGGCGCCGGCTCGCCGTAGCGCGGCAGGTTATCGCGGATCGGCACCTCGGGATCGCTCAGCACCAGATGCACCGGCTGGTCCTCGTCATGCGCCAAGTTGGCAAGGAATACCGAGGACGACCTGTCGAACGTCGTCACGCCATCGGGCCGCTCATATTGCTTGGCCGTCACCGCATCCTTGCGCTTGAGCCCTGCAAAGTCGGCGCCCTTATGCGCCAGTGTGCCGAACAGTGAGAGCTTGAAGAGCTGGTTGGTCCACATGTCGAACCCCGCCAGCAACAGGCCCCCCGTCAACGTCCCGAAACGCGACCAGAGCGGCTTCATGTTGCGCACCGGTTTGAGTTCGGCCTCGATGCCGGTTGCCAGCACCTTCTCCTGCAGGCCCTCGAGCGTATCGTTCGCCCGTCCCGCCGCAATGGCCTCGCCCACGGCTTCGCCCGCAGCCATGCCCGAGACGATGGCATTGTGGATGGCCTTGAGCCGCGGCGCGTTCATGAACCCTGCGGCGCAGCCGATCAGTGCCCCGCCGGCAAAGGCGAGGTTCGGGATTGACTGCCAGCCGCCCGAAGTCAGCGACCGCGCGCCATAGGAGATCCGCTTGGCGCCCTCCAGCAGCGGCGCGATCGCCTTGTGCTGCTTGAACCGCTGGAACTCGCCGAACGGGGAGAGGGTGGGGTTGTCGTAGTCGAGATGCACCACGAGCCCGAGATAGATCTTGCGATCCTGTGCGTGGTAGCAGAACCCGCCGCCCCGCGTGCTGTTGTCGAGCGGAAAGCCCAGATAATGGTCGACGCGCCCTGGCTGGTGCCTGTCTTCCGCGATCTCCCAGACTTCCTTGATCCCGAGCCCGTATTTCTGCGGGCTCCGCCCCGCATCGAGCGCAAAGGCCGGAATGAGCTTCTTGGCCAGCGATCCGCGCGCTCCCTCGGCGATCAGCGTATACTTGACCAGGAGCGCGATGCCGCGCGCAAAGCTGTCCTTGGGCTTGCCCTCGCGATCGATGCCGAGATCGCCGGTGATGATGCCGAGCACCTCGCCCTTCTCGCCCGTCACCACGTCCACAGCCGCCGTCATCGGATAGATGTCGACACCCAGCGCCGTCGCCTGTTCGCCCAGCCAGCGGCAGAGGTCACCCAAGCTGACGATCACCCCGTTCGGGGTCTTCATCAGCGGCGGAATGATGAGGTCGGGAATCGGCAGGTCGCCGGTCGCCGTGAGCAGGTGAAAATGGTCCTGGCTGACGTCGGGTCCCACCGGCGCGCCCTTTTCCCGCCAGTCCGGGATCAGCGCATCGAGCCCCTTCGGATCCATCACCGCGCCCGAAAGGATATGTCCGCCGATATCGGCCGACTTCTCCACCACCGTCACCGCGATATCGGGATGGCTCTGCTTGAGGCGGATCGCCGCCGCAAGTCCGGATGGGCCTGCGCCCACGATCACCACATCGGTCGAAAGGCTTTCGCGGTCGCCGGCTGAGGCCATGGAGTCGTCCAATTCCAGGTGCAGTGAAGGTGCCGGCGCTGGCCGCGCCGCAAGGCGTGTGACATAACAGAGATCATGACTGCAAATCGACCGCTAAGTGACGCTGAAATGGTCGCGGCCCTCGAGTGGTATCGGGCCGTGGGCGTCGACCTGGCGGTCGGCGAGGACCCCGTCGATCGCTTCGCCGCCTCCCAGATGGCGCGCCCGCGTCCGGCCCCGCCGCCGGCAGCCACGCAGACTGCTGTGCCCCTGCCGCCGCCCGCCACGGCCGCAGGCCTCAACGCCGATCCGTCCGAGGCCCGCGCCCTGGCCGCCAGCGCCAGGACGCTCGATGAGCTTCAATCCATCCTCGGTTCCTATGACGGCTGCGCCCTCAAGCTGCGCGCCACCCAGCTCGTCTTTGCCGACGGCAATCCGGAGGCCGATATTATGCTGATCGGCGAGGCTCCCGGCAGCGAAGAGGATCGCCAGGGCAAGCCCTTCGTCGGCCGCTCCGGCCAGTTGCTCGATCGTATGCTCAATGCCATCGGCCTCGACCGCACCAAGGTCTATATCGCCAATACCGTGCCCTGGCGCCCGCCTGGCAACCGCACGCCGACGCCTGAGGAAATCGCGCTCTGCCTGCCCTTCCTGCATAGGCAGGTCGAACTGGTCGCGCCCCGTATCATCGTCACGCTCGGCGGCCCGGCGATGCAGACCGTGTTCCAGACCACGGCCGGCATCCTCAAATCGCGAGGGCACTGGCGCGAACTGACCGTGGGCAACCACAGCGCCATGGCCATCGCCACGCTCCACCCGGCCTATCTGCTGCGCCAGCCGCTCCAGAAGCACCAGGCCTGGCGCGACATGCTTTCGATCCGGCAGAAGATCGTCTCGGAAAACATTCTTCCGATGGAAAACCTGCCCCAATCTTGACGGAGTGTTCACCCAGGGATGGAACTATTCTTCCATACCTGAACTGAATCTCTGTCGCGGCTCGGTTTTTCAAAGCGGTTCAATGACTTCCGTCATCAAGATCTATGCGCTCTTCATCGGCTCCTGCCTGCTCATGTTTGGCGGGGGCTTGCAGGGGCTCCTGCTCTCCGTTCGCGGCGCGGAGGAGCACTTCTCCCTCCTTGCGCTGGGCTTGATCGGCACCGGCTGGTCGGTCGGCTTCGTCACCGGCTCGATCACGGTGCCTTTCCTCGTCAAGCGCGTCGGTCACATCCGGGCCTATTCGGTCATGGCCGTCTTCGGCACGGTGACCATTCTTCTCAACCTGCTCTGGATCAACGATATTGGCTGGATCGTGCTGCGCGCCTTCTCCGGCTTCTGCTTCGCTGGCGCCGCGATGATCGTTGAAAGCTGGCTCAACGAAGTGGCCGACAATCGCAATCGCGGCACGATCTTTTCCATCTACACCACCCTCAACATGGCCGCCTCGACCCTCGGCCAGCTCGCTATGTCGGTCACCGGCGTCACCGGCTACGTGCCGTTCGTCGTGGGCGCCATCAGCTTCACCCTTGCCGTCCTGCCCACCGCGCTGACCTCGACCCCGCAACCACGTCCGCTGGCTTCCGCCAAGATCGACCTGGTCCTGCTCTACAAGACCTCGCCCATCGCCGTTATCGCCGCCTTCGCGCTAGGCATGGCCAACGGCACCTTCGGCACGCTGGCTCCGGTCTATGGCTATGCCCAGGGGCTCGATGCCGCCGGCATCTCCATCCTCTTCGCTATCACCGCCATCCTCGGCGCCTCCGCCCAGATCCCGTTCGGCCGCCTCTCCGATCGTATCGACCGGCGCCTGGTCATGATCGGGCTGAGCATCGTGGCGGCCGTGGCCGGGCTCCTCATGGTGATCATCAATCCGTCGCCGGGTATCATCATGTATGTGCTGTTCGGTATCTATGGTTTTGCCGCCAACCCGATCTATGCCATCGCCGTCGCCCATGCGAACGACTTCGCCAAGGATGGCAGCTTCGCCAAGATCGCCAGCGGCATGCTGATGATCCTGGGCACTGGCCTCGCCATCGGCCCGGCCGTCGCCTCGGTCATCATGAGCAGTTTCGGCCCCGTGGGCCTCTTCATCGTCACCGCCACCTTCCACGCCGCGCTGGCGGTGGTCGCGTTCCTGCGCATGAAGATTCGCCCGGTCCGCGACGCCAGCGGCCGCATGCGCTTCCGCCCGATCGAGGCCACCAAGGCGACGCCCGAAACCGTGGTGCTCGATCCGCGCTCGGACCCCGAAGAGGCCGAACGCGAGAAACGGGCCTCGACAGCGACCGCCTGACGGACTAAGAGAGCGGCGCTTCACGAGCCGTAAGCGTTACCGTCATCCAACGCACCAACCTGGCCCAGCGGGACTTGCCCGCGGGATTGGTGCCTGCTGGCCTTATGACGGAGACGTTCCCTATGCGCTTTCAGCGCTTGCCCAAAAGCTATGCCGCGGTGGTTACACCGCTGGTGCTTTCCTTGATCATGACATTTGTCGTATCGCTTATCGCAACCCTTCGCTCGCTCGGGTTGTCGTCCGACCTGGTTCCCTTCTGGCTGCAGGCCTGGGCGATGTCCTGGGTGGTCGCTTTCCCCACGCTGCTCGCGGTCCTTCCGCTCGTGCGGCGGATCGTGGTGGCGATCGTCGAGACCTGATTTTTACCGGTGGCCCGTCTCGGGCCACCTCCATTGCCAGGAGCGTATGATGTTCAAGTCCGAGCGTGACGACAAAAAGCCCTTCGTTCCGCTGTCGTTTTTCATCATTGCCGTCTCGGATACCCGAACGCTCGAGACCGATACCAGCGGCGCCCTTCTCAGGGAGATGATCGAGGCCGATGGTCACCACGTGTTCGATCGCACCGTGGTGCCGGACGTGGTTCACCAGTTGCGCGCCCGCGTCCAGGGCATCGCCGCCGATACGCATATCGATGTGATCATCACCACCGGCGGCACCGGCTTTACCGGCCGCGACGTCACGCCCGAGGCTATCGAGCCGCTTTTCGATAAGCGCATGGACGGCTTCTCGGTCCTCTTCCACCAGCTTTCGGCCCAGACCATCGGCACCTCGACCATCCAGTCGCGCGCCACCGCCGGCCTCATCGGCAAGACCTTCGTCTTCTGCCTCCCGGGCTCCAAGGGCGCCGTCCGCGACGCCTGGACCGGCATCCTGCGGCACCAGTTCGACTACCGCACCAAGCCTTGCAACTTCGTGGAAATCATGCCGCGCCTGCAGGAGCACCTGCAGCGCCTCGAAGTGGAAAAGTAAGGGCTTCGGCATCGCTGAGCCGGCCGGGAAGGGAACCGGCTAGAACGCCCGAGCCACGCTGAACTCGGCGACATCGCCCAGCAGCGTCCGCATCTCGGAGGCCGGCAGCACCCGCAATGCCTCGCGCGCGGCGCGGGCATGGGCATGGGCCTTCTCGACCGTCCGGTTGAGCGTGTCGTACTTCTCGAGGATCGCCACGACCCGGGCCACCGTCTCGTCCGCGACCTCGGCGTCGCCGAGCGCCTTTTCGATGAGGCTGCGCTCGGCCGGCGTGGAATCCGCCAGCGCCAGGATGATCGGCAGGGTCATCTTGCCCTCGCGCAGATCATCGCCCGTATTCTTGCCGAGCGTCCCCGCCTCGCCACGATAGTCGAGCACGTCGTCGACCAGCTGGAAGGCGTTGCCCAGTTCGACGCCATAGGTCCGCAGCGCCTCGCGCCCGGAGGCATCCGCACCGCCCACCATTGCTCCCACCTCGGCCGCCGCTTCGAAGAGCGTTGCTGTCTTGGCGTGGATCACCTGGTCGTATTCGGCGGGCGTCGTCGAAAGATCGCGCGTCTTGGCGAGCTGGAAGACCTCGCCTTCCGCCATCGTGGCGGCAGCCTTGGCCAATACGCCGAGCGCGTCGACGTCCTTGGTCTCGACCATCATCATGAAGGCCTGGCCGAGCAGGAAGTCGCCTACCAGCACGCTCGCCTGGTTGCCCCAGATGATGCGCGCAGCCGGCCGGCCGCGGCGCAGGTCGCTCTCGTCGACCACATCGTCATGGAGCAACGTCGCGTTGTGCATGAATTCGACTGCGGCGGCGAAATTGACATGGGCGCCGTTCGAACGCCCGAAGAGCAGTGCGGCTGCCACGGTCAGCATCGGGCGCAGCCGCTTGCCCCCGGCTTCGATGAGATAGCGGGCGAGTTCGGGCACCATGTCCACGTGCGAATCGGCGCGCGCAAGTATAAGCGCGTTCACCTTGCTCATTTCCGCTTGCGTTGCGGTCAGCAGGCGGTCCATCGCATTGGGACCGGCCAGTTCGTTTTCTGCTGTCGCCGACAAGGCCATTGTTTACTCGCGTTTGCCGTGAGCCCGGCAATTGTCGTTGAGCCGGAGCAGGCGCGTTATATGCTGGGCCGCAACCAAGCAAAACCCCTGCCCGAAGGGTGCGATGTCCCTAGACCAGCCTAACGACTTTGTAAAACACCAAACGCTGACGCGCGATGCCTTTTTGGGCGGCCGCCTGGTTGTGTCGCAACCTGGCCACGGTTTTCGCGCAGGCGTCGATTCCGTGATTCTCGGTGCCGCCGTGAATCCCGCCAGCACGCGCCTGCTCGATATGGGAGCCGGGGTCGGTGTCGCCGGCATGGTGGCCATGGCCGATCTGCCTCAGCTCAAGGCCGATCTCGTCGAGATCGACGAGGAAACACTGGGCATCACGCACATCAACCTGCGCGACAATGCCCTGGCCGATCGCGCCCGCGCCTTTCTCGTCGATGTCACCGCCAAGGGCAGCGAACGCGCCGCTGCCGGCGTCGAGGCCGATGCCTATACCTCCGTCATCGCCAACCCGCCCTATTTCGGCAGCAACGGCACAATCTCGCCCAAGGCCGGTCGCGCCACGGCGCGCCATATGGATGCCGCAGAGCTCGCACTCTGGGTCCGTGCCGCCGCCATGCACGCCGCGCCGGGCGGCGAGATCATCTTTGTGCACGTGGCGCAGGTGCTGCCGCAATTGCTGGCCGCGCTCGATGCCCGCTTCGGCGGGCTCACGGTCCTGCCTCTCTCCCCGCGCCGGGGCATGGATTGCTCGCGCATCCTCGTCCGCGCCATCAAGGGCTCCAAGGCCCCGTTCCGCATGCTGGCGACGCGGCCGCTGCACGAAGATGTGGGGCAGGCGTTCATGCCCGAATTCCAGGCGATCTTCCGTGGCACTGGACGGCTGCACTGGTAATTGGCAGGCTTGCCGCCTACATCACCGGCTGAAAGTCGGGGGAGCCTAATGGCAGGACGAATTCGCAACTGGATCGGCAAGCTTTTCGGACGCGGCGGCACCGTCATTCCGGTCGTTCGCCTCAATGGCGTCATAGCCGCCGACACTCGCCCCGGCCGGCTCAACATCGCCGCCGTCGGTCCGCTCCTCAAGCGCGCTTTCGACATGAAGGCGGCGCCCGCCATTGCCATCATCGTCAATTCGCCCGGGGGCTCGCCCGTACAGTCGCGCCTCATCTCCAAGCGCATCCGTGACCTCGCCGACGAAACCGGCAAGCACGTCATCGTCTTCGTCGAGGATGCAGCGGCCTCGGGCGGCTATTTCATTGCCGTTGGCGGCGACGAAATCATCGCCGATCCCTCGTCCATCGTCGGCTCGATCGGCGTCATCTCGGCCGGCTTCGGGTTCGTCGAGGCCATCGAAAAACTCGGCATCACGCGCCGCGTCTATACTGCTGGCAAGAGCAAGTCGACGCTCGATCCCTTCATGCCCGAAAAGGCCGAGGACGTGCAGCGCCTCAGCGACTTCGCGCTCGATATCCATCACGTCTTCATCGATCACGTGAAAACGCGCCGTCAGGGCAAGCTGACAGCGCCCGACGATGAGATTTTTACCGGCCAGTGGTGGAGCGCCTTGCGCGGCCTCGAACTCGGCCTCATCGACGCCATCGGCGATCTCCACGAAACCCTGCGCACGCGCTACGGCGCCGACGTCCAACTCAAGCTCATCGAGCCCAAGCGGCCGCTGCTATCGCTGCCGCGCATCGGCATTTCCGCCGGTGGGGCAGGGGGCATTACCGGCGATGTCATCGCTTCGGTCGAAGATCGCGCGCTCTGGTCGAGGTTCGGGCTGTGACGGCGGTAATCCTGCGCGTACTGATTTATGTGGTGATCGCTGGTGCCGTCTATTTCGGCATCCGCAAGATCTGGCGCGACTGGAAACAGCAGTTCCGCGACATCGATCGCGAGCAGCACAAGCGCGATCTGCGCGAGCGCGAGCAGCCCGATGTCATCACCCTGCGCCGCGATGGCGATGGCGTTTTCCGCGCCAATGGCGACAAAGGCGACGACCGCGGTCCGCGCGCTTGACCGTCCGGATGCGGCCAACTAGTTTCGCCGCGCTTTCCCCTGCCGGACCCTTGCCGCCATGACCGATGCCCTGCTGCCCAACATGGACCCGAAACGCTCGTTCCAGGGCCTGATCCTGACGTTGCAGCGTTACTGGGCCGAGCAGGGTTGCGTGATCCTGCAGCCCTATGACATGCCCATGGGCGCCGGCACCTCGCACACTGCAACCGTCCTGCGCGCCCTCGGCCCCAAGCACTGGAATGCCGCCTATGTGCAGCCTTCGCGCCGCCCGAAGGATGGTCGCTATGGCGAGAACCCTAACCGGCTCCAGCACTATTACCAGTTCCAGGTGATCCTGAAGCCGTCGCCGGATAACATCCAGCAGCTCTATCTCAATTCGCTCGCCGCCATCGGCCTCGATTCCACCCTACACGACATCCGCTTCGTCGAGGACGACTGGGAGAACCCCACGCTCGGCGCCTGGGGCCTGGGCTGGGAGTGCTGGTGCGACGGCATGGAAGTGAGCCAGTTCACCTACTTCCAGCAGGTAGCCGGCTTTGAATGCTCGCCCGTTTCCGGCGAGATCACCTATGGGCTCGAGCGCCTCGCCATGTATGTGCAGGGCGTCGAGAACGTCTACGATCTCAACTTCAACGGCGGCAACGGCAACGACAAGGTCACCTACGGCGACGTCTTCCTGCAGAACGAGCAGGAATTCTCCAAGTACAACTTCGAATCCGCCGACACCGACATGCTGTTCCAGCATTTCGCGGATGCCGAGAAGGAATGCCGTGCGCTGCTCGAAAAGGGCCAGGACGGCGATCGCCACACACTGGCCGTTCCGGCCTATGAGCAGGTGCTCAAGGCCGCGCACAACTTCAACCTCCTCGATGCCCGCGGCGTGATTTCGGTCACCGAGCGGCAGAGCTACATCCTGCGCATCCGCGAGCTGGCCAAGGCCTGCGGCGCCGCCTGGCTGCAGACTGCCAATGGCGGCGCAGTCTAGGGTAGAATTTTAGCGCCGGGCTGCCTATCTATCTCCCGTCCGTAACGGGAGATTTCCGATGAAGATAAAGCTCACGCGCAAGCAATCCGCGCCACCTAACCTGGCCGCCCGGGCATTGTCCGAAGGGCAGTTTCGACCCAAGGTCGAGAAAAACCCGAAGGCTTACAGCCGCAAGCAGAAGCATCCAAAGGGGAGCGTGATGGAACATCAGCTCCCCTTTTCCGTTCCCGCTGGTGAGGACGAGCAGGACAATAGCTAAGAAAAGCAGCACTTTGCTTAGCTATTGCCCTGTTGAAGTCCTCGCACCGCAATGCCAGTGTGCATTCGGCTTGCGCTTGGCGTTCAGGGGAAAATCATGACCGGCTGGATTATTCTCATCATCGTCGTCGCCGTCCTCGGCTACGGCGTCTACCTCTACAACGACCTGGTGCGGAACCGGCAACTGACGCAGGAAGGCTGGTCGGGCATCGACGTGCAGCTCAAGCGCCGCGCCGATCTCATTCCCAATCTGCTCGAAACGGTGAAGGGCTACATGTCCCACGAGCGCGAAACGCTCGAAGCGGTCACCAGCGCCCGCGCCGCCGCACAGGCCGGCTCCAACGCCACCCCGGAGGAACGGGCCAAGCTCGAAGGCGCGCTGACCGGTGCCCTGGGGCGCCTTCTTGCCGTCGCCGAGGCCTATCCGGACCTCAAGGCTAACACCACTTTCCTCGAATTCCAGAAGGCGCTGCAGGGCGTCGAAGACGAAATCCAGCTAGCCCGCCGCTACTACAACGGCGCCGTGCGCAATCTCAACGTGGCGGTTGAATCCTTCCCCTCGGCGATCATCGCCAACATGTTCAAGTTCACCAAGGCGGAATATTTCGAGCTCGAGAACGCTGCCGACCGCGCCGTCCCGACCGTCAAGTTCTGACCAGCCGCAAGGGAAACCGCGCATGCTTGGCCTGCTCACGCGGCTCCTGGCCGCTTTCGCGCTGCTGGTCGCCCTGGTGCTGCCCGCCGCGGCGGCCGAGGGTATTCGCTCGTTTGACGCCGATATCGTGCTGAGCCGTGACGGCACGGTCGACGTCACCGAACGCATCACCGTAGAGGCCGAAGGCTTCAGCATCACGCGCGGCATCTTCCGCGACATTCCCACGACGCTCACCAACCCCAACGGTTCGCTGCTGCGCGCCAATCTCGATGTCCTTTCCGTGACTCGGGACGGCCGCGCGGAAAACTACGCGCTCGAAGATCTCGACAACCACTTCAAACGCATCCGCATCGGCAATCCCGACGTCTATCTCGACCGGGGCCTGCACACCTACGAAGTCCGCTACACCATGACTCGCATGGGGCGCACTTTCGAGGATCACGACGAGCTCTACTGGAACGTCACCGGCAATTACTGGTCTTTCCCGATCGCCTCGGCCACCGCCAGGGTAACGCTGCCCGCCGAAGCGGTGATCTCCAAACTTGTCGGCTATACCGGCCCCGTTGGCTCGAACGAGCGGGCAGTCACCGTGACGCGCACGAGCGACAACACCGCCACGTTCAAGGCCAACCGCCGGCTCGACGCCGGCGAAGGCATGAGCGTCGCGCTCGCCTTCCAGAAGGGCGTGCTCGAAGCACCCGGCGGACTGACCGGCATCGGCTACTGGCTCTCCGATCACCGCGATACCATACTGCCGCTCATCGCCGTGCTGCTGGTCCTCGGCTACAATTTCTTCGCCTGGGACTTGGTCGGCCGCGATCCCCCCAAGGGCACGATCATTCCGCTCTTCCACCCGCCCAAGGGCTACTCGCCCGCTCTCGCCCACTACATCAGCGAAATGGGCTGGAAGCGCGATGGCTGGACCGCCTTTACCGCCTCGATCTTCGATCTTGGCGTCAAGGGCCTGGTCAAGATCGACCAGACCACCAAGAAGCTGCGCATCACCCTGACTGGTGCCGAACCTGCCGAAACGCTCCCGCCCGGCGAGGCCATGCTCTTCGGCTACCTCAAGTCCAAGGGCGACATCACCGTTGACACCACCACCGGCCCCGAGCTCAATCAGAAGCGCAGCGAGTTCATCTCCACGCTCCAGAACGAGAACCGGCAGGTCTACTTTCGCAACAACACCGGCTACGTCTTCCTCGGCGGCCTGCTGGCTGTACTGCTGTTGGGCGCCATGGTGTTCTTCGAGGTGCTCGATCCGCTCTGGCTCATCATCGCGGTCGTCGTCGGCATCGGCATTGGCCTTTTCACCTCGATCTTCTCCAACTTCTGGAACGGCGGCGGCTTCAGCCGCTTCGTGATCGTGATCTGGATCGGCATTGCCGCCTTCAACCTCATCGGCGCAGGCACCGACGTCATCTCCGGCTTCCAGGTCGATACCGCGGTGTTCGCCGCGGCCTCGATTGTCCTGATTACCATCGTCTTCGCCATCTTGCTGCGCGCGCCCACCGTGCAGGGCCGCAAGGTCATGGACGATCTCGATGGCTTCAAGATGTACATCAACACCGCCGAGAAAGAGCGGCTCAACATGGTCAACGAGCCGCCGATGACCATAGAGCGCTTCGAGTCCATCCTGCCCTTTGCCATTGCCCTGGGTATCGAAAAGCCCTGGTCGCAATACTTCCAGAGCGAGCTCGCCCGCAACGCGGTGGCCGGCGCGACGGTCGCCTCCTATTCGCCCGGCTGGTATTCGGGCCGCGATTTTTCCTCGGGCAATTTCTCCAACACCGTTTCCTCGGTCGCCTCCAGCATGACCTCGGCCATGGTCGCCGCGCAGCCGCAATCCTCCTCCTCGTCGGCCTTTTCCGGCGGTGGCGGTGGTGGCGGCGGCTCGGGTGGTGGCGGCGGAGGCGGCGGCGGCGGTGGCTGGTGATCGCCAGCCCACCGCTCTGCGGCGATAGACAATCGCTCCCACCCTTGCTAGGCAATCCGCGCCTTTCCGCTAGCTGGTTTCACAAATGCCCGAACTGCTGCTCGAACTCTTCTCGGAAGAAATCCCGGCCCGCTTTCAGCGCCGCGCCGCGGAGGATTTGAAGAAGGCCGTCACCAACGGCCTGGTCGAGGCAGGCTTGCTCTATGAGGGCGCCAAGGCATTCGCCACCCCGCGCCGCCTGGCGTTGACCGTCACCGGTCTGCCGCCCCGTTCGCCCGATACCCGCGAAGAGAAGAAGGGCCCGCGCGTCGGCGCGCCGCAGGCCGCCATCGACGGCTTCCTCAAGTCGGCCGGGCTCGTTTCGATTTCCGAGGCCAAGGTCGAGAGCGACCCCAAGAAGGGCGAGTTCTATGTCGCCGTCGTCGAGCGCAAGGGTGAGGAGACGCAGCGCATCCTCTCGCAATTGCTGCCCAAGGTGATCGCCGAATTCCCGTGGCCCAAGTCGATGCGCTGGGGCTCCGGCCGCACGCAATGGGTGCGCCCGATGCGCGCCATCACTGCGACCTTCGGGACGGAGAACGACGAACCGGAAGTCATCCATTTCGGCGCCGGAGACCTCGAAAGCGGCCAGACCACCTACGGCCACCGCTTCCTCGCGCCCGAGGCGATCAAGGTCCGGCGGTTCGATGACTACGTCACCTCGCTGGAGCGCGCCAAGGTCGTGCTCGATCTCGACCGCCGCCGCGATATCATCAAGTCCGACGCCGAACACCTGGCCTTCGCCCAGGGCCTGACGGTCATCGAGGACGAAGGCCTGCTCGAAGAGGTTGCTGGTCTCGTCGAATGGCCGGTCGTCATGATGGGCTCGTTCGATCCCGATTTCCTCGAAGTGCCCGAGGAAGTGATCATCACGACCATCCGCGCCAACCAGAAGTGCTTTTGCCTGCGCGATGCCAGCGGACGCCTGGCGCCCAAATTCCTGCTGACAGCCAATACCATCGCCAAGGATGGCGGCGAGATGATCGTGGCGGGCAATGAGCGCGTGATCCGCGCGCGCCTGTCGGATGCCAAGTTCTTCTACGAGACCGACCTCGCCGTGCCGCTGGCCACCGGCGTGCCGCGCCTCGCCCAGACCGTATTCCACGCCAAGCTCGGCACCCAGCTCGAACGCGTCAACCGCATCGAGAAGCTGGCCGTCGAGATCGCGTCAGTAGTCGGCGCCGATCCCGAGGAAGCGCGCCGCGCCGCGCGCCTGGCCAAGGCCGACCTCGTGACGCAGATGGTTGGCGAGTTCCCCGAACTTCAGGGCCTCATGGGCCGCTATTATGCCGAGCGGCAGGGCGAGTCCCGTGCCGTGGCCAATGCCATCGAGATGCACTACAAGCCGCTCGGTCCGACCGACAAGGTGCCGAATGAGCCCGTGGCCATCGCGGTGGCGCTGGCCGACAAGCTCGACCTGCTCAAGGGCTTCTGGGCGATCGACGAGAAGCCCACCGGCTCGCGCGATCCCTTCGCGCTGCGCCGCGCTGCCCTCGGCGTCATCCGCATCATCACCGAGAACGGCCTGCGCTTCCCGCTCGACGTCGAGCCGGACCTGCTCTCGTTCTTCCATGATCGCCTCAAGGTCTCGCTCCGCGATGCCGGCGCGCGCTATGATCTCGTGGACGCCGTCATTTCGGCTGACAGCAACGATGTCCTTCAGATCACCCAGCGCGTCGAAGCGCTCTCGGACCTTCTGGGCACCGAAGACGGCCGCAACCTTCTCGCCGGCTATCGCCGCGCGGTGAACATCCTCGTCGCCGAGGAGAAGAAGGACGGGCGCTCCTATGCCGGCGAAGACTTCGAGGGCGGCGCCGAGCCGGTTGCCGAGGAATTCGAACTGCGCCGCGGTGTCGCCCAGGCCTGGTCGGACGTTTCGGCCCGCATCGCCGCCGACGACTACAAGGGCGCCATGACTGCCCTCGGCCGCCTGCGCGGCCCGGTCGATGCCTTCTTCGAAGCAGTGCTGGTCAACGACCCCGACCCGGTCGTCCGCGGCAACCGCCTCAAGCTCCTCGCCCGCCTGCGCGACACGATGCATCTGGTGGCCGACTTCTCGAAGATCGCGGGTTAGTGTCCGTACTCAATTGCACCGGTAGATGAGGTTGCGATGGCTGCCCCAACCACCGGACTTCCCCGGACTTGATCCGGGGCCCATTGCCACCCTCCACTTGAGTGGAGGAATCCGTGGGCCCCGGCTCTGCGGCCGGGGAAGTTCAGTGGTTGTCGCGCGGCAGACGGACAGCGCTTCCGTTGGAATCTGTCGGATGTACGGACCCTAGGCCTTCCGCGGATCTCTTCCCCGGCGAAAGCCGGGGGGAGATATCGTTCTGCACGCACTGACCCATCTCCCGCCCTCGGCCTTGCCGGAGAGGTGGTCTGTGTTTCTGATCGAACTGCTGATAAAGCGCCCGCCTCAAACCGGCGGCACGATCGCGTCCTTGCGCCCATTCTTCTTGAACGGCGCCATGCCCTCATTAGCCAGCTGGTCGGCCCGCTCGTTGAGGTCGTGGCCGGCATGGCCCTTGACCCAATGCCAGGAAATGTCGTGCCGCTGCACGGCTTCGTCGAGAGCCTGCCAGAGCTCGAGGTTCTTCACCGGCTTCTTGTCGGCGGTGCGCCAGCCATTGCGCTTCCAGTTGTGGATCCAGCCCTGCACGCCGTTCTTGACGTACTGGCTGTCCGTATAGAGTTCCACCTTGCATGGACGCTTGAGGGCGTTGAGCGCCTCGATGGCGGCGGTGAGCTCCATCTTGTTGTTGGTGGTGTTGGCCTCGCCGCCCTTGAGCTCCTTGGTCTTGCCGCCGTATTCGAGAATGGCACCCCAGCCGCCCGGCCCGGGATTGCCCGAGCAGGCGCCATCGGTGTGAATCGTTACGAGGTCAGACATGAGTGGTTCCGTGGATCAAAAGTCCGGCAGGATGATGCCATGAAGGCGGGAATGCGGGGATAACTCAGCCCGCCACTTCCACGGCGACCGACCGCAATTCGCGCGGCACGTTGAAGGCGATGTTCTCGCGCGCAGTGACCCGGCTCTCGACCTTGATCTCGTAGCGCTGGGCAAAGGCTTCGATGACTTCGTCCACGAGGCTCTCCGGCGCCGACGCGCCGGCCGAAACGCCAAGCGAACGAATGCCTTCCAGCCGCGACCAGTCGATCTCGTTGGCGCGGTCGACCAGCATGGCCACCTTGCAGCCAGCCCGCTCGGCCACTTCCACCAGCCGCAGCGAGTTCGACGAATTGGGCGAGCCCACCACGATCATCGCATCCACTTCCGGCGCCACTTGCTTGACCGCTTCCTGGCGATTGGTGGTGGCGTAGCAGATGTCTTCCTTGTGCGGCCCGTTGATGGCGGGGAACCGGCGGCGGAGCGCCGCGACGATCTCGCTGGTGTCGTCCACCGAAAGCGTCGTCTGCGTAACGAAAGCCAGTGTTTCCGGATGCTGCGGCTCGAACACCTCGGCATCGGCCACTGTTTCGATGAGCGTGATCGAGCCTTCGGGCAACTGACCCATCGTACCGACCACCTCCGGGTGCCCCCGGTGGCCGATCAGCACGATCTCGTGACCTTCCGCATGGTGGCGCTGCGCCTCGACATGCACCTTGGAGACGAGGGGGCAGGTGGCATCCAGGAAGAACATGTTCCGTGAACGCGCATCGGCCGGCACGCTCTTGGGCACGCCATGGGCGGAGAAGACGACCGGCGCATCGGTCTCGGGAATCTCTTCGAGTTCCTCGACGAACACGGCGCCCTTGGCCTTCAGGCCATCCACCACATACTTGTTGTGCACGATAGCGTGGCGCACATAGACAGGCGCGCCATATTTCTGGAGCGCCAGCTCCACGATCTGGATCGCCCGATCCACGCCTGCGCAGAAGCCGCGCGGTGCGCACAGCACAATGTCAAGTTGCGGCCTTTTTTCCATATGAAAGCAAATGCTTTCTGAGGCCTTCCAAGTCAAGTCTTGTTGCGGTGCTCGGGGTGCATGGGCAATATGCCCGTAACGGAAAGTTGAGGTCGTCCCGGTGACGCTGGCCCAGGAAATGTTCACGATTGCGCCCGCAACGGGGCGCGCGATCGTATCTCCTGCGCAGGAGGCGCTGTTGACCGGCAAGGCGCTGTGGCTCCACCGCGCCGCCGAGGCCGACCTGCCGGTCGTTCCGACCATCGTCATCACCCGCTCTGCCTGGGAAGCCCTGCAATCCGAGCGACGCACGCGTGACGACCGCCTGCGCGTCCACTGGGTGGCGACGCTCTTCCGGTTGGTCGGACGCGACGGCGTGCCGCCTCATCTGGTGGTGCGAACCTCCGCGCCGAAATACACCGCCGGGCTCATGCAGGCCCAGGTCGATATCCCGGCGCCACAGAGCGAGAGCGAATCGGTCGACCCGGCCAAGCCGCTGGCCAAGGCCATCAGCGACGCCTTCGACTCCTATTCCTCGGACCAGCACTGGCTTTCCAGCAGCGACAAAACGGCGCGGGGGCGTCAGATCGTTCTCGTCCAGGCCCTGGCCAAGGGGCAATTGCGCACGCTCCTCACCCGCGACGTGCTCGCCGGTACGCTGGGCCCTGCCTCGGCCACCGGCCAGGCCCTCCCCAAGCTGCCGCAGGCAGCCAGCGCGCTGGTCGAAAAACTCGATGCACTGGCCGGCCGGCACCTTTCCTGCCTCGTCGAAATCGACGGTGAAAAGGCGCGGCTGGCTTCGGCGCGTCCTATTGCCATCGCGGCGGGAGCCGAGCTCGAAGCGGCCGTCGATCGTGTCAATCGCGGAATGTGGACGCAGGACCAGGCGGTCGCCGCCATCAGCCCGGCCCGCCTGCCGCAACTGCTTCACCCGCGGCTCAAGTCCGATCACGAAGCGGAGCCTATCGCCACGGGCCTCGGCGTTTCACCCGGCGCCGCCAGCGGCCTCGTCGTCTTCACCGCCGAGGATGCAGCCCGGGTGCGGGCACGCGGACGGCACTGCATTCTCGTCGTCACGGAAACCGGCCCCACCGATATCGAGGGGATGAAGGCGGCCACCGGCATCCTCACCGCCCGCGGGGGCATGACCAGCCACGCGGCAGTCGTGGCGCGCGTTACGGGCAAGCCCTGCGTCGCCGGCGTCAGGTCGCTTCATGTCGACGTCGCCGATCTCTCCTGCCGCATCGGCGACCGCGAATTCCGTTCCGGGGACCGCATCACCATCGATGGCAGCGACGGCAGCGTCTATGCGGGCGCCTTGCCGCTCAGCCAGCCCCATATCGGTGGCGCCATCGGCACGTTGCTCAACTGGTCCGACTCCTCCCGCAAGATATCCGTCCGCACCAATGTGGAGACCGTTGAGGCCGCGCGAACGGCGTTGAGTTTCGGGGCCGAAGGCATAGGGCTGGCGCGTTCGGAACACATGTTCTTCTCGCCCGAACGCATGGTGGCACTGCGCCGCATGATCCTCTCGGAAGACGAGGCTGATCGCGCCAAGGCGCTGACCGGCCTCGTCGATTTCCAGACCGGCGACTATGCGGCGCTGTTCCAGACCATGGGGGGGCGCCCGATCACCGTGCGCCTCTTCGATCCGCCGCTCCACGAATTCCTGCCGCGCACCGACGAGGACATCGAGGAGACTGCTTCCTCCCTCGGGCTCGAAGTGCGCCAGCTCAGGCAGCGGCTTGAGCGACTCTCCGAGGTCAATCCGATGCTGGGGCATCGCGGCGTGCGCGTGGCGATCACCTATCCCGAAATTCTCGAGATGCAGATGCAGGCGCTCATGGCCGGCGTCGAGGCCGCAACGCGCCGCCAGCTTGCCCCGGTGAGCGTCGAGGTCATGGTGCCCTTCGTCTCGATGGCGAGCGAAGTGACCTGGATCCGCGAGCGCGTGATGGCCATTGCCGAGGCCGCCGGCGTTCTCCAGAGCGGGCGGGCTCTCTTCTCGTTCGGCACCATGATCGAGCTGCCGCGCGCGGCGCTGCGGGCCGGAGATATCGCGCAGAACGTCGACTTCTTCTCCTTCGGGACCAACGACCTCACGCAGACGACCTTCGGCATCTCGCGCGACGACGCGCCGACTTTCCTCGCCGCCTACCAGCGCAAGGGCCTCTATGATCAGGATCCCTTCGTCACGCTCGACCAGAAGGGGGTGGGGGAATTGATCGCCATCGCCATCGAGCGCGGCAAGGCGGTGAACCCGAACCTCAAGATCGGGATCTGCGGCGAGCATGCCGGCGATCCCGAATCACTCAGGTTCTTCGCCGGGCTCGATATCGACTATGTGAGCTGCTCGCCTTACCGCGTTCCGGTGGCGCGTCTGGCCCTCGCGCAGGTGGAAAACTAGGCCACGTTAACCCTGCGACAAAGCCGCCGGCCGCATTTCCGCCCCGGAATCCCCGTTTCCACGCCCGAATCGGCATGTTTACCGGCCGATAACCCTAATGACGCATCATTGGGGTTGCCGGCAGTTTATGAGTTTTTGCCGGAAAGTTGTGTTGTGTGAGTAACAGCGTACATGGCCCTGCGAACCCGGCCAGCGAGAGCCTATGCGGCTCGGCCCCGATCCCCCGCTGCCAAAATCCTGGCGGCGGCTGTTTTTTGCCTTACCGGCTACGCGGTAATGATCGGCGGCGCCCAGGCTCCAGCCTATGGCGAAGTCCAGATGCCCGTTGCCGCCGCCCCGGCGGCGACCCTGACCTATTCGGGTGACAAGGTCGTCATCACCGGCTCGGTCGACAATCTCTTCAAGACCGCCGAGTTCACCGGCCCCAATCGCGTACTCAAGCAGGATCGCGCCCGCATCAACGTCGATGCGCTGGCGCTGACCAAGTCCTTCGAGCAGACCCGCATTCGCATGGCGGCCGCCGCTGCCGCCAAGGACCCGGCCAAGGCCAAGTCGAGCGATCCCTATGTCGCGGTGATGCCGCGTCCGATCGAGGTCGCCTCGATCGATCCGGCCAGCTCGGAAGCCCTGCGGGCCATCGATTTCTCGGTCCCGATGCCCGCCGCGCAGTCCGGCCAACTGGCCTATGCCCGCGAGATGGCCCCGGTCACGAGCTTCGACACCGCCCCGGCCGAATCCAAATATTCCGAGCGCGACCTCTGGTGCATGGCGCAGGCCGTCTATTTCGAGTCGCGCGGCGAGAGCTATCGCGGCCAGGTCGCCGTGGCCCAGGTGGTGATGAACCGCCTCAAGCATCGCCTCTACCCCAAGACGATCTGCGGCGTGGTGTTCCAGGGTGAAGAGCGGCGCAATGCCTGTCAGTTCTCGTTTGCCTGCGATGGCATTCCCGAGACGATCAATGACCAGAAGTCATGGGCGCAGGCGCAGGAGATCGCCCGCAAGGTAACCGATGGCGAACTCTATCTGACCGAAGTGGCCAACGCGACGCACTACCACGCCAGCTACGTCTATCCGGATTGGGCTCCGCGCCTGAAGCGGGTGACCAAGATCGGCCTCCATGTCTTCTATCGGTTCAAGACGCGCGCGGGCTAATTGCCCAGTACCAGCACCGAGCCTGCATTGAGGAGCGGTGCCGAGACCCAGCCGGACTGATCGGACCAGAAGGCCACGCTCTTGATGGGCGTGCCTTGGCCGGTCAGCGGGCGAACATGGATGCCCGGATAGCGGAAGTGCGGGGAATAGAGGCCATCGGTCGAATAGGTGCCGCTGGCCGTGGTCGTAACCGTAACGAAGGTCGTGCGGCCGAACTCGATCTTGCGGATCACGGCGGTGCTGAGTGCATCGGTCGAAACGCTCGGCTCCGTGCGGACCGAGAACAGCGTGTCGTTGAAGATCACGAGCTTGGACGGATCATAGCTCGGCGCGAGCATCCCGTCGGCCAGCGCGGCACCGGCCAGAGATAGCGAGCCGACCACCAGTGTTCCGGCGAGAACCGTCTTCAGGTTCAGTCCCATGTCGCTCTCCCAAAACAGGACAGTTCAGCGTCCTAGTCGCGCATGTTCTTAACTCTTTATCAACCATAAGCGTTGCGGCGTGGCAAAGCCCATCGCCCGATAGCGTTAATTTCGCAGGGGATTTGGGGTCAGGCGCCGGCGCTGAGAGCTTCGAAAGCGGCCACGAACCGATCGTGCGCCTCGCGCGTCGGCCAGGGACGGATCAGCCGCTCGAACTGGTCGAAATCGAAGGCGGGGAGGGTAGGCTCGCCAAAAAGCCGCCGGGCCTCGTCGCGGTCGAAACCGGCAAGGTTCACAGCCTCGAAGAATGCCGCCTCGCGATCGGCCGCCTTGATCTGCTTGACCAATGTTGCCGGTGGATGGGCGGGAAGCGAGAAACGCACGTGGACAGCGCCCAGCAGGCGATGCTCGATATCCTTGTAGTTCCCGCCGATAGCGGCCTTGAAGGGCGAGATAAGGTCGCCCATCACGTATTCAGGGGCATCGTGGAGCAGCGCATAGAGCGAGGAATGCGGCGTGCATTCCGGGTTGAGTGCCCGGTGGATTTCCATCACCAGCACGGAATGCTGGGCCACCGAGAACGGGTAGTCGCCCTGCGTCTGGCCATTCCAGCGCGCCACGCGCGCCAGACCATGCGCGATGTCGGACAATTCGACATCGAGCGGTGACGGATCGAGGATATCGAGCCTGCGGCCCGAAAGCATACGCTGCCAGGCTCGGGTGGTCGCGCGCGCCATTTCGCCCCCGGAGGAAGGTGGTTCCCGTTTCCTATTCGTTCGCCGCCGATTCTCCAAATGCATAGGTGGCCCATGCGGGGAGAGTGAGCTGCGCCGGCTGGCCGCCGACACTGGTTGGCGCGGAATCGGTGATGCGGTCGAGACGGACGATGCCGACCGCCTTGCCATTGGCGACAGCGCCGATGGCGCCGGCATCGCGCTCGCCTGCGAGCACGGGCATACCGACCTCCCCCGTAGCGATCGTTGCGATCACCGGACGGCGGCGCGCGGTGCCGCGATGCTTCATGCGCGACACGACTTCCTGGCCGACATAGCAGCCCTTGTCGAAGTCGATGCCGCCCAGGATGTCCATGGCCGCATCGTGGGCGAAGGTGGAATCGGCGGGGAAATCGGCGCCCTGCTCGGGGATGCCGGCGGCGATCCGGGCGTCGAGATAGGGCGTGATGTCCGCGTCCCAACCCTCGGCGACTTCGATCGTATCGATGACGCGGAAGCCCAGCCCTTCGGCGCGAGCATCGGCGTGGACGATGCCTTCGGCAGGAGCCTCGGGGCTCCACCCGACGCGGTGGGTAGCGCGCTTGTCTTCGATGGTTACCTCGGCACGCAGTTTGTAGAGCCGCATGCGCTTGAAGAAATCGTCTGCCACCGAATTGTGGACGTCGAGCCAGAACGCGTCTTCCGCCCAGCCGATAAGGCCTTCCGCCTGAATCTTGCCCTGCGCCGAAAGCAGCGCCCACCAGCGCGCGGGGCCTTGCGAAGCCTCGACATGGCCGGTGATGACGTCGTTGAGCAGCTTCTGAGCATCGCGCCCCGAGAAGCGGAGCACGGCGCGATCGGAACGAAGAGTGACGGACATTGATGGCTCCAACACTGGACTAGGCTGCCGGCCTTGCCCTAAAACCGGCGCGCTCAGGCTAACCGGTGAATGGCAGACATGGCGCAGTACGATGTGATTTTCAAGGACGGCACTGTCGTCAACCAGGACGGCATCCACGTTACCGATATCGGCGTGAAGGGCGAGCGCATCGTGGCGCTGGGCTCGCTCGACGCGGCGCGTGCCGAAAAGGTCGTCGATTGCCGCGGGCTCCACATCCTGCCCGGCGTGATCGATACGCAGGTGCATTTCCGCGAGCCGGGGCTCGAGCACAAGGAAGATCTCGAATCGGGCTCGCTCTCGGCGGTCATGGGCGGGGTGACGGGCGTGTTCGAAATGCCCAATACCAATCCGCTGACCATTACGGCCGAAACCTTCCGCGACAAGATCGCCCGCGCGACCAACCGCATGCATTGCGATTTCGCCTTCTATATCGGCGGCACGCACGACAACGTCGCCGAGCTGCCAGAGCTCGAGCGCCTGCCGGGCTGCGTCGGCGTCAAGGTCTTCATGGGCTCGTCGACCGGGAGCCTCCTCGTTTCCGACGATGCCGGGGTCAAGTCGATCCTGAGCGTCATCCGCCGCCGCGCCGCCTTCCACTCGGAAGACGAATACCGGCTCGAAGAGCGCAAGCCGCTGCGCGTCCCCAATGATCCCTCTTCGCACCCGGTCTGGCGCGATCCGGAAGCCGCGCTGATGTCGACCAAGCGCCTCGTGCGCCTGGCGCGCGAAACCGGAAAGCGCATTCACGTCCTCCACATCTCGACGGCCGAGGAAATGCTGTTCCTCGCCGACCACAAGGATGTCGCCAGCGTCGAAGTGACGCCGCACCACCTGACGCTGGACGAAACGGCCTATACCCGCCTCGGCACCTATGCGCAGATGAACCCGCCGGTGCGCGACGCCGCCCATCGTAAGGGCATCTGGGCGGGGGTGGATAACGGCGTCGCCGATATCCTGGGCTCGGACCACGCACCCCACACCCGCGAGGAGAAGGACAAGCCCTATCCCAACTCGCCCTCCGGCATGACCGGCGTGCAGACGCTGGTTCCGGTGATGCTCGATCACGTCAATGCCGGCCGCATGAGCCTCGAACGCTTCGTCGATATGACGAGCGCCGGTCCCAACCGCCTCTTCGGCATCGCCAACAAGGGTCGGATCGCGGTGGGTTACGACGCCGACCTCACCATCGTCGACCTCAAGCGCGAAGAGACGATCCGTGACGAATGGGTGGCCTCGCGCGCGGGCTGGACGCCCTACAATGGCGTAAAGGTCAAGGGTTGGCCGGTGGGCACGATCCTGCGCGGTCGCACGGTCATGTGGGAGAACGAGTTGCTGGCGGCTTCGACCGGCCAGCCGATGCGCTTCCTCGAAACGCTCCAGCCGGTGGCGTAAGTCTTACTGCAGCGAGCGATCGAGGTTGTATTCGCCAGCCTCGATCCGCTCCGGCAGGGCCGCGATGATCTCGGCCGTAACCGTCTCGCCATGGGCGCGGACAAGGGTCGCGAGCGCCGCGAAAATCGAGGCGTGGGCGAGAGCAACGCTGCTGATCCCGTCTTCCTCGGCCATGTTCCAGGCTTCGGCCAGATATTCGAGCGCCATCTGCTGCTCAGCGTGATCGCTGCTCAGTGGCGTGCCCGCATCGGCGGCGGAAAAGGGACTCTTGGTCGTGCGCATGGTCAATGGGTAGCACGAGCCGCAGGCACGCAGAGCCGATACGTAACTTGAAGGTTAACGGAGGATCAGGATTTTTACTTAATGCCGGAAGCCTGCGGCTTTGGCCTGTGGAAATCTTTACGTTTCATTCAGCATAACGCGAGTGCACGTCGCGCGCCGTCTTCTCCGCTTCCACCAGCAGCCGCGTCAGCGCTTCGGAGGCCGAGGGCGTACAGGTCTGGTAAAGGCGCGAAAAGGACGTGTAGCCGCTGTTGAACGCACCGGCGAGCCGCTGCCGCCTGTCCTCGTCCGGTTCGTCGGCCGAAATCAGCCCTTCCATCTGCGCCCGCCAGTCCACGCCGCCGGCCTTGCACAGCGGCTCCAGGAAATAGAGGCTCCCCATGATCTCCGCCAGACGCTCCATCTGCGGCTGATAGAGCGGATCGACCGCCCGAGCCGGATACGACACCGCTACCGCCGCCAACACGGCGACGGCGCCCAGTATCGATCTGATTCGGCGAGGGTGAAGAGATTTCATGGGCGTTTAGTGCCAGAAGCGGCGCGCGTTCGCCAGAATGTTTCGAGAAGGGCTAGCCGCGCCGCGCCAGGACCGCCCGCGCCTTGGCCAGAACATCGGGCAGCTCCGGCGTCACCGGTCGCGGCAGATCCTCGACCAGCGACCATACGTGGCCGGAAATCTCGTCCGAACCGGTCACGATGCCTTCGTAGTCATTACTGGCGAAGACGGCGAGGAAGAACGGGCGCTCCTGGCCGATATCGATGACCTCGACGAGCTCCGCCGAAAAGGCGCTGAGGCCGGTTTCTTCGGCGACTTCGCGGATGGCGCACTGGACTGCGGTCTCGCCGGGTTCACGGCGACCACCGGGCAGGGACCAATAATCGAGAAAGGGCGAGCGGGCACGCCGGATGAGGAGCACCCGGCCATCCTCGAAGATCGCCATGCTGGCGGCGTTGAAGACGGTATCGACATTGTCTTCGGTAACGAGGCTCATCCGAGTACCTTGCCGGGGTTGAGGGTGCCGTTGGGATCGAGCGCCTGCTTGATGGCGCGCATCATTTCGAGTGCCACCGGGTCCTTGTGCGACTTGAGGAGCTCGGTCTTGAGCTGGCCGATGCCATGCTCGGCCGAGATCGAGCCGCCCAGCCGGGTGACGATCTCGTAGATCGCCTCGTGCACCGGTTCGGCGCCCGCCATGAAGGCCTTGCCGTCGACGCCGACGGGCTGGCTCAGGTTGAAGTGGATGTTGCCGTCGCCCAGGTGGCCGAACGGGCAGGGGCGGATGCCGGGCACGATCCGCTCGACGGCCGCGCTTCCTTCCGCGATGAGCTGGGGCACGGCGGCGATCGGCACGGATACGTCGTGCTTGATGGATGCGCCTTCCCGGCTCTGGACGTCCGACATCTGCTCGCGCGTGGCCCACATGAGGTTGCGATCATCGAGCGATTCCGCGACCACTGCATCGGTGATCGTGCCATCGGCCAGGGCGGCTTCGAGCCCCGCCTGCAGCACGCCATGCGCCCCGCCGCGGGGCACCGAGATTTCGGCGAGAGCATACCAGGGCGAGGGTCCCGCGGAGGGATCGCGGGCAATCATGCCGTGCTTGAGCTGCAGGTCGATGCCGAAGCGCGGCATGAGCTCGAAAGCGGTAAGCTGGCTGCCGGCCCGCTGGCGCAGCCGATAGAAGAGTTCGAGTGCCTGGGTGGGGGAGGCGAGGCTGATGAAGGCCGTCTCGTGCGCCTCAGGCAGCGGGAAGAGTTTCAACGTTGCGGCCGTGATGATGCCGAGCGTGCCTTCGGCGCCGACGAGCAGGTCCTTGAGGTCGTAGCCGGTATTGTCCTTCTTGAGGGCGTTGAGCCCGCGGTAAAGGCGGCCGTCGGCCAGCACCGCTTCGACCCCGAGACAGAGCTCGCGCGCATTGCCATAGGCCAGCACCTGGATGCCGCCGGCATTGGAAGAGAGCACGCCCCCGATCCGCGCCGAACCCTGAGAGGCGATCCAAAGCGGCAGCATCGCGCCTTCGGCCTCGGCGGCGCGATGCGCTTCTTCGAGCGTGAGGCCGGCTTCGACCGTCATGTTGCCGGCATCGGCATTGACACCGCGGACGCGGTTGAGCCGGGTGAGGCTCACGATGACCTCGTTGCCATAGAGCGGCACCTGCGCGCCGACGAGGCCGGTATTGCCGCCTTGCGGGATCAGCTTGACCCCGTTGCCATTGGCCCAGCGGGCGACTGCCTGCACCTCCTCGACGCTGCCTGGCTGCACCACGGCGACCGCGCTCTGGTGGAATCGCTTGCGCGGTTCGTTGAGGAAGGCGCCCATGCGGGCAGGGTCGCCAATGACGGCGCCGGGGCCGACAAGGCCGGCCAGCGCTTCGATGATCTGCGGGGCATTCAGGGACATGAGCCGGACCATAATCGTTCGCCTTTCGGGCGGAAAGCTAGAACTTGCCCGCCACAATCCCCTGTGCGACAAGCGGCCAGACAACATCTGCGAGGAATCCGATGGCTGAAGGATTGATGGCCGGCAAGCGCGGCCTGATCATGGGCGTCGCCAACAACCGTTCGATCGCCTGGGGCATTGCCAAGGCGCTGCATTCCCAGGGCGCCGAAATCGCGTTCAGCTACCAGGGCGAAGCCCTCAAGAAGCGCGTCGAGCCGCTGGCCGCCGAGATCGGCGTCGATTTCCTGGTCGAGTGCGACGTGAGCGACGAAGCGGCAATGGATGCCACCTTCGCGGAGATCAAGCAGCGCTGGGGCAAGCTCGACTTCGTCGTGCACGCCATCGGCTTCTCCAACAAGGACGAACTCGAGGGCCGCTACATCGACACCTCGCGCGACAACTTCAAGCTGACGATGGACATCTCGGTCTATTCGTTCACCGCCGTTGCCCGTCGCGCCGAAGAGCTGATGCCCGATGGCGGTTCGCTCCTGACGCTGACCTATTACGGCGCCGAGAAGTACGTGCCTAACTACAATGTGATGGGCGTCGCCAAGGCCGCGCTGGAAGCCTCGGTGCGGTACCTTGCCACCGATCTCGGCTCCAAGAACATCCGCGTCAACGCCATCTCGGCCGGCGCCATCAAGACCCTAGCCGCCTCGGGTATTTCGGGCCTGCGCGACATGCTGCACTGGCAGGAAGCCAACGCCCCGCTGCGCCGCAATGTCACCATCGAGGACGTGGGCGGCTCTGCGCTCTATCTGCTCTCTGACCTCGCCAGCGGCGTGACCGGCGAAATCCAGCACGTGGACGCCGGTTTCAACATCATCGGCATGCGCGTTCTCGACGACGAGCCGACCGCCGCGCAATAAGCGCGGGGGCTTGCAGCCCACAGCACTGGACATAGGATGAAATCGCCCGCATAGAGCGGGCGGTTTTCGTTGGTGTTAGGGCATTGCGATGACTGCACTTCAGTGGCCGGAACTGTATTTCATCCGGCACGGCCAGACCGACTGGAACGCCGAGAAGCGTTACCAGGGACAGAAGGACGTACCGCTCAACGAGACGGGGCGCAGCCAGGCCGACGGCAATGGCCGCACGCTCCGCCGGCTCCTAGAGGCGCGTGAGGTCGATCCCATGGCGCTCGAATGGCACGTTTCTCCCCTCGGCCGCACCCGTGAAACCATGCAGCGCATCCGCGCCGCCTTCGATGGTCCGTTGCCCGAAGTCGAGATCGATCCGCGGCTGATGGAGATTTCCTTCGGCGCGCTCGAAGGCCTGCTGCACAGCGAATTGCCGGCTCACGTGGCTACCGCCCCCGGCTATCGCGGCGCCGACTACTGGGAGTTCCGCCCTGAAGGCGGCGAGAACTATCTCGATGTCGAAGCGCGCCTCTCCGATTTCGCCATGAAATTGGGTGGACCTTCGGTTGTCGTTGCCCATGGCGGCATTGCCCGCGTGCTACGCGTGCTGGTGGCGCATGCCGATGTCGGCGACGTCATCAACTGGACGCCGCGCCAGGACGTCATCATGCACTTCACCGAAGGGCAGTTGGAGATCATCGGGCCGCACGACGTCTGAATTGACGCGCCGGGGCGCTCTCCCTAGAACAGCGGCAATCCCCGGCAGGGCTCGGGAGTAAGGAGCAGCATGTCCTACAATACCTTCGGCCAGATGTTCCGCTTCACGACCTGGGGCGAGAGCCATGGGCCGGCACTGGGCGCGGTCGTCGACGGCTGCCCGCCGGGCGTCGCCATCAGCGCCGAAGTGATCCAGCGCGATCTCGATCGTCGCAAGCCGGGACAATCCCGCTTTACCACTCAGCGCCGCGAGGCCGACGAGGTGAAGATTCTCTCGGGCGTCTTCGAGGATGAGCGCACGGGCGGGCTGCGCACCACCGGCACGCCGATTTCGCTGCTCATCGAGAACACCGACCAGCGCTCCAAGGATTATGGCGAGATCCGCGACAAGTACCGGCCGGGCCACGCCGATTTCACCTACCATCAGAAATACGGCATCCGTGACTATCGCGGCGGCGGTCGCTCCTCGGCGCGCGAAACCGCAGCGCGTGTGGCGGCAGGCGCCGTGGCGCGGCTGGTGATCCCTGAGGTCAAGATCCGGGCCAGCCTCGTGCAGGTTGGGCCGCACAAGATCGACTACGCCAATTTCGATTGGGATCAGGTCGGCGAGAACCCGTTCTTCTGCGCCGACGCCAAGGCCGCGGCGATGTGGGCGGATTATCTCGATGGCCTGCGCAAGTCGGGCGATTCCGTGGGCGCCGTGATCGAGGTCGTGGCGGAAGGCGTACCGGTCGGCTGGGGCGCGCCGATCTACGGCAAGCTGAGCGCTGACCTGGCGTCGGCCATGATGTCCATCAATGCGGTCAAGGGCGTCGAGATCGGCGCCGGCATGGAGGCGGCGAGCCTTACCGGCACGCAGAACGCCGACCAGATGCGGGCAGGGCCGGAAGCGCCGTACTTCCTCTCGAACTCGGCTGGCGGCATCCTTGGTGGGATTTCCAATGGCGACCCGGTCGTGGTGCGGTTCGCCGTCAAGCCGACGTCCTCGATCCTGACGCCGCGCCAGACGGTGACCACGGAGAACGAGGATACCGACATCATCACCAAGGGACGGCACGACCCCTGCGTGGGCATCCGCGCCGTGCCGATCGGCGAAGCGATGATGGCAGTGACGCTGGCGGACCACTTCCTGCGGCACCGGGCCCAGACCGGGCGGTTTGGTGGGGTGGGGTATTAAGGCTGGCCGTCTGGAGTTTGGGGCTTCCCCCTCCCTGGCCCTCCCCACAAGGGGGAGGGTGGGTGTCTTTTGGCCTGATCGAGCAGCAAACCCCACCCTCCCCCTTGTGGGGAGGGCCAGGGAGGGGTGGGCCGCAGACTCCTCCGCAGCTGCCTAACGCTTGCGAAATACCGCCACAGTCTCGGTATTCCCGTCCCCACCCGAAATCGGTGATGGCACCGACAGCCGATGGGCCCAGCCTTCGGCAGCAAAAAACGCGATCACGTCCGACACCGCTTTCTCGATCGCAGCCACATCGGTCACGATCCCGCCCTTGCCGATATTCTCGCGGCCGACCTCGAATTGCGGCTTGATGAGGATCACGGCATCCGCCCCCGAGCGGCAGAGCGCGAGTGGCGCGGCGAGGACCTTGGTGACCGAGACGAAGCTGACATCGGAGACGACGAGGTCAATCTCGTCGGGTATCTGGGTGCGGTCGAGATCGCGAGCGTTGACGCCTTCGAGCGAGACGACCTTGCCGTTCCGACGCAGTCTTTCGTGCAACTGGTCGTGGCCGACATCGACGGCATAGACCTTGGCAGCGCCGCGCTCGATGAGCACCTGCGTGAAGCCGCCGGTCGAACTGCCGACATCCAGGCAGGTGCGACCTTCGACAGCGATAGTACCGGCGTCGAGCCCGGCGATGAGCTTGAGCGCAGCACGCGAGACGTAGCGGGAGGCGGGGTCGTCAAGGGTAATGACGTCGCTCTGGGCGACCATCTGGTGCGGCTTGGTGGCGACGACGCCGTTGACCGTCACCGTGCCGCGCAGGATCGCGTCACGGGCCCTGGCGCGGCTCGGCAGGAGCTTGCGCTGCTCGAGCGCCAGGTCGAGCCGGATGCGCTCGCTCATTGGCCGTCGAGCGGCTCGGTACCGTTGGGCTTGCCGTCACGCGAAAGGGTGATCTTCTCGATGCGCGCCTCGGCGGTCTTGAGCAGGCCGTCGCAATGGGCCTTGAGGGCTTCGCCGCGTTCGTAGATGGCGATAGATTCCTGGAGCGGCGCACGGCCGCTTTCGAGCTTCTGGACGATGGTCTCCAGTTCCTCGAGCGCCCGCTCGAAGCTCATCGCCTTGATATCTTCGTTGGTGTTTTCGGCCATGGCGTCGAATCCTAGTGGGCGTTTCGCAGAGCGCCGTCTTGTAGCATTGTGACATGGCTTGTCACCCCGTCGGCGAGGCCGTGGAGGTCATATCCACCTTCGAGCAGCGAGACGATGCGGTTGGAACAGCGGCGCTCGGCAATGTCCATCAGCTTGCCGGTGAGCCAGGCATAATCCTCCGGCTTCCAGTTGAGCTGGGCGAGAGGATCGCGATAGTCGGCATCGAACCCGGCCGAGATGAAGAGGAAATCGGGCGCGAAGGCATCGACTGCCGGCAGCAGCGACTCGAGATAGGCGATCCGCATGGCCTCGCCATTCGTACCGGCCTGGAGCGCGGCATTGAGAATGTTGCCGACGCCGTGCTCGTTGGGGCTCCCCGTGCCGGGATAGAGCGGCATCTGGTGGCTTGAGGCGTAGAAGACGGTGGGGTCGTCCTTGAAGATATCCTGCGTGCCGTTGCCGTGGTGCACGTCGAAATCGACTATCGCGATGCGCTCGGCCCCGTATTTGCGCTGCGCCTCGCGGGCGGCGATGGCGACCGTGTTGAAGAGGCAGAAACCCATCGGGTTGCGGATTTCGGCGTGGTGGCCGGGGGGGCGGATGGCGCAGAAGGCGTTGTCGACCTCGCCCATCGCCACCGCATCGAGCGCGGCAAGCGCGCCGCCGAGACCGGTAGCGGCGGCGTCGAGCGAGCCGGCGGAGATGAAGGTGTCCTCGTCGATCCGGCCGATCCCCTCGGCCGGGCGGACATCGCGCAGCCGGGCCAGGTATTCGGGATCGTGCACGAGGCTGGCCAGCGACAGGTCGCCCGATGGCGCCCAGCGCCGAACGAGGGGCGCGAAGCGCTCGTCGGCGAGCGCCCTTTCGACCGCGCGAATACGTTCGGCGCGTTCCGGATGGCCGGACGGCGTCACATGGCTGTCGAAATTGGCTTGGCTTATGAGAAGCGTGGTCATGCCTGAAGAGCCGCAATGCCGCTGGTATGTCTTCTTGACGTGGCCGGCCCCCCTTGTCAAACAGCGTGCATGAATAAGCCCATGATCGATCCGCAAAGCGTCGAGGAAGCAGCCGCCATCCTGCTCTCGGGGCGCGTCTGTGCCTTCCCGACCGAGACGGTCTACGGCCTGGGCGCTGACGCCACCAATTCCGATGCCGTGCTCGCCATCTACGAAACCAAGGGCAGGCCGCGCTTCAACCCGCTGATCGTCCACTGCGCCAATCTCGATATGGCCGAGAGCCTGGCCGAGTTCTCGCCCCTGGCGCGGCAGCTGGCCAAGGCATGGCCGGGGCCACTGACGCTGGTGCTGCCGCAGAGGGCGGGCAACAAGATTTCAGATATCGTGACGGCGGGGCTCGATACGATCGCTATCCGCATTCCCGACCATCCGCTGGCGCTCGAGCTCATCCGTACTGCGGGCCGGCCGCTGGCTGCGCCATCGGCCAATCCCTCGGGTCGCCTGTCGCCCACCAATGCCTACCAGGTCCGCATCGGCTTCGGCGGCCGCGTGCCCGTGCTCGACGGCGGGCCGTGCCAGGCCGGCGTGGAATCGACGATCCTCAAGGTCGATGGCGACAAGGTCGTGCAGTTGCGCGCTGGGGCCTTGGCGCGCGAGGAGGCCGAACGACTGCTCGGTCGTCGCATCGAAGCCGCCGAGCATGATGCCGCCATCGCGGCGCCGGGCATGCTGGCCAGCCACTATGCGCCGGAGGCAACACTGCGGCTCAATGCCGAGGCGCCGTTCGCCGACGAGGCCTATCTCGCCTTTGGGCCGGCTCCATCGACGGATCGGCCGATGCTCAATCTCTCGCCCACCGCACGGTTGCATGAGGCAGCGCGCAATCTCTTTGCCATGCTCCATGAACTGGATGGCAGCGGCGTCAAGCGGATCGCCGTGGCGCCGATCCCCGAAGAGGGTTTGGGCGAGGCGATCAATGACCGCCTGCAGCGCGCGGCGGCTCCGCGCAGCTAGACGCGCCAAGGCGCCGGCACGGATTGCTCCGGTCGGGTTTGCTTGTGGTTCGTTGGCGGCTCGGGGCGAGGTTTGCCTCAAGTCTATATTGCTAGCGATGTATTGCGAGGCATGGCCTCGCCCCTTGAGCGTTTGAGGTTTCGACAAGCCCGTTCACGCAAGTTGCCCGCGAGCGCACTCCGGGCCGGTCACGTCACTCTTAGGCCGTAAGCCCAGGCGCCCCCGGACTTCCCCCAACTCCCAGAACCTGGCGGCAGGGCGAGAGACGCGTGTGCACGATTGCGCGTCTCCAGTCCTGCCGCCAGCCGCCGCGGCACTGCGTACTGTGCCTCGCCGTTGGCGGAGGGATGGGGAGAGTATGCGGGAGGGTGATGGGGGCGGGGATAAGTTTTTTGGCACGGTCGTTCTTTGCTCTCCGGATACCCTCGCTCTCACCCCACCACCTTACGTCCCCGGACTTGATCCGGGGCCTATTGCACCGCTCCACTCGAGTGGAGGGACCCGTGGGCCCCTGTGTAATTGTGCTGTGTCATATTGGGTGCGGGCGGGAGACCGTTGGGCCCCAGGTTTAAAGACCGAGAGCCGGCACGGGTCCCCGCCCGCTTTGACAAACACCTGAACAGTTGCGCGAGGCCGCTCGAGACGGACCTCGGATCACAGGGACAGGCCCATGACCCTATCACCGACCTGGATTGGAATCGACGTTTCGAAAGCCTGGCTGGATATCGCCTCTTCCGGCGGGGAGGGCGTGCAGCGGATTGCTAACACGATGGACGCCATCGCCGCATTCGCCGCCACGCTGGAGCGGGAGGGCACTCGTGGTGCTGGAGGCGAGCGGGGTTTACGACAAGAGCTTGCGCGCCGGACTGGCGCTGGCCGGGATCGGCCATGTCCGGGTCAATCCGCAGCGGGCCCGTGACTTTGCGCGGGCGAGCGGCCGGCTCGCCAAGACCGATGCGCTCGATGCGGCCATGCTTGCCGAAATGGGCCGGGCCCTGCGCCTCGTGGCCGACCCGCTGCCCGAGGCCGGACGCGAGCGGCTCGGCCTGCTCAGCCGCCGCCGCGACCAGTTGGTGGCCATGCGCACCCAGGAAAAGCAGCGCCGGATCGAGATAACCGATTCCTTCATCGGCGCCGACCTGGACCGGCACATGGCCGGCCTCAACCAGGCCATCGCCGCCATCGAGGTCGAAATCCAGAACCAGATCGGCAGCGATGCCGCCCTGGCACAGGACCAGGCCCTGATCCGCTCGGTGCCCGGCATCGGCCCGGTCACCGCCTCTGTCCTGGCCGCCCTGATGCCCGAACTGGGCCGACGCTCGGGCAAGCAGATCGCCACCCTGGCCGGGTTGGCCCCGCTCAACAACGATAGCGGCCTACGGCGCGGACAGCGCTCCATCCGCGGGGGCCGCCGCCGCGTCCGCCAGGCCCTCTACATGGCCGCCGTTGCATCCTTGCGAACACAATCGCCTCTCAACGCCTTCTACCACCGTCTGCGCCAGGCCGGAAAACCACCCAAGCCCGCCCTCGTCGCCCTCGCCAGAAAGCTCCTCGTCACCATCAACGCCATCATGAAAACCCGAACAAGCTTCGCAACCTGAATTACAGTTGCCGGCTCTTCGGCCGGGGAAGTGCGGTGGGTGGGGTGAGGGAAGTGGGGAAGCTGCGGAGAGGAAGCCGGGAGGATAGGAGGTGGGAAATGGTGAGGGCGGAACGACGATCAGGCAAAGGTCGCGAAGCGAGCCGGATTGCGTGATCTCGCCGGCAGGTCTCCCTCCCCCTTGCGGGGAGGGGATAGGGGTGGGGGTGCACAAACTCGACGTTTGGACTCGCCAACCCCCGCCTCCGCAATGTGGAGATGCGAGAACGATCACGCGGTAAAATGGATAGCTCCGCGCCGCTTGCTCACCCCCACCCCTGTCCCCTCCCTGCAAGGGGGAGGGAGACCTGCCGGCATGATCGGGGATCAAAAATCAGCCGTTGTATGTGGGCAGGTGAGGGGAGCCTTACTCCCGCACCTTATACGGCTTCTGGTCCTTCCAGAATCGCATCAGGCTTTCGAGGTCGGGGTCGCCGCCTTCGGGGAGGACGATCTTGACGTTGGCGTAGAGGTCGCCGTCGCCGTAGAGGCCCTTGCCCTTGAGGCGGAGGGATTTGAGGGTGTCGACGCCGGCGGGGAGGTTGAGTTCCACCGAGCCGTCGAGCGTCGGGACGCGCACCTTGGCGCCGAGCACGGCTTCATAGAGTGTGATCGGTACATCGACCCGCAGGTCGCGGCCGTCGCGGCGGAAGGTCTTGTGGTGGGCGAACTTGACCGTGACGATCGCGTCGCCCGGCTCCCCGCCATAGGCCGAGGGATGACCCTGGCCCTTGAGGCGGATCTGCTGGTTCTCCTCGACCTTTTCCGGCAGCTTGACCGAGAGCACCTTGCCCGTGGGCATCCGCACCGGCACCGAAGCCGCCTTGTTGGCGTCTTCGAGCGAGACGGCGACGGTTGCCGCCACGTCCTCGCCCTTGGCTGTCGAGGCGCCCGGGCCGGCCGAGCCGGTGAAGGGATCCCAGCTCTGGTTCGTCCGGGTCTGGCGGCCCTGGCCGCCAAAGCCGCTCATGAATTCCTTGAGGATGTCCTCGGCCGAGAAATTGGCCGAGCCACCGCCAGCGCTGCGGGAGCCGCGCGCACCGCCGCTGAAGCCGCCGCCATTGCCGAAGCCGGCAAAGCGTGGATTGCCCTCCGCGTCGATCTCGCCGCGATCGAACTGCCCACGCTTCTCCTTGTCATTGAGAAGGTCATAGGCAGCCGTGGCCTCGGCGAACTTGGCGTGGGCCTTTGGGTCGTCCTTGTTCTGGTCGGGGTGATACGCCTTGGCCAGTTTCCGGTAGGCGGACTTGATGTCCTTCTCACTCGCCGAGCGCGGCACCCCAAGCACTGTGTATGGATCGCGCATGGGTTCCAATCGAATCTATGGCGGTTGCAGAACCGCTCGTTCACGTCCTATATGGCCACGGCTCCCCGGCTTGTCCAGTTCACGACCGAAGGTCTTCTCATGACTGCCGAAAGAACTCTTACCGACCGTCTGCTGGATGACGCCGATCAGGCGCCCATCGATCCGTTCGATCTGTTCGAGGAATGGTTCGCCGCCGCCAGGGCGAGCGAGCCCAACGATCCCCACGCCATGGCCATCGCCACCGTCGATGCCGACGGACTGCCGGATGTGCGCATGGTGCTGCTCAACGCCCATGACCGGCGCGGTTTCGCTTTCTTCACCAATTTCGAGAGTGCCAAGGGACGCGAATTGCTGGCCCATCCCAAGGCCGCTTTCGTGATGCACTGGAAATCCCTGCGCCGCCAGTTCCGCGTGCGCGGGGCCGTCGAGATTGTCGACGCTGCCGAGGCCGATGCCTATTTCCACAGCCGCGCCCGCGGCTCGCAGATCGCTTCGAGCGCATCGGAGCAGTCGCGTCCGCTGAAAAGCCGTGCCGAGCTGATGGAACGCGTCGATGCGCTGACCAAGAAGCTGGGCGAGGATGAAGTGCCGAGGCCGGCACATTGGTCGGGCTTCCGCATCGTGCCCAGGGAAATCGAGTTCTGGAAGGATGGCGAGTTCCGCCTGCACGACCGCTTCCTGTTCACGCAGGATGCCGCCGGCGACTGGCGGCGTCAGCGCCTCAATCCCTGACGCATCGAGGGGGCGATGCGCATACTGATCCGGACGTCCAAATGGGCAATCTGGGCCCGGCGCCTGGCAAGCTTTGCCGTGCCGCTGGCCGTGATTCCGGTCGTCCTGCATCGCCAGCAGGTCATCACCACCGAGGCGTTCCATACAATGGCGCTGGTGGCGCTGATCGTAGCGGGGCTGTCGCTGTTCCTTAGCCTGGGTGCCCTGGTCCGGCTCTGGATCACGGGTGATCGCGGCTGGGACCGCGCCTTTGGTGGCCTTATCCTCAGCCTTCTCTGCCTTGCGCCCTTCGTCTACGGCTTCATCGAGGCCTCGCGCTATCCGCGCGTTACCGACGTTTCGACCAGCCAGGACCTCAAGCTGGCGCTGCTCGCACCCGCGCCCAGCGTCGATCCCACGGTGGATCAGGCGGCGATAGAGGCTGCCTTTCCCAATGCCCATACCCGTATTTATCCGCTCGATGCGCCGCGCCTCTATGAAGTGGTGAGCAAGCTGGTCAACGATTGGGGCTGGGACGTGCGGCTGCGCCAGGCGCCGCCGACGGCGCGCGGTACCGGCCAGATCGATGCCGTGGTCACGACCTGGCTGGGCTGGCGCGATGCGGTGGCGATCAGGGTCAGCACGGGGGGCGAAGGCGGCGTGGTCGACATGCGCTCGGCCTCGCTGACGCCGAGCCTTTCCGACCTCGGCGCCAACGGCAAGCGCATCGAGGAATTCCTGCTGGCGCTCGATAGCGCAGTGACGACAGTGCTGCGCAACAGCGTGCTGGTGCCTGCGCCTCGGGGCGCCGAGGGCGATACGCCGCCGCCGGTGCAGGGTGGCACGCGCAGCGACGTTGTCGTGCCCGCCGATCGCCCCGCCGACCTGCGTCCGCCACCGCCCGAGCCCTTCGACACCGAAGCCCCGCCGCAGGAGTGATCAGGCCGGCAGCAGCCGCGTCCCGAAAAGGGTGCGACGCATGCGCAGGGCTCCGAGATCTGCGAGATATTCGGCATGCGCCCGCACCGTCATTGCCGCCGCGTGGCGGATGGCCAGCGATTGCTGCGGATAGATGCGGGTGACCACGGCCATGATGGTGCGGGCGCCGTCCTCGACAGCCGCCACGATCTGCATGTTGCGCGCCTCGCGATGCCCTTTCAGCGCGCGGGCATAGGCAGCGCCGTCCGCAATCGGGCCGCCATGAGCGGGGTGGTAGTGCCGGTAGGGTGTAGCGATGACGCGATCGAGCGAGGTGAAGTAGTCGCGCATCGAGCCATCGGGCACGGCCACGAGCGTCGAATTCCAACCCATGATGTGATCGCCGGTAAGCAGGTGCGGCGTCCCGACCAGGCCGAAGGCGAGGTGGTTGGCACAATGCCCGGGGGTCGCAATGACCTCGAGGGCGAGCTTGTCGATGCTTATGCGCTCGCCATGGGTGAGCACGCGGTCGGGCACGAGGTCCCAGTCGCAGGAGCGCGAGAGCGTGTTGATCTCGAAAGGACGCAAGGGGCGCGACAGGCGATGGCGGCCACCGAACCAGACCGGTGCGCCGGTTGCCGCGCGCAGTTTCGGGACGAGTGAGGAGTGATCTTTGTGCGTATGCGTGAGGAGGATGGCTTCGACCGGTCGGCCGGCGATGGCATCGAGAATCGCATTGAGGTGCTCGTTGCTGTCCGGGCCGGGGTCGAGGATCGCGACGCTTCTCTCACCGAGGAGAAACGTGTTGGTGCCGGTGAAGGTATAGGGGCTGGCATTGGGCGCGGTAAGGCGCACGAGGCCGGGCGCAGCGGCAACCGGGCGGCCGGTCTGGGGATCGAAATCGGTGCTGAACGCTGGGGCGGAAGTCATTGCGTTGCCGGACTCTACTGACTAGAACTAGCGGACATAATTTCTTGGGTGGACCTTAACCGCAATGGCGCTAACTCTTACGACCCCGAACACCATCCTGGGCGTGCTCGAGCCGAAGGCCGGCACCAACAAGATGGTCGCTACCGCTTTCACCGTTCTCGCCGGCACGATCCTGATGGCGGTCTCCGCTCGGATCAATATTCCGCTGATTCCGGTTCCCGTGACTTTCCAGACCTTGGTCGTAGCCGCCCTTTCCGCCGCCTTCGGCTGGCGCGTGGGCGTGGCGACCGTCGTCGCCTATATCGCCGAGGGCCTGCTCGGCCTCCCCGTCTTCTCGCGTGGTGGCGGCATCGGCTACCTCTTCTCGCCGACCTTCGGCTTCATCGTCGGCATGATCCCCATGGCTTATGTCATCGGCCGCGCCGCCGATGCTGGCCTCTCGCGCAAGCCCATCGCCCTTTTCGGTACGATGGTCGCCGCCGACGCCCTCTGCTTCGCCTTCGGTTTCGTCTGGCTCCTGGCCCTCGCGGCCGGCACCACCTGGATCGACCAGACCAACATCCTGGGCTCGGCTTTCGCCGTGGCCGTCCAGCCGTTCATCGTCTGGGACATCATCAAGATGGCTTTCGCTGCGATGACCGTCACCGGCGCCTGGGCCCTGCTGAGCAGCCGCAAGGCCTGAAGTCAGTAGCGAAATGAATGAAAAGGCCGGCTCGTTGAGCCGGCCTTTTTGTTTGGACTACCTGCCGAGCGTTCGGGCGAAAGCCGTGCCGGCATCGAAAAGCTGGCGCTGGCGATCGAGGCGTTCGTAGCGGTCGGGGCGCGGGGTGGCGACGACCGAAAAGCTGGTTTCGGCATCGTCGTGTCCGAGGGCACGCAGGGCGATGCGGAAGGCGCCGAAGCTGGTGGCGTTTACCGGGCTTGCCGGGCGCGTGATGGGAGCGCGCAGGACGTCGGCGATGATCTGAGGCCAGACCGCGCTGAGCGCGCCGCCACCGACAAGGCTGACCGAGCCACTGCCGAGTTCGCCCATCGCCGCGATATTGGCGCTGATGGCGAAGGCGACGCCTTCGAGGGCGGCGTAGTAGAGCTCGCCCGGGCCATCGGTGCCGGAGACATTGAGAAAGGCCGCCCGCACGTCCAGGTCGATGAACGGGGAGCGTTCGCCGTGGAGATAGGGCAGGAAGAGCGCGTTGCCGGGCTGCCGGTCGGCAGCCTCGGCCAGCGCCTCGCCCTTGGGAATATCGCTGCCGACCGCGGTGCGGGCCCAGTCGGCGGCCGCGCCTGCCGAAAGGATTGGCGCGATCTCGATGATATCGTCGGTGAAGGGATGCGGAAGGCGATAGAAGGGGCGCGGCGCGGCCGACTGGGCGGGCGGCACGATGCGGGCGACCCAGCCGGTGGTGCCCAGATAGAGGCTGATATCGTCGGCACGGTCGGCGCCGCTGCCGACGGTCGTGGCCCCGCCATCACCGCAGCCGTTGATGACGGGAATGCCCGGATCGAGATGGAGCAGCTCGGCCGCTTCCTCGGACAACGTACCAATGACTGTGGCTGCCGGGAGGATGACGGGCAGGCGGGCGCGCTCGATCTCGAAAAGGGTGAGGAGGTCGTCGGACCAGTCGCGGGCGGCGAGGTCCATCAGGCCCGTGGTCGCGGCGCAGGTCGGGTCGGTGACGTATTTGCCGGTGAGCCTATAGGCCACGAAATCCTTGGAGCCGGGGAGGAACCGCTCGGCGGCGGCATAATGCTCAGGCTCGTGCTCGCGCAGCCAAGCGAGCTTGAACGCGGTCATCAGCGGCTCGGGCGCGTTGCCGGCGATCCGGGGATCGATGCGGTCGCGATAGGCCTCCACATAGGCGGCGCCGCAGGGATCGGAATAGAGCAGGGCTTCGCCCAGCGCATTGCCGTCGCCATCGACGGCGATGAGGTTTTCCATCGTGCCGCTGAGGACGATGGCCGAGACGCGCAGGGGCGGCAGGTGGCCGACCGCTTCGACGGCCGCTTCCCACCAGCCTTCGGGCGATTGGCGATGCGGGTGCGAACCGGGCGGATAGGCGACTTCGTCGCTGTCGAGCATGGTGCCGTCGGCGGCAAAGAGCGCGGCCTTGAGGCCGGACGAGCCGATATCGAAGACGAGAATGGGATCGGTCGGAGAGGTCATTGCGCGGTCCGGCCCATGCGGCGCAGCAGCACCGCAACGATGATGATGACGCCGGTCATGATCTTTTGGATGAAAGGGTCGACGCCCAAAATGGTCATGCCGTTGGCGAGGACGCCAGTGATGGCGACGCCGAGCAGGGTGCCGATAACGGTGGGCGAGCCGGTCGGCGAGGCGGTGGTGCCGATGAAGACCGCAGCATAGGCGGGCAGCAGCAGCGGCTCGCCCATTGTGTGCTGCACGCTGCCGAGGCGCGAGGCGAGCAGCAGGCCGGCGAGAGCCGAAAGGCCGCCGGCAATGGCGAAGGTGACGATGACGTCGCGTAGCACCGGCAGGCCTGCAAGGCGGGCGGCCTGCGGGTTGCCGCCGATGGCGCGCAGGCGCCGGCCGAATTCGGTCTGGGTCAGGACGAAGCTGGCAATGCCGAGGACAGCGACAATCCAGAAGGCCAGGACCGGAATGCCGAAGAGGTCGCCGCGCGCCAGCGTCTTGAAGCCATCCGGTACGTTCTTGAACATGCTCGCGCCGCCCGAGGCTCCAAAGGCGAGGCCAGAAAGGATGGTGCCGAGCGCCAATGTGGCGACAAAAGACGGGATGCCGAACCGGGCGACGAGGATGCCATTGGCCGCGCCCGCGACGATGCCGGCAAGGAGTGCGGCGGGAACGGCGAGCCAGACGTCATAGCCCTGGCCGAAAAGCGCAAAGCAGATAACGGCGGCAAGCGAGGCGGAAAAGCCGACAGAGAGATCGAACTCGCCAATGGTCATGACCAGCGTTGCGGCGGTTGCGACGATGGCCAGCGTCGCCATCTGCTGGATGAGATTGTAGACGTTGCCCTGGCTGGCAAAGGCCTGCGGTGCGGCGATGGAAAAGGCCACGCAGAGCAGGACGAAGGCGATCAGGGTGCCGAAGCGGCTGAGATTGAATGCAGTCACGATGCCTTAGCCTTGGCCTGCGCGGCGGTAGAAAGAGCCTCGGGCGAGGCCTGCGCCCGCTCGAAGGATTGGACGATGGCGCCGTCGCGGAAGACCAGCACGCGGTCGCCCAGCTCCAGCGCCTCCTCGCGATCGGAGGTGGAAACGAGCACCGCGTTGCCGTCGGCTGCGATAGCGCGAATGATTTCCTTGATGGCCTGCTTGGCCATGACGTCGACGCCCTCGGTGGGTTCATCGAGCAGCATGACGCGCGAATGACGGTTGGCCCAGCGCGAGAAGATGAGCTTCTGCTGGTTGCCGCCCGAAAGCGTGCGGGCAAGCTGGCCGGGCGAACGGAAGGCCATGGAGACGCGTTCGGCGGCGACCAGGAAGGCTGAGCGCTCGGCCTTCCGGTCGGGGATCGGCAGCGACGGCGTGACGCGATAGCTCGAGAGCAGAGGCAGCGTCTTGTTGAAGACGAGGTCGAGGCTGCCGAAGAGGCCAGTGCGATGGCGGTCGGCGGGGACGTAGGAAATGCCGGTGCGCACGGCGTCGCGCGGTGAGCGCGGGCGGTAGGCCTGGCCCTCAATGGTCACGGAGCCCGTCCGGCTTGGTTCGGCACCCCAGAGGGCGTGGAGCAGGCTCGATCGGCCGGAGCCGGAAAGGCCGTAGAGCGCGACGACTTCGCCTGCGCGGACCTTGAGGCTCCCGGGCGTCTTGAGTTCGCTCGTCGTGAGACCGGATATGTCGAGGATAACCTGGGCGTCCGCGGCAATGGCAGGGCGATCATCGGCCGTCGGATGGCTGCCGCCCATGGCGGTGACGAGGCGCGCAACGGTGAGCTCGGCCTTAGGCAATTCGGTAGCGACACGCCCGTCCCTGAGGACGATGGCGCGGTCGCAGAATTCGGCGATCTCGTCGAGCCGGTGGCTGACGAGGATGATGGCAGTGCCGCGGGCGCGCATACGCTCGAGCACGGCGAAGAAGCGGTGCGCATCTTCGGCCGGGAGTGCAGCGGTGGGCTCATCGAGAATGAGGAAGCGGCCTTCGTCAGACACCGCGCGCAGGAGACGCACGAACTGTTTTTCGGCGGGCGGCAGGAAGGCCACGGGCAGGTCGAGCGGCAGGTCAGGCGCGATCTCGCGGGCATGGCGCGCGATGGCTTCGCGCATCGCCTTGCGGTCGATGGTGCCGAACCGCCTGGGATAGGGGCGGCCGAGGAAGCAATTGTCGATGGTGTCGAAGCTCGGCACGAGCGGCGCATCCTGGTGGATGACGCGAATGCCGGCCGCATAGGCATCGTGGGGCGAGGCGAAATGCATGCCCTGGCCGTCGACGGCGATGGTGCCGCCATCGGCCGGCTGCGCGCCGGCGACGATCTTGATGAGCGTCGATTTGCCGGCGCCGTTATGGCCGACCAGACCCAAAACTTCGCCCCCGGAGAGTGAGAGGCTCACATCTTCGAGGGCGTTGGTGGCGCCGAAGCGCTTGGTCATGCCGGATAGGGCAAGCAATGGTCTGCCGTCACTCGCACTTGACGCCGAGGCTGTCGCGCGTGATCAGCTCGACAGGGGCATAGAGCTCGTCCTTTTCCGGCTTTCCGCCGGCAAGGATGGTGTTGAGCTGCTCAGCGGCGATATCGGCCATCTGCGTGAAGCCCTGGCGCACGGTGCCGATATAGGCCGAGCACTTCTTGATGAGCTCGATAGCTTCGGGATTCCCGTCGATGCCGGCAACCACGATGCCCTTGCGGCCCGCAGCCTCGATGGCGAGGTTGGCGCCGATGCCCGGCTCGTCCCAGCCTGCCCAGACGGCATTGATCGCGCCATCGGCCGGATTGGCGAGAAGGATCGCATCCATGGCGGCGCGGCTGTCATCGATCTGGCCGGGGACCTGAACATAGTGGTCGGCGACCTGCTTGACGTCGGGATTGGCCTTGAGGGCTTCATCGAGCGCCAGCTCGCGCGCATGCACGCCCGGATGGGCCGAATAGAAGAAGCGGACGATGTTGCCCTTGTTGCCGATGGCATCGAACAGGAACTTCGTCATGGTCTGGCCGAGAACGAAATTGTCCGAGGTGACGTTGAGCACGGTCGAGGCGTTCTTGGCGCCGTCGATGGTCACCACGGGGATGCCGGCGGCCTTGGCCTTGTCGACCTGATCCTGGATCTGGGCCGGATCGACCGAGACGAGCACGATGGCATTGGGGGCCTTGGTGGTGGCGTCTTCGAGGCGGCTGGCAAAGGCGCCCATGTCGCCGGCCGTGTCCACGACATCGACCGTCCACTGGAACTTCTCGGCCTGCGCCTTGAACGAGTCGATCATTTCGGCGGTCGCGATTGCCGACAGGTACGGCGTGAGTACCGAGATCTTTTCGCCGGCGGCCTGAGCGGTGCCAGCGGCAGTGAGTGCAAACGCCGCCGAAAGGGCCAGCGACGTTACAAACTTAGTCATTTCGAGTTCCCTCCAGAATTCCGGGCCGACCATATCGGGGGCGGCCATCCGCTCCAAGCGCTAAATGCGGCCGCTCCAGGGGCGCCTTGCCGCAATCGCGGCTCACTCACTTTTGAGAGAGGCGGGAACCTTTCTCCGGGTTTTCGCTTGGCTCCCTTGCCTGGGCTCGACTAGCCTCAAGCGAGGGGCTTGGTTTGCCGATGTCAGGCGCGGGGAGCGTTTGAAGTGAATAGGCGGCCGGTTTACAGCAGATCGGGAAAGCCGCGCGCGGCGGGTGCTTCGCCGTGGGTAGAGAAGGACGGCGTAACCCCGGTTTTCGTCGACGGCCCGGCCGAGGACGAAGCGCCGACCTTGCGCCAGCGCGCCGCCTCCGGCTGGCAGAGGCTTTATGCGCGGCATCAGGGCCCGGTACTGGTCGCGATCAGCGCGCTGGTGACGCTCGCTGCGGTCGGCACCTACGATGCCCTCAAGCCACCACCCCAGAACATCACGCCCGGACAATTCAAGGCCAGCGTCAACCAGATCGTCGACGAGCGGCCACGCCCGCCTTCGACGGCCTCACTCGTCTACGGCAAGGTCATTCGCTCCGTGGTGCGGGTGAATGGCTATGATCCGGACGAGCCGGAAAAGAAGGACGAGGCCGCCGCGCCGCCCAAGCCGCCCGTGACGCCGCTGCCCGGTCCGCAGGCGGCGCCGAACGAGCCCGACAACCCGGCAGCGCAGAACCCGGACGGCAAGGGTGTCGAGGAGGACTTCCACGAGAAGTTCACGGCCGTCGGTACCGGCGTCATCATCGATGACCAGGGCACGATCCTCACCAATCTCCACGTTGCCGGCGCGGCTAAGAAGCTGCGGGTGACGTTCTTCGACGGCAGCGAGTCCGAAGCCCGTATCGTAGGTGCGCGGCCTGAGAACGATCTCGCCATCATCCTGCCCGACGTCATTCCCGACGACCTGCAACCGGCCACGCTCGGCTCGACCGCTAACCTGCATCCGGGCGACGAGGTGGAGGCGATCGGCTTCCCCTTCGGCATCGGTCCCTCGGCCTCGTCAGGCGTGGTTTCGGGGCTGCGGCGCTCGTTCGAGCAGGGCGACAAGTCGCGCCTCACCAACCTCATCCAGTTCGACGCGGCAGCCAATCCGGGCAATTCAGGCGGACCGCTGATCGATGCCAACGGCGATGTGGTCGGGATCGTGACCGCGATCCTCAACCCATCGGGACTGCGCACCTTTGCCGGTATCGGCTTCGCCGTGCCCATCGAAAGCGCCGCGGGCGCGGTGGGGGAATCCCCGCTCTAGAGATTGCCAGCAAGACCGGATGGAGAAATGGACGAGAAAGCGAAGAATTCCGCCCCCGCCGCCGCCTCCCTGATGGAGGAGGTTCTTTATGAGGTCAAAAAGGTCGTGGTCGGCCAGGACCACTTCCTCGAACGCGTGCTGGTGGCGCTGCTGGCGCGCGGGCACCTGCTGGTGGAGGGCGTGCCCGGCCTCGCCAAGACGCTGACGGTCTCGACGCTGGCCGATGTGATCCACGGCTCGTTCAAACGCATCCAGTTCACGCCCGACCTCGTGCCGTCGGACCTGGTCGGAACGCGCATCTACAATCAGAAGACCGGCGATTTCTCGACCTCGCTCGGACCTGTCTTCTGCAACCTCCTGCTCGCCGACGAAATCAACCGCGCGCCTGCCAAGGTGCAGAGCGCGCTGCTCGAGGTGATGCAGGAGCGTCAGGTGACGATTGCGGGAGAAACCCACAAGGTGCCCGAGCCCTTCGTGGTCATGGCCACGCAGAACCCGATCGAGACCGACGGGACCTATGCGCTGCCCGAGGCGCAGGTCGACCGCTTCATGATGAAGGTGCTGGTCGGCTACCCCAGCGAAGAGGAGGAATTCGTCATTGTTTCGCGCGTGACGGGGGTGGCGCAGGCCGTGGCGCGCGTTGCCACGATCGACCAGCTCGTGCAATTGCAGGCCAAGAGCCGGGCTCTCTATGTCGACCCCTCGCTGATCCAGTTCGCGGTCAAGGTCGCCAAGGCCACGCGCGACCCGGCTTCGGTGGGGCTGGGCGACATGCCGCGCTTCATCACCTTCGGGGCGAGCCCACGCGCGAGCATCAACATGATCGAGGCGGGCAGGGCGCTCGCCTTCCTGCGCGGCCGCGAATATGTGCTGCCCGAAGACGTGGTGGACGTTGTTGGCGACGTGCTGCGCCACCGCATCGTGCTCTCCTACGAAGCGCTCTCGGAGGGCATTTCGGCCGATACCATCGTCTCGCAGATACTGCAGGCCGTGCCTGCGCCAGAAAAGCCGCTGGAAGCCCATGTCCGCGTCGCCGCATCCGGCTGAGGCCGTCCTCAGGCGCCTAGAATGGACGGTGATCCGCCGGCTCGACGGGTTGCTGCAGGGGGATTATCGCTCGCTGTTCCGGGGCTTCGGTATCGATTTTGCCGACTTGCGCGAATACCAGCCCTATGACGACGTGCGCCTGATCGATTGGAACGTCACAGCGCGCACGCAGACGCCGCACGTGCGGGTCTATAACGAGGACCGCGAGGTCACGGCCTGGTTCCTGCTCGACCTCAGCCCTTCGGTCGATTTCGGTTCGCGCGAGGTCAACAAGCGGCAGGTGCTCGCCGAGTTCACTGCGGTGCTGGCACGACTTCTTACCCGGCAGGGCAACCGCGTCGGCGCCATTGGCTTCAACGGCGTCAGCGATTTCGTCATCCCCCCGCGCGGCGGGCGACCGCAGGTGCTGCATATTCTCGACAAGGTCCAGTCCCAGCCACGCCTGTTGCGCGCGCCGCAGACGGACCTTGCCGCATTCCTGCGACGGGCGTTCTCGACCATCAAGCGGCGAAGCATTGTCTTCGTCGTTTCCGACTTCATTTCGCGGCCGGGTTGGGAGCGGGCATTGTTCGACCTCAACCGCCGGCACGAGGCGATCGCGGTGCGTCTCATCGATCCGCTCGACATGGCGCTCCCTGATCTTGGCGTATTGGTGTTCCAGGATGCCGAGACCGGCGAGCAACTGACGGTCGACACCAACGACAAGGGCTTTCGCCGGCGCTTCGTCGCCGAGGCGCAGCGTGCCGAGGAGGCGACGATGGAAGCCTTCGGCGCCGCCGGCATGGATGTGCTCGAGCTGTCGACCGACGACGACCTGCTCGATGCGGTGCTGCGCTTTGCCGGCATGCGCAAGGCTCAGTCGCGCGGAACCGCCCTGGCGGGAGGAGGCATGTCATGACCTTCCTGTGGATGCCCATGCTCTGGCTGCTGCTGCTCGTGCCGCTGCTCGTGGCGCTTTACGTGGCCCTGCTGCGCCGACGCAAGAAAACGGCGGTGCGCTACGCCAATCTTGGCATCGTCAAGCAGGCCATGGCCGGCCGTTCGAGCTGGCGCCGGCATGTGCCGCCGGCCTTGTTCCTCCTCGCCCTCACCATCCTGATCCTCGCGGTCGCGCGACCGGCGGCAGTGGTGACGCTGGCCTCGACACGCTCGACGGTGATCCTTGCCATGGATGTCTCGGGCTCGATGCGGGCGCGTGACGTGCAGCCGAACCGGCTCGCCGCCTCGCAGGAAGCCGCCAAGAAGTTCATCGCGCAGCAGCCGGCCGACGTGCAGGTCGGCATCGTCGCCTTTGCCGCCGCTGCCCTGCTGGTGCAGGCCCCGACGGTGGATCGCGAGGCGCTGTATAGCGCCATCGACCAGTTCCAGCTCTGGCGCGGAACCGCGGTTGGGTCGGGCGTGCTGGTATCGCTGGCGACGATTTTTCCCGACCAGCGCTTCGAGGTCGGCGGATTTGGCACCTCGGGCTTCGGCCCCGGTGGGGACGCGCTGGGCCTGCCTTTCGCGGAACCCAACGCCGCCGAGCCGCCTGACCACGTGCCGGTTGAGCCGGGCTCGTACGAGAACGCCTTCGTCATCCTCCTCACCGATGGGGCTACGACGACGGGACCGGACCCCATTCAGGCCGGCAAGGTAGCCGCGGATTATGGCGTGCGCGTCTATACGGTCGGCTTCGGCTCGACCAACGGCGATGTCGTCGATTTCGGCGGCCGCTCGATGCGGGCGCAACTGGATGAGACGGCGCTGCAGGAAATCGCGCGGACGACGGACGGCGAGTACTTCGCCGCGCAATCATCCGACGACCTTGCCAAGGTCTATGAGACGCTCTCCTCTCGCCTGGTGATGGAGAAGAAGCTGACCGAGATCGCGTTCATCTTCGCGGGGATCGGCGCGCTGGTCGCGCTGCTGGCGGCGGGGCTGTCATTGTTGTGGTTCAACCGGATTGCGTGAGGCGGGGGAGATCCGTTGGCGGAGGCAGTCCCGGGTCATGATCCAACGCTCTAGGGTCCGTACTCAATTGTACCGGTAGATGAGGTTGCGATGGCCGCCCCACCCACCGGACTTCCCCGGACTTGTTCCGGGGCCCATTGCCACCCTCCACTCGAGTGGAGATATCCGTGGGCCCCGGCTCTGCGGCCGGGGAAGTTCAGTGGGTGTGGCGCGGCAGACGGACGGTGCTTCCGTTGGAATCTGTCGGATGGGGAGATAGCGCTCTGGGGCGCCGGGACTTATTGAGTACGGACCCTAGCGCCCAGACCCGAACGGCATCTTGAAGGTCCAGCTATTGGTGCCTGCATCCGCAGGAATCGGCGGAAAGGGGGCGGCCCGGCGGATGATGTCGACGGCGGCTGCGTCGAAGCCGGCATTGCCCGAGGAACTGATGACACTTATGCCAGAAGCAGTGCCATTGGCCGAGGCGACGAATTGCACGACGAGTTCACCATTGCCGCGTGGGCCGCGATAGTTACGCAGGGCCCGGCGGATCTTGGATAGTACCTGACCCTGATATTTAGTGAGCGCGGCGCCATTACCCTGGGGGCCGGTGCCCTGCTGGCTGGCGACCGAAGCGCGTGCCTGCGCATCCGCATTGGAATTGCCGCCATTGCCGCCCTGGTTGGGCCTGGGCTTCTGCGGTTCCTGCTTCTTGGGCGTTTCCGCCTTGGGCTTTGCCGGCTCCTTGGGATAGGTGGGCTCCTGCCGCTGTGCGACGGTGCGGGTCTTGGGCACCGGTGGCGCGTCGGGATCGACGGCCTCGACGACCTCGCTTTTGGGCGGGGTGATCTCAAGCGTATCGGGAGGCTCGATTGCCTCCGCCGCCTCAGGCTGCACGGCTTCCAGCGGCTCGGGCGTGATCGCGGTCGAGGCGAGGAGCGGGGCCGTTTCGACGGGGGCGATTTCGACTGGTTCGACTGTCTCGGCTTGCTGAACGGGCGGAGCAGGCTCGGTCACCTCGGCGACTTTCACTTCCTCAAGGGGCGTCGGTTCAACGGTCTCGACAGCCTCGGTCTCGACTGGCTCCGCGGTCTCGGGCTGGGTCGCCTGCTCGGGCTCGACGGGATCCAGAGTTTCCGGTTCGGCGGCCTCTATGACCTCGCCGCCGGCGGAGACCATGGATTGCGTGGCATCGCTCTGCACCTCGCTCACCTCGTTGGCGGCGACGGTCTGCATGGCGATGATTTCGACTTCGACTGCCGAGCCTTCGACATCAAGGCTGTCGTCGGTGGGCAGGAACATGAAGATGCCGGCGGCCAGCGCAGCGGCGTGGAAGAGGAGCGAGGCAAGCGGGCCGAAAGCCCAGCGCGCCGACTTGCGCGGAGCAGGTAGATCGAGGAGCGAGACGCCGGGGGCCGCCACGGTCGGCACCGGGTGGCCTGGGTTCTGGATGACGACCGGCACCCAGGCGCGCGGCGGGCGGCCGGGCAGGGGATTGTCATTGTTCCAGATCGGCCAGGCCGCGCTCATGGTCAGAGCCCGAACTGGATCGTGGATTTGTTGGAGGTGGTAAGCGAGACGAGGCACTCGCCGGCCTCGACACCGGTGCCCGTACAGGCCGCGACGTCATTGATGAGCACGCGGCTCAGGCCATCGCAGGGCGTCTTGGCGAGATCGAATTGAAGCACCTTGGTCTTGCCCTCGGGCAGCGCCTTGAAATCGAGGGTCACCAGGCGCTCGATGCCGCCCGTGGCGTTGAAGAGCGCCACTTCGAAGGCCGCCTTGTCGAGCGGCTTGCCGAGGGAATTGGTGGCGAGGAACGTGACGCGGCAGCCGGTTTCGCTCGGTTGCAGCGCGTTGAGTTCGAGGGACAACCCTGCCGCCGGCGCCGTGGTTGCCGCTACGGCGGCCGGCGGCAGGCCAATCGCGGCAAGCATCCCCAACATTCCAAATGCTCGCGCGATCATTCCTTGTCTCCATGCATGGGAAAAGCCGGCGCGGCACATGCGTCCGCGCCGGTAGAGGTAGCGTCAGTAGTCGAACTGCTTGGCCAGCGTCAGCTTGAAGGTGCGGCCCTTGGAGCGGTCCGGCGTCTGGTTGTCGCGATAGTCGGCGTTGAAGATGTTCTCGATCGAGAACTGCGCTTCGGTGCCGGCCAGGGGACCCGATTCCGGCTTCCAGTTGGCGAAGATGTCGAAGGTGGCGTAGCCGGGCGTCGAGGCATCGCTACCAGTGACGGGCAGCACGCCGGTTTCCGTCGAGGCCACGATCGTTGCCTTGGCGCCGTATTCGAGATTGTACTCGGGGTTACGGGCGCCGACGGTGAGCTGCAGCTTGTGGCCGGGCACCGAGGTAAGGGCCTTGCCGGTCACATCGTTCGTGCCGACCATGGCGGCATAGGCCAGACGGCCGAAGAGGAATTCGGACTCGTAGCTGCCTTCCACTTCCACGCCATAGATCGTCGCCTTGCCGACGTTGCGGAAGTAGGGGTTGCCCACGACCGACGGCGAGGATTCGATGAGATTGGTGAGGTCGTTGTAGAAGCCGGTGACCTTGACGGTCGCCTGGTCGCCATCGAACAGCAGCTCGTAGCCGGTGAGTGCGAAGCCCGCCTCGTAGGAGTTCGACTGCTCCTTTTCGAGGTTGAGGCTCGGACCCTTGACGCTGTTGTACTGGTAGAGCTCATCGAGCGTCGGCAGGCGCTCAGTATGGGCGACCGAGCCAAAGATCGAGACGTTGTCGTTGAACTTGTAGAGCGCCGCCACCTTGGGCGAGAGCGCCACGTCCTGGATTTCGTGCTGGCCCTTGGTGGTGACCTCCGGCTTCTGCCAGACGAAGTCGGCACGGCCGCCAGTGATGATGGTCAGCTGGTCGTTTAGGATGAACTCGTCCTGGGCATAGATGCCAAGACGCGTGTCCTTGCCTTCCGGGTGCGTCGAGATCGTGGTGTTCGGGAGCGGCAGCGTCGTGAAGGCGATGCGGTCCTGATAGGAAAGCTGGGCGCCGTAGGTCAGGAAATTCTGCCAGCTTTCGCCGCTGAATTCGGACGTGTTCTCGAGGCTCGCCTGCCAGGTCTTGTACCCGTATTCGGCGTCACCGATCGAACCGATGGCCGAATTGGTCTGCTTCACATAGGTGTCCGAGTAGGAAAGGTTCGCCTTGAGATCGACCCACGGATTGTCGGTGGCGGCGTTCTCGTAGTGCAGCACGGCCGTCTGGTCGACCACGTCGCGGTCGACCGTGCCGAACGCGGCCACGGTACCGGTCTGGGCATAGTCCTGGTCGTTGTTCTTGCTCGACCAGCGCTGGTAGGAAACGCTCAGCTTCTGGTCGTCCTGGTCGCCGAACCGCGCCGTGCCCTTGATAAGGCCGGAATAGGCATCGAACGCCGAGCCTGAGAGGACGCCGCCATTGGCGAGGTCGAAATCGTTCGAGCGCCGCCAGTTGCCGGTGGCGAGGATATCGAAGCCCTCGTTGAACTTGTGGGCGACCAGGCCCGACATCAGCGTGCCGTTGCCGTTCGAGGAGTACTGGCCCTTGACACGGATCGCGCCGGTCTGGCCGTCCTTGATGAAATCGGAGCCGTCCTTGGTGGTGAAGTTGATGACGCCGGCCAGAGCGCCCGAACCGTAAAGGGTCGAGGAAGCGGGACCGCGCAGGACTTCCACCTGCTTGTAAAGCTCGGGATCGGAGAAGAACGAGCCCATGCGGTACTGCTCGTAAAACTTCTTGGCGCCGTCCACCGTCACGATGATGCGCGATTCATCACCCGAGTTCTCGGCCGTGCCGATGCCGCGGATGTTGAACGATTCCCCGAAAATGCGGTCGCTGCCGATGACGGAGACGCCGGGCACGGTTTCGAGCACGTCCTTGACGGTCGTTGCCTGCGCCGCGTCGATATCGGCCTGATCCACCACCGTCACCGCCTGCGGCGTGTCGACGGCCACTTTCGGCGCCCCCGCGCCGATCACCAGACGCTCAAGCAGCGTCACGAACTTGCCGTTCTGGCCCTGGCTTTGCGCTGCCACCTGCGGCACGCCCACCAGGACCGTCATCGCGGCACCGCCCAGCAGCACCACGACGTTTCTTCTTACCAGCCCCATCAGAGTCTCCAGTTATTTTTACATGCTGGCTGGCTTGGGGCTTGCTCGCACTCGATCGATCACAGAAAACATGACTCCTGCAATCCACTATTGACGTGTCTATAAATCCTGATACTCAGAGTCAAGAATTAAGTCGAGGCGCCAGTCGCCCGATTTCGACTGCTGGATCAGACACGTGCCCAACCTCGAACGACAGACCTCCGCTCTATCCAAGCCGGCTCGCCCGCAGCAGGACGGAGCCCCGCGCACGCTGACCAGCGAAGAGATCTTCGAGGGGAGCACCGAGGTGCAGATCCTCCACGAACAGGCGGTCTACCGCCTCAAGATCACCCGTCAGGGCAAGCTGATACTGAACAAATGAGGGAGCCAAAGATGGCCAAATCTCCGGCCGAGATTCGTGAATTGCGGGCCATGCACCCGAAGATGCGCGAGCGCGATTTCGCGCGCATCCGCGGGATTTCCGAAGCCGAACTGACCGCCGCTTTCGTGGGCGAGAGCGTGGTGCGGCTCAACCCCGACGTTGCCGTTCTGCTCGAGGGCCTGCCTGCCTGCGGCGAGGTAATGGCGTTGACGCGCAACGAAAGCGCCGTCCACGAAAAGATCGGCCCCTATGAGGACGTCAAGGTCGGTCCGATGAGCGCGCTGGTGCTCGGCGACGAGATCGACCTGCGCATTTTCCCCAAGAAGTGGGCGAGCGGCTTCGCGGTCCGCAAGGAGGACGGCGAGGGTGGCGTGCGCCATTCGCTGCAGTTCTTCGATGCCGCCGGCAATGCCGTGCACAAGGTGCATTCGCGCCCGGCCACGAACATGGATGCCTGGAACGAACTCGCCGCGCGTCTGCGGGCCGAGGACCAGTCGCAGACCGTCGAGATCGGTGAAGTTCCCGACGCCGGCGCGGTGGATGCAGCTGCCGCCGCGAACGCCGAGGAATTGCGTGAAAACTGGTCGCGCCTCACCGACACGCACCAGTTCTTCGGCATGCTCAAGAAGCTCAATCTCGAGCGCCTGCAGGCCATGCGCATGGTCGGCAATCAATATGCCTGGCCGCTCGATCCGTCGGCGACCGAACAGCTGATGCACGGCGCGGCAGGCATCTCGCTGCCGATCATGGTGTTCGTCGGCAATGCCGGCTGCATCCAGATCCATGGCGGACCGGTGGCCAAGGTCGAGCCGATGGGGCCATGGCTCAACGTGCTCGACGAGACCTTCCACCTGCATCTGCGTCTCGACCAGATCGTGGAAGTCTGGGCGGTGCGCAAGCCGACTTCGGATGGCCACGTGACTTCTGTCGAGTGCTATGGCGCCGACCAGAAGCTCATCATCCAGTTCTTCGGCAAGCGCGTCGAAGGGCACGATGAGCGGCCCGAATGGCGCGCGCTGGTCGAGAGCCTGCCCGCACTCGCCCAATCGACGGCGGCCTGAGAGACGCGATCATGACGCTGCATTTTTCCAAGCCGCTCAAGGCCTTGACGCTGGCGGTCGCTTTGCTGGCGACGCCTGCCCTGGCGCAGGACCTCAAGCCGTTCCCCGATACGTCCCGGCTGGTGGCCGTCGGTGGCTCGCTGACCGAAATCATCTTCGCGCTGGGCGAAGAGGGCCGGCTTGTCGGCCGCGATTCCACGGCGGTCTATCCCGAGGAGGCGCTCAAGCTTCCCGATGTCGGCTACATGCGGGCGCTCTCGCCCGAGGGTGTCCTCTCGGTGAATCCGAGTGCGCTGCTGGTGCTCGAAGGTTCGGGGCCCAAGGAAGCGCTGGACGTGCTCTCCAAGGCCAGCATTCCCTACGAGACCGTGCCGGAAGGCTTCACGCACGAAGGCATCCTTGCCAAGATCAAGGCGGTGGGACAGGCCCTGGGCGTCGAGGATAAGGCCAGACAGCTCGCTGAAACCGTCGACAAGGACCTCAAGGATGCCGAGGAGCTGACCAGGGACGTGTCGCAGCGCCAGAAGGTGCTGTTCATCCTCTCGATGCAGGACGGCAAGATCCAGGCTTCGGGCACGGGCAGTGCGGCGAACGGCATCATCGCACTGGCCGGCGCCGAGAACGCCATCACCGATTACCAGGGCTACAAGGCCCTGACCGACGAGGCGATTATCAACGCAAAGCCGGATGTGATCCTGATGATGGATCGTGGCGGCGAACTGGCGGTGAGCGATGAAACGCTGTTCTCCCATCCGGCCCTGTCGCTGACGCCGGCCGGGCAGAACAAGCGCATCGTCCGCATCGACGGCGCCTATCTCCTCGGCTTCGGTCCGCGCACGGCATCGGCCATCCGCGACCTCGCCAAGGCCATCTACGGCGACAGCCTTTCGGGGAACTGAGCCATGACCGACCTCACTCTCAAAGCCTGGTTTGCCGCACAGGAGCGTCCGGCGCGTGCCGGGGACAGGGCCCGGCTGGCGGGAGTGACGGTCATAGGCCTCGCAATCTTGCTGGTGGTGGTGTCGCTCTTCAGCCTCACCACCGGCGCATCCGGGTCGAGCGGCTGGGCGGTTATCGAAAGCTGGTTCGGGCTGGTCGACAAATCCGATCCCGCCGTGCTGCGTGAGCAGGTCATCATTTACGACATTCGGCTGCCCCGGCTGGTGCTGGGCATCCTGATCGGCGCCGGACTGGCAGTTTCCGGCGTCGTGATGCAGGGTCTTTTCCGCAATCCACTGGCCGATCCGGGCCTGGTGGGCGTCTCGGCCGGCGCCGGACTGGGGGCGGTGGTCATCATCGTGCTGGGCGGAACGATCGCCGCTCCGCTCGTGGCGCTGCTCGGCATCTATACCCTGCCGCTCGCGGCGTTCGGCGGTGGGCTGGCGACGACACTGACGCTCTATCGCGTCTCGACCTCGCGCGGGCAGACGGCCGTGGCCACGATGTTGCTTGCCGGCATCGCCATCGGCGCACTGGCGGGGGCCGTTACCGGCGTGCTCGTCTATCTCGCCAACGACCAGCAGCTTCGCGACCTGACCTTCTGGGGCCTTGGTTCGCTCGCCGGTGCAACCTGGCTCAAGATCGCGGCGGCCGGTCCGATTATCGCGGTGGCCATCGGGGCGACGTTCTTTCTCTCCAAGGGGCTCAACGCACTGACACTGGGCGAGGCGACGGCAAATCATCTCGGCGTGCCGGTGCAGCGCTTCAAGAACATCGCCATCGCCGCCGTGGCTGCGGCGACCGGCGCCTCGGTTGCGGTCAGTGGCGGCATCGGCTTTGTCGGCATCGTCGTGCCGCACCTGTTGCGGCTCGTCATCGGGCCAGACCACCGCTTCCTGCTGCCGGCCTCGGCGCTGCTGGGCGCTTCGTTCCTGTTGACGGCAGATGCCATCAGCCGCGTCATCGTTGCCCCCGCCGAACTGCCGATCGGCATCGTCACCGCCTCGGTAGGTGGCCCCTTCTTCCTCTGGATCCTGCTGCGCCGTCGCGATCGGCTGGCCTGGTAACATCATGCTTGCTGCCCACGACGTTTCCGTTGCTATCGGCGACAAGATCATCATCCATGAAGTCGCCTTCTCCGCCCGTCCTGGCGAGATCACGACGATCATCGGCCCCAATGGCTCGGGCAAGACGACCTTGCTCAAGGCGCTTTGCAGCGACCATGCCTATACCGGCCGTGTGACGATCAACGGTAACGACCTCAAGCGCCTCAGGCCCTGGCAGGCGGCGAGCATGCGCGCCGTGCTGCCGCAATCGACGACGCTGTCCTTCCCCTTCACCGTGCGCGAGGTCGTGGCGCTTGGCACCACTGCAGGCCGCTCGGGCGTCGACAATCCCGATGCCTTGCCGGAGGAAGCGCTGGAGCGCGTCGACCTCGCCGGCTTCGCCGGGCGCTTCTACCAGGATCTTTCGGGGGGCGAGCAGCAGCGGGTGCAGTTGGCGCGCGTGCTCTGCCAGGTCTGGCGGCCCGTCCTCGACGGCGCGCCGCGCTATCTGCTGCTGGATGAGCCCGTCTCCAGCCTCGATATCAAGCACCAGCTTGCCATCATGCAGATCGCCCGTGAATTTGCCGAAGCGGGGGGCGGGGTGATCGCGGTTCTACACGATCTCAACCTCGCCGCCATGGCGTCGGACCGTATCCTGGTGATGCGCAAGGGTCAGGATGTCGCTTTCGGCACGCCGGGCGAGGTGCTGCGCGACGACATCATCAACGCCGTCTTCGATTGCAACCTCAAGGTGGGTGTCGTTCCACGCGGGGAAGTGCCGTTCGTGCTGCCGCAATCGTCAGCGGCCTGATTCTTCGAACAGTGGCGGAACTTCGTTTCTCCGCCTTGCATAAAATTGGAATGCCCACGCTGCCTTGCGAGTGGGATTGCCTGAGCTTACGCTGTATCCATGTGCCCTCAGAGGCGGCCGTGAGAGCCGCCGACGCGCCGTCCCGGACGGCTGGATGAACAAGGAACACGTCAAGATGAACAGCGTCATCGCTCCCCGCAAATTCACCGCAGTGGCCCTTGCCGCGCTGATGTTTGCCGGCACGGCCTTCGGCGTCTCCGCGCAGGATTTCGACGCCAGCGCCACCATCAATATCGGCTCGCTCTACGAGCCGCAGAACCTCGACAACACCGCCGGTGCCGGGCAGGGCGTGAACGAGGCTTTCAACGGCAACGTCTATGAGGCGCTGTTCAAGCTGACCGATGCGGGTGCCGTCGAGAAGTCGCTGGTGGCCGACTACACCCAAAGCGAGGATGGCCTAACCTATACGTTCAAGCTGCAGCCGAACGTGAAATTCCACTCGGGCGACCCGCTGACCGCCGCCGACGTCAAGTCCTCGATCGAGCGCGTCGTGGCCGAGAACTCCAAGTCCTCACGCAAGAAGAGCCTGTCGGTCATCGATTCCATCGAGACGCCCGACGATGCCACGGTCGTAGTCAAGCTCAAGAGCCGCTCGATCTCGCTGCCCTATAACCTCTCCTATGTGTGGATCGTCAACGACGCTGCCACCGACATCACCTCGACCGAAGACGGCACCGGCCCCTACAAGCTCGCCGACTGGCGCCGCGGCTCGGCCCTCGCGCTCGAGAAGTTCGACGGTTATTGGGGAGCCGCGCCGACCAATGCCGGCGTGACCTACAATTACTTTACCGACGCGACCGCGCTCAACAACGCGCTGCTGACCGGCGCAGTGGACATCATCACCTCGGTGCAGAGCCCGGATTCGCTGGCCCAGTTCAAGGACAATCCGCAGTTCACGGTGACCGAGGGCGCTTCGACGACCAAGGAAATCCTCGCCTATAACGACCGCGTGGCGCCGTTCGACAACGTCAAGGTCCGCAAGGCCCTGGCCCGCGCCGTCGACAAGAAGAAGCTGCTCGAATCCATCTGGGGCGATTACGGCACGCTGATCGGTTCGTTCGTGCCGCCGACCGACCCCTGGTACGTCGACCTGACCAATGTCGACCCCTATGACCCGGAAAGCGCCAAGGAACTGCTCAAGGAGGCCGGCTTCCCGGACGGGTTCGAATTCACCATCGACACCCCCGACTACGATCCGCATCCGATCGTGGCGCAGTTCCTGCAGAGCGAATTCGCCAAGGTCGGCGTCAAGGCCAACATCAACATCATCACGGCCAACGAGTGGTACACCAAGATCTACCAGTCGCATGATTTCCAGGCCACGCTCCAGGAACACGTGAACCACCGCGACATCGTGTTCTACGGCAACCCGGACTTCTACTGGGGCTACAACAACCCGACCGTGACCGATCTCATCGCCTCGGCCGAAACGCAGCCGACCGAAGCCGACCAGACGGCCAAGCTGCTGGAAGCCAACAAGCTGATCGCCGAGGACGCAGCCAGCAATTGGCTCTACCTCTACCCCCAGATTGTGGTATCTGCGGCTAACGTCAGCGGCTATCCGATCAACGGCCTGAACTCGCAGTTCTTCGCCTACGGGATCAAGAAGGCCGCTCAGTAAGGTCTTTTTCAGCCGGCGGAAGGAAAGCCCTATTCTCAGCTACACCATCCGCCGGCTGGTCATTCTGGCACTGTCGCTGCTTGTTGCGGCGGCAGTGCTCTTCATTCTGCTTCGGCTGCTGCCGGGCGATCCGGCCAATGCACTGCTCTCTGTGGGCGCCGATCCGGCCCAGATCGAAGCGGCGCGCCGGGAGGTGGGCTCGGACCTGCCGCTTTTCCAGCAATTCCTGCATTTCCTTTCGAGCCTCGCCCGCTTCGACCTCGGCACTTCCTTCGTCAGCAAGACGTCGGTGCTGGGCGAAATCGGCAACCGCCTCGCAGTGACGATGCCGTTGACGCTGATGAGTTTCGTCCTGGCGCTGATCATTGCCGTGCCGCTCGGCATCGTCTCGGCGGTCAAGGCCGACAAGTGGTATGGCGGCCTGATCTCGATCGTCTCCCAGCTCGGCATCGCCATTCCGGTGTTCTGGGTCGGCATCCTGCTGGTCACGATCTTTGCGGTGAACTTCAAGCTGTTTCCCTCATCCGGCTTCCCGCTCAAGGGCTGGAGCAATTTCGGGGCGGCGCTCTATTCGCTGCTGCTGCCCACCATCACCATCGCGCTGGTGATGTCGGCTTCGCTCTTGCGCTATGTGCGCTCGGCGGCGCAGGACGTGCTCGGCAGCGACTATCTGCGCACGGCGCGGGCGCTGGGTTCAAGCTTCCCCGAAGCGCTGATCCGCCACGGCATCCGCAACGGCTCGGTGCCGGTGATCTCCATTCTCGGTATCGAACTGGCGACGGCCTTCCTCGGCGCCGTGGTGGTGGAGAAGGTGTTCGCGCTACCGGGTTTGGGCTCGATGCTGCTGCTGGCCATCCAGCAGCGCGACTATCCCAATGTGCAGGGCGTGCTGTTCATCTCGACGCTCCTCGTGCTGCTGGTCGGCTTCTTCGCCGACCTGTTGCAGCGCGTCATCGATCCGCGCCTGCGCGACAATCGGGCGAGGCCGGTATGAGCACGGTCGAGGAAACTATGGCGCTGCCGCCCGCCAAGCCGAAGGCGCGGCATTCGTTCACCCTGTGGCTGGGGCTGGTGCTGGTCGGCATCCATGTGGCCATGGCTGCGCTGACCCTGTTCTGGACGCCCTACGATCCGGGCAGCATGTCGGGCGGGCGCCTGGCGCCGCCGTCATGGGAACACTGGGCCGGCACCGACCGGCTGGGCCGCGATTTCTTCACGCAGATCATGATCGGCTCGCGCATCGCGCTGATCGTGGGCACGGGCGCTGTGGCCATCGGCGCGGTGATCGGGGTCACCTTGGGCATGCTGGCGGCGTTCGCGACCAAGTTCTGGGACGACGCGCTGGCCGCGGCCCTCGACATTCTCATCGCCTTCCCGACGCTGCTGCTGGCCATGCTGATCGTGGCCTTGGGGGATTCGGCGAGCCTCTTCACCGCCATCCTGGCGCTGGGTATCGCCATCTCGGCCATCGTGGCGCGGCTGACGCGCATCCTCGCCAAGCGCGTGCTGGGGCAGGACTACATCATCGCCTCGCGCACCTCGGGCACCTCCTGGCCGGGCGTGGTCTCCAGGCACGTGCTGCCCAATATCTGGCCGACCCTGTCGGTGAATTTCGCCCTGCAATTCGGGCTGGCGGTGATCGCGGAAGCTTCGCTCTCCTATCTCGGCCTTGGCGCGCCGCCGCCTAATGCTTCGTGGGGGCGGCTGCTGCAGGAGGCGCAGGGCACGGTCTATACGGCGCCGATCGGCGCGATCGCGCCGGGCATAGCCCTGGTGACGCTGGTGATCGGCATGAACCTGCTGGCCGACGGCCTGCGCGATATCGGCGACCCGACGCGGAAGAGGTCGCGATGAGCGCGTTGCTGGACATCAGGAGCCTGACGCTGCGGACGGGCGCCGAGACGCTGGTTTCGGACCTGTCATTCGCCATCGAGCCGGGCGCGCGGCTCGGCCTGATCGGGGAATCCGGGTCGGGCAAGTCGCTGACCTCGATGGCCGTGATGGGGCTCTTGCCCAAGAACATGTCGGTCGAGGGCTCGATCCTGCTCGATGGGCAGCAGGTGGTGGGCACCCGTGAAGGCACGCTCAACAAGCTGCGCGGGCAGGCAGCGGCGGTGGTGTTCCAGGAGCCGCTCACCGCGCTCGATCCGCTGATGAAGATCGGCCGGCAGGTGGCCGAGCCGCTGCAACGGCGCTGGACGCGCGAGGGGCGCCGGCTGGACGGCCGCGACCTCAACCGCGAGGTGATCGGGCTGCTCGAAGAGGTGTCGCTACCGACGCCTGAGCGTATCGCGGCCTCCTTCCCGCATGAGATTTCGGGCGGACAGCGGCAGCGCGTGGCCATCGCCATGGCCCTGGCCTGCCGACCCAAGCTGCTGATCGCCGACGAGCCGACGACGGCGCTGGACGTGACCACGCAGGCCGAGGTGTTGAAGCTGCTCGACAGCCTCGTGCGCGAAAGCGGCATGGCGCTGCTCTTCATCAGCCATGACCTGCCGGTGGTGTCCCAGATCGTGGAGAATGTGGTGGTGCTGCGCAAGGGCGTGGCCGTGGAGACCGGGCCGGTGGGCGAGGTTTTCGCGCGGCCGCAGGATGCCTATACGCGCTCGCTTGTCGACGCCGCGCAGCAGTTCGACCGGGCGCTGGAGGGCGTGCGATGAGCATCGTCTCGGTCGAAAACGTGAGCTTCGGCTATGGCCGCGACCGGCTGGTGCTCAACGATGTGTCGCTGACGGTCAAGCCGGGAGTCAGCATCGGGCTGGTGGGCGAGAGCGGGTCGGGCAAGACCACGCTCCTGCGGCTGCTGCTCGGGCTGGGCAAGCCATCGACGGGACGCATCCTGTTTGGTGACGAAGTGCTCGACGCCGGCAATCGCGGCTTCATGCGCGATTATCGCCGCAACGTGCAGGCGGTGTTCCAGGACCCATACTCCTCGCTCGATCCACGCCAGACGGTGCTGGGCATCATCTCCGAGCCGCTGGAATCGCTCGGCATTGCCGGCGATCACCGGCAGATGGTGAGCGCGGCGCTGCAAGCGGTGGGGCTGGAGGACAACATCCTCGGGCGCTACCCGCACGAATTCTCCGGCGGGCAGCGCCAGCGCATCGCCATCGCCCGCGCCATCGTGGCGCGGCCGCAACTGGTGCTGGCCGACGAGGCGGTGAGCGCGCTCGATCTTTCCACCAAGGTGCGGATCGTCGATCTCTTCAAGCAGCTCGCCGCACAGATGACGCTGCTCTTTGTGTCGCACGACCTGGGCGTGGTGGCGGCGCTCTGCGAGGAGATCGTGATTTTGGAGCGCGGGCGGATTGTCGAGAGCGGCAACACGCACGAGATATTGAAGAACCCGCAGCATCCCTACACGCGAACCCTCCTGGCGAGCGTGCCGCGGATGCCGGAAGTGACTACCTAGCGCCTGCCACATGCACAGGACTTCCCCGGCCGCAGAACCGGGCCTATTGCACCCCTCCACCCGAGTGGAGAAATCCGTGGGCCCCGGCTCTGCGGCCGGGGAAGTTCAGTGGTGGTGGCAGGTGCAGAGACCGGAAACGAGGACTGAACAAATGACCGACTATCTCACCCAACTGGACGCCTGGAAGGCGCATCGTCTGGAGCGGCTCAAGGCCGCCGATGGGTGGCTCAACGTGATCGGCCGCTACTGGCTGGAAAACGGTACGGTGACGGTCGGCTCGGCGGCCGACAACGACCTCGTGCTCTCCGCCGGTCCGGCCCATGTCGGCACCGTGACGCAGGACGACGAGGGCGTGACCTTTACGCCGGCCGATGGCGGTGCGCCGGTGCGGCTCAAGCTCGACAAGCACCATCCGCCGCGCTTCCATTCCGGCTCGCTCTTGCTCGAAGTGACGACGCTCAATGGCGAGCATGCCTTGCGCGTGCGCGACACGGAATCCAAGGCCCCGGCAGAGTTTCCGGGCATTCCGTATTTCCCGGCAGATCCGAAATGGCGAGTCGTGGCGAATTGGGAATTGCTGGACAAGCCCATCACCATGACGGTCGATACCGTGCTCGGCATCCCCACCGAAGTGACGGTGACGCACAAGGCCGTGTTCCAGCACGACGGGCAGACCTATGAACTGATCGCGACGCACGGCTCGGCCGCCTCGCCGCAATTCGTCATCAAGGACCCGACCTCGCGGACGGACACCTACCCGGCCTCGCGCTTCCTCTTCGGCGAGGACGTGACTGACAAGACCATCGTGCTCGACTTCAACAAGGCCATCAATCCGCCCTGCGCCTTCACCGAGCACGCCGTCTGCCCGCTGCCGCCGCCGGAAAACGTGCTGCCCTTCGCCATCACCGCCGGCGAAAAGCGGGTGGCTAACGGGCACTAAGTCCGTTGACCGCAAGGCGGGCATAGCGAATTATGCCCGCCATTGCGGAGAGGTCATTTTGAGTAGCAATCCCTTGTCGGGCCGCCGGTTTCTGCCGGCCGCTCTCGCCGTGGCCGTTTCCTGCTCGCACGCCATGGCCTTCGAGCCGTGGCAGGCCGAATACTGGCGCACCCCGGAATTCTTCACCCAATGGGGGCTGGAGACTATCGGCGCCGAGTACGCCTATGCGGGCGGGCTGGACGGCACCGGAGTCAATATCGGTGTTCTCGACGCCGGCATCGACATGTCTCATCCCGAATTCGCGGGCCGCAATTTCCAGGGCTGGGCGCTTGACGGCGTGCGCTGGGACAGCGGTCTCAACGGCCATGGCACCATGGTCGCCTCGGTCCTGGCGGCCAATCGCGACGGCAAGGGAACGCATGGCGTGGCGCCGGGCGTGACCCTACTCGAAGCCTCGCTGCTCAATCGCTATGGCGGGATCGATGATGCCGCGGTGGCCGGCGGGCTCAACTGGCTCATCGGGCAGAACACCGATTTCATTCTCTACGAGCTCGGCCACACGGGATGGACGGTCAGGGACTACGATGTAGAGACCGCCTACAGGGTCATCACCGCTCCGGTCATCGATGCCTTTCACCGCGCCGTTGATGACGGCATCGTGCTCATCGTTCCGACACACAATGACTTCCTGGACGATCCCAGCGTCGAAGCCGGGCTGCCGTATCTTTTCCCGGAGCTGGAGGACAACTGGCTGGCGGTGTCCGGCTACTATTACGGCAACAAGTGCGGCGTAGCGAAGAACTACTGCCTGACCGCGCCGGCGGACGATATCTATGTGGCCGTTCCGGGCGGTGGCTACGACCATGTCTGGGGCACGTCCTTTGCCGGTCCGCACGTGGCGGGCGTGGCGGCGCTGGTGAAACAGCGCTTTCCCTACATGACCGGCAACCAGATTAAGCAGGTGTTGCTCGGCACCGCCTGGGACGAGAATGGCGATGGCGTCGATGACGTGTTCGGTTACGGGCTGCTGCAGGCCTGGGCCGCGGTGCTCGGGCCGGGCAAATTCGACTGGAACGATTTTCACGTCGTGCAGCCCGATGGCGTCAGCTCCTGGTACAATTCCATCAGCGGTGACTACGGCCTCATCAAATCCGGCGATGGCGTGCTGATCCTGCGTGCGGACAACACCTATCTCGGCGACACGCGCGTGGATGGTGGCGATCTCGTCATCGAGGGCAGCATTGCCTCCCGAACCTTCATCGATGCCGGCGGCACCCTGACCGGAGACGGCACGATCTACGGCGATCTTGAAAACCGCGGCATCTTCCAGCCCGGCTGGGGCAGCGACGGCGGCGTGATGACGATCGAGGGCGACTACACCCAGTTCGCCGGCGCCACGACCGCGATCTATCTTGGCGGCAAGTTTGGCCCCAGCCTCGCCAGCATTTCGGGAACGACAAGCCTTTCCGGCAACCTGGCCGCGCACGTGCTGGCCGGCGGCTATGCAGGCGACGCCGAATACGAAGTCCTGCAGGCGGGCTCCCTGAGCGGCGCCTTTGACGCCGTTATCGACGACATGGCGTTTCTCGATACGAGCGTGCGGGCCGACGCCAATTCGATCTATCTGGGCATCAGCCGCAACGCGACGACCTTCCGCTCGATGGCGGTGGGCGCCAATGGCGCGGGTGCGGCTGGCGTCATCGAGAACCTGGGCATCGGCAACGGCGTCTTCGACGCCGTCATCGGCCTGAGCGCCGCCGAGGCCGGGGAGGCTTTCGAGCAGCTTTCGGGGGGCGGACAAGCCTCGGTCGCGACGTCCCTGATCGCCACCGGCAGCATGGTGGGATCGATGGCCAACGACCGGCTCCGCAGCGCCGCCGGATCGGCGGGCGCGACCGAGATACCGGTGATGTCCTATATGCCCAGCGCCTCGCCGCTGATGATTTCGGTGCCGCAGGGGCCGAGCTACTGGACCAGCACGCAGGCCGGCTGGGGCAGCGGCGGGGCGCAGGACCGGTTCAGCGCCGGCCAGCTCGTGGGTGTCGACAATCTCTTCGGCGACTGGCGCGTCGGCGCTCTGCTCGGCTTCGGCAAGACCGCCACCAATTCGCCCGGCATGAAGGCGGACGGCACCGACTACCACCTCGGCCTCTATGCGGGTACGGAATGGGGCAATGTCGCATTGCGCACCGGCGCCACCTATACGCGGCACGATCTCGAAACCACCCGTACCCTGTCGCTCGGCGGCGCGGCGCAGACGCTGACGGCCAGCTATGGCGGCAACACGGCGCAGGCCTCTGCCGAAATCGGCTACGGCATCGAGGCCGGTGATTTTCGCTTCGAGCCCTTCGCGGGGCTGGCCTATCTGAATGTCTGGACCGAGGGGTTCGCCGAAACCGGCGGCGCCGCTGCGCTGTCGGGCTCGAGCATGTCGGTTTCCACCGTGCTCTCGACGGTCGGCATCAACGCGCAGACGAAGCTGGTGGTCGGCGAAACCGAAACCACCCTGCGCGCCGGGCTGGGCTGGCAGCATGCCTTCGGCATTGAGGCGCCGGTTGCCACCCACGCCTTCGCGGGCAGCGGCTCGTTCGACGTGACGGGGCAGAGCATCGACGGCGACACGGCTTTGCTGCAGGCGGGGATCGACCTGCCGCTGAGCGAGAATGCAAAGGTGGGATTGACCTATGGCGGTCAAGTTTCTGCCAATTCACGCAGCCATGGCGTCAAGGCGGAGTTGCGTGTCAGCTTCTAGAAGCGAGTCGGCCTGCCTACCCACGGGGGGCCAGACTCCCGTGGATCGTGCAGGAGACGAGATTTATGAGCGGCGACTATCGTGATGGTTCGGCGCCGAACCATCGGCAGGCCATTGACGGAGGCTTGCGGTGAACGCTGCGACTTTTGCCCGCTGGGGTTTTGACGGGCCGCGTTTCGTCTATGGCCTGCGCACGGCCATCGCCGCCTGTATCGCGCTGTTCATCGCCTGGGGCATGGGACTGGAACACCCGCAATGGGCGGCCATGACCGTCTGGGCCGGCTCGCAGCCGATCCGCGGCATGCTTATCGAAAAGAGCCTCTTCCGCGCCGCCGGCACGGCGGTGGGCGTCGTGGCCGGCGTGCTGCTGATGCTGCTGGCGCGCGGGGACGCGGTGATCCTCGTGGTCGGGCTGGCGCTCTGGGTGGGGCTGTGCGCGGCGGCCGGCAATGTTGTACGCGGCTTCGTTTCCTACGGAACGATCCTTGCCGGTTTTTCGGCGGCGATGGTGACGCTACTGAGCACGGCGCACCACGATTCCATCGTGCTGCTTGCCACAGACCGTTTCGCCACGGTGCTGGTGGGCGTGGTCGTGGCGCTGATCGTCGGGCTGGTGTTCACGCCCGCCGCGAGCGGCGATTATGAGAGCGCCGCGACCAAGCTCACGGCGCGCTTGCTCGACGAGATGGCGCGCCCCGCCGAAGAGCGCAGCCTCAAGGAGCAGAAGGCTATTCTCTCGGAAGCCGCGACCATCGAGGAGGCGCTCGATCCGCGCGCGGCGGGCTCGATCAACGGCAGGCGGCTGGCGCATGCGGTGCGCGCGCTGCTCCTGGCGCTGGTCTCGGGCCTGCTCTGGCTGCGCGGCAGCGAGGCGGCCCGCACGGATGCGGAGACGCGGCAGCTCCTGGCGGAGGGCGGGCAGGTGGATGCAGCACGGTTCCCCGAAGGGGCGCGGGCACTGCGCTCCATTTCGCTCGGCGTCGACGGGCTGGATAATCGTCCGCTCGAAGAGCGCGACGTGCATGCTTCGGTACTGCTGCATCGCGACTGGGTCGGTGCGCGTACAGCCGGCATCCGGGCGACGGCGACCATGCTGGTCATCGGCCTCGTGTGGGTTGTCACCGGCTGGGAGGCGGTGCCTTACGTGCTGCTGGGCACATCGGTGATGGTCACCGTGTTCTCGACCTTCGATGACCCGGCTAATTTCCTCAAGGCGGTGTTCACCGGGCAGGTGCTGGGCGCCATCGCGGCGCTGGCCTGCCGCTGGCTGCTCTGGCCCCATGCCGACAACGAACTCGCCATGCTCCTGATGATGGTGCCGTTCATCCTCTCGGGCTCGCTGGTGCAGTCGCACAAGCTGAGCGTCCCGGCGGCGATGGATTACGCCATGGTGTTCCTGCTGCTCTCCCAGCCCGTGCTGCCGCTGAGCGGCACATTCCTGCAATCGGTGTTCAATGCGGCGGCCGTGATCTCCGGCCCGCTCATCGCGATGGCGGCGTTTCGGCTGATCTACCCGATCCATCCGCGCAAGCGCCTGCAATTGCTGGTGGCGGCCATGGTGCATGAGCTTGAGCACATGGCCAAAGGCGAAGGTGCCGCCGGCGGTGAGCGCTGGCGGATGCGGCTCAATCACCGCCTGCTGCGTCTCGTGCGCTGGGTGGAAAAAACCGGCTCCAAGGATGTCGATGCCTTCGAGGGCAGCTTCGCCGTCCTCGCGCTGGGCAGCGCCATCGCCCGGCTGCGCGAATTGCAGGCTGGAGGCGATCTTTCCCAGAGTACGGCACGGGCGATGCGTGCGGCCCTGTTGCGTTGCGCTGATGTAGGCGAGGAACCCGAAGCCGCTGCGCGGGCGATGGAGCAGTTGGCCACGCGCCTTCCGGCACCGTCGGATACCGAATTGCTTGTCGACGCTGCCAGACAGGTGCGAGCCGAAAGCGCCTTCTTCCGGCTGGGCGCGGCCTGAAATGCTCTTGCGGGCGGGCAACCGAGAGGCCACCTAATGGTTATGCCGAAGGAAGGTGAGCCTGATGAGTGACGAGAGCCGTGTCGTTTGCGTGCATTGCGGTGCGATCAATCGCATGCCGGAGGCGCGCAACGCACAGGAAGCCAAGTGTGGACGCTGCGGGCAATTGCTATTCGACGGCGTACCGGCCGATGTCGATGCCGGCATGGTCGATCGCCAGATGACCAAGGGCACGCTGCCGGTCGTGGTCGACGTGTGGGCGCCCTGGTGCGGCCCGTGTCGCGCGATGGCGCCCGAATACGAGAAGGCCGCCAAGGTCGGCGAACCGGGCATGCGCTTCCTCAAGCTCAATTCCGACGAGAACCAGGAAATGGCCGCCCGCTTCGGCATTCGCGGCATTCCAACCATGCTGCTGCTGCGCGATGGCAAGGAAGTCGCTCGTGTTTCGGGCGCCATGTCGTCCAGCCAGATTTTGGGCTGGCTGGGGCAGAACAGATAGCAGGGCGGCGTGAGCCGCCCTCCAAACCTCAGTGCAGCGTCGTGCGCTGACGTGGGTCGCGATGCATGGCGCCATCCTTCATGATCATCGCGAAATGCTTGGGGCCGACGAGGATCGATTGGTCTTCGAGCGGGTTGCCATCGACGAGGAGGATATCGGCCAGCGCGCCCTCCCGGATGATCCCCAGCTCGCCCTTGTGGCCCATGATGTCTCCACCGACCTCGGTGGCGCATTTGAGGGCTTCGGCCGGTGAATAGCCGAAGAACTTGACGAAGTGCCCGATATCGCGCGCGTTCTGCCCCATCGGCGTGACGGTGAAGCCATAGTCGCCGCCGACGACCACGCGCATGCCGCGTTTGCGCATCTCGTGGTAGGTGGCCATTGTGTGCTCGAGCTTGCGCGGTAGCCCCATGCGCTCGACCACCTCCTTGGTCATGCCGACGACGTCGCCCTCGAAAACCGAATTGTGAACCAGCCCGAAAGCGGGGCCGATGATGATCCGGTCCTTGGCGGCCTCGAGCATATCGAGGGCTTCCTCATCGGCGAAATCGCAGTGATAGATGCAATCCGCACCCGCCCGCACCGCGCGCTTGACCGATTCCGCCGCCCGGGCGTGGGTGGCCACGCGCTTGCCGAAGTCATGGGCGGTCTGTACGCCGATTGTGAGTTCTTCCTGACTGATCGAGACCAGCTCCGCCCGGATGTTCGAGGTGAATTCGTCTCCCGAGACGTTGAACTTGACGTTATCGACGCCCTCGCGGGCGCAGAGCCGCACGGCCTGCCGGATCTGCGTGACCCCGTCGGCGATCATGCCGAAGCCTTCGAAACTGCCATGGTTCTTGCGCTCGTCACCCAGCCCGCCCGTGACCGTGATCTCGGGGCCCGCCGCGCGGTAGCGCGGGCCGGCGAGATAACCGTCCTCGATTTCCTGGCGCACCACCACGTCGATCCGAAGTTTCGCCGAAGCGGCCGAATACGCCGAGGTGAAGCCGTGGTTGAGCAGCAGCGTCGCGTTGCGCATCGTCCGCAGCAGATGCTCTTCGGGCGGGATTTCACCCAGGTCCTGGTTGCGTGCCGGGTTGACGAAACTGAGGTGGCAATGGCCCTCGACCAGGCCCGGCATGAGGAAGCGTCCACCGCCGTCGATGACCTCCGCCCCGTTCTGGTTGTCGATATGCGCATTCTTGGCGACGGCGGTGATGCGGTTGCCCTCGACCAGCACTTCCCCCGGATAGGGCTCATCTTCGATGGCATCCCAGACATCGACATTGCGGAACAGATAGGCGCTCATTTTCCCTCCGATCGGCGTTCGTTTCCTCGCCCTGCCAAACGATAGGCACGGAGGGCGGAGGCGCCCAACCGGCATGTTTCCGGCCTAGTCCAGCATCTGAGACAGCCCGCTTGATTGTCCGTTGGCTTTAGCGTTCGATGCTCTGGCTTGGGCGGGAGGGGAAATGCCTGAGGCTAGTCAAAACGGCGTCGACGCCGCGATCGGTATCCTGTGCGCGCTGGCCGCCGCCAACGGCTCTGCGCGTGGTAGCGTTCTGGCGCGCCAGCTCAACATTCCGCGCGCCAGCTTTCACCGCGTCGCGCGAGTGCTGGCCGCCGCGGGCCTGCTGACCATAGAGCGCGGTCTGCTGCGTGTCGGGCCAGCCTGCGCCGCCTTTATCGCCGCCAATGCTGCGGACCTTGCGCGGCAGGATGCGCGGCGCGAGCAGCGCGCCCGTGGACGCAATGGCCCCCAACCGATGCCCGTCCTGAGTCTCGAACCTGAAGCGCCTCTCGTCCTCTCGCCGCCTGTGCAGCGCCGCCGCTCGCGCCGGCTGCGCATCGGTTTCTCCAATACGTCGATGGGCAATCCCTGGCGCGTGGCGCTGGTGCATTCCATCGAGCATGCGGCGGCCAATCTGGGTGACGAGATCGAATGGCTGCGCGTCCGCCATGCCGGCGGCAGCCGCAAGCAGCAGGTCGCCGATATCCAGGCGTTGGTCGATGAAGGTGTGGATGGGCTGCTGGTAAGCTCCACCATTCCCGACGCCGTTGCCGAGGCGGTCGCCGGAGCCATGGCGCGCGACGTCGCCGTCGTACTGGTCGAGCGCGGCGTTTCGGCGGAGGTGCCTCACACGAGTTTCGTAACGGCGGATGACGCCGTCATCGGCCGCACCACTGCACTTTGGCTGGCAGAAACGCTCAAGGGTGAGGGGGGCGTCGTGCTGCTCTCCGGCCGGGCCGATGCCGTTCCGGCGCAATTGCGGCTGGCGGCGGCACGCGAGGTTTTTGCTCGTTTCCCGGGTATCGAAATCCTCGACACGATCTGGACAGACTGGGAGCGCAATCGCGCCCGCCGCTCGGTCTCGGAAGCCATTGCTCGCTGGGGCGATGCCATTGCCGGCGTCTGGTGTGACAGCGGCCAGCAGGGCGTCGGTTCCATCGAGGCCTTCGTCGAGGCCGGCTATGGGCCTGGCACGATCCCGCCCCATACGGGCGGCGACATCAACCTCTGCTACAAGCTCGCCATTCGCCACCAGGTGCGGATGGTGGCTACCGACTACCCGCCGGCCATGGGCCTGCGCGCGGTGGAAGCGCTTCACGCCAGCCTCGCCGGCAATTGGGTGCCGCGGTTCATCGATGTGCCTTCCGATGTCGTGCTATCGCGCGGCGCGGCGACGCGGTCGGTGCGTTCGAACCTCGTGCTCGACGATCACGTCCGCTGGGACCTGCCCGACAACCTCATCCTCGGGAGCGGCCTGGGGCCGTCCTACAACCCGCGCGCTTTCCGCATCCGCTATCCGGGCAATGTCTACAACCGCTCCGCCGCACCGCAGGTGCTGCTGTGAGTGCGGGCGTGGAAGCCCTGACGCGGCTCCTGCTCGGCGCCGCTGAATCGCCATCGGCGACCGTTGCCGAAATTGCCGCGAGAGAGGGAATAGCCCGCTCGACCGCCTTCGATATCGTACGGCGCATGGAAGAGGCAGGGTTGGCGATACGCGGTGCCGGCGGCGACCTCGCACCCGGCGATCGCGCGATGGAACTGGGTTTTGCCGCGCACGGCATTGCCCATCTCCACGGACCAGCCGAGGCCGCTCTCGCCTGGCTCAAGGAAACGCTCGGCATGGCCGCCGCCTTCGGCATCGGCGAGGGCGAAGGGCGCATCGAACTGGCGGCAATTCCCGCTCCGCGCGGTCGCGCCGTGCGGCCTGTCACAACCATGACCGAGCGCTCCGGCGACGTCTGGATCGAGGTGCAGGTGCCGACCGATGCCTCCGAGCAACTGATCGAAGCCGCCAAGCGCAATCTCCGTCGGGCCGCCGCAGCCTTGGTATGACCGATCCGTTTCTCATCCGCGCATTGGTTCCGAACTACGAAGCGATCCGCGAGGCCTATCGTCAGCGCAGCGATGCAACCCGCGCTACCCTGCGTCATCATCTCGACCTGCAGTACGGCCCGCATCCCGACGAACGGCTCGACCTTTTCCTCCCGGAGCGCGCTGAACGAGCGCCGGTGCATATCTTCGTCCATGGCGGCTATTGGCGCGCCAACGTGAAGGAGGACTACGCCTACGTCGCCGAGCCCATCGTGGCTGCCGGCGGCATCGCCGCCATCGTCGAATACACGCTGATGCCGAAAGTGCGTCTGGCGACCCTGGTGGACCAGGTGCGCCGCGCCGCGCGCTGGTTGGTCGCGCAGGCAGGAGAGTTCGGCGGCGATGCCGGGAGGCTCTCAGCCAGCGGCCATTCTGCCGGGGGACACCTGGCGTTCTATCTCGCTGCCGCCGCGCCGCATGAGGCGAAGCTGCCGGATATTCCGCTACAATCCCTGCTGCTGGTCAGCGGGCTATATGATCTCGATCCCATTACGCGCAGCTTCCTGCAGCCGGAGCTTGGCTTGACCTCCGAGGAGGTGGCGGAGTGGTCGCCGGTAGCCGCGCGAGTGGCCAACGGGATGCGGTTCGAGTTGGCTGTGGGGGAGGTGGAGTCAGCGCCATTTCACGAGCAGGCCGAGCGGCTTGCTGCGCGGCTAAGTGGGCAGGGGAGTGCGGTAGGGCAGCGGATGATCGATGGGGCAGATCATATGTCCATCGTCCTCGATCTGGGGACACGAGGGACGAAACTAGGTGGGATGCTGGAGAAGTGCGTTGGAGGGTGAGCGATTACTTGTCCCGCACTCGCTCCCTCCCCACACGGGGGAGGGAGACCGGCATATGCTAGCCGCTAGCCTCGGTTCGGCCCGGTTATGCCGTCCAGACCAGCTTCGCGTTCGTCAACTCCCGCGCTCCGAGCGCGCCAAGCTCTCTGCCGAAGCCCGATCCCTTTACACCACCGAACGGAGCCCGGGCATCCGAGCGAACGAAGTCGTTGATGAAAACGGCGCCGGCTTCAAGCCTGCCTGCCACCCGCGCCGCCTTTTCGGCGTCCGAACTCCACACTGCGCCGCCCAGCCCATATTCGGTGGCGTTGGCCAGGGCGACGGCTTCGTCTTCCGTGTCGAAGGGGAACATCAGTGCCACCGGTCCGAAGAACTCCTCCTGTGCGATGGCGGCGTTGGGATCGAGGCCGGTGATGACGGTCGGAGCGAAGTAATTGCCCGGGCGGTCGAGCTTGTCGCCGCCGGCGATAACCTGCCCGCCGGCCGCCTGCGCGTCGGCGATCTGGCGTCGCGTCGTGGCGATGAGGTCGGCCTTGGCAAGCGGGCCGAGCCTGGTGTCGGCGCTCATCGGGTCGCCGACAGGCAGCGCGTTGGCCGCTTCGGCATAAGCGCGGACATAGCGGTCGTAGATCGGGCGTGCGACGATGAAGCGCTTGGCGGCGATACAGCTTTGGGCGTTGTTGGAGAAACGCGAGACGATGCCGAGCTTGACCGCTTTCTCGAAATCGGCGTCCTCGAAGATGATGAAGGGATCGGAGCCGCCGAGTTCCAGCACCGCTTTCTTGCCGTGCGCGCCCGCAGCTTCCGCCACGGCGCGTCCCGCGCCGGTCGAGCCGGTCACGGTAACGGCGCGGATGCGCGGATCGGCGATGATGCCGGCCACCGCGTCGCGGCGGATTGCAAGGTTGGTATAGAGCCCATCTGGCCCGCCGGCATCGCGCACCAGTTCCTCGATGGCGCGAGCCGAGCCCTGCACCGAATCCGCGTGCTTGACCAGCACCACATTGCCGGCCATCGCCGCAGGGATGAAGAAGCGCAGCACCTGCCAGAACGGCAGGTTCCACGGCATCACGCCGAAAAGCGGCCCGAGCGACTGATAGACCACCTTGCCCGGCGTACCGGGGATGGCCTCGTCGCGCAGATATTCCTGCCCTTGCGCCGCAAAGTGCCGCGCGCCGCCGGCAGCCTTGACCACCTCACCCCGAGCTTCGCCCACGAGCTTGCCCATTTCGGAGGTAATGAGCGCGGCATAGCGATCAGCGCGCTCTTCGAGGAGGCCGGCCAGCCGCTCGAGGAAGGCCGCACGGACGGGTGCGGGCTCCTGGGACCAGCTCTGCCACGTGTCCCAGGCGCGTTGCAGCAGGCGGTCGATATCGGCCGCGTCGTGCGCCGGATAGGTGGCGATTGCCTCGCCCGTTGCCGGATTGATGGACTTGAAAGCCATGAAACTCCTCCCGTTTCTCGGCATTCGCCGTGCGGTCACGTTTGTAACCTGTTGGTTACTAGTTGACAGGAGAGCTCTGGCAAAAGTCAAGGGTCATGAATTGCTGGCCGGTGCTTGACAGCCGGATACAGCAACGACAGTCTTGTAACCACATAGTTACATCTGGGTGTGCGGGCAGGGAGGTCCGGCGCTTCGATCGGGAGGGGTAGAGGTTGACCGACTATCTGATTTTGGGCGGAGGCTCGGCCGGCTGCGTGCTGGCGGCCCGGCTGACGGAAGATCCGGCCGTGAACGTGGTGCTCGTCGAAGCGGGCCCGAACCTGACGCTGGATACCATGGCGCCTCACGTGCGCAGTCGCTATCCCGGTCAGGCTTATCTCGATCCCGGCAACATCTGGCCCAACCTCACCGCCTATCTCGGCGCGCCACTTGGAAATACCGATGGCCGCGCGCCCCGTCGCTATGAGCAGGGCCGCCTGCTGGGCGGCGGCTCTGCCGTCAACGCCATGGTCGCCAATCGCGGTGCCCCGGGCGACTATGACGAATGGGGCGCGTTGGGCGCCGAAGGCTGGTCCTTTGCCAATGCTTTGCCCTATTTCCGCAAGCTTGAGCGCGATGTCGATTTCGACGGGCCCTATCACGGCAAGGATGGCCCCATCCCGGTGCGGCGCATCAAGCCCGACCGCATGTCGCCTTTCGTCAAGGCCGTCTCCGAAACGCTGGTCGCCAACGGCCATCCGGCCAAGGCCGACCAGAACGGGGAATGGGCCGACGGCGTCTATGTCGGAGCGGTCGCCGTAAGCGACAAGGGCGAACGCGTACCAGCCTCGGTGGGCTACCTCACGCCGGAAGTCCGGGCGCGCAAGAATCTCGAAATCATCACCGGCCACCTGGCCGAGCGCGTGCTGTTCGACGGGCAGCGGGCCGTGGGCGCGGTGATCGTGCCAGCTAGCGGCGGCGAAGGCCGGCGCTTGGCGGCGCGCGAGGTCATCGTCTCATCGGGCGCCATCCACAGTCCGGCCCTGCTGATGCGTTCGGGTGTGGGGCCCGGCGACCAGCTCACGGCCCTGGGTATTCCTATCGTGGCTGACCTGCGCGGTATCGGGCAGAATCTCATGGAGCACCCCTCCACTGCCGTCTCCACCTATCTGCCCCCGCAATCGCGCCTGAGCGACCTGCGCGAGCATCACGATCACGCCATCCTGCGCTTTTCGTCCAATATCGGGGACGCACCTGAAGGCGATATGCACGCCGCTATGATAGCCCGCTCCGGCTGGCACTCCGTGGGCCAGCGCATCGGCACGCTCTTCATCTGGGTCAACAAGGCCTATTCGCGCGGCGAGGTGCGGCTCAAGGCCAAGGATGTGCGCGAAGAGCCGCATGTCGATTTCCGCATGCTCTCGGACTGGCGCGATCTCGAACGCCTCAAATACGGCTTCAAGGTAGGCGCCAGGACGCTCACCGATCCCCGGATGGATGGCAAGCGCGGCCCGGTCTTCCCGACGAGCTACTCGGCCCGCGTCGCGGCGATTGCTGGCCCCGGCCTCTGGAATGCGCTCCAACGCGGTGCCTTCGCGAGCATGCTCGACTATTCGGGGCCTCTTCGCTCGGCCTTGATCCACAACGTGGTGACGCTCGGCATCAGCCTCGATAACCTCCTTTCGGACGATAAGGCCCTCACCGAATTCATCGGCAAGTCGGTGGGCGGGGTGTGGCATGCTTCGGGAACCTGTCGCATGGGCGCGGCGGACGATCCGAAGGCCGTGACCGACAGCCACGGTCGGGTGCGGGGCGTCGAGGGATTGCGCGTCTGCGACGCTTCGCTGATGCCGTCGATCCCGCGGGCCAACACCAATGTCCCCACGCTCATGATGGCAGAGCGTATCGCCGACCTGATCAAGGAGGAGAGGCGGGCTGCCTGAAGCCGAATGTCTCAAATGCTGGACTCTATCCGGGCTTTCGCCCTTGCAGGCGCGCGCCTTAGTCCAAATAGTGGAACACCAAGAATGATCCTGGAATGGGACATCATGAGGGGAGGAAACAGGGCCGGTGCCGGCGTGCGCCGTGCTTTTGCGTCCGGTGCGTCTCGTCATGTCCTCTTCGGGCGAGGCAGGCCATGACGACCAACCCACCCGTGATGGAAATGCGTGGCATTTCCAAATCTTTCCCGGGCGTTCGCGCCTTGAAGGACGTGAGCTTTGCCTGTGCGGCAGGGGAAGTGCATGCCCTTGTCGGCGAAAACGGCGCCGGCAAATCCACCCTCATCAAGATCCTCTCGGGCGTCTACCGCCCCGATAGCGGCGCCATTGCGCTCAACGGGCAGGAAGTGCATTTCCGCCATCCGGTGGAAGCCCTGCGCGCCGGCATTTCGGTGATTTACCAGGAATTTTCGCTGCTGCCCGAGCGCACTGTGGCGCAGAACATCTTCCTCGGCCGCGAGCCGACGCGAAACGGCATCATCGACTACGGCGCCATGGAAGCAGAGACCCGGCGGGTCCTGACGCTTTTCGGCTCCAGCCGCATCGAGCCCGATACGCTCGTGGCCGACCTCGACGTCGCCAGCCAGCAGATGGTCGAGATCGCCAAGGCTATTTCGCTCGACGCCAAGGTGGTGGTGATGGACGAGCCGACCGCCGCGCTCAACGAGGCGGAATGCGAGATGCTGTTCGCCACCATCGACCGCCTGCGCGAACGGGGCACCGCCATTGTCTACATCACCCACCGTATGCGCGAGGTGACGCGCCTTGCCGATCGGGTGACGGTGCTCAAGGACGGCGAGATCACCGCCCGCTTCGAGACCACGCCCGCGCCGGAGACCATCGTGCGCGCCATGGTCGGTCGCGACATTGCCGATTTCTACGCACCGCCTGCCACGCCTGAGGAAATCGGCCCCGTCGTGCTCTCGGTCCGCAACGGCAGCAACGTCTTCCTGCGCGACATCTCCTTCGATCTCAAGGCCGGCGAGATCGTCGGTTTTTCAGGTATCCAGGGGGCGGGGCGCTCGGCCCTCGCCATGGCGCTTTTCGGCTCGGTTCCTTTCACCAGCGGCGCGGTGGCCCTCAATGGCCAGAACGCGGCTTTCCGCACTCCGCGCGATGCCATTCGCGGCGGGCTGGGCCTGCTTCCGGGTGATCGCAAGGCTGAGGGCCTGGTGCTGATGCAGACCGTGCGTGACAACGGCATGCTCACCTCCCGCGCCTTCGCCCCGCTGGGCGGCAGCAATCGCCGCAACGGCTTTGCCAGCGTCGACTCCATCGACGCGCTTTTCGCCAAGGTCGACATGCGCGCCGCCAGCTACGACCAGGAAATCCGCTCGCTCTCGGGTGGCAACCAGCAGAAGGCGATCGTCGCCCGTTGGCTGGCGCTCGCTCCCAAGGTGCTGATCTTCATCGAGCCGACGCGCGGCATCGACGTCAACGCCAAGGCCGGCATCTATCAGCTCATGCGCGAGCTCGCCCGCAATGGCGCGGCGATCATGATGATCTCGTCGGACCTCCCTGAAATCCTGGGCGCCGCCGACCGCATCCTCGTCATGCGTGCCGGCTCGATCGTGGGTGAATTCGGGCGCGGCGTCACCGAGGCCGAAATCATGCTCTCGGCCACTGGCGAAACCACCATGGCGGGAGCAGCCGCATGACCGACGCCACCATGCAGCCCGTCGCCAGGCGCCGCAAATCCGGCTTTCGCTTCGAGCGCTGGGCGCCGGCCTTGCTGCTCGTCATCGCTTTCGCCATCTACGCAATAGTGGCGCTCGCCACCGGCCAGCCGCAATTCCTGACACCCGACAATCTCATCGCCATTCTCGGCCGCTCGATCGCGCTGGGCATCACCGCAATCGGCCAGACCTTCGTGATCCTCGTCGCTTCGATCGATCTCTCGGTGGCCAATCTCATCTCGGCAGCAGCAGTGCTGGCCTCGGTGATCATGAACGGCAACCCCGCAATGATCCTGCCGGCCATCCTCGCCGTCCTGGCGCTCGGCGCGGTGGTCGGCGTCGTCAACGGGCTGGTGATCACCAAGCTCGAGGTCAACCCGCTCATCGCCACGCTCGGCATGGCGCTGGTCATCCAGGGGTGCCTTTCCGCCTTTGTCACCAATTTCGCCGGCTCCGTGCCGGCCGAATTCCAGGTCTTTGCCTATGGCGGGTTTGGCTCCATCCAGTTCAGCCTCATCTTCCTTGTGGCGCTGACCGTCGCCGCCTGGTTCGTGCTGCGCTTCACCAAGTTCGGCTCGGACATCTATTCGGTGGGCGGCAATGCCGATGCGGCGAGACTTGCGGGCATCAAGACCCATCCCGTGGTGATCGCCACCCACGTCATCTGCAGCCTCTGCGCGGCGATTGCCGGCCTCTATCTGGCCTCGCGCCTGCGCTCGGGCGCACCATGGATCGGACGCGACGGCGTCTATGACCTGCAGTCGATCGCCGTGGTCGTCATCGGCGGCACCGTGCTGGCCGGCGGCCGCGGCGGCATCTGGGGCACCATTGCCGGCGTCCTCATCTTCTCGCTCATCGACTCGATCTTCAACATTGCCCAGGTCGATGCCTTCGCCAAACAGGTGATGCGCGGCATCATCATCGTCGCGGCCGTGGCCTTCTACGCCGTGCGCTCCAAGAGGATCGTCGCATGAGCGAGGCCGCCCTATCCCGCAGTGAGAAGAAAAAGCGCCGGCTGCCGCAGATCAACCCGGTCTACATCGTGCTGGCGGTGCTGCTCATTGCCATCGTCATCCAGAACGTGAGCTTCCTGGAGCCCCAGGGCTACATGAACTTCCTCAAGCGTTCGGCGCCGCTGGCAATCCTGGCAGCGGGCTCGGTCTTCGTGATCGTGGCGGGAGGCTTCGACCTTTCTGTCGGTGCGCTCATCACGCTCACCGTCATCGGCTCCTCCATGCTGCTCAACAACAACCCGGACGCCACCTGGTGGGTGATCCTGCTGATGTTGGGCCTGGGCGTGCTGGTGGGCTGCATCAACGGCCTCATCGTTTGCTACCTCAGGGTGCCATCGCTGATCGCTACGCTCGGCATGATGATTACGCTGAACGGCGCTGCCCTTATGTGGTCGGGTGGATCGCCGCGTGGCTACCTGCCCGATTCCTTCCGGTTCTTCGGGCGCTTCAATTTCCAGGACGTGCCGATCTTCCAGCTTGTGCCGGTGGCCGTGATCATCCTCATCGTGCTTGGCTTTGCGCTCTACTGGCTCATGCACCGCACCAATTTCGGACGCATGGTCCACGCCATCGGCGACAATCCGCGCGCCGCGCAACTGGCCGGTGTGCCGGTCGAGCGCGTGCGCATCCTGGCCTTCGTGGTGTCCTCGGTCTCGGCCGTGATCGCCGGCGTCATGCTCGGCGGCTTTGCCGGTGTCTCGACCGACGTGGGCTCGGGCTACGAGTTGCAGGCCATCACCGCGGCGGTGCTGGGCGGGGCGCAATTGCTGGGTGGGCGAGGCTCGGTGCCGGCAGCCATTGCCGGTGCGCTGACGCTCCAGGCCATCTTCACGCTCCTCAATTTCCTGGGGCTGCCCAAGCCCGTTCGCGACGTGGTGCAGGGCGTGATCCTCATCGCTGCTGTGGCGCTGGCCATGTACCGCCGCAAGAAGACCGGACGATAGAAATTCACGCGGCGCGCCCCAACTGCGCCGCGGAATGCTGAGTGGAACGACTACTCAAGGGAGAGGAACTTATGAGGAAGATCGTACTTCTGGCGCTGGCGGCAAGCCTGGCGCTTCTGGGGGGCAGCGCATTCGCGCAGGCACCCAATTTCGACGATCCTGCTGCCTTCGCCAAGCAGCGCGAGGAACTCAAGGCCGTGGCCATGGGCCCCGAGGGCAAGCCCTGGGAGCAATACCTGTCCGACGCCATGGCCGATACGGCCAAGTTCAAGAAGCCCGGCCCTTACACGCTGTGCTTCTCCAATGCCGGGGTGAACAATCCGTGGCGCGTCGTCGGCTGGACCGACATGCAGGCCGAAGTCGACCTGCACAAGGACCAGATCAAGGAATTCATCGCCGTCGACGCCCAGGGTTCTGACGACAAGCAGATCGCCGATATCGGTGACCTGCTGGCCGGTGGCAAGTGCGACCTGTTGATCGTTTCGCCCAACACCACTGCGGCCCTGACGCCGGCCGTCGAAAAGGCTTGCGCCACGCTCCCGGTCGTCGTCTTCGACCGCGGCGTCAACACCCCTTGCCCGGTGACCTTCGTGCACCCGGTGGGTGGCTACGGCTTCGGCATTTCCGCTGGCGAGTTCGTGGCGGCCAATGTGCCCAAGGGCTCCAATGTCCTCATGTTACGCATCTTGCCAGGCGTGGACGTGCTCGAAACACGTTACTCAGCCGCCAAGCGCATCTTCGATGAGGCCGGCATCAACATCATCGGCGCCGAATTCACCGATGGCGACAATGCCAAGACCAAGTCGATCGTTGAGGACTACATCCAGAAGGGCAAGATCGACGCCGTCTGGATGGATGCCGGCGCCACCGCTGTCGCCGCCATCGAAGCCTTCGAGGACGCAGGCGTGGACGTGCCGGTCTTCACCGGCGAGGACCAGCAGGACTTCCTCCAGAAGTGGAAGGCCCTGAACCTCAAGGCCATCGCCCCGACCTATCCGGCCTATCAATGGCGTTCGGCCATCATCGCCGCGCTCAAGGTTCTGAACGGCGAGCCCGTCCCGGGCCCGGAATGGGTGCTGCCGCAGCCGTCCATTACCCAGGACACGCTGGACAACTTCATCAACGAAAAGATGCCCCCGCTGCACTACGCGATGTGCGGTTGCGAAGGCATGCCGGACTATCCGGCTCGTTGGGGCGGTAAGTAAGCCCGAGCGCTGAATCAGGGGAGGGCGCCCGCCGGGCGCCCTTTCCTTTTGCCTGTGAGGCGCTAGTCTCAAGAAAAAGAAAAGCACTTCGACGAGGACGATCCATGACGATCCGCAATCTCGCCGGAACCCTGCGACCAGCCTCCATCGCCATTGTCGGCGCCTCCAACCGCGAGGGCGAACTCGGGCGCGTGGTCACCGAGAACATCATCAGCGGCGGCTATTCCGGCGCCATCTATCCGGTAAGTCCTGACTACGACCAGGTGCTGGGCTTTCAGTGCTACCAGCAGGTGGCCGATCTTCCGCAGGCGCCTGAACTCGCCATTCTTGCCATCCCTGCGCGTGATACGCCTGCTGCCGTTACCGAACTCGGTGAGCGCGGCGTTCCTGCAGCCGTCGTGCTGGCCGGTGGCTTCGATGACGACGTGCGCGAGCAATTGTGCGACGCGGCGCGGCCCTTCGGTCTGCGGCTCATCGGGCCCAACACGATCGGCCTCCTCGCTCCGCAAGTCCGCCTCAACGCCAGCTTCGCTCACATCGCGCCCGAGCCGGGCCGTCTTGGCCTCATCTCGCAGTCGGGCGCCATCATCTCCTCGATCATCGATTGGGCCGCCGCCGAGCGCATCGGCTTTTCCCAGATATTCTCGCTGGGCGATACGGTGGACGTCGATGCCGGCGACTGCCTCAATCTCCTTGCTGAAGACGCGCGAACCTCGGCCATCCTGCTCTACCTCGAATCCGTCACCGCGCCCCGCAAGTTCATGTCGGCGGCCCGCGCTGCCGCGCAGATAAAGCCCGTCATCGCTATCAAGGCCGGCCGCCATGACCCCACGACGGCACTCACCCAATTGCGGACCGGCGTCGCCTCGGGCGAGGACCGGGTCATCGAAGCCGCCTTCCGTCGTGCCGGCATCATCCGGGTCGACAAGCTCGAAGATCTCTTCGCAGCCGCTGAAATCCGCGCTCGCTTCCGGCCGCTCGATCGCGGCCGCACGGCCATCATCACCAATGGCGGCGGCGCCGGCATCCTCGCGGTCGATCACCTTCTCGAACGCGGCTGCGAAATGGCGTCGCTGGCCCCGCATACGTTCGCCGCCCTCGATACGGTGTTGCCGGCCGCGTGGTCCCGCTGCAACCCGGTCGATATCCTCGGCGACGCCCCACCAGAGCGCTACAAGGCCGCCGTCGAGATCATCGCCAGCGACCCCGGTGTCGATGCCCTTCTCGTCATGAATACGCCAACGGCATTGGCCTCCTCGACCGATGCTGCGCGCGCAGTAGCCAGCCTTGCGCAGGAGGGCATGGTACGCGGCAAGCCTGTGCTCGCCTGCTGGTTGGGCAAGTTCACCGCCGAGCATGCCCGGACCATGTTCAAGGCCAGCGGCATCGCCAGCATCGAAACGCCCGCTGCCGCGGCCGAGGCCGTAGAACTCCTCACCCGATGGTCGACCCTGCGCCACCTGGTCGAACGCGTGCCGGAAAATGCCGTGCAGTTCCGCACGGACCGCGTGGTTGCCGCCCGAACGTTCCGCAAAGTCGCCGAAAGCGGCCGCCACGCTCTTTCCGAGGCCGAGGCGAAATCCGTCATCGCCGCCTATGGCATCCCCGTGCCGGAAATGCAGGTCGCTGCGGATGAAAACGAGGTCGAGCATTGGGCAGCCGAGATGCTCGGCCGCTACAAGGCGCTCGCCATCAAGCTCCATTCCCACACGATCTTCTACAAGTCCGAACTCGGCGGCGTCGTCCTCGGCGTTGAAAGCGCCGCAACCGCGCGCGAGGCCGCTCGCGCCATTCGCACGCGCCTGCGCGAACATGGCCGCGATGCCGAGATCGAAGGCTTTTCCATCCAGCCGATGATCCGTCGTCCCCATGCGCGTGAGCTGATGGTCGGCCTGTGCGCCGACCCGGTTTTCGGCCCAACCGCCCTTTTCGGCTCCGGTGGGCTGGCTGCCGATGTGGTCGACGACATGGCTGTGGGCCTCGTGCCGCTCGACGAAGTGCTGGCCGGTGACCTCATCGAGCAGACGCGCATCAGCCGCCAACTGGGCAGCTATGCCAACGTGCCGCCCGCAGATCGGCTCGCCATCGAGCGAACGCTGATGGGCCTGTCGCAACTGGCCATCGATTTTCCCTGCGTGACAGGCGCGCGTATCAATCCGCTCCTCGCCGACGAGCATGGCGTCATCGCGCTCGATGCCAATATCGAGATCGACCCCGCCCGTATTGACGAGCGTGGGCCCGGCGCCTGCCTCGCTATCCGCCCCTACCCCTCGGGCTGGGAGGTGCGTGCTGCCGTCCGTGACCGGGCTTTCGTCATCCGCCCGATGCGTCCGGTCGATGCTGCGCTTTATTCCGCCTTCATGGCCCGCATGGATGCCGAGGACCTGCGCCTGCGTTTCCTCGCGCCCACCCAGCAACTCTCTCGCGACATGCTCGTCAGCTTCACGCAGCTCGACTATGACCGCGAGATCGCCTTCGTCGCGCTTGAGGAGCCGGGCGGAGAGATGGCGGGCGTCGTGCGCTATTCGGCGGACCCTGACCATGAGCGCGCCGAATTCGGCATCATCGTGCGCAGTGACCTCAAGGGGTTTGGCCTGGGCAAGATCCTGCTCGGCCGCCTCATCGCCTATGCCCGTGCCGACGGCCTGCGCTGGCTCGATGGCGTCGTCCTGCGCGAAAATGCCGGCATGCTCGGCCTCGCCCGCCGCTTCGGGTTCGCCTCGCAGCCGGGCCCCGAGGATTCCACCCTCTCGCGCATTTCGCTGGCTCTCGATGGCGCACCGCCGCTCGACCCGCCTGTGGAAAACCGGTTGAAAACGACAGCGCCTTGAGCTTGATTATCCCTCGGGACAGGCTCTTGCTCGGAGGCGGCGTTGAGTGAACCGGACGTCCCGTCGCGGCGGAACACCAGAAGCCTGCTTCTGGTCGAAGATGAACCCTTGATTGCGTCAGGCATCGCCCAGATGCTCGAGGAATACGGCTACGAGTCCGTGCGCTCGGCCCATAGCTATGCCGATGCCGAAAGCGCCGCGCGCGACGCGCATTACGATGCCGCCATTCTCGATGTGATGCTCTCCACGCGCTATGTCTGGCCCATCGCGACGCTGCTGCGCGAGCGCGGCACGCCTTTCCTCCTGCTGACCGGCCTCAATGCCGAAAGCATCGACAGCGAATTCCGCGACGCACCGGTGATCTTCAAGCCCTTTGGCGAGCGTGAACTCGTCAGTGCTCTCAACGCCCTCATGTAATTTATGCCGAGTTGAGCGGCGACCCGCATTGCGCCATTGTCAGGGACGTAAGGCGCGAGGCGTTCGGCATGAAGGTGCTTTTGTTTGGGGCGGGCGGTCAGGTGGGGCGGGTGCTCGCCGCCATGCTCCCACAGGTTGCCGATCTGGTGGCCCTGGGGCGCGACGAGGCCGACTTCACCCGCTCTGGCCACCTCGCCGACCTGGTCGCGGAGGCGCGTCCCGATGTCGTCATCAACGCCGCCGCCTATACCGCGGTAGATCGCGCCGAGAGCGAGCCGGAGCTTGCCGCGCAAGTCAACGCCGCTGCCCCCGCCGAACTCGCCGTCGCCGCGGGCAGGGCAGGGGCCACGCTCATTCACTATTCCACGGATTACGTCTTCGACGGCACCAAGGCGGGCGCCTATGTCGAGACGGACCCGACTGCGCCGCTCAATGTCTATGGCCGCACCAAGCGCGAGGGTGAAGTAGCCATCGCGGCAAGCGGTGCCGATTTTCTGGTGTTTCGTACAAGCTGGGTTCACGCCCCTGGCGGCAATAATTTCATTGCCAAGATGCTCAAGCTGGCAGCCGAGCGCGACGCGTTGAAAGTCATCGACGATCAGATTGGCGCTCCCACCAGTGCGCGGCTCATCGCGCAAACCACCTTGCGCGCACTCGCTGCACGGGCCGCCGGCAATCCGCTTGCCTCCGGCATCTACCATCTCACCGCATCGGGCGAGACCAACTGGAACGGCTATGCCCGTTTCGCCATAGCTGAAGCGATCCGTCGCGGCCTTTCGCTCAAGGCCCGCCCTGCGGATGTCGAGGCCGTACCGACGACTGCGTTCCCGACACCCGCGCGACGCCCGCTCAATTCGCGCCTGTCGACAGCCAAGCTGCGCGAAGCGCTCGGCGTCGAAATGCCCGATTGGCGCGAGGGCGTGCTCGAGACTCTCGATACGACGCTCAAGGACTTGGAAAGATGAAAGGGCGGCTGCGGGTCGGCCTGCTCTGGCACACCTTCGGCCACCCGAACCTCGGCGTCGATGCGCTCGCCCGCGCCAATTCCGCCCTCATCCGCCGCGCGGCAGCGATGGCGGGTATCGAAATCCGCTTCATAACGCTCGGCACCCCGACCCGTCCCGGCATCGACGTGCCACCCGACGTCGAGATCGGCCCGCACCCGAGCATCCGTCAGGCTCTTCGCGGCCGCTCACGCTTCCTCGCCGAAGTACGCAATTGCGACATAGTCTTTGACATCGGCGAGGGTGACAGCTTTACCGACCTCTACGGCGCCCGCCGTTTCGCCTTCCAAGCCGGAACCAAGCTCGCTGTCCTTGCCACCGGCACGCCGCTGGTCCTCTCACCCCAGACCATCGGCCCTTTCGCCGCCCCGCATCATCGCGCTCTCGCCACGAGCATTCTGCGCCGCGCGAAAGCAGTCCACACTCGCGACCACCTCTCGACCGAATTCGCCGAAGCGCTGGGCGTCCGCCAGGTGAAAGAATTTACAGACACAGCCTTCGCACTTCCCTATGAGCCCCCGGGGCCGAAAGGCCGCCCCAGCATTGCCATCAATGTTTCCGGTCTGCTCTATGCCGGCGGTGTCTCGATGCGGCTCGACTATCGTGCCCTGACGCACAGCATTATCGAGGCATTCTCTGCCGAGGGAGCCGCCGAAATCTGCCTCTTCGCCCACGTCAACGGCTCGAACCTGCCCGACACGGACGAGCCCGCCATCGATGAACTCGCGCGCCGCTTTCCGCAAACAACGCGGATTCTGTCCTTCACGGATTCCACTGCGGCTAAGACTTTCATCGCAGGGGTAGATTTCGTCGTGGCCGCCCGCATGCACGCTGCCATCGCCGCATTCTCCACTGGCGGACCCGTGGTGCCGATCGCCTATAGCCGCAAGGTCGACGGCCTGTTCGCCGGCCTTGACTACCCCCACTTCGTCGATGCGCAGAGCGACGATCTGGAACGTGCAACGGTAACTATCCTCGCCGCCTTCCAGCAACGGCGGCAATTGGCGCAGGCCGTCGCCGTGGGGCGACAGGTCGCCGGAGCGCGGCTCGATGCCTATGTCGATGAACTGGCGCTGCTGCTCGATCAGGTCGTCAGCTACCATCCGAACCGCATCCATGAACCGGCATAAGGCGCTGTTGACTCTGGCCCTGCTTGGGCGGCTCCTTGCCGGCTTCGCGAGCCTTTTTCTCCTCGCCCGAACCCTCGGTCCCGCCGACTACGGCGTGGTGGCAACGGTCTTCGCCTACGCGGCCATCGTCGCGCTCCTCACGGACTTCGGCTTCCCGGTCACGCTGCTGCGCGATATCGGCGCGCAGCCCGAAAAGGCAGGAGAGTTTCTCGCTGCGGGCCTGCGCGTCAAAACGCTGCTCGCTGCCATAGCGTCGTTCATCCTTCTGGTCGCGCTGATCACCCTCCGCCTTGATGCCCCACTCTTCTGGTCATCGATCTGCGTCCACCTTGCCGTCATGGCCGCCTCCTATGGCGACCTGGCGCTTATCGCCCTGCGGGGCCTCGGTCGGTATGACCACGAAGTGATCCTCGTCTGGTCCGGCACGATCCTCTTCGCCGTCATTCTGCTGGCCGCCGCGTGGTCCGCACCCGCGCTTCTCCCGATGGCGCTCGCTTTGCTGCTGGCACGCTTGGTTCAAACCGGCCTCGCTTTCGCCGGCCTTCGCAACATGCTCACCTTGCGCTTCCGCGGCCCAATCCTGCCGCATCTGCGCAGTTCCGCCTCCATGGCTGCTGACACCTTCCTCACCGCGTTTTCAGGCCAGGTCGACGTCATCCTGGTCAGCCTGCTTCTCGGCCTGGAAGCCACCGGGCTCTATCAACTTGGCGCGCGCATCGCTTCCTATGCACTGTTGCCTTCTCAGGTTCTCGCAGGCGTCTACACACCCGCCCTCTCAGCCCTGCATTTCGCGAGGAAGCCAGAAGCGCCCGCGCTTGAAGCCCGCATGCGCCTCGAATTCCCGTTGGGCGGCCTGCTGTTCGGTGGTGCCATCGCCGGCCTGATGCCGTTCATTGCGCCTTGGCTTTTCGGCCCCGCTTTCGCGTTGCCTATATGGGCCTGGCTGGGCTTCGGCGTCTTCGTTTTCGCGCGCTTTGCTACCGGAGCCCTGGGCATTGCGCTGGTCGCTCGCCGCATGATCCGCGCGCGGCTGCTTGGTCAATCCCTCGGGCTCGCGTTCCTTTGCGCTGCCATGGTTGCCCTGCTGCCTACCTTCGGCATGGCGATCGCCCCATGGCTCGCCGCAGCGACCACGGCTCTTACGGCGGCGGTCTATGCCGTTGCCCTGCTGATAGCGAATGCCTCCGGCCGGCGAGGGGAGAGCCACTGGCCGGAGGCAGGGGCGCTGGCCGTCAGGCCGTCGCCACCAGCAGGTGCTCCGTGACGGCGTGCGCGGCCCGCATGCCGAGGTAGTCGTGCCCGGCCTGGACCGGATGCACGCCATCGGAGCCGATATAGATGTTCGAATTGCCCGTGCCCGAAACCGACGTCGTGCGCCCGGTACCAAGCTGCCAGCCGTCGGCCCGTGTATCGAAATAGCGTAGCCGCCTGCTCGCCACCGCATCCGCCTGCGCCGCCGCCGCATTGGCGATCGCCGTGGCAACGGCAGCCGGAACGACCATCCCCGGCGCCGTCCAGGGCCCGATCACCGTCACACCTGCATTGGGCAGGGCGGCCAGCAGTGCCGCGAGATAAGCCGAAGCATCCGTCTCGACCTGGCCAGCCGCGAAGTCATAGTCGTTGATGCCCAGGCACACGACCACCCAATCGGGAGCAAACGCCGTCACGTCTACGGCCAGCTTCTGCAGCGCCGTCTTGCCGCTCTGCTGGCCGGGACGGCAATAGCCCATGCCGCTTTCCCCGCTCACCCAGCAATCGGCAATGCCCAGCCGCTGCCCCATCTGGTAGGCGAAGCCGCTGCCCAGCTTGGTCCCACCCGTTCCCACGGCATAGCTATCTCCCACAATCATCAGCCGCGGCGTATCGGTCCGCACTGGCCAGACTGAGTAGTTGGCCCCCAGCGCCACACCGCAGAAGCTGATGTAGAAGCCAGTCTCGAACATGATCTTGCCAATGGGATTGCCGCCATTGTCGATCTTGAGCCGCCGGAAGCTGGAATCCGCGGTGATGGTCTGCACGATCGCTGTTACCGGCTTGTCGTTGATCCAGAGCCGGTATTCATTGCTGTTGGCGGAAGTCGCCAGTACCAGCAATTCGATTGCCGGCGCGTCGGTGGCGAACACGTAGCCGAGCATGCCGCCGCGTCGAGCACCAGCCGCTCCTTCGATGCCGGCCGGGTAGTAGATGTCCTGCGCCGCATTGGTGAAATGGCTCCACCCGGCCTTGGTCACGCCAATGGCCGACTTGATCGCGCCCTGCGTGAAGATCGGGCTCGGCGTCAGAATCTGCTGCACGCTTCCCGGAAGCGTCGTCGCGCTGTTGCCGGCGCCCAGCGTCACCGTTGGCGGGGAGACCATGTCGACCGGTTTCCCACCCTGCTGTGCCAGCCGCAGCATACGATCGGCCTTGTAGCGCAGGCTGTTTTCGATAAGCCGCGTCGGGATCATCGCAGATCTCCCAGCAGTACCGCGCCATTGCTGTCGATGAGAAAGCGCCCATCCTTGTCGACGAGCGCCGCCTTGCCCGGCGGCACGCGCAGCGCCAGCTGCGGTCGCCTGCCGATCGGCGGGCTAAACCCGATACCGATTGCCGTCATCGCCTTGTCCCTTCCTTTGGTCTGTCTCTGAAACTGAGACACCAAGGGTAGGGTCGCCGGCGCCGGGGAGGATAAGTCCAAACGACGTGACCTTTCCCCCGCGCTTTGGCATTGTCCTGCAAGGGGGCAGGCATGGAACAGAGCGCGGGCAGCACTGTGCGCAATGACGCGGCGGAACGCGCGCGTTCGCTGCTATCCGTCGACCTCTTCCTTGCGGGCGCTTACGTCGTCGCCCATCTCGCTTATTTCTCGACTCTCACGAACGCCATTGTGCCCGGCCTCGATCGTCTTGCGCTCCTGCTCATGACGCTGGCAATCGCAGGCGGCGTCGCGCGCGCGCTCTGGCTCGGCGAATGGCTGGCAGCGCTGCTCGCCATCGCTGCCATCGGGCTCGTGGCGGCCCAACTCGCCATCTTTGCGCAATTGTCAGATCGCCCGATCAACTGGAATGCTGGGCTGCCCTATCTCTCGCTTGCAGGCTTCGTTCTCTTCGTGAACGCCTGGAAGCAACGGACCGCAATGCTGGCCCTGCTGATCGGGGCCGCATTCGCCTATTGCGCGATCTATGTCGCGCTGGCCGGAATGGTCGCGGCGTCAGGTGTGCTCGGTGGGGCGCTGGTGCTTGCCGGGGACGATAGGGGCCCGCGCCTTGTTCTGGCCAACGGCTACGCCGCCCTCGCCTTCTTTGCTGCGCTGGTGCGTTGCCGACAAGGCCCCGTCGATTGGCGCTGGCTGGGACTTCTCATTGTCGTCCTCGCTACCTTCGCGCTGGCCCAATCGCGTGCCTTCTCGGCAGTCGCGGCGCTCGTCGCGGTATTGTACCTGCTCGGCCTCACCGGCGGCATCATGCGCTGGCTCCTGGCGATAGCCTTCACCGTCGCCATCGGGGGCATCCTCTTCGGCGCTGCCGTTCCGACCTGGAACCCATTCGATCTCGTCGCGATCGACCTCTCGGGCGCCGCCCGCGCCAATGGCTACGGCGCGCTGCAACCCTTGCTTGCCAATCATCCGCTGACCGGCATCGGGCTCCCGACCGATCGCGCGGCGTTCGATGCCTTCGTCGGCCGTCCCTTCGTCTATTGGGAGGATCTTGGTCCTTTCGGCATCTGGGCGGCCTTCGGGGCTATCGGCTTGATCGCCTATCTGCTCATCGCTTATCGCTGCATCCTCGCCGAACCCGACGAGGGCCGCTTTTCGCAAATCCTGTCATTGGCAGCGCTGACAATTGCTCTCTACTCCGTCATCTCACCGGCGCTCTGGAGCGGCAGCGCCTCGATAGTCGCCAATCTGGTGCTGGCCTGCTGGTTGACGCAGCGGCGCTCCCGCATAGAGCGCCAATAGCCGCCGCATATAGCGATCGAGCCCGAAGCTGCGCTCGTAGAGCTGCCGTCCCTGTAGCGACAGCCTCGCCGCGAGCATGTCGTCGCCAGCAATCCGCTCCATCGCACCTGCAAGCTCAATGCTGTCTCCCGGCGGCACCAGTAGTGCCGTTTCGCCATGGCGCAGTATCTCCGGAATAGTCCCAACCGGGGTCGCGATCACCGGCAGGCCCGTGGCCAAGGCCTCAATGATCGCCATCGGCATGCCCTCATCGAACGATGGCAGCACGAGCGCGCGGCTTCTCCCATGAAGTCCCAGAAGGGAAGCAGGCGGTAGCCAGCCGGTAAAGCGAACACGATCGTTGAGCCCGAGCGTTTCGGCCAAGGCTGAATACCGCGCCACCTCGCCACCGCCGGCCAGTGTCGCGGTCACGTCGTAACCACGGGCGACGAGGAGCGCCATTGCCTTGAGGAAATCGTCGATACCTTTGCGGGGTGTCAGTACCGCCGACACCAGGAAGTGAGCTCGGCCCTCCAGCCCGGTCCGGTATCCCGGATCCGGGCACGCGTTGCACAACACGATCCCTCGCTCGCCACGAAGCCCCCCATGCTCCGCCAGCAATCGCTTCACGCCCTCACCGAGCACGAGATTGAGGTCCGCCAGCCGGATCGTTCGCTGGATGAAAACACGCTTCACCCCACGCGCCGAAACCAGGAAAGGTCGCAACCGCGCCCCATGGTGATGCAAGACCACGCGCATACCCAACAGCTTGCCGAGCCGGAGCAGGAGACCTTTCCGCAGGAAACTTCCGCCCTCCGAAATCTGCAGATGCAGGATATCGGCGCCGCGAAAAAAGCGCAGCCAAGCCAGTTGCAGCATGGTCAGTAACAGTCGCAGCGGCCACACCAAGGCCGATCCACCCCCATGCGGATCGATCACGAAAACCCTCGTCTGCGGTGCATTTTCGACGAGCCAACCGTGCATGGCCCGCGTCACCGAGCCCATGCCGCCACCCCGTGCGATGCCGCCCGGCGACGCAATGACGATGGCGCGCGGCGCTCTCATGCTATGCCTCCCGTCGCCGCCTCGAAAGGAAACCCGGCCATGGCCCCCGCCAGCAGCCGCGCTCGTGGCCAATTGCCCGCGACGCATTGGCGGGCAACTTGTCTGGCGATGTCGGCATAGACGAACGGTAGCGACCAACGGGAATGGCGCCAGCAGAACCGGACCCGATTGCGCGTCAGGTAATAGACCGAAAGCGCCGAGCCCCAGCCGAAATCGCTGGTGCCGATCGATGCCCCCACCTTGTGCCGCACGATCGACTGCGGCGCGTAGCCGAGTCTGAAGCGACCGCCGCTTCGCGCCGCCCAGTCGAGTTCCTCCCAGTAGAGAAAGTAGTCCTCGCTCATCAGCCCCACGGCTTCGATGAAGGCGCGCGTCACCAGCATCGACGCCCCGTTCACGAAGCTCAGGCGTCGCTCGACGCTGGTCTGATCGATCGTCAGCCGCGCGTCACTCAGTCCGCCGATTGCCGCGCCGCGCCCCTTGAGCCAGCTGAAGCTGCCGCCGCCGAGCGCCTGCACGCGCTGTCTGTCATGCGCGTAGACCAGCGTCGAGCCGCAGAGCCCGATTGCCGGGTCTTCCGCGAGCCTGCGCCGCAGCCAGCACAGGGAATCCGGCTCCGGCTCGCAATCGTTGTTGAGGATCCAGAAACTGGAAAATCCCTCGGCCAGCGCCACTCGCAGCCCCACATTATTGCCGCCCGCATAGCCTAGATTGCCGCCCGTTTCGATGAGCCGCATCTCGATACCGGTCGCCCTGAGGGCGTTAAGCGCAGGCAGGTGGTCCTGCTGCCAGGCGCGCAGGCGCGCCACGGAATCGTCGCTCGACGCGTTGTCGCAAACGAAGATGGAAAAGTCGTCTGCGGCGAGGCGCAGTAGGCTTTCGAGGCACGTCTCGGTGTCGCCCGCTCCGTTCCAGTTCAGCACGATGACTGCCGTCCGCGAGGCTGCCACGACGCTCTCCCCCAAAACCGTCGCTCGATTCCTAGCGCGGCTTTTCGTGTCCGGCTCTTGGGATTAATTCCAATTGTGACAACCCGGCTTCCCCGGTCTCATCACACGCGAGCACGTGTGGGAGGGGCCGTTGGCCGAAATCTGCCTCAGCACCAAGACCTGGCGATCGGGCGCCGCCTGGTTCAACCAGCAGCTTGTCGCGTCCCTGGCCGAAGCCGGTGCCAGCGTCGCCTATATCGCGCCCCTCGCGCTCCCCGAAGATCGCGAGCCGAACCATCCCAATGTCGAGCGCCACATCGTCCCGAGGGAGCTGACCGACGGCCCGAAGCGCCGCCGTCGTATTGCCTCTCTGCGCCGGATCACTACGGGTCTCTACCTAACGCTCATGCAAAGGCGGAGCACGAGAACCTTCATCCTCTCGATCCCCGAGCCGCTTCTTTTCACGCTCCTACTCCTGATCCTGCTACGCCTTTCAGGCGCGGGCATCCTGCTCGTCGTTCACGACGCCAAGCCGCATACCTGGTCTTTGCCAAGCTGGCTGCGCTCCGTCGAATGGCTCGCGCTGTGGCTTCTCTATCGCCTGGCAACTGATCTCGTCTGCCTGACGCGCGCCACCGCCGAAGCCCTCACGCAGCACTTCTCGGTGCGGGGTCAAAAGCTTACAATCATCCCGCACGGCGCCTTCCGCCTTGGCCCTGCCGCCCCGCTCCCAGGCAACGGCAATCTCCTCGCCTTCGGCTCCATTCGCCGTAACAAGGGCATCCGCGAGGTCATCGAGGCTGTTCTGAAATGTCGCGCGGCCGGCCGCAATCTGCGCCTCACCATAGCCGGAGAAGTTACGGACAAGGCTTACTGGCGGGAATGCCAGTCCCTCGTCGCTCAGCGACCCGAGGCGTTCGATCTCCGTCTCGGCTTCGTGCCTGATGAGGACGTGCCGAACCTCCTCGCGAAAAGCGACGCCGTGGTTCTTGCCTATACCGATTTTGCCTCCCAGAGCGGGGTCGCCGTATTGGCCGCGCTTGCTGGGCGACCCGTCATCGCCACCCGCTCCGGTGGCCTGGACGAGCTGTTCGAACGCGGCATGGCCGGTGAGACGATCTCCTGTCCGATACCCGACGACATCGCCGCCGCATTCATCCGCTTCTACGATCGCCCCATCGCCGAATGGTCAGCGCACGCGGAAGTCGCCCGTGTGCGCATCGAGAGCACATTGGATTGGGCATCTATCGCAGGGCAATACCTGCGCCTTATCCGCCAGCCGACAGGCATCGCGATCCCCGCTAATGCCTGAGCCAAGCGCGCGCATCGATGGCCTCGAAGCCTTGCGCGCCGTGGCCGCCTTCCTCGTTGTCTTCGATCACACGCTGCTGATGCTGATCGACAATGGTCAGCTCCCCGAGGCGCTGGCGTCGCTCGCCTATCAGCTGGGTTCGGTCGGTGTTGCCATCTTCTTCGCTCTCAGCGGCTATGTGATGTCACTGACAGCAGGCTCCGGGCAGGGTGGGACCCGAGCCGCTGGCCGCTTCCTTCTGCGTCGCCTCACCCGCATCGCGCCGCTCTACTGGCTGGTCACGCTTGCATACGTCCTGCGCCTCGCCACCGACGGACGCCCTCCATCACCCGAGGCGCTGCTGCAAAGCCTGCTCTTTGTTCCGCACTTCGACGCAGCCGGACAATTGCGCCCCGTCCTTGGCGTTGGCTGGACGCTCGATGTCGAGATGTATTTCTATCTCGCCTTCGCCGCGGCGCTCCTTCTGCCATCGGCGCTCCGACTGGCCGGTATCTGCGCGATCTTCCTGACAACCGGCGCCACGGCGTTCCTCTCCGGCATAGCGATCGCCGACTTCTTCATCAGTCCTCTGCTCGCACTATTTCCGATAGGCATGCTTAGCCACGTGCTGGTCGAGAAGGGCAGGGGACGTACGATCCTGTTCTTGTGCCCCGTGTTTTCTCTCTGCCTGCTGTTGTCTGGCATCCCACCCGCCACCTGTCTAAGTCTTGCCATCGCTCCGCTTCTCGTTCTCACGGCGGTCCATTTTCCTCGTCTGACCGGTCCTGCGGCTCGCGTCATTCTGCCCCTCGGTCAGGCCTCCTTCAGCATCTACCTGACTCATGGCTTCGTGCTCGGTCCCCTCGGACGCGTTCTCGAAAACCTTTCGCTCGTGCCGCCACTCGCCGTCCTGCTGGCATTCCTTCTCACCGCGTTTGCCGGCGTCACCGTTCATCTCCTCATCGAGCGTCCGGTGCTTGCCGCCATCCGCACCCGTCTTGGGAAGCCTCGAAAAATGGAGGGTGCGCTCGCGGCCAGATAGTATAGGTCTCGCGCACGTTCCGAATGCGGAGGCAGCCGATGGTCGATTTCGAACTCCTGGATAATCCGGTGTGGAATTCCCTGCGCATGGGCCACAGCGACATGGCAATCCGCAACGGCTCCGCCGCGCGCTACTCAGCCGACATCTCCCCGCTTGTCGGTCTCTCCGACACCGGCCCACAAGCGTTTGCCGATCTCCGCGCCCTTGTCGCGCCTGACGAAACCATCGGCCTCGTCTCGCCCGAGGGCTGCGAGCCACCGCACGGCTGGGCGGTCAAGCGCGCCCGTTTCATCGACCAGATGATCTGCCCCGCCCTCGAACTCGAAACCACGATGCCGCTGCTCGATCTGGGCGAGGCTGACGCGGCCGAAATGCTGGCTCTTGCCGCGGCCACTGAACCCGGCCCCTTCGTCGCTGGCACGCGACGTATGGGGCGCTTTCGCGGCGTTCGCGCCCCTGACGGTATGCTGATGGCCATGGCCGGCGAGCGCATGCATCTGGATGGCCTGATCGAGATCAGCGCTGTCTGCACCTGGCCGCAATATCGCGGGCAAGGCCTTGCCAAGGCGCTGGTTGTTGCCGCTGCCGCGCGCATCCTCGCCGAAGGCAGCGTGCCGTTCCTTCACGTCAAGGGCGAGAACGACGCTGCCAGGATGCTCTATGAGCGAATCGGTTTCCGGCGCCGCCGCCAGGTACATTTCACGGTCATGACGGCCATCCCCGCTTGAAGCGGTGGATGAGCCCTATCCTGACTTTACCATGACATTCCAACCCCATAAGATGGTTGTGGGGCAAGTACTTGAGGGTATGTGATGCGGCACGTCGTTCGGTCTGCTTGGGCGCTATGTATGGCGCTTGGCCTGGTTATGGGTATTTCCGCGGCCAATGCCGCCGACCGCTCCATCACGCGGTTGCCCGGAACGGACCTGCCGGGCTTTGACTATTCGGTGATCAAGGACACCTCGGAAAAGAGCTGCCAGCAGGCCTGCGTCGATGATCGCGCCTGTAGCGCCTTTACCTTCAACACCAAGGCCAAGTGGTGCTTCCTCAAGAGTGGCATCGGCGAGGAGCACGCCTTTGCGGGCGCCAATTCCGGCCGCATCGATCTCTCGCCTTCGGCCGATGTGATCGCCGCCACCCGCCTTGCCGAAATCCCGTTCCCGGCTTCCGACCTCGTGAGCTCGGCCAAGTATTTTGCCGAGCAGCTCCCCAACAGCGATCCGGCTCCCGCCGACACCGGCTATGCCGATCTCGTCGTGCTGGGCGATGAGGCCCTGGATCGCTCCAATCCGGAAGGCGCCGCCGTCTACTACCGGCAGGCCCTCAGCATTGCCGCCAAAGACCCGTCCGTCTGGCTCAAGCTTGCCAATTCCGCGATCGCCCAGGCCGATGCCCGCCTTGCCCAGGATTCCGGCGCCTCCGTCTATGATTCCGGCGCCTCCGTCTATGATTCCGGCACGAACGCCGTCTATGCCGCGCTCAACGCGTTCCTCTTGACCGACGACGTGCCCGAACGCGCCGAAGCGCTTGCCGTACTCGGCCGCGGCCTCGAATTCCGCAGCATGTGGAAGGAGGCCATGGCCACTTATCGCGGCAGCATCGCGCTGGTGGATAGCTCCACCGTGCAGGAGCAGCTCGATGCGGTCATCGCCCAGCATGGCTTCCGCGTCGTCTCCAATCAGGTGGATTCCGAATCCGCCACGCCCCAGATCTGTGCGGTCTTCTCCGATACGCTGCCCAATACCGATCTCTCCGGCTATGTCGTGGTCGAAGGCGCGCCCAAGGTTGCCGTCGAAACCCAGCAGAGCCAGATCTGTATCGAAGGCGTCGAGCACGGCCAGAGCTACAAGGTGAAGTTGCGCGCCGGCCTGCCGTCCGCCGACGGCGAGACGCTGCGCAAGGATGTCGAGCTGAGCATGTATGTGCCCGATCGCTCGCCCTTCGTCGGCTTCGCCAACAATGCCTATGTGCTGCCCGCCGGTCTCGGCGGCGGCCTGCCGATCACCTCGGTCAACGCCAAGACGGCCGATGTCGCCATCTATCGCATCGGCGACCGATCGATCGCCACTGCCGTGCGCAACGGCGTCTTCCAGGGCACCCTCTCGACCTCTTCGGCCGAGGATATCGCCAATTCGACCGGCGAGAAGACCTGGGAAGGGCAGGTGGATCTGGCCGAAGGCTCGCCCAACGTCATGACCACGACGGCCATTCCCGTGTCCGATGTGCTCACCACCATGGAGCCGGGCGCCTATGTCGTCACCGCCAAGGTCGCGGGCGACGACAACCAGGATTATTGGTCGAGCGTGGCCACGCAATGGTTCATCGTCACCGATCTTGGCCTTGCGACCGTCTCGGGTGAAGACGGCATCCACGCCTTCGTCCGCTCGCTCACCACGGCCCAGCCCGTGGCCGGTGCCAAGGTCCGCCTTGTAGCGGTCAACAACGAAATCCTGGGCGAAACGACGTCAGCCGCCGATGGCCGCATCGATTTCGCGCCCGGGCTCTCCCGCGGCACCGGTGGTCGTGCGCCCCAGCTCCTCGTGGCTGAAACCGATGCAGGCGACTACGCTTTCCTCGACGTCAACAAGCCGGCTTTCGATCTCACCGATCGCGGTGTGGAAGGGCGTCCGACTCCCGGCCCGCTCGATCTTTTCGCCACTACCGAGCGCGGCGTCTATCGCCCCGGCGAGACCGTGTTCCTCACCGGCATCCTGCGCGATACCCATGCCAAGGCCGTGACCGGCCTGCCGCTCACCATGGAGCTTGAGCGCCCCGATGGCGTCGTCGGCTCGCGCACCGTGCTCAATGACAAGGGGGCCGGCGGCTATTACGCCGAACTGCCCATGGTCAAGGAAGCCATGCGCGGCTCCTGGACCATCCGCCTCTATGCCGATCCCAAGGCCGGCGCGCTGACCAGCGTCAATTTCCTCGTCGAGGATTTCGAGCCCGAACGCCTGGCCTTCGAAGTCAGCGCTCCTCCCGGCCCGATGAGCCTTTCCGATCCGACGCCCATCTCGGTCACCGCCAAGTATCTCTACGGCGCCACCGCGCCCGACCTCAACATCGAGGCCGACGTGGTCCTGCGTCCCACGACGTCGCTGGCCGGTTTCAACGGCTACAGCTTCGGGCGCGAGGACGATACGTTCGAGACCAACCGCGAGCCCATGGGCGTCGTCGGCACTACCGATGAATCCGGCAACGCTACCGCCGAAGTCTCGCTGCCCGAAATCCAGCAGACCACGCGTCCGCTCGAAGCGCAGGTCATCCTGCGTCTCGTCGACAGCAATGGCCGTACCGTCGAGCGCAATCTCACCCGTCCGGTCATGGCCGAGGGTGATCGCATCGGCATCCGGCCCAAGTTCGGCGAGGGCGACGAGTTGGCCGAGGACAGCCAGGCTGCCTTCGACATCGTCACGGTTTCGCCCGAGAGCAAGGCCGTTGCCGCACAGGGGCTTACCTGGACTCTTTCGCGCGTCGAAACCAATTACCAATGGTATCGCGACAACGGCACCTGGAAGTGGGAGGCCGTGACGGTCAACCGCAAGGTTGCCGATGGCACGCTCGATACACCCGCTGACGGCGCCGCTTCCATCGCCGAGCAGGTCGACTACGGTCGCTACCTGCTCGAGGTGAACGCTGAGGGCACATCCTCGTCCTATTCGTTCTATGCCGGCTATTATTACGCCCAGGCCGGCTCGGATACGCCTGATACCCTCAAGGTCGCGCTCGATAAACCAGCCTACCGCGTCGGCGACACCGCCACCCTGCGGCTCGATCCGCAGTTTGCCGGCACCGCCGTCGTCATGGTGGTCGATGACCGTGTCATCGACATCAAGGCCATCGACGTGCCCGAAGGCGGCACCTCGATCGACCTGCCGGTCACCGAGAACTGGGGCCCGGGCGCCTATGTCACGGTCATGCTCTATCGGCCGTCCAATGCTGCCGAAAAGCGCATGCCCGCCCGCGCCATCGGCCTTGCCTTTGCCGATGTCGAGCCCGGTGACATGAAGCTCGATACGAGCATCGAAGCTCCCGCCGAGCCGCGTCCGCGCCAGCCCTTCACTGCCAAGGTGAAGCTGGGCAATGTCGCCGCCGGCCAGAAGGCCTATGTCGCCCTGATGGCGGTGGACCTGGGCATTCTCAACCTCACCAACTTCAAGGTTCCCGATCCTGATGGCTGGTATTTCGGCCAGCGTCAGCTCGGCATGGAAATCCGTGATCTCTATGGCCAACTGATCGATCCGACCCAGGGGCTGCCCGGCGCCGTGCGCTCGGGCGGTGACGGTGCCTCCTCGCGCCTCGGCACCCCGCCGGCCACGTCCGTCCTCGTCGCCATGCATTCGGGCATCGTCGAGGTCGGGGCCGACGGCACTGCCGAAGTTACCTTCGACATGCCCGATTTCAACGGCACCGTCCGGCTCATGGCCATGGCCTGGTCCGACAATGCCGTCGGCCATGCCTCCAAGGATGTCATCGTACGTGATCCGGTGGTGGTGACGCTCAGCCCGCCGCGGCTGCTGCGCGTCGGAGACCAGTCGCGTCTCCTCGTCGAGATCAACAACGTCTCGGGCGAGGCCGGCTCCTACAAGGTCGAGCTCGTCCCGGGCAACGGCCTGAGCACCGATGCCGCCGAGACGACCTTCGATCTCGCCGTGGGCGAGCGCAAGGCGCTCAATCTCGGGCTCGTGGGCACCGCGTTGGGCGACAACGACCTGCGTCTGCTGGTGACCATGCCGAACGGGGATTCCCAGATCAAGGAGCTCAAGCTCGGTGTCCGCGCCACCAGTGCGCCGACCACGACCAGCGAGCTGCTGCCCATCGGCCCGGGCCAGACCATCACGCTCGATGCCTCCCGCTTCGCCGGCATGCTGCCGCATACCTCGACGCTGACCCTCGCGGTCGGCCCGATCGCGCGGCTCGATGTGCCGAGCCTGCTGCTCGACCTCGATCGCTACCCCTATGGTTGCGCCGAGCAGGTTTCGAGCCGTGCCCTCCCGCTGCTCTATCTCAACGACGTCGCCACGGCCATCGGCCTGGGCACCGACGACGCGCTCGAGCAGCGTATCCGCGACGCCATTCGCGATCTGCTCTCCAAGCAGACGTCCAATGGCGGCTTCGGTCTCTGGGATGCCTACAGCTCCAGCGACCTGTGGCTGGATGCCTATGTCACCGACTTCCTGCTGCGGGCCAAGGCCAAGGGCTACGACATCCCGGCGGAAGCCATGACCATGGCGCTCGATAGCCTCTCCAACCAGGTCTCCTATGCCAGCGACTTCACCAGCGGTGGCGAAGACCTGGCCTATGCCCTCTACGACCTGGCTCGTGCCGGCCGCGCCGCGATGGGCGACCTGCGCTACTATATGGAAGCGCGGCTGGATGCCTTCGGCTCGCCCTTGGCCAAGGCCCAGATCGGCGCCGCGCTCGCCCTCTATGGCGACCGCACCCGCGCCGACAAGGCCTTTGCCGCCGCCATCGAAGGCCTCAAGGGCAAGGAAGATCGTTCGCGCTACCGCAGCGACTACGGCAGCCGCCTGCGCGACACTGCCGCCATCCTCGCCCTCGCTGCCGAGTTCAAGCCGGCCAGCGTCGATATCGCCGCGCTCACTTCGCAGCTCTCCGATCTGCGCGACGCCGCCCGGTGGACCTCGACGCAGGAGGACACCTGGACACTGATGGCCGCCGCCAGCCTGGCCAAGGAAACGGGCAATGGCTCGGTCACCGTCGACGGCGAAGAGCTCAAGGGCGCTGTCTACCGCCGCTTCGAGCAGGAGCACTTCGACGGCGCCACGGTCGAGATCGTCAACAACGGCAACCAGCCCACCGAGGCAAAGGTGTCCGTCGTCGGCATCCCGGTCGAACCGCCCCCGGCAACCAGTGAAGGCTTCACCATCGAGCGCACCTATTACCTGCCCGATGGTACCGAGGCCGATCTCTCCGACGTGCGCCAGAACGATCGCTTCGTAGTCGTCCTCTCGATGCACGCCGATACGCTGGGCTCCGGCCAGTACATGGTCGCCGATCCGCTCCCGGCCGGCTTCGAGATCGAAAATCCGGACCTGCTTTCGGGCGCCGGTGTGGGCGATCTCTCCTGGCTCAGCGTGGACTCTCCGGTCCATACCGAAGCGCGGACTGACCAGTTCGTCGCCGCCTTCCGCTATTACTCGTCCAACCCGGACTTCACGACCGCCTACATGGTCCGTGCCGTCTCCCCGGGCACTTTCGTCATGCCCGGCGCCACGGTTGAAGACATGTACCGGCCCGAGCTTCGTGCCAACACGGATGCGGGCACCATCGAGGTGACTGCGGCCGGGCCGTGATCGGGCCGCAGAAACCCCGGCCGTCGCCGCGCTGGCGGCGATGGCTGGCCGGCGGTGCGCTGGCTGTGGCCGCCCTCGGCCTGGCCGGGGGCCTCTACGCGTGGCAGGCGATCGGCGAGATCGCCGCCAACCTGCCGCCCACACCCGATATCGAGACGCTGCCGGTTTCGACCTCGGTCGTCGACCGCGACGGCCAGTTGTTGCGTGCCTTCACCACCGACGGCCGCTGGCGTTTGCCGGTGACCGTCGATGAGGTCGACCGGCACTTCATCGACATGCTCATCGCCTATGAGGACCAGCGCTTTGAGGAGCATCACGGCATCGACTGGAACTCGATGGTTCGCGCTGCCGGCCAGTTCGTCGGCGCCGGCGGTCGCATCGTTTCGGGTGGCTCGACCCTCACCATGCAGGTGGCCCGCCTCATCGAGGCGGAGCGCACGCGCAGCATGGGCGCCAAGGTCCGGCAGATCATCCATGCCGATATGCTCGAGCGCGAGCTGAGCAAGGAACAGATACTCACGCTCTACCTCTCGCTCGCCCCCTATGGTGGCAATATCGAGGGTATCCGGGCGGCCAGCCTTGCCTATTTCGGCAAGGAGCCCACCCGCCTCACCACGGCCGAGGCCGCACTCCTCGTTGCGTTGCCGCAATCGCCCGAAGCGCGTCGCCCCGACCGCGACCCCAAGGCCGCCGAAGCCGGTCGCAACATGGTGCTCGACAGGCTGGTAGGGCAGGGCGTCATCGCTGCCGAAGAGGCAGAAGCTGCCAGGAAAGAGCCTATCCCCACCGCACGTCGCGAGTTCCCCATGCTCGCCGCCCACATGGCCGAAAAGGCCGTCAAGGCGCGGCCCAATGCGCGCGAAATCTCGCTGACCGTCGACCGGCGCCTCCAGGGCGCGCTCGAAAAACTCGGCGCCACCCGCGCCACTCGTCTCGGCCCCAAGGTCTCTGTCGCGATCGTCGTCGCCGACCAGGCCACGGGCGATATCCTGGCTTCGGTCGGTTCCGCCGGCTTCCTCTCCGAGCAGAGCAACGGCTTCGTCGACATGACGCAGGCTCTGCGTTCACCCGGTTCGACCCTCAAGCCCATGATCTATGGCCTCGCCTTCGAGCTTGGCCTCGCCCATCCCGAAAGCCTCATCGAAGATCGTCCTACCGCGTTCAATCGCTACGTGCCGGTCAACTTCGATGGCTTCAGCCGCGGCACAGTCACCATCCGGCAGGCGCTGACGGAATCCCTCAACGTGCCTGCCGTCGTCGTGCTCGATGCTGTCGGCACCGCGCGCCTCGTGGCGCGCCTGCGCCGCGCCTACGCCAATCCCGTCCTGCCCGATGACACTGCCCCCGGCCTTGCGGTGGGTCTTGGCGGCGTCGGGGTCACGCTCCGTGATCTCGTCTCGATTTATGCCTCGATCGCCCGTGGCGGCACCCCGGTCCGTCTCCACGATGGCGTCAGCCTCGATACCCCCGCCGACACCGATCCCGCGCCGGTCCTCGATCCGTCTGCGGCATGGTACGTCACCAACATCCTGCGCGACGTGCCTCCGCCGCTCAACGGCTCCCCCGGTCGCATCGCCTACAAGACCGGCACTTCCTATGGCTATCGCGATGCCTGGGCGGTCGGCTACGACGGCAAGACCGTCATCGGCGTCTGGGTCGGTCGCCCCGATGGCGCTCCGGTCCCCGGCCTTGCCGGCATCACCGCTGCCGCCCCGATCCTCTTCGAAAGCTTCGATCGTCTCAGCGCCCAGACCGCTCCGTTCCGCCCCGCGCCGCCGGGCGTCATCGTCGCTTCCAACACCGACCTGCCCGAGCCTCTCAAGCGCTTCCGTCACCCCAATGACAGCATGGTCGCCCGCGACGCCCCACCCCAGATCGCATTCCCCGGCGACGGCGTTGATGTCGACCTGGGCCTCGCCAATGGCGATGGCCGCCCACTCACGGTCAAGGTCCGCAACGGCGTGCCGCCCTTCACCTTCTTCGCCAACGGCGCCCCCTTCGCCCGCACCGCTTTCGCCCGCCAGAACAACTGGAAGCCCGACGGCCCCGGCTACGTGACGCTGTCTGTCGTGGATGCGAAGGGAAGATCGGATCTGGTGCGGGTCTTCGTGGAATAGCCGCGGACTTCCCTCTCCCCTTGAGGGAGAGGGTGCCCGAAGGGTGGGTGAGGGGTTCGAGCCAGTATCGCTGACGCCTCATCCGGCGCCGTGGGCTACCGTCTCTCTCAAGAAGGGAGATGGCATCCCTTGAGCCGTCGGACACTCAATCCCACCCCACCACAGCACTTCCCCGGCCGTAGAGCCGGGGCCCACGGATATCTCCACTAGGGTGGAGGGGGACATTAGGCCCCGGGTCTCCGCCCGGGGAAGTGCTGTGGTTAGAGTGGGTAATGTGTGATTGCCGGAGCGCTAAGCGGCCAACACCCTCACTCCCGCGCCAACGCATCCACCGGATCGAGCTTGGATGCCGACCGTGCCGGGAAGAACCCGAATGCCACCCCGATCAGCGTCGAGGACAGCACCGCCACCACGATCGAGAGCGTCGAATAGCTCATCGTGATCGTGCTCACGAACTGGCTGAGGATCGCCCCGATGGCGAAGGAGAGCGCGATGCCTGCCGCGCCGCCGACGAAACATACCAACACCGCCTCCACCAGGAATTGCTGCAGGATGTCGCTGCCACGCGCGCCCACAGCCATGCGGATGCCGATCTCCTTGGTGCGCTCGGACACCGAGACCAGCATGATGTTCATCACCCCGATCCCGCCCACCACCAGCGAGATCACTGCGATCGCCGCGATGAGCAGGGTCAGCGTCTGGCTCGTGCTCTGGATGGTGTCGCGAATGGTGTTGCTGTTCTGGAGGAAGAAGTCGGTCGCCCCGCCATGGAGACGCGTCAGCAGCGCCGTGATCTCGGCCTCCGCCTCGTCCATGTCGTAGTCATCGGCGACACGCACCGTGATGGCGTTGAGGTAGTTGCGCCCCAGCATGCGGTCCATCACCGTCGTATAGGGCAGGTAGATATTGGCGTTGCCGCTCCCCGGCCCGAAGCTCGAGCCGGTGGCGACCCCGATGACGCGCACCGGCACCTTGCCCAGCATCAGCACCTGTCCGATCGGGTCTTCGCCATTGGGGAACAGCGCCGATTGCGCATTGGTGTCGATCACCGCTTCCTGCGAGCGGTCGGTCACACTCGTCTGGGTGAACGGTACACCCTCGGTAATGGTCATGCCGCTGACGCGGAAATAATCCGGCCCCACCCCGGTCACCGAGGAGGAAACCGAGAGGCTGCGGTAGAGCACCGTCGCATTGCTCGAAACGCGCGGCGTCACGCTGTCGGCAAAGCTTTGCTGCGCTATGGCGTCGGCATCGGTCGGCAGCAGCGTACGGATGCGTCCTGCCGTGCGGTCGCCGAACCCGGAGCCCGGCGCAATGGTGATCGTGTTCGTGCCGATCGAGGAGATCTGCGCCAGCACCGCCTGCTGGCTGCCCTGTCCGAGTGCCACCACCGAAACCACTGAGGCGATGCCGATGATGATGCCCAGCATGGTGAGGAAGGTGCGCAGCTTGTGCGCGCCCATCGCCCGCACCGCCATGCGCAGCGCCTCGAAGGCGCGGTCTATGCCCTCCGTCCAGCGACTGGCGCGCCGCACCGGCGCCTCCACCAGCTCACGGGCCGTGTCGTCCCCGGTCCGCCGGTCGGCCACGATGCGGCCGTCGCTGATCTCGACGATGCGTTCGGCCTGGTTGGCCACGTTCTGGTCGTGCGTCACCAGCACGATCGTGTGCCCGTCGGCATGAAGCTCGGCGAGCAGTTTCATCATCTCCTCGCCCGTCTTCTTGTCGAGCGCGCCGGTCGGCTCGTCCGCCAGGATGATCTCGCCGCCGTTCATCAACGCCCGCGCGATCGAAACGCGCTGCTGCTGGCCGCCGGAAAGTTCGCTCGGCCTGTGGTCCAGCCGATCGCCCAGCCCGAGCCGGGTCAGAAGTTCGATGGCGCGCTTGCGGCGCGAGCCTGCCTCCATGCCCGAATAGATTGCCGGCATCTCGACATTCTGCACCGCATCGAGGTCGGGCAGCAGCTGGTAGCGCTGGAAGATGAAGCCGAAATGCTCGCGCCTTAGCTCAGCCAGCTCGTCCGCGCTCATATTGGCCACGTCGCGCCCGGCCACCTTGTAGGTGCCCGAGGTCGCTCGGTCGAGGCAGCCGAGAATGTTCATCAGCGTGGATTTGCCCGAGCCTGAGGGGCCCATGATGGCCAGCATCTCGCCGCGCTCGATGACGAGGTCGATGTCCTTGAGGACGGCCACGACTTCATCGCCATTGCGGAACTCGCGGCGCAGGTCCTTGACCGAGATCAGCGGCTCGCCCATCGGTCAGAGCCCGAAAACGGCCGGTCCGCGGAAGCGTCCGCCGCCGCCCGGTCCCTGCTGCCGGCTGGCCGCGGCGCTGGCAGCGCCAAGCGCCAGCACGCGGTCGCCTTCCTGCAGCCCGTCCTTGATCTCGGCCGAGACGTTGTTGTTGATCCCAACCGTCACCTGGCGCACCGAAATCTCATCGGTGGAAGGATCGAGCACCCTCACGCGATACTTGCCGTCGCGCCCTGCAGTGCCGAGGGCGGAGGAGGGGAGGATGAGTGCGTTCTGCTCGTCGGCCAGCACGATCGTGACCTTGGCCGTCATGGCGATGCGCAGCCGGTGATCCGGGTTCTGTACCTCGAAGCGTCCGTTATAGTAGATGGCGTTGTCGGTCGAGGAAATGCCCGTGTCTGATGTCGTGATCGCATCGGGCGCCGGCTCGATCGAACGCAGTACGGCATCGATCTGCTTGTCCGGCTCGCCCATGATGGTGAAGGTCGCCTTCTGCCCCGGCTGCACGCGCGTGACATCGGCTTCCGAAATCTGCGCCTTGATCACCATCGTATCGAGGTTCGCCACCTTGATGATGGTCGGCGTCTGCTGCGCGGCCGAAACCGTCTGCCCTTCCGTCACCAGCACCGCCACCACGGTGCCGTCGACCGGCGAGGTGATCTTGGTGCGGCTGAGGTTGAGATTGGCCGAGTCCACGGCCAGCTCTGCCTGGCTGATCTGCGCCTCGAGCGCGGTGATAGCCGCATTGGTCGCCGTCACGGTCGCATTGGCGGCGTCGTAGTCGGCTTGCGACTTGAGGTTCTGCTTGAGCAATTGCTCGGTGCGGGTGAGCGTCTGTTGGGCCTGAGTCAGGTCCGAAAGCCGCCCTTCCTTCTGCGCCCGCATATTGGCAAGCGCCGCTTCGGCGGATTTGACGGCATTGGTCTGGTCGAGCGAGTCGATCTCGGCGATGAGATCGCCCTTCTTGACCTCGTCGCCCAGCTTGACGTGCAGCGTTTCGATGCGGCCGGAAACCTGTGCGCCCACGCTCGTTACGGTCGAGGCTTCGAGCGAGCCAGAGGCCAGCACGGTCTGCTGGATATCTCCGCGTGTCACTTCCACTGTCGGGGGTATTACAGCCGCCTTTGGCCGGCCGTAATAATACCAGCCGGCTGCCGCCACTGCTGCCAGGATGACCAGGGCAATCAGCCAGCGGAACAGAGATCGCGCTGCTTTGTTTCTCGCCGCCAAGTCACCTGTCCTCCATGTTCGAACCCGCCGAACATAAAGGAACCCCGCCCCCCAGTCTCCTTAGAGCTATGTAAGGCAGCTAAACTCTTCGTAACACTGAAGCTTCGCGAACGGCTTTCGCCGGCAAGTCTTCTTGGCGGCGCAGAGGAGTGAGGAAGCCCGGGGCGCAGGACCCCGAGCCTCTGTCCAAAGGCCTAGATCTGGTCCAGCCCGTAAGCCAGGTCCTTGATCAGGTCGTCCGCATTCTCCAGCCCCACCGAGATGCGCAGCACGCCCGGAGTAATCCCGCTTTCAAGCCGGATTTCCTCGGTCAGTCGCTGGTGGGTCGTCGTGCGCGGGTGGGTGATGATCGACTTGGCGTCGCCCAGATTGTTCGAGATCAGGATCACCGCCAGCGAATCCGCCAGCTTGAACGCCGCTTCCTGACCACCCTTGACCTCGAATGCCACGAGCGTCGAGCCTGCCTGCATCTGGCGCTTGGCCAGTTCGTATTGCGGGTGGCTCTTGTGGTGCGGATAGATCACGCGGTTGACCTTGGAGTGATCACCCAGGAAATCGGCGATCCTGGCTGCGCTCTCCGTCATGTGCCGCACGCGCAGCGGCAGCGTCTCGAGGCCCTTGAGCATGATCCAGGCATTGAACGGGCTGATCGACGGTCCCGTCTGGCGGATGAACGTGTGGACGTCGCCCGTGATCAGTTCCTTGCTGCCCAGGATCACCCCGCCCAGCGCCCGACCCTGGCCGTCGATATGCTTGGTGGCCGAATAGGTCACCAGATCCGCGCCGAGCTTGAGCGGGCTCTGCCAGAGCGAGGTGGCAAAGACGTTGTCGACAATGAGCTTGGCTCCGCCCGCATGGGCAATCTTGGCCACGGCCTCGATGTCGACCAGTTCAAGCGTCGGATTGGTCGGCGTCTCGATGAACACCACCTTGGTGTTCGGCCGCATGGCCTTGAGGAAGTTCTCGGGATCCCGTCCATCGACCAGCGTCGAGGTCACGCCCCAGCGCGGCATGAAGTCTTCCACCACGAACCGGCAGCCGCCGAAAAGCGCGCGCGACGCGACGATATGGTCGCCGGCGCGCACCTGGCTCTGCACCGCGGTCGTCACCGCCGCCATGCCGGTCGCCAGCGCCCGCGCATCCTCGGCGCCTTCGAGCAGCGCCATGCGCTTCTGGAACGTGTCGACGGTTGGGTTGGAGAAGCGCGAGTAATTGTGTCCGACGATCTCGCCCTTGAAGAGCTTCTCGGCATAGGCGGATTCCGGATAGGTGTATCCGGATGTCATGTAGATGGCTTCGGACGTCTCGTTGAACTGGCTGCGCTCGATACCGCCATGAACGAGTGCGGTTTCGGCGGAGCGGTTCTTGGGGTCGAAGAGGGGGTTGTCCTGCTTGCTCATGGCAATAGTCCCGACAAAATAAAAAGAGCCGGCGCGAGTGGCCAGCTCCCTACGGTTCCTTTAGCAACTTGTTTTAGGTGGCTGCAATCAGACCGGCCAAATCACCACCGCGCCGGTTGTGTTATGCCTGTTGAACGCATGCGTCAATTGCGCATTGCCCAGGCGCGGCAACAGCGCGCGGGGTATGGAATGCGATCGCGCCGGCAGGTCTCCCTCCCCCTTGTGGGGAGGGGACAGGGGTGGAGGTAGCACGTGCTCCACTCCCTCAACCCACCACTCATTCCCGCCTCCCCCCTTGCGACAAGGCCCGCTAGGGGGGTATCCACATCCTCCACACCGGGAAAACCCGGCATCTGCAGGCGGGAACCAATGACCAACCAACAAAGCTGGCCACAGGGCATCTTCACCGCCCGCCTCATCGAAGAGCTTGCCGCCCAGGGCGCCATTACGCTTGCGCGCCCGTTCGATGCCGATCAGGTCCAGCCTGCCAGCCTCGATCTGCGCCTGGGCGAAGTCGCCTACCGCGTCCGCTCCAGCTTCCTGCCCGGTCCCGACCATACTGTTGCCGAGCGGATTGCCGAGCTGACCCTCCACGAGCTCGACCTCACCGATGGCGCCGTGCTCGAACGCAATTGCGTCTACCTGGTCCCGCTGCTCGAAACGCTGGACCTGCCGGCCGAGGTCAGCGCTGCCGCCAATCCCAAGAGCTCGACCGGCCGCCTCGACGTCTTCACCCGCGTCATCGGCGATCGCGCCCGCGGCTTCGATATCCTGCCCGCGGGCTATTCCGGCCCGCTCTTCCTCGAAATCAGCCCGCGCACCTTCCCGGTCCGCGTCCGCACCGGCTCGCGCCTCTCCCAGATGCGCTTCCGTTCCGGCGAGACGCGCCTGTCGGTCGCCGAGCACAAGGCGCTCCACGCCGCCGAAACCCTCGTCTTCGATGCCAACGAGGAAGTGGGGGAGGGCGTGGCCCTTTCCATCGACCTCAAGGGTGCCGAGCGCAACGGCCTCATCGGCTTCCGCTCCAAGCGCCACACCGCCGTCATCGATGTGGACAAGAAGGACGCCCTCGACGTGCTCGACTTCTGGGAGCCGCTTATCAATCGCGGCTCCGATGAATTCATCCTCGATCCCGACGAGTTCTACATCCTCGTCAGCCGCGAATCCGTGCACGTGCCGCCCGATTTCGCCGCGGAAATGGTGCCCTTCGATCCCTTGGTCGGTGAATTCCGCGTGCACTACGCCGGCTTCTTCGATCCCGGCTTCGGCCACTCTGCCGCCGGCGGTACCGGCAGCCGCGCCGTCCTCGAAGTCCGCAGCCGCGAGGTCCCGTTCCTCCTCGGCCACGGCCAGACCATCGGCCGCCTCGTCTACGAACGCCTCGCCGAGTCCCCCGATCGCCTCTACGGCGCTGGTCTTGGCTCGAACTACCAGGCCCAGACCCTCAAGCTCTCCAAGCACTTCCGGCCCTATCCGGCGGTGTAGGGTGCCACGGAAGTAGCGTCCCCCGGCGAAGGCCGGGCCGCTATGGACGCGCAATTCGCTTCCGCAGCGACGCACCCCCCATCATATCCCTTGATCGTCATCTACCGATGGCTATGCTTCCTCTGCCCGGGTCGCGTCCTCCGACGCTCCACAACCGGGCTTCCATCCGAACCAGCAGTTACAGGGAGAAAGTCATGCCGCATGCATTGGCCTATGGCGCCAAGTCGGCCACGACCCCGCTCGTGCCCCTCACCATCACCCGCCGCGATCCCGGCCCGACCGACGTGCGCATCGATATCGTCTATTGCGGCGTCTGCCACTCGGATCTGCATACGGCGCGCGGCGAATGGGGCGGCGTGAAATTCCCCGCTATTCCCGGCCATGAGATCGTCGGTAAGGTCATCGCCGTCGGCGACAAGGTCGAAAAATTCAAGGTCGGCGATACGGTCGGCGTCGGCTGCATGGTCGATTCCTGCCGCGAATGCGCTTCGTGCCGCGAAGGCCTCGAGCAATATTGCGAGGCCGGCAATATCGGCACCTACAACGCCCCCGACAAGCATCTGGGCGGCCACACCTTCGGCGGTTACACCTCCGAGATCGTCGTCGATCAGGATTTCGTCCTCTCGATCTCCAACAGGCTCCCGCTCGATGCCGCCGCCCCGCTGCTCTGCGCCGGCATTACCCTGTGGTCCCCGCTCGTCCACTGGGGCGCCGGCCCTGGCAAGAAGGTCGGCATCGTCGGCCTGGGCGGCCTCGGCCATATGGGCGTCAAGCTCGCCAAGGCGCTGGGTGCCGAGGTCGTGATGTTCACCACCTCGCCTTCAAAGGTCGCCGATGCACAGAAGCTCGGCGCCCATGAAGCGGTAATCTCCACCGACAAGGAGGCCATGGCTCGCCACAAGCGCAGCTTCGACCTCATCATCAACACCGTCTCGGCCCCGCACGACCTCGACCTCTACATGGCGCTCCTCAAGCGCGATGGCGCCCAGGTCCTTGTCGGCCTGCCCTCGACCCCGCACGATCCCATCAAGGTCGGCCGCATGATCGGCAACCGCCTGACCCTGGCCGCCTCCACGATCGGCGGCATCAGGGAAACCCAGGAAATGCTCGATTTCTGCGCCGAGCACGGCATCGTCTCGGACATCGAAACCATCGACATCCAATCCATCAACGACGCCTACGAACGCATGCTCAAAGGCGACGTGAAATACCGCTTCGTCATCGACATGGCTTCGCTCAAGAACGGCGCTAAGGCCGCGTAAGGCAGATGAGATGATGCCGGCATGCATTGCCTGTCGGCATCATCGACGCCTTTTCGCCCGCCGTATCGGAAATTGAACAAGAATAGGCGACGCAAGGGCCAAGCTTTTCGTCTTGAAGAGTACGCCATCCGAACCGGATATAGCCTGAATTCTCTACCCGTTCTGCTAGTCTACAGAATAGCCTGGCCACCAGGTTTTCGCTAATTTTCCTCCTGCGGCGATCATAGTCAAAGCGCAGTATAGGAGCGAATATGAGGGGGCTGCGGATAGCAGTATGGTCAATGGCGATAGCCCAGGTCGTTTTGTTGACGGCCACAGGCGCAAACGCCATCGACAGACGGGTAAAGATCATCAACAACACCGGATACACGATCGAGCAGTTCTACGCTTCATCCGTCGGCCAGGATTCCTGGGAGGAAGACATCCTGGGCCGCGACGTGCTCCCGTCCGGATCGTCGGTGGTCATCAACGTCGACGACGGGACGGGCTACTGCAAGTATGACTTTCGCGCAGTATTTGAAGACGGCGACGTCCTCGACAAGAGCAACGTGAACGTCTGCGAGATCGGCTCTTTCACCTACAACTAGGCATCTCGCCGTCTAAATGGAGCTGACCAGGCGCTGACGCGCCTGGTCAGCTCTCTATTTCAGCGGCAGAAACAGGTCCACGACGACCTCGTAGGCCTGCACGTTGGCCACCGGAGCGAGTTGCCGTCGCGCGTGGATCGGGAAATCGCGTGCCTCTTCCCCGCTTTGCGGAAGCCATTCGCGATAGAGGTACAAGGCAGCGGGTTCGAGGTTGGTGCTATTGCCCGGATAGCGCAGCACCGCGCAGCGTCCCCCTGGAATGGTGCCCGCCTTCATCGGTGAATCTTCTGTCCCGATGGACCGGTCGGTGCCGACGCAAAGGTCCACGCTGTAATCCTCGGGCGCTGCCGGCTCCCGTTCTGAGCGGAACACCATGAAGCTCGACCGCTCGGTTTCGGGCGATAGCCCGGCCGCCTTGCACCATGCCCTGAAGCGGTCCGCGCTTTCCCGGAATTTCGCGCGGTCGCCCCGGTGGGCCAGGATGGCCACCGGAATGTCCGGCATATTGAGTATCGCGACGTCGTTCTTTTCGAAAATGATCTGCATGACTTTGTCTCTCGCATTGTCCAGGGGCCCGAAGGCCGAAAGCCACGAAGACCAGTCAGGTGATTTCCTGAAAGCCGAAGGCGATTGCGCAAGCCGTTGCCGAAAGGCGCGGGCAAACGCATCCGGTGCGTCATATCCGGCATCCATCGCTATGGACGTGACGCTGGGCGTTCCGCCGCAGGCGAGGGCCTGCGACGCGCGTTTCAGGCGAGCCAGCTGAACATAGCGATGCACCGACAACCCGAAGGTTGCCGAGAACTGCCGGTGGAAGTGGAACTTCGAAAAGGCCGCAACCTGGCTGAGCGTCGCCAGATCCAGCTCATCATCGAGATGAGTGTCGACATAGTCCAGGACCCGTTGCATCCGAGCCTGGTAATTTCGTTGTGCGGCGGTCATCGCATTCCCTTCGTGGCACGCCATCTATGCGCCCGACGACCCCAGCCTCGCTCGTCCGATCTTGCTATGTTGGAGCTGCAAGCCACAGCACCATCTGCGCCGACCGCGCTCCTCCGCTGGCCTTCACGGTCGGATCGTTGCTAAGATGCGCTTTTGCGAAAGAACCAGCACGGCACCGACCGTGACAGGCTTTCATTCTAGCGACCAAGGTAGCGAAGATGAACAAGCCTTTTGTTTCGTTGCGTCCGGAGATCACCCGGTCACACGCACTGATCCTGATGGACTGGCTGGAAGATGAGCGAGTCACCCGCTACCTGAGCGATTCACGCAGCGTATCCGGGTTCATCGCGCAGGCCATAGACCGAACTCAGATGCCGATCCTGACGCACCTGTTCAACCAGGGTGGCCGCTTCTTCATGGCCTACGATCGAAACGACTGCCCCGTCGGCTTCGTCCGCCTGGTCAAGACGGGACCTGATTGTGAAATCGTTCTCGTCATCGGAGATCATGACACCTGGGGTCGCAGGCTCGGCGCAAGCACGATCCGTGAAGGCCTGAAGCTCGCCTTCCTCGACATGCGCGCCGAGACCGTCATCGCCAAGATTCACCCGGACAACACGCGCTCGCTGAAGGCTTTTCAGCGCTGCGGTTTTCTGCTCAAGGGCGAAACGCCGACGCTCCAGTCGCTGCATATGACCTCAGGTCGGTATCTGCGCCTTCTCCGTGAAGGAGTCATGGCAACTTCTGCCGACATCTACATCACGGAGATGGACAAGGCCCGCCTCCAGAGCCTGATCGAGTTCGAGCAAGGGCCGGCACTTGTCGACCTTGAGCACGAGATCGAAAGAGCCATTGTCGTCGATCCCCAGCAGGTCGCGCCGGATGTCGTGACCATGAATTCCAGGGTCGCGCTGCAGCTGGACGACGAGGAAAAGGAAGTGGCCCTCGTCTATCCTGAAGACGCCGACGAACGCTCCGGGAAACTCTCGGTCCTGTCCGACGTGGGCGCCGCAATCCTCGGCTATCAGGAAGGCGACGCCATCGACTGGATGGTCTCGGATCGCACGCGGCGCATTCTGATCGAGCGGGTGATCTACCAACCGGAATCCTCCGGCCATTTTCACCTCTAGGTCCTTCGGGAAGCTGGCTATCAAAGCTCCTCCGCGATTTCCCACACATTGCCTGAGGGATCTGCGAAAGCCGCAGTACGGCGGCCCCAAGGACGATCAATCGGCCCATTGAGAAACGCAACACCCTTTGCGACCAGCTCAGCATGAGCTGTTCGGCAGTCCTCGACCTTCACGGTGAACATCACCCTGGGGCCATCCTTGGGAGTGCCGACTGTCTTGGGGGCAACCAGTTCGGGCGCATTCTCGATACGCAAGAGGTTCACCGCCATCCCCGCAAACCGCAGGACCGCGCCAGCCTTGTCCTCGAAGAGCACGTCCGGCGCGAACACGTCTTCATAGAACTTCCTGGCACTGCCCAGATCGTCGACAAAAAGCGTCACGACTTCCATCGCTGCCGGCAACATCGTTCATCCTCCTGCTGGTGGTCCCCATCGGACCACACAGCTGGTCGAAGAGGCGCGCGGCTTTTCGACATCCACCTGACTTCGCTCGCGAGTGCCCAAGGAGCTACTCATCGGTGTCCTCGCCCTCCCAATAGCCGAGCGGCGTCAGCCTGCCGCCTTCCTTGAAGGTGCCATCATAGCGATGAAACCCCGAGAGGCCGACATCCACGCGGACGCGGCCGCTGTCCGGATACTCGATCACCTCCGCATTGGTATTGTTCGACACCGCCAGGTAGCGCAGCGGCTCGCTGCCGGTATTGATGAGTTGATGCGCCGCCCCTGCAGCCGGAGCCCCGAGGCAATCACCCGCCCGCACGGGAATTCGATCATCGCCGAACCGGTATTCCCCCTCTCCCGACAGAATGAAGAACATTTCATCGGAGGTGTGATGGCGATGGAAAGGCATGGAAGTCTTCCCGGGCGGAACGACGAGATAGTTCGCGCCGAGCGCCTTGAGACCGAGAGCCGTCCCGATTTCCGCGTATTCGTTAGCGAAGCGGGTGCCCTTGTTTTCGGATTTAAGCGGCAGCCTATCAAGATTGACGACAGCTTCAGCCATAAGTGCAACTCCTACCCAATCGACCGTGACAGCTTTCGGAAGTGTCCGGCAAAGGCAATTGACATGATAGCGCCTGAGCGGTTCTGGTGACCCCATGGCTACCTCCGCACTTCCGCCCTCCGTCTCCTTTACCATCACCGCCGAGGACTATGCGAACGCCTTGCGCCTGCGCATGCGCCGCTACTGGCTCAAATCGACCCGCATCAGGGTGTTCGTCGCGGCCGTCGTCGTGGCATGCATCCTGGCCTTCACCATTGCGGGCTTCGATTCAGTGCCCGGCAGCCTGGCCATCGGGGCCATGCTAGGCCTGATTGGCCTGAGCGCCTGGCTTGTGATCGGCTACTTCGCCCTTCTGCCGCGACAGGCGCGCAAGATCTATGGCCAGCAAAAGACCATGCAGCATCCCGTCGAAGCATCCTGGAACAGCGAAGCTTATTCCGCTGCGACGGCCGTGGCCTCGAGCACCGTCCCTTGGGGCGAATACCATGGCTGGAGCGCCGACGAGACGATGATCCTTCTCATGCATTCGCCGGTGCTTTTCCAGATGATCCCACGGCATGCGCTGAATGCCGCGCAGGCCGCGGACCTGACCGAGCGCCTCAAGCAGTCCGGCTTGCGCAATATCTAGGTCGCTAGCGGCGGTTTTTGCGGCCATGACCCGGTCACATCAAGGCCGCATGCAACCAGAGCCAGCCTTCGGTACGTCGATAGCTCACGACCCACGACTGCAAATGCTCACAGGCCGCAGCCGTCAGTTTTCTGGCGGGCACGCCGCGCGCTAATAAACGAGTCCACGGAAATCTCTTACCCGATGAAAGGATATGAAATTTCCATTGTGCGCATTTGCTGCCCGCTCATCGCCTGACCGGCTCAACACCACCAAATCATCGCCTGCTATGGCCATGCTGGCGTAGTGTCGAGCCTCTTTAGGCGAGTTCGTCATCGACACTATGCCAGCAAAGCACCAGTCAATGCAGTTCTTGGAAAAGTGCAGCTGCAGGCGATGGCGCTCGCCATTTGGCAGGTTGTAGCGGTCTGGCGGCAGGCATTCTGCTCGCGTCATGCTATCGGTAGATTGCGAGCTCAACAGCCAGTACAGCCGCTGCTTTTCGTCAAATAGAATGTGAAACTTCATCTGCCCGCCAGGACAGGGAACGAACGTCATTGTCTTTCCCGACGGCGCGTTCACCAGCGACGTGGTCATGGTTCCGTCGTCGTTCTCAACCACCTTGGCAATTGCGGCGTAGCCCGTGCCATGGGTATTGGCGCGAGCCCACAAATGAAAGGTGCGCCCCGCTGGATCATGAAAGTAATGATCTTTGTCGGTGAACTGCACCACGTTAGTTTCCAGCCAGCCTATGGGGTGTAGCCATCTTGTTGTATTTGCGGTGAGAGAAACTTTTTCACCACGCACTGCGCTGAAGAAAGGAACACCAAAATAGTTCAGATCGTCGTCGTGAATTTCGTCACGAAAAACCAGCTCGGAGGCGAAAGTCCAATTCTCCCTTAGCGTCAGGTCGTCGCTCACTTTGCCTCGCATCAAAACGGGGGCCATGACACTGCATGGCCAACCGTTCATGGCAGCGGTTATCCGCTCCATGACGAGGTAAACATTGCCGTTGGCATAATGCACATTGCTGGGCGCCTGATGCCAGGTTTCGCTTTCCGTCAGGATTGCCGTCTTGTTCCAGGTTTCTCCCTCGTCATCAGATCGCATGATGCACAAATAGTTGCAGTGCCCGATGACATATAGCGACTGGCCGGCAAGGAACGGTCGCGCATGCATGAACGGAAAATCCGTTTTGTGCGTCCATGTCCTGCCTTGGTCATCTGAAACGAATACTTTTCCGAACCACTCCTGTCCGTGCTCGATGATTTGTTTTGGTCCGGGCAGATTTCCAATCCCAGAGCCGCTCAAATCCAAAGTCGCCACGAGACGTCCGCTCGGAAGCGCAACTATACCGGGGCTGTAAGTGTAAATATTGTTCGGGTCTGGAGATTCGTACACTCGCACAAAATCATTAGCCAAAGGCCTCACTCGGAATTGTTCTGCGCCTGCCATTCTGAACCTCTGTGCTAAACCAAAACCGACGTACCTCAGTCCACCGGCGCAGTGCCTGCGCATGACAGAATGACACTGAGCGGCAATGTGGCACCCTGAAGTATCGTTCATCATCGCGGAACGATGTTCGTTTATTCGGTAAGTCTTGCTGAAATGAGTGCTGCGGTCAATAACGGTCGGTTTGGGTCGACCGTCTGTGCTCCGTACCTGGCCAGCGGGGCAGTCTCGGCCTGGTTGGCCTCTGCGCCTGGCTCGTGATCGGCTATTCCGCCCCTCTGCCGCGGCAGGCACGCAAGATGACGCTCTACGATCCACCAGAACATTGAGGTCGTCCCTTGGTGGTTGATGCCGGCCACCCGACCGCTAACGGCCACCTTTGAGGATCTGCAGGTTCACCGGAACGACCGGGAACTGCCATAGTCACGCGTCGCTGCTGCAGCGCTATGCCCAATGTGGTTGTTTGCCCAGGACGTGGAACATCCCAAAAAAGCAGTCATTGACTCGTCGGCGGCCGCGATGTTGTTCTGGCCCGGTATGCCAGCGGGGACAAACATGACATTTGAAGCCGCGCTCGCCAATCACGACCGCGAAGCTCTCATTGCGTGTCCCAAAAGCGAACTTCATACACACGCAACTCTCGGCGGAAGCCGCAGCTTTGTCCGTGAGAGGACGGGCATCGACGTTGTTCCCCTCGATCGCGTTTTGGCCTCCATGGACGAGATGCACGAATGGGCAAGTGCCAACCGGATCGGCGAGGCCTTTCCCGGCGCTACCGGACGAATGCTGGCACTCGAAGCAACATTCGTGCAGGCTAAAGACGACGGTGTTACGCGCCTTGACGCTGGGGAAGATGCCTGGGCACTAACCCTTTGGAATGGGAACGCCCTGGCACTCACTCAGGCCATGCGGGAAATCCACGAGCGCGTAGCACCCGAAATCGAATGGATCGCCCAACTGGGACTATCTCGGCATTGTCCAGTCGACGCTCTCATAAGTTGGACAGAGCCGTTGTTGGAGACAGGCTCCTATCGAAGCATCGACCTCTACGCAGACGAACTGGCTCAGCCCATCGGTGTGTTCAAGCCCATCTATAGAGCAGCCCTCGCAAAAGGCCTTCGGTTGAAGGCTCATGTGGGAGAATGGGGAGCCGCGGACGATGTTTGGCAGGCGGTCGAAGAATTGGAGCTCGATGAAGTGCAGCATGGGATTGCGGCAGCGGAATCGCCCGCGGTCATGCGCTTCCTCGCGGATCATCAAATTCGGCTCAACATCTGTCCGACGTCCAACGTAATGCTTGGCCGGGTCGATAGCATCGCCAACCATCCAATCAGAACACTCCACGACGCCGGCGTCATCGTCACGGTCAATACAGATGACATCCTCATGTTTGGCTCAAGTGTTTCCGAGGAATATATCCGGCTCTACGAGGCCGGCGTCTTCTCCACTGCAGAGTTGAACCAGATCAGGTTGAATGGCTTGACGGATCCGATCGTCGTGCGATGAGTGCCTTGCGCCTCATCTCGCTCGCTCGCCCCTGCGGCCATGCAACAGGTGAAGCTCGCGAGGCAGCTATGTCGTTCTTCACGCGGCAAACATCTAGCAGCTCATGAAAAGGATGGAGCCACGGCTCGGCAACTGGCCACGTAAGGTCAGCTGATGTTGATCGGCTGCGGCGGCTGGTCAGATCGCGGAACATCGATACTATCCGGCGCTAGGAAGTCAAAAAGGATAGGGGCTCGTGATCCATCAACGAGACGATGACCGGATCGCGATTATTTCTGACGTGCACGGCAACTTGACAGCACTGGAAGCTGTGCTGGAACACATCCAGGCGTCAGGAATTACCCGCATTTTCAATCTTGGCGATCTGGTGGGCAAAGGCCCACGTTCGGCAGCCGTCGTGGACCTCTGTCAGACTGTTTGCGAGGTCACGGTCCAAGGGAACTGGGACGCGGAAATCCCTGCGGCACGCGATCCAACATGGCTGCCGGGCATTTGGCATCGCCGTCAGCTTGGACCAGAACGCCTAGCCTACCTTGCGGACTTGCCCGGAAGTTTCGACTTTCTTATCAGCGGAAAGAGCGTGCGACTGTTCCACGCCAGCGCAGCGGGAATTTTCAATCGGGTCTATGAGACGGATAGCCGTGATCAGCATCGTGCCATGTTCGCCAATACCGAGTTTACTGGTTCAGCGTCAGAGCCGGACATTGTCGGCTATGGAGATATTCATACACCATACATCCTCAGTTTTGAGGGGCGTACGTTGTTCAATGTAGGCAGCGTGGGCAATCCACTGGACGCGCCGCTTGCATGTTACTGCATCCTGGAGGGCTCCTACGGCTCCGCTGAGCCAACGCCGTGGTCATTGAACGTCGTCCGAGTTCCCTACGACATCGAGGCGGAAGTTGCTGCCGCGACGATTAGCGCCATGCCGGACCTGCCGCACTACGTTGGCGAGTTGCGCACTGCCATTTACCGCGGGCGAACTGTGGTCGAAGCGTAGAGGCTAGTTGCAGTTCCGGTATCGGTTGATGCCCACCCTCGGCGTTTTTCGCGCCCGGCCATCATGCGAATTGCTCGCGCGCGAGCAGGGAGTCTTGCGCGTCCGCTACGCCACCAGCTCTATCCATCAACCGATGTGTATTCGGCTCTCTCTTTTAGCCGAGGTCTGCAATGGGGTGGGGAGCGGACAGGCGGCTATCGGCATGGAGAGGCAGTTGGGCTTTTCATTTTTTCTTGACGACTCATGTAGTTAGCGACAATTTCGCGCGATTATTTGGGGGCGTCATGAAGAAAATTGCTGTTGTTGCCGCTTTTGCCGCTTTGCTAACCTCCGGAGCTTTGGCTCAGGACCGCGGCGTGGTTTCTGTACCGACGCCGGCTGGTATGGAGCCCGTCCTTGACTGGACAGGCCCCTATGTTGGCGTCTTTGGAGCGGCATCTCAGGGCCAGTCGAGGTCTGTGTTCGAAATTCCTGGCCCGCCCTCGCTTACATACATCAAAAACAACGATAAGAGCACCGGCCTGGCTGGCGTACAAATTGGCTACGACCATCAGGTCAATTCGTTCGTGTTTGGTGCGGTCGCTGATATCGCCCTGTCGGGCTTCGAAGTGGGCTATAGAGACCCATTCCTCGGCGTGGAATACAGCTCGAAGCTTGAGTATCTCGGCACCGTTCGCGCGCGTGCTGGCTTCCTTCCGACCGACAGCCTTTTGATCTACGCCCACGCTGGCCTTGCTTACGGACGCTTTGCTCCCGTACTCAACGGAGGCCTCGTTCCGGTCCCTGATCTGCGGGCCGCCAATCGCATTGGCTGGACCGCAGGTGTCGGCCTTGAATATGCTATCACCCGAAATATTTCGGTCCAGGCTGAATACTCTTATACTGACTTTGGGACTGCGACAGCAATCGATGCTGCCATGCCGACCGCTCCAGCAACGGAAAGTCTGAAACTGCAAACCGTGAAGGCCGGCATTAACTTCAGATTCTGATTGGCAGAGCCAACTGAGCACCCCACCGTTACCGCTGCCTTCCCGTTTGCGCTGTCGAAATCTCTAGTCATCCCAAAAAGAAACCAAGGCTCCTGCTGATGGCTTTGAAAGGGTCTGCTTTTTGACCCTGGGAAGAATTGGGTGAACGACTGCTATGAGGTCGAAACCGGTCATCGGATATCGAAGCGCAGTAGACCGACGTCGGAAGATGCCCACGCCCTGAACGCCGCGCCGGCAGCGGACCTGACTGAACGCCTCGAACGGTCCGGCCTGCGAAATATCTAGCCCACCCTCGGCGTTTTTCGCGCCCGGCCATCATGCGAATTCCCCGCCGAACCCGATCTTGACGCCATCGCGCTTTTCCAGCACAAGAAGCGCGTCGCGGGTGTAGCTCAATGGTAGAGCAGCAGCTTCCCAACGCGAAAATCAAGCAAAATCAAATGCTTAACCGCAGTAAGTGTCGCGGAAACGGGTGGCTTTTCCTTCCTGTGGTCTTTAGGAAAAGCTGGGGCAGGCGACATGGAAACCCCACCAGTTTCGGAATTAATTCCAGCCGATTTCCACGAAAAATACACCAGCAGATAGTGGTTCCTGGCGACTGTATGCGCTCCCAGTAGCGTGCCCATGGTGGAATTCCTCGGGAAAGTCGTGGTCTTCGACTCTAGATAGCCGTTGTCTTGCACAAGCAGGGCAGGGATGCCGGTCCCCGTCAACATGATCACTAGGAGATCGATATGACGGAAAAAGCTAAGGGCAAAGCGGCTGTTGGTTCCGGGGAGGCCATTGAAGCGGCTATTGCTGAGGGGAAGGTTCTGATTGATCAGGGCAAACCCAAGATCGAGGCTGCGATGGCTATCTATACGAAGCTGGAAAATGAGCCCCAAGAGGTAGTGGTAAAAGCCTTCATCGAAGGTGCTAACCTAACGGAAAAGGGTGCATTGACCTACTGGTACAACTGTCGGCGGAAGCTGGCTAAGCAGAAGCTTGTACAAAGGTCTACGTAATGGGTTATGCAACCGACATTCGTCGAGCTTCCTGTGCCCTGCACAGGAAGCAGACCAAACAAAATGTCAGATCGCAAAGCAAGTAGAATAAGAAATAATATAAATCCGTAAAAGTTGTATATGGGTGTATGGGAAGTAACATTTACGGATTTGCTGTCTCTTATGAGATATTACTCGTTTCAAAGAAACAGTCAATATCTAGTTCAGGGTAATAAAGCTCCTTCAAAAGCGATATTGCCTTCATAGTTTGTGGCTCTCGTACTGACTGGTGTGGCTTGAAGACCTGCCGCTTGGCGTTATCCAAATCTGATATTTTGCATGAAACTCCGCATGAGGCTAATGCCTCAATGAAATCTTGGTGAGAGATTTTCCCTAACCTTGCAGATGCCTTGTCGAAGCCTGCTTGTTGACCTTTGAATGCTCGGGTCAAATCTCGCCGCAAACGGCTTATGGCCCCATCCTTCTTGCGGAGATAACGCTTGCTATTCTTGGAGAGTTTTTGTGTCTCCAGAAAGCGCTGAAATTCTTCGTAGTCGGCAACGCTCTTGAGAGTTTTCCTGGTCCTGTCGTTGTACTTATCCCAGGCGTCACGAAGATTTCGGAACTCCACGTCATCGGTTAGCGGCTCTGTATCAAACGACAGGTGCGTATACGTGGTGCCATTGAATTCAACAGAGCGATCTGTTGAATTCAGGGGACGACGTTTCCAGTCGTATTCCATAGACAGGCGCTTTGTCACGGAACGGCTGACGAAATCAGCCTCGTAACGAACCATATCCTTTAGGCCGATACCTGACGTGTATTGTATCGTCTGCTCTGGATAACGATTGAGGAATAGCTCTGCAACGAACGTATTTTCTTGAATCGTGTTGAAGAAACGATTGGTTTTAATGCCTCCCTTTTGCAGAACAATGTTGTTGTCATTAGAAGAGCCGCATTTCAGCGTGGCAGAGCCACGCGTTCGCCAACCGATCGGTTGGCGAATTTGATGCTTCACTTCCAAAGGCACGCTATCAACGTCGAGCGCCTTGCGGGCATCACTGAACGAGGTGAAAAGTTCACCTGATGTGGCTGCAAGTACCTGTTCGTCGCTTGCGTTGGAGAGGAAGCCGTCAGTCGTGACGCTAAACACCTGGACGTCCGGCGGGAAGGCATTGAGGATTTCTCCAAGCACGGCACGAACATACGAGGTAATAAAGGATGCGAAATATGGCTGTGTGATCTCACTTTCGGGCAAGAGGACCATTTGGTCCTCGCGGTGATCGTAAATCCGCTTCTCCCTCAAGCCCTGGGCTGTCTTCCCGTAAGTGCTATTTCCGACTTCCTTCCAAAAGAGATTTTCGAAGCTACCTTTGGGGTGCTTTGATCGTTCGCCGATACATTCAACGATGAAGTTCTTGAAAATCGGAACGGATTTATCGGAGTCGACACGTACTCCCTCATAGATCGCCATCTTGGCACCGAGCGATTTTGCCAACATGATCTCTGGTGCGGAGCATTCCGATCGTCCTTTGCGAGGGAAAAGAATGCCGTTGGCCGTGCGAACAGGAAGTGTTGGAAACCGAACTGCATCGGGGAACTCGAAGTCCACTACTGCGTACGCGAGATCGGTGATGTTGAGGTCGTCGACGCTGTCGAATGACCGGAGTGTCTCCCAATTCGGCGTCCCAATAAGCGACATGGCAGTAGTGTAGGCCGAGCTGAGGTCATGATCCCTCCATTCGCCTTCATCACAAATGCCGAAGGCGAACTGCTCGTTTCGTCCGCCGTGATAGGTGTCGGCAGCTAGCGATACATTGTGGTGCACCTTGCTCTGATAGGGCTTCTTAGTCTCTTTGCGGAAATACCCGAGTTTCTTTACGAACTGTTTGGTTTCAATCTTTTCGCGACCAAGAATCGTCAGGGAGTTCCAACCGCGCTCAGCCCAATCTTGCAGTACCTTTTTGGTGCCGAACTGGGTCAACGTAATTGGGAGCTTAAAGGTCTCGAAGAGAGTATCGAACTGACGCATGACCTTTTCAGCGTATCGCACACAAACTTCAGCGTCGCGAATGGCGTAGTGGCGGAACAAGTCCCAATTCTCGATATAGAATTGCTTCATGTTCTCTTTGATGCGCACATCCTCGTCGGGGTCGTTTGCCAAGGCAATCTTGGGCAGGCCAACAATTTCTCCGATATCGGCCAGCGATTTTGCGTTCCCAGGAGCCAACAAAATCGTGTCGCGCAATTGCACGAGGAAAGAGCCTCTTCCTCCTTCATCCCCAGAGATGCCAAGGGATACCTTGCTGTCCACAGAAACAAAGGTGTTCCTGATAGCCGACAATTGTTTCGCCGTTAAGGCAAAGTCCTCAAACGCCGGCAAGTCAGCTCGGGTGAAGTGCCCAATCAAGTAGACGTTGAAAGGAAGCACTTCATCTGGAAATTTTTGAGCATACGCTCCAATTACTGAAGCGATGAAGTCCGCAAACGGGAGACGCTCGCCCTCGTTAGGAAGGATAATACCACTGGCCTCCGTGGTGGCCTTGCGCAGATCACGATGAACAGCGCTGACCCAGTATTGGTACGAGATTACCTCATTCTTGGCTTCACCAGCGTGAATGTCGTCGCGATCAACGGCATCAATCGACTGATATTCGGTGTCAAAGCCAATGAGCAAGAAGCTTGTTGGCTTCTCGTTTCTCCTCGGCGCCGGAGCGATGCGGCTGAGTGGAATTTCTACATCAAGAAATTCTTCTCCGGCCCAGGGCGGGGAAATACGAAAACGATGACGATTGGAACTCTGCATGCCTGCCCCCACAATGCTGCTTCGTAAGCGGGTAGATGGAAAGATCGTTCTTTTTGACAAGAGCTCCGGCATGAAAAAAGAAGGGTCCACCAAGGGGTTGAACTAAGCGGTGGTGGCTCCCATGACGCCGTGAACTTGTTGTTGTCTGCGGATGGATGTCGGGGGGAAGGCGCTCTCAGGAAAGGAGCCTTCCATGCCTCTCGTAAAACGCGGAAACTCTAAATTCTGGTACGTCCAATTTCAGCTCAACGGTCGCCACTTCATCAAATCTACTCGGACGACCGATCGGAAGATCGCAGAGCGGATCGAGGCTCAGTTAAGGGCGGACGTCTATGCAGAGGTCGTCCTGGGCAAAAAGAAGCCGATGACGCTTGAGGCAACGTTGCAGCGGTTCTTGGACAGTAAGACCGGTACTGCCAATCACAGAAATCTCGTCAGCAGGCGAAAGACGATCCTTCGTATTCTTAAAGGATCGATGCTCGCTTCAATGCTCACCAGTGACGATCTCGAACACTATCGGACTACACGTGCGAAAGCCGGAATAGCTGCCCAAACGATCAAACACGAGCTCAACTTCATCATTGGGGCCATGAATGCGGCGCGAAAAGCGGGTTTCGAAATCCCCGAAATCCACGCTCCGACTGTCAAGGTTTCAAGTGGACGAACCCGCTATTTGACGTCAGCTGAAGAAGCTCGCCTGCTCGCTGCCCTTGATCCGACGAGGGTTGGAAACGGTCTGGCTCCGGTTGAACTGCGGGAGCCACGTAAGCAGCAGGAGATGCAAGACAACTACGATCTCGTTGTTCTGCTTCTTGATACCGGGGCCAGGTACAGCGAAATCGCCGATATCAGCTGGGAGAGGATTGATCTGCCTAATCGGATGATCAAGCTGTGGCGCTCAAAGGTTCAGAACGAGAGCGTGCTGTTCATGACCGACAGGGTGTTTGAGGTCTTGTCGCGACGTTGGGCCAATAAGACTTCAGAGCACGTCTTCACCAACAAGAATGGTGGTCCTCGAGGTTACCGCGTGATCGCGCTGCGGAAGGCTTTTGACCGGGCTGGGCTGACCGATTGCTCAATGCATACGCTGAGGCACACTCATGCATCCCGGTTGGTTCAGCTTGGCATGAGTGTTTATGAGGTTCGTGCAATCCTCGGACATTCCGACATCAGGACGACGATGCGGTATGCTCACCTGGAGCAGACTTCCGTTAGCTCACGAGCCCGAGACCTTATCAATAGGCTGAACTCGCAAGCTGGTGAGGTAATATGAGCAAGGGGGGGCAATCCTGGGGATCGGGTTCCTCAAGAGAGGAGCTTACCGATGCAATCCAGCAGCAACACTTCACCTACTTTTGAAGGTCAGCTTGACAGAGCGACATGAAGGGCCGGATTGGTGACATAGATCCCGTCCGCCCCCATAAGCTTAGCCTCAGCTTCAAGCCGCTTTGCATTGTACTCGAAATCGTAGATGTACCGGTCGCGACCGTCCTTGCCTTTCAGGCCAATGACCCCATACCACATCATTAGGGTAAAGGCTCGCTGAGCGTCATCCTGACCCAAGCCAAAGTCCTCAAACTTCTTGATAAAATCAGCTTTGGTATGAGCTTTCTCTGAGCCGACTAAAGAGTATAATATATCGGATGCAATTCCTGAAACGTCTTGAATCTCGAAGCCAAAATCATCGATCAAATATAGAGAGTGTTGCCTAACAGCATCGATGCAATCTTGCTGATCAACAGCTTGGTGGCCCCGATTGATGCCGTTTGAAATCGCATTTTCGATGATGTTTATAAGGAAACGGGGGCGCATTAGGCAGTGATCAACCAAGAAGTCAAAGGAATCTTGGCCATCAACTAGTTGTGGAAAAAACTCTCTCCACAATTGCTCGAAATTTTTTGACGTAGATTTCGTATTTGATTGCAAGCGCTTAAAAATAACCTGTTTCAGTTTTGCCCTGTCAGTCCAGTCGATGCGAACTTGACCAGCCTTTCCTCGGTCGGGTGTGGCGTTGACCAGTAACTCGTAAATGTCGTTGCGAAGGAAGACCACGGAGTGGAATTCGCGTTGGCTGCTGGCAAGGTCCCTCTTTATCTTGTCCAGCGTCTCGATAAGCAACCTAACGAGGCGCACGTCGAACTCGTCGACGCCGTTGGTCGGCCAACCTTTGTCGATGTTATCGAACAGAAGGACAAAGGATGACTTAGTTGACGAGTGCTTGAGTATGACCTTCTTTAGTTCGGTAACGCCACCTCGGAAGATTACGTTCGTCAGAAACTCCGGAGATATCGTTTGCCGCTTTCTTTTTGCCGCCTCTATCTCCTGAATTATAAAACGACCTAGTCGGTTGATCCGTGTCGTGAAGTCGCCGCTATCACCAATCTGATACGCCTCGACCCAATGGTCGATGTCGTTAACAGCTTCTAGTGCCCCTTGGTCGTGACGAGAGCGAAAATCAAACTCCCGCTTCATTGTGAGAACGACTTCCGTTAGGAGCAGAAAATACCAGAAGGCTGCCAACGTATGATCGAATGACCCCACATCGACGATCTTTCGAAGTTCCTCCCTAAACAGACTGAGTTGGTGAGACTCTGGCTTCAGGTCTGTGACAAATACGGATCGATCCTCACGAAAATTGTCACGCGCCTGAAAGAAAATGGCTGTCTTACCTGAACCCTTTCGTCCAGCAACAACATTAACTTCCCCTCGTAAAGTTTTGCCGAATTCGGCCGTCTCAACGAAATAGTTTGCTAATGTGCGAAATTCATTTTCTGCAGCGGACGCCCCTAGAGTGATTTGCTGAAGCGCGGTCCGCTTGCGTTTTGCTCCGATCCTCGTGATGGATTGACTTGCCACCAAGGCGGCTTTGCTGAAATCCTCGACGACCAATCCAATGGCCTTGTCGTCGGTAACCGGAGTAACAAATTCCCTAATGTCGGCAGGGTTTACGTCGCTGAAGTGCCGTTGCTGCAGAAGGAGCACACTACGCTCGAGACCGTGGCAAATTCCGGCGATAAACGCGGCACGTAGATTGTGTCTATCATGGTCCGCTATGTGTGAGGGCAATAATGGCAGAACTACCCCGGAGGAAGAACTGACTTGCGCAATCATGGAAACCGCTGAGAACCTCGCGACCTCAACAGGGTCAAAGCTCCGGAAATGGACTTTTGATGCTTTTACCGCTGATACGATCGCATTTCTGAAGTCGGTCTTGTGCAGCGTATCAAGCACAAAAAGTGGTTGGCTGGTGTCGACTTCTCGACTGTAAAGCGTGAGAAGACTGCTTTCAGGCAGGTTCCTAAGAATAGTTGCAAGAGATTCGCTATTCTCGTAGGTGCGATACCCGACACTGTCAAAAAGTCCGTCCTTCTGCACTTGTGCAACCGAGTCGGCGAATGACGCGTTAATAACAGGGGCTATTGTTTTGCCGAGACCGAGCGCAAAGCCAGCTTCGTAGTAGACATTGGGGTTTGGCTTGGTGATGTCGAACACCAAAGTTTTTGCATGCTTAATGTTGTCACGGACTGTGTCTGGTATGATTTGGCCAAATACACCCATCTCGGGCCAAACGAGTACTAGATCACTAGACTGACCATTGTTAACATAGCGAGCTGCAGCTTCGATGGTCGATCCTAGATCCTGTGGTTGACCCGGATACGCGAAGAACACTGGTGAAAAACGGCTAGCCATTAAATCCCCCAAGAAATGACTAAGTGACTATGCGTTATATTAAAAAAGTTAGAAATTTCAGAGCATCTGATTGGCGAGGCATGATCGAGTGCGACGGCAGGTACTCGATGCATTCTGGGAATCGGGGCCACATCCCGCTAACCAGCGTCATGCAGTGACCTAAGGCTCTCTAAAAAATTTGCTAAGAAGGAATGTCAAAAAGCATGAGAGTGATGACAACCTCCTTTGCAGCGTCGTTCGGGTTCGAGAGAACAAATCGGAATCGCGTTTCTCGTTCCGTAAATGGTCCGCGCTGATACCGGGAGTGCGTAGCTAAAGCACTTTTCGCGCTGTCTATAACCGCACTGAAATTGTTGTTTCGATTAAAGACGATGATCGCAGTTTTTGTGTCGCGCCAAGTAACATAAGAAAGTAGTTGGTCGATAGTCTCCGTCATAACCTTTTCACCACGCCATATCTTGCATTCGGCAATGAAGAGATTGGCGTTTTCGGAGCGCACGAGTATGTCGGTTTTACCTTCAGCGTTGAAGGTTTCACCGGTCGCGTTACCCTCATACTGGCCATTCAGCTGAACCAAGAAGTGGGAGCGGATATCCTCTTCGCCCATTCCCCGAAAGGCCTTGGGACTTCGTTCCATCACTGTTGTCATGTTCTCGATGATGGTCAGAATGTGTGAGTAGTCGACTTCGTCCATTGTTGGCTCGGGCGTGAATGGAGCGGTTGTGGTTGTGTTGGCTATTGCTGGAGTAATTCTTCTCCTTAGTTCGGGTGCACGGTAGGTCATTGGCGCATCGGCACGCTTCTTCATCGGGAAACCAAGGGCGGCAACCGTTCCTTTCTGTTGCAAAAGTGTGGCTTTGCGTTGCTCGACCCAATACCTAACGGCGCTGTCTATTTCAGCAGGTATGTTCCGAAGATCGTTCTTAATCTGATCGAGGTGCTGACGAATTTCGGCAATGGCGCCGTCAATATCGGCCCGGATTTGTTTCTGATCGCGTCCACTCGTCGGGAAGTAAATCACCAGTTCATGGGCCCCGATATCCGCTCTAAGTCCTGATAGCATACGTCGAGAAGGTTCGACCCGAAAGATGTCTCTGTTACCCTTGAACGGCAAATGAAAGACGACATAGTGCTCTCTGATCTTTTGCTCATGCGCGAAACCATAGTCGCGGTAGCCGCTATGGCGAGGAGCCGACTCAATTTCCTTTTCGTCGACCCAGACATCATCCGTTAGCAGTGTCGGTATATCGAGAGCATATTCCGCTTGAATGATGCCTATCAGATGGTCGGTGCTGCTATTGAGTAGTTCGTCCTCTCCGAAGCGGTCCGCACGGTCTACAGCATGTTGTGGGTATCCTCGTGCGATATCCAAAGCGCTGTTTCCGTCAAAAAGAATTTCTTCAGCCATCCGGTGCCATCCAACTAGGAGTGGCAACAAATAGCACGATCAACTCAACTTATAGAGAAATTGTATCTCATTGGCGGTTGTAACTCACGGAAACCATGTTGCAACAGCAAAAGAGCGGGTGCCGAAATGCGTGCAGGATTGTTCGGTTCGCGAGTCCAGCCTTCTGTGCAGGTTGAGTGTTAGTGTCATCCACTGAGGTGTTATCAGAGCCAATCAGCTGTGATCGCCGCCATCACACCAAAAACTGGTAGAGCATAAGCTTAACAAGCTTATTTCTTACCGACGAAGAGCCCTGGTTTTCCTAAGAAATCCAATAGTCTGTTCTCAACCTGGGGCAGTTTCCGTGCTGCCCTGGCGGCGAGATGGCGAGATCGCTCGCCATCTCGGATATGAAATTGCTAAGCAGCCTTCTTGAACATGAAGAAATCGACTTCGTTGGGTGCGTCGTTAGGTGCGAGCGCCATTACGGGCACAGAAGGATCAGCCGTGAAGAGGCCAAACGACAGCGTCCCCATCGACGTTTTGAATGGCCCCATCTGAGGGACAAACTGTGCGGCAGTGGTCAGCTGCTCAAGGTAGCCTGCCGCTGTGAGATACGAGAGGCAGCTTGACTGGGTCAGATAGTCGAGCACCTTGTCCCACTGAGGATTGTCGTCCCCAAATTCTTCCAGTTCAAACGGAAAGGGATAGTCCGGTTCACGCTGAGTCAAAGGCGTGATTGAGTTAAGGTATTCCGCTTCGGAGCGTGTGATGCGCCGTGAGGTTGCCTTCATGATCTGACCCGTCGAATATGGTGGGGTATCGATCCGCTAGCAGACGCGGTTCGCAAAGCCGTTGTTCCCCCATGCAACAGCGTCACATAGCTGGTGACATGTTTTGATGTCACAAGGGGCATAATCCACTATTTCTTTTTTCGACTTAGTCCTTGATTGATAAGGGCCGGTTACCCATGGGTAACTGTCTGGTAGCAGCTTACTGCTTCTTTTCGGCAGCTAGCTCTGCCAGGCGAACAAGTTCTTCAAGCCACTCTGCTGGCAGCCCTTCGCTAACCAGGAGAAGGCGGTTTAGCAGTATCCGCCGTTCGGCCTCTCCCTCGATTGATTGGCTGGACCACCCAGCGAGATAGTCGGGGCGAGCATTCAACGCGTGCGCCAATGCTACAAATATCTCGAATGTTGGGCTGTTAACGCCGGTCTCAAGCTTGCTCAGCGTAACGGGTGACGAGTCCGCTATTGCAGCCAGCTCGTCTTGCGTAAGCCCGGCCTGTTTTCTGGCTGCTTTGAGGCGTTCAGCGAAGCCTTGAGCTGCTTGCAGCGACTTTTCACGTGGCGTCATGCCCATCTGATGAGATGGGGAGTGCGGCAATCACATATCCAACGGCACTAATTTGCGTTGAAAGTAGTGCAATTAGACGGTATTAGCGGCAGGACTGATATTGGGGGATGACATGAGCCTGGAGATTAAACCCAGCGTCGCGAAGCAGTTGCCTTCCAGCGTGAGAAACGCGTTGGGAAAAATGCCCGGTGAGCAACAGTCTGTATTCGAGGAGGAATATTCCAGAAAGCGCCGCAACGTTGCGCTGTACGGGATATTGGCCATTTTCTCGATCGTCTTTCCTGTCCATTTTTTTATGGAAGGAAGGCCGGGCCAGGCCATCGTCTTCTGGCTAACAGGTGGTGGCCTTGGCATCTGGTGGTTGATTGAGATCTTTACGGTCTGGGGCAGGACCGGGCGTCACAATGAGGATGCGGCGATCTCCATTCTGCGCGACATGAAGATCATGAACAGCGGCAACAGCAATCCGACCGTTATCATCGATCAGCGTATGACCGGTTAGTTTGTTGCCTCTACGTTGAGGTATCGAAGAAAGGGGCTCCGTTCAAAACGGAGCCCCTTTATGTTTGAACTTAATGGTCCCATCGACCGAGAGTCTGCGGTTCTCGGTTGTTTCCTCGGTGGAGCATGCGGTGACGAACTTGGGTCCCCGGTCGATTTCCTGACGCTTGAGCAAATCCACCGGCAATACGGACCTACCGGCATCCACGACTTCGCTCTTGCCTATGGACGTCGTGGTGCGATTACGTCATCCACACAGATGATGCTGTTCACTGCTGAGGGCATCATCGATGCTTTCGATAAAAACCCTGCGGCCTCGGATGAGGATATCATTCGTCGGGTTCATCTGGCTTACCTGCGATGGTTGGCAACGCAGGAAGACCTTGATGACATCCTTGTTCCTGCTGATCAGCCCAAGTTGTTGATATCGACGTCCGAGCTTCACCAGCAACGAAATCCAAGCTTCTCTTCCTTGCAATCATTGAGGGAAGCCCGGCCTTTGGGGGGCCCTGTGGCCAATACGTTTAGCGGTCCTAGTCCGTTGGTAAGAACTGCTCCGGTGAGTATCGTCCTCACAGGTGATCCGATGAGGGCCTTTGCTGTTGCAGTTGCCTTAGCCCGACTGACACACGGTCACCCCTCTGCCTACGTTCCTGCTGGAGCGTTTGCGATGATCCTGGCGTTCATCTTGGAGGGAATGGCTCTCGATCCCGCTATCGAGAACACGCTGGATTTCCTGCAAACTGTTGAGGATCACCAGGAAACGACCAATGCTCTGATCTATTCTCCATGGCCGGATTCTGATCCAAAGCCACGAGCTACGTGGATGGGCTGGGGATGGACGGGCGCTGAAGCACTTGCCATCGCCTTGCACTCGGTAGCCTCATCGAAATCGCTAGAGGCAGCCGTCATTGCTGCCGCCAATCATGATGGAAACTCAGGTGCTACGGCTTGTTTGGCTGGGCAGCTAGCCGGTGCAATGTACGGTGCTGAAACCATACCTGGTCGGTGGGGCGAGGGGCTCGAACTACGTACCATCTTGGAAAATATCGCCACGAATGCCGGAAAATTGGTAGCTTCGTGATTTGAGAGCTTCTGCCTCTTATTGCCGTCCGTTCGGCCGCGGGCTCCGTGTGACCGTCTGGTGCCAGATTCAGTTAGAGCACTAGCAGGTCATCCTTCTCCTCATACGCCTCCCTGCCTTCGATGATGATTCACTTGCACACGTGCTCGAGCAGCGTTCTGGCCTGTGTGATCGCTATTCGTTTAGCTGGTTACGAACCATTCAGGATTGCTCGTCTGCAATGCCTTCTCTTTCTCCTGAAACATCGGCCAAATATGATAGTCGTTATGATCCCGCGCGACTTTTATGACCAGCTCTCTCAGTTTCGAGCGATGGGTGGGCCATGCCCAAAGCGACCGGTTTTCCATCAGGCTAATGGCTCCGAGAACGCCATCACGTGCAGCAAAGCGTTCCCAATCATTGTGCGTATCCGAGCTGAAGCCCGAGTATGCACCGAGGCGAGTTGCCAAATCGCTGGCGTCAACACCTCCTGATATGTATCTGCCAACAATCTTACGCAATTGCCAAGAATACTGCGCTGAATGTTCTTTCGCTGGGTCGTCGATTTGCCAGCGAGATATAATGCCGTCAAGGTCGGCTTCAATCGGCGTAAGCTTGTCAAACATCGCGACAAGGATTGCTGCCCATTCCTGATTGATGGGAACCCTCATGGGAACTGTCCAAGCCTCGCGCACCATGGAATAGAAGCTATCCTGTCGTATCGGTCGCTCCCGTTGAAAGACGTCATCGTGAAGCCACGCGTTAGTCGCGGCGATTTTTAACGCGACGCCGAACTCCTCGTCATCGAGCCTCCTGAATGGTCCGGTACGTGTGAAGAATAGCTTCATCACATCATCGGCCGTATAGGGATTGCCCACTAGGAAGGCCATTTCTTGGATAGCATTGCTACCGCCAGTATCCAATGGAGCAATTGGGCCGCCTCCACTGGCATGGTAGGCACGCATCGTTAGTCGATCATGATGTGGCAGCCGCGTGTACAGTTCATCAGCGATCCGCTTAGATAAACCAAATCTCGCTAGCCCATGATCGATAAGCGGATCGTTGCGCTCCATAAGCGTTGCTTCGCGGCCAGCCGACCACTCACTCGATCCATGGAGAATGAGGTGAAGGATATCGGAGTGGCTCATCCCATGCGGTGATGGTCGCGTGAGTGTTGATAGCCAGTCGTAGGCAGCTTGCGGCGAACAAAGCACCAGATATCGGGTTTCGACTTGCTCTTCGACCGCTTTGTGCATGCTCATCCCTGTATTTCTACGGTACCGAGTCTAGGTGATTATGGTTGTCAGGCGCAATCGCGGCAAGAACATCTCCCAGCCGCCAGAGCTGGTTACCCCAGCCAAGCGCGCCGAGAGAGAGCGGTAGATCGGCAAGGTCGGGATGCTGCTCGCGGAGCAGCGCGGCTATAAGGTCGGCGGTGATTTCAACCCGCTCACTATCCATTCCGACGCTCCCTCTCTTTTCCAGAATGACAGCGAAGCAATCGGACTTAATTATGTTTCCGGGTGCCCTTGCCTGGGATGGGCGAGTGTCAACTTCCAAAAATCGGGCTGAGGGTCTGCGGCACCAGCGGAATGTTTCCTAGTCTCATAAAGACGTTGGTTGCTGGTTGACCACGAATAACTCGACCAGAAATTCTGTTCGTAGAGGAGCGAGGTTGACGCATTAATTCTTTCAATGAGAGCCGGGATTTGGCGGTGAGCGAATCTCGACTACAAGAAATTACACGACAGCACGGATCGAATCGCAGATCGCCAGGATAGAGGACATGCCGACAACCGAAGAACTGCAGCCCTTTCTTGTTGAACCGCGCGAGGATCTTGCTGCGGAATACAAGACCTGGCTGGATTTAACGACCAATGACCACAAGGCAATCCTGGCCAAAGCCAGCATTGCCATGGCTAACCATGGCGGCGGTTACATTATTGTAGGTTTCGACGATCAAGGACACCAGTTGACATCGGTCGCCAGGCCGGCTGCCGTTCCGGAGGTGTCGCAGGACGTTGTGAATGCCGCCATTCAGCGGTTTGCCGCACCGGCATTCCATGCCGAAGTTTATAATGTGCCTCACCCGGCCAACGGCATTGTCCACCCGGTTATCGTCGTTCCGGGCAACATGACGGAGCCAGTCATGAGCAAGCGCGACTGCCCGGGGGTGATTGCCCAGAACCGCTGCTATATCCGGAAGCCTGGACCTCGCAGCGAAGAACCACAGACAGGCGACGAGTGGCGTGAGCTTCTGCGGCGCTGCGTGCTCGCCGGCCGCGAGGATATGCTTGAGGCTATTCGCTCCATTGTGTCCGGCCGCGTCGAACCGGCTGCCCTGCCCCCTGATGCGCGGGCAGAACTGCACGATTTCCTCGAGCAGGCCCGGGCCCGTTGGGAAGAACTATGCGCCAATCTGCCCGAAGACGCTGCCGCACGTTTTCCGCAAGGGTACTATGAAATGGCCTTTTCGCTGGTCGGAGCAGAGTCGGCACCAAATCTAGGTGAGCTGCAGAACCGTCTCCAGACCGCGCACCGGCTGAGGCTAACCGGCTGGCCGGCATTCCTCATGATGAACACAAATGAATGGGCCCCTTATCCCCATGAGGACTTTGTTGAAGCATGGGTCGGCCGCCCCTCCGACCGGCAGCGGAACTATGAAGATTCCGCCCACGCAGATTTCTGGAGGGTTTCGAAGGGTGGGAAACTCTACACTATTCGCGGTTACAGCGAAGATAGCCATGCCGAGCGGCTCGCGCCTGGCTCCGCAATCGACATCACCCTGCCTGTCTGGCGAATTGCGGAAGGCCTGCTTTTTGCGGCCAGGCTTGCCGAAACATTCGAAGAGGTGGAGGCAATTTCCGTCGAGTGTCGGTTTACCGGTCTAAACGATCGAGTGCTGACCAGCGTGAACAGGGATCGGGCGGTCTTTGATGATCGCACCAGCCACACACCAGAAATCGTGCTTACAGGTCAGGTAACTTTGGATCAGGTACGCGACAACCTCACCGAGTTTATGCATCAGCTTCTTACTCCGCTCTATGAGAGGTTTGACTTTTTCCAATTGAGCACCGAGCTGGTCGACACAGAATTGGGCCGCTTGCGCAGAGGCCGGTTCTGATGCCGGCTGGTGACACCATCGTCTGATACATCGAGCCTCAGAGTTTGGCCCTGAGGCCAGCAAAGATTGGGGCGCATGAGCTGAAGGGCGGATCGGCCTATGGGGCCGAGACGATGATCGTCCTGATGCATTTGCCGGTGCTTTCCAGATGATCCCGAGACCTGAACGTCGCCAGGCAGCGGACCTGACAATCCGGCTTGGGAACTAGCCCGCTGGCAGCGACTTTCCGCGCCCAACTCCCATTCCGCCCATACCCCCTCCCACGATCTTGACGCCATCGCCCTTTTCCAGCAAAAGAAGCGCGTCGCGGGTGTAGCTCAATGGTAGAGCAGCAGCTTCCCAAGCTGAATACGAGGGTTCGATTCCCTTCACCCGCTCCAATTCCCTTACATCCGCGTTAGCCGCCGCCTCATTGTGCCGAGGCCGCGATGAAGCGTTCTGCGAGCGCCGAGCCCATGCTTTCCACCAGCTCGCCCACCGCGCCCGCCGGTTCCCAGGAATAGATCGAAACCACCATGGAGGGTTCCGGGCCGAAACCGGCATAGCGGCGCACGCGCCGGCCCGTCGTCGTGCCCACCGGCAGCAGCGAAAGCCCCATGCCGGCCTCCACGGCCACCAGTACGCTTTGCAGGCTGCTGCCCGAAAATGCGATGTACCAGCGGCGTCGATCCTGCTCGATGCGCTCGAACATGGCGTCACGGTAAAGCCCACCCGGGGGAAACGCCACCAGCGGTAGCGGGTCCGGCCATTCCGCGGCGAAAGTGGCGCTTTCGAACCAGGCGATTGCCTCGGGGAACGTCGCCCGGTGGTCGTCACCCGGCGACGGCTCCTTGATCACCACCACATCGAACTCCCCGTCACGATAGCGCTTGGAGAGGTCGCGGCTGAGCCCCGTCGTCACGTCGAGCCGGATCTCGCGGTGGCGCTTGGCGAAGCCGGCAAAGATCCGCGCCATCTCGACCGTCACGATGTCCTCGGGCACCCCGATGCGGATCGAGGACGTGCCCGCCGGGTCGGCCAGCAGCGTCTCCGCCTCGTGCTGCAGGGTCAGGATGCGGCGCGAATAGCCGAGCAGCCGCTCGCCCGACGCCGTCGGCCGCACCGGGCGCGCCGCGCGGTCGATGAGCTCGCGCCCGACCACCTGCTCGAGCCGGCCCAATTGCTGGCTGATCGTCGATTGCGTCATGTGCAACTTTTCGGCCGCGACGGTGAAGCTGCCATTGTCGGCAATGGCCACGAAGGCGCGGAGCAGGCGAGGGTCGAGCATGGTCGTGCATTCAGACTACGAATGAATTCCATCAAGACATGTCATTTGCCGATGGCGTCGTCCAGCGCTACGCATTTGTGACCGGTGATCGTTGAGGGACGGCACCGGGCAGCCATTTTCGAGAAAGTCGAACAGCCGCGCGGCCAGCCCTGGTCTCGTGCCGGGAAAGGTGCGGCCTGTTCCAGCCTGGAGAACCTTCGATGTTGTTCGCATTCCGCCGCAATGAGCTCTCGCCCCCAGGCGTAGGGCTGCCGCGACGCGAGCGCACCATCGCGGTCACCGCCATTCTCATCAACGTGGCCATGGCCAATCTCGATTCCGCCATCGCCAACACGGCTTTGCCCACCATCGCCCGCGATCTCCAGACCACCGATGCCCAGTCGATCTGGGTGGTGAGCGCTTACCAGATCGCCATGGTCGCCACGCTCCTCCCGGCCGCCGCGCTTGGCGAGGTCATCGGCCTGCGCCGCGTCTCGATGGTCGCGCTTGTCCTCTTCACCATCGCTTCGCTCGTCTGCGGCATGGCCCCGACCTTTCAATGGCTCGTCGCCGGCCGCGTGCTGCAGGGCATGAGTGCCGCCGGCATTCTCGGCCTCAGCGTCGCCATGATGCGCTCCATTTATCCGCGCGAGCTGATGGGCGCCGGCATGGGGCTCAATGCCCTCGTCGTCGGCATGTCCTTTGCCGCCGGCCCGACCGCCGCCTCCATCATCCTCAGTTTCGCCAGTTGGCACTGGCTGTTCCTCATCAACGTGCCGCTGGGCATCCTTGGCATCGTCATGGGCCTGCACTCGCTGCCGCCCACCATTCGCGGCGGCTGGCGCTTCGACCGGCTGGCGGCGCTCCTCTGCGGCGTTGGCCTCGCCACGACCATCTTCACCCTCAATGCCGTCACCCGCGGCGCGTCCTGGCCGCTCACCATTGCCGGCGCCGTCATCGCGGTGGCTGCCATCCTGGCTCTGCTGCGCCGCCAGATGGGCAGCCCCGCGCCGATCCTGCCGGTCGATCTTCTCCGTCGCCCGGTCATCGCGCTTTCGGCCATCTCGTCCTACCTCACGCTCAACACCCAGGCGCTGGCCTTCATTTCGCTGCCCTTCATGTTCCAGGCCGTGCTCGGCTATTCCCAGGTCGAAACCGGCTTTCTCATCACGCCCTGGCCGGTCTTCGTCGCGCTCACCGCGCCCTTTGCCGGGCGCTGGTCCGATAAGCTCCCCGGCTCGCTCATCGGCAGCTGCGGCCTTGTCATTCTCGCCATCGCCATGGCGCTGCTCGCCACGCTGCCGGCCCAGCCGTCCGCGCTCGATATCGTCTGGCGCATGGCGCTGTGCGGCGTCGGCTTCGGTCTCTTCCAGTCGCCGACCATGCGCATCGTCATCATGGCCTCGCCCGCCGAGCGCAGCGGCGGGGCAGGGGGTGTTTCCAGCATCGTGGGCAATCTTGGCCAGGCCACCGGCGCCGCCCTTGTCGCGGGCCTCTTCAACCTGTTCGGCTCGCAGGGAGCCATCATGGCCTTGTGGATCGGCTCGGCCTTTGCGCTCATCGCCAGCGGCGTCAGCCTCATGCGCCTGCGCCACAGCCTCGCCGGCTTCTTCGCCGCCGAAGTTTTCCGCGAATGATATTCATGTTCTTACTGATAGCAATCAGAACATTTAATTTTCAAATGTCTTGAGCGCACACTATCTCTCTATGCGGCTCCTTCGAGCCCGCAAAGTCGAAGTATTGTCGCTGCGGCCACGGGGGTCGCGCGCACTTTGAGGAGAGGCGTAATGATCCGAATTCTATCGATACTCGCGGCGATCCTGACGCTCGCCTCGCCAGTTCTGGGTGATGACATGAACGAAAAGCTGCTGTCGGCTGCTGCCGGCAATGATGTTGCGACCATCAATGCGCTCCTCGCCACCGGCGTCGAGATCGACGCACGCAATGCAGCGGGCGAAACCGCGCTGCTCGTCGCGACCCATGCCAACAATGTCGAAGCCGCCCGCGCGCTCATCGATGCCGGTGCGGACGTCAACGCCAAGGATCGCATCAACGACAGTCCCTATCTCTATGCGGGCGCCCGCGGCCATCTCGAAATCCTCAAGATGACGCTCACTCACGGCGCCGACCTGCGCAGCATCAATCGCTATGGCGGCACCGCGTTGATCCCGGCTTCCGAGCGCGGCCATGTCGAAACCGTGCGCACCCTCATCGAGGCGGGCGTCGATGTCGACCACGTCAACAATCTCAATTGGACCGCCCTGCTCGAGGCGATCATCCTCGGCGACGGTGGTCCGCGTCACGTGGCCATCGTCAAGCTCCTCCTCGATGCCGGCGCCGATGTGAACCTCGCCGATGGCGATGGCGTTACCCCGCTGGAAAATGCCCAGCGTCGCGGCTTCTCCGAGATCGCCAACGTTCTCCTCGCCGCCGGCGCGCACTGAGGGGCCGGCCATGCAGCACTATCTCCGCCAGGCCATCGAACTGGCCTTCGCCAATCTCGAACGCGGCGGTCGCCCCTTTGGCGCGGTCGTCGTCCGTGATGGCGAGGTTATCTCTACCGGCGTCAACGATGTCGTCGAAAGCCACGATCCGACCGCCCATGCCGAACTCCTGGCCATCCGCGCCGCCAGCCAAATCCTGGGCTCGCCCAGCCTTGCCGGCTGTTCGGTCTATGCCAGCGGCCACCCGTGCCCGATGTGCCTTGCCGCCATGCGCCTGGCCGGCGTCGAAAGCGTCTCCTTCGCCTATTCCAACGAGGATGGCGAACCCTTCGGCCTATCGACCGCCGCGGTCTATGCCGACCTCGCAAAGCCTTTCGCCGAGCAGTCGATGAAGATCACGCACGATCCGGTGCGCCTCGACACGCGTCCCGCGCTTTATGCCGAATGGGCTCGTCGCCAGGGCACCAAGGGCTGACATGTCCACCGAAGAAACGTTGCGCAACCGCCTGCCCATGCTGGCGGTAGTGGTCGTCGTGGGGCTCAACCTGCGTCCCTTCCTCACCGCTGTGGGCCCGTTGGCCGCCGATATCAGCGCGCAAACTGGTCTCGCCTACCAGGATATGGCCCTGCTTACCCTCGTGCCCATGCTGCTCATGGGCGCGCTGGCTTTCCTGGGCCCAGCCATCCAGCGTCGCTTCGGCGCCCGCCGTGCCGTCATTGCCGCGCTCATCGTCCTCGCATCCGGTTCCCTGCTGCGCTATTTCGCCTGGGATGGCCGCGTGCTGATCCTCACGGCCGTTCTCTGCGGCCTCGGCGTCGCCGTGGTACAGGCGCTCTTTCCCGGCATCATTAAGCTGCACTTTCCGGATCGCGTCACCTTCGTCACCGGCCTTTATTCCTCGATGCTCATGGGCGGCGGCGCGGTCGGCGCACAGGTCGCCCCGCTCGTCGCCAAGGCCACTGCCGATTGGCGCCTCGGTCTTGCCTGGCTCGCCATTCCCGCAATCATCGCTGTCCTCATGGCCGCCCGCTTCCTGCCACGCGCGAACGGGCAGGGCGCCTCGGCCCCCGCAATGGCATTCCTGCGTCGTCCGCGCACCTGGCTGCTCATGCTGAGCTTCGGCCTCGTCAATGGCGGCTATTCCACCGTCGTCGCCTGGCTCGCTGCCTTCTATCAGGGTCACGGCTGGTCGGCCGCTGCCAGCGGCAGCCTGCTCGCCATCGTGGCTCTCGGCCAGGCCGCCTCCGCGCTCCTCATGCCCATCCTCGCCTCGCGCAACCTCGATCGTCGTGGCTGGATCTGGCTCACCCTCGCCATGCAGCTTATCGGCTTCGCCGGCCTCGCCTTCCTGCCCTATACCGCGCCCGTCATCTGGGCCCTGGTCGTCGGCGCAGGCCTCGGCGGCTGTTTCGCGCTCACCATGGTGGTCGCGCTCGATCACCTGCCCAACCCGGCCCAGGCCGGCGCGCTCTCCGCCCTCATGCAGGGCGGCGGCTTCCTTCTCGCTGCGCTTCCGCCGTGGATCGTCGCCACGCTTCACGAGGCGACCGGCGGATTCATCGCCGGCTGGATTCTCCATATCGGCTGCGTACTCGTCGTCTCGCTTCTCGTACTCCGGCTAAATCCGGCGGGCTATGCCAAGGCCATGAGCCTCCCCAATGCACAGTCCAACTCACTGCAAAACCAGGCAATTTCGTCCCCGGCCTCCTCGCGCTGACTCTACTTGACAGACGTCGTCTCCAAGGCGCTTAATGACTGTAAGGAAAGTTACCAGACGGTCTTATCGCCATGGAAGTCCTCGCTGGAAGCCCCCGGCTTCTTCGCAATCTCAATGAGAAGGCAGTCCTCGAGCGGCTGCTCGATCAGGGCTCCCTGACGCGGATGGAACTCGAGGCCTTTACCGGCCTTTCCAAGCCCGCCGTCTCCGATCTCCTCCGTCGTCTCGAAAGTGCGCGCCTCATCCGCCGCGATGGCGAAAAGGCCGGCACCTACGGCCCCAAGGCCGGCCTCTGGTCGCTCGAACCGCGTTCGGCCTGCGTTGCCGGCGTCGGCGTCACGCCCCACGGCCTCGACGTCGCCATCGCCGATATCACCGGCGCGCTCCTCGCCGAGGCGCAGATCCCCAAGACGCCCTCCGAGTCCTACCTCGCTGGCCCCGAACTCCACCGCGTCATCGATGAAGCCGCCTCCCGCGCCGGCATCGCCGTCAAAGATCTCGACCAGGTCGTGGTCGGCCTCCCCGGCATCGTCGACATCCAGACCGGGCATCTCCGCAAGGGCCAGCAACTGCGCAACTGGGAAGGCTTCGATATCCCGGCCTCCCTCATGTCCTCGCTCGGCCACAACCACGTCATCGTCGAGAACGACGTGAACCTCGTCGCCCTCGAGGAAATGGCGGTCGGCGCGGCCAAGGGCGTGCAGACCTTCATCCTTTTCTTCGTGGGCGAGGGCGTCGGCGGCGCGCTGGTGCAGGCCGGCCGCCTCGTGCGCGGCACCACCGGCAGCGCCGGCGAACTCGGCGGTGCCGTCGTTCCCGAGCGCCTGGCTGCTCCCGGCGAAGCCGTCCGCGTCACGCTTCTCGAAAACCTGCTCTCGGTCGAAGGCATAGATGCGCTGCTCACCGCGCACGGCCTCTCCAATGCCGATCACGCCGCCGCCGTCCAGGCTGCCGCCGCCGATGCCGATCGACACGGCGCCTTCCTCGACGAGCTGGCCTATCGCTTCGCCGTGGGCCTTGCCGGCGCCATCGGCATTCTCGATCCCGACATGGTGGTGCTGGCTGGCGAGATCGGCCAGGCCGGAGGGCGCGTCCTGGCGCAGCGCGTGAGCGCGCTGCTCGCTGCCCTCCCCATCGCATTGCCGCAAATCGTCCCGACCGCAGTGAGCGCCAAAGCCGTGCGCGCCGGGGCCATCGAACTCGCGCTCGAATACGCACGAGACCGAGTGTTCACGGGAGGCAGCGCCGCACGCGGCCTCCCGTGAAAGAACCACGCCTGCCAGTTGATGAAGACAAACGAGTCCCGGAGGACAACATGCATAAGGCGAGTTACAGCACAAGACGCCGGAAGGGGAGTTCCGGCGCGTTGCAAGGATTTAGGGCGGGTTTGTTCGCCACGGTGATGGGGGCCGCGCTCGCGGTCGGTCCGATGGTCGTCCAGCCGGCGCTGGCCGAGGTGCCGGTGGATCAACTGGTCCGCATCGTGGCCGAGGGCGGCAGCAGCTTCACGCGCACCTTCAACCCGTTCTCGCCCACCACCCGCTGGGTTAGCCTGCGCACCATCTACGAACCGCTGATGATCCAGAACTACGCGACGGGCAAGCTCGATCCGTGGCTGGGCACCGAGTACAAGTGGTCCGATGACGCGCTCACCCTCACGGTGACGCTGCGCAACGACGTCAAATGGTCCGATGGCCAGCCCTTCTCGGCCGACGACGTCGCCTTCACCTTCAATCTCATGCACGACAATCCCGGCCTCATCGGCCCGGCTGCCGGCGCATTCGACCAATACCTCAAGTCCGTCGAGGCCGTGGACCCGACCACCGTCAAGTTCACCTTCAACACCGCCTATACGCCCGGCCTCTTCTCGCTGGTCGACCAGTTCATCGTCCCCCAGCACGTCTGGAAGGACGTCAAGGACCCGGTGACCTTCGAGAACCCGGATCCGGTCGGCACCGGCCCCTTCACCACCATCGATGCCTTCGGCACCGATCGCTACCAGGTCACGCAGAACCCCAATTACTGGCAACCCCTCAAGATCCAGGGCGTCTTCGTCCAGGGCTTTAACGGCAACGACCAGGTGAGCGCCGCCGTCCTCGCTGGCAATATCGATTGGGGTGGTCTCGTGCCCGACCCTGACACCACCTTCGTGCCGCTCGATCCCGAGCATTTCGGCTATTGGTGGCCCCGCACCTCAGTCGTGCAGCTCCAGGCCAACACCACCGATCCCAACCTCGGCGACGTCAACGTCCGCAAGGCCATCAGCATGGCGCTCGATCGCCAGCGCATGATCAATACCGGCGTCTGGGGCAAGTCCGTGCCCGCCAACGCCACCGGCCTGCCCGAAGCGCCGTTCAAGGATTGGCTCGATGCCAAGGTCATCGCCGATGGCCAGGGCTGGGTCACCATGGATCCGGATGCGGCCAACAAGCTCCTCGACGATTCCGGCTACGCCAAGGGTGCCGACGGTATCCGCGTCGGCAAGGACGGCAAGCCCCTCAAGTACGATATCATCGTGCCCTCGGGCTGGAACGACTGGGTTTCCGCCTCCCAGATCGTGGCCGAAAACCTCAAGGATGTCGGCATCGACGTAACCCTGCGCACCACCACCGCCGATAGCTGGACGAACTCGACCTTCACCGGCCAGTTCCAGCTCTCGCTCGGCACCGCGCAGCGCACCGCCACCCCGTTCGAGTTCTACCGCAACAACATGGCGACGACTTCGGTCAAGCCGGTCGGCACGGCCTCGCCCAACAACCAGCAGCGCTATGGCGACCCCAAGGTCGATGAGCTGCTGGCCAAGTTCGCGGCCTCCACCGATCCTGCCGCGCAGAAGGCGATCATCGCCGAGCTTGAAGGCATGTTCTCGGCCGCCGCGCCGGCCATCCCGCTCTACGAGCAGCCCGATTGGGGTCTCTACAACACCCGTCGGTTCACGGGTTTCCCCAACGAGAAGGACCCGTATGCGCCGCTCAGCCTGCAGATGACCAATGGTCCGCTGCTCGTCTGGCCGCATCTCGAACGCCGCCCCGAATAGTCACGGCTCAAGGGCTCCCGTCGCCGGACGGGAGCCTCCCTGGGGAGGGAACCCATGTATTATGTGCTCAAGCGGCTGGCATTCTATCTGCTGGCGGCCTTCGTCGCGATCACCGTGAATTTCTTCATTCCGCGTCTGACGCCGGGCGATCCGGCCTCCACGATCGTGGCCACCTATTCGACCTCGATGAACGAGGAATCGCTGCGCGCGCTCAAGATGGCCTACGGCCTCACCGATGAGCCGCTGATCCAGCAATACTTCACCTATCTCGGCAACATCTTCAAAGGCGATTTCGGCCGCTCGCTCTCGCAATTTCCCGCGCCCGTGCTCTCGGTCATCGGTGCCGGCTTCGGCTGGTCCGCCCTCCTGGGTCTTACTGCCGTCGCGCTGAGCTTCGTCATCGGCTCCACTCTTGGTGCGCTCGCGGCCTGGCGTCGTGGCGGCTTCTTCGATCGCGTGGCGCCGCCGGTCCTGCTGTTCCTCGGCTCCTTCCCCTATTTCTTCCTCGCGCTCCTGCTCTTCTATCTCTTCTGCTTCAAGCTCGGCTGGTTCCCGATGGGCAATGCCTATTCGAGCGTCAACCCGCCACCCTTCACCCTTTCCGGCATCGGTGATGTGCTGTTCCACCTCATCATGCCCGCCTTCACCATCGTCCTGGTCTCGCTCGGTCCCTGGACGCTCAACATGCGCAATTCCATGATCGGCGTGCTGAGCGAGGACTACCTGACCCTTGCCGAGGCCAAAGGCCTCAAGCCCCGCCGCGTGCTCTTCGATCACGCCGTGCGCACCGCGCTCCTGCCCAACATCACGGCGCTGGGCGCAGCCATCGGCGGCGTCTTCTCGGGCCAGTTGCTCACCGAGATCGTCTTCACTTATCCCGGCCTGGGCTACGCCCTGATGCGCGCCGTGAGCGCGGTGGATTACCCGCTCATGCAGGCGCTCTTCCTCATCATCACCCTGTCCGTGCTCGCCGCCAATTTCCTCGTCGACACGCTCTACGTGCTGCTCGATCCGCGCGTCCGTACCGGAGGGGAAGCGTAATGGCCCTTGTCGATACCTTCGGCGCCCGCGCGCGCCGCCAGCTCCTCGGTTCCGTGCCGGTCGCCATCGGCGTCGTCATCCTCGGTGCCCTCATCATCGTCTGCGCTCTCGCCCGCTGGCTTGCGCCCTACAACCCCACCCGCGCCGTCGGCGGCATCAACGAGCCACCATCGCTCGCCCACCTCTTCGGCACGACAGGGCAGGGGCAGGATGTCCTCAGCCAGTTCCTCTATGGCGGCCAGAACACGCTCTGGGTCGCCTTCGCCATCGCGGTGCTCACCACGCTGATCGCCTTGGTCGTCGCTCTCACCAGCGCCTATTTCCGCGGCTGGGTCGATGACACGCTGACCCTCGTGTCCAACGTCTTCCTCGTCATCCCCGGCCTGCCGCTGGTCGTGGTGCTGGCGGCCTTCCTGCCCCCGGGCTCCTTCACCATCATCATCGTGCTCACGCTTACCGGCTGGGCGTTCGGCGCGCGCCTCTTCCGCTCCCAGGCGCTTACCCTGCGCGAACGCGAATTCATCGCCGCGGCCGAAGATGTCGGCGAAAGCCGCTGGCGCATCGTGGCGGTCGAGCTCCTGCCCAATATGGGCTCGGTCGTCGCCGCCTATTTCGTCAACCAGGTCATCTTCGCCATCACCGCCCAGGCTTCGCTCGAATTCCTCGGCCTCGGCAATGGCGGGCAGGTGACCTGGGGCACCATGCTCTTCTGGGCGCAGAATACCTCCGCCCTCATTCGCGGCGCCTGGTGGACCTTTGTCGTGCCCGGCATGGCGATCGCCCTGACCGCCTTCTCCCTGGCCCTCATAAACAACGCCGTCGACGAACTCGGCAATCCGCGCCTGCGCGCCGATCGCCTGCTGCGTCGTGCCGGCTTCCGCAAGCCCAGTGCCTCCCTGATGACCCCGGTGAAGCGCAATGACTGATCTTCCCGCGCTCGAAATCTCGCGTCTCTCGGTCGGCTATGCCGGCGAAAACGGCATCATCCCCGCCGTCGAGGATGTCTCGCTCTCCATTGCCCCGGGCGAATTCGTCGGCCTGGCCGGCGAGTCCGGCTGCGGCAAGTCGACCATCGCCCAGTCCATCCTGCGCCTGCTGCGCGCGCCCGGCGTCATCACCGGCGGCGCCATCAGGATCAGCGGCAACGACATGCTCGCGCTGGACGATGACAAGGTCCGCAACCTGCGCTGGAACACGGCCTCCATCGTTCTCCAGAACTCGCTGACCTCGCTCAATCCCGTCAAGCGCATCGGCTGGCAGCTTCAGGAAGTGCTCGATCGCGCCAAGGGCATCGAAACCGCCCGGCGCACGCCTGCCGAACTGCTCGAAATGGTCGACATCGATCCGGCCCGCCTGCGCGCCTTCCCGCACGAGCTTTCGGGTGGCCAGCGTCAGCGCGTCGTCATCGCCATGGCCCTTGCCCTGCGCCCGGCGCTCGTCATTCTCGACGAGCCCACCACGGCGCTCGACGTCATCGTGCAGCAGGAGATCTTCGTCACCATCAAGGCCCTGCAGAGGCGCATGGGGTTTGCCGTCCTCCTCATCACCCACGACCTGCCGCTCCTCTTCGAGGTGGCCGATCGGATCGCCGTGATGAAGGACGGCAAGATCGTCGAAAGCGCCTCCATCGCCGATTTTCTGGCCCACCCCAGGCACCCCTATTCGCGCATGCTGATGGGCGCGACGCCCCGCCTCGACCTTTCCACCATCGAACCAGCTCCCACCCCCGCACCGGCCGCCAAGCCGGTGCTGGAGATCGACCATCTCACCAAGGCCTACGGCGCTCATCCATGGTCCCGTGCCGCCGCCCTGACCGCCGTCAACGAGGTCTCGCTCCGCGTTGCGCCCAGGGAAATCGTGGCCATCGTCGGCGCCTCGGGCAGCGGCAAGTCGACGCTCGGCCGCATGGTCACCGGCCTCCTGCAGCCGACTTCCGGCCAGATCCTCGTCGATGGCCAGACGCCGATCCCGGTGTCGCGCCGCCGCAAGGGCCAGCCGCGCTCCGCCCAGATGGTTTTCCAGGACGTCTACGGCTCGCTCAACCCGCTGCACACCATCGGTCATCACATCCGCCGCGCTGTCGCCTCCGCGCCCAACGGTATCAAGGCTGGCGATATCGAAAAGCGCGTCGCCGAACTCCTCACCGAAGTCGGCCTCACGCCCCCCGCCAGCTACCTCGACCGCCGACCCCACGAACTCTCTGGCGGCCAGCGCCAGCGCGTCGGGCTCGCCCGTGCGCTCGCTGCCTCCCCGAAGCTGCTGGTCGCCGACGAGCCCGTCTCAATGCTCGACGTCTCGATCCGCCGCGACATCCTCGCGCTCATCGCGCGCCTGCGTGACGAGCAGGGCGTGGCCGTCCTCTACATCACCCATGACGTCATCAGCGCCGGCTACATCGCCGACCGGATCGTCGTCATGCATCGCGGGCAAATCGTGGAGCAGGGGCCCGCCAGGGCGGTGCTCGCCAACCCGCAGCACGACTACACCCGCCGCCTCATTGCCGCCGTGCCCGGAGGCCTCGCGCCCGCCAGCCCGGCCAGCCTCCAACCAGTGACCTGAACCATGACCAGTTTCCACGTCCCCGAAATCCGCGTCGGCATCGACGGCCGCAAGTTTCCGCGCGCTGCCGAGCTCGGCCCGATCCGGCTGCTCGAACGCTGCGCCGAACTTGGCCATGACGGCGTCTTCTTCCGCACCGTCCTCGACGTCTCGCGCACCCTCGATCGCGGCTTCCTTCGCGCCGTCAAGCAGCGTGCCGACGAGCTTGGCCTTTACCTCGAAATGGGCCTGGGCAAGGTCAATCCCTACAACACCCCCGAAGCGCCCGAAGTGCGCGATGTCGGCAAGGGCGATTACCTCCTCGGCATGACCCGCATGATCGAGGCGACGACCGAGATCGGCTGCACCGCGCTCTGGGGCGACACCGCCAATTACCAGCGGCACGATTGGGGGCTCCACGCCATCGACCGCTACCGCACCGACGTCACCTGGGCCGACCAGCTCGACGCCACGCGCAAATTCCTCCTCATGCTCGCCCCCGTCCTCAAGGACCACGACGCCGTCGTCGCCATCGAGACGCACGAGGAAATCACCACCACCGAGCTCGTCCGCCTCGTCGAGGCCGTCGGTCCTGACGTCGTCGGCGTCACCCTCGATCTCGCCAATGTCGTCGTCCGCGGCGAAGACCCCGTTGCCGCCACCCGGCGCGTCGCGCCCTACGTCCGTAAGACCCACATGCGCGATCTCATCCTCTTCGAGCGCCCCCTGGGCCTCGAACGCCAGATCCGCGCCATCGGCGACGGCCTAATCGACTTCAAGGCCGTGCTCTCGGCGCTGTTCGCGGCCGGGGTCAATCCCAATTTCACCATCGAGAATGTCTGGGGCTCGGACCGCAACCAGATCCCGCTCTTCGATCCTGACTGGCAGGCCCGCCAGCCCGATGCCGAACTGGGCGAAATCCTCGAACTCATCCGTCTCTCGCGCATCTTCGAGAGCGCCGTCCGTGCCGGCACCATGCCTGGTCCTGACGACTATTATTCCATCCAGGCCGATCTCCCCGAGCTGGAAGGTTTCATCGAGCGCAGCGCTCGGTCCCTCAAATCCGCGGCCGCAGCCCTCGCCGCCGCAAAGGAGTAACTTTATGAATTATCCGCTGAAAGTTCTTGTGGTCGAGGCGCATCCGGACGAGGCCGAAATGTATGCCGGCGGCACGGTGCGCCTGCTGGCCGACAAGGGTGTGGCCGTCAAGTTCATGTCGCTCACCAATGGCGACGCCGGCCACCACGTCATGGAACGCGGCCCGCTCAAGCGCCGGCGCGCCCATGAGGCCTATACTGCCGCCCGCCTCCTCGGCGTCCTCGACTACGAAATCCTCGACAACCATGACGGCGAGTTGATGCCCGACCTGGCCCTGCGCCAGAAGGTCATCTCCGCCATCTGCCGCTGGCAGGCCGATGTCGTCATCACCTTCCACGACGAATGCGATGGCCATCTCGACAACCGCGCCGCCGCCCGCGCCGTGCGCGAAGCCGTCGGCTTCTCGGGCAATGCCAATATCGTCGGCGACATCCCCGCCCTGGAGCGTGCGCCCATCTGCCTCAAGATGACCGACTACGGCTCCATCCAGGTCCACAAGCACGATGTGGTCGTCAGCAACGACGCCTCGATCGAAGCCAAGCTCAAGGCCTGCGCGGCCCACGCCACGCAGTTCCTCGAATACGCGCCCTATGAGCGTGGCTTCTTCGATGAAGCTTCCGCCGCCAAGGATTGGCCGGCCCAGCGCGCGCTGGTGCTCAAGCACTGGCCCGAATTCATGTACGCGCTCGATGAGATGCGTCCGGCTCTGCGCGCCCGCTATGGCGAGGCCAAGGGCAACGAGATCAAGTTCGCCGAAAGCTTCGACCTCGCCCCCTATGGCCGCAAGGTCACGGCCTCCGAGGTCTCCGAACTCTTCGGCCTCTAGTCCGGGTCGACTCCCAGGCCCGCCCTGGCGCCGCGGTTCCGAAAGGACCGCGGCGCTTCCTTTTTGTGCCTATTGGCGGAAAGGTGTATCAGAAATTTATTGCGTATGTATCCAATTAATGCGACCTTTGTGTTGCCGAGTGGCGCGTGGCGCCTCCTGCCGCTTTAGTGGGCAGAAAGGCGGAGAAAGCGGCACTAAGGGAGTGTCTCATCATCTCCGCCCGGGAACGATGATGGCGTTGGGAGCCTTGTTGGCTTCGGGCGTTGTCAGTTTCAAGCGACATTCGGTGTATCCAGTTTGAGTCTTTCCGGGAGAAAGATGATTCAGCTGTGGATACGGGACGTGTGTGAGGGGCGGCTCCTTGGGAGCAGAGCCAGACGTCAAACGGCATGCAAGGAGAGAGACATGGCCGCAAAAGACAATATGATGAAACAGGGAGTTTCCCGCCGCGCGGTGCTCGCCGGCATGGCGGGCACGGCCTTGGCGGGCGTTTTCGCCCCCGGCCTCATCGGTCGCGCCAGCGCCGCTGGAAACTACAAGCTCGATCTGGGCGGCTATGCCGGCCCGGAGCTGACCAGCGAACCGGTAACCCTGCGCTTCATGCGCCAGGATTTCACGCCTGACGTGAACGCCCTGCTCGAAGGCGCCTATGCCGAATTCACGGCCGCCTATCCCAACATCACCATCACCGAAGAGAAGGTGCCCTACGGCGACCTGCAGAAGAAGCTGCTGGTTTACGTCGCTTCCAACGACGCGCCCGACATCATGATGGGCCGCACCGACTTCGCCGATGCCTATCATGCCGGCAAGGTCGCCCTGCCGCTGCAGGATTACTTCTCGCCCGAATACATCGCCGACGTGCCGGACAACCTGCGCGCCGCGGCCTCCTCCGGTGGCAACCTCTACTGCGTGCCGTGGGAAACCAGCGTCATGCTGCTCTATTTCAACCGCGACCTCTTCGCCAAGGCCGGCGTTGCGACGCCGCCGGAAGTCGAAGGCCTCGAAGGCGGCTGGACCGATGAGGAACTCATCGCCAACCTCGAAAAGGTCAATGCCGGCCTCAAGGCGGCTGGCGACAACCAGTCCTGGGCTCTCGCTGCGGCCGGGCAGGGCAATGGTGGCCCCGGCGCCAATTACAGCCAGCTCGAAAGCATCTGGATCCGCTCGCAGGGCGATCCGAATGCCGCCAAGGATTCGTCGGCCTGGAAGACCCTCATGGGCATCAGCGACGATGGCCTCTCGGTCACCGGCTACATCGATACGCCCGAGGCCATCAAGGGCATGCAGTTCTACCAGAGCCTCTTCTCCAAGGGCCTGACCCCGCTTGGCCCGGTGCCGAACCAGTTCCCGGGCGGCCTCGCGGCCACCTATTTCGGCGGCCTCAACTTCACCAACCGCTTCCGCGTTCCGGGCCTTGAGCCCCCGTTCAAGTGGGGCGTGTCGCTGCCGCCCAAGGGCAACATCGTCTTCAACGGCAACGGTTCGGACTCGCCGCTCGTGTGGTCCAAGGCCAAGCACCCAGCCGAAGCCGTGGCGCTGCTCGCCTTCCTCTGCAACGACAAGAACCGCCTGGCCTTCCACAAGGCCTGGGGCTCGATGCCCTCGCGGACGTCGCTGCGTGAAGCCATGAGCGAGTTCGCCACCGAGCAGCCGTTCAAGATGGCCTCCGCTCTCTCGAACGCCTCCTACAGCGTGCCGCGCACGCCGGGCTATTTCGATTACTTCAACGCCATGAACCCGGCGGTGAAGGATATCGCGCTCGGCGCCGATCCGGCCAAGGTGCTCCCCGAGACGGCAGCCAAGATCGATCGGCTGCTGGCCAAGTACAAGTAAGCCGGACCAACCGGACAAAGCGGGGCGGGCGGCCCGGCCTTTCGGCCGCACTGCCCCGCAGTTTCAATCAGGAAATGCGGAGGGCATTCCATGCAAGCCATCGCGGCAAAGCCACCCCGGGAACGACGGTGGACCCGACAGAACAGCAACCCGCTCCTCGGAATGGGTATGATCCTGCCAGCGGTCGTGGCACTGGCCTTGTTCCAGTTCCTGCCGCTCATCACGGCGGTCACCAACAGCCTGCAATCGTTCAGCCCGTTCGATCAGTCCTCGACCGGCTGGGTCGCGTTCGACAATTACGCTGAGCTGCTGGCCGATCCCTCGTTCCGCTACGCCCTGCTCAACACCTTCCTCTACATCGTGCTGATGCTCGGGCTCACCATTCCGCTTGCCCTCGTGCTGGCCGTGCTGCTCGACAAGCGCCTGCCTGGCTCCACCTGGGCGCGCAATGCCATCATCGGCGCGCTGGCCGCCTCGGAAGCCGTCACGGCCCTCATCTGGAACCAGATGTACGAGCCCTCGAGCGGTCTCTTCAACGCCATCCTCCACGCCATGTCGCTGCCCACGCAGCCCTTCCTCACCAGCGGCAACCAGGCCCTGGTCAGCATCGTCGTCATGTCGGTGTGGAAGGATGTGGGCCTGCCCATGCTGATTTTCCTCGCCGGCCTCCAGGCCATTCCGCGTGAACTGCCGGAAGCCGCCGAGCTCGATGGCGCCACCGAGCGCCAGATCTTCTGGACCATCACCTTGCCCATGCTGCGCCCCAGCATCATCGTGGCGCTCTTTATGATGACCATCACGGCGACCCGTATCTTCACGCCGATCCTCATCATGACCCAGGGCGGCCCGCAGGGCTCGACCACCAATCTGGCGCTCTATTCCTACCTTCTGGGCTTCGAGTTCCAGTCGCCCGGCTCGGCCTCGGCCAGCGTGGTCTGCATGCTTCTCGTCCTGGCGCTCATCACCGCGGCCCAGGCCTTCCTTCTGCGCGACAGGGACGCGAAATAACCATGGCATCCATAGCGCTCCCTCAAGCCAAGACCACTGATCGCGCCGAGCGTCGCAACCTCTTCGCGCGGCATGGCGGCACCATCATCCTGCTCTTCGCCATCGGGCTCATCTTCGTGTTCCCGATCGCCTGGGCGGCCCTGTCCTCGCTGAAATCGACCAATGACATCATCACGGGCACGTTCCCGCTGTCCTGGTCGTCCTTCGTGCCCCTGCGCCCGACGCTCGAAAACTATTTCTACCTCTTCAACGAGCTCAATTTTCAGCGCAACCTCGTCAACACGCTGATCGCCGCCTGTGGCCAGGTCGGCATCGCCGTGGTGGCCTCCTCGCTCGCCGGCTACGCCTTTGCCCGCCTGCGCTTCCCCGGCCAGAACATCGTGTTCGCACTGCTGCTGATGACGGCCTTCATCCCCGTCGAAGCCATCATCGTCCCGCTCTACAAGATCATGCAGTGGCTGGGCCTGGTATCGACCTATCCGGCGCTCTTCCTGCCCTTCGCCTGCAACCCCTTCGGCATCTTCCTCATGCGGCAGGCCTTCCGCGATATTCCGCTCGAAATGGAAGAAGCCGCCAAGATGGATGGCGCCGGCCCGTTCCGTGTCTTCCTCACCATCGCGCTGCCGAACGTGAAGCCAACCCTCGCCACGCTTGTCCTCATCCAGTTCATCTGGTCGTGGAACGCCTATCTCTGGCCGCTCGTGGTCATGCAGGATCCCAACAAGCAGATCGCGCAGGTGGCTATCGCCAACCTCAAGTCGATCCCCAACTTCCCGATGGATGGTCCGCTCTTCGCCGCCGCGACTGCCGTGACCATCCCGCTGGTGATCCTCTCCATCGTGCTGCAGCGCTACTATGTCCGCGGCCTCGTGACTTCGGGAATGAAATGACCGTTACCCTGCTCAAGGCCAAATGGATCGTCGGCCATGAAGATGGCCGGCACGTCCTCTACGAGGATGGCGAAATCGCCATCTCGGGCGACAGCGTGATCCATGTCGGCGGCAAGTTCCCCGGCGCCGCCGCCAGGACCATCGACTACGGCAACGCCCTCATCGGCCCCGGCTTCATCGATCTCGACGCCGTCTCCGACCTCGATACCACCGTCCTTGGTTTCGACAACCAGCCGGCGGCGAAGAAGGGGCGCGTCTGGCCGCAATCCTATATGGATGCCGGTCCTGTCGAGATGTATTCGCGCGAAGAACTCGCCTTCCAGAAGAAGTACGCCTTCTCGCGCCTCATCCGCAGCGGCATCACCACTGCGCTTCCCATCGCTTCGCTCTTCTATCGCGAGTGGGGCGAAACGCTTGAGGAATTCTCCGACGCGGCCGATGCCGCCGAGGAACTGGGCCTGCGCGTCTATCTCGGACCCGCCTATCGCGCCGGCAACACCGTCGTCCACGACGATGGCCGTCTCGATTTCTATTTCGACGAAGCCCGCGGCCTTGCCGGCCTGCGCGATGCCGAAAAGTTCTGCGAGGATTTCGAGGGCAGGGCAGGCGGTCTCATCCGCACCATGCTCGCCCCCGATCGCATCGAGACCTGCACGCTAGAGCTCCTGCGCCAGTCCGCCGCGGCGGCCGAGCGGCTGGAGGTCCCGATCCGCCTCCATTGCTGCCAGTCCCGCTTCGAATACGATTCCGTGGTCAAGCTTCGCGGCAAGACCCCGCCCGAATGGCTGCGCGATCTCGGCTTCCTCTCCGAGCGCGCCCTGCTGCCGCACGGCACCTTCGTTTCCGGCAACGACCTCGAGATCATCCGAGACAGCGGCGCCACCATCGTCCATTGCCCGCTGGTCTCGGCCCGCCATGGCAACGCGCTGCGCTCGTTCCGCTCCTACCGCGAAATGGGCATCCGCATCGGCATGGGCACCGATACCTATCCGCCCGACATGCTGCTCAACATGCAGGTCGGCCTCATGGTCTGCCGCGTCGTCGAAGACTCGACCAGCGCCTGCCGCGCCGAGGACTATTACGACGCCGCGACCATTGCCGGCGCCGATGCCCTGGGCCGTCCCGATCTCGGCCGCCTCCAGGCAGGCTCCAAGGCAGACCTCATCGTCATCGACTTCGATGACCCCTTCCTCGGCCAGGCCATCGACCCCATTCAGACGCTGCTGCTCAACGCCACCGCGCACACCATACGCTCGGTGATGATCAACGGTCGCTTCGTGATGGAAGATGGCGTCATCCCCGGCATCGACGACCGCGCCTTCCGCCAGCGCGCCCAGCGCCAGTTCGATGGCCTCGTGGCCAAATACCCGATGCGTACGCTCGGCCACCCCCCGGTGAGCGAAATATTCTCCTCGAGCTACCGCCGAATTTCCTCCTGACGACCCTGAAACTGAAGGGCCCCGTTCAATCCGAACGGGGCCCTTTTCTTTTCCGGAGAGGTCAGGAGGGGCTAGCCCCCTCCTTGCTCCTTATGCCTGCGCCTTGGCCTCCCGCCGGCGAGCCGTCAAAATGTGCTCGGTATAGCCGTTCGGCTGCACGCGACCCTTGAACACCAGGTCCTCGGCCGCCTTGAACGCCGGGCCGTCGAAGCCCGGGGCCATCGGACGGTAGCCCTTCGTGCCGGCATTCTGCCCGTCCACGACCTCGGCCATGCGGCGCATGGTGTCGCGCACCTGCTCCTCGCCGACCACGCCGTGGTGCAGCCAGTTGGCCACGTGCTGGCTGCTGATGCGCAGCGTCGCACGATCTTCCATCAGGCGCACATTGTGGATGTCGGGAACCGTCGAGCAGCCCACGCCCTGGTCGACCCAGCGCACGACATAGCCGAGCAGGCCCTGGAGATTGTTCTCCAGCTCGTCGTTCACTTCCTCGTCCGAGTAGTTCTTGGTCGCCACCGGAATGGTCAGCAGGTCGCCGAGTGCCGCGCGAGCCTTGCCGCGAAGCTGCTCCTGGATGCTGGCCACTTCCACCGTGTGGTAGTGCATGGAATGGAGCGTCGCCGCCGTCGGCGTCGGCACCCAGGCCGTGCTGGCGCCGGCCTTGGGATGACCCGCCTTCTGGGCCGCGAGGTCCGCCATCTGGTCGGGGGCAGCCCACATGCCCTTGCCGATCTGCGCGCGGCCGGGGAGGTTGCGGGCAATGCCCACGTCCACATTGTTGTCCTCATAGGCCTTGATCCAGGCCGTAGCCTTCATCTCGGACTTGCGGACCATCGGTCCGGCTTCCATCGAGGTGTGGATCTCGTCGCCCGTACGGTCGAGGAACCCGGTATTGATGAACACCGTGCGGTCGCGAACCTTCGAGAGGCACGCGGCCAGGTTCGCCGACGTACGGCGTTCCTCGTCCATCACGCCGATCTTCATGGTGTAGCGCGGCAGGCCCGTCAGCTCTTCGATGCGCTTGAAGAGCGCGTCCGAGAGGCCGACTTCGTCCGGCCCGTGCATCTTGGGCTTCACGATATAGACCGAGCCGGTGCGGCTGTTGTGCACGGCGTTCTCGCCGCGAATGTCCTGCACGGCGCTGGCCACGGTGATGGCCGCATCGAGAATGGCCTCGGGCACCTGCTGGCCGGCTTCGTCGAGCACCGCATCGGTGAACATGTGGTGGCCCACATTGCGCGCCAGCATCAGCGAACGGCCGTGAATGGTGATGCTCTCGCCACCCGGCGCCGTATAGGTGCGGTCGCCGGTGAGACGCCGCTCGATGGTCTTGCCGTTCTTTTCGACCTGCGCCGAAAGCGTGCCGCTCATCAGGCCCAGCCAGTTGCGATAGGCCGCGACCTTGTCCTCGGCATCGACCGCCGCCACGGCATCCTCGAGATCCATGATGGTCGAGATCGCCGATTCCACCACGACGTCGGAAATGCCGGCCTTGTCGAGCTGCCCCACCGGGCTTTCGCGGTCGATGACCAGCTCGATATGCAGGCGGTTGTTGACCAGCAGCACCTTGGTCGGCGCATGGCGCGGACCGGTAAAGCCGGCCAGCTTGTTGTCGTCCTTGAGGCGCGTCTTGCGCCCGTCGGCCAGCGTCACTTCCAGCCGGCCGCGCTCGATGGCATAGCCCGTGACGTCGGCATGGCTGGCGGCAACCAGCGGCGCGGCTTCATCGAGCAGCGTGCGCACGCGGGCGATCACGCGCTCGGCGCGCACCGGGTTGAAGGCGCCACTGCGCGTCGCGCCATTGTCATCGGCAATCGCGTCGGTGCCGTAGAGCGCGTCATAGAGGCTGCCCCAGCGCGCGTTGGCGGCATTGAGGGCATAGCGGGCATTGGAGACCGGAACCACGAGCTGCGGGCCGGCAATGGTGCCGATTTCCGCGTCCACGTTCTTGGTCGCCACCTGGTAGGCGTCGGGCGCCGGCACCGGCTGCAGATAGCCGATCTCGCGCAGGAACGCCTCGTAGTCGGCCGCATCGTGCGGCTTGCCCTTGCGGTCGAGGTGGTAGGCGTCAATCTTGGCCTGCATGTCGTCGCGAATGGCCAGCAGCTCGTGATGGCGCGGGGCCAGGTCGCGAATGATCGAGGCGAGCCCTTCCCAGAAGGCGGCAGGCTCCAGGCGGGCGCTGGGCAGGACTTCCTTGTCCACGAATGCGCGCAGTGCGGGATGGACTGAGAGGCCGGCAACGCTTTCATAATTGCTGGGCTTGGTCACGGGCTAGGGCTCCTTGAACGGTCGAAAAGGGGTGGCCAGGCGATGGGGGCGCCTGGCCACCTGAGGTTAGCGGTACTTTGCCAGCAGGCGGTCGATCTTGCCTGCTGCGTCGGTGAGGGTTGCCTGCGGATCGGCACCCAGTGCGATGTCCTTCACTGCCGGGTTCATGGCATTGAAATAGTCGAAATAGCCAGCGGTACGCGGTGCGCCATGTGAAACTGTCGACAGTTTTGCTGCGAGCTGGAACGGCTGGAGCGTCTTGAACTCCTCCATCTCGTTACGCAGCGAGTAGCGGGCCGGCAGCGAACCCCAGGCGCGGTGGAAGGCGATGCGGTTCGGATTGTTGCAGATATAGCCGAGCAGCGCCGCTGCTTCCGGCTGGTACTTGGACTTGGACCAGATGAGCGGGGAGTCCGAGCTGTTGGAGGTGAAGACGAACTTGCCGCGCGGCGTGGTCGTCGTGCCCCAGCGGAAGCCCGGATTGCCGTTCGGCCCGAGGAAGCGCATGGCGTAGTTTAGGCCGCCGAAATAGGTCGCGGCCAAGCCGCCTGGATACTGGTTCGGCACGGCGCCGAGCGGGGTCAGCTTGCGCGAGAACATGGCCTGGTAATTGGTCATGCCCAGCACAGCTTCGGGCGTATCGATATAGCCCGTGGCGCTGCGTCCGTCCTCGCTCACGCCCATCAGGGTCTTGTAGGCCGAGGAATCTTTGGGCGCATTGGCATCGCCCTGCGAGCGGATCCAGATGGCTTCGAGCTGGGTATAGTTCGAGCCCGGCCCGCCATTGCCCGATGCGGCAGCGGCCACGGCCCAGGTCTGGGTGTCGCCGGCGGCGCGCAGCTTCTTGGTCAGCTCTTCCATCGTGCCGAGGAATTCCTCGACATTCCAGCCGGCTTCCAGGTCCGTGGATTCCACCGGGGTCGGGATGCCGGCCTTCTCGAAGATGTCGCGGTTGAAATAGAGCATCGTGCCGACCGTTTCCCACGGCAGGCAGTAGACATTGCCGTGCGAGGACGCGGCTTCGAGCAGTGGGGCAGGGAAGTCTTCGAGATAGTCCTTGCTGAAGAACTGCTGCATCGGCACCGAGATCTGGCCGGCATGGTAGGCTTCCGAGAAGTCGGTGCGGCCCATCATGATGTCGGGCGCGTCGCCCGAGGAGACATAAACCTGCATCTTCTTCTGCAGGTCGCCATAAGGCACCTTTTCCTCGGTGATGGTGATGTTGGGATAGGCCGCCGTGAATTCGGCATACGCCTTCTCGATCAGCGCGTTGACCTCGGGCGTGAAGTCCTGGCGCATGAAGCGCAGCGTGATCGGCTGGCTCGTGGGCTCGGGGCCGGTATAGCCACCCAGGTCGAGCTTGTATTTGCCCTGGGCCTTGGCGCCGCCGATCAGCAGGTTCGGCATGGCCAGGCCGGCCACGGCCGCGCTGCCGAGACCCACGAGCATCGACCGGCGCGAAATGCTGTTGTCCAAAATACGCTTCGTCATTCCATCCCTCTCAAGACGACACGCCCGCGCCGTTACCCGGCTTCCAGGGGCCTTCCTGTGATCGCAAACATTGTATCCATTGACAAGCATTTTTTGATACAAGATAGTATCCAAACACTGCGACTGGCGACAATTGAGCCGCCCGTCCGCATGGTGTCGACCCCAGGCAAACCGGGTGTTTCGTTCTTCGTGCGCAGCCCGACTGTCCGGCGGCGCGATCTGGATACAGCTTTAGTCGGAGAGGAGGGCTTCGATGAGGACTGGCGTCGATGGACGCAGTACATGGCAAGCTGCCGGGAATGTCCCCTTCCGCTACGGGCAATCCATTGCCACCACAAGCAAAAGCGTCGCCCATCAGCGGGCGGCATGCATTGAACTCTCTTTCCCCTTTGAGGCTGCTCCATGATCGGTATCATCAAAAGTTCCTTGCCCAACGCCAAGGACCTGACGGCAATCCAGGCCCTGCAGGCCGCCGCCCAGCAAGGCCTCAAGGGGCTGCTCTTCAATTCGCTCTATGACATCAGCCCCACGCTCGACCCGGCCGAGATGAAGGCCGCGCGCGCCGAGGCCGACCGGCTCGGTCTTTTCATCTCCGCCAGCCTTGGCGTCCTCAATCCGGCCCTGCCGTTCCGCGGCGCCAAGATCGCCGAAGCCGGCAATGGCGACATGGAGGCCGGTGTCCGCCGTCTCATCAACCTGGCCGCCGATATCGGCATCAAGGACCTCTTCTTCGTCATCGGCATGATCGAGGAGCGCTTCAACGAGAGCCCGAGCTGGCAGGCTCAGCGCGATGCCGTCGCCGATCTCATCACCCGCTGTGCCCCGCTCCTGCGCGAACGCGGCGCGCGCCTCCTCATCAAGACGCATGAGGAAATCACCACCACCGAGATCGTCGAGATGGTCAACAAGGTCGGCCCCGATCTCCTCGGCGTCGCCTACGATCCGGTCAACGTCCTCTGCCGCATGGAAGACCCCGTCGAGGCCGCCCGCCGCGTCGCGCCCTATGCCGCCCAGGTCCATGTCGACGACGCCATCGTCCGCTTCCAGGAAGGCGGCATCCGTCGCTTCCTCGCCCCGCTCGGCGAAGGTGAGCTCGATTGGGATGCCATCTTCGCTCTCATGCCCAAGGCCAATGTCTGGGTCGAAATGCATAGCGGTCAGTTCGCCATGCCGGTCTTCGATGCTGCCTGGCTCCGCCAGCAGCCGGGCATCGCGCTCACCGAATATGCCTCGGTCCTCGCCATGGCCGCCAAGTTCGGCGCCCGCGAAATGCCCTGGGACCAGGCCCGCCCCGCCGACCGCCTGCCGCAGGCTTACGGAAAGCTCCTCAAATGAGCGATCTGCTGCTGCTCCACGGCACGGTCATCACCGTCGACCGTGATCGGCGCGTCATCGAGGATGGCGCCGTCGCCATCTCCGGCGACAAGATCGTCGAGGTCGGCACCTCTGCCGATCTCGAGCCGCGCCATGTGGGCAAGAAGGTCATCGATTGCCGCGGCAGGCTCGTCATCCCGGGCATCGTCGATGCCCACGGGCATGCCGGCCACTCGCTGATCAAGACCATCGCCACCGACAGCCCCTCCGTCTGGATGCGCGTCGTCACGGCGGCCTATTACCACTACACCACCCGCGATTTCTGGTACGCCGATGGCCTCGTCTCGGGCATCGAGCGCCTGCGCGCCGGCGTCACCACCGGCGCCAGCATCATCGCCTCCATGCCGCGCAGCGACGATCCGATGTTCGGCATCAACCATGCCAAGGCCTATACCGAGGTCGGCATCAAGGAGATCCTCTGCGTCGGTCCGGCCGGTCAGCCCTGGCCGCACCCCGTCACGCGCTGGGAAACCGGCAAGCCGGTGCGCCACCAGGTCTCCTTCGAGCAGATGATCGAGGGCACCGAGGCCGTCATCGAGGCCGTCCATGGCAGCGCCGACGGCCGCATCAAGGTCTATCTCACGCCCTTCACCATCGTCCCCTCGGTCGACCCCTCCAATCCCACCACGCCCGATAAGGCCGTCAACCTTACGGCTGACGACCGCATGCAGGCGCGTCGCGTCCGCGAGACCGCCCGCAAATGGGGCGTGCGCATTCACTCTGATGCCTTTGCCGGCCAGATCCGCATGGCTTTCCAGGATAAGGAAAACATGCTGCTGGGGCCCGATATCCACCTTCAGCACTGCATCGGCATCTCGCATGAGGAGGTTGATATCCTCGCCGAGACCGGCACGCACATGACCCATTCCCCGGGCGGGCGTGCGCCGATCCTCGACATGATCTCCAAGGGCGTCAACGTCGCCATCACCTCCGATGGCACCTCGCCGCGTCGCCCCTTCGACATGTTCCAGATGGCGCGCATGGCCCAGTTTGCCCAGCACATGCTGCAGGTCGATCAATACCTGCTGCCCCCCGGCAAGCTGCTCGAAATGATCACCATCGATGCCGCCAGGGCGCTCGGCCTCGATCACGAGATCGGCTCGCTCGAAGCCGGCAAGCAGGCTGACGTCGCCATCCTCGACCTGCGCCAGCCGCACCTGACGCCCAACTGGATGCCGGTCCATCGCCTCATGTACCAGGCCATCGGCAGCGACGTCGAAACCGTCATCGTCGACGGCAAGGTGCTGATGGAGGACCGCAAGGTCCTCACTACCAACGTCATCGACGCCCTCGATTTCGGCGAACGCGAAGCCCGCGCCCTCGTCGAGCGCGCCGGCCTGCGCGAGCACATGCACAATCCGGGCTGGGGTAAGCTCAGCCGCACCTTCACCGAACCGGTGGTGCCGCCCGCACCGCCTGCGGTCGACTGACCTCAGGCGAGGACAGCCAGCCCGCGCGGATACCTGGTCAGCCACTCCGCTCCCGTCTCGGTCACCACCGCAGCGTCCCCTGCGCAAACGTGGCCGAGACCGGGCAGGTTGTAATTGGGGTGAATCTCGACCACCTGCCCAACCCGCAGCTTCGGCCCGCTCACATCCAGCTTCTTGTCGCGCCCGGCCCCTAGCGCATAGGCCAGCGGCGGATCGCTGTAGTCGAGCCCCAACTGGTGGCAGGACTGGAAGCGGAAGGGGTCGGTCTGCCGCGTATAGGGGCAATTGGCGTCGATCAGGCTTTCCAGCACATCGCTGATCTCGTGCGCCGGTCGCCCCGGCGCCATCACCGCCAGCGCCGCATCCTGGATCCTGAGCAGTGTATCCACCGCCTCGACCAGGGCAGGGGAGGGCTCCCCGAGAATGGCCATGCGCAACCCCTGCGTGAAGTGACCCTCCACGCAAACCGTCGTGCCCAACTGCACCCGGTCGCCCTTCTCGATGGTCCTGGCCAGCTCGAAATATTCAAAGCTCGTGATCGGCGGATTTGGCCCCACCGCCAGCCAGAGCTTGGCGCTCTCCGCCCCCTGGTCGCGCCCGGCATATTCCACCGCCGCCATCAGCCGCGAGGGCGTCATCCCCGGCTCGAGCGCCGCCTCGAAGGCCCGCGCGATCATGATGTCCGAAATGCGCGAGGCCTCGCGCTGGAACTCCACATCGGCCGGGTCGACCACGGCCCGCAATTCATGCACCGCCGCATCGATATCAATCAGCCGCGGCAGGTGCGCGGCGAGGCTGCGTTCCACCCGCACCGGCAGGTCTGGTCGGCCCGCCAGCCCGATCGGCGCGTCCTCGCGGATGCCGCGCTCCTTGAGTGCCTCGACGATCCCGCTGCCGAAATCCCCCGCCTGCCGCACCTCGGCAATGTCGGAAACCCGCGCCGTCAACATGCGCTTCTCGTTCGATCCCGGCCCGAAGGCGATCGGCTTCCCCTTGGCGGGAATGAGCAGCGCCATCGGCCCGTTGAACGTCGAATAGCCCAGGAAATACGAGGTGTTGCCCCCGCTCTGGCCGGCGCCGCCCGCACGCGAGGCCGAGCAGAGCACCAGCGCGGCAAGGCCGCGTTCGGCCGCAAGCTCCCTCGCTCTTTCGATCCTCTCCTCCAGCACTGCCCGCGAAACGGCCATCCTCACGTCTCCTTTAGATCGGATACAATAGATAGTGATTATGTATCATAAAATGGATTGAGCAAGGTCCAATTCTATGGGAAGACCAAGGGAAGCGAAAGCGCTCAAGGCGCTGCCCATAGCAGGAGAATTCCCATGCGTTACCCCCGCGATATGCGTGGATACGGCGCTAACCCGCCCAACGCCAATTGGCCCGGCGGCGCCAACGTCGCCGTCCAGTTCGTCCTCAACTACGAAGAGGGCGGGGAGAACAATATCCTGCATGGCGATGCTGCCTCGGAAGCCTTCCTCTCCGAAATCCCGGGCGCGGCGCCCTGGCCGGGCCTGCGTCATTGGAACATGGAGTCGGTTTATGAATATGGCGCCCGCGCCGGCTTCTGGCGCCTCCATCGCCTCTTCACCGACCTTGCCGTCCCCGTAACCGTCTACGGCGTCGCCACCGCGCTCCTGCGCGCGCCCGAGCATTTGCGCGCCATGCAGGAAGCCGATTGGGAAATAGCCAGCCACGGCTACAAATGGGTCGAGCACAAGGACATGCCGGCCGAAACCGAGCGCACCCAGATCGCCGAGGCCATCCGCCTGCACACCCTCGCCACCGGCAGCCGCCCCACCGGCTGGTACACCGGCCGCTGCTCGGTCAACACCGTCGATCTCGTTTCGGAAGCCGGCGGCTTCGAATACGTCTCGGACACCTACGACGACGATCTGCCCTATTGGCGCGAGCACAAGGGCAATACCCAGCTCATCATTCCCTACACGCTCGAAGCCAACGACATGCGTTTCGGCACGCCCAACGGCTTCAATTCCGGCGATCAGTTCTACGCCTACCTCAAGGACACCTTCGACTACCTCTACGCCGAGGGCGCCGCCGGCCGGCCGAAGATGTTCTCCATCGGCCTCCATTGCCGCCTCGTCGGCCGCCCCGGCCGCATCGCCGCGCTCAAGCGCTTCATCGAATATGTGCAGGGCCACGACAAGGTCTGGATCGCCCGCCGCATCGACATCGCCCGCCATTGGGCCAAGGAGCATCCCTACACCATGCCAAGCATCGTCCCCTCGCAGATGGAAAAGCCGGCCTTCATGGCCAGGTTCGGCGGTATCTTCCGCAATGGCCAGTGGATCGCCGAGCGCGCCTGGGATGGCGAGCTGGGCCCGGCCAATGACAGTCCCTATGGCCTCTTCTTCGCCCTGCGCACCCAGTTCCGCTCCGGCACGGATGACGAGCGGGTCAACGTCCTCAAGGGATATACCGAGCTCAACAATCGTATCTCGGCCGCCCGCATCGTCGAGGACGAAGCCCAGGCCCAGAGCCTCGATGTCATGACCGCCCGCCAGCAGAGCCGCATGCTCGAACTGCTCGATGCCTATGTTGCCAAGTTCGGTTTCGGCGTCATCTTCGCGGTGCGCGACTACACCACGGCTTCGCTCCTGGCGTCGCTCGAAGCCCGCACCGCCAGCACGCGTGATGAAGAACTGCCCGTCGCCTATCGCGAGGTCGAGCGCCTGGCCCAGCTCCAGGTCGAAGCAGCCTTCGCTGCCGCCTGATTTCGGAGCGGGGCCGGCTACGGCCCCGTTTCCTCCGCGCGTTTACGCGTAGCGGGAGAGGATTTCGCTCAGGTTCCGCTCTGTGCGCTTGGTCTGGCCGATATTGGCCCGCTCGAACACCTGTTGCAGGTGATCGACGATCGCCGCGCCCGCTGCCCGCTCATCGCGCGCCCGCAGGGCCGCCAGCACCGCGGCATGCTCATCCACGCTGCAATCGGATTCCTGGTGCGTCGAATGCTGCGCCAGGATCAGCGACGTGCGCGAAATCAGCGATTTGAGGAAGCCGGCCAGCACTTCGTTGCCCGACATATGCGCCGCCAGCAGATGGAACTCGCCCGACAGCAGGATCGCCGCCGCATGGTCATGCGCGTCCGAGGTTGCATGTTCCTTCTCGAGATGGTTCTCGAGCGCTGCAACCTGCTTGTCGGTGATGGTGGTGGCGAGCTTGGAGAAGATCTCGCGCTCGATGGCATTGCGCGCCTCGAACACCTGCCGCGCCTCGTCCGGCGTCGTGCTGGCGACGAACGCCCCACGATTCTGCCGGAATTCGACCAGCGACTCGGTATGGAGCCGGTTGAGCGCCGCCCGCACGATCGTGCGGCTCACCGAGAACAGCGAACCGATCGCTTCCTCGCTCAGCTTCGTGCCGGGCATCAGCTCCTGGGCAAGGATGGCCTTGAAAAGAGCCTGGTAGATCGCGTCGATGCGCGAGCCGCTCTTGTCCTCAAACTCCTTGGTGGATGCCTTGGCCATGCCCCATAAATCCATTCAATGATGCACCGCCCACATGCATCGTGCTTAAAAGTTCCTCAACTCGTTTGCCTTGCCGGGGGCGCGAAGACAAGAAAAATACGATTCGTGCCGCCGTTTTGAGACGGATTCCCAGGAAGATCGCTGCAACCGGTTGCTTTGGCGCCGCCGTCGACTGGATACAGTCGGCCCGACTCAGGAATATTGCGCCAGCACTTCCTGGAGCCCGCGCACCGGGCGGCGCGTATCGAGCAGGTTCGAGCGCGCCAGCACGTGCTGCAGGTGCTCGACGATGGCCTCCGCCGCTGCGCCGGTATCGCGCTGCCGCAGCGCTTCTACGATCGAGAGATGCTCGTCCACGCTGCAATCGGATTCCTCATGCCGCCCATGCTGGGCCAGGATCAGCGAGGTGCGCGAGATCAGCGACTTGAGGAACCCGACGAAGACGTCGTTCCCCGCCATGCGCGCGGCCAGCAGGTGGAATTCGCCTGAAAGCAGGATCGCCGCCGGGTTGTCTTCGTCCCCGCTCGCGTCGCGCTCTTTCTCGATATGGTCGGCCAGCGCCGTGAGCTGCTGGTCGGTAATGCTCTCGGCCAGCCGCGAGATCACTTCGCGCTCGATGCAATTGCGCGCCTCGAACACCTGGCGCGATTCCTCGATGCTCGGGCTGGCCACGAACGCACCGCGGTTCTGTTTGAACTCGACCAGCGATTCCGTGTGCAACCTGTTGAGCGCCGCCCGCACGATCGTGCGGCTCGCATCGAAATAGGAACCGATCGTCTCTTCCGAGAGCTTGGTGCCCGGCAGCAGGTCCTGGGCCAGGATGGCGCGCGAGAGCGCGTTGTAGATCAGGTCGATACGCGGTGTGGCAGCCTTGCTGGAAGCCTTGCGGGCGCTTGGTGACATGGGAAAACTCGCGCCTGGATTGGATCAAATATGCGTTGATGTTGAATGCACCCTGCGCAATCGCAAGGCATTCGGGCCCATCAGTGCGCGTTCCCTACCTGCAACGGCACTTCGGTCGGGCCCGAAAAGGCTTCGGTCAGGGCGGCGGAAAGTCCGGTCGTTTCGCCGCGCGAACCGTCGGAAGGGAAATGGCGCCCTTCGGTGGCCAGGGTCATCGCCTTGCGTACGCCGGCCCGATGCGGGTCGAGCACCGGCACCGGTGACAATGCGATCACGCGGGGCAGGGTAGGGATCAGTCCCGCGCCGCCCAGCACGATCCGGCTGGCGCCCGTCTCGCGAGCGCGCGCCGAAAGATATTCGGCAATGCCGTCCGCATCGTCGCCTGCCTGTTCCACCGAATAGACGCCGGCCACGCGATGGGAGAGGCCGAGCTTCTGGATGAGTTCGGTCAGCATCTCGCACCAGACCACGCCCTTGGTGGCCACGATGAAATTGCCGTGCTCCGATGCCGCAGCCAGCAGGCCCGCCTCGGCAAAGCCGATCACCGGAATGCCGGTCATCTCGACCAGCGCGTCGAGGCCGGGGTCGCCGAAGCATCCCAGGATGATGGCGTCCGGTGCCGCGCCATCGGCGATCGCCCGCGCTGCTGCGTCGAGTACGGCATGCGCCGCGATGGCGACTGCCGCACGCGAGGAGATATAGCGAAATCCGAAATTGGCGGTGATGGTCGTGACCTCGGCCCGCTTGCCGGCCTCTTCGCGCACCAGCGCGTCGATGCTGTGCGATACCCGCTGCGAAGTATTGGGATTGATTACGAGCAAGCGCGGCATTGCATGGTCCTCAAGGGCTAAGGCCGGGATGTCGGCAGCGGCTACCCTCCTCACCGCATCGGTTGCCTGGCGGGCCCGCGCCGATGGGGGCGCCAAGTCGCAGCAATCTCGCCAACATCAATGCGGTAACACTGTATCAGATCACATGTCAATTTGTATCCAACAAAGTTTTTGAGCCTGCACCCAACCTGTTGCGTCTTTGACAACCCGCACGCGCGCGAGAACCGATAAAAATTCGCCGCATCCTGCCGCCCGCGCCATAAACGTTTTTGTCATCGACCCCAGCGATCCCGGCTTTCCACGAGCTCTGGCGTCGAATGTAACCAATTGAACCAAATGCGTATTTACGAGCAGGCCTGCGCGGGTTCATCACGAATTCACAGCACTGCAATTTTTTGTATCCACTACACTCAAGATCGGATACAAAAAGGTTGGGAAGTGTCTTGCACGACAGGCGGGACTAAAACCGAACAAGGGAGATAAAGCTATGCAAAGCCTCTTCTCGGCAGCTCAAAAGCGCCGCGGGCTCATGGGTACGGTCGGGGTCATTTCGCTGGCCGCCGCAATCGGTCTTGGCGCGCTGACGCCGGCCATCGCCGCCGACCGCGCCCACACCATCATCGTGGGCATGGGTGGCCAGATCAACACGCTCGATCCGCTGCGTGCCGACTACAACCAGACCAACACCATCATCAGCGCCGTCTACGATACCCTCGTCACCTATGACGAGACGACGCTCGTGGGCAGCCTCGCCACCGAATTCGCCTACGCGGACGATGCCAAGTCGATCACCTTCACCCTGCGCCCGGACGTCAAGTTCCATGACGGCACCGTGCTCACCGCCAAGGATGTCGCCTATTCGCTCGATCGCCTGAAGCGCCTGGGCACCGGCGTCGCTTCGCTGATCGATGGCTACGAATCCACCACCGTCACCGACGACACCCACCTAACCATCAACCTCAACAAGCCGAACACGCTGTTCCTGCCCTCGCTGAGCAAGATCTACATCGTGAACTCGGCCCTGGTTGAGGCCAACAAGGGCGCCGATGACGGTCAGGGCTGGCTCCAGGCCCATGACGCCGGTTCGGGCCCCTATGTCCTGGGCGACCAGTCGCAGGCCGTCGTCATTGACCTCTTCAAGGATTACTGGGCGCCCGAAGCCGGCCGTCCGGAATCGATCGTCTTCCGCCGCATTGATGAAGGCGCCACCCGCGTGGCCGAGCTGCGCGCCGGCAATGTCGACGTCGGCTTCTCCATCCCCGATCGCGACGCGGCGGGCATGGCCACCGATCCGTCCCTCAAGGTCGTGCCGATCAATACCAGCTACCAGGCCGAGATCGTCTTCAACACCCAGGCCGGCCCGACTGCCGATCCCAAGGTGCGCCAGGCCCTGCGCCTGATCTATGACTACGAAGGTGGCCTGCGCGGCATTCGCGGCAACAACGGTGCGCTGGCCAATGGCCCGCTCCCGGCTCGCCTCAACTGCCGTCCCGACCTGCCGGTCGTCCATCGCGATCTCGATCAGGCCAAGAAGCTCCTCGAAGAGGCTGGTGCGCTCAACACCACCTTCAAGATGAACTTCCAGCCCGTCTTCGAGCTGCAGAAGCAGGAAGCGACGCTCTTCCAGTCGAACGCCCGCGAAATCGGGCTCAATATCGAGCTCGAGCCGATCGCCTTCCCGAACTACCTGGCTGCCCTCAAGGACACCGCGACCATCCCCTCCATGATGCTGCTCGAAGATTTCGCGCAGTTCCCCGATCCGGGCATCATGCTGATCAAGGGCTACAAGTCCGATGCCGTCGGCACCAACCGCGCCGGCTATTCGAACCCCGAAGTCGACAAGCTCCTGGACGAAGCCGTCGCGACGGCCGACGACACGAAGCGCTGCGACATCTATAAGCAGGTGCAGACCATTCTCGATAAGGACTCGGTGATGGTGGACATGTATGGCGTCTACAAGCCTGCGGTCTACCGCGTCGGCACCCTTGCCGATCTCAAGGCCAGCATGCTGGCCACGCCCGCCGAGCCGGCCGACTTCCGTCTCGCCAACCCGTAAGGGAGGCCCACTATGCTAGCGTTTCGCGCCTATTCCTGGTTCCTGGCCCGACGACTTGGGCTCACCATATTGACGCTGTGGGGACTGGCTTCGCTGGTCTTCATCATGATCAAGCTGATGCCCGGCGATGAGGCCCAGATGGCCGCGGGCGCGGACGCTTCAGCCGCCCAGATCGAGGCGGTTCGCGAAAGACTGGGGCTCGATGCCCCAGTCATCATCCAGTATTTCGGCTTCCTCGGTCGTCTGCTTCGCGGCGACCTGGGTACCTCCATCGTTACCCTCCAGCCCGTGCTCAACGACCTCGAAAAGGTCTTGCCCTCGACGCTGGAACTCGTCTTCCTCGCCATGCTCCTCAACCTGGCGATCGCCATTCCCACCGGCATCGTCGCGGCCAACCGCCAGGGTGGTGTCTTCGATACCGTCTGCCGCGTCACCGCCGTGATGCTGGGCGGCATGCCCGCCTTCTGGCTGGCGCTCGTGCTGCAATACCTGCTCGGCAGCGTCTGGCGCATCGTGCCGATCTCGGGGCAGGCTTCCTTCGGCATGGCCGCCCCGGCCGTCACCGGTGCCACCGCGATCGATGCGATCATCGCTCTAAATGGTCCGGCCTTCCTCGATGCCCTCCACCACCTGATCCTGCCGGCCGCCGTGCTCGCGGCCCTGTTCGCGACCCAGGTGTTCCGTACCCTGCGCGCGTCGCTCCTCGGCGTGCTGCGCAGCGATTTCATCACCGCCATCCGCGCCAAGGGCGCATCCTCGCGCCGCATGCTGGTCGGGCACGCTTTGCCCAACAGCCTCAATCCGGTGCTGACCCTTTCCGGCACCCAGGCCGGCGCCATGATCGGTTCGGCCGTGCTGGTTGAAACCGTCTTCGCCCGCCAGGGCATCGGCGCCTACATGTTCAACGCCGTCGCCCAGAAGGACAGCTTCGCCGTCCTCGGCTCGGTCATGTTCATCGGCTCGGTGGTCTGCCTCGTCAATCTCGCCGTCGATATCCTGCAATTGCTGGTCGATCCGCGCATTCGTGCCGCCCAACTCGGGAGCCAGAGCCAATGACCGCGCCCGCCATCTCCGCGCCGGCCGCGCGCCCGCGCCTCAATTTCAGCGCCTTCGAAATCTTTGTGATCACGCTGGTCGTGCTCCTGCTCGCGATCGCGATTTTCGGCCCGCTCGTGGCGCCCAATTCGGTCTACAATTCCGATATCGCCAATTCGCTGATGCCGCCGAGCGCGGACCATTGGTTCGGCACTGACGACCAGGGCCGCGACGTCTTCTGGCGCCTTATCGTCGGCGCCCAGACCACGCTTCTCTCGGCCTTCCTCGTCGTCACGCTCTATTCCATCATCGGCGTTACCATCGCCACGGTCGCTGCGGCCGGTCCGCGCTGGCTCGATGAAGGCCTCATGCGCATGACCGATATCGGCCTGGCGCTCCCCGGCATGGTCGTCGCCCTCGGCTTCGCCGCCGCCATGGGGCCCAGCCTCCAGTCCGCCGTCATCGCCATGGCCATCACCGGCTGGCCCATCACCGCCCGCATGCTGCGCGGCATCATGCGCCAGACCATGGAAGCCCAGTTCGTTGCCGGTGCCCAGGTGCTCGGCGTCTCCCGCTGGCGTCTGATGACCAGGCACGTGCTCCCCAATTCGCTCGACGTGCTCATCGTCAAATGGGCCGGCGATATCGGCACCACGGTTCTGGTCCTCGCCAGCCTGTCCTTCATCGGCGTGGGCGCCCAGCCGCCGAGCGCCGAATGGGGCGCCACCATCGCCAGCGCCCGCGGCTTCGTGTCGACCGCCTGGTGGACCGTCGTGGCGCCCGGCGCTGCCGTCGCCATCACCTCCATCGCCTTTGGTCTCCTCGGCGACATCATCCAGGTTCGTCGCGATCCGTCACTGAGGGGGAACTGAGATGCAAATGCTGCACCCCATGCCCGACGCTCCCATGCCCAAGCCGAAACGCGCGCCGCTCGTGACCGCCCAGGGACTGACGGTCGACATGCCGCTCGGTCGCGGCGCTGCCAATGTGCGCATCGTGGACAACATCGATTTCTCCATCGGGGTCGGCGAGCGCGTCGCCCTGGTGGGCGAGTCGGGATCGGGCAAATCGCTGACAGCCCGCGCCCTGATGCGCCTCGACCGGCTAGCTCGCTTGTCGGGGCGCATCGATTTCGACGGCACTGACCTGCTCAAGCTCCCCGAGCGCGAGATGACCCGCTATCGCGGCGATTCCATCGCCATGGTCTTCCAGGACCCGATGAGCTTCCTCGATCCGCTCATGACTATCGGCGACCAGGTCGCCGAGACCCTGCGCATCCGCGGCGTCGGCCGCACCGAGGCCCGCAAGCGTGCCCTCGCTGTTCTCGATGAACTGGGCGTCGATCGCGCCGCCGAGCGCCTCGATTCCTATCCGCACGAATTCTCCGGCGGCATGCGCCAGCGCGTCGTGCTGGCCATGGCCCTTGTCGGCGAGCCGCGCCTGCTGATCGCGGACGAGCCGACCACCGCGCTCGACGTGCGCGTGCAGGACCAGGTGCTCGATCTGCTCGATGACGTCTCGACCCGCCGCGGCCTCGCCGTGCTCTTCATCACCCACGACCTTGGCGTCGTCGCTGGCTTCGCCGAGCGCGTCATGGTCATGTATTCAGGCCGGATCGTCGAGGATGGCGAGGTCGAAACCGTCTTCGCCCGCCCCAAGCACCCCTATACCCGCGGCCTCATCAAGGCCGTGCCGCGCATCGATCAGGACCTGCACAAGCTCTACGCCATTCCCGGCGCGCCGCCCCCGCCGCTGGCCCGGCCGAGCGGCTGCCCCTTCCATCCGCGTTGCAGCGAGGCTTTCGATCGCTGCCGCAGCGAGCTGCCCGTCGTTCTCGATGTCGCCGGCGAGCGCGTTGCCTGCCACCTGCACGATCCGCTGAGGGCCTGAATCATGCTGCTCACCATTGATCGCATCTGCAAATCCTACGCCGCCTTCCCCAATCCGCCGGCGCGCGTGCTCCACGAAGTCTCGTTCGGGGTCAATCACGGCGAGGCCCTTGGCCTCGTCGGCGAATCCGGCTCGGGCAAGTCCACCATCGCCAAGTGTCTCCTCGCGCTCACCCGGCCAGAGGAAGGCTCGATCACCTATGACGGCATCGACGTGGTCAATGCGCGTGGCGAAGATCTGCGCCGCTTCCGCCGCGAAGTGCAGATGGTCTTCCAGGATCCCTATGGCAGCCTCAATCCGCGCATGACCGCCGAGGATCTGATCGGGGAAGGCCTGCTCGTCCACGGCATCGCCAGGAACAGTGTCGAACGCCGCTCCCGCGTGGCCGAGATGATGGAAATGGTCGGCCTCAATCCCGATGACATGGATCGCTATCCGCGCTCCTTCTCGGGCGGCCAGCGCCAGCGTATCGCCATTGCCCGCGCCCTCGTCATCCGCCCGCGCATCCTCGTCTGCGACGAGCCCGTGGCGGCGCTCGACGTGTCGGTCCAGGCCCAGGTCATCAACCTGCTCCAGGACATGCAGCGCAAGCTCAACCTCGCCATCATCTTCGTCGCCCACGATCTCGCCGTCGTGCGCCACCTCTGCGAGAACATCGTGGTGCTGCACAAGGGCAAGGTGGTCGAGCGAGGCTCGCGCGAGCAGATCTTCGGCAATCCGCAGAACCCCTATACCCAGTCGCTCCTGGCTGCCGTCCCCGTGCCCGATCCGGCATTGGGTCGCGCCCGCCGCGAGGCGCGGCACGCCGCCCAGGCGGCCGGCTGATTTTCTCCCCCGGCAGTTCTCCCTGCCTCCCAACGCAGACTTGCGCCCGCTCCTGATAAATGTTTGCCTGCAAAGGCAAATCCAGGGGCGGGCGGTTCTTCGCCCCGGTATCTAGGGAGAAGTTCATGAATACGCTGCGCGTCGGCCTGGTTGGCCTGGGCATGGCTGTCCAACCCCACGCGCAGGCTCTGCTCGAGCTCCGCGACGAAGTCGAAGTCCTCGCCTGCTACAGCCCCACCGCAAGCCGCCGCCAGGCCTTTGCCGAGCGCTACGGCCTGCCCGTCGTCGCTGATCTCGATGCGGTCATGGCCAACCCGGCCATCGATGCCGTCCTCATCCTGACCCCGCCCGCCAGCCACCTCGACCTCGTGAGGTCCGCGACCGCCCACGGCAAGCACATCCTCCTCGAAAAGCCGCTCGATCTCACCACCGCCCGAGCCGAAGAGATTGTTGCCCTTGCTGACAAGGCGCAGGTCAAGCTCGCCATCGTCCTGCAGAACCGCTTCCGTCCCGCCAGCCTCGCCCTCGCCGAGATTATCGCCGAGGGCCGGTTGGGCAGCCTCATCTCCGCCTCCGCCCGCCTCGATAACTGGCGCCCGCAGAGCTATTACGACGAACCCGGCCGCGGCACGCTCGCCCGCGACGGCGGCGGCGTGCTGATGACCCAGGCCATCCACACCCTCGATCTTCTGCTGTCCTACACCGGCCTGCCCGACGAGCTCGCCGGCTACGCCGCGACCAGCCCCGTCCACCACATGGAAAGCGAAGACATCGCCGCCTGCGTCATGCACTTCGCCAACGGCGCCATGGGCACGATCAGCGCCACCACCTGCGCCTATCCGGGCCTGCCCGAGCGCATCGAACTCATCGGCTCGAGGGGCACAGCGATCCTCACCGGCGCCGAACTCAAGGCCCATTTCCACGACGGCACCACCGTTTCCGCCGGTGACCCCAATGCCGGCAGCGGAGCAGGGGCCCAGATCATGGGTTTCGGCCACACCCTCCACAAAGCCCTCATCACCGACTTCGCCACCGCAATCCGCGAAAACCGCTCCCCCAAAATCACCGGCCACGCCGCCCTGCGCGCCCACGACCTAATCGACGCCATCCTCGCCTCCTCCACCGAACGCCGCCCGATCCAGCCCCGCCGGCGGTAGCGCGGGAGGCCAGGTGGCGGCTCTCGCTCCCGCTCACTCGCACTCCACCCCCGCCCCACCACCGAACTTCCCCGGGCGAAGACCCGGGGCCCATTGCCCCGCTCCACCCGAGTGGAGGTATCCGTGGACCCCGGCTCTACGGCCGGGGAAGAACCGGATGGTTGGAGTGATGGTGGAACACTAGCTTGCGGATTTGACATCCACCCGGCTAACCCCGTCGCCTGGACGTCAACCAGGCAGAAAGCCGTCTCCCCCGACCGCCCCCTCTGGCCGCTCACCGCCGAGCCACCCAGGAGCCCCGAGACCCGCCCCAATCACCGCACTTCCCCGGACTTGATCCGGGGCCTATTGCGCCTCTCCATTCGAGTGGAGCCATCCGTGGGCCCCGGCTCTACGGCCGGGGAAGATTCGGGTGGTTTGGAGTGATGGTGGAACGCTAGCTCGCAGATTTGGCGACCACTCGGCTAACCCGGCTGCCTAAGTCAGCCACGCAGAAAGCCGCCGCCTCCAACCCGCCCCTCCGACCGCTCACCGCCGAGCCACCCCGGAAGCCCCCAGAGCCCACCCCACCCCTTACTTCCCCGGGCGAAGACCCGGGGCCTATTGCACCCCTCCACCCGAGTGGAGATATCCATGACCCAGGTTCGTTGACCGAGAAAGCGGTATGCACAATCCATTCGGCGAAGAGCCTGCCGCCTGCCGCCCCACCACCGATCAAACCTAAAAAGCAACGCCGCACCAGCCCTCAGCCAGCGCGGCGCCAGTTTCCGCCTCACAGCGTAATCAGATTATTCCGCAGCGCCTTGGCTACCGTATGCGTGCGGTTCACCGTCCCCAGCTTGCGCGCTGCATTCTCGAAATGCTGGTCCACCGTGCGCTTGGTCAGTCCCAATATGTCCGCGATATCGTCCGAGGTCTTCCCCAGCGCGGCCCAGCGCAGTGTCTCCTGCTCGCGGGCGGTAAGCCTGAGCGTCTGCGCGCGGTCGGTGATCGTGTGGCATAGCTCGCCCACGCGGGCATGCAGCACCAGCCCCAGGATTTCGAGCTCCAGCTTCTCCTTAGGCCCGAACCGCGAGCGCTCCCCGGCAAAGGTCACGCTTCCGCGCAACCCTTCGAAGCCGCGCACCGGCATGCTCATGCCGTTGGGCATGCCGAACTCGCTCGCTTCCGAATAGATGCGCTTGACGATCGGCGCCTGGTCCCGCAGCGACAGCGTTTCTTCCCAGATGAACGGTGTCGTCGTGCGCAGGCAGAACTGCGCCAGCGGATCGAGCAGGAAGTAATCGCGCTCGGCATAGAGCCGAAGGAATTCACTCGATATATTGGAGAGTGGAACGAATTCTGTCGTTTCCATGCCGTTTTGTGCCACGAAGGCTACGGCGAACTTGTCGACTTCGTGTCGTTGTATGAATTTTTCGGTGATTTCAGAAATCACCTGCAAATTGCCGCTTGATTGTATGGCCAGCGCGGCGGCCATGACACTCTCGTCCATTGGTACCCCCACTTACCTTCAAAACATAGTCTTAACGGCCCCCAAGGGAGGTCGAAAAGAATCGTATTCGGTAAAAATACCAATGAGAATGGGGAAAAATGCCATTTGCTCTTTAAGAAAATTAGTGCTTAGGCACAGCTTGCCCCGCAAGAACCGTTACCGACCGATCGACCTTGGTGCGTCCATGTTCGGTCTTGGCCCAGAAGAAGGGCCGCACCAGCAATTCGTGCGCCGCCCGCAGCGTGGCAAAGGAATGCAGCGTCCAGTAAAGCGGTAGCGTCGGCAGGTAGAAGAGGTGCTGTGGCCGCCCCAACCGTAGCAACCCTGCAATCATCAGCAGCAGCGCCCCGCCATACCCCACGATCAGCGCCGCAACGCTGATCGCGTCCCAGATGTCGAATTCCTCCCCGAAAAGCGGCGTCCCCGTCGCTACTCGCGCCACGAGCACGCCGGCGAATGCCGTATGCAGCAGCGCCGAGAGAATGAGGCTTCCCACATAGATCTGGAACGCCAGGAAACTGCGCCCCCCGGCATCGCTGATGAACACCAGCGGGTGCCGCGAATGCACGATGAATGTCTGCATCCAGCCCTTCATCCACCGCGTCCGCTGCGCCATCCACGCCTTGAGCGTGATCGGCGCCTCCTCGCGCGTATGGGAAGCGAACGTTGCCACCCGGTAGCGCAGCCGGGCCAGCCGCACGCCGAGGTCCGCGTCCTCCGTCACGTTGAACGCGTCCCACCCGCCCAGCTCGCGCAGCGCCCGCGTGCTGAAATGGTTGCTGGTGCCGCCCAGCGGCATCGGCAGGTGCCAGTGCGAAAGCGCCGGCATCATCAGCCCGAACTGGCCGGCATATTCGGCCGCGAACATCGCCGTCAGCCAGTTCTCCCCCGCATTGTCCACCAGCAGTTCCGCCTGCAGGCAGTCGATCTCGGGGTGCGAGGCGAAAAGGCTCGCCGCCAGCCGCAATTGCCCCGGTTCGGGAATGTCCTCGGCATCGAACACCACGAGATATTCGCCGCGCACGAAGGGCAGGGCGAAGTTGATCGCCTTGGGCTTGGTCCGCGGATGCTCGTCGGGCACCGCGATGAGCTCGAACCGCGGATCGTGCAGCTCCCGCGTCACCGCCGCGATCGTCGCCGGACTGCGCGCCTCGACCACGAACTTGATGTCGAGTTTCTCCGGCGGATAGTCGAGCGCCTTCATGGCCCGTGCCAGCGAGGGCACCATCGTCACTTCGTTCCGCAGCGGAATGAGCACCGTATAGGTCGGCAATTCCCGGTCCGTCAGCCGCTCTCCGCAATCGAGCGGCGGCGGCACCGCGCCCGGCACGCCCGCCGCCAGCCGGATGAGCCCGGGCACTACGAGGAACAGTGCCGTGAACGGAAACAGGAACGGCCTCACCGCAAACGGCGCCGCCAGCACCAGTCCCAGCAGCGACAGCATCACCGCTATGAAGATAAGCCGCGAAGTCAGCGACACGTCGAGGTCCGCCGCCGATCCCGGCCAGCGCCGCACCAGCCGCTGCCGCGCTTCGTCCATCAGCGCCGCCCCGTGCTTCTGCGCTAGTGCCGTCCGCAGCACGCGCGGCTCCACCACGCAGATTTTCCGCGCCAGGTCCGGCTTGCGCTCAAGGCTCTGCCGCAGCGCCACGAACTGCTCGGCGCCCGGCGCCGCCAGCACGATCTCGCGGTCGAACACCCGCGCCCGGCACGTGCGCACCTGCGCCAGTGCGTCGAGCCGCAACGGCGTATCGCCGACGAGGATCGAAGCCGGTGCCTCCGCCGAGAACGCCAGGCCGGCCCATTCCGCCGCCCGCTCCCAGGTCGCGTGCATGCCCAGACCGAACCGGTGCGCGCAGAATTCGAGCGGTTCCGCCCCGATCGTCTCGGCCGCAAGGAGTATCCGCTCCGCCTGCTCCGGCGTCTTGCCCGCAACATAAGCAATGAGGCTGGCTAGATCCGTCATGGCTCACCTCCAGCCACGAGGCTAGCCGAAGGCGAAGAGGCGCGAACTCGGCATAAGTCACACTTGCCCACCGGCAAATTCGCTGCCGGCCGCCACCCGGCCTAACCCACCGCAAGTGCTCACTTTCGTCGCCACTGAGCACGAAAGTTGTCCCCGTTATCCCCAGAGTTCACAGCCAGGCCTGTGGAAACCGCGTGGATAAGCACAATCGAGAAGTCGTGATGATAGGTGCCGGGCCCGTGCCACGAGATGGCGCAACGCGCACTGCGTCCTAGTAGAAGCTCACCGGGAACCAGCGCAGGTAAAACTCATCGAGCTTCCCGTCGCGGCTGAGCCGCGCCAGCGCGTAGTCGATCGCCTTGCGCACGGCGTCATGGCCCGTGGGTTGCGCAATGGCGAGCCCTTCCCCGAAGAGGTCGGGCCGGAAATAGGGATCGCCCGCAAACGAACAGCATTCGCCATTCTGGCTCAGCCAGAACGAAGCCCGCATCGCGTCTCCGAAAAATGCCTCCGCCTTGCCGTCCCGCACGGCCTCCAGCGCCTGGCCCTCGCTGTCGAACTCCAGCGGCTTGGCATTCGGCAGGTAGCGTTTGACGAATTCCTCGTGCGCCGAGCCCTTCCGCACCGCCACGACCTTGTCGCCAAGCCCGCGCGGCTCGAACGCCGCAGCCTTGTCCGCGGCCGTCACGAAACGGCCGGGCAGCATCAGGTAGATCGAGGAGAAGTCGAACATGTCCCCGTTTTCCGGGGTAATGGCGAGGCCCGCTATCAGCGCGTCGCCCTGGTTGTCCGCCAGCGCCTTGGCCGCCTGGTCCCATGGCCAGGACTGGATCGTGCAGGCCACGTTGAGTTCGGCACAGATGCCGCGCGCCAGGTCGATATTGAACCCGACAAGCTGCCCGCTTTCGTCCCTATAGTTGAACGGGGGAAAATCGGCCGTGGTGAGAAACCGGATCGCCGGGACGGCCGACAGGTTCGGCACGATGTCGCGCGCCTGGGGATCGCTGTGATTTGGCAGGGACTGCCCCATCGCCGGAAGCGCCGAGGCGCAAAGCAGGGCCAGGCCGACTATCGATGAAAACCGCATGCCCCGAGACTTTTGCCGTCCAAGATTAGTGGCTTATCGCCCAATTCGCTCTGAAAGGCGAGCCTTCGGAGGAGCCACGTCGTCACCGATCCAAATCGGGCGCGGTTGTTGGCGAGGCGCGACGCGCGCCACCGCGCGCGTCGCGAAATCCTTACTTGGCCAGCAGCTTCCCCGCCAGCGCGTCGGTGATCAGCCGGCGCGTTTCCGCCACGCCATAGAGCGCGATGAACGAGCCGAACCGCGGGCCCTGGTCGGCGCCCAGCAGCACCTGGTAGATCGCGGTGAACCAGTCGCGCAGCGGCTCGAATTCGTGCTTCTTGCCCACTTCGTAGACGAGGTTCTGCAGCGCGTCGGCATCGTTCGATCCCTCGAACGCCGCCAGTTCGTCCGCCAGCTCCTGCAGTGCTGCCCGTTCCTTGTCGGTCGGCGCACGGAACACCTTGGTCGGCTTCACGAAGTCGTTGAAGTAGCGCACGGCATACTTTGCCAGCTGGTCGAGCGCCGGATGGTTCTCCGGCGTTGCCCCCGGTACGTAGCGCGAGATGAAGCCCCAGAGCACCGAAGCGTCATCCGCATTGGCGGCCGAAACCAGGTTCATCAGCAGCGAGAACGTCACCGGCATCTCGGCCGCCGGCGGGTGGCCGAAATGCACGTGGTAGGCCGGGTTTTCGAGGCGAGCCGCTTCATCCTGCTTCTGGTAGGAGGCGACAAACGCGTAATACTCGTCCACCGCCCGCGGGATGACATCGAAATAGAGCCGCTTTGCCGTCCGCGGCTTCTGGAACATGAACAGCCCCAGGCTTTCGGGCGAGGCATAGGTCAGCCACTCGTCGATCGTCAGGCCATTGCCCTTGGACTTGGAGATCTTCTGGCCCTGGTCGTCGAGGAAGAGCTCGTAGACATAATGCTCCGGCGCCTTCCCACCCAGGATTTCGCAGATGCGATCATAGATCGGCGCGTTGGTCTGGTGGTCCTTGCCGAACATCTCGAAATCGACGCCGAGCGCGGCCCAGCGCATGCCGAAATCCGGCTTCCACTGCAGCTTCACATGCCCGCCCGTCACCGGCACGGTGGTGTCGCGGCCGTCTTCGCCCACGAAGGTCACGGTCCCCGCCTTTGCGTCGACTTCCTTCATCGGCACATAGAGCACCCGCCCGCTGATCGGGGAGATCGGCAGGAAGATCGAATAGGTCTCCTGGCGCTCCGCGCCCAGCGTCGGCAGCATCACGCCCATGATGTCGTCATAGCGCTCGGCGGCGCGCAGCAGCACGTCGTCGAACTTGCCGGCCTTGTAGTATTCGGTGGCGCTGGCGAATTCGTAGTTGAAGCCGAACGTGTCGAGGAAGCGGCGGAGCATGGCGTTGTTGTGCTCCCCGAAGCTCGTATATTCGTTGCTCCACGGGTCCGGCACTGCCGTCAGCGGCATCTGCAGGTACGGCTCCAGGAACTCGCGGCTCGGCACGTTTTCCGGAATCTTGCGCATTCCGTCCATGTCGTCCGAGAAGCAGAGCAGCCGGGTCTTGATCTGGTCGCGCGTCAGCAGCCGGAAAGCCGTGCGCACCATGGTGGTGCGGGCCACTTCGCCGAACGTGCCGATATGGGGCAGGCCCGAGGGGCCGTAACCCGTCTCGAACAGCACCTCGGTCTTCCCCGATTTCTCGATCCGGGCCACCAGCTTGCGCGCTTCCTCGAACGGCCAGGCACGGGCGTTCTGGGCAGCGTCATACAACGCGGGGTCGAGTGTCGGGAGCGGGGCGGGCGGCAAGGTTTCAGGCCTTCATATTGATGGATTTTGGAAAGAAGGGTGTGTTGCACCAGTCGCAAGTTGACGTCAATGCCGCAACAGGCGGCAGGTGGCGCTTGTCATTTGCGCTTCGCCTTTCTAGTTATCGCCTTAACCCCGTCGCAGGAAAGCACAAATGGCTCTCTCCACCCACGATGCCCTGATTTATCTGATGATCGTTTCGGCCTGGTCCGATACGACCATGAGCGAGGAGGAACTGGAGCGCATCGAGGATCAGATTGTGCGCCTGCCGGTTTTCGCCGGCTTCGATACCGGTCGCCTCGAGGAAGTGGCCAATGCCTGCGTCGACCTGATGAACGGCGCTGCCGGCCTCGATGGCGTGCTCGATGCCGCCGTCGCCGCCTTGCCCCGGCGCCTGCAGGATACGGCCTATGCCCTGGCCGTCGAGATCGCCGCTTCCGACCTTCGCCTCGAACAGGAAGAGCTGCGCTACCTCGAAATGGTGCGCGATCGCCTCGATATCGACCGGCTCACCACCGCCGCCATCGAAGCCTCCGCCCGCGCCCGCTACCGCCTCGCGCACTGATCGCAGGTTTATTGGCTGGCCCACATGATCCGGGCCACCCAGTCCACATCCGTCATTTCGAACGTCCGGTTGGGATGGTCGGGATTGACCGAATGCAGTTCGAGTTGCTTAGGCGTCTGCCGGTGCAGCAGCTTTACCATCACCTCGCCATCGCGCGTGCGCACCACCACGCGGTCGCCACGCCGCAATTGCGCGGTGGGCGACACCACGATGATGTCGCCATCGCGATAGAGCGGCAGCATCGAATCCCCATGGACTTCGAGCGCATAGGCGCCTTCCTCCTGCGAGGGCAGCCGCACCTCGTCCCAGCCTTGCCCCGCCGGAAAGCCCGCACTGTCGAAGAAGCCGCCCGCGCCCGCCTGCGCCAGGCCCAGCAGCGGCACCGAGCTCAACTCCGGCGTGCTGCCCGTGGTCTGCAGGAACGCGCCCGCTCCGGCGAGGAACGTCTCGAACCCTTCGCCCGTCGCCTCGAGAATCTTGGAAATGCTCTCCGTCGACGGCCAGCGCTCCCGCCCGTCCTTGCTGACGCGCTTGGAGGGGTTGAACGCGGTCGGGTCCAGCCCGGCCAGCTTCGCCAAGGCGGATACGCTCAGGCCGTGGCGCTTCGCCACCCCGTCGATACCGTCCCATATTGCCCGGTGCGAGAGCATCTGGTTTGGAGCCTTGGCTAGGAGAAATATCCCATTTGGGAAGATAGTCCTATTTCTATACCCCCACCTTCCGCCCTGTAAAGTCTGTCCGACAATCGCTCCACAGCCTTGCGATGGCGAGGCGGTTTGAATAGCTTCCGGCGCCATGACCTCCCCCGCGCTCATCTACAAGATTTCCACCCGCTCCGCCTACGAGGCCGCCGTGCCGACCGGGCAGTTCCAGGGCATGCCCATCGATTTTCAGGATGGCTACATCCACTTCTCGACCGCTGATCAGCTGGCCGAGACCCTTGCAAAGCACTTCGCCGGTCAGGGCGATCTCGTCCTCATCGCGGTCCGCACCGCCGATGTGGTCGCCGCTCTCAAATGGGAGGTCTCGCGCGGTGGCGCGCTCTTCCCGCACCTCTACGCGCCCATGCCCGTGGCCGCCGTCGAATGGACCGCGCCCATCGCCGTCGCTGCCGATGGCGCCTGCACCCTGCCGGAGGGCGTGAAATGATCTTCTCCGCTTTCTCTCCGCTCCTGCGCGTGCCGCTCGTCGCCAATTTCGGCCGCGATGCCCTGCTCAAGATGGATGCCGAGACCGCCCACGGCGCCACAATCGCCGCCCTGCGCCTCGGCCTCGCGCCCGAACAGAATTATGCCGATCCGCAGGAGCTCAAGGTCAGCCTCTGTGGCCTCGATTTCTCCAACCCCATCGGCATGGCCGCCGGTTTCGACAAGAACGGCGAGGTGCCCCGCCAGCTCGCCCGCGTCGGCTTCGGCATGGTCGAGGTCGGCACCGTCACCCCGCGCCCGCAGGGCGGCAATCCCAAGCCGCGCCTCTTCCGCGTGCCCGAGGTTGATGGCGTCATCAACCGCATGGGCTTCAACAATGAGGGGCACGAGGCGATGTTCGAACGCCTCAAGACCACGCGCGTCGGCGCCATCCTCGGCGTCAACATCGGCGCCAACAAGGATTCCGAGGATTTCGTCGCCGACTACGTGTTGGGCGTCAACCGCTTCGCCGCTCTCGCCGATTATCTCACGGTCAATATCTCGTCCCCGAACACGCCGGGCCTGCGCAACCTCCAGGCCGAAGAGGCCCTTGCCAGGCTGCTCGATGCCGTGCTCCAGGCCCGCTCCAAGGCTGCCGTGCGCGTCCCCGTCTTCCTCAAGATCGCCCCCGATCTCGACGAAAAGGCCATGGATGGCATCGCCAGGACCATCCTCGCCACTGATCTCGACGGCCTCATCGTCTCCAACACCACCATCGGGCGCGACGCCGTGGCCGGTATGACCAATGCCACCGAAGCCGGCGGCCTTTCGGGCAAGCCGCTCTTCAACCTCGCCACCCGCCGCCTCGCCCAGATGCGCCAGCGCGTAGGGGCCCTGCCCATTATCGGGGTAGGGGGCATCCATTCCCCCGAAACGGCTCTCGCCAAGTTCGAGGCCGGCGCCAACGCCATCCAGCTCTATTCGGCCCTGGTCTATGGCGGCTTCGATATGCTCGATCGCCTCAAGCGCGGCCTCGCCGCCGGCGTCCGCTCCGCCGGGCACACCAGCATCTCGGCCCTCACCGGCCGCACCACCGACGATTGGGCCGCCGGCAAGCTCTCGCTCTAGCGAACGCGCGCTCTCCTCGGTGAAAGCCGGGGAGGGCCTCGGCTAGGGTCCGTACTCAATTGCACCGGTAGAGGGTGCGATGGCCGCCCCACCCACCGGAGTTCCCCGGCTCTGCGGCCGGGGAAGTTCAGTGGTTGTGGCGCGGCAGACTGTCGGATGGGGAGATAGCGCTCTGGGGGCGCCGGGACTTACTGTGTACGGACCCTAGGCCGCAAACAATGCCGGCTTCCGCCGCTCCAGCGACCACCAGTAGATCCCCGCCCGGGCGAGGAAGAAGAGGTTGAGCGCCACCCAGAGCCCGGCATTGCCCATCGTCTGCTGCATCACCAGCGCCGCTCCGAGGAACAGCACCAGCGACACCAGCATCCCGTTCCGCATCGCTCCGTTGAGCGTCGCGCCGGTCAGGATGCCGTCATAGACGAAGGCCGGCATGCCGGTGATGGCGCAGAGCGCCGCCAGCCAGAGATAGTGCCGCGCCGCCTCGCGCACCGGTTCGCTCGTCGTCATCAGGTCGATGATCACCGGCCCGCCGAAATAGAGCACCAGCGCCAGCCCCGTCGAAATCGCAATGCCCGCCGTCAGCGCCAGACTCGTCGCCCGCTCGAAGGCCGGCCGCCAATTGGCGCCCACCGCCTTGCCGCAAAGCTGCTCGGAGGCCTGCGCCAGGCCATCGAGGAAGAACGCCGAAACCATCATCATGTTAAGCAGGATCGCATTGCTCGCCAGCGTGATCTCGCCCGCCCGCGATCCCTGCGCCGCGAAATAGGCATAGGCCGACATCAGCGCGCCCGAGCGGATCATGAGGTCGCGGCTGAGCCCGAACATCCGCCGCAGCGCCACCGGGTCGACCAGCTCCGCCGGCACGATCTTCTCGAGCGTCGCGCGGAACCCGCCATAATGCCGCGCCACGAGGTAAAGCCCGATCAGCGCCGCCACCACGTGCCCGGCCACGGTACCCGCCGCCGCGCCCGCGACGCCCCAGTGGAGGCCATAGACGAAGGCGATGCTCAGGGCGATGTTGACCCCGTGGATGAGTAATTGCAGCAGCATGCCCGTCCGCGCCGCCGCTCGCCCGTAGAACCAGCCGAGCAGCGCGTAGTTGATCAGCGAGAACGGCGCCGAGAGCAGCCGCACCTGAAAATACTCCGCCAGCGCCACTTCCACCGCCGGCTCCGGCCGCAGCGTGACGACCGAAACCCACAGCAGCGCGCTCGACAGCACGATCATGGCCAGCCCGATGATCACCGCCAGCCCGATGGCCCGCGCCACATGCATCAGCCCATCCTTAGGGTCGCGCGCACCCACAGATTGCGCGGTCAGCCCCGCCGTGCCCAGCCGCAGGAAATAGGCGAGCGCGAAGATGAAATCGAAGACGATGGCGCCCAGCACCAGCCCGCCCAGCAGCGCCGCATCGCCCAGCCGGCCGATCACCGTGATGTCCACGATCCCCACCATCGGCTCGGTGATGAAGGCCACCGAGGCCGGCAATGCGATTTTCCACACGTCCGCGCTGCGCACGTCGAACGGATAGGTCGGTCTGGAGGCCATGGGTCAGGTATCGGTATCGAGAGTGATGATGAGGTCGGCACGCGACCGCGACGTCGATACCAGATCGTAGTTGGCAAGGTCCACCCGCTCGACATGCTCGCGGTTGCGTTCCTCGGTGAAAAGTCCTTCGGCCGCATGACGCTTGAGCAGCCGCGCCCGCACCCTCTCGCGCGGCACGTCGATGAAGACCGCCAGGTCCAGCAGCGGCCGCACCCCGTCCCAGGGCGCTTCGGGCAGCAGCAGGTAATTGCCCTCCACCACCAGCACCTGCGTCTGCGGCAGTACCGTGAAGGCGTCCTCCACCACGTCCTCGATCTTGCGCGAATAGCCCGGCCCGCTGACCGCCTCCTGCGCCGCCTTGAGCCGCGCCAGGAACGCCACGAACGCCGCTCCCTCGAAGGTATGCGGCGCACCCTTGTCCTTGGCCGTGCCCAGCGATTCGAGCTTGGCCTGCCGCATATGGAACCCGTCCATCGGCACCAGGGCGGCCACGCCCGGCTCGTCCTCGTTGAGCGTCGCCACCAGCTCCGCCGCCAGGGTCGATTTGCCCACGCCCGGCCCGCCGGCCAGCCCAATGGCGATGCGCCGGCCCGCTCCGCGCAGCAATTCCGTCCGTTGCGCAATCTGCATGCGGGCGGCGTCTGGCGTCAGGGTTTCGGCAGCGGGAGCGGACATGGAAAGCCTCGAACGTTTCCTCCCGCTACCATAAAAGACGCCATCGGCTGCTCGCCAGTGCAGAATTTCCCAACCGGCCCGCCTTTGGCATCCACCCTTGCCGCCATGCGTTTGGAAGGGGATAGATAGCGTCCCCAGCTTATCGGATTCCGCCTCCTTGCAACTGCAACCCGCCATCGCCAACTGGTTCGAAAGCAAGGGCTGGGCGCCGCGCCGCCACCAGCTCGATGTGCTCGAGGCGTGGCATGAAGGCGCCTCGGCGCTCCTCATCGCGCCCACCGGCGCCGGCAAGACCCTGGCCGGTTTCCTGCCCACCCTCGAAGATCTCACCGCCCATCCGATGGAAGGGCTCCACACCCTCTATATCTCGCCCCTCAAGGCCCTTGCCGTCGACGTCCACCGCAACCTCGTCGATCCGATCGAGGAAATGGGCCTCCCGATCAAGGTCGAGACGCGCACCGGCGACACGCCCGCCTCGCGCCGCCAGCGCCAGCGTTACGACCCGCCCCACATCCTCCTCACCACGCCCGAGCAGCTCGCGCTCCTCGTCAGCCACGACGATGCCGCGCGCCTCTTCGGGAGCCTCAGGCGCATTGTGCTCGATGAGCTGCATGCCCTCGTCACCTCCAAGCGCGGCGAGCTCCTGTCGCTCGCCATCGCCCGCATCGCGCGCCTCGCCCCGCAATTGCGCATCACCGCCCTCAGCGCCACCGTCAAGGACCCCGAGGCGCTGCGCGACTGGATCGGCACGCCCTTGCCACAGGCGCCCGCCAAGCTGCTGCTGGCTACTGGCGGCGCCAAGCCCGAACTCTCGATCCTGCGCAGCGACGAGCACGTGCCCTGGGCCGGCCATTCCACGGCCTATGCTGTCCCCGACCTCTACCAGACCATCAAGCGGCACAAGACGACCCTGCTCTTCGTCAACACCCGCAGCCAGGCCGAAATGCTCTTCCAGTGGCTCTGGGCCATCAACGAGGAGGGCCTGCCCATTGCCCTCCACCATGGCTCGCTCTCGGTCGAGCAGCGCCGCAAGGTCGAAAGCGCCATGGTCGCCGGCAATCTGCGCGCCGTTGTTTGCACCTCCACGCTCGACCTCGGCATCGATTGGGGTGATGTCGATCTCGTCGTCCAGGTCGGCGCGCCCAAGGGCTCGTCCCGCATGCTCCAGCGCATCGGCCGCGCCAACCACCGCATGGATGAGCCCTCCAAGGCCTTGCTGGTCCCCTCCAACCGTTTCGAAGTCCTCGAATGCGAGGCGGCCGTCGAGGCGGTGCACGAAAACCACCAGGATAGCGAGCCGCCCCATGTCGGCGGCTACGATGTGCTGGCCCAGCACATCCTCGGCATGGCCTGCGCCGCGCCATTCACCGACGATGAACTCTACGCCGAGATCAGGACCGCCTGGCCCTACCGCAACCTGCCGCGCGAACAGTTCGACCGCATCCTCGATTTCGTGGCCACCGGCGGCTACGCCCTGCGCGCCTATGAGCGTTTCGCGCGTCTGCGCCGCATGCCCGATGGCCGCTGGCGCGTGGCCAATCCCAATGTGGTCCAGCAATACCGGCTCAATGTCGGCACCATCATCGAGGAGCCGATGGTCAAGGTGCGGCTGGTGCGGGGCAGGGGCCAGCGCAAGGGCGCCACCACCGGGCCCATCGGGCGCATGGGGCGCGTACTGGGCGAGATGGAGGAGTATTTCTTCGATACCCTCACCATTGGCGATACCTTCATGTTCGGCGGCGAGGTCGTTGCCTTCGAGGGCATGCACGAAACCGAGGCCTATGTGTCGCGCAGCTTTTCGAGCGATCCTAAAATCCCCTCCTATATGGGCGGCAAGTTCCCGCTCTCGACCTACCTCGCCGAGCGCGTCCGCCGCATTCTCGCCACCCCCGACGAATGGCACCGGCTCCCCAACCAGACCGCCGACTGGCTCCGCCTCCAGCGCGATTTCTCCATCCTGCCCGGCCGCGAAAGCCTGCTCGTCGAAACCTTCCCGCGCGGCGCGCAGAACTACATGGTCTGCTACCCCTTCGAGGGGCGCCTGGCGCACCAGACGCTAGGCATGCTGCTCACCCGCCGCCTCGAACGGGCGCGGGCGCGCCCCCTGGGCTTCGTCGCCTCCGAATACGCCCTCGCCATCTGGGGCCTCGGCGATATCTCGGCGCTGGTCCGCACCAACCGCCTCTCGCTCGATGACCTCTTCTCCGAGGATATGCTGGGTGAGGATCTCGAGGATTGGCTGGCCGAATCCGCCTTGATGAAGCGCACGTTCCGCAATTGCGCCATCATCTCCGGGCTCATCGAGCGTCGACACCCGGGCAAGGAAAAGACGGGCCGGCAGATCACCATGTCGGCCGATCTCATCTACGACGTGCTTTACCAGCACGAGCCCGATCACATCCTCATCCAGGCCACGCGGCACGATGCGGCGCGGGGCCTGCTCGACATCGAGCGCCTGGGCCATTTCCTCAGGCGCATAAGGAAACATATCGTGCACAAACCCCTCGACCGAATCTCGCCGCTCGCGGTACCGGTGATGCTCGATATCGGCAAGGAGCCGATCTTCGGCGAAGGCCGCGAAAGCGCCATGGCCGAAGCCGCCGACGAGTTGATGAACGAGGCATTGGGCAGGTGACGAGCTTGGGAGCCTTGCGCTCCGACGATCGCGAGGAGGCGGAAACGGCCTTTTTGCGCTTTGGTGGCCACATCTTCGAACTGCTGCCCTCGGGCGCCGCCTATTGGCGCGCCGAGCGCGCGCTGCTGGTCGCCGATCTTCATCTCGAAAAGATGTCGTCCTTCGCCCGCTCCGGCCAGTTGCTGCCGCCCTACGACACGCGCGTCACCCTTGCCCGGCTCGAAGCCGATCTCGGCCGCACCGGCGCGCAGACCGTCATCGCGCTCGGCGACAGCTTCCACCGCGACGAGGGTACGCGCTCCCTGCTCGAAGGCGATCGTGCCCGCCTGCGCGAGCTGACGCAGCGCGCGTCCTGGCTCTGGCTCTCGGGCAACCACGATCCTGCACCGCACGGCCTCGGCGGCCTCTGCCTGCCTCATCTCGAACGGCAGGGTCTCGTCCTCACCCACGAGCCGAGCCACGGCGGCAACGGCCTCATCGCCGGCCATCTCCATCCCGCCGCCCGCGTCATGATCAACGGCCGCTCCGTGCGCCGGCCCTGCTTCGTGCATGATGGGCGCATTCTGCTCCTGCCGGCCTATGGGGCCGCCACGGGCAGCATCAACATCCTCGGCCCTGCCTTCACCGGCCTCTTCCACTGGGAGGCTCTCCAGGTAACCATGCTCGGGCGTGATCGCCTTTATCCGGTCAGCCCGCGCCGTCTCATCAACGGGTAGACCCATGGCCGTCCTGCGCGTCATCTCCAACCTTCCCACCGGCGACATCGCCGCTGCCCGGGCCTTCTATGGCGATTTCCTTAGCCTCCACCTCGTCATGGATCACGGCTGGATCCAGACCTTCGCCTCCGATGCCCGCATGGCCCCGCAAGTCAGCATCGCCACCGAGGGCGGCTCCGGCACGCCCGTGCCCACGCTCTCCGTCGAAGTCGATGACGTCGACGCCTATCGCCGCCGCGCCGGCGAACTCGGCCTCGACATCGTCTACGAGCTCACCGACGAGCCCTGGGGCGTCCGCCGCTTCTACGTCCGCGATCCCTTCGGCAACGCCATCAACATCCTCTCCCATCGCTGACGGCCGGCGGAGATATCCTCCCTTCCGCCGTCCGGCCTAAAATAGCCGATGCCCGCTACCGGGCACGCCTAAACCGCTGAGGAACAACACAAAAAGCAAATTCGCCAAAATCACCGTATTTCGTCGCAAAACCCGCGAAATATCGGAAAACATTGCCCGAAATTGAGTCAAAATTTAACGATTTGCCGACGGTCGACAGTCGTAAGTGCATTTAATTCCAATGGTTTAACTCTAAAACAGCCGCCCAAAAACCTGCAAAAACCGCGCATTTCTCCGTGAAACATTTTTGTTTCGCGCTCCAGGCGCAATCGCACGTCCCGATCCCGCTCTCTGCCGCTTCCCAATCCCACCGATCTGCGAGCATAATCCCCGCCGGGGGCACGCCCGGCGGCCCGAGGCCGCCGTCTCAGCAATGGAGACGTCCATGCCGCAATTCAAGGTCGGCTATCTTATCGGCAGCCTGTCGAGCCAATCGATCAACCGCAAGCTGGCCAACGCACTGGTCAAGCTCGCGCCCAGCGAACTCACCATGACCGAGATCAGCTTTAAGGACCTGCCGATCTACAACCGGGACTTCGACGCCGATTACCCGCAGGTCGCCCGCGACTTCAAGCAGTCCATCGCCAACGTCCAGGCCATCCTCTTCGTCACCCCGGAATACAACCGCTCCATTCCCGGCGGCCTCAAGAACGCCATCGATTGGGCCAGCCGCCCATGGGGCCAGAATTCCTTCACCCGCAAGCCCTCGGCCGTCATCGGCGCCTCCACCGGCGCCATCGGCACCGCCGTCGCCCAGCAGAGCCTGCGCAGCGTGCTCTCCTTCTGCAACTCGCCCCAGATGAACGCCCCTGAGGCCTACATCCAGTTCAAGCCCGACCTCATCACCGATGACGGTGAGGTCACGGTCGACAGCACCCGCGATTTCCTGCGGCAATACATGGCCGATTTCGGCGTCTTCATAGAGCGCGTGCACAGCGTCGTGCCGCCGCTGCATTGATCAGCGCTTGAACACCACGCCACCGAGCCAGCCGGTGAACAGCGCCAGCACCACGCAGACGAGGCCGTAGAGCAGCGGGTACTGGGTCGCCGACTGGCCCACGAAGCGCTCGAACCCGCTCTTGCGCACCGTGAAGCCATCGGACTTGCGCGCGATGATCTCGCCGTCCTTGAACACATAGGTCCGCGCGATGAACGCCCCGTTGGGAATATTGGCCGGCAGCGAGAGCTGGGCCGAGTAGAACGTGTTGGAGAGGAACTGCACTCCGTCCTCGCGCACTCCGAACGAGCCCTGTTCGGTCAGCAGCCGCACCGTCTGGTTGGCAAAGACCACCGAGTCCCACCAGCCCGTCTCGATCGCCGCCTTCGCCTGGTATTCGGGCAGCAGCTTCTCTTCCGAGATCACCACCGGGCTCGTGATCTCCCTGAGCTTGGCGTCCGAGAGCACCTGGAAGTAGGTGGGCATGGCATTGAAGTCCACCTGCACGGTGTTCATCCAGATGCCGAAATTATTGGTCTTGAGCCGCGTCACCCGATCCGACAGCGGCCCCTCCACCACGATCACCACGTGGTAGGGTCCGCGTATCGGCAACCCGGTCCCGAGTTCCGGCTCGATGTTGCCGAACATCGTCAGCGTCTCGCCGTCGAAGGACGAGCTGATCGAGATCGCCGTGTTGGAAACGCTCGACACTACCCGCTCGGCCTGCGCCGGCAACGCCGCCAGGAAGAAGGCCAGGGCGAGGAGCAGCAGCCGGATCACAGCGCGCCTCCCGGCCCGAGTAGCGCCGTGCTGAAGATGTCGTTGGGCGGCAGCACCAGCGTCAGCCCGAAGCGGATGGCCACCGCCAGCACCAGCAGCGCCAGCAGCGCCCGCAATTGCTCGCCGCGCAGATACTGCCCCGCCGACGCCCCGAACTGCGCCCCCACCGTGCCGCCCACCATCAGGCAGAAGGCAAGGAGGATATCGACGCTCTGGCTCTGCACGGCATGGAGCACCGTCGTCACAGCCATCATCGCCACCACCTGCAGCAGCGAAGTGCCGACGACGACGTTGCCGGGAACCCGCAGCAGGTAGACCAGTGCCGGCACGAGGATGAACCCGCCGCCGATACCGAGGAGCGAACCGATGATGCCGATGAAAAAGCCGATGACCAGCACCGGCAGCACGGAGATGTAGAGCCGCGACTTCTTGAATCGCACCCGCATGGGCAGGCCGTGCATCCAGGTATGCTGGTGTGGCATGCGCCCGCGTACCACCACGCCCGATCGCGTCTTGAGGATCTCGCGCGCCGCTTCCGCCAGCATGATCGAGCCGACCGAACCGAGCAACACCAGGTAGCTCACCGAGATGAAGAGATCGAGCTGTCCGAACGTGCGCAGGAACGCGAAGATCATCACCCCGATAAACGCCCCGAGCGTACTCGAGAGGATGAGATACATGGCGAGGTGCAGGTCGATGCCGCCTCGTCGGTAATAGCTCAGCGCCCCGGAAGTCGAGGCCGCCACGACCTGCCCGGTGACCGATGCGACGGCCACGGGCGAGGGGACGCCGGTGAAGATGAGCAGGGGTGTGAGCAGGAAACCGCCACCCACCCCGAACAAGCCAGACAAGAACCCGACTGCCCCGCCTATCCCTACCAGGAAGAAGACGTTCATCGAGAGTTCGGCGATGGGCAGGTAGATCTGCACGGCCCTATCCGCTTCTGTGGTCCCGTAAGTGACAAGTGCTTATCGGGGCCGCACTTTTTGACAAAATAAGGAGCAAGGGGACGCTTACGCGCCCCCTCACCAAACTGTCAACGCCGACCTGCCTTTTCTTGCGAATTACACAGGCTGGCTGCCGAGCACCGCGAGCAGTCTGGGGTTGACCGCTCCCGTCTCGTTCATACCGGTGGCGAGTTCGAATGCCTTGATGGCGTCGCCGGTCTTGGGTCCGGCCTTGCCGTCGGGCGTGCCGACATCGTAGCCCAACTTGGCAAGCACCGCTTGCACCTTCATGACAATTTTCTGGTCGGTGATGGTCTGCCCGGCATCGAACTTGGCGGTCCACGTGCCGATCGGCGCGAAGTTGGCCGGCAGGTCGATCGCCTGCGGCTTCCAGGTGGCCACCTCGGCCGCCAGCCGGCTTACGGTCGCGGCGTCGAGCGACTTGGCGATATCGTCACGCGCCTTGCCCGCATCCGCATCGCCATTGCCGGCCGCCAGCGAGAACCACTTGTACGACGTCTCGAGATTCTGCGGCACGCCAAGGCCGCGCGCATAGAGCATGCCCAGGTTGAACTGGCTGTCGGTCAGCCCGCGCATCGCCGCCTGCTCGAACCATTCGGAGGCCGCCGCGAAATCCTGCTTGCCCAACTGCCCGCCGGCATAGAGCGCGGCGAGGTTGTGCATCGACATGCGGTTGCCGGCCTCGGCGGCGCGCTGGTACCAGAGCCGTGCCTGCTCCAGGTCCTTGGCCACGCCCTTGCCGCCTTCATAGAGGCTGCCCAGCCGGTATTCGGCCGGGACGAACCCCTGCGCTGCCGCGCGCTCGTACCAGACGGCAGCCGCCGTCAGGTCCTGCGTCACGGCACGACCTTCGGTGAGGATCGCCGCCACCTCGAATTGCGACCGCGCATCGCCATCGGCCGCGGCCTGGCGCAGTTCGAGCGGGCCGACACCCTCGGGCGGCAGCTCGACCTTGATCGGGCTGGCCAGCGGTTCGGGCGCCAGCTCTTCGCTGGTGAGCGTCGTCGCCTTGAGCGCGGCGGGAATGACCGCCACTTGCGTCGGCGCGGTAAAGTTCAGTGCCGCCGCCGGATTGATCGAGCCGACCGTGGTCGTATCGAGGGTCGGCACGATTGCCGGATTGTCCGGCAGCTTGGCCACGGCCATCGGCTTGCCGTCGGCCTCGGGCAGCACCAGCGGCGCGACATCTCCGGTCGTCTCGGCCGTCGGCTTCACTTCCGGTGTTGCGGTTGCCGAGGATTGCTCACCCGGCTGCGGCGCCAGGCGTTGCGCCACGAGGTTCAGCGCCAGCGCCGAAACCGCCACCAGCGCTGCCGCCAGCAGCAGCGGACGACGATTGCGGCTGAGGAAATTGCCCTGCGGCTGCAGCGCTTCGATCTCGGGGGAGAACCGCTCCTGCTCCTGCTCGCGCTCGGCCTTGGCTTCCGCCTTCTTGGCCTTGCGCGCGGCAGCCTTCTCGGCCTTCTCCGCCTTGCGCAGCTCGGCCTTGCTCGGCTTGTCGTCCTCGGGAGCGGCAACCGGCGCGGCCGGCTGCGTCGCCGCTGCCGCGCCATTGTTCTGGAAACGGGCGAAGGCGCGGGCGATCACCGAATTGTTGTCCGGCTCGACCTTGGCCGCGTTCTGGCGCTGGGCGCGCCGCGCCGCCTCGATGAACGTGCTGCGGCTGCTGGCCATCACGGGCTCGGGCTGCACCGGAACCTCCGGCGCCACTACCGGCTCGGCCACTGGCGCGGCCTGCTCGACAAAGGCCTCGCGCTGCTCGTCGAAGCTCGAAGCCGGCTTGGGCGGGCGCTCGATGCTGGCCGCATCCACGAAGGCCGGCGTCGCGTCGATGCGCGGCTTGCCGGCGCCGAGGCGGGCGAGAATGTTGTCCGATGGCGAGCGCTTCTCTTCCAGCGCCGCTCGCACCGGGTTGGCATCGCCAAAGCCCGGATCGGTCAGCGGCCGGTCCTCGGAAGGGTTGCTCGGCATGTCGTCCCGCTCCGGCGGGCCGGGAATGCGTACCGAAGGCTTGCGCGCCATCGCCGGAACGATGAGTTCGCTTTCCGGGCTCGTCGCCGCCGGTGTCGGGGGCGGGGCAGGGGGCGTCGCCTTGCTCTCGGCCTTGGCCGGCTGCGCTTCGGGCTTGCCGAGCGCCGTCAGCGCCGCTTCGAGCCGGTCAAGCCGCTCATCCACGCGCTTGATGCCGTCTTCCATGCCCGACAGGTCCGTGCCGGTCGAGGACTTGAAGAGGCGAGACATGCGCTTTTCGATTTCGTCGAGCCCGCCGGCATCCGTGTTGCCGGCCATCGCCTCGGCCGTCTTGCGCGCAACGATGCCCGCCATCGCCTCGATATCGGGGGCGGAGCGTTCTTCCTGCTGCGAATAGAGCTTGGCGAGGTTGGAAAGCTGCTCGCCCGTCTGGTCCATCCGCGCCACGAGCTGCCGGATCTGCGCCTCGATATGGCCGATGCCTTCCGATCGGCTATCCTCGACGCGCCCGCTCAGCGCCTCGATCTGCATCTCGATCGCCGCGAACCGGGGCTCCATCGCCTCCAGCACCTTGTGGCGTACCGCCGAGATATCGGCCTTGAGCCCGCCGAGCACGCCATCCTTGCCTTCGAGGCCGGCAATGCGGTCCTCGATCGCCTGGATGATCGGCAGCATGGCGTCCGGATTGCCGGCGCCGCTGGTCCGCAGCACTTCGGTGAACGAGGCCATTTCCCCGGTCAGCCGCTCGACATCGGCATTGGGCATGGCCAGCGTCTTCTCGATGGCGTCGATCCGGTCATAGACCGACCGGACGCTCTCCTCGATCGCCTGCATGCCGTTCTGGAAGGCCGCGGCGCGCGCCGTACCGTCTTTGGCCTCGTGGCCGAAATGCTGGATCTGGATATCGGCCAGCCGCTCGACGGTCTTGGCCAGGTCGTCGATGCGCTTGGTCATCGCCGAAAGGTCGGGCGCCTGCGGCTGCGACATGGTCGTCGCCAGGTCCGCTATCTGCGCTTCGAGCCGCTTGACCTGCCCGGTCTCGCCGACCGCGCCCGCCAGCAGTTCCACCACATGGGTCAGCTGCGCGACCTGCTCGCCGATTTCCTTGACGTCGCCGGCATTGTCCCGCTGCGTGCGCAACTCGCCTTCCAGCCGCTCGAGCCGGGAGGAAAGCCCCGTCACCGAATGGGCCAGGCTTTCGATCTCGCCCGCATTGCGCGGCGCCGCGACAGCCGGGCTGCCGTGCCGCACGCGGATTTCGTTGATCGCCGATTGCAGCACATGCTGCGGATTGCGGCGCTGGTCGCGAATGTCGAACGCGTCGCTCTCTTCGCGCTCGATGCTGAACCGGTCGACCGCGCGCTGCACCGAACGCAGCGCCTCGCGGTGCCGCCGGTCATCAGGATCGCCCACCCGGTAGCGCAGGTCGCGGACCCGCTCGGCCAGTTGGTCGTAACCCGGCTCGGGTGTGCGGACGCGGGCATATTGGTTCTCGACCCGGTCGAGTAGCGCCACGAGCTCGCCGCGCAACGCCTGCCACTCTCCCGGCTGCGTGTCGCGAAGGTCTGAGAGGTCGGAGGCTGGAAGAGCGCGGGCCATAGGTTGTTCCCAAGCCGAAAAGTTGATGCCCCCGCGATTCTCATGCGGAGGTTTGCCGCTTACTCTTGGAAAAACATAGTAAACAACCCGTTAAGTCGAGGTGCATTCGGCAACAGCATGGTAAATTTGCTTAACCTTCGATATGCCGCAGGCACCCGAAGCGGTGTGAACCTTGTTTGGCCTTGATTGATAGGTTAAAGGCCCCACGAATAGTCAGCGTAAGGGCGTTAGGCCGATGTCCCCCCGCCGCATCATCATTGTCGACGATCATCCCCTGTTCCGGGCGGCTCTGCGCCAGACCCTTGCGGGCGACGGCTCGTTGTATTCCGTTTCCGAGGCGGGCGATCTCGAGGGGCTTGCCGCCACACTCGAAGCCGATCGCGAATGCGATCTCGTGCTCCTCGATCTCAACATGCCCGGCGTCCGCGGCTTTTCCGGCCTGCTGCTGCTGCGCGCACAATACCCCGATGTCCCGGTGATGATCATCTCGGCCGTGGAAGATGCCACGGTCGTCCGCCGCGCCTTCGAGCTGGGTGCCGCCGGCTACCTGCAGAAGTCCGTGGGCCCTGCCGAAATCCGCCGCGCCATCGAAACCGTGCTGGCCGGCGGCGTCGCCGCGCCTGAAGGCATCGAGCTCAGCCAGCCGGACGACCAGTCCGAGCTGATGCGCCGCCTCGCCAGCCTCACCCCGCAGCAGGTTCGCGTGCTGATGATGCTCAGCGATGGCCTGATGAACAAGCAGATCGCCTACGAGCTCTCGATCTCCGAGGCTACCGTCAAGGCGCATGTCTCTGCCATCCTGCAGAAGCTCAATGTCGATAGTCGCACCCAGGCGGTCATCGCCGCCTCGCGCATCGAGGAAGGTCAGTTCGAAGCGCTGCTCGCCGGACGCGAATCCGCCTGACGCCCGCGCTGGCCGGCAAGGCCCGCAATCGTCGCCCGCAGCGCCGCCGGTTTCACCGGCTTGGTGATGACAGCAATTCCGCGATCCTCCGCCAGCGTCCGCACGGCCGGGCTGCGATCCGCCGTCACCAGCGCTGCCGGCAGGTGCCCGCCCACATTGTGGCGTAGCCACTCGATGGCATCGAGGCCCGACGTCTGGTCGAGGTGATAGTCCATCAGCACCATGTCGGGCATCCAGCCTTCCAGCAGCCCATCGCGCGAAATGTCCTTGAGCGAGCGCGCCGTGCGCACGTCGCACCCCCAGCCGCGCAGCAGCCCTTCCATGGCGTCGAGGATTGCCCGCTCGTTGTCCACGCACAGCACCCGCAGGTTGAGCGTGCCGCCGGTATTGGTCGCCATCCGCCGGTCGCCCTCGGGCAAAGCACGCACCGTGCGGCTTTGCGGCAGGTAGAGCGAGAACCGCGACCCCTTGCCCTCGGCGCTGTCCAGCTCCAGCGACACGCCGAGCGTCGCCACCAGCCGCTGCACGATCGAGAGGCCCAGCCCAAGGCCCTGCGCCATCCGCGCACCCTGTTCGAGCCGCGAGAACTCGGCAAAGACCAGCGCATGCTGGTCCTTGTTGAAGCCGATGCCGGTATCGATGATGTCGAGCCGCACCCGCGCCCCGCGCCGCCGACAGCCAACCAGCACCTTTCCGCCTGGCCGCGTGTACTTGATGGCATTCGATACGAGGTTCTGGATGATACGCGCCACGAGCTGCCGGTCCGAAACCACCGTCAGCGATGAGCCGACCAGTTTGAGCTTGATGTCCTTCTCCTGCGCCAGCGGCTGGAACTCCACCTCGATCTTGCGCATGAGGTCGCGCACGTTGAACGGGGCAGGAACCGGTTTCACCGCACCGCTATCGATCCGCGATATGTCGAGCAGGGCCGACATGATCTCCTCGACCGCGTTGAGCGAGGCTTCGATCGAATGCGCCAGCGATGCCGTCTCGCCTTCACCCGCTCGCTCGATCAGCGTCGCCGTATAGAGCCGCGCCGCATTGAGCGGCTGCAGCAGGTCGTGGCTCGCCGCCGCGAGGAACCGCGTCTTGTCGAGATTGGCGGCATCGGCCTTGGCTCGCGCGACCTCGAGTTCCGAATTCACCTGCGTCAGCGCCGCCGTCCGCTCCTCGACCCGACCTTCGAGCGACAGGTTCATCCGCTCGAGCTCGCGCTCAGCCTTGACCCGCGCGGTAACGTCGAAGAACGTGATCACCAGCCCGCCATCGGGCGTACGGCTCGAATGGAATTCCAGCGTCTTGCCTTCCTGGCCCGGGCGCTGGCTGACATTGGTCTCGTTGCTGGTGAGCTCGCCCAGCCTCAGCGCCGCCAGCCGCGTCGGCTCGCCCACGCCCAGGTCGCCCCGCCGCGCCAGGTAAAGCGCGATCGTATAGAGCGGCACGCCGGGCGCGATCAGGTGCTCGGGCAGATCCAGCAATTCGCGATACTGGGCATTGGACGTGACGAGCGAAAGGTCGCGGTCGAACACCGCCAAACCTGTAGGGATGTAGCCAATCGCCAGCTTCAGGCTGGCTTCGGCATCGAACGCAGTTTCGCTCATGGTCTTGGTAGTAACTTTCATCTGACCGCGCAGTATTGACCTCCATCGATTGCGCGGCAAGTTCGCCGAAAGTCCAAGACGAACAAGGCTCTCCCTGCATTGGCCGTTGCAAAGTTCATAAAATTACGAGAATCTGAAAATGATGGATGCGCACTGGGCGCATAGAGCGGGCGGGTCGGCCCGCACCGGCAGCAATCACTCGCGAGGCAGCATGTTCAAGGAATTTCGGGACTTTGCAATCAAGGGCAACGCCATCGATCTCGCCATCGGCGTGATCATCGGTGCCGCTTTCGGCACCATCGTGTCGTCGATCGTCGACGACATTTTCATGCCGATCATTGGCCTGGTGCTCAACGGCATCGACTTCTCCAACCTCTTCGTCGTCCTCAACAACCCCAACAACATCCCGGTCCCCTCGTTGGCCGCGGCGCGCGCCGCCGGCGTGGCCACGCTCAATATCGGGCTCTTCATCAATGCGGTGGTGAAGTTCATCATCATCGCCTTCGTGCTCTTCCTGGTGGTCAAGGGCATCAACTCGCTCAAGCGCGAGGAAAAGAAGGAAGAGGCTGCGGCCCCTGCTGCTCCCAGCAAGGAAGAAGTGCTGCTCACCGAAATCCGCGACGCCATCAAGGCCCAGGGCGCTCCGCGCGCCTGACGCAGGACCCATTCGCAAAAGGGCGGGCGCCTCGCGTCCGCCTTTTTCGTTTCCTGTTGATAGGAATATTATCCGTATTTCTGCCGATGGTCGGACGTTGCGACAGGTGATAGGTATTTTGTCCTAGGTGTTCGAGCGAGCTTACGCAGGCAAGTACCTAGCGCAAGCTACGGGAGCGATTCACCTAGGGGGCTTAGTGGCAGCGGGCCGCGAGTAGGGCGAATGCCGCATCGAGTGCCGAGTCGAGCCGTTCCTTCAATTTGGGGAGAGGATACTGTGAGCGACGAAGTCTATTACCACTCATTCCTGAACCGGGACCGCCTGGTCCATATCCTGGATACCGACCCCTCGACCTGCGAGGCGCTGAGCATCCTGTTCCGGCTCGAGGGTTTCCAGACCATGTTCTCGATGGACCCGGCCAGCTTCTTCGCCGCCATCGAGCGGCGCCGGCCCGATGTCGTGGTGCTCAACCTGCGTGTCGGCGCCGATGATGGCCTGCAACTGCTCAAGCGCATCAAATCGCTGCGCACCGGCGTGCCGGTCTTCATGCTGGCCGAGGAGAACCAGGTCGATCAGGCGGTGCGTGCGATGAAGGCCGGCGCGGCCGACGTCATCACCATGCCTATCGACACCGAGCGCTTCATCCGCTCGGTCCGCGACGTGCTGCGGCGCGACGTGCACCTGGGCGCGGCTACGGGCGGATACCGTCCGGTAGAGGTGCGTGGTTTTTCCCAACTCACCCCGCGCGAACGCGAAGTGCTCCAGCTCATCACCAACGGCCAGTCCAACAAGGAAGCCGGCCGCGAACTGGGCATCTCCCCCCGCACCATCGAAGTCCACCGCGCCCGCGTCATGGAAAAACTCGGCGCCCGCAACACCGCGGACCTGCTGCGGATCGTGCTGACGAGTTGAACGAAGGCGCGTTGACAATCCAACCAGGCTTTGGCCCAATAGCGGCAGGTTAGTGCAGCCTGCCGCTCGCGCCCTTTGAGGGTTGGTGAATTGCACCAGGGAAACTGTGGACATTTCTCACGGGCGAGCCGTCAGCAATGCGAGCACTGACCAGTTTTCGCCCAGAGGGAATATGTCATGTACACGTTCCGTGATGCCAAACTCATGGCTAAACACCTGCGCGCGGCCTTGGCCGAGCGGGGGATGGTACTGTCTCACAGCGATTGTCTCGAACTGGTGGCGCGACAGTTCAACTTCGCAGACTGGAATATGCTTTCTGCACGTATCGAGCCCGCGGACAGCGAGGGCGAATTGCTCATTCCCCTTGGCTGGATCGTCGCCCCCCGCACGAATCTCGCCAATTACCGACTTGGCATGGACCCAGCCGAGAGGAGCGCCGCGCTTATCGAAAGCAGGCCCGGGCGCGAAGACAGCATCGATTTGCAGGGCGGGGAAATCGCCGTCCTCATGCAAAGCGTGGACGCCGACGACTATCGCGGCAAACGTCTGCGCCTCAGCGCCAGCCTCAAGACCGAAGCAGTAGATCTCGCGACGATCTGGATGCGAGTTGATCGAGCGCCGGGGCAGGTCCTCAGGTTCGACAACATGGTCAATCGACCCCGCGATGGCGCCCTCAGGGGTACTAACGGCTGGACTGACCGATGCGTCGTTCTGGATGTGCCCGAAGACGCCACCAGCTTGCATTTCGGCTTCTTTCTCGAAGGCCTTGGGCGTTGCTGGGCAAGGGGCTTCGCACTCGAGCCTGTCGGCCCGGATATAGATCCGACTTCGATTTACGGCACCCGTCCACCACGTCCAACCAATTTGGACTTCGGCGCTGGGGCCTGAAACAAGAAGGGCGCCAGAGGCGCCCTTTTTCTCTTTCCGTTAGCCGCCGATGGTCGGCAGCGTCAGGTCGCCGCTTGTCAGCTTGCTGGCCGTGAGCGCCGCCGGGGCGCGTTCGCGGGGGAGTTCGAGCTGGGCCCAGACGCTCACCAGAGCATGGCGCAGTTCGAAGATCATCTCGTCGGTATGCATCGGCGTCGGCGTGATGCGGAGGCGCTCGGTGCCCTTGGGAACCGTCGGGTAGTTGATCGGCTGGATGTAGATGTTGTGCTTTTCGAGCAGCAGGTCGCTGGCCGCCTTGCAGAGGCGCGCATCGCCCACGATCAGCGGCACGATATGCGTATCGGTCGCCATCACCGGCAGGCCGGCCTCGGTGAGGATTTCCTTGGTGAGCTGCACCTGGCGCTGCTGGCCGGCGCGCTCGACCTGGGAAGCCTTGAGGTGCTCGATCGAAGCGCGGGCCGCCGCGCAGAGCGACGGGGGCAGGGCGGTGGTGAAGATGAATTCGGGCGCGTAGGAGCGCACAGCATCCACGATCGACTTGTTGGCCGCGATATAGCCGCCCATCACGCCAAAGCCCTTGGCCAGCGTGCCTTCGATGATGTCGATGCGATGGGTGAGCTTGTCACGGTCCGTGATGCCGCCGCCGCGCTCGCCGTAAAGACCCACGGCATGCACTTCATCGATATAGGTGAGGGCGCCGAATTCCTCGGCCAGGTCCGCGATCTGCTCGATCGGGGCGATGTCGCCATCCATCGAGTAGACGGATTCGAAGACGATGAGCTTCGGTCGCTTGCGATCGACTGCCGCCAGCAATTCGCGCAGATGCGCGATGTCGTTGTGCCGGAAGATCTTCTTTTCCATGCCCGACTGGCGCACGCCCTGGATCATCGAGGCGTGGTTGAGCTGGTCCGAGAAGATGATGCAATCGGGCATGAGCCGGGCAATGGTGGAGATCGCCGCTTCGTTCGAAACGAAGCCCGAGGTGAAGACCAGTGCCGATTCCTTGCGGTGAAGGTCGGCGAGCGAACGCTCCAGCTCGACCAGCGGGCGGTTGGTGCCCGAAATGTTGCGGGTGCCGCCCGCGCCTGCGCCGAGTTTGCCGGCGGTTTCCTGCATTGCGCTGACCACCTTGGGATGTTGCCCCATGCCCAGATAGTCGTTCGAGCACCAGATGGTTATTTCGCGGGCATTGTCCGAATCGTCGCGAAAGATGGCCTTGGGAAAATGGCCGGCGACGCGCTCGAGGTCTGCAAACACACGGTAGCGCTTTTCCTGCCGAAGGGCGTCGAGCGCATCCTCGAAAATGCCGCGATAATCCATGATTTCAACCTTCAGTCTGCCCAATGGAAGGGCCGGGAAATGCCCGGCTGCTTTTGGTTGCCGGCGACCTTATTCCTGGTCGTGCAGCAGACAGATAGGTCACTTCGCCGCGTAGGGCGCTGCGGCGCGCGACCCATCTAGTTTAGAGCCATATTAAGGCGCGGTTTTCCAAAATCCAACCGCCGAACGCAATTTTGCCCCTGGCTGCGACAAAGCGCACATCCTCTTCAACACATTGGCAAACCGATAATTAACCAACCCAAAGCCATGGATGGGCGACGTAAATCCAGGAGAGATTTTCATGACGACCGTCGCCAGGGCAAAGAGCCTAGAACAGCGGCTGAATTTCGTGGGGTTCGACGCTGCTGCCTCGGCCCGCATGGAGGCTCTGGCACCCACCGTCCTGAAGCATCTCGGCCCTGCGCTCGATCGCTTCTACGGCATCATCCGTCGCACGCCCGACGTCGCCCGCTTCTTCGGCAATGAAGAGCAGATGTCGCGCGCCCAGAATGCGCAGTCCAATCATTGGCAGTCGATCGCCGCCGGCCGGTTCGACGATAACTACGCCGCCTCCAGCAACGCCATCGGCCAGCGCCACGCCCGCATCGGCCTTGAGCCGAGCTGGTATGTCGGTGGCTATGCGCTGATCGTCGAGACCGTGGTCAAGGGCGTGATGCATGACTGGATGGAGCGCCAGGCTCCGACCGCACGCAAGCGCAAGCCCCAGGAACTGGTTGCCGATGCCGATGTGCTGGGCGCCCATTTCGCCGATCTCTTCAAGGCCGTGATGGTCGATGTCGATATCGCGGTCACCACCTATTTCGAAAAGCTCCGCGCCGATGCCGAGGAGAAGGAGCGCAAGGCCGCCGAGCGCCAGCAGCGCGTCATCGACGCGATGGGCACGGCCCTGGCCCAACTCGCCCGCGGCGACGTCTCGGTGCGCATCGAGGATGAGTTCGACGGCGCGCTCAACAAGCTTCGTGACGATTTCAACTTCGCCATCGAGAGCATCGACAAGACCATCTCGGCCATCGGTTCGGCCACCGACCTCATCGGTTCCAATGCCGGCGCTGTCGCCGAAGCCGCGCAGGATATTTCCGACCGCATGACGCGCCAGGCCGCTGCCATCGAGCAGTCCGTCGCCGCGCTTGATGGCGTCACCGCCTCCATCAACAAGACCGCCGAAGGCACCACCGCAGCTAGTGGCGTGGCTCTCGAGGCCGACAAGGCCGCCGTCCAGGGCGGTTCGGTGGTCAAGGGCGCCGTCGAGGCCATGGGCCAGATCGAGCAATCCTCCGCAAAGATCTCGCGCATCATCTCGGTCATCGACGAGATTGCGTTCCAGACCAACCTTCTCGCCCTTAACGCGGCCGTCGAAGCGGCACGCGCCGGGGAAGCCGGCAAGGGCTTTGCCGTGGTAGCTACGGAAGTGCGGGCCCTGGCCCAGCGCAGTGCGCAGGCGGCCAAGGATGTCGGCATGCTGATCAAGGATTCCGAGACGTCCGTCGAAGGCGGCGTCTCGCTGGTCAACCGCACGGGCGATGCCTTCAACGCCATCGTCGGTCAGGTCGCCGAGATTTCGCGCCAGGTCGGCAATGTCGCCGAGGCCGCCACGCAACAGGCCAGCGCCATCAACCAGATCAACGCCGCCATCATCGACATGGAGCGGCTGACCGAAGAAAACGCCGGCTTCGTCGATCGTTCGAGCGAAGCCAGCCGGAGCCTCGCCAATCAGGTCGATGAGCTTGTTCATCGCGTAAGCCGGTTCCGGACCTCGGCGGCGTAGACGCGGCCATCCCCAATCTCTCTTCCCCGGCCTCCGTCGGGGAAGCGGGCTCAGGCATTTTAACGTTGGCGCGGTCGGTCTAGCTGACCTCCGCCCCGCGCCTCGGCAACAACGTCGCTCCCGCCGCCCGATACCCTGAAGGGCTCAGGCCGTAGTGCCGGCGGAACGCCTTGGCGAAATAGTTCGCGTCCGGAAACCCGCAGGCCCTTGCGATGGCGCCCACGGCGCCATCTGTCGCCAGCAGCAGCCGCGACGCCCGCTCCATCCGCTGCTCGAACACGAAGTCCGACGGCGGCATTCCCACGGCCTTGGTGAATTGCCGCACGAAATGCGCCCGGCTCACCTGCGCGGCCCGCGCCATCCGGTCCACGTTCACCGGTTCGGCCAGGTGTGCCTCGATATAGTGCCGCGCTCGCTGTACCGCCTGCGGCACGGCTTCCGCGCCCGCCGCCTGTGCACCGAACACCCCATCCTGCAGCGCCATTACCGCGGCATAGGCGGCCGCCGACGCCTCGCCCGGCAGCATGTTCTCACCCTTGACCAGCATGAGGCACGCCGCGGCCAGCCGGTCGACGGCGCTCGCCGGCAGGTGCAGCACCGGCCCGGCGCTGTCGATCACCGCCCGTGCCACGCGCAGCGCCTCGCGACCATTGAGCACGATCCAGAAATATTCCCAGCTGTCGCCCCTGGCCAACCAGTAGCGGTTGGCATGGGGAAAGGTCAGCACCATGGTTTCGCCCGGCCCCAGCACATGATGGCTATCGGCGAAATCGAGCTGCCCGCGCCCGGCAATCGTGTGCTGGATAACCATGAACGGATCCGGCCCGCGCTTGAGCCCATCCCAGGAATAGGCCTCGTTCTCGCGCTGCTCCAGCCCCGCGCCGCCTGGCATGCAATGGAGGTTCACCGGTCCCTTGGGCAGCAGGAAGCTGCGCACCATGTGGCCGTGGTCGATGAGGTCTGAGAGCACAAAATCACCCGCTGTCGCACGAACTTTCTCTACACGCCATCGCGCGGGGAGGCTAGAAAATCCGGCAAGAGACGGTGGCGCCGATGGCGCCCCTCAGGCGAGGAGAACAGCATGTCATTCAAGGTGGCAATCATTGGCGCCGGTTCGGTCGGGTTCACCAAGACCCTGATCTCGGACCTGCTCAAGGTCCCCGAATTCGAGGGTGTCGAATTCGCGCTGACCGATATCAACGCCCACAACCTCGACATGATCCGGCAGATCATCGAGAAGATCGTGGCGGTCAACAAGCTGCCTGCCAAGGTCACCGCCACCACCGATCGTCGCGAGGCGCTGGCTGGCGCCCGCTACATCATGAGCTGCGTGCGCGTGGGCGGGCTCGAAGCCTTCGCCACCGACGTCAACATCCCGCTCAAATACGGCGTCGACCAGTGCGTGGGCGACACCATCTGCGCCGGCGGCATCCTCTATGGCCAGCGCAACATCCCGGTCATCCTCGATTTCTGCAAGGATATCCGCGAGGTCGCCGAGCCGGGCGCGCTCTTCCTCAACTATGCCAACCCCATGGCCATGAACACCTGGGCGGCGCTCGAATATGGTGGCGTCAACACCGTCGGCCTCTGCCATGGCGTGCAGCACGGCGCTCACCAGATCGCGCAGGTGCTCGGCATCACCGACAGCGAACTGGACTACGTCTGCTCGGGCATCAACCACCAGACCTGGTACATCGATATCCGCGCCAAGGGTCGCAAGGTCGAGAAGGACGAACTGATCGCCGCCTTCGAGCGCCACCCCGTCTATTCCAAGCAGGAAAAGGTGCGCATCGACGTCCTCAAGCGCTTCGGCGTCTACTCCACCGAGTCCAACGGGCATCTTTCCGAATACCTGCCCTGGTATCGCAAGCGGCCGGAGGAAATCGGCAAGTGGATCGACATGAGCGACTGGATCCACGGCGAGACCGGCGGCTACCTCCGCTACTCGACCGAGCGCCGCAACTGGTTCGAGACTGACTTCCCGAAATTCCTCGAAGAGGCTGCCAAGCCGCTCGCCCAGCACAAGCGCACCAGCGAGCATGCCAGCCACATCATCGAGGCTATCGAGACCGGGCGCGTCTATCGCGGCCATTTCAACGTCCGCAACAACGGCATCATCACCAACCTGCCCGCTGACGCCATCATCGAAAGCCCAGGCTTCGTCGATCGTTTCGGTATCAACATGGTCGAGGGCCAGACCCTGCCGATGGCCTGCGCCGCCACCTGCTCGGTTTCGATCTCGGTGCAGCGCATGTCGGTGAAGGCTGCGGTCACCGGCGATATTGATCTGCTCAAGCTGGCCGTGCTGCACGATCCGCTGGTCGGCGCCATATGCACGCCAGACGAAGTCTGGCAGATGGTCGACGAAATGGTTGTCGCCCAGGCGCAATGGCTGCCTCAATATGCCGATGCCGTCCCCGCCGCCAGGGAGCGGCTGGCCAAGGGCACGGTCAAGACCCTCGATTGGGAAGGCGCTGCCCGCAAGCGCGTGCGCTCGGTCGAGGAACTCCGCCAGCTTTCCGGCGGCCACCACTGATAGTGACGAGGGGCGCCGCGCGCCCCTCGATCTTTCCGGCTAGCGACCGCCGTCCATCTTGCGGTGCCGCTGGTTCACCCCGCGCTCGCCATAGGGATAATCGGCCATTGCCGGTGCGCTCACGCGGTTGAGCCGCTCCATCTCCTCGGTCGAAAGCGTCACCGCTACCGCACCCAGATTGTCCGCAAGCTGCTCGCGTGTCCGCGCTCCAAGGATCACTGCCGTCACCGCCGGTCGCGCCGCCACCCAGGCCAGCGCTACCTGCGCCGCGCTTACGCCGCGTTCCTTGGCGATCTCGGCTACCATGTCGATGATCTGCCAGGTCCGTTCCTGCGCATTGCGCGGCCCATAGGATTCCATGCCGCGATTGGGGTTCTCGCCCAACCGCGTCGCGCCGCTCGGCATCACGTCGCGCTGATACTTGCCGGCCAGCCAGCCGCCGCCCAGCGGCGACCACGGCAGCAATCCCATGCCCGCATCCTGGCACGCCGGCACGATCTCATGCTCGATATCGCGGACGAGAAGGTTGTATTGCGGCTGCAGCGTAACCGGCGCCGTCCAGTGATTGGCCCTGGCGACGTGGACTGCCTTGGTCACCTGCCAGCCCAGGTAGTTGGAGAAGCCGTAATAGGCGATCTTGCCCGCGCTCACCGCATCGTCGAGAAAGCGCAGCGTCTCCTCGATGGGCGTTACCGCGTCCCAGGCGTGCATCTGGTAGAGGTCGATCTGCTCGACCCCCAGCCGGCGCAGGGAATCGTTGAGTGCCCGATTGAGATTGGTCCGCGAGAGCCCGAGATCGTTCGGCCCGGCGCCCATCGGAAACCGCCCCTTGGTCGCTACCACCACCTGCCGCGCTTCGCTCGGCCGGGCCTTGAGCCAGCGGCCCACGATCTCCTCGGAAACGCCGGCGCTATAGACGTTTGCCGTATCGATGAAATTACCGCCCGCCTTGATGTAGTCATCCATGATGAGATGCGACGTCGCTTCGTCCGTCTCCTGTCCGAACGTCATGGTCCCCAGGCAATAGGATGTAACGACCGTGCCGCTGTTGCCGAGTTTGCGGTACTCCATGGAAATCTCCCTCAAGCCGGCGCCATGCCGTCGGGCACCACCGGTCCATAGCTGTTCGTGAGTTGAGTCTGGCAGCGCAGGGAAGGCCTGCGGTATCTGCCATACTAGAAGCTTTTACGCCGACGCGGAAGCGGTGACAGGAAGCAAGTCCCGCCCTTGTCGGCCATCCCCCTCTACGCTACCACCGAACGCGCATGCGAAAGAGGGGAGCAGCATGACCGCTTACGCCAATTATCCCAGCCTTGAGGGCCGGCCCGTCGTCATTTCCGGTGGCGCATCGGGGATCGGGGCTTCGCTTGTGCGTGAATTCGCCGGGCAGGGCGCCAAGGTGGGTTTCGTTGATATCGCCCGTGAGCAGGGCGAAGCGCTGGCGGCCGAGCTAGGCGCTGCGGGTGCCACAGTCAGCTTCGCCCATTGCGACGTCACCGACATCGCCGATTACCAGGCTGCCATTGCCGGCTTCTCCAGCCTCCATGGCGACGCCCTCGCGCTGGTCAACAACGCCGCGCACGACCAGCGTCATGAATGGTCCGAGATGACGCCCGAATACTGGGACAACCGCATCGCGGTGAACCTCAAGCACGCCTTCTTCGCCATCCAGGCGGTCGCGCCCGGCATGATCAAGGCAGGTGGCGGCTCAATCATCAATTTCGGCTCGATCAGCTGGATGATCATGAGCCCCAAGATCCCGGTCTATGAAACCGCCAAGGCCGCCGCTCACGGCCTCAGCCGGTCGATGGCGCGCGAGCTGGGCAAGAGCAATATCCGCGTCAACACCCTGGTGCCCGGCTGGATCATGACGGAGCGACAATTGACCCATTGGGTGGATGACGCCGCCAACCGGCAGATCGATGAAAGCCAGACCCTGGCCGGCCGCGTTTATGCCGAGGACGTGGCACGCATGGCGCTTTTCCTCGCCGCGGACGACAGCCGCATGATCTCGGCGCAGGATTTTATCGTCGATGGCGGCTGGGCCCACGGTTGAGAACCATTCTGACACTCTGCTGCCGTATTCAGTGTTAAGAACGGGCCACCAAATTGGGGACAAATCGTTGATGAAATCGAAGCTTCTCGTGGCGGCGCTGGCCGCCCTGGCGCTGAGCGCCTGCACCACCACCAATCCCTATACGGGACAGAGCGAACTGAACAAGACCACGGGCGGCGCGCTGCTCGGTGCCGGCGGTGGCGCGGTTGCAGGTGCCGTCATCGGCGCGGCGACGGGCGGTGATGCCGCCGTGGGCGCCCTGATCGGCGCTGGCGTCGGCGGCCTGGCTGGCGCCGGCATCGGCTCCTACATGGATCAGCAGGAAGCCGAGCTGCGCGCGCAGCTGCGCGGCACCGGCGTGTCGGTGACCCGCGTGGGCAATGAGATCGTCCTCAACATGCCGTCCAACATCACCTTCGATGTCGACAAGGCGACCATCCGTCCGCAGTTCAACCAGACGCTCGTCTCGGTCGGCCTGGTGCTCCAGAAGTACAACATGACCATGGTCAACGTCTTCGGCTACACGGACTCCACCGGCGACGACAACTACAACCTCAACCTCTCGAACCGTCGCGCCATCGCGGTGGCGACCACGCTCTCCAACCAGGGCATCGAACAGCGCCGCTTCTATATCGAAGGCCGCGGCGAAGCCGACCCGATTGCCTCGAACGCCACCGAGAACGGCCGTTCGCAGAACCGTCGCGTCGAAATCCAGCTCACGCCGATCACGCGCGGCTGACCCTCGATTTTTGGGGTCCGCGGAACCAGTTGGTTCCGCGGGCTTCAGCCCGAAGTCGCTCGGGATATGGCCTGCAGCAGGCCGAGAATGGCGATGATGCCGCCGAGCGCGAATATGCCCCAGCCGAACCAGGCAGACGGGGACGTCGATTCCACTGCCTCCTCGATTTCTTCTTCGATTTCCGGAGCCTCGGACTCCGGCAGGTCGACGACGTCGCCCTCTTCGTCGACGAGGAAATCCACTCTCTCGACGCCAGGTTCGACGACCAGCTTTTCAGCCGGCGCCTTGCGCGTCGCGGTCTTGCGGGGAGTGGCAGGCTTGGATGTCGGGGCCTTGGCCAAGATCGTCCTCCAGCTTGGTATGCGCACCAATAGTGCAGCCGATCGCGACGGCCTTCAAGCCTAGCCGGGTTGGCTCGAAACGATCTGCATGACGATGAGCACCACGGCCATCACCGCCACGCCGAAGAGCACGTAGCGCATGGCGTTGGTCGGCCCGGCCGCGCCGACCGTCTGGTCCGCATCATGGGTGATACGCAGCCCTTCGTCCTCATCGAGTTCGACCGGCGCGCCGTTCTCGTCGACGAGATAATCGACCTTGGCCACCTCGGGCGAAGGCGCTTCTGGTGGGGCTTCGCGGGTGATTGGCATCACTGCACCCCCTTCCTGGGCAGCGGCTCGCCGGTGATGTCGCAGATGGCCGCGTCGATCTCCTCTGGTGGGAAACCGAAATCATCGCTCTCAGCCGCGCCGGTGGCGACAGCCTTGAGATCTTCGAGAAGCTCGAGCTTCTCGCCGCGCGAAAGGTGGGGGTGGTGGGCTACCTGCATGGGCGTGAAGCGGTCGAGGTCCCGTGGACCGAGCGCCAGATAGTCGAAAGCCATTCGTCCCTCCATAGCAGTCCAGGAAGGATAATGCGTGCAGGCCTTGGGGGTTCCGAGCGGCGCGAACGCCGCCCGGTGATAGCCGTTTAGACGACCACGACCGGCGTGCCGGTGGGCACGCGCTGGTAGAGGTCGATGATGTCCTGGTTGATCAGGCGCACGCAGCCGCTCGAAACGGCCTGACCGATCGTGCGCGGATCGTTGGTGCCGTGCAGCCGGTAAAGCGTGTCACGCCCATTCTGGTAGAGATACATGGCGCGTGAGCCCAGCGGGTTCTCGAGGCTTGGCGGCATGCCGTTGCGATAGGGCTCGATCTCGGGCTGGCGCGCGATCATCTCGGCGGGCGGCGTCCAGGTCGGCCACTTCTTCTTGGCCGCAATCTCGGCGCGCCCCGACCACGAGAAGCCGTCGCGGCCGATGCCCACGCCGTAACGCATGGCTGTGCCATTGTCGCCCACGAGGTAGAGGTAGCGCTGCGAGGTGTTGACCACGATCGTGCCGGGCCGCTCGCCCGTCGGATCGGCCACCGAGGTGCGCCAGAAATTGGGATCCATGGCGCGCAGGTCGACGGCCGGGATTGGGAACTGCTCGTCCGGCCGCGCGCCGTACATCTGCAGGTAATAGTCGGAAATGATCGGTTCGATTGGCTGCTGCGCGGTGCTCGCGCAACCGGCCAGCGTCAGGCCGGCCAGACCCGCCGAGCCGAGCAAAAAGCTGCGGCGGGAAAGTGTGGTGCTGTCGTTCATAGATGGGTACTCGATGCTAACGCCGGACAGGTGAGGCTTCATCAACCCGGATTCGTGGGCTTTGGTTCCGGAAGCTCATAATCCGATAATGGTTAACGAGCGCGTTAGACGCCGATCACATTTCCATCAGCCGGGGAGGGTGTGCCCTCATGGACACACCCGAAATCGGGTTGGATCGCATAAATTGCTGCTACCGCGCCGCCACTCCATGCCAATCGCTCCACCCCATCTCGCGCTCCATCTCGCCCCACCACTATACTTCCCCGGCCGAAGAGCCGGGGCCCATGGATCGTGCCTCCCGGCGAATGACGCAAATCAACGAACGACAGCAATCCCGACTGAACCCCGCGCTAGACCAGCCCCACGATCTGCCCTGCGCTGGTTTCCGTCGCCAGCACCTTGGCAACCCTGATCGGCAGCAACGTGCCCCCCTGTATTCCGGCGAGCGTCACCGTGGCGCCGGAGATGAATTCGACCCGCAAGTCGCCGTCGCTGCCGACGAAAACCGCGCGGGTCGCCTCGGGCAGCGCGTTCGTGTCGTGCGGGGTGATGGCAAAGCCATGACCGGCCGGACTCTCGAGGTTCTCGGCGCGGTTCTTGTAACGATCAAGCATCTTGTCTCCTCGTCCTTCGACTAGTGCCAGTGTGAGGCCTGCCGAAGCGAAGGGGATAACTTGGGCATGTAGGTCGCCGCCCGATAGGCCTTGGACCCTATCGGGGCAGGGCCGAGATTGAGCACGCCAACCAGTTCCGATTGCTCCCGCCGCGTGCGCGCCAGGGCGGCGAGCGCCTGCGCCGCCGCATTGCGCGGCACCGAGCGATAGCGCATCACGAAGGTCACGACATCGGCTAGCCGCGCCAGGTGCAGCCCGTCGACCACGCTCCCGAGCGGCGGGCTGTCGATGATGACGAACTCGAAGCTCTGCACTGCCGCTGCGATGAGGCGGGCGAATTCAGAGCCCGCCACAAGCTCGTCCGTCGCGTCCTGCGCACCGAGACCCCCGAGCGCGATCCGCACCCCGCTGACATCGTCCTCGGCCATCATGGCCTTCAACTGGCGCGGCTCGGCCGGTTCGGCGAGATATTCAAGCAGGCCCCGCGACGGCTCCAGCCCGAGATAGCGATGGATCGAAGGATTGCGCAGGTCGCAATCGATGAGCAGCACCGAATGCCCGGCAAGCCCATAGGACCGCGCCAATGCCAGCGCCAGCGTGGTCTTGCCTTCCCCGCCAGTAGCCGAAGATACCATCACGACCGCGCCGCGGTGGGCGACGCTCTTGCGCTGCAACGCCTGGTCGACGCTGATCCGCAGCCGCCGCACCGCCTCCGGGAACTCGGCCAGCGGCGCCTGCGCCAACTGGTCGGCCGGCGTGAGCCACAATTCGCCATCCCGTCCGCGCTGCAATTTCTGGCGCGGTATGGTGAGGATCGGCTCCAGCCCCAGCCGCCGCCCAGCCTCTTCCGCATCGACAAATCCCGGCGTGATCCGTTCGCGCGCAAAGGCCAGCAGCAGCCCGAAGATCATCGCCAGCCCGCCCGCCAGCGCCAGCGTCAACCCAACCTTCGGCGACGACGGCGCCACAGGCGGGCTCGCCGCGGCCGCTATCCGCGCCGAGGGCACCTGCAGAAACGCCTCGGCCTCCAGCCTCGTCAGCCGGTCGAGCAACATCCGGTAGTGCGATTGCGCGGACGCCAGCGCTTGCCGCTCCTCGAACCCTGATCGCAAGGCCAGCGCTTGCTGCGCCGCCCGAACGGCCTCTCCGGCTACGGTCACCTGCGCACGCAGCGCCGCCACATCGGCCAGCACGCCATCGATTTTCGCCGCCACTTCCTCGTGGATGAAGCTGTTTGCCACGGCATTGGCATACGACGCCGCCTCTAACGGCGAGGGCGCGTTGGCCCGCACGGAAACGAGGTACGTCGGCCCCTCCCGCTGCACCTTGACCCGGCTCCCGAGCCAGTCGGGTGCCTGTTCTCCCGCAAGCCCAAGCGCTCGCGCCGCGGAAGCCAGCACCGGCTCGGACGCAATCAGGTCCACCGCGCTATCTACTCGCGCTCCGTCGCCCGCGCCCGGCCGACCATCCTCAAGAACGCCTCGCGGTGATGGATCGAAATAGAGCAGGGCGGTCGCCGAATAGGAAACCGGCATCACCAGCAGCGCGGCCGAAGCCAAAGCCAGCCCAGCCGCTACCGCAAGCGCCACCGCTCGCCATTGCCGGCGAATTGCGCCCTCGAGGCCCCTCAGGTCCCAGGCGTCCTCATGCATCCTCGCCTCCCGCCTATGGGTCTAGGCAAGAGCAATGTGCGTTCGGATGCAACTTGGGATAAATTACGGGTTGCTCAGGCTCCGCTGGGCGTCGCGCATCTGCTGCTGCATCTGCTGGAGCTTCATGTCCATCTCGATCCGCGCCATGGCGGCGTCGGTCTGCGACTGGATCTGCTGGCGCAAAGCCATGTTGTCGGACAGCTCCTGCTGCAGGCAGGTCGAGCGCTGCGCGCCGTTATTGACGTAGTTCGACGCAGCGCCGTCGGGAAGGTTGGCGCAATAGGCCTGGGATGCTCCCGTCGCCAGGAGCCCGAAGAGGGTGGCTAGAACCAGCGTGCGCATGTCGAAATTCCCAGCAGTGAACACTATCGAACATGGTGCGCCACGCGCTCCCCTGCAAGTCACAATTGTGAACTGGACGCCGTTCTCGCGCAGTGCCAACCTATTGAACAGACGGATCGATCCACCATTAAGGGCGTTGCCGCATGACGGTGCTCCGGTTTTCGACCAACAGCGTTCCCGAGCGCCAGCGGCGCGACGCAGCCGAATATGTCTATGGCGCCCATGTCAGGGGCCAGCTCGACTTTCCCAAGGAAGATCCGATCAGGGTCGATATGAGCGCCCGCGAACTCGGCGGCATCCATCTGGCGGCCATCACCACCTCTCCGGTCCGCGCCTATCATGCGCCCGACGAGAACGGCATGGTCTATATCGGCATCGCCACGCGCGGCACCGGTTCGCTCGATGAAAGCGGCGGCGCGGAAGTGCAGGCGGGCTACGTTAACGTCGTACGTCGCGACAGGCCATCGACGGCGCTCGTGGCGCAGGAAAGCACCATCCTCAGCCTCGCCATTCCGCATGTGCAGATCGTCCCCCGGCTGGCCCACTTCGATACCCTCATCGGGCGCAGCGCCGCACCCAGCACCGCCTCGCGCCTCCTCGAAGCCTATGTCAGCACGCTTCTGACCGACGAGCGCACCATCTCGGCGGCCGATGCAGCGACCTTCGCCAGCCACGTCATCGATCTTGCCTGCCTCGCCCTCGGCACCGGCGGCGATAGCGCGGAGATCGCCACCAAGGGCGGCCTGCGCGCCGCACGTCTCAAGGCGATCAAGGCGGACATCGCCGCCAATATCGGCAATCCCGACCTCTCGATCGATTGGCTGGCCCGCCGCCAGGGGATCGGCGAGAGCTATATCCGCGCCCTGTTCTATGACACCGGCACGAGCTTTACCGATCACCTTCTCAACACCCGGCTCGATTACGTGCGCCGCCTGCTTTCCGATGCGCGGTTCGACAACCGCAACATCGCTTCGCTCGCCCTCGAGGTCGGGTTTGGCGACATTTCCTGGTTCAACCAGGTCTTCCGCCGCCGCTTCGGCATGACCCCGTCCGACATGCGCCGGCAGCGCCACCTGCAATAGTGGCGCATACCCCCAAGGCCGGACCCAAGATCGGGCGGCGCGGAGGCGCTATGAATCGCGGGCTCGCATGGACAGGACGGCCTGGCTCTCCGCGTAAGCCATCCGGTCCGGCGACCACTTTCGTCGTTTGTCGGCGGCGTGGATCGGAGCCCTGGAGGTGGCAGGAGTGCCCCCCACGTCGCCTTCGGGGCTCCGAAACTAGCCCTTGGCCAGCGACAGCCGCGGCCGGGCCTGCGAGGCCGCAATCCCGTCACGCCCACCGTCCTTGACCCGATAGAGCGCCGCATCGGCCTGCGTCATCAGTGCCTCGAACGAATTGCCGTGCTCGGCCGACCATTCGGCCACTCCGATACTGAGCGTGATGGCGATGCGCTGCCCCTTCCACTGCAACGGGTTCTGCCGCAACGTGTCGGCCAGTTTGCGACCTACTTCGAGCGCCTGCTCGGCATTGGTCTCGGGCAGCAGCAGGCAGAACTCGTCTCCGCCCAGCCGCGCCAGCATGTCGTCCTTGCGCAGCGCAGAAGCCAGGATTGTTGCCGCATGGGTCAGCGCCCGGTCGCCCGCCACATGCCCGAAGCCATCGTTGATGCCCTTGAACTTGTCGACGTCGATGACGAGCAGAGAATAGCCATGCCCGGAGCGCCGTGCTCGAGAATCTTCCTGCTCCATCCGGTCGTTGAACTTGCGCCGGTTGGGCAGCCCCGTCAGCTCGTCATGCTCGGCCAATGCCGCCACCTCCCCGCGCAGCCGCTCGATGGTCATCACGGCGAAGCCGAAATTCCAGACCACGGCGCTGAAGATCGTGCACAGCAGCGTGAACGAGGCCAGCCGATAGAACGCCTCGAATTCCATATGCCCCGTCATCACCATGACGTTCGAAATCGACGTCGTCGCGTGCCCGGCAATCCCCACCGCCATGGCGAAGGCGGCAATGTACCGCCCGCTCGCATAAGGCCGCTGTCGGAGGAGCGCGGCGATACCCAATGCCATCGGCACAGCCTGGGACGCCGCATAGACGATGCTGCGCGCCCGGTCATTGCCCGCAAAGATCAGCATGCAGACGACGCTCGCCGCCGTCAGCGCTATGGCGATGCGCTGCCCCGAAGCAAGCCCGAAGAAGCGGCGCACGCCGATCCACATCTGGAAGAAGCCGAAGATAACGATGCCGTTGCCGACCACTGCCGGCCCCAGGGCTCCGGCATTGCCCTGGATGGCCAATACCGCACCGCCCACCACGATGATGAGGCAACTCGCCAGCCAATACCGCGCGGCTTCCAGGCTCCGGTAGGATGCCGCAATCGCCGCCCAGATCACCGATACGGTCAGCGAATTGAGCAGGATCACGATGTAAAGTGTGAGGAAGTCGAGCGTCATCGGTCTCTCCGTTGCCCGCCTTCTAGCCCCAAACACCTCCCTATCCGTGAACGAGTTGCAGCGCTTTTGCACGATCCGATCCGTGCGCCGCCGTTGCGCCGCAAGCCGGATTCCGGTCTGATCAGGGCGGATTCGCGAACTTGTTCGCCGCGACCGGCCCTTCGGCCGCGGACGCCTGTCCCAAGGAGGACTGCATGTTTCTGGGCAAGGCCCTCGGACCGTTTCTCGCCGTTATCGGCCTCGTGCTGCTTTCCTTCGCCGTTCAGGCGCAGGATGCCCAGCAGTCGGGCGTTGGCGTCGAGGCCTGGGGCCAGACCGCGCTCGAAGCCGAGCGCGTGCTCAATAATCCCGCCGCCACCGATGCCGAGCTGGACGCCGTCCGCGCCCGTATCGCCATCGACCGGTCCCAGGCTCGTACCATCGTCGAAACCGGCAGCGTCGAGGCGCGAGCCCTGCGCGCCCAGCTCGAAGTGCTTGGCCCTGCGCCTGACGATCCGGCAAGCGAGCCCGAGCCCCTGCGCAAGCAGCGCGAAGAACTCAGCCTTGCCCTCGCCAAGGCCGATGTTCCGGTCGTACAGGCCGAAATGGCCTTCCGTCGCGCCGATACGCTCATCAAGGAACTCGATCACCGCATCCGCGGGCTCAACAATACCCAGCTGCTCTCGGGCGGCCCGTCTCCGCTCCTGCCCACCGCCTGGGTGGCGGCCGCCACGGAAGGGCTGGAAATGCTCAAGGTCGCCACCTGGACGACGGGTCAGGCCTTTACCGGCCCCGTCGACCAGCTGGTGCAACGACTGTTCCGCGCAATTCTCCTCATTGCCGGCGGCACCTTCATCCTCGTCGTTGGCTATCGCGGCATGCTCCGGCGTTTCGAGACCACGCTCATCGACACGCCCCACAAAGCCCGCCGCGCCGCCCTTATCGGCGCCAGCTACGCGGCGCGCTTCGTGGTTCCGGCCATCGGCGGCTACCTCATCGTCGGCGGCCTTTTCGCCCTCGGCATCGGCACTATGGCCGAAGATACGGTCGGCGCCGTACTGATCCTCACGCCTTTCGCCGTCATCGGCGCCCATTGGCTCGGCACCGTCGCCTTTGCGCCGAGCGCACCTGCGCTTCGCTTCGTGACTGTCAGCGATGAAACCGCCCGCGCCGGCCGCCGCTATTGCGATGGCCTGGGCTGGACGCTGGTCGCCGGTGCCGTAGTCGAGGCCGCCAAGCAGGCTTTCCGCTTCACCCCGGAAGCACTCTCGGTCTTTGCCGCCATCGTCGTGCTCATGGGCAGCTTCTTTCTCTGGAACCTCGCCAAGGTCCTGCTCCTTGCCAAGGATCAGGCCGAGGAAGTGCCGGCCCGTGATGGCCTCCTCAGCCAGAGCGTGCTCAACGCCATCGCCCGCCTGATGCAGCTCTCGGTGGTCGCCGCCATCGTTGCCTCGCTCGTCGGCTACACCCAGCTTGCCCAGCAAGCGCTCTTCCCGATGATCCTGTCGCTCGGGCTCGTCGTCATCTCGCTCATGCTCCAGGCCATCATCGTCGCCGCCATCCACGGCTTCATGGGCATCCGCAAGTCCAAGAATACCAGCCTTTCCGGCCTCGTACCCGTTATCGTCGGCATCGCCGTGTTCCTGATCTCCCTGCCGCTCTACGCCATGGTCTGGGGCGCGCGAACCACGGATCTCAGCGAAGCCTGGATACTCGCCAGCGAAGGCGTCGACCTTGGCGGCGTGCGCCTCTCGGCCAACGCCCTGATCGTGCTGATCATGGTCTTCGCCATCGGCCTCTTCCTCACCCGCTGGCTGCAGAGCTTCCTCGAAATCTCGGTTCTGCCCAAGACCCGCATGGATACGGGCGGGCGCAATGCCGTCGTCACCGGCGTCGGCTATCTGGGCGTCACCGCTGCCGCGCTCCTGGCCGTGTCGCTGGCGGGTCTCAACCTCTCCAACCTCGCCATCGTCGCCGGTGCCCTCTCGGTCGGCATCGGTTTCGGCCTTCAGGCCGTAGTGTCCAACTTCGTCTCGGGCATCATTCTTCTCGTCGAGCGCCCGGTGAAGGAAGGCGACTGGATCGAGGTGGCCGGCCAGACCGGCATCGTCCGCAAGATCGCCGTGCGCTCGACCCGCATCGAGACCTTCGATCGCCACGACGTTATCGTCCCGAACTCCGAACTCATCACCGGCGTCGTCAAGAACATGATGCTCTCGTCCAAGTCCGGCCGCATCATCGTGCCGGTAGGCGTGGGCTTCGATTCCGACCTCGACCGCGTTCGCGACCTGCTCCTCGCCGCGGCCCGCGACCACAACGGCGTCCTCGCCCAGCCCGCTCCGCTCGTCATGTTCATGGGCATCGGCGAATACGCCCTGAATTTCGAGCTGCGCTGCTTCGTCGGCGACGTCACGAGCGGCGCCCTCATCCGCTCCGATCTCTTCTTCGACATCTTCCGCGACCTGCGCCGCGCCGGCATCGAAATCCCGTTCCCGCAACGCGATGTCCAGGTTCGCCCCAAGCCTCAACCCCGCCGCACCACGCGCAAGCCGGCAGCCAGGGATACGAAACAGGCGTGATCCTGCGTGCCTTCGATTAACCGCATCTTCATCCCAGACCGCCCCAACTCAACCACTGACAACGTTGACGAGGAGCGCTGATGAGGCCCATGCGCGACGATTTCGAACAGGCGGTTGCGGAGCCGGTGCGACTGGCGGCCCTGGAAAGCCTCGATATTCTGGATACGCCGCGCGAGGCGGCGTTCGATCGCATTTCCGAGCTGATCAAGCTCATCTTCGATGTCGAGATCGGCATCGTGTCGATGATCGATGCGCACCGGCAATGGTATAAATCCGTCATCGGCCTGCCGAACAACGAAGTCCCGCTCGACGGCACCTTCTGCCGCTACACGCTTCAACTCGCCCAACCCGTGATCGTGCCCGACGCCACGCTGGACCCGCGCTTTGCCGACAATCCTCATGTGACGGGCGAACCCTATATCCGCTTTTATGCCGGTGCGCCGATCATGACGGCCACCGGGCAGGTCATCGGCACCATCTGCGCGATCGACAAGCGGCTGCGCCCGTTCGGCGAGCGTGAAACGGCCATACTTGGCCACCTGGCAGCCATCGTCATGCGCGAGCTCGAATTGCGCCAGGAAGCCTCGACCGATCTTCTGACCGGCGCGGGCAGCCGCAGGGCGTTCAAGGAGGAGGCCAGCAAGTTCCTGGCGCTGGCGACCCGGCACCGCACGCCCCTCAGCTGCATCGCCCTCGATGTCGATCACTTCAAGCGCGTCAACGATACCTACGGCCACGCCGCCGGCGATCAGGTTCTGGCCGGCATCGCCCAGGCCATGCGCTCCGAACTGCGCCAGAGCGATTTCGTCGGCCGCATGGGTGGCGAGGAATTCGCCGTCCTGCTGCCGCAGACCGAGCTGGCGACGGCCGCGCAGGTCGCCGAGAAGCTACGTCACGTGGTCAAGGGCCTGCGCTTTTCGGGCAGTAATCCACCGATCCAGGTCAGCGCTTCCTTTGGCGTCGCGGCACTGTCGCCCGGCGACGATATCGTCAGCCTCCTCAACCGCGCCGACCAGGCCCTCTACGAAGCAAAGCGCACCGGGCGCGACCGGGTTTGCCGCGCCGGCACTCCCGGCGCCACCGAAAAGGTCAACCCTCGCCGCGTCCTCAAGGCCGGCCAGATCGTCTTCGACCACGGCCGCGCCGCTTTCGATTGCACGATCAGGGCGCTCTGGGACAACGGCGCCGAAATCACCCTCTCGCTGCCCACGGCAATTCCCGACAGCTTCGAGCTGGTCGTGAAAGCCACGGCCGAGCGCCATCACTGCGTGCTCACGTCGCGATCCGCGGGCGCCATAGAGGCAGCCTTCGCGCCGTAACAGCAAATTCGAAGAGGGGAGGGGATGGTGCTGTGAGAGAGGATTGAACTCTCGACCTCTCCCTTACCAAGGGAGTGCTCTACCACTGAGCTACCACAGCGTCGCGGGGAGAAGTTTCAAGCCCCCGAAGCGAACGGCGCTCTAGTGCCATAGGCCTTTTCTCGACGCAAGGCCAAAAAACGCCTATCACAAGGTTCAGTTCTTCCGGTTCGTTTACCCTTACGATGTCAAAATCCGATTCCGCCAAGGCTCGCGAGCAAAGATTAGCCGCAAAGCTTCGGGAAAACCTCAAGCGCCGCAAGGGGCAGTTGAGGGCACGCGATGAAGCTGGCGAACGACTCGCCTCCTTGCCCACCGGCCAGAAACCGGAGGAATCGGGCAAAGTGTGATCGGGGAAGCCTGCGCTTCGCCTTGAACGCCGATACCGGTTCGGATACCTAACGCGCTTCAATTTTGCAGGCTTTGCCTGCGCCCGGATTCGTTTCCGATTCGGGCTTTTTGGGAAATCGACATGGATCGCATTCGTTTGGTGGGCGGCAACGAGCTGAATGGGGAAATCCTCATCTCCGGTGCCAAGAACGCCGCATTGCCTCTGATGATCTCCTCGCTGCTCACGCACGAGCCGCTGGTCCTCGAAAACGTGCCGCGCCTGGCCGACGTCAAGCAGCTCGAGCGTATCCTCGAGAATCACGGCGTGGATATCGCCGTCCACGGCCGCCGCCGCGGCGAAGCCGAGGGTGGTGGTCAGCGCATGACCTTCCACGCCAAGGACATCGTCGACACCACCGCGCCTTACGATCTCGTCTCCAAGATGCGCGCCAGCTTCTGGGTCATCGGGCCGCTGCTGGCTCGCGAGCACAATGCCCGCGTCTCGCTCCCCGGCGGCTGCGCCATCGGCACCCGCCCGGTCGATCTCTTCCTTTACGGCCTCAAGGCGCTGGGCGCCGACATCGACATCGATGAAGGCTATGTCGTCGCCAAGGCGCCCAAGGGCGGCCTCGTGGGCACCACCATTACCTTCCCGAAGGTCTCGGTCGGCGCCACCCACACCATCCTGATGGCCGCCACCCTCGCCAAGGGCACCACCATCATCGAGAACGCCGCCCGCGAGCCCGAGATCGGCAACGTCGCCGAATGCCTTGTCGCCATGGGCGCCAGGATTTCCGGCATCGGCACCGAGCGCCTCGTCATCGAGGGCGTCTCCGAACTCCATGGCGCCACCCACGAAGTGCTGCCCGACCGCATCGAGACCGGCACCTATGCCATGGCCACCGCCATGGCCGGTGGCAACGTGCTGCTGCGCGGCGCCCGCGCCGAACACCTCCAGGCCGCGCTCGATACGCTCTCGGGTTCGGGCGTCCACATCACCAACGAAGAGAACGGCATCCGCGTCTATCGCAACGGCAACGGCATCCAGCCCGTCGATGTCGAGACCCAGCCGTTCCCCGGTTTCCCGACGGATCTCCAGGCCCAGTTCATGGCCCTCATGACCATGTCTACCGGCACCTCCCATATCCGCGAAACCATCTTCGAGAACCGCTATATGCACGTGGCCGAACTCGCCCGCTTCGGCGCCGACATCTCGGTCGACGGCCAGGTGGCGACGGTTCACGGCAAGCCCCAGCTCAAGGGCGCCCAGGTGATGGCAACGGACCTGCGCGCCTCGGTATCGCTCGTCATCGCCGGCCTCGCCGCGCGCGGCGAAACCATCGTCAACCGCGTCTATCACCTCGACCGCGGCTTCGAGCGCCTGGAAGAAAAGCTCTCCCGCTGCGGCGCCGAGATCGAACGCCTCGCGAGCTGACCGGCCCGCCGCGATCGGTTCCCCTTCGCCAGCACTTTCCGCCGCGCGGCCTCCGGGTCGCGCGGTTTTGCTTTGGTCGGGCGGGCCCCGAGGCGAAAGTTCGCCTCAATGGGTTAGTCAAAAAACGAGACGCGCTTCGCCTCGGGGCGCCGGGATTTTGAGGACCTGATCATCGCGGCTCCGTTCCGGCAGGCTTGCTGGTCGAGCCCCGGATTCGAGCGGCGTCCCATGGACCCATGCGAGGGAGCGAACCCCGCACGCCCGGCTGTCCCTGTCGCTGCTGGTCGCTCTGCAGTCCGCCCGGTGAGGCAGGGATGTTTGGATGATCTCACGGGTGGGGGGAGAGGGGATAAGTTTAGACGAACGACATTGTCGGCGTTTGCTGGCGTTGGACGTTTGGCGGTTTTCGACCCCATTACGGTCTAAACAGCGGCGCCAACGTTTCACCAAAAGCAGACCTTTGAATCGGCACAAGTCATGGCAGCTTCAGCAGATAGAGGTACCAGCAGAAAAGAGTCCTTTGCGATCGAATTCTCCGCGAACGCGGCGACCTAGATTCCGTCTGGCACCGTCGCGAGAAAGTCCTCGAATCCCGCCGGCAATCCGGATTTGGAGGCCAAGGTCTGAATCGTAATTGCGGATATATTCACCGACTGAGACAAATCTGTGCCTTTGAAGAGATCCGAGCCAGCCTTTCGTGCAGCATGAAGGCATTCGAGCCATTTAAGGAAGAATTGGAACGCCCACTTTCCGCGGTACCGTGTCGCCGGGGCGAGAGCAGCAAATGCGACGGCTTGAGCCACCACTTCCGCGTCTGTAGGTTCGCGTGGAAGCTCGATTGCCTCTGTGAAAGGCGTATCGGATTGGGCAACGGATTCCAGTTCTACTCTTGCAATGTCCTTAATTTTATTTGATTTCCTCATATCCAAGCCGAGCTGCTTCGCCAAGAAAAGGCGGTTATTAAGTGCTTGCGTGGCGGAGAGGAAGTCCGAGTAAACCTTGGCGAACAGTATCACAATAGCTTCCCGTAGCTCGGGCGCGCTGTCACAATGGAATTCGTTCTTCAAGAGATTTTCGAGTGTGCCCAGATGAACCACCGAATTTTCGATGGAATACTCCTGCGTCATGAACAACCGGTCAGACGGTGCGAACCCCAACAAATCGTCGAAGTCGCGGTCCACGAAGAAATAGACCCCATCCGCTAACCCGGCCTTATCCTTTATTATGCTATTGTGTAGTTGCAGAACCTGCCTCTTCCCTTTGCAGGTAAAGGGCTCATAGACGAAGCCAGGCCGGAGGCGCGCAATCCACTGCGAAAAGGCCAGTTTGTCGTCCGGTCCCTCGAACGCGAATATGATTGTGTGTGGCAGCTTCGATCGGCAGTTTATCAGGGCGGCTTTCAAAACAGCCGGCCGCCCCCGTGCCTCGATGAGCTTCACAACTTCCGAGTCAATCTCCCCCACCATAGATTACTCGCTCAAATCGGCATCGGCGTCTAATTCGGATTCATCATCAAAGCGCGCAAGCGCCTGTTCATCGACCCTGACCTTGAGTGCCTTGGCATAAGGTTCAAGCTCGTTATCGAAGACGAACGGCGAATGCGTAATCGCTATTACTTGCTTACAGTACGGGCTGCGCAGCACATCAACTAGAATATTGCGCTGCCAGTCGATAGAAAGAGAAAGCTCCGGCTCATCGACTAGGATGATTTTTTCCTTCGGATAGAGATAGAGCTTTGCAAATAGGGAAATCATCTGCTTCTCGCCTGAAGATAGAGCATCGAGCAGGATTTTTTTTCCCCAGGGAACGCTTGCTACATGAAGCCTGAGATTTCGACGGTTGAGCTTTAACTCCTTACTATCGATAGCGCGCTCAATGTTTTCCGGGGGGCTATCATTCGGGAAACTGGTACTCAAGTCACGCAACGAAAGGTACTTATTACAACTATCGACGAACTCTTGAACTTTTCGCTCCTTCTCTCTGGTGACGGAGATGACTTTGTCTAGTTTAGAAAGGAAATAGATCAGAAATTTATTGGAAGGATTGTTCTGTTGAGCGCTTAGATTAGCGATATCTGGTATAGAGATATCATAGACGGGGGGGAACATCCGGGCCTCTCGGCCGTCCTTTAGTCGGCTTAAGAAGAGTTGCAACTCTTCTTTACTCGGGAGTTGTTCGTCCCCGTAGGTAAATTTATCAAACGTCCCGTCCATAAGCTCGTTGATGATGTTCGCGCTAATGGTCCTATAACCTCGGTTCGACTCAAACAGAATCTCCTCATTTATAGCCCTAAGGTGTTCCGAGATATCAGAGAGGCCAAATTGGATATCCCCGGTGAAAAGCCCATGCCCCGGGAAAAAGCGCTTGCGTTTGGATCGTCTGTGGCCGGGCTCTTTATCGACGAGTGGCAGTTCTACCCTCCGATAGGTAGGCAGGTAAACCAGTTCCACGTCCTTTAATGCTTGGTCCAGCGTGGCCACAATCTGAGCAATCTTGGGGAAATCATCGAGAAGCGCTTGGTAAACCTTCTCACATGCGGCGATTGCATCATGTGTGCGATAGCCTTGGGCCCTATAGATTTGTCCAAACACTGGGTGGTCAGTATCAATAGGCCGTTCGATCCGCATTGCGCCGAAATCGTCAAGAAGAAAAGTTAGCAGAACGCGGGGCTCAAGTTCCCATCTGCGAGCGTTGCTATATATGACGTCCGAAGCTTCCGCGCTGAGAAAGGAGTTCAACTCGTCGCTATTAAGGACAATCTCTTCATCAATTCCCCGCAGAGAGCATCTTATGGTCTCAAATTTCAGGTCGCGAAGGCGTCCGAACTGGCGGCTGAGGAAGGCATTCATCGCACCGATCAGGGTGGTCTTGCCCGATCCGTTCTTGGCTATGATAACGGTAGCGGCAAATTCTGAAGCAAACGATACTGTGCGGTAACCGTAGAGATTTTCGATAGAAAAAGATCGAATTAACGACGCCTCGCTACCAACATCCGCTTGGCTTTCGACATAAGTCACAATACATCCTCCCGAGCGGTGCCTGCCTATGTCGGTTAGACCTACGATTGAATTTGAGCACCCGTCAACCGCAGAAAAAAGCTCCGAATGAGCTTTGAAGCGAGAACAGCTAGCGACTGCACAATCGAAGCAAAATGAGCGATGTCCAGTTGGGCCAGAATAGGACATGGCAATGGTCATCTCAACGTCCGCTTTTTCTGGTCACTCTTCGATAGCTATCAGTCCGCTACCCACCCCACTTAAGATATTGAGCGATGTTCTGCCTAAGCCTATAGGCAGTCGGCACTGACGCCGAATCCCATTGGCTCGGTGGGCCGCCCCGAAGCGACCTCGCCCCCATTTCCCCCAACGCCCTAGCCTCGCTCCCCAACTTCTTGTAGATCGAACCCCAATCACCAGATTACCGTTACCCGTCCACCCTTCGGAATCAGGAACGACATGGCCGATCTCAAGCTGCTGGCGCTTGATAGCGATGATCTCGCGGTAATCTCCGCCCACACCCAGGATGCGGTCGTGCGCGTTGGCGATATGGGTTATGCCCAGGCCGACAAGCGTTTCGCGATGCTCATGAACCGCTATGACTGGGAAGAGGGCACCGTGCGCAACAAGGGCGTGCGCAAGCGCGCGGCCCTGCATTTCGATCGCGTGCTCAAGGCTTCGAGCGCGGGCATCGATACCAATTCGCGCGACGGCGTCCTCGAACTGCTCGCCATCACCTTCACCGAAACCAATGCCCCCGCGGGCATCGTGGAGCTGGCCTTTGCCGGCGGCGGCACGGTGCGCCTCGAAGTCGAGGTGCTCGAAGCGCGCCTGCAGGATCTCGGTGCCGCCTGGGCCGCCAAGGCCCAGCCCCAGCACAGCCTTTGAACGGATAACTCGCCCATGCCTTCGTTCCTCGATACCCGCGACGCCGATTTTGCGGCCCGCTTCCAGGCGCTGCTCGAAGGCAAGCGCGAAAGCTCGCAGGAAGTCGGCGATACCGTCGCCGGCATCATCGCCGATGTGCGTGCGCGCGGCGACGAGGCCCTGGTCGAGCTGACCAACAAGTTCGACAAGGCCAACGTCACCGCCGAAACGCTGCGGTTCTCCGAGGCGGAAATCGAGGAAGCCGCTGCGCGGGTCACCCCGGACGTGCGCTCCGCGCTCGAAACCGCCCACGCCCGCATCAAGGCCCACCACGAAAAGCAGAAGCCGGTCGATCATATCTATACCGACGAGATCGGCGTGACCCTCGGCACCCGCTGGACGGCGATCGAGGCGGTGGGCATCTATGTGCCCGGAGGCCTCGCCTCCTATCCTTCCTCGGTGCTGATGAATGCCGTGCCCGCCAAGGTGGCGGGCGTCGAGCGGATCGCCATGGTGGTTCCGACCCCGCGCGGGGAGATCAACGCCGCCATCCTCGCCGCCGCGAAAATCGCCGGCGTCACCGAGATCTATCGCGTCGGCGGCGCCCAGGCCGTCGCCGCGCTGGCCTACGGCACCAGGGCGATCGCCCCGGTCGACAAGATCATGGGGCCGGGCAACGCCTACGTCGCCGCCGCCAAGCGCCAGGTGTTCGGCAAGGTCGGCATCGACATGATCGCCGGCCCCTCCGAAGTGCTGGTCATCGCGGATTCGTCCGCCAACCCGGCCTGGGTTGCGGCGGACCTGCTGGCGCAGGCCGAGCACGGGGCAGGGGCACAGTCCATCCTCGTCACCACCGATCCGCGTCTCGCCGATGCCGTAGCCAGGGAAGTCGACCGCCAGCTCGCCGTGCTGCCGCGTGAAAAACTCACGCGCGAGGGCTGGGAAGAATTCGGCGCCATCATCACCGTCGCTTCGCTCGATGAAGCGGTCGAACTGGCCAATCGCATCGCTTCCGAACATGTGGAACTGGCGGTGGATGATCCCAGGGCGCTGATGCCGCGTATTCGCAATGCCGGCGCCATCTTCCTCGGCCACCACACGCCCGAGGCCATCGGCGACTATGTCGGCGGCTCCAACCACGTGCTGCCCACGGCGCGCTCGGCGCGCTTCGCCTCGGGTCTGGGCGTGCTCGATTTCGTCAAGCGCACCTCGATCCTGGGCTGCGATCCGTCCTCGCTGGCCATCCTCGCGCCCGCCGCCGTAACGCTGGCCGAGACCGAGGCTCTCGATGCCCACGGCCGCAGCGTTTCCATCCGGCTCAACCGGTAGGGGAGGGCGGCGCTTCTTGCGTGACTTCGATGCCACGACCGACCGGATCGTCACCGTCACGCTCGATCCCTCGACCATCACCTCGATCGATCCCGACGAGGTGCATGAGTGGCGCATCGCCATCTACGACCTCGTCGAGGACAACAAGTTCCGCCCTGCGCGCGTAAAAGCCACGGGCCCCTATGCGCTGCACGTCTCGATCGTCGCCAATTACATCGTGCTTGACGTGCGCGATCCCGAAACCTTCGAGCCGATCGCCGCGCACTATCTCTCGCTCACCCCCTTCCGCCGCCTCATCCGCGATTACTTCCGCATCCGCGACAGCTATTACGAAGCCATCCGCTCGGCCTCGCCCTTCCAGATCGAGACGGTCGACATGGCGCGGCGCGGCCTCCACAACGAGGCGGCCGAACTCCTCCGCACGCGGCTCGACAACAAGCTCGAGATGGATCTCAACACCGCGCGGCGGCTCTTCACGCTCATCTGCGCCGTCCAGCCCTATGCCAAGCGCATCGACGAACGCGACAGCGAATTGCCGACCGTGCTCTTCGTCTGCTCGATGAACTCGGTGCGCTCGCCCATCGCCGCGGCGCTGGCGCGTAAATACTTCCCGGGCCGCCTCATTGCGCGCTCGGCCGGCGTGCAATCGGGCAAGGCCGATGGCTTCGTGCACGAGGTCATGGAAGAGGTGGGGGTGGATATGTCGGTCCACACTCCCCACACTATGGATGAACTCGTCGCCAATCGCTTCGATCTGGTGGTGACGCTTTCGCCCGATGCCGACGAGGCGGTGCGCAAGCGCGGGCTCGAAATGGGTGCGCTCGAGCATTGGTCCGTCAGCGATCCCACCCTTGTCGAAGGGAACCGCGAGGCGGTATTGAGCGCTTACAGGACGCTCCGCGACACCCTGCAGAAGAAGGTTCGCGAGCGGCTCGAACCGCTTGTTGCGAGCCGTTCGGCTTCTAGTTCACAAAGCGCCTGAATTCCTATAGGTTGCGCGCAATTTCGGCCTGGGACTGGGATTTAGCTCCCCTCCCGGGCGTTTTCAGGAGAAAGTATGGCAAAGGAAGAAGTGCTCGAATTCCCGGGCGTTGTGACCGAATTGCTTCCCAATGCGACCTTCAGGGTCAAGCTGGAGAACGGCCACGAAATCATCGCCCACACCGCTGGGCGCATGCGCAAGAATCGCATCCGCGTTCTGGCGGGCGATAAGGTATTGTGTGAAATGACGCCCTATGACCTGACCAAGGGCCGTATCACCTACCGCTTCAAGTAACGAGTTTCGCGATTGGCCAGCCGCCCCGAACTGATTCTGGCTTCCGCTTCGCCGCGGCGCCTCGCGCTTCTCAATCAGATCGGCATCGAGCCCGAGCACCTGGTTCCCGCACACGTCGATGAGACCCCTGAAAAGGGCGAACTGCCGCGCAAGCTTGCAGCGCGCCTGGCAGACCTCAAGGCCATTGCCGCGCAACAGAAGGCGCGTCAGGCCGGCATCGGCGGCAATGCGCTCGTGCTGGCTGCCGATACCGTCGTGGCGGTCGGTCGCCGCGTGCTGCCCAAGGCCGAAATGATGGAAGAGGCCGCAGATTGCCTGCGCCTGCTCTCGGGCCGCGCGCATCGCGTCTACACCGGCGTCTGCCTCCTGACGCCCTCCGGGCAGGCCAAGCGCCGGCTGGTCGAAACCCGTATCCGCTTCAAGCGCCTCTCCAACCGCGAGATGGAAGCCTACCTCGCCTCCGCCGAATGGAAGGACAAGGCCGGCGGCTACGCCATCCAGGGCATCGCCGGCTCCTTCGTCGTCAAGCTGGTCGGCTCCTATTCCAGCGTGGTCGGCCTGCCGCTCCACGAAACGGTGGCCCTGCTGCAGGGCGAGGGCTATCCTGTCACCTTCAACTGGCTCAACCAGTCGAGCCTGACCTCCGTCTGAGGCAGCCATGGCCGACGCCAAAGTCACCCGCCTGCGCCCGGTGCGCCCCTGTCCCATTTGCGGAAAGCCCTCCGTCCAGGCCTTCCACCCCTTCTGCTCGTCCCGCTGCGCCGATATCGACCTCAACCGCTGGCTGACCGGCGCCTACGCGATTCCCGAGGAACGGGACGAAGAGCGGAAAACGCCGGATGACGGCGATGACGAGTAAGGGCTAGACGGCCCCGTTTCTCCGTCACCTTCCCACCCACGGAACCTGCTCCACTACAGAACCTCCCCCACCCCAATCTTCCCCGGGCGAAGACCCGGGGCCTATTGCCCCCCCCTCCGCCCGAGTGGAGCTATCCATGGGCCCCGGCTCTGCGGCCGGGAAAGTACGGTGATGGGGTTCGCACGTGCAGAAACTCCAAATCTGCGCAACCTCGAACCGCCTTGGCTCACCGCGGAATCGTGCCAGCACGTCTCCCTCCCCCTTGCGGGGAGGGGATAGGGGTGGGGGTAAACCCCATCCCCCTCACGGCATCAACTGCCCCCCATTCACATCGATAATCTGCCCCGTAATGTACCCGCTCATCGCCTCCGACGCCAAAAACACATACGCCCCCACGCAATCCTCCGCCGTCCCCAGCCGCTGCATCGGGATTTGCGCCCGCGCTGATTCCCGCACCGCCTCGGGCGTCCGGTCATGGAACGGCGTGATGATGAACCCCGGCGCCACCGTATTCACCCGAATGCCATCCATCGCGAATTCCCGTGCCGCATTGCGCGAGATCGAATGCACCGCCGCCTTGGCCGCCGCATAGACGGTCGACCCCGAGAACCCGCCGAACCGCCCCGCGATCGATCCCGTATTGATGATCGAAGCCTTCCCCGAGGCTTTTAGGTGCGGATAGGCCGCCTTCGTCATCGCCAGGATCGAGCGGACATTGAGATCGAACACCTTGGTGAACATCTCCTCGTCGAACGCCGCATTGGTCACCCGCTCGAGAATGCCGCCGGCATTATTGACCAGCACATCGAGCCCGCCGAGCCCCGCCACCGCTTCCCCGACGATCCGCTCGGCCTCGCCCGAATGGCTGACATCGCCGGTCACCACCACGGCCCTTCCGCCCGCGGCCACAATCTTGTCGGCGACGGCTCGTGCCGCCTCGGCATTCTTGTGCCCATGCACTGCCACGCTGATGCCGAGCCGGCCCATCTCTAGCGCCAACGCTGCCCCGATGCCGGTCGACGACCCCGTGATCAGCGCGCGCTTGCCTTGCAAATCCCCGAGCATGCTCTTTTCCCAATCTGCCATACTAGATAGCCGAACCTAGGCCGCGTCGCCGGAAACCGCAATGGCGCGAGCCGGTTCGCGTTCCCCACAACGAGTTCAAAAAATCGTCGCTTTCGCCCTTGCCAGCCCAAATCTCATTGCCTATAAACCGCCAGCCTTCGGCACGCCGGAGCGCAAAAAAATGATGCCCAGATAGCTCAGTTGGTAGAGCAGCGGATTGAAAATCCGCGTGTCGCTGGTTCGATTCCGGCTCTGGGCACCATTCTTCCTCCCACAAATCGTCAGCGCTTCCGTCCGGCTCCTACCGGCCGAACCATCGCGTCAGCGCCTCGTTGAGCCCCGCCGGATCGCGCCCAGTCCAGGCGACGTGCCCGTCCGGTCGCACCAGCACGGAGCCCGGTGCGGCGACCGCGCCAATCACCGGCAATTCCCAATCGCCCTCATACCGCGCCGCGACGACCTGCACGCGTTCCGCCCACGGCGTCGCGTCGAACCCATCGAGCCCGCCGAGGTCAAGCAGCACCGGCCTGGCGCGATGCAACAGCGTGAACACCCGCAACGGGCCCTCCGCAGTCATCACCTCGATATCGGGCATGCGCCTTCCCAGCAGCGGATGGCCCTCGCCGAAATCATAGCGGATATCGAGCTCCGACATCCGTCCGGCCATATACTTGCGCGCCTGCTCAAGCCCGAGCATTTCGGCAACCAGCTCCCGCAGCGCCCGCGATCGCTCGTCCGTCCGGCTGACCGCCACCGACGCCATCGTCTCCATGAGCACGCGCGCCGCCACCGGATATCGCTCCGCGTGATAGCTATCGAGCAGCTCGGCCGGCGAAACGCCTTTCACCACCTGCGCCAGCTTCCACCCAAGATTGACGGCATCCTGCACGCCCAGGTTGAGCCCATGGCCGCCCACCGGGTAGTGGATGTGTGCCGCGTCTCCCGCCAGCAGCACGCGCCCCTCCCGATAGCGCTCCGCCTGGCGCGACATGTCGGTGAACCGCGAAATCGAAGTCGGGCTATGCACGCCGAAATCCGTGCCATAGACCCGGATAAGGCCGGTGCGCAGATCGTCCAGCGTCGGCTCACCCTTCTCGCCCACATCGGGCTCGGTCAGCATCACGCCCACCGGCCCATCGGCCGTCAGCCGCGAAATCGCGTGCCGGCCAGTGGTATCGTGGTGAAACCCCCATTGCGGTTCCTCAGCCATTTCCACCTGGGCGATGAGGTGGCTGATCGTCGGGTCCCATCCGGCAAAGGCTATCCCCGCCGCCTTCCGCACCACGCTTCGCCCGCCATCGCACCCCACGAGATATTGCGCCCGCAGCACACGTCCGTCATCGAGCGCCACCTCGACACCCACCTCGTCCTGCGCGAACCCGGTCACCACGCGCCCCCGCAGGAGCGGCACCCCAAGCGCCTCCACCCAGTCGGCAAGTATCCGCTCGGTATGCTTCTGCACCAGTGCCAGCCCATAGGGATGCCGCGTCGGAAAGTCCCCGATATCGAGCTTCACCCCCGCAAAGCCCGCCACCTGCGCCGTATAGCCTTCCGCAAGAAACCGCTCCGCGATCCCCCGCTGGTCCAACACCTCGATGGTCCGCGCATGCAGCCCCAACGCCCGCGACCCCACCAGCTCCTGGCTCTCGCGCCGTTCGACGATCACCACATCGACCCCGGCCAATGCCAGCTCCCCCGCCAGCATCAACCCCGTCGGCCCACCCCCGGCAATCACCACCGCCCGGTCATCCATCCCAAAAACCGCCGCCATTCCGCACTCCCAGATCAGGTTGGACGGTGTTTGTACGGGATGACCCGGTCCTTGAAGCAAGCCCCTTGCGCGCTACATATGAGAAGTGGGAGGAGGGCTTTGCGTATCTCCATCTTCCCTCCAATTGTCGCAATCGCCGAAGGCTGTTGCTGACTTTTTCTTCTCATCGATTGCGGCTACGTCTTCCATTGGTGAAAGCGCAATGCTTTTGGGGGAAGAAGTGATGGATCGCGTTTGCTTTCGCGGGCTGGGCGGGATCGGCCTGGCGATGCTTCTTGCGGCGCCCGTCCTGGCGCAGGAGACGCAGGATAGCCGGGTCGATGCTGCGATTGCTCAGCTCGATGACCAGATTCGGGCGCTGATGGAGGAAACCCAGGTGCCCGGCCTCGCCATCGCTGTCGTCAAGAACGGCGAGACCGTTTTCGAGCGTGGCTATGGCGTCCGCAACCTCGAAACCGGTGAGCCGGTAACGCCCGAAACCGTCTTCCAGCTCGCCTCCATGTCAAAGCCCATTGGCGCCAGCGTCATTGCCAGCGTGATCGCCGACGGCAAGGTCGGCTGGGATACCAAGGTCCGCGAAATCTTCCCCTGGTTCACCCTCAGCGATCCGTGGGTCAGCGCCAACGTCACCATCGGCGATCTCTATTCCCACCGCACCGGCCTGCCGGATCATGCGGGCGACGATCTCGAACAGTTCGACTATTCCCAGCGCGAAGTCTTCGATGCGTTGCGCTATCTGCCGCTCGGGGCGTTCCGCGCCAGCTATGCCTATACCAATTACGGCATGACCCTCGCCGCCGAGGCCGTCGCCACAATCGCCGGCGAAGATTGGGCCGATCTCTCTCGTGATCGCCTCTACGTTCCCCTCGGCATGGCCTCCACGAGTTCCCGCTTCGACGATTTCCGCAAGCAACCCAACCACGCGGTCGGCCACGTCTGGGAGGAGGGGCAATATGTCGTCGGCCCGGAGAGGACGAAAACCGGCCTTTCGCACTGGTCCTCCGCCTACAATACCGACCGGACCTCGCCCGCCGCCGGCGTTTCGTCTTCCGCCGTTGATCTCGCCCGCTGGATGGCCTTCATGCTGGCCGACGGGCGCACCGAAAAGCTCTCCATCCCCGCCGCCGCGCTGGCCCCGATGGTCACGCCCAAGTCGATGATCTCCGAAGCGCCCGACCTGCGCGCCACCGGCGGCTATTACGGCTACGGCATGTTCCTCAGCAGCCCCGTGCCCGGTCACGTCGTGTGGAGCCATGGCGGCGCCTTTTCCTGGGGCTCGGCCACGGCCATGACCCTGATCCCCGATGCCAATGTCGGCATCGTCGTGCTGGTCAATGCCACGCCCAACGGCGTTGCCGATGCCATCACCGCCCAGTTCACCGACATCGTCCTCGCCGGCAATCCGACCCGCGACTGGTGGACCATCTACAAGGCCGGTCTCGCTCCGGTCCTCGAACCACAGGGGCGCCTTGCCAAACTCCAGCCGCCCGATCCGGCACGCCCTGCCCAATCACCCTCCGCCTATGCCGGCCGCTACGAAAACGCCTATTTCGGCGATCTCGAAATCGCCCCGGGGCCGGAGGATGCCCTCCTCCTCAAGTTCGGCCCCGAAGGGCAGGTGCAGTTCACCGCCCGCCATTGGGACGCCGATACTTTCGTCTTCGAGCCCTTCAACGACGCCCAGCTTCTCGGCTCCCTCTCCGCCGTCGACTTCTCCGGTGACCGGGTCACCATCGAGGCCTATGACGACAACGGCCTGGGCACCTTCGTGCGCAAGAGCGACTGACCGCACCCAATGAAAAGAGCCGCCCGGGCGGGGCGGCCCTTTTTCAACCTTGCCGGTGTCTCCCTCGGAAGTTCGCCGAAATCCCCAGTTTCGCGCCTGCCGAGGTCTGTCCGTTGCCGTCAAGGTTAAGCGCTACGTCGCCGCCGAGCGTACCTGCGCGCCTGCCGGAGCGTCCCCAGCCCGCCGCAAGCCGGGCGCGCCATTCGGCTAACGCCACGCGCTCTCGTTCTTCTTCTCGTAGTCGCCGAAGGCCTTCTTGAGCCCGCCCAGCACTTCGGCCGAGGTCTCGAACATCGCCTTGAACCGGAGCTCGTCGACCTTGTCGATGTCTTCGCGCAGGTGGTCGATCAACTGCTGGAAGCGCTCCTGCATCTGTTGCGTGTGATAGCGCGGGTCGTGGCTGGCTTCGCTGTCCATGGCACCCTCCTGGGTTCATAGCTCCCGATGCAGGGTTAAGCCTGCGCTCCCGTTCAGGGTTCCGTTCGCGCCGGATTACAGTTTCCTTACAATCGTCGTTCGCTAATTTTAATGTTATTTTTCAACTAGTTATGAAACCTAAACACGTCTTCTGCATTGTGGTCTGCATCGGGAGGGAGGCGGCGGCAATGCCGATCGAACGCGAAAGAGTCGACTAGATGGTCAGAACCTCCCCGTCGATCTGCCCAATGTCACCGTCACCCTGTAACCCGCCCATCTTGATCGTCGGCATCGCTTTTGCTGCGGTCCGTCCGCTGGGCCCGACAGGCATTCGCGGTCGCGATGGTTCAGGTCCTGCGCCATCTTCTCCGCAACAAGGATGGTCGCCGGACAGGAACCGCTCCCTGCCGCGATCGACGACGACCCCCGAGGGGGAGCCTCGGGGGTCGTTGCTTTTGCCCCTGTCGCGGCGCCCGGCGCCATGCGAAAATACTGGCCATCTCGAAACACGGAGTTCGCCATGACATTTCGCACGGTCATCACCGCGTTCCTTACCCTTTTCCTCTGCATGTCCCTCGCTGGCGGCGCCTTCGCCGCGAGCAAGGCGGTCAACGTCAAGTTTCCGCGCGGCGCCAGCGGTACCAGCATCGATGGCACCATCCGTGGCTCAGATGGCGTCCGCTATCTCGTGGATGTCGCCGCCGGCCAGACCATGAGCGTGCAGCTCGATACCGATAATCCCGGCAACTACTTCAACATCACCGCGCCCGGCGCCTCGCAGGCGCTTTTCATCGGCTCGGTCTCGGGCAACAGCTCCAGCTTCCAGATTCCCTCGAGCGGCAAGTACGAGATCAACGTCTACCTGATGCGCAACGCCGCACGCCGCAACGAGCGCGCCAACTACGAGCTCACCATCTACGTCGAAAATGCCGCCGCCCAAGCTCGCCCGCAACCGCGTGCCGCGGCACCGGCCGCCCAGGCCGCCGACGCCGTTTCCACCGATCTGATGCCGCGCTTCTGCGCCGGCGAAGCGTCCGCCAAGTTCGGCGTGCGCCCGCAGAGCATCACCGCCAACGCCGCCTTCAAGAGCGGCAATCAATACGTGTCGCAGGGCTATTTCGAGCGTGACGGCAGCACCACGTTCTTCAATTGCTGGTTCGATCTGGGCGGCAATTTCGTGTCCGTGAACTGACCGACGCGAAAAAGAAAGTCGCCGCGGCTTCGGTAAAAGCACGCGGCGAAAGGTCAAGGGAGGAGTTCGTCCAAACGTGGACAAGCGCCACGTGGGACAACTTGCGTGCGCCCGCGCGGTTCCACACCCATCTGCTGCGCCGACGACACACTTCGGTTCAAACCCACAGGAAACGTTCCGGGTTGGATTGATGCGGCCCAACGACAATGACAGGCTGGCAAGGCTCTGATTTCCCGAGCAGTCTCAGCGGTGGAGGACTGAAACGGAATGAGCCTTATACGATGCGCCCTCCCTCGGGGGCGTGGGCTTGTTGTTGCGGCCAGTTGCCTGGCTGCCCTTGTGTTGTCGGCATGTAGCCAGCAGCCTGCGCTTCAGACGCAGGCCGCGGCGCAGGTAGCGCCCGTGGGTGCACTCATCTACCCGCCGCCCGGCGGTCCCGGCATTCTGGGCGTTGTCCAGACGACCTTCGCCAATGCCATCCGGCAGGAAATCTCGCTAGCTACGCAGGCGCGCACGCCCGGCGAGAACAAGATCACAATCGTGCTCTTCAAGGCCGCTGGCGGCGATGGTTCGGCAGGCGAACTGGCCGATACCCCGCTCGTCGAACTCGACCTCATGAGCGAGGCGCGTGCCGCCTGGCCCCAGGCCAACATGAAGCTCTCGCCCTATTACGTGCAGAACGATTACGGCCCCTTCGGCTACGCCGCCGGCCGGTCTCCCGCGGGCGATACCTGCGTCTATGCCTGGCAGCGCATCGAGCCCACCACGCGCCCGTCCGGCGCCTTCAAGCGCGGCGCCATCTCGGTGCGGCTGCAATTGTGCGACAAGGCCCGCAGCGAGGAATCGCTGCTCGGCGTCATGTATCAGCTGCGCATCAATGCCGACGTCTTCGATCCTTGGCGCGCACCCGCGCAGATCGGGCGCATTTTTGTGCCGATTAAGCCGCAGGGCGTTGAGGGTTTCGCAACCGTAACCCCAGTCAGCCAGCCCAAGGCCGTCCCGCGGCGGCAACCGGCCGCGTCCAAACCCGTTGAAACTCCTGTCCTGCCGCCCGGAACGCCCATCGTTCCGGCGCCGGGCACGTCCACGGGCACAACCGGGCCGATCGTGCCTGCGCCGCCCGCGACGCAGACCGCGCCGGCCGTCCTGGTGCCTCCACCACCGGCAGGTGCAAACTGAAGAGGGGAATCGGGTGCGCAAGACGCTGACCATTCTCGCCTGGCTGGTGGCGACGCTGGCGATGGTTGTCGTGATCACCCTGCCGGTCAGCCTGCAGGTGCATCTGGTGACGGCCGTCGTGTTCATCTTCCTGATGAGCATCATCAAGGTGTTTCGCCTCGGCGGGCTCTGGCGCCTGCTGCTCCTCGCACTCGGCACCGCCATCGTGCTCCGCTACGCCTACTGGCGCACCACCAGCACTTTGCCGCCCATCGAGCAATGGGGCGATTTCATCCCCGCCTTCCTGCTCTATCTCGCCGAGCTCTACTGCATCATGATGCTGGCGCTCAGCCTCTTCGTCGTCTCCAGCCCCATGACCCCGCGCAAGTCGCGCCGGCTCGAACCCGGCGCGCCAGTGCCCACGGTCGATGTCTTCGTTCCCACCTACAACGAGGACTATGCGCTCCTCGCCGGCACCCTCTCGGCCGCCAAGGGCATGGACTACCCCGCCGACAAGCTCACCGTCTGGCTGCTCGACGACGGCGGTACGCTCGAAAAGCGCAACTCGCCCAATCCCGACACCGCCGAAGCCGCCCAGGAGCGCTACGAGCAGTTGAGCCGCCTCTGCGCCGAACTCGATGTCCGCTATCTCACGCGCGACCGCAATGAGCACGCCAAGGCCGGCAACCTCAACAACGGCCTGGCCAACTCCACCGGCGACCTCGTCGCCGTATTCGACGCCGACCACGCCCCCGCCCGCGACTTCCTCCAGGAGACGGTTCCGTACTACGCGGACGATCCGAAGCTCTTCCTCGTCCAGACACCGCACTTCTTCCTCAATCCCGATCCGCTCGAGCGCAACCTGCGCACCTTCCAGCGCATGCCGTCCGAGAACGAGATGTTCTACGGCGTCATCCAGCGCGGCCTCGACAAGTGGAACGCCGCCTTCTTCTGCGGCTCCGCGGCGCTCCTCAGCCGCGAGGCGCTGATGACCGGCAACGGCTTTTCCGGCCGCAGCATCACCGAGGATTGCGAGACCGCCATCGATCTTCACGCCCATGGCTGGAACAGCGTCTATGTCGACAAGCCCCTGATCGCAGGCCTCCAGCCGGCTACCTTCGCCAGCTTCATCGGCCAGCGCACGCGCTGGGCGCAGGGCATGATGCAGATCCTGCTGTTCAGCTTTCCGCTGTTCAAGCGCGGCCTGCGCGTGCCGCAGCGCATCTGCTATCTTTCGAGCACGCTGTTCTGGCTGTTCCCCTTCACGCGGCTCATCTTCCTCTTCGCGCCGTTCTGCTACCTCTTCTTCAACCTCGAAATCTTCACCGCCTCGGGTGGCGAGTTCGTCGCCTATACGCTCACCTATGTGCTGGTGAACCTGGTGATGCAGAATTCGCTCTATGGCCGCTGGCGCTGGCCGTGGATTTCCGAACTCTACGAATACATCCAGTCCGTGCACCTGGCGCCTGCGATCATCTCGGTCTTCCGCAACCCCAGCAAGCCGACCTTCCGCGTCACCGCCAAGGACGAATCCGTCGATGAGGCGCGCCTCTCAGAATTGGCGCGGCCCTTCTACGTCATCTTCCTCATCCTCGTGCTGGCGCTCGCCTTCACCGCCTACAAGGTCATCACCGAGCCTTACCGCGCCGAAATCACCCTCGTCGTCGGCGGCTGGAACGTCTTCAACCTCATCCTCGCCGGCTGCGCCCTCGGCGTCGTATCCGAGCGCCGCGAATCCCGCGCCAGCCGTCGCGTGACGGTCGATCGCCGCTGCGAAGTGCTGGCGCCCGATGGCTCCTGGATCAAGGGCACCATCACCGACGTGTCGAGCGGCGGCGTCGGCATCAAGCTCTCCGGTCCCGGGGCCGGCCTCGTCCGCGAAGCGACCACCAGGATCCGCTTCGTGCCGCTCTCCGACATCCCCGACAACGAGATCGAGGTGCTGTTGCGCAATGTCGCCGGCAGCGGCAAGCAGGTGACGCTCGGTGCGCGCTTCAAGCCGGAAAAGGTCAACGACTATCGCCTGATGGCCGATCTCCTCTACGCCAATTCGGCCGTGTGGGATGCCCAGCAGCGCAGCCGTCAGGTCAATATCGGCGTCATCGGCGGCACGCTGCATTTCCTCGGCCTCGCCGTTTACCAGACCGGTCGCGGCCTCGGCTATTTCCTGCGGTTTGCCGGCGGCGCCTCGTCCCGCCGGCGCGTGGCGGAGGGCAATTGATGCGGGGCCGTTCCGCGACCTCCACCGCCGTCGCCATCCTGCTGCTGGCGCTGGGCCTTCCCGCCCTCGCGCAGGCGCCGGCTCCGTTCGACATGACTCCCGAACGCGGCAACGAGCAACTGCCGGCCCCGCCGCCGACTGCCGAGCCGCCACCCCAACAGCCCGCCACCCCGGCGCCCACCGAAACGCCACCCGCTCCGCCCGCGCCGGCCAGCGCCACGCGCTTCCTCATCCCCTTCGACACGCTCGAACTCAACGGCGAGGAGGCCCGCCAGGGCGTCAGCCTCTACCTCACGCCCGCCCAGGCCGCGTCGCCCGCCAAGCTCGATCTCGGCTATCTCAACGCCCTCGTCGTCTCGCCCGAGGCCTCGCAACTGCGCGTCGATATCAACGGCACCACCGTGCTCTCCTCGCCCATCGCCTCCTCGGCCAGCACGCAGGACCTGAGCGAGGCCATCCCGGCGGGCGTCCTCAAGCCCGGCGCCAATATCGTCGAATTCCTCGCCACCCAGCGCCACCGCACCGATTGCAGCGTCGCCTCGACCTACGAATTGTGGTCCCGCCTCGATCCCGCCAGGACCGCGATCCGCTTCGATGATCCCAACGCGGTCCGTCTCACCGAAGTCGGCGAACTGGCCGCCACAGGCGTCGATGCCGATGGCCGCACCACCGTCCACCTTCTCGCGCCAGGCCTCCAGGATAGTCCCGAGGCGCGCCAGGCCGGCCTGGTTCTCGCCCAGAATCTCGGCAAGGCCCTCCACGTCCCCGATCTGCGCATCGAGATCGCCGATACCCTCCCGGCCGCCACCCCGCCCGGCCACCTCAACGTCGTGATGGCTCCCGCCGCCCAGTTGCCCGCCGATGCCGCCGCGCTTGCGGGGCAGGGGACCGGCCAGCCCGTCGCCAGCTTCGAGCAGGGCGCATCGGCCAACACCCTCGTCCTCACCGGTCCCGACTGGAAGGGCGTCGAGGCCGCGGCCGCCGAGATCGGCAAGGCCGATCCGGATGCCGACCCCACCATGCTCCCGCGCCGCGCCGATCTCGCCTATCCCATCCTGCGGCTCGACAATGCCCGTCGCATCGTGCTCGGCGACGTCGGCGTGCGCACGGCCGAGTTCAACGGCCGCCGCTACACCACCGGCTTCGAATTCGCGCTCCCGCCCGATTTCTATTCCAACATGTTCGGCCAGGCGACGCTGATGCTCAACGCCGCCTATTCGAGCGACGTGCTGCCCGAAAGCCAGTTCAATGTCTACGTGAACGGCCAGATCGCCTCCTCGACCCCGGTGCTCCGGCTTGGCCGCGGCTTCTCGCGCGATACCCCCATCAACATCCCGATGACCAATTTCCGCCCGGGGCGGAACAAGGTCGAGCTCGAAGTCCTGCTCCAGACCGAGGCCGACAAGGCCTGCCCGCCGGGCCTCACGCAGATGGCGCCCACGCGCTTCGTCATCTCGGCCAATACGCGCCTGCAAATGCCCGACTTCGCCCGCATCGGCGCCTTCCCCGATCTCTCGGCCTTTGCCGGCACCGGCGCGCCCTATGCCGATGAAGGCTCGGCCCAGGTCTATGTCGGCGAGGGCGGTCCCACGCTCGCCTCCGCCATGACCGTGGTCGCCCGCGCCGCTGTCGCCTCTGGCGCGCTCATGCCGCTCACTATGTCCGCCAGCCCCACGCCCGATCGCGACGCCATCATCGTTGCGCCCCTCGCCGCGCTCCCCGCCGATCTCGTCCGGCGCAGCGGCGTTGCTGGCACTGTCGGCTCGGGCGGCGTCGGCGACGATTCCCTTCTCGACAGCTTCCGCCAGTCCTCGGGCAATTCCGCTAATCCCTTCGATGGCATCAAGGCCTGGCTCGCCGATCGTCTCGGCCTGCGCCCGCAGAATTTCTGGCTGGTGCGTGCCGATGACGGCGCCTTCGTGCCGCAATCGCGCGATGGCGTCATCCTCTCCCAGGTTCGCCAGCCCGAAGGCGGCGTCTGGACCTACCTCACCATTCCCGACGAAACCCATTTCCTCGATGCCACCCGGCGCCTCGCCGAAACCGTCAACTGGCGCGCCATATCCGGTCGCGTCAGCGCGCTGGGCGCCGACGATCCCGCCGTCGTTTCCATCACGCCCAATCGCGTCACGCTGGTGCAGACGCAACCGCCCTCGCTCACCAATTACCGGCTCATTGCCGCCAACTGGCTATCGAGCAACATTCTGGAATTCACACTCCTCCTCGGAGCCATCGCCGTGCTGCTGACCTTGGCCACCTGGGGCCTGCTCAAGACCGTAGGCCGGAAGTCATGAGGATGGCGATGGCCCTGGCAACCACCATTCTCGCCGCCGCCCCGGCACTCGGCGCCCCCACCATCCGCCCCGATGAGTGGAGCGCCTATCGGCAGAACTACGTCACCGATACCGGTCGCGTCGTCGACACGGCCAACGGCAATATCAGCCACAGCGAGAGCCAGGGCTATGGCCTCCTCCTTGCCTATCTCGCCGACGATCGGCCGACCTTCGAGGCCATCTGGTCCTTCACCCGCACCGAGTTGATGGTGCGCCCCGATGGCCTCGCTGCCTGGCGCTGGGAAGAGGACAAGACCCCCCACGTCACCGACACCAACAATGCCAGCGACGGCGACATCCTCATCGCCTATGCCCTCGGCCTTGCCGGCCAGGCCTGGAACGATCCGGGCAAGCTCGAAGCCGCCCGTGGCATCGTCGCGGCCCTTGGCGACGATCTCCTTGTCCAGATCAACGGCCTGCGCGTCACCCTGCCGGGCGTCGAGGGCTTTGCCGTCGGTCACCGCGACGACGCCCCCGTGGTCAATCCCTCCTACTGGATCTGGGAGACCCGCCCGGTCTTCCAGCAGCTCGACCCCGATACCGATTGGCAATCCGTCGGCGAGGATGAGCTTAAGCTCCTGTCGTTGAGCGCCAACAATACCGCCGGCCTGCCGCCCGATTGGGTTTCCCTGGCCGAAGACGATCCGCGCCCCGCCGATGGTTTCCCGCCCGAGTTCGGCTACAACAACATCCGCGTCCCGCTCTATCTCATGCGCGCCGGTGCCCCCGCCGAAGCCCTCGAACCGTTTCGCGCCATGGCCGATGACGATGGCCTCAAGCGCATCGACGTCACGACCGGCGAGGTCAAGGAGCACCTCACCGAGCCCGGCTACCAGCTCATCGGCGCCGCCCTTGCCTGCGTACTCGACGGCAAGTCGGTTCCGGCCGATGCCAGCCGCTTTGCGCCCACCAGCTATTACGCCGCCACGCTGCAATTGCTGGCCCTCGATTTCCTGCGGCGTGAGCGCGCCCAATGCCTGACGGAGGATTCGCGATGATCAAGGCGCTCCGCCTCGCCACCCTTTCCCTGGCCTTTTTCGCATTGGCCACCGCCACGCAGGCGCAGCAGCAGCCCGCCCAGGCGCCCACCACGCCGCCGGCTGCCCAATCCCAGCAGAAGGTCGATGAAACCGCGCTGCGCTACTTCGCCCGTCAGGGCGACCAGAAGCGCGTCGATGCCGAAATCGCGCGCCTCAAGGCCCTCTATCCCGGCTGGGAGCCGCCGGCCAATCTCCTCGCCAACGACTACGTGCCCGATCCCGATATCGAAAAGATCTGGGATTTCTACGGCAAGGGCGAATACGCCGCCGCCCGCGCCGCCATCGCCACCAAGCAGGCCGCCGATCCGGCCTTCACGCCCAGTGCCGATCTGCTCCACAGCCTCGATGTCGGCGAAGCCGGCATGCGCCTGCGCAATGCCTCCGATGCCAGCCAGTACGAAACCGTCGTCAGCATCGCCGCCAACACGCCCGAACTGCTGACCTGCGAAAGCGTGGATTCGCTCTGGCGCGTGGCCGAGGCCCTCATCAGGACCGAGCGGACCTCGCGTGGCCTCGACGCCTACAAATACGTTCTCACCAACTGCGCCGATCCGCAGATCCGCCTCGCCACCATGCAGAAGGCCATGGCGCTGCTCGATCGCACCCAGCTCGATACGCTCTTCGCCCTCGAACGCGTCGGGACCGATGGGGCAGGGGAGTTCGCCTCCATTCGCCTCTCGCTCGCCCGCAACGCGCTCGCCGATGTCCTCACCGGCAAGTCCTCGAGCGCGGGCGAGGAAGACGTCAAGCTGCTCGACAGCAGCGCTCGCCAGACCAAGGCCCCCGATGACCTGCGTCTTCTCGGCTGGTACGCCCTCAACCAGAAGCGTCCCGCCGACGCTCAGCAATGGTTCGAAATGGCGACCGCTGCCGATCCCGGCCAGCTCTCCGCGCACGGCCTCGCCGTCGCGCTGCTCGACCAGAAACAGCCCGGTCAGGCCGAAGCGATCCTCGCTGATTACCGCACCGCCAGCCCCGAGCTGACAACGCTCTATCTCACCGCCGCCGCCTCCCTGCTCTCGCAGGAGCCGCGCCCGCAGCTTGAAGCCGTCGTGCTCAACCGCGTCGTCGCCGCCACCATGGAAGCCCGCAATGCCAACACCGCCCAGGAGCTGGGCTGGTACGCTTACGCCTTCTCCCAGCCGCAGACGGCGGCCCAATGGTTCCGCCTCGCCACCACCTGGGACCCGCAGGATGAGCCCTCGGCCTACGGCCTTCTTGTCACCAGCGATGCCCTCAAGGACGCCGAAACCGTCCGCGCGATCAAGTCGCAATGGAGCGCCCGCTCCGCCCGCATCGCCAGTTTCGGCCAGCGCGGCGAAGTCGCCCCGACGCCCGCTCCGGTAGCGCCGGCACGCAACCCCGAACCCGCCGCCACAATGGCGGTCGTCCAGCCACAGCCCACTCCCAACACTGGCAGCGGCACCGGCAGTGGCAGTCGAAGTTGCTCGACCTACGTTCCCCCCGCCAGCCTCTCGCCCGCCGGGGCGCTGGCCCGCGCCTGGTGCCTGATGGACCTCAATCGTCCCTCCGACGCCGTCGCGAACTTCGCCCGCGCCCTCAATTCATCGAGCGAAAAGACCCGCAGCGATGCCGCCTATGGGCAGTCCCTCGCCTATATCCGCCTGGGCCTGCCCTCGGATGCCATGGTCGCGTCTTCCTCCGCTCCGCTCTCGCAGGCGCGCATCAACGAATTGCAGGTCGCCATCCACACCCGCGCGGCCCTCGCCGCCTATGAGATCGGCGACTACCGCAACGCCCTGCGCGCGCTGGATGAACGCTCGCGCTACGCCCCCGAGCAGAACGATCTCCTCGTCCTGCGCGCCTGGTCCTACTACCACCTGCGCCGCTATCGCGAGGCCGACCAGATCTTCACCGCCGTCGCCGCCACCGGCTTCCAGGATGCCATTGCCGGCCAGGCCGCCGCCCGCGATGCCTTGCGCATCCAGGCCTCCCGCGAGCCCTAGGGTCCGTACTCAATAAGTCCCGGCGCCCCCAGAGCGCTATCTCCCCATCCGACAGTCCGCCGCGCCACAACCACCGAACTTCCCCGGCCGCAGAGCCGGGGCCCACGGATTGCTCCACTCGAGTGGAGGGTGGCAATGGACCCCGGATCAAGTCCGGGGGAAGTCCGGTGGGTGGGGCGGCCATCGCAACCTCATCTAGCGGTGCAATTGAGTACGGAACCCTAGACCAGCCAGCTCACGATGCCGGTCTTGAGGTCGTGCATGGCCGGCACGATGGTGAGCTCTCCCGCCTCCACCAGCTTGCCGATGATCGGGCTGCGCTCAGCCAGCCCCGCCGCCGTCAGCCGCACATTCTCCTCGGCCACCTTCTGCACCAGCTCGTGATTGCTCGAACTGCGCGGTCCATCCGCCGGCCCGATCGTTGCCAGCGCCGGCGCGAGGTTGTGGAGGAGGGCGGTGATATTGCCCATTTCCACGCCATCCACCGCGCTCTTGATCGCCCCGCACGAACTATGCCCCAGCACCACGATGGCCCGGGCCCCGGCCACCGCCGTCGCATATTCGAGGCTGCCCAGGATGTCGACATTGACGAAATTGCCCGCCACCCGCGCGCAGAACACGTCGCCCAGCCGCTGGTCGAACACCAGTTCCGGCGGCACGCGGGAATCGATGCAGCCCACGATCGCCGCGAACGGCGACTGGTGGTCTGCCGTTTCCCGGACCTGCTCCATCAGGTCGCAATTGATCGATTGTCCGCTGGTGAAGCGCGCGTTGCCCGCCTTGAGCATCGCGATGGCTTCCGCCGGCGCCACCGCGCTCTGCCGCTCGGGCGTGAACACGGCGCATTCCGTCTGCGCCAGCGCCTGCGTCGCCGGCAGGGCCAATACGCCCGCCAATGCCCCGCAGAAACTGCGGCGTGAAAGACCCGCCACCGATGGCGGCTTGAAAGATGCTGGCATGTCCCGAGTTCCCCAACCCATTGAAAACGCGATTAGGCCAGAAGTCGCCGGTCAGAACAACGGTCTAGAGGCGGCGACAGGAATTGCCGGGCACGAATTTGGGCGCCAGCACGAAATCCTCGGGCGGCTCCTCCGCCCCCGCCGGGCTGGTTATGCGATGCAGCAGCCGCCGCGCGATGATGCCGCCCAGCTTGAGCGTATCCTGCACCACCATGGTGATGCGCGGCGTGATGACATTGCTCCACTGCACGTCATCGATCATGGCCAGCGAGATGTCGCCCGGGCAGTTGAACCCCAGCTCCTGCATGGCCTGCAACGCCGCCAGCGCTACGGCGTTGTTGGCCCCCAGTATCGCCGTCGGCCGCTCCGGCTGGATCAAAAGGCGCATCGCCGCCTCATATCCCGCCGAGCGCGTAAACTGCCCGTCGACGACGTAATTCGGGTTCACGTCCACCCCCGCGCTCGCCATCGTCTCGACGAACCCGCGATAGCGCTCGGAGGCCGTGTGCATATGCTGTGGCCCGGCAATGAACGCGATCCGCCTGTGCCCGAGCTGCAGCAGGTGCTCCGTCAGCATCGCGCCCGCGAGGTAATTGTCCGACCCCACGAAGTCGCGCTCGATGCCCCGCACCTTCTGGTCGAAGCAGACGATGGGCACCTTGAGCCCTTCGATGAAGTTCACGTAATCCGGCCCGAACGAAGAGGGCGACAGCGCCAGCCCGGCGATCTTGAGCCCGATCAGATGCTCCACCAGCGCCTGCTCGCGGTCGGGCTTGCCCGAAGAATCGGTGATCAGCACGAAATGGTCGTGTTCGAGCGCGTAGTTCTCCAGCTCGCGCCGGATATCGCCGAAAAACGGGTTGCCGACATTGCCCACCACAAAGCCGATCATGCGGCTGCGACCCTTGGCCAGGCTCTGCGCCAGCGGATCCGCGACATAGCCCACGGCCGCCACGGCATCCCTGATCCGCTCCAGCGTTTTCTGGCTGACGCGGCCCGGATTGCTCAGTGCCAGGGACACCGTCGAAACGGAAACCTCGGCTAATTTGGCGACATCTCGAATGGTGGCCATTGGTTTCTCGAACCGCTTCTACGGCTTTCGCACCGCCATAGACGCCTCAACTCCTTAACCTTTTCCACGATGTACCTACCATTTGCAGCCCTTTATGCAATGGCAAATGTTACCGCGCCGGCCAATCCAGATTCCGTCTTGACTTCGAGCGCCCCTCCGATGAGGATAATAATCGAACCGGTTCGATAACTGGTAGAGGAGGATGGATTGGATAAGGCTTTCATAGCCAGCAGCGGTGCCACGGACGGCAAGGCCTGGTTCACGAACGAACGCTTCGGCATGTTCATTCACTTCGGGCTCTATGCGCTGGCCGCGCGCCATGAATGGGTGCAGCACCGCGAGGAGATATCCAGCCAGGACTACGCGAAGTATTTCGAGAACTTCGATCCCGATCTCTACGACCCGCGCGAATGGGCGCGCCGCGCCCGCGAGGCGGGGATGAAATACGTCGTCCTCACCGCCAAGCACCATGAAGGCTTCTGCCTCTGGGACAGCAAGTTCACCGACTACAAGGCCACCAACACGCCCTACGGCAAGGATCTGCTCAAGCCCTATGTCGAGGCCTTCCGCGCTGAGGGCCTCAAGGTCGGCTTCTACTATTCGCTGATCGACTGGCACCATCCCGAATTCCCCATCGACGGCATCCATCCGCTGCGCAACCATCCGGACGCGCTCGAGATGAACAAGACGCGCGACGTCCGCAAATACGCGCAATACATGCGCGACCAGGTCACCGAGCTGCTGACCAATTTCGGCGAGATTTCCGTCATCTGGTTCGATTTCAGCTACCCCAGGCGCGAATATCGCGGCATGCCCGGCAAGGGTCGGGCCGATTGGGAAAGCGAAGAGCTGATCGGCCTCGTGCGCCAGCTCCAGCCCGATATCATCGTCGGCGATCGCCTTGATCTGCCTGCCGACGGCAACTTCCCCAAGGACCTGGCGACCCCCGAGCAATATACTCCGCGCGTGGCGCCTACGATCAACGGCAAGTCCGTGCGCTGGGAAGTCTGCCACACTTTCTCGGGCTCCTGGGGCTATCACCGCGACGAGAGCACCTGGAAGGACGATCCCCAGCTCATCAACATCCTCATCGATACGGTTTCGCTCGGCGGCAACCTGCTGATGAATGTCGGCCCCACCGCCCGCGGCACCTTCGATGCCCGCGCCATCGAATCCCTCGAAACCTATCGTGACTGGATGCACCTCAACGGCCGCTCGATCTACGGAGCAGGCCCGTCCGAATACAAGGCACCCAACGGCTGCCGCTTCACCCAGCGCGGCAATCGCCTCTACCTCCACATCCAGAACTGGCCGTTCCGCCACATCCACATCGAAGGCCTGGGCCGCAAGATCAAGTATGCCCAGTTCCTGCACGATGCCAGCGAGATCCAGTGGCTCGATCCGGATGCCGAGGTCGATTCCAACATCGGCGTGGCGGTGGGCGACGGCATGCTCACGCTCGAGCTCCCCGTCATCAAGCCCGATGTCGTGGTGCCCGTGGTCGAGCTGATCCTCAAGGACTGATGGAGCGCGAGGGCACAGCACCGGGTGTTGCCATGAGCCGCGAGGCTGAACTCATCGCGACCATGACCCCGCTTATCGCCGACCTGGCCGAGGACGGATGCGGCGCCGTCGCTCTGGCCGGGTCGCGCGGCAAGCGCCGGTCCGACCTCAAGTCCGACTATGATTTCCGCGTCTATGCCAACGCCTATCGCGGTCCCGAGGTCCGCGACAGCGTGCAGTGGAAACGGTTCGAGGCGGCCATGCATGATTGGGTCGCCGAGGGCTTTCGCATGGATGGCGTCTGGATGCGCAGCTATGCCGGCGTCCGGCGCGATCTCGATGCCTGGATCTCCGGCACCGCCGTGCCCAAGACCTTCGAATGGACCATCTGGGGCTATCACCTGCCCACGGACCTGGCCAACCAGCAGATCATCTACGATCCGCAGGGCCTCCTCGCCGATTGGCGGGCGCAACTGGCCACCTATCCCGAGACGCTGCGCGCCTCGATCCTGCGCCAATACGGCGAGATCCTCCAATACTGGGCCGCCGATTATCACTACGAGAGCAAGGTCGCCCGCCGCGACCTCGTCTTCCTCGTCGGGCTCACCGGCAAGCTCGCCAACGCTATCCTTCAGGTCGTCTTCGCCCTCAACCGGGTCTACTTCCCCGGCGACGGCTGGAACCTGCCGATGGCCGCCGAGCTCGAACGGCTTCCGCCCGATTTCCTTTCCCGCATGACCGCCATTCTTGAGCCCGGCCACGATGCCGAGGCCTGGGGGCGCCAGCGTGCCGAACTCATCGCCATGATCGCCGATCTGGAGGTGCTGGTCGCGGCCTGAGGAGGGGCCGCATCCAATCCGGGCGACAAGCCCGGGTCATGAACAACGACTACCCATAATCACAAAGTCACCGAGGAGACACCATTATGAGACTATCGATTGTTCTGGCTGCAGCGGCCATGGCCGGCAGCTCTCTGTTCGCCATCGGCGCCGCCCATGCCCAGGACCAGGTCAACCTGACCTGGCAGATGTGGGGCGACGAAAAGGACACGCCGCTCTGGCAGAGCCTCGCCGATCTCGTCACCGCTGAATATCCCAACATCAAGGTCACCCCGCAGATTTCGGGCTGGAACGATTATTGGACGCGCCTGCCGGTGCTCGCCTCGTCCGGCCAGATCGGGGATCTGGTGGCCATGCAGTCCATGCGCATGCCCAGCTTCTACAGCCTGCTCGAACCGCTCGACGAGCACTTCGCCTCCGACAAGTTCGATACGTCCGTCTTCGAATCCTCGATTATCAAGGGCCTGTCGCATGACGGCGCCCAGTATGCGCTGCCCTATGACGTCGGCCCGTGGATCGTCTTCTACAACAAGGACAAGTTCGCCGAGGCCGGCCTTTCCGAGCCTGCCATGGATTGGACCTTCGATGACTTCAAGGCTGCCGCCCAGAAGCTCACCGCCGGCGACAATTACGGCTACGCCGTCCAGGCCTTCGATTTCATCGCCGCGCCCGTTGCCCTCGGCGCCGAATATTTCAACGACGGCGACCAGTTCGACCTGACCAATGCCGGCTATGAAGGCGCCGTCGGCAAGCTCGTTGACCTCGTCGCCAAGGACAAGGCCTCCCCGGTCTTCGCCTCGGGCACCAACGCTGCCACCGCCAGCGGCCGCTTCGCCTCCGGCAATGCCGCCATGTATATCGATGGCCCCTGGTCGCTGATCTCCACCAAGGATGCCGTCAACTTCAAGATGGGCGTCGCCCCGCTCCCGCGCGGCGAGGGCGCTTCGCGCTTTATCACCGCCGGCTCCGGCTGGGGCATCTCGGCCGCCAGCCAGCACAAGGACGAGGCCTACAAGGCCCTCCAGGTGCTCACCGGCCCCAAGGCCGCCCAGATCCTGGCCTCGGCGGGCCGCGCTTTGCCGGGCCGCCTTGCCGAACAGACCTACTGGTATGACGTCGCCGCCAAGGATGTGGGCGGTACCCGCGAGGCGCTGGAATATGCCTTCGAGCACTCGACCCCGTTCCGCATCAACGAGAACTGGAACGAGTTCGAGAACCTCATCACCCAGTACATGCCTCTGGCATTGACCGGTGAGAAGACCACCGACGCCACGCTCGCGGACATCCAGAGCCAGTTGCCGTAAGCTGAGCCGCCTGGCCGGCTGGTCCGGCCGGGCGACCGAAACTGCCGGCCGCGTGCGGAGGCGCGGCCGGAAGGGAGGAGCCCATGACCATCGCGCAAGAGACCGCCGCCGAAACGGCGCCGGCCGCCACCACGCGTCGCCGCAGCCGTCTGGACGCCAGGGAAGGGCGCACCGCCTTCTTCTTCCTGCTGCCCAGCCTGATCGGCGTCACGCTCTTCCTCGTCCTGCCGATCGTCGCCTCGATCGTACTCAGCTTCACCAACTGGAAGCTCCTGGGCAAACCGCAATTCGTGGGCGTCGCCAATTATGTGCGCCTCTTCACCGCCGATCCGCAGTTCTGGACCATCCTGCGCAACACGCTGTTCTTCACCGCCGAGTACCTGGTGCTCAACATCGTGATCTCCGTGGGGCTGGCCGTCTGGATATCCAGCCTCAAGGTGGGGCAGCGGTGGTTCCGGGTGATCTTCTTCCTCCCGACTTTCACCCCGACCATCGCTGTCGCCATCGTCTGGATGCTCATGTTCGCGCCCGGCGGCCTTTTCGAAACAGTCATGCGTGCGCTCTCCTGGAGCGTGCCGGGCGTGCTCACCGACCAGACCCTCGCCATGCAGGCCGTGGTCGTCGTCTCGCTCTGGGCCGGCGTCGGCTACAACACCGTGCTCTTCAACGCCGCCCTCGACATGGTGCCCGCCAGCTACCTCGAAGCCGCCCGCATCGATGGCGCCACCGCCTGGGACCGCTTCTGGAAAATCCGCCTGCCGCTCATCTCGCCGACCCTCTTCTTCGGCACGGTGATGACGGCCATCACCTCGCTCCAGGTCTTCGACCAGATCTACGTCATGACCCGCGGTGGCCCCGGCTCGGCCACGGCCACCCTCGGCTACGCCGTCTACCAGAAGGGCTTCCAGAACTTCCAGATGGGCTACGCCTCGTCCATCGCCTGGGTCATGTTCGCCCTCATCATGGCGCTCACCGCCATGCAGTTCTGGCTCCAGCGCAAATGGGTGCACTATGACAACTAGGTCCAAGGCCGCCGCCGCGCGCCGCGCCCTGCTGCTCGATATCCTCAATCACGGCGCGCTGGCGCTGGTGGCGCTGCTCTTCCTCTTCCCGTTCTTCTGGATGGTCTCGAACGCCGTGCGCAGCAATGCCGAGGTGCTGGCCATCCCTGTCCGGCTGCTGCCGACGGTCTTCGAATGGGACAATTTCGCCAAGGCCTGGACCGAGCAGCCCTTCGGCCGCTTCTTCCTTAACAGCTTCATCATCGCGGCCAGCGTCACCGCCATCACGGTCGTCGTCTCGTGCCTCTCCGGCTACGCCTTCGCGCGCCTCAAATTCCCCGGCCGCGACCTGCTGCTGATGGGCTATCTCGGCACGCTCATGGTGCCCGGCATCATGCTCATCATCCCGCTCTACCTCATCATCAACAGCCTGGGCATGGTCAACACCTTCCAGGGCGTCATCCTGCCGGTCGCCTTCGGCACCTTCGGCTCGTTCCTCCTGCGCCAGTTCTTCCTCTCCATCCCCAACGAGCTCGAAGAGGCCGCGCGCGTCGATGGCGCTTCGCGCCTGCGCATCCTCGTCAGCATCATCGTGCCGCTGTCGATGCCCGCCATCGGCCTTCTCTCGCTCTTCACCTTCATCGCGCAGTGGAACAATTTCCTCTGGCCCCTCATCGTCATGACGGGCGCCGAGAACGCCACCCTGCCGGTCGGCCTCACCCTCTTCCAGACCCAGCAGGCGACGGCCTGGAACTACATCATGGCCGGCGCCACCCTCTCCATGCTTCCCGGCATAGTCCTCGCGATCCTGCTGCAGAAGCTCATCTACAACAGCATTGCCCTCAACGCCGGCATGGGCGGCCGCTAGCGGCGCAACCACGGGAGCCAGACGAATGGCAAGTGTAACGGTCCGCAACGCGGTCAAGTCCTACGGCACCATGGAAGTGCTGCACGGCGTCTCGCTCGCCGCCCAGGACGGCGAGTTCGTGGTCCTTGTCGGCCCCTCCGGCTGCGGCAAGTCCACGTTGCTGCGCATGATCGCCGGCCTCGAAAGCATCACCGATGGCGACATCGATATCGGCGGCCGCGTCGTCAACGAGCTAGAACCCAAGGAGCGGGACATCGCCATGGTGTTCCAGTCCTATGCCCTCTATCCGCACATGACCGTGCGCGACAACATGGGCTTCGCCCTCAAGCTCTCCCGCCGCAGCCGCAAGGAGATCGAGGACGCCGTCAACCGCGCCGCCGGCATCCTGGCGCTCGAGCCGCTCCTCGATCGCTATCCGCGCCAGCTCTCCGGCGGCCAGCGCCAGCGCGTCGCCATGGGGCGCGCCATCGTCCGCAACCCTGCCGTCTTCCTCTTCGACGAGCCGCTCTCCAATCTCGATGCCAAGCTGCGCGTGCAGATGCGCAGCGAGATCAAGGCGCTGCACCAGCGCCTGGGCTCCACCATGATCTACGTCACACACGACCAGATGGAGGCCATGACCATGGCCGATCGCATCGTGGTCATGCGCGCCGGCAGGATCGAGCAGATAGGCACGCCGCTCGAAATCTACGATACCCCCGCCAACAGCTTCGTCGGCTCCTTCATCGGCTCGCCCTCCATGAACCTCATTGAGGGCGTGGTGGTCGATGATGCCGGTGCCGCCGCCCTCAAGGGCCGCGACGGCACGCTCTGGTCGCTCCCTGGCCGCGCCGCTGCCTATAAGGGCCGCTCCATCCAGCTCGGCATCCGCCCGGAGCACATCCACATCAAGTCCGACGGCATCGCCGCCGAAATCCGCACCGTCGAGCCCACGGGCGCGGAAACCCACGTCCAGATGCAGGCCGGCGATACCCCGGTCGTCGCTGTCCTGCGCGATCGCCCGAGCCTTGCTCCCGGCGGCCCGCTGAGCTTCGGCTTCGACGTCGCCAGGGCCGGCCTCTTCGATCTCCAGACCGGCAACAGCCTCGCCTGAAACGCTCGCTCTCACGAGCAGCTTGTCGGGCGGGGGCTTTGTGTGATTTCTGATGAGCGGGGGGGTTTCACGCAAAGGGGATAACGTTGAAAACGCGCAACTTGCATCGGGTCGCGGAGGTCGCTCTTGCCGCGCTCGCGATAGTGTTTGCCTTGACTGCCTCGGCCTTCGCTGATGCCACCGTGCCGACCGAGGATCTTGCCGGCGCCGCCGACAGCACGCTTGCCAAGCGCTACGAGGGCTCCTTCATCGTCTCGTATGAAAAGCTCGCCTATACCGATTTCGAGGCGCCCCTCTCCCCGCTCAAGCCGAGCGCCGACGAGAGCGCCGTCGACTCCATGAACAACCGCGTCTACGTCCCCGAGCAGTCGGTCGAGCTCGAAGGCGCCCTGACGCGCATCGCCTACGTCCTCCCCGCCGAGCGCTCGCCGCTCGAAGTCCTGCGCAATTACCAGGACGTCATCGAGGGGGAGGGCGGCGAGGTCCTCTTCGAGTGCAAGAAGGAAGAGTGTGGCGGCGCGGCGGATCGCTCATCGAGCGGTGGCGGCAACCAGATGAGCCTCATGATGTACTTCTTCCACGAGAGCGACCTGAAGGACGAGGCCTTCTCCAACGGCGCCTGCGCCCTGACCTCGGGCATCAACGACCAGCGCTACTTCACCGCCAGGGTCCCGCAGGAAGCTGGCGACGCCTATGTCACCGTGCAGACCTACACACTGATCGATGACCTCTACTGCAAGGAACTGAACGGCCGCACCATCGCCGTCGTCCAGGTGCTCGAACCCAAGGGCCGCGACAAGAAGATGGTCGTGGTCGAAGCCGCCAAGATGGAGGAATCGCTCACCACGACTGGTTCGATTTCGCTCTACGGCATCTATTTCGACACCGACAAGGCCGACCTGAAGCCGGAATCCGCTCCCACCCTCAAGGAGATCGCCACTCTCCTCGGCAACGATCCCAACATGGCGGTGCTCGTCGTCGGCCACACCGACAACCAGGGCAGCTTCGATTACAACCTCGACCTCTCCTCTCGTCGCGCCCAGGCCGTCAAGGCGACGCTTGCCTCCGAATACGGCATCGACCCCAAGCGCCTCACCGCAGCCGGCGCCGGCATGATGGCGCCAATCGCCACCAACGACACCGATGACGGTCGCGCCAAAAACCGCCGCGTGGTGCTGGTGAAAGCGAACTAGCCTCAGGCCGGTCGATCCCGAAAAAGGCAGCCCCACCGGCTGCCTTTTTTCATTTCGCAGAACAACGCAAAATATCGCTACAGAAACAATACAGCCACAATTCCTCCAGCATCCGCGCGCATGCGCCCTTCCGCCTCTGCCGCAATCTCCTGCAAAACACCGTGCCTCCGCCGTTCTGATCGCATATTTCTGCTTTATTTCTGATCTTCTCTATCCCTCGTCGCGCTTCCCCGCGCGATGACCGCTGACGAGGCGGCCAGGCAGTGAATGGACGCCCAGCCGGACCTCGCGAAACGCTTCGATCCTCCGGCCGTCCGAGGAGGTTGAGATGATGATTATTCGATTGGCCGTCGCCGCAGCGGGCCTGGCAATGCTCGCGGCCGCCGCTTCCCCCGCAATGGCGCTGAGCACCAGCGAATGCAGCGCCAAGTACCAGGCCGCCAAGACCGCCGGCACGCTCAACGGCGCTTCGTGGAACGACTTCCGAAAAGCCCAGTGCGCCAGCACCGCCGCGGCCACTGCCACGCCCACCCCCGCCGCTGCCGTGGCGCCCAAGAGCGCCGCCCGCAACACTACCAAGGCACCGGCCGCCGCTGCCCCCACCAGCGAACCCAACGTCGCCAACACCGAAAACGCGGTCGAGCCGCCCGCCACCAATGCCGTTGCCCCCAAGGGCGTGGTCTTCCCGCGGGCCGTCGCTGCCAAATATGCCAGCGAAACCGCCGGCAAGGCCCGCATGCACACCTGCCTCGATCAATATCGGCAGGATAAGGCCAGTAATGGCCTGGCCGGTCTCACCTGGGTCCAGGCCGGCGGCGGTTATTACAGTATCTGCAATGCCCGCCTGAAGGGCTAGAATAGCGGCCGGGCAGGGCCTCCACGCCTTGCCCGGCATCCGCGTACCAGACAACGATCAGGAGTTCGTTCAACGAACTTCAAAGGAGGTTTCAGATGGGACTTTTGGATCAGTTCGAAGGCATTCTTCAGAACGAACTGGCGCAGCGCGGCGGCATCCAGGGCGTGCTCGGCCAGGCCTTCCAGGGCGCCGGCGGCTATGACGGCATCCTCGCCAAGCTCAAGCAGGCCGGTCTTGGCGATCAGGTCGCTTCCTGGCTCGGGCCCAATTCCAACCTGCCGGTCACCGCCGCGCAGATCGAAGCCGCCCTGGGCGACCAGCACCTGCAGCAACTGGCCGCTTCCATGGGCATTCCGCTCAACCAGGTCGCCTCGGTCCTTGCCCAGCACCTGCCGGCGGCTGTCGATCAGGCCAGCCCCAACGGCGTCATCGTTCCACCCGCCGGCCAGGCCTAGGGTCCGTACCCAAATTGCACCGGCAGGTGAGGTTGCGACGGCCGCCCCACCCACCGGACTTCCCCGGACTTGATCCGGGGCCCATTGCACCCCTCCACTCGAGTGGAGAAATCCGTGGGCCCCGGCTCTGCGGCCGGGGAAGTTCAGTGGTTGTGGCGCGGCAGACTGTCGGACGGGGAGATAAGCGCTCTGGTGGCGCCGGGACTTATTGAGTAGGGATCCTGGACGCAAAAGTCGGGCAGGGCGCAGGCCTCGCTTGCGCTTTGCCGTCCCATGTCGAAATCGCTCCGCCGCATTCGTCGTGACGGTGACAGCGCCGATGCGCTGCCTCATCCGATGCAGGAGGAAAAAGCGATGTCTGCGACCGTGCTCTATATGTCCATGACCCTCGATGGCTTCATTGCCGGCCCCAATGAAGGTCCCGGCAACGGCCTCGGCGATGGTGGCGGCCGTCTCCACGAATGGGTTTTCCCGGGTGCCGAAGGCGGCGATTTCGAAGCGGCGACCGCCCGCCTCTCCGGCGTCAACCGTCAGATCTACGACGAGATGATGGCCACAGGCGCCATCGTCGCCGGCCGCGGCACCTTCGAGCCGGCCGGCGGCTGGAATGGCGATCACCACGATGGCGCCGCCATCTACATCCTCAGCCGCCACCCTGCGCCCGCCTGGGCCGCCGATTGGCCGCTCGTGCACTATGTCGATGATCTTGCCTTCGCCATGCGCGAGGCCAGGCGCGCCGCGGGTGACCGAAACGTCCTCGTCCACGGCGCAGGCATCGCCCAGCGAGCCCTGCGCGAGGGCCTGCTCGACGAGCTCGAAATCCACCTCATTCCCGTGCTCTTCGGCGACGGTCGTCGCCTCTTCGAACATCTCGGTGTCGGCCAGCGCGAACTCGAACCCATCCGCGCCCTCGCCGGCGACGGCGTCACCCATCTCCGCTACCGCGTCCTGCGCTGAACCTGGGCGAGGCGGGGGATAACTCCATCCCGCCCCTCAATCTGTCCCCCCCCCCGATCCACCGCGCTACAATGGAAAACCAACACCCAGGGAGCCGCGTACCGATAGCTGGAAGACACCCGTTTCAAGATGCACGAAAAGCACTCGATTTGTCGCCAAAACCCCGAAAAGTTCGCCAAAGATGGCCCGAGATTGAGTCAAAATTTAACGATTTGCAGCGTTCGCGCGAAGAAATATCGATAAATATCAGATACTTATCTGGTTGAAGGTGTCGAAAAACCCGCGAAAAAACACCCGTGAAACATTTCAATGTTTCACGCCGCCTGCCGGTCACCCTCTACGGCGCTTGGTCGGCCGACCTCTTGACCCCCTCCGACCCGGCAAACCGCGCCTCCGGCGCACGCCCTCCGCTCGCGGGGGATAACTTCAATAGAACGCGGGCTTGTCTCCCTCAGTCCCGGGCTTGTCCACGCCCACGCTCCCGCGCGAGGCCAATGTCGGGTTCTCCAGCACGCTCGCCACGAACGCCGCCACGCTCTTGCGCGAAACCTCGGTTCCCTTGAACGCCTCGCCCTTCTGTGTCGTCTCGTAGCTGACCTCGTCCGCATCGGTCAGCCAGGCCGGCCGCACGATGGTATAGTCCAGCCCCGATCCCTCGATGAGATCCGCCGCCCGCCGATAGGGCGGAATGTCCTCCCCGATCATCGCGTTGTTCCACGCGCCGAACGCTCCCGGCACCTCGTCATAGATCCCCAGCGTCGTGATGAAGATCAGCCGCTTCACCCCGGTCTCTTTCATAACCTCCACGATCGTCCGCGCCAGCGCATCCACCGGCCCCGCCAGGTTCGCATAGACGATATCCTGCCCCGCCATGGCCTCGGCAAGCGCCGCCCTGTCCGCTACGTCACCCTCGACGACGCGCATGCCCGAAACGTCGAGATCGCCCAGCTTGCCCGCGTCCCTCAGGAACAGCGTGGTCCGGATCGATGGGTGGTCATGAAGGAAGCTGATGACATGGCGGGCAATCTGCCCGCTTGCCCCGAGGATGAGAACATTGGTCACGTGCCGGCGCTCCTGGGCGGCCCCGACAAGGTTGTCCTGCGGCAGTCGCCCGCCGCAAGACTATCACGTTCGCCTGCTTAGTCCTGCGCCTTGAGCGCAGCGGAACCGCTGGTCAGGTAGCTGGCGGCCGAGGCCATCTTGCCCTTGAGCATGCCCAGCCCCCGACGCAGCGACGAACCGCCACCACCCTGGCCGCCGCCATAGGACGCGCTGCTCTCTGCATTGGCGTCGATCACGAAGATCTCGACGATCCGGTCGAGCTCCACCGCCTGGCCCTCGGTCTGCTCGATGGCCGCATTGGTCTCCTCGACCAGCGCGGCGTTGTGCTGGGTCATCTCGTCCATCACCCGCACGGCGGTCGTCACCTCGGCAATGGCCGAAGCCTGCTCGCCGCTCGCCGAGGCGATGGCGTCGATCAGCGCCGCGTTCTCCCGCATCGCCGTCAGCACTTCGCCCAGCCGCACCGCTGCCCTCGATACGAGTTGCGAGCCGCCGCTCACTTCGCCTGCGCTTCGCTCGATCAGCGCCTTGACCTCCGAGGAAGCCTCCGCCGCCGATTGCGCCAGCCGCCGCACTTCCACGGCCACGACGGCAAAGCCCTTGCCGGCCTCGCCCGCGCGTGCCGCCTCTACCGACGCGTTGAGCGCCAGCAGGTTCGTCTGGAAGGCGATGTCGTCCATCATGCCGATGATATTGGCGATCTGCGCGGAAGAGGCCGTGATCCGCTCCATCGCCTCATTGGCCTGGCGCATCACCGCCCCGCCATCCTCGGCCGCCTGGGCCACCGAGCGGCCCTTGGCGCTGGCGTCCTCGGCCCGCTTGGCGTTCTCGACCACCGTATTGGCCAATTGCTCCATCGCCGCCGAAGTCTCTTCGATGGCCGCCGCCTGCTTGGTGGTACGCTCGGCCAGGTCGTTCGCGCCCGAGAGGATCTCCCCGGTAGCAGTCTTGAGCGCCCGTGACGTATGGCGCAGCTGGGTAATGACCTCGGTCAGCTTGTCCGCCACCTTGTTGGTGTCGGCCTTGAGCCGCGCGAAGGCGCCCTTGTAGTCCCCGCTCACCCGCTTAGTGAGGTCGGTATCGGCCAGGGCCGCCAGCACTTCGCCGGCTTCGCCCAGGCCCGTATTCACGGTCTCGAGTAGCGTATCGAAATTGACCGAGATACGGTCGATCTCGGGGTCGGCGAACTTGGAGTTCATGCGCTTGGAGAAATCGCCTTCCAGCGTCGCCGCCACCACGCCGTCGAAGGCGTTCTGGAAGCGCTCCATCATCTGCGCCCGCTCGGCCGCTTTCTGCGCCCGGTCGAGTTCTTCCTCGGCCATGGCAGCGACCTTGATGGCGTTCTCGCGGAACACCTGCACCGCCTCGGCCATCGCGCCGATCTCGTCGCCGCGGCCCAGATACGGCACCTCGGCCTCGAGATGACCCTCGGCCAGCTCGCCCATGCTCGTCGTGATCCGGCGGATCGGCCGGGCGATCGATACCACGCCGAAAATCGCCGCCCCGATCAGCACCAGCACCACGATGCCGCCGACGATGTTGGAGATGAGCTGCGCCTGCGCCGATTGCGCATTGGCATCCGCCCGGGCCTGCTCCGAAGTGCGCTTGCCCACTTCCACGCCTTCCCCGATCAGCGACACCATCTCGCGGGCATGCGCGTTCATCTCGGCCTCTATGGCCGCGCGCTCGCTGTTGAGGCCCGACGCGGCAGCCATCTGCGCCATGTTGGTGCCGGCCGCCATTTCCTTATGCACGGTGTCGAGCAGCGTTTTGGTCAGGGCGTAATAGCTCTCGCTCAGCCCCTTCACCTTGAGCACTCGCTGCCGGTTTTCCTCGCTGAGGAAGAGCGGGGTGACGCTGTCAAGTAGCTCTGTCATCTCGGTAAATTGGCCGTCGGCCATCTTGGCGGCCTCCGCCGCCGCTTCCGGCGACGCAGCCAGGCGAATGTCGCGCGTCCCCACCTGCAGCGCCCGCAGCTTGGCCTCTGCATTCATCAGGTTCTGGGCGATGGTAGACTGTACGGCTTCGGCATCGGAACTGAGCCGAGTCGCATGGTTGCTGAGCAGGCCGTTGGCGATCATGCAGGCAACCAGCACGATGCCTAGGCCCGAGGAGATGCCGAGTTTGGTCCCTAACTGCAATCTGGATATGAAATTTGAAAAATGCCCACGCATTTTGCCCCCAAAAGACAAGTAGAATTTGCCGTACCTCCGTATGTTTACTGAGGTAACGCGCATTTATCTGGCGTGTATCTGGGTTAATTTTACGTTAGATGCCCGTCATTCAAGACTACGGACGCACATATCGAAACCGTGAATAGTATCTAAACATGATAATTGGATACCGGTTTTCAAAATCCGTGCATTTACGGATGAATGAAGATAAGGGGTGCGAATAACGGTAACGTGATCGATCGCGATAGAGAACTATTCTGCAATAGCCGTGCACATGATCAACGTTATCAGTGAACATGACAGCCATAGGAGCAGCGATTCGGCGGTATCTGATATATCAGTTCCGGAATGCCAGAATCGCATCGACGGCTTGCTCGGTGCTCATGTCTGAAGTGTCGAGTCGCAGCCCGATATTGGGCGTACGCAAACTGATTTCTTCCGCCAGTACGGATGGCTGGAATTCTGCGGAATAGCCGGTTTTCGTCCGCAATCTGTCGCGTTCCGCCAGCACATCCACGCGCGGCGCCAGCACGACCACCACAGGGTCGAGATCGCCCAGCCACTCCACCACCTGCGCCAGCATCGGCCCCAGGATGATGTCCTGGTAGATCACTGAAAACCCGGCCTCGACATAGCGCCGCGCCGCATCGCACGCGAGCCGTTGCCGCAGCACCAGCTGCGCCAGTCCGTCCTCGTTCAGCTCCGGCCCCATCTGCGCCGCGCCGTTGACGATCATCTTGCGAAACACGTCGCCCCGCAGATGCACCGATCGCGGCAGCCGCCGCGCCAGCGCTTCCGCCGTGGTCGATTTTCCCGCCGCCATCGCGCCGGTGATGACATAAAGCCGCGCCGCGGTCATAAGTCTCATCCCTCAAGGTGGTGGTCGCCAACCAATAGCCGCCTTCGCTCCGCGCCGCAAAAACTGGCCGCCGCCGGAAGGAGAGACCCGTGGATATCCCCGCCGAAGCCCATGCCGTTGCCGGCCTCGCCCGTGACCTCTTCGGCGACGCCTTGGTCGGCATCTACCTCCACGGTTCGGCCGCCACCAGCGGCCTGCGCCCCCGAAGCGATGTCGATCTTCTACTCGTCCTCGATCGCCCGCTCGACGACGCTTCCCGCCGCAAGCTCCTGGCCGAACTCCTCCGGCTATCGGGCCGCTATCCGCCCGATCCCGCCGGCCCGCGCTGCATCGAGTTGATAGTCTTTCTCACTTCCACCCTTGCCGCGCCGTCCTTTCCCGCCCGCACCGAATTCCTCTACGGCGAATGGCTGCGCGATGGCTTCGAGGCCGGCGAGATCCCGACGCCGCTCGCCGATCCCGAGATTACCCTGCTGCTCGCCCAGGCCCGAAAGGCATCCGTCACCCTGGCCGGACCACCGCTCGCCTCACTCCTCCCGCCAATCTCCGCCGAGCAGATCCGGCAGGCCATGAGCACCGCCATCCCTGCGCTTGTCGATAATCTCGTCGGCGACGAACGGAACGTCCTCCTGACCCTTGCCCGCATGTGGCGCACCGCCGCCCACGGCGACTTCCTCTCCAAGGATGCCGCCGCCCAATGGGTCATCCCGCAAGTGCCGCCGGCCGTCGCCGCCACGCTCACCCTCGCCAGCGCCGCCTATGTTGGCACCGCCACCGACGATTGGCGTGACCGTCAGGTCGAAGCCGCTGCCGTTGCTGACTACCTGCGGCGTCAGGTCGAGGCCCTGCTGCTCAACCAATAGCGCACAACAAAAAGCCCCGCCGAAGCGGGGCTCGTCTGTGTCGACTGCCTGTTTACCAGGTCTGCCGGTTGTACCAGTCGTCGATCTCCTTGCGGACCTCGTCCTTGGCCTTGCCGTAGCGTTCCTGGAGTTTACCCTCCAGCTGTTCTCGGCTGCCGTTGATCTGGGTGATGTCGTCGTCCGTGAGTTTGCCCCACTGTTCCTTGACCTTGCCCGTCAACTGCTTCCAGCTGCCTTCAACGCGGTTCCAATCCATCGTTTCTCTCCTTGTTGTGAGAGCTGAACGAACGCTTCCCCGCATGGTTCCTGCATTGTGATCAACCCCTTGTCAGGGAACCCGAGGTCGCCGGCGACGTTTCCGCGCGTGCTCGAAAAAGCTGATAGATCATAAGGCTCAGGAACTTAATCGCCGCTCGCCTGTTCTATCCGCTTCATCCCCTCTGGGCACCACGATGCAGCAATTGCCGGCCCCTCCCATTCGCTCGCTCGAGAGCGTTTTCCACGCCGTCGCGATCTTCGCGTTAGTCACCGGTCTTCTCTATTTCGGCGCCGGCATCCTGGTGCCACTGGTCCTCTCGGTGCTCATGGCCTTTGCCCTGGCTCCGCTGGTCGGCCTGCTCGGGCGCCGCCTGCGCCTCCCCGATCCGCTGGCGGTCGTCGTCGCAGTGGTGCTGGCCCTCTTCGTTCTCGCCTGCTTCAGCTACCTGGTCGGCACCCAGTTTGCGCGCCTCGCCGCCGACCTGCCGCAATACCAGAGCGCCGTCAGCTCCAAGTTCGCCCTGATCAAGGATCAGCTCGGCGGCCGCAACGGGTTGTTCCAGAACATCATCGAGGCCATCGATACCCTCGAGCAGCAATTCGGCGGCGGCCAGCCCGGTGCCAGTACCGAGAATTCAGTACCCGTCCGCATCACGAACGATCTCGCCAGCCCCCTGGGCATGGTCACCGGCGTGCTGGGCTCCGTGCTCGGCCCCCTCGCCACCGGCGCCATCGTCACCGTGTTCCTGATCTTCCTCCTCATGGGCCGCGAAGACCTGCAGGAGCGCTTCATCCGCCTCGTCGGCCGCGGCGACTACAGCACCACCAACCTCGCCCTCAACGACGCCAGCGCCCGCGTCGGCCGCTACCTCCTCATCCAGGTCTGCATCAACGTCTGCTACGGCATCATCTTCGCCACGGGGCTGGCGATCATTGGCGTGCCCGGCGCCATGCTCTGGGGCCTCATGATCGTCGTCTTCCGCTACATCCCCTTCGTCGGCGCGCTGCTCGTTGCCGTAATGCCCATCGGCCTCGCGCTCGCCGTCGATAGCGGCTGGACCATGGTCATCGTCACCGCCGCCTTCTTCGTCGTGCTCGACCAGACCGTCGCCAATGTCGTCGAGCCGCGCCTCTACGGCTCCAGCACCGGCGTCTCGCCGGTCGCCATCCTGCTCTCGGCCATGTTCTGGGCAACGCTCTGGGGACCGGTCGGTCTCGTCCTCTCGACACCCATCACCGTCTGCCTCGTCGTCATCGGACGCTACATCCCGCAGCTTCAGGTCTTCGAAACCCTCTTCGGCTCCGATCCCGTCCTCGAGCCCAGGGAGCGGCTCTATCAGCGCATGCTGCGCGGCGACATCGAGGAGGCGGTAGAGATCGCCGAGGAGGAGGCCGAGGAAACCGACGAGGACGAAGTCTTCGAGGATCTCGTCTCCGGCGCTCTCGCGCTCGCTGCCACCGAACTCTCCGACGCCCCCGAGGCGCTCGCCCAGCGCAGCCGCATCGCCGAGACCACCGAGGCCCTCATCGAGGAATTCGCCGTTGAAATGCCGGAGCCAGCGACCATCCTCATCGTCGGCGGTCGCACCGAAATCGACGAAGCGCAGGCCAAGGTCATGGCACGCCAGCTTGCCACCGAGGGCGTCGGCTCGAAGGTGCTGCCACCCATCGCCGTTCGCCAGGAGAGCATCGGCCAGGTCGAGCTCGACGGCATATCAGCCATCTGCCTTTGCTATCTCGGCGCCGACATCAAGGTGCAAACCCGCTACGTTGCGCGCCGCCTCCACCGCATGGCGCCTGACGTGGAGGTGATCGTCTGTCACCTTCACCCCAACGCTGCCTCCGAAACCGCCGCCGACCTGCGGGTCGACAAGCTCGTACGCAGCGTCGCCGAAGCCACGGACTACATCGCCGAGCGCTTCAAGCCGGCCACCGCTCCCGAGTCCCTCGCCGAGCGTTTCACCATCCCTCGCGACAGCGCTGCGCTAGTCGCGGCGCTCGAAGAGGTCGCCGAAGCCATGGGTGTCCCGCTCGCGACGATCAATCTTCTCTCCGACGAACGCCATCGCGACGACGCCGACGCCTATCGCCTGACCCAGACCGTCACGGAAACCGGCGATCCCCTCATCGCCGGCGCCCAGGACGCGGAGGAACCCAACCTCTACCTCCAGTCCAACGGCATCGACTTCTACGCCGCCGTCCCGCTGCTGGTCGACGACGAGCCCGTCGGCGCGCTGGCGATCATCGCCTACGAACCGCGCACGCTCTCCGATGACGAGATAGAACGGCTGAAGGAGCTTGCCACCCAGCTGGTGGCAAAGGTTCGCGCCGACGCGAGGGTAGGGGCCTGAGGGAGGATCACTCCCGCCAATGCGCCAGCGGTTCGGCCAGTGTCTGCAGCCCCGCTGCATCCTCGCCTTCGATCCGCCGCAGCAGCAACCGGGTGAGTTCCAGTCCGGCCGCGTAGACATCCTCCTCGATCGTATCGACATGCGGGAACAGCGTGCCGAGGATGTCCGAGGTCTGCTTGGAGATGAAGTGCAGGTCCTCCCCGATCACGACGCCTGCTTCCTGCAATCCGCTGATCACCGATATCGCCCGCAGCTCGCCACCGCAGATGATGCCGTCCGGTCGGTTGGCCCCGCTTACCAGTTCGCGCGCAAAGCTCCGCGTATCCTTGGCGGTAATGCCGGTCGAGTGGTCGAGCACCCGCGTCTCGACCTTGAGCCGCGCCGCCGCTCGTTCGAAGGCCGTAACGATGTTGTGGTAATTGTTCGTCCGATCGTCCCCGATAAGCAGCATCAGGTCCCGGCAACCCTTCTCGACCAGGCGCTCCACCGCCATCTGCGCGAACAGCTCGGAATGGAAGTCGTGGTAGGGGTGCGGCGTGAAGAACTCCGTGCGCCCATGGCTGACGAACGGGAAGTCGTTGTCCATCAGCAGTTTCACTCGCGGGTCGCGCGGGCCCGTATGGGTGATGATCACCCCGTCCGCCGTGCGGTTCTCGAGGATGTAGCGTACCGACTCCACCGAGTAGTTCCGCTCGAACTCCGGTATCACCGTGAGATGGTAGCGTGTGCCCTTGATCGCATGCCCGATCCCCTGGATCAGGTAGCGCGCGAAATCGATCGAGTCCTCGGCGCCATCGAGCACCAGCGCAATCACATTGGTCTTGCCTGTCCGCAGGCGCACGCCGGCGCGGTCGGGGACGTAGCCGACGCTCGCCGCCGCCTCGGCCACCTTGCGCCGCGTCTCTTCCTTGAGGGAGGCGCCGCCGCGCAGCGATAGCGATACCGTCGACAGGCTCAGGCCCGTCAATTCCGAGATCGTCTTGAGGGTGGCGCGCTTTGCAGCCGGGGCAGGGGGTCTTCGTGTCTTCGTCATCGTAGTGGGCTTGCCGTGCCGATTTTCGGCCCGTCCATTGGTCCATCGATATACAGGAAGTTTGCAACGATACAATATGCCAAAAGCATGATCGATGAGCAGAGTTTGCAGGTCTGTATGCATGTAAGCTATTGAATATAAACGTGATAACCGGTGGTCATCACGCATTCCTTCGATTCACATTCGGTTTCTATTGCAACGTTGCAAAAACTACGCTTAGCTGCGCCTGCACTTGGAGGAGTGCAGCCGTGCCGGCCTGGGAGGCTCTGGAGCACGGATTCAAAAATCGGAGGAGGATTTCATGATCAGACGCACTCTGCTGGCGTCTGCCACGGCGTTTACGCTGCTGGCGACGGCCGCAATTCCTGCCAAGGCCGAAGTCTCTATCATGTATGCCGAATGGCTCGCATCGCTCGTCGAGCCCGGCATCGCTGCCTACGAAAAGGAGACTGGCGACAAGGTCAATGCCATCAAGCTGCCCGGTGCCGGCTACGACCAGCGCATCGCGCTCGACCTCTCCGCCGGTACCGCTTCCGACGTTGTCCAGATGGACAGCTTCATGGTCTCAGAGCTCGCCTCGTCCGGCTATCTCATGCCGCTCGACGAGAAGGCCGCCGCCTGGGACCAGTACCAGTATTACATGAAGGGCCTGCTCGAAGTGGCCTCCTATGACGGCCACGTCTATGCGCTGCCGACCGACACCGACGTGCGCATGCTCTGGTATTCCATTCCCAACTTCCAGAAGGCCGGCATCGCCACCCCGTGGCAGCCCAAGACCTGGGCCGATGTGCTCGACGCCGCCCAGAAGCTCAAGGATGCCGGTGTCGAATACGCCTTCCAGATTCCGGCCGGCACCAAGCAGGGTGAAGCCGCGACGATGCAGGGCTTCTACATGGCGCTGCTCGGCGCCGATAAGCCCGATGACGACCGCAATCGCCTGCTCAACCGCAAGACTGGCCAGTGGATCGGCGACAGCCCGGCCCTGCGCCGTACGCTCGATCTCTACCACCAGGTCTATGTCGACAAGAAGCTGACCCCGGCGGACCTCAATTACGCTACCGATCCGGGCGCTGCCGTGCGCCAGGCGCTGGCCGATGGCAAGCTGGGCATCCTGGCCTCCGGCTCTTGGGAAGATGCGTGCCTGTGGGATTGCAACGGCGTCAATCTGCCCAGCCGCGAAGAACGCGACAAGCTGGTCGGCTGGACCCCGTGGCCCGGTTCGGGTGAGCCCGGCGCCAAGGCTACCACCAATATCTCTGGTGGCTGGACCATCGGCGTCAACGCCAAGGCCGCCAATCCCGATGCCGCCTTCAAGCTCGTGACGACGATCTTCGATGTCGCCAACTTCAAGGCCTGGACGCTGGCCAACCACCGCATGGCCGTCCGTACCGACATCTCGGAATCGCCCGAATACATGGCCGATCCGTACCTGGCCAAGGCCACCGCGCTCGCTGCCGATACCACCGGCCGCGACACCGTCCCGGGTTACCAGACCGTCTCCGCCCTCGTGCAGCAGGCGACCTCCGACATCCTCGATGGGGCCAGCGTCGATGACGTGATCAAGACCTATCACGACGCCCTGGTCGACGAGTTCGGGGCCGACAAGGTCATCACCTACCAATAAGCCCGTTCCTCCCCGCACGGCGGCGTCTTCGGTTCGTCCGGATGCCGCCGTGACGGTGGGTTCCCGCCGCAAGGCTGGCGCCAGGCGCGCCCGGCAGCAATGCCGGCGTTCTCCGCACCCGCCTACCTCGACGGCATCGAGCGCGAGAACACCTTTATGAAGAACCAGGCCAACCCTTGGCTGACCAATAACCTGGTCCTGCTCGGCGTGGGCATGCTGCCCGCTCTGCTCCTGATCGGTCTCCTGCTTTACTTCACGGCCTGGGCCTTCGCCTTCAGCTTCACCGACCTGGCCCTGGTCGGCAAAAAGTCGGTCGAGTGGAGCTGGGTCGGCCTTGAGAATTTCCAGCGGCTCTTCACCCGCCGCGGCTTCCTTGAATCCCTCTGGACCACGGTCATCTTCGTCTTCTTCTCGGCCATCGTCGGCCAGTCCGTGCTCGGCTTCCTGCTGGCGGCCCTGCTGCGCGGGCGCAATTCGACGCTCAAGACCGTCATCGAAGTCTGCATCATGCTCGGCTGGCTGCTGCCCGATATCGTGGCGGCGTTCCTGTGGTCGGCGACGACCGCGCAGACCGGCCTCATCAATGCGCTCATTGTCGTGCCGCTGGGCTTCCAGCCCATCAACTTCATCAACGATTACGCGCTGCCCGTCGTCATCATCGCCAATATCTGGAAGGGGACTGCCTGGTCCTACCTCCTGTTTTCGGCGGCGTTGGATTCGATCTCGCGCGAGGTGATCGAGGCCGCCAAGGTCGACGGCGCCACCGGGTTCCAACGCATCTGGCTGGTCATGCTGCCGATCATCCGGCCGCATATCGCCACCAACATGCTCTTCATCACCATCTGGACCTTCACCTACTTCCCGCTGATCTTCGCCATGACCGGCGGCGGTCCAGGGACCCAGACGACGACCCTGGCAGTCTTCCTCTACAACCAGAGTTTTGCTCGCGGAAACCTCGGTTTCGGCAGCGCGATATCGGTGGCCATGCTGGTGATCGTGGGCCTGCTGTCCCTGGTTTATCTGCGTATGCTGCGGGAGCCCAAGTGATGGAAAGCAATCCCGCTCATTCGCGTCTCACCGCCGTGGCGCTGGCCTTCATGGCACTCATCTGGATCAGCCCGTTCTCCTGGCTCATCCTCAACGCCTTCAACCCGGCCTCGACTGGCCGGCTCGAAATTCCGCACTCCATCGGGCTCGATAACTTCGCGCTCGCCGTGAGCGGCAAGGCCGGCATCCAGTTCCTCAATTCGGTGATCATCGCCGCCGGCACGGCCACGCTGAGCGTCCTGGTCGGCATCTCGGCTGCCTATCCGCTCTCGCGCCTGCGCATCCCGGGACGCAACGCGTTCCTCTGGACGCTGGTGCTGCTGCGCATGCTGCCGTCGGCAGGCGTGCTGGTGCCGCTCTATTTCGCGGCGCAGCGCACCGGCCTGCTCAACCAGCTCGGCGTCATCATCGCGCTGACCGTGCTCAACCTGCCGTTCACGCTGCTCCTCCTCAAGAACTTCTTCGACACCGTGCCCATCGAGCTCGAGGAGGCCGCCTATGTGGAGGGCGCCAACCTTTTTCAGATCCTCACCAACGTCGTGCTGCCCATGTCGCGGGCCGGCATCGCCGTGGTTTGGTTCTTCAGCTTCACCGGCGCCTGGAACGAGTTCCTCTTGCCGCTGATCTTCTCGCGCGTCGAATCCGGCTTTCCCATGTCGGTGGGCCTCTACGCCGCGTTCGGCCAGCAGGGCGCCGTGCAATACGGGTTCCTCGCGGCCTTCTCCATCATCTACGCCGCCCCTGCGGTCGGCGTTTATTTCCTCTTGCGGCGGAACATGAACACAGGTTTCGCCGGCGTTGGTGTGAAGGGATAGACCAATGAACGCGCTGGCCGGAAAGCTCGGGCTACTCGACGACGATATCAAGCAGGAGAACAAGCTCCTGCGCCTCGCCGAGGACCTTCGCGCCAAGATCCTCACCCCCACCGAGGGTGACTTCCAGTGGCATTACAGCGAGGCGGACCTAAGCGCGGACGAGGCCCTGAGCGCCGATTGGCGCAAATGGGCCTCGTTCGGGCCGCGCTCTGTCTGGTCCAAGAAACAGGGTCACACCTGGTTCGCCGCTGAAGTCACGGTGCCCGAGGCCGCTAAGGGCAAGACCCTCGTCCTCAAGTTCACATCGCAATGGCAGGACCGCCCCGGCACCACCGATCCGCAATGCCTGGCCTATCTCGACGGCCACATTGCCCAGGCCATCGATGGCAACCACACCGAGCTGGTCGTCGCCCGCAATGCCAGGCCGGGCGCCAAACGCACCCTGCTTGTCAATGCCTTCACCTTCTTCGATCGCCCGCTGGTCGGCTTCAAGGTCGAGTTCATGGTGCGCAACGAGCGCGCCGAAAAGCTCTACTACGACATCATGACCCCGCTCGAGGTCGCCACCCGCCTGCCACAGACCGACAGCCGCCGCCACGCCGTTCTCAACCTCGTCGATGATGCCCTGCGCGCGCTCGACCGACGCGATGGCGTCACGCCCGAGTTCGAGGCTTCGCTCGCCGCCGCCGAAAAGATCGCCGCCCAGATCTACAAGCTCGTCGATACCGAAACCCAGCCCACCATCTCGGCAGTCGGCCACACCCATCTCGACGTCGGCTGGCTCTGGCGCGTCATGCACACCCGCGACAAGACCGGGCGCTCCTTCGCCACGGTCCTCGCGCTGATGGAGGAATATCCCGACTTCGTCTTCATGTATAACCAGTCGGTGCTCTTCAACTTCATCAAGACCGACTATCCCGAGCTCTGGAAGCGCCTCAAGGATCGGGTCAAGGGCAAGCAGTTCGAGATTGAAGGCGCCATGTGGGTGGAGCCGGACGTCAACATCGTTTCGGGCGAAAGCCTCGTGCGCCAGATCATGCGCGGCCGCCGCTTCCATCAGGAAGAGTTCGGCGTCACCCCCAAGGTCGTCTGGCTCCCCGACACCTTCGGCTATTCCGCCAACCTTCCCCAGGTGATGGAAAAGTCCGGGCTCGAATATTTCGTCACCTCAAAGCTCTCCTGGAACGACACCGACCGGCACCCCTACGACACCTTCTTCTGGAAGGGCATCGACGGCACCACCACCAAGGCCCAGCTCATCACCGCCCAGCGCTTCGAGAGCGACGCCATCTTCACCACCTACAATTCCGACCTCTCGGTCAGTGAAGTGATGGGCGCGTGGAAGCGGTACGAACCCAAGGCCGTCAACGACGAAGTCCTCGTCTGCTATGGCTACGGAGACGGCGGCGGCGGCCCGACCCGCGCCATGATCCAGCGCGGCCAGCGCCTCGCCAAGGGCATTCCCGGCGCCCCCAGGGTCAAGCTCGAAGGCATCGTTCCCTTCCTCGATCGCCTCGGCAAGCGCATGGAGGCCGACGCAGCCCGTTTCCCTGTCTGGAACGGCGAGCTCTACCTCGAATATCACCGCGGCACCCTGACCTCGGTGGCCCGCAACAAGGCCAACAACCGCAACGCCGAGCGTGCCCTGCGCGAGCTCGAATATCTCTCCGCCCTCGCCGCCGCGACGGCTGGCGTCAAATACCCGAAGGACGACATCAACGCCTTCTGGGAGACCATCCTCATCAACCAGTTCCACGACATCCTGCCGGGCACTTCGATCCCCGAGGTCTACGTGGACTCCGACGCCGAATACGCCACGCTCTTCTCGACCCTCGCCTCGGCCAACGGCCCCTGGCAGACGGCCGCCCGCGCCATCGCCAAGCCTGCGGCCGGCGAGATCAAGCTCTTCAACTTCACCGGCCACGACCGCTCCAACGCTCTGGTCTCGCTCAATGGCGGCGACCTTGCCAGCGCGGCTTTGTCCTCGGATGGTCAGGTCACCCCGTTCCAGCAGCTGACCTCCGCCAATGGCGAAACCAGCTTCGCCGCCCCGGTCGCCAGGGTGCCCTCACTCGGCTGGTCCACTGCGCTCCTCGTCAATGGCCCAGGCCCCAAACTGCGCACCAGCCTCAAGGTTTCCGCCACCAAACTCGAAAACGACCTGATCAAGGTCACCTTCGACAAGAACGGCGAAATCACCTCGATCATCGACAAGACTGCCGATCGCGAACTCATCAAGGCCGGCGAGAAGGCCAACCGCCTCGTCGCCTATGAAGACAAGCCGATGAACTGGGACGCCTGGGATATCGACCGCTATTTCGAGGAGCAGTTCTGGCCGCTCTCGGGCGCCAAGGCCAAGATCGAGGTCGTGGAAACCGGCCCATACCGCGCCGCCATCCGCATCGAGCGCCCCTACCACAATTCCAGAGTTGTGCAGGTCGTCTCGCTGGAGGAGGGCGCCCGCCAGGTCACCTTCGACACCTTCATCGATTGGCAGGAGCGCCAGCAGGTGCTCAAGGCCCTGTTCCCCTTCGATCTCAACGCCTCGGAAATCCGCTCGGAAATCCAGTTCGGCCACGTCAAGCGCGCCACCCATCGCAACACCAGCTGGGACCGCGCACGCTTCGAAGCCTCGATGCACCGCTGGGTCGATATCTCCGAGGCCGATTTCGGCGCCGCGCTCATCAACGACGCCAAGTACGCCTATGACGCCGTCGAGCAACTGGTCCGCGTCACCCTGGTGCGCGGCTCCACCTTCCCGTCGCCCGAGGCGGATCTGGGCGAACACCACTTCCGCTACGCGCTCTTCGTCCACGAGGGCGTCTCGGACCTTGAGCAGGTCCAGGTCGCGGCAGAGCGCTTCAACAATCCGGTGGCCGTCATCGGCGACACTTCTCAGCGCACCGAGCCTGCCGGCGCCGGTCCCTCGTTCTCCTTTGCGAGCGTGGACACCGATTCCGTCACCCTCGAAACCGTCAAGCAGGCCGAAAACGGCGACGGCCTCATCCTGCGCGTCTTCGAACACGCCAACCGTCGCGCCAGGGCGACCATCAGCTTCGGGCTGCCGGTGAAGTCGGTGGAACTGGTCAACCTGATGGAAGAGGGCGGCGAGAAGATCGCGGTCAAGGACGGCAAGGTGACGCTCAACCTGCGCCCCTTCGAAATCGCCACCCTGCGCATCCGCACCTAGGGACAGAGAACATGACCAACGTCATCCTTAAGGATGTGAGAAAGTCCTACGGTCCCCTGGAGGTGATCCACGGCATCGATCTCGAGATCAAGTCGGGCGAGTTCGTGGTCTTCGTCGGCCCCTCCGGCTGCGGAAAGTCGACGCTCCTGCGCATGGTGGCGGGGCTCGAGCACATCTCGGGCGGGCAGGTGGCCATCGACGACAAGGTGGTTAACGATGTGCCTTCGCCTCAGCGCGGCATCGCCATGGTGTTCCAGTCCTATGCGCTCTATCCGCATATGACGGTCTACGACAACATGGCCTTCGGTCTGAAGCTGGCCAAGCGTCCCAAGGAGCAGATCGACAAGCGCGTGCGCGAAGTCGCGAAAATCCTCCAGATCGAGGACTATCTCGAACGCATGCCCCGCGCCCTTTCGGGCGGCCAGCGCCAGCGCGTTGCCATCGGGAGGGCGCTGGTGCGCAACCCAAAAGTCTTTCTCTTTGACGAGCCGCTCTCCAACCTCGACGCGGCTTTGCGCGCCCAGACCCGCATCGAGATCGCCAAGCTCCACTCCCAGCTCGACGCCACCATGATCTACGTCACCCATGACCAGGTCGAGGCCATGACGCTCGCCGACAAGATCGTGGTCCTCAATGCCGGCCGCATCGAGCAGGTCGGCAGCCCCCTCGAACTCTATCGGCACCCGGTCAACACCTTCGTCGCCGGCTTCATCGCCAGCCCGAAAATGAACTTCGTCACCGTCCAGCCCAAGGGCAGCGAATTGTTGCTGCCGGGCGGGCGCACGCTTACCGTGCCAGGCGACATCGCCCGCGCCGCCACCCTCGGCATCCGTCCCGAACATGTCGAACTCTCGAGCCCCGACACCGCCCTGCTCTCCGGCTCGCTCGAAGTGCTCGAGCATTTCGGCGAATACGCGCTCGCCTATGTCACCATCGCCGATGGCTCGCAGATCACCGTAAAACTAGATGGCGCCCCCGAACTCGATCAGGGCTCGACCCTGCATGTAACGTTCAATGCAGCGCATGTGCACCTCTTCGACGCGGAGGGCAGGGCGTTGAGGCAGTAGCGGCGGAGACGGCCGCCGCCAGTCCAGCGCTTTCAGCTCCTCGCTCCCACAGCCACCGTACTTCCCCGGCCGCAGAGCCGGGGCCCACGGATATCTCCACTCGGGCGGAGCGATGCATAGGCCCCGGGTCTTCGCCCGGGGAAGTAAGGGGTGGGGAAGGGCGCCAAACCCAAACCCGACGGCGCTCTTCCCTCCCCCCAAGGGGGGAGGAACACGGGGTGGGGGACTACGCCCACCCGGGATCGCGGCCCCCCGATCGAGCCTTAGCTCGTCGCCAGCTTCATCATCACCAGCCCGCTCACGATCAGCACCGCGGCCATCACCCGCATTGGGCTCACTACCTCTCCAAGCACCATGATCCCGACCACGAATGCGCCCACCGCCCCGATCCCGGTCCAGATCGTATAGGCGGTGCCCAGCGGCAGGGTGCGCATGGCGACTGACAGCAGCCCGAAGCTGCCGATCATGGTGACGACGGTGATGATGGTCGGCATGAGGCGCGTGAAGCCGTTCGATTGCTTCATCGTGAACGCCCAGACGATTTCGAGAATGCCGGCTGCGACGAGATAGACCCAGGCCATTGGCCCTCCTTGGAATATCCGGGTCGTCCCGGCACACAAGGCCCATGTTGGGGAGGTCGTCCTCTGCGGTCCTAGATAGGACACGTGGTGTCCCCGGGCAAGTCTCAGTGCCCGGGATGCAGGGCATCGTTGAGATACATGCAGGTGAGCAGCGTAAAGATGTACGCCTGGATCACCGACATCAGCAGCTCCAGTGCGGTCAGCGCCACGGTCATTGCCAGCGGCAGGATCGCGGCGGCCAGACCCGGCGGTCCGAAATCGCCCAGCGACACGACGAACCCTGCAAACACCTTGAGCGTGATGTGTCCCGCCAGCATTACCGCGAAAAGACGGACCGCATGGCTGATCGGCCGAGAGATATAGGAGACGATCTCAATCGGCACGATGACCGGCGCGAGGAACATCGGTACCCCGGTCGGCATGAACAAGCGAAAGAACCGGGCGCCGTTGCGTACCAGCCCATAGACAGTCACCACCAGGAACACGAGCATGGCCAGCGCAAAGGTGACGATGATGTGGCTCGTGACCGTGAAGGCGAACGGCACCATGCCTATGAGGTTGGCCGTGAGGATGAAGGCGAAGAGTGTGAACACCAGCGGGAAGAACCGCATCGCCTCGGCGCCACCCTGGCTACGCACGGTCCCGGCTATGCCCTCATAGGCCATCTCGGCCAGCGCTTGCCACCGGCCCGGCACGAGACGACGCCCGGCGAACAGCATGAGGCAGCTCACCAGCACGACGGTCAGCACCATGTAGGCCGCCGAATTGGTCAGCACCATGCGCTGCCCGGCAAACTCGCCGAGGTTGAGGACGTCGGTAATTAGGAACTGGTGGATGGGATCTGCCATCATCTCGCTCGTTGAGATGGGGCCGTCCCCGTTTATCCGATAGATGCCCGGGTCGTCCCGAGCACTGCCCGCTCATAGAGTGAACGCGCCATAAAGGCAAGCCGATCCAAGGCCTTGGCGCGGCAGTGCTACATATTGACCAAGGTCGCCTCGTTGACAGCGTTACCAGCCGGGGCTTATCTGCCGGCCATTGGGGGCTCGTAGGGAGAGTCCCCGCCTCTCATAAGGACTTGCAGGGAATGACCAAGGGTTGGGTACGTGGATTGGCGGCGGCTGCTGCCGTGAGCATTGCTTCTGTCACCGCGAGCGTGGCCTGGGCCGCCGACGTGAAGATCGCCATGATTATGCCGGGCCCGATCACCGACAACGACTGGAACTCGGTCGGCTATAACGGTCTGCAGGCCGCCGCCAAGGAACTGGGCGTCGAAGTCGCCTATGCCGAGAACGTCACCGACGCTGACGCCGAGCGCCTGCTGCGCGATTTCGCCTCGCGCGGCTACAACCTGATTTTCGCCCACTCGTTCTCGTTCGGCGACGCGGCCCTCAATGCTGCCGAAGATTTCCCCAACGTCACCTTCATGGCCGGCACCGCCGCCAGCCTGGCTGACAACCTGGGCACCTATTCCAACCCGGATTACCAGGGCGCCTACCTCGCCGGCATGATCGCCGCCGGCGCCTCCAAGACCGGTACTGTCGGCTGGGTCGGCGGCATGCCCGCCCCCAACATGCTGGCCAATCTTCACGCCTATGAAGCCGGCGCCGAAGAAGGCAAGGCCGGCACCAAGGTGCTGCATACCTTCATCGGCTCGTGGTTCGATCCGCCGAAGGCCAAGGAAGCCGCCATCGCGCAGACCGAGCAGGGCGCCGACGTGCTCTCCGCCCAGGGCGTGGGCGTCATCGATGCCGCCATCGCCAAGAACGTCTGGGCGCTCGGCGCCATGACCGACCAGAACCACCTCGGCCCCAAGAACGTCCTCACCAGCGTCACCTGGGATCTCAGCCCGCTCGTGGTCGCCGTCGCCAAGGCCGTCGAGGCCGGCACCTGGAAGAGCGAGAACTGGTCCTACGGCATCGCCAACGGTTCGGTGAACCTGGCCGATTTCCACGGCCTCGATTCCAACGTCGATCCGGACGTCCTCAAGCGCGTCAACGAGAAGATCGAAGCCATCAAGGCCGGCTCCTTCGAAGTGCCGCTCGATACCACTGCGGTGCAATGACCTCCGCTGACCAATCCGTCGCAGCCGCTGGCCTCGTGCCGGCGGCTGTCGACATGCGCGACATCCGCGTGCAGTTCGGCCCCGTCATCGCCAATGACGCGGTCGATTTTGCTGTCAGGCCCGGCGAAATTCACGCTCTTCTGGGCGAGAACGGCGCCGGCAAGACCACGCTCATGCGCATTCTCGCCGGGCTCCTGCAGCCACAGCGCGGGGAAGTCCTGATCGACGGCAAGCCCGTCCACCTCGCCTCCGCGCTCGATGCGCAGGCCCATGGCATCGGCATGGTCCACCAGCATTTCATGCTGATCCCCACCATGAGCGTTGCCGAGAACATTTCCATCGGCCTTCCCGGCGTCCGCCGCTGGTTCCCGCGCCTCGGCGACCTCGCTCGCGAGATTTCCGCCTTCGGCAAGGAGCGCGGCCTCGAGATCGATGCGAACGCCCTGGCGGGTTCGCTCTCCGTCGCCGGCCAGCAGCGCGCCGAAATCCTGAAGGCCCTCTATCGCGGCTCGAAAATCCTCATCCTCGATGAGCCCACCGCCGTTCTCACCCCTCAGGAAGCCACCGGCCTTTTCGAAGTCCTGCGTTCGCTGGCCAAGGCCGGCACCGCCATCATCTTTATCAGCCACAAGCTGCACGAAGTCATGGCCGTCACCGACCGCATCACCGTGCTCCGCCGCGGCAAGGTCGCTGCCAGCTTCGTCACCCGCGACACCAATGAGCGCGAAGTCGCCCGCGCCATGGTCGGCGCCGACGTGACCCTGCCGCAGCTCGATGAGCCCGCCAACCAGAACGCCGCCCCGATCCTCGATCTGAGTGCCCTTACCCTCAAGGATGAGCGCGGCCTCACCCGGCTCGACGACGTCACCCTCACCATCCGCTCGGGCGAAATCGTCGGCATTGCCGGCGTCGACGGCAATGGTCAGCAGGAACTGGCCGAAGCCGTCGTCGGCCTTCGCCGCCTCGATTCGGGCGCCATCTCCATCGACGGCAAGCCGCTGGCCGCCGCGCCCGTCGCCGACCGCATCGCCGCCGGTCTCGCCCATATCCCCGAGGATCGCCACCGCACCGCGATCTTTTCGCCCATGTCCATCGCCGAGAACGCCGCCTCCGAAACCATCGGCGCGGCCCCGCTTTCGCGCTCCGGCCTCATCGACAACGGCGCCCTGCGCACCAATGCCGAGGCTATCGTCGAGAACTTCGACGTGCGCTGCTCGGGCATCGACCAGCCTATCGGCGAACTCTCGGGCGGCAATCAGCAGAAGGTCGTGCTCGGCCGCGCCATGAGCCGCGATCCGCGCCTCGTCGTCGCCGTGCAGCCCACGCGCGGCCTCGACATCGGCGCCACCGCCTTCCTCCACAACCAGCTGCTCGAAAGCCGCCGCAAGGGCGCTGCCGTGATGCTGGTCTCCACCGAACTCGACGAAATCCTGGCGCTCTCGGACCGCATTGCGGTCATGTTCAAGGGCCGCATCATCGGCATCATCGAGCGCAAGGACGTCACCATGGAAAAGCTCGGGCTGATGCTCGCGGGCAAGGCCGCCTGATGATCGAAACCGTCCGCCGCACGCTCGTCGCGCGCAACCTCCTTTCCGGCATCGTCGCCGTGCTGCTGGCGCTCCTCGCCGGCGCGCTTCTCATCCTCGCCCTCGGCCGTGATCCCATCGCCGCCTATGGTGCGCTGTTCTCCGCCTCGCTCGGCTCGACCAATGGCCTGGCCGAAACCGCCATCCGCACCGTGCCGCTGGCGCTGTGCGGCATCGGCATCGCGCTGGCCTTCAGGGCAGGGGTGTTCAATGTCGGCGCCGAAGGCCAGCTCTTCATCGGCGGCATCAGCGCCGCCTATGTCGGCACGCTCCTCGATGGCCAGCCGCAATTGCTCGCCCTCTCGCTCATGGCCGTGGCCGCTGCCGTGGGCGGCGCCCTCTGGTCCGGCATCGCGGCGGTTCTCAAGCTGCGTTTCCGGTCCGATGAGCTCATCACCACCATCATGCTCAACTACATCGGCATCTTCTTCGTCGGCTACCTGCTCCACGGCCCGCTGCACGATCCCGGCTCGGCCCTGGCGCAGACCGTTCGCCTCGGCGCCGAAGCCCGTCTGCCGGTGCTCGTGCCCGGCACACGCCTCCACTTCGGCATCGTCATCGCGGTGGCTGCCGCCTTCATCGCCCAGCTCTATCTCTGGCGCACCGTCGCCGGCTTCCGCCTGCGTGCCACCGGCCAAAACCCGCGTGCCGCCGAAAATGCCGGCATCAACGTCCGCCGCGTCATCGTCGTCGGCTTCCTCACCTGCGGGGCCCTGGCGGGCCTTGCCGGCTTCACCGAAGTCGCCGGCGTGCAGCGCCGCATGATCGAGAACCTTTCGCCCGGCTATGGCTACACCGCCATCATCGTGGCTTTGCTCGGCCAGACCAACCCCATCGGCGTCCTCTTCGCCGCCGCCCTCTTCGCCGCGCTCCAGGTCGGCTCAACCACCATGGAATCCGCTGTCGGTGTGCCGTCCTCGCTCACCATGATCATCCAGGCGCTCGTCGTCCTTTTCCTCCTGGCCCAGAACGTCATGCCCCGCTTCTGGCGCAAGAAGACGGGAGCCGCCGCATGATGGATATCCTCGACAACGCCGTCCTCGCCGGCTTCATTGCCGCCAGCGTCCGCATGGCCATCCCGATCCTCTTGGCCGCCATCGGCGGCATGTTCTCGGAAAAGTCCGGCGTCCTCAATATCGGCCTCGAAGGCATGATGCTGCTCGGTTGCTTTGTCGGCTTCGCCGCCGCCTATGCCTCGGGTTCGCTCATCGTCGGCGTCCTCGCCGCCATCGTTGCGGGCGCGCTGCTCGGCCTCGTGCTCGGGGTCTTCGCCATTACCATCGGTTCCAACCAGGTGGTGGTCGGCATTGCCCTCAACCTCCTCATGGTTGGCGTCACCGGCTTCTTCTTCCGCCTCTTCTTCGGCTCGGGCACCTCGTCCCCGCGCATCGACAATTTCCAGCCCATCGATTTCGGCGCGCTCGCCCAGATACCCATTATCGGCCCGCTGCTCTTCCAGCACGATCCGCTGACCTATCTGGCGCTGCTTATCGTCGTCCTCGCCTGGGTCATCATGCACCGCTCGACAATCGGCCTCGCCATCTCCGCCGCCGGCGAACACCCCGAGGCCGCCGAAACCCTCGGCCTCAACGTCCCCCGCATCCGCTATCTCTGTCTCCTCGCAGGCGGCGCCTTGGCGGGTCTGGGCGGAGCCTTCCTCTCGCTCAGCGCCACCGGCCTTTTCATCGACAACATGACCTCGGGCCGCGGCTACATCGCGCTCGCCATGCTGATCCTGGGCCGCCGCTACCCCTTCGGCATTCTCGCCGCGGCTCTGCTCTTCGGCGCCGCCGATGCCCTGCAGCTACGCACCCAGCTCCTGCCCTGGAACATCCCCCTCCAGTTCCTGCTGATGCTGCCCTATGTGCTGACCATCGTAGTCCTCGCCATCGCGGCGGGCCGCACCGGCGCTCCTGCGGCGCTCGGGGCGCCGCTCAGGCGCCATAAATCCGACGGGGCCTGATCCCCATCGGCAACTACTTCATATCGCTCGTGAATTTTGCTTGCTCATCACAGTAAAGTGGCGGGCAATACTCACTTTTAGGTAATAGCCGGCATTGTAAAAAGGATACACAACTATGGTTACCGATTGCTCGTTGCTTGTTTTCGCAAGAACACGGCAATGACTTGAGGTAGTGTTTGTGAGGGGGCACTTCACGCAATCGTCCTGTGTGGCATCATGCGGAAATGTGTCGTAGGCCAGCTATCGACCTGGGCAGTCCTTCCTGTGCTCTCCGCCAGCGCGGCGATCGCTCAGGATCAGCCGCAACAGGATTACACGCCGACCATCATGAGCGAGTCGGGCGGCGCCATGATGATGACGTTGTCGGACGTACCATCCGGCGTGACCGGTAGCGGCGGGCCGATCACCGGCTCTGGCGTCCAGACCATTCCCGGCGTGATGATGGGTTTCGATATCGGCCGCAAGCTGGGCACGTTCGCCGGCTTCGACCTCATCGGCAATCTCTCGCTCTTCATCGGCATCGGCGGCAATACCGCGACCTCGACAACCACGCTTTCGGGGCCCGGCACCATCGTGCTCTCGGGCAATACCCAGAGTACGGCAACGATCAGCCTGGACACCACCACCGGCCCGGGCGGCGCGACGGCCAATGCCTCGGTGTCGCTGACCACGCCGGGCGGAGGCGCGACCATCACCCAGAACACGATTTCGCCAGTCGGTGGCGGCGTCGTCTCGCCGGCCGTGACCCTAACCGGCGACAATACCGGCGTGATCTTCTCGGGCGTCGCCACTGACGGCACGACGCCCAGCGCGGCCGCTTTCGCCGCCGCTGCCGATCCGCGCGGCTATGTCTTCGTGGGTGTGGGCGACCTGACCGGCACCACGATCCGCACCAACACCTATCGCAGCTTCGTCTACTACGGCGCCGATGCCTCGTTCGGCCTCTCGCCGCCGTCGGTCGATCCGACCAGCTTTACGCCCTACATCACCGCCGGCTATCGCGCGCTACGGCAGGAAATCTCGACCGTCACAACGTTCGATCTCCCCGAAGTGGCCGGCGCGACCACGACCTTCCCGACCCTCGGCCTGCGCCGGTTCGAGCAGCTCGATGCGAACTATTATGGTGGCGGCGTCGGGCTTTCGGTCAGCCATACCCTCGAGAACAACATTACGCTGAACGGCGCCATCGAAGGCGGCATCCGTGCGTTCGACGCGACCTATCGCGGGCGCGACCTTGCCATTTTCCCGATCCCCACGGGCGGGAACGCGACCGACCTGCAGACATTCGATGTCGGCAGGGCCAGCGCCGAGGAGCACGGCGTCGCCTGGTTCGCCAAGGGCGAGGCCGGCTTCAACTTCCCGATCGCCGCCAATCTCCTGCTGGGGTTCACCGGTACGGTCGAATACATCTCGAAAGTGCCGACCCTCACGCGCTCCGGACCTACCGTGCAATCCACGCAGGGAGCTGGCTCCGGCTCGCTGACCTATCCCAATGGCGCCGGTACGCAGTCAACCAGTATCGCCTTCGCCGATGCCTGGAACTTCGGCATCAAGGCTACGCTGAGCGGCAGCTTCTGAAAGCCCGGCTAGTTACGGGAATCGTAGCGGCAGTCGATCTCGCCGCCCTGCCATTCGACGACCAGATGGGCGACGTAGAAGGCGCCCGGATCCGTGTCGAGCGTTACGCGCCCAAGCTCTTCTTCCGTGCTGTCCGATCCGACGAGGAAGTCGCCCGATTGCGTGATATCCGAGCGGCCGGCGGGCCCCTGCTTTTCGATCACGAAGTGGAACGAGCCTTCGGCGGGCACCGGTGAGGAGACCTTGCCGACGAGCTCGATCGAGGATGGTGTTTCGACCCTGACGATGTCGCAGTTCATGTTTTCAGCTCCGCTTGCTGACGCCAGGGGAGCGCTGGTTGCGACGATGACGAGAGCGGCCCTCAGACTGGCGTGGTGGTGCATCATTCTTGATCCCAACTCTGCCCGCGGATGCCGCCGCCCGGGGCAAGTCAAACGCAAAAATCAGCCCGCCGCCGTCAGGCGCCGGACTGATCGGTTGGCCCCAGCCTCAATCCGGAGCCCGGGGCGTGATCTCGATGACATAGGTCGAGCTGCCATCGGAGGTCGAATGCATCGACGACCGGATGCCATCGAATTTCTGCGAGTTCATCTGGATCACCGCCAGGTTCTGGTTGGACCCGGTGATGGTCTGGTTGAAGGTGTGGCCTTCGCCCGATTGCGCGATCGACGTGAAATTATGCGAACCCGTCACGTTGATCGATGCGGTGTTGTCCGTGCCGCTCTGGACGGTAACCGAAACGTTGCCGCCGAATTGTCCCTTGACCGGAAGGCTGCCTGCATAGGCGGGCACGGCCGGGATAGCGGTGGCCAGAACCGCGGCCAGTATCAAACACCTCATAGCACTTCCTCCGTTTGAACGACTGCGTGGAAGGGGCGGAGGATGCGGGGGGAATAGCGGGGCGCTACCGCATCCTCCGGGACCCAGGTCAGAAGTTCACCTGGACCGTGTTGGAAGTGTTCCCCGCGCCGGACTGCGAGGTCTCCGAATAATTGCCATGGCCCAGCTGAGTGGTGGCCGCACCATTGCCGAAGCCGCTCTGCCAGGTTCCCGAGGCATTGTACTTGCCGGCCTGCGTGGTCAGCGACTCGTTGGCGACGCCTTCCTGGCCCGTATAGGCATCATTGTGCCGGCCGACCTGGATCGTGCCCTGGGCATTGCCGAGGCCATATTGCTCGACAGCCGCATTGTTGCGGGCGCCGGTCTGGTCGATGCCGGAGAAGTTACTGCCGGCCTGGAAGGTCTCCTGGTTGTTCTTCCACCCGCTCTGATTCACGATCGAAATATTGCCCGCGAAGGCAGACGTGGAAGCGATCGCCAGGATGGCCGCTGCACCGAAAACACTCTTGATCATGGTAGTCTCCCTCTGATGAAAAGCTGAAATGCCGAACCCTTCGGCTGTCATCAGAGGGCGCCAAACCCGCCCGGTTTTCGAGCCGGAAGCCGTACTTCCGCCCGTGTCGAGGATCACCCCGCCGGTGCCGGTGCAACGGTCCTTGCGTATGGCCGAGTGAGTCGGCGTTACATTTCGTAGGTCGCCCTATGTGCTCTGCAGGCCGATGCCATACCTTTTCGTGGGGCGGCGCTCAAATCGGCGTCAACGACGCGGCAAATGCACGGAAAATGGGATGAACATACTAAACCAACTGGTCTAGCTGGGGCCCGGCCATTGACGCAGGTCAATGACAGTCTTCGACTTCGGGCACATAACTCCGACACCCGATACCGACAGGGGCACAAAGAGAGCGGTGGGGCAGGCAATATGTGCACTCTGAAGGAAGAGGGGCAAGATGAAGCAATTTTACGAGCGGGGCCGGCTGCCCATGCCGCCGCTCTCCAGTCCCCCGGCCACACCGGGCTGGGGTCAGGCTGACGAAAATACCGCCCGGCATTTTCTGGTCCGCCGCGTTTCCAACTACCCGTATAACAGCCTGATAAGCTGCATCTACGACCTGGCCCGGGGCAGGGCAGGTTGGGATAACTTCCTCGATACGCTGGCCGCGGCCTTTCCTGGCTGCGCCATCATGGTGTCCGGCGACGACCTCGTCACCGGCCGCAACCTGGTCTTCGCCCAGCGTGGCCTCTCGCCGTCGGCGGCGGCCGCCTATGTGACTCATTATGCGCGGCTCAACCCCTGGCGCGAGGCGCTGGGCAACTGGCCGCCCGGACACCTCTACCAGGACGAGGACCTGGCCGAGCGTGGCCAGGCACTGGATTCGCCCTACTACACCGAATGGCTCGGGCGACAGGGCAGGTTCGACGCCGCCACGGGCTTCGTCGTGCTACGCTCGGGCGCTCGTCAGCTTGCGATCGAGCTGCGCTATGGCGTCGAGGATGAGCGCCTGGTGCGCGATCGGGCCGGAACCATTCTCGGCGACGCGGCCTTCCACTTCCACCACGCCCTCGAAAGCGCACGCGCTGCCAAGGACTATCTCGGCAACGTCGTGGACGACCTCGCCTTTCCCGTCTTCCTCCTCGGCGCGGATATGCGCGTGGTCTATGCCAATCATCATGCCGATGCGCTTCGCCGCAGCGGCACGGGACCGTTCCTCGGGGATCGTGCCGTCCTGCGCGCGACCGATGGCGTGGTGGATTCCCATCTGCGTGACTTCGTTTCCCGCGCCGCCGCCCGGCGTTCCTCGACCTCGATCTTCGCCTTTGACTCCGCCAATGGCCGCTACTTCGCCATCGCGCGGCCGGTCGTCTCGGCGAGCGAGGCGACCTACCAGCTGCACGAGGCGCTTTTCGACAGCGGACCGATCACGATGCTGATCGTCCACGGCGCCTCCGGCATGCCGGCCCTGCCGGCCGACATGCTCTGGCGAGCCTTTGGGCTGACCGAAGCCGAGACCGAGCTGGCCGAGGCTATGCTCGGTGGCGGCACGGTGGCCGAATATGCCCAGGCGCGGCTGGTTTCCAAGCAGACGCTCCGCAACCAGCTTGTCGGTCTTATGCGCAAGACCGGCACGCACCGGCAGGCCGAGCTGGTCGGCCTGCTGACACGACTGGCGCTGACCTCCGCCTGACTAGGCCTACCTCGAAAGGGGTAGGCCTAGGCCTTTCATGCCCCTTCGGAGGGGCAGCGCTCTGTGCTAAGGTTTTCAGAATGCCGGACTTACTAGCGATCTTTGCGGCGATCGATCTAGGCTCCGCGCGGCACCGTACTGGCGTGCCTGGCCACTCGATCTTCATTGCTCGAAAAACCTTACTTCAAGCGTTTTGCTCGCGGCAGAAACGACTGCAGGGGTTTCGGCAATGAACTCGTTCGAGATGTTCTCCGCTTCCGCGCTTTCCGCCTGGCTGGACCAGGCGTCCGACGCCGCGCCGCACCCCCCGAACGACCACCTTGCCGACCTCCAGAACGACGCCGCCGAAGCCTTGATGGCCCACTCCTTCCTGCGCCACTGCGCGCCGGGGCAGGCGGTGCTGGTCGAGGGTGAGCCGGCCGAATTCGTGGGGCTGGTCATTTCCGGCGTGCTCAAGGTCTGCCGGTCGCTGGCCGACGATCGGCAGCAGATCGTGGGGCTGCTTTTTGCCGGCAGCTTCTTCGGCAGGGCGTTCGAGACGGTGGCGCATTTCTCGGTCGAGGCGGCGAGCGAAGCCGAAATCCGCTGCATCCGCCGCCGTGACTTCGAGGTGCTGCTCGAGCGGCACCCGGACCTGCAGCAGCACATGCTCTCCATCGTCCTCGACGAGCTGCAGGCGGCGCGCGACTGGATGGTGCTGCTCGGCTGCCAGGAAACGCTGGAGCGGGTGGCGTGCTTCTTCGCGCTGCTGCTGCAGCGGGGCGAGGGCGGCAGCGACCGGGTGACCTTCCCGATCGGGCGGCGCGACATTGCCGGCTATCTCGGTACGACGGTCGAGACGCTCAGCCGCCAGGTGCAGTTGCTCTCGCGCGAAGGGGTCATCGAAATCCTCGACGGCAAGAGCTTCCGCATCCTCGACCCGGTCCGCCTGATCTCGCTCTCGGGAACCTAGAGGGCTGGCCAGCCTCGCCATTTCACGCTACCCCACCAGTCGAACCAAAGGAGGGTGCGATATGGCCAAGGTAGCGTTCATCGGGTTGGGAGTGATGGGCTATCCCATGGCGCGGCATCTGGCGGCCAAGGGCCACGAGGTGACCGTCTACAACCGCACCGGAGCCAAGGCCGAGCGCTGGGTCTCCGAATTCGGCGGCCGCGCGGCTCCGACCCCGGCCGAGGCGGCGCGCGGGCAGGAATTCGTCTTTGCCTGCGTCGGCAATGACGACGACCTGCGCCAGGTGACGCTCGGCGCCGCGGGCGCTTTCGGGGCCATGGAGAAAGGGGCGGTGTTCGTCGACCACACGACGGCGTCGGCAGGGATCGCGCGTGAGCTCGCGGCGGCGGCCGATGGCTTCGACGTGATCGATGCGCCGGTCTCGGGCGGGCAGGCCGGGGCCGAGAATGGAGTGCTGACCGTCATGTGTGGCGGCGAGGCGGCGCCATTCGCGCGGGCCGAACCGGTGATGGCGGCCTATGCCCGCGCAACCCGGCTTCTCGGGCCGGCGGGATCGGGACAGCTGGCCAAGATGATGAACCAGATCTGCATCGCCGGGGCGGTGCAGGGGCTGGCCGAGGCGATCCACTTCGGCAAGCAGGCGGGGCTCGATATCGAGGCGGTGATCGACACCATCTCCAAGGGCGCGGCGCAGTCCTGGCAGATGGAGAACCGCTACAAGACCATGAACGAAGGCAAGTTCGATTTCGGCTTCGCCGTCGACTGGATGCGCAAGGACCTGTCGATCGTGCTGGGCGAAGCCCGCAGCAACGGCTCGACCCTGCCGGTCACGGCGCTGGTGGATCAGTTCTACGCCGACGTGCAGACGATGGGCGGCGGCCGGTGGGATACGTCGAGCTTGCTGGCTCGGTTGGAGCGGAAGGGGTAGGGCTGGAGCGAGTGCGCTAGAACGGGATGCTGATCCGACGGGCTTGGGGCTTCCAGCGGAGCTGACCATCCCCACCAATCTCCCCCCATACTTCCCCGGGCGAAGACCGCCACTCCTGCGGGACGGGGAAGCGAGGGGTGGGTGAGCGCGGGCCACGGTTTCCTTCTCCCCTTGTGGGAGAAGGTGGCGCCGGTAGCGCCGGATGAGGGGTCTGCGATGCTGGCGAAAACCCCTCACCCGCCCTTCGGGCACCCTCTCCCACAAGGGGCGAGGGCGATGGGGGGCGATCTCGCGTCCAGGCGCTACCTCGCTAGCCTCTCGGTCTTGCGTCTGCTCGCGCTGCGTCAGTTCAGAAAAGCTGCTCATCCCCTCAACGCCATGATTCGCGGCCTGCGCGGGGTGACGCGTTTGGGGGGATAAAGTGGCGTTGCTGCTTTGGGCGACGCTGGGGGGCTAGCCAGTGGATCGGACTTTTGGGGTTGGATTCGCGGGCGTGAAACATTTTGAATGTTTCACGGGGATTTTTTTAAGGGATTTTCCCGGTCTCTGGACGATTAAATAGCTGATTTTAATAGTTATTTTATTCAGGAAACGTCCTGAATCGTTAAATTTTGACTCAATTTCGGGACATCTTTGGCCATCTTGCGCGGGTTTCCGCGGCAAATTCGATGGTTTTGGGACATGTTTTGAGGGGTGTGAGGGGCGTCCTTGCTGACGGGTTTTGATGGTGGGTTGTTATTGTAACGCCGGGGTTGGGGCGCGGGGATAGATTTCGCCTTGCGCCGCGCCGAACCCGGATCAGCTGCTACAGGATGACCATAACCACGGCCGCGGCGGCCGAGACAATGGCCAGAGACGCGACCATGGCGGCGACGAGCATGACGTGGGTGTGGACCGTATGGCGGTCCAGTGAGGTCTGCAGCTTGGCGTAGGACGCCTTGCGGAAGAAATTATCAGGCTCAAGTTGCGTCATCGACTGCCTCCCTTGCCCCCAGGGAGAACGCTAGCACCGGAGCGCCACGGGGGCGCCGCAATGCTGCCAAAGCGGTTAATTTTGCTTAAAATTTTATCGGTTCAGCCGTGCAGGTTCTGCCGCATCTCGCGCGGGGTCATGCCGTAGGCGGCGCGGAAATGCTCGTAGAACTGGCTGAGCGAAGTGAAGCCCGACTGGTAGGCGACGTTGGCGATCGAGATATTGCCCTCAAAGAGCAGCGAGCGCGCGCGGATGAGGCGCATGCGCACCACGAACTTGCGGACCGAAACGCGCATCACTTCGGTGAAGAGATTGAGGGCGTAATTGGGGTGGAGCCCGACCACCTTGGCCACGTCTTCGGCGGTCAGGGGATCGGAGAGGTTCTCGATGATGTGGCGGACCATGGCGACGACGTAGCGAACCGGCGTGGCGGCCTTGGTCGTGGGGGTGACGGACTCGATCCAGGGCGGCAGCAGCTCGTCCCAGCCGATGAGTGCGGCGCGCCGCAGCATGTTGTTGATCTCGGACTTGAGGATGTCGGTGCGCTCGGCATTGCCGGAGCGATAGTCCTGATACCAGCGGCGCAACGTATGCTCGTCGATGGCGTCGGGGGTGAGGGCGATGACGCCGCCGCCCATCATGGTCTCGGTGAGCCGGCCCAGCGTCTGCATGTGCAGGAACGAGTCGAGCGGCAGGTAGACGTTGCACTGGCGCGAGTCGCCCTGCTGGCCGCGATCGAGCGCTATGGTCTGGTGCGGAATGCCGGCCCAGAACATGATGAGGCGCTCGGGCGGCACGCTGACCGGCTGGCCGTCATAGACGTAATCCATGCCCCCGGCGGTGAGCCAGTTGAGCTCGATATGCCCATGGCTGTGCTCCTGTGGCATGATCTGCGGATCGAACCAGCGGATGCCGAAACGTCCGAAGGCAGAGGTGTTGGCATAGAAGCGCCGGTCCGGCCGCGGCACCGGCAATGGCGCCTGTTCGCGCCGCTTTTCCAGGGACTTGGGTGCCGCTGCCACCTCGGCCATTCCGCTTCTCCACGATCTTTAAAACCCGGAATAACTCATTAAAAGATCGGATTGCGCGCCGATTTGCAAGCACTACCATTCAACACGTGGACCCGAATGGAGGGAAGGAGACCCCATTCATGGCGCAGGTGCGCGGGTTCCGTGTCCGAGGGAGGAATTATGCGCAGAAAACTGATTGCCCTTGGCGGGGCAAGTCTGCTGCTGGGCGTGTCGATGCTGGCCGTCCAGGCACAGGAGGTGGCACCGACCACGCCGCCTGATCCGCCAAAATTCGAAGCCCAGGGCTTCCCCACCTTCGTCGGCGTCAAGGACATCTTCGAGTTCAAGGCGCTGCCCGAATATCATGAGCCGGATTGGGTGACCAAGCAGTTCGTCGACACCGGCAAGCTGCCGGCGGTCAAGGACCGCCTCCCCAAGGAGCCGCTGGTCTACAAGACCGCCAACATGCCTGACGGCGTGGGCGTCTACGGCGACGTCATGCGTCACGTCATCGGCGGCCGGCCGGAAGGCTGGAACTACATGGCCGGCCAGTCCCAGGGCTGGGGCGGCATCGACATCGGCACCATGGAATGCCTGACCCGCACGGGTCCGCTCTTCGAGGTCAAGGCCGAAGAGCTGGAGCCGCTGCCGAACCTGGCCAAGAGCTGGGAATGGTCCGAAGACGGCCACAAGCTGACGATGCACCTCATCGAAGGCGCCAAGTGGTCCGACGGCGTGCCGTTCACCACCGAAGACGCCATGTTCTACTGGAACGACAACGTCCAGGATCCCAACGTCACCCCGCTCAACGGCGCGACCCCGGAATCCTTCGGCGAAGGCACGACCCTCAAGGCGCTCGACGACTACACGCTCGAATGGACCTTTAAGGAAGCCTTCCCCAAGCAGTATCTCTACCAGATGGCCTACGGCACCTTCTGCCCGGGCCCGGCGCACATCTTCAAGCCGCTGCACCCGAAGTACTCGTCCAACACCTACGACCAGTACAAGAACGCCATTCCGCCCGAATACCTGAACGTTCCGGTCATGGGCGCGTGGGTTCCGGTCGAGTATCGCCCCGACGATATCGTGGTGATGCGCCGCAATCCCTATTACTGGAAGGTCGACGAGAACGGGAACCAGCTCCCGTACCTCAACGAAGTCCACTATCGCCTCTCGACCTGGGCTGACCGCGACGTGCAGGCCGTGGCCGGCACGGGCGACTTCTCCAACCTCGAGCAGGCCGAAAGCTATGTCGAGGCCCTGAAGCGCGCTGCCGATCCGTCGGCTCCCTCGCGTCTCGCCTTCGGCGCCCGCACCATCGGCTATTCGCTGATCCCGAACCTCTCCGGCAATGGCTGGGGCGAACCGGATGAGCGTGGCCAGGCCGTGCGCGAACTCAACCGCAACCTCGATTTCCGCAAGGCCGTGTCCTACGCCCTCGATCGCCAGCATCTCGGCGAGTCGCTGGTGAAGGGCCCGTTCACCGCCATCTATCCGGGCGGCCTCTATGCGGGCACGACCTATTACGACAAGGACTCGACGGTCTACTACCCGTACTCGCTCGACACCGCCAAGGCGCTGCTCGAAAAGGCGGGCCTGAAGGACACCGACGGGAACGGCATCGTCAACTATCCGACGGACGTGGCCGGTGTCGGCGGCAAGGACGTGGAAATCACGCTCCTGGCCAACTCGGACTACCAGACCGACAAGAGCCTCGCGGAAGGCGTGATCGCTTCGATGGAAGCGCTCGGGCTGCGCGTGGTGGCCAACTTCCAGGCCGGCAACCAGCGTGACGCAACCTACCAGGCCGGCAAGTACGACTGGCAGATCATGCGTAACGGCGCCGAACTGATCTCGGTGGTGCAGAACACGGTGGCGCTCGCGCCGACCGGGCCGCGCATCGCCAACAATCACCGCGCCGGCAAGGATGGCACGGTCGACCTGCTGCCGTTCGAGCAGGACATGGTCGATACGGTCAATTCCTTCATCAACACGTCCGACCCTGCTGCGCGCGTCGAGGCGATGAAGAAGTACCAGAAGCTGTTCACCGAGAACCTCTATACGATCGGCCTGACGCAGTATCCTGGTGCGCTCATCATCAACAAGCGCTTCGCCAATATCCCGGCTGGTGCCCCGATCTTCATGTTCAATTGGGCTGAAGACAACATCATCCGCGAGCGCGTGTTCGTGCCTGGCGACAAGCAGCAGGCCTATGAACTGCACCCGAACACCCTCCCGGGCGCGCCCGGCAAGGGCAACGGTCCGATCAACTAAGCGATCGTCCTCCAATCGTGACGGACAAGGGAGCCGCGGCCCCCTTGTCCCCCTGACCCAGACCGGAGACGACCCGTGATCCTGCGCTTCCTGGTAGTCCGCATCCTATCGGCCATACCTGTCCTGTTTCTGCTCAGCGTCGTGACCTTCGCCATCATCCAGGCCCCGCCCGGCGACTATGGCGACTACATCCGCTCCATGCTCATGAACCAGGGCGGCGCCACCGCCGAGGAGGCCGAACTGCAGGCCGAGGCTTACCGCCAGGCCAACGGGCTCAACGACCCGCTGCCCGTCCAGTATCTCAACTGGGTCAAGGGCATCGTCACCCGCTTCGATTTCGGTCATTCGCTCTATTACAACAAGCCCGTGGGCGACGTGGTCGCGGAACGGCTGCCGCGCACCATCGCGCTGGCGCTGACCTGCCACATCCTCGCGACGATCCTCGGGATAACGCTCGGCGTCATCGCCGCGACCCGACAATATAGCTGGGTCGACACGCTTTTCGGCTTCATCTCGTTCCTCGGGATGACCATCCCCAGATTTCTGCTCGCCATCATCATCATGTACATCCTGGTCTTCAGGCTCGGCGTGCAGGAAATCGGCAGTTTCAACTCCGTCAGATATGGCGGGCAACCCTGGTCCTGGGACAAGTTCGTCGATCTCCTCGCCCATGTCTGGCCGGTGATCTTCATCGCGACGCTGGGCGGGCTGGCCTACAACATGCGCGTCATGCGGGCGAACCTGCTCGATGTTCTCAATGCCCAATATGTCGAGACGGCCCGCGCCAAGGGCCTGCCCGAGGGCGCGGTCATCATGAAGCATGCGGTGCCCAACGCGCTCCATCCGCTCATCGCCTACCAGGGCGTGGCGCTGCCCTATATGCTCACCGGCGAGATCGAGGTGGCCATCGTCTTCGGGCTCGCCACAGTCGGCCCGGCCATCGTCGGCTCGATGGCCGTGGGTGACGTCTGGGTCACCGCCACCTTCGTGATGGTGCTGGCCGCGACCCTCATCGTCGGCAACATCATCGCCGATCTCCTCCTCGCCATCGTCGATCCGCGCGTCCGCCTCGGAGGTGCCCGCGAATGACCGAAGTTCACACCCGCTCCTCCATTCCGCTGCCGCCCGATGCCGGCGAAGGCCCCGCGCCCACGCCCGCCGAGGAGGCCGCGCAGGTGGCTGCGCAGCCGGCCATCAACCCGCGCTTCGCCCATGGCAACGAGGGCTATATCGCCCTCGTCTGGCGCCGCTTCCGGCGCTCGATCATCGGCATGATCGGGCTGGTTCTGGTGGCGCTGCTGCTGATCATCGCGGTTTTCGCCGACTTCTTCGCGCCGGTTGACCCCAAGCAGCCGAACCTCGCCTTCGCGCCGCCGGACCACATCACGTTCTCGGCGCCTGATGGCAGCTTCAGCCTCATCCCCTATGTCTATCCGATCATCGAGACCGGCGAATACGACCCCATCACCTTCCAGCCCCTGACCGGGCCGGACATGGAGAACCCGACCCCGCTCGGCTTCTTCGTTCCGGGCTACAGCTATTACGTGCTCTGGGTCATTCCCTCCAACATCCACTTCTTCGGCTCGACCAACGGCAAGCCGGTGAATTTCCTCGGCACCGACAAATTCGGCCGCGACATCCTTTCGCGCGGCATCGTCGGCTCGCGCATCTCGCTCACCATCGCGCTGGTCGTGGTGCTGCTGACGACGACCGTCGGCACGCTGGTCGGCATAACCTCGGGCTATATCGGGGGCAGGGTGGACGTCTGGGTGCAGCGCTTCGTCGAATTCGTGCTGATGTTCCCGCAATTGCCGCTCTACCTGGCGCTGACCAGTCTCATTCCGGTGACGGCACCATCGAACGTCTTCATCGCCTTCGTCATCGGCGTCATGGCCGCGCTCGGCTGGGCACAACTGGCGCGCGAAGTGCGCTCCAAGACGCTCTCGCTGGCGCGGATCGAATATGTGCGCGCCGCCATCGCGGTGGGCTCGGGCGACTTCCGCATCATCACGCGGCACATCCTGCCCAACGTCATGAGCCACATCATCGTGGCGGTGACGCTGGCCGTGCCCTCGGTGGTGCTGCTCGAAAGCTTCCTCGGCTTCCTCGGCTTCGCCGTGAAGCCGCCGCTGATCTCGTGGGGCCTCATGCTCCAGGACACGGGCACCTTCTCGGTCATCGGCTCCTATCCCTGGATCCTGAGCCCCGTGGTCTTCGTCCTCATCACCGTGTTCGCGTTCAACGCGCTGGGCGATGGCCTGCGCGACGCGGTCGACCCTTACTGAGCGAGCCCCATCATGTCCCCAACAGCCCTGGCCCCCGCAGAACGCCACGATCTGGGTACGCATGGCCGCGAACTGATCCTGGATGCCCGCAACGTCGCCGTCGACTTCAAGGTCGAAGGCGGGGTGGTGCACGCGGTCGAAGATGTCTCGTTCCAGCTCCACAAGGGCGAGACAATCGCACTCGTCGGTGAATCCGGCTCGGGCAAGTCCGTGACCGCCCGCACCGTGATGCGCCTTCTCACCAAGCGCGCCAAGATCGGCAAGCAGACGCGGATTACGCTCGACGGACAGGACATCATCGCGATGTCCGATGCCCAGATGCGCAAGCTGCGCGGCAACAAGGTGGCGATGATCTTCCAGGAGCCGATGAGCTCGCTGAACCCGGTCTACACGATCGGCCAGCAGATCTGTGAAATCCTGCACCTCCACAACAAGATGTCCAAGCATCAGGCCATGGATCGGGCCCGGGAACTGCTCGAAGAGGTGCAGATTCCCGAGCCCGCGGCGCGGCTGCTGCAATACCCGCATCAGCTCTCGGGCGGTCAGCGCCAGCGCGTGATGATCGCCATGGCGCTGGCGAACCGGCCGGATATCCTGATTGCCGACGAGCCGACCACCGCGCTCGACGTGACGGTGCAGGCGCAGATCCTCAACCTCATCAAGGACCTCAAGTCCAAATACGGCATGGCGGTGATCCTCATCACCCATGACCTGACCATCGTCCGGCAGTTCTCGGACTACGTCTACGTGATGCAGAACGGGCAGGTGCAGGAGCACAACCGCACCGAAGCGCTCTTCTCCAACCCGCAGCACGCCTATACGCGCCACCTGCTGGCCTCCGAGCCCAAGGGCACGGCCAACCCGCTGCGCGGCGAGGAAAAGACCATTCTCGAAGGCAAGAACGTCAAGGTGGCCTTTACGCTCAAGCGCGGCGGCTTCTTCAACCCCGGCTTCTTCGAACTGGTTGCCTGCGACAACCTGAGCCTCAATCTCAAGCGGCACGAAACGCTCGGCCTCGTGGGCGAATCCGGCTCGGGCAAGACCACGTTCGGCCAAGCCCTCATCCGGCTCATTTCCAACCAGGGCGGGGAAATCCTCTTCGACGGCGAGCGCATCGACACCAAGGATCGCGGCGGCATGCGCCCGCTGCGCAATCGCATGCAGATCGTCTTCCAGGACCCCTTCGCCTCGCTCAATCCGCGCATGTCGATCCGCCAGATCATCGAGGAGGGGCTGATCGTCAACGGCATCGGCGCCAATTCGCGCGAACGGGTCGAGCGCGTGCGCCAGGCGCTGCGCGATGCCGGGTTGCCCGACACCATCCTCTCGCGCTTCCCGCACGAATTCTCGGGCGGCCAGCGCCAGCGCATCGCCATTGCCCGGGCCATCGCGCTCGAGCCCGAATTCATCCTTCTGGACGAGCCGACCTCGGCGCTGGACCTGTCGGTCCAGGCCCAGATCATCGACCTGCTGCGCAAGCTGCAGGACGAGAAAGGCCTCTCCTATCTCTTCATCTCGCACGACCTCAAGGTCGTCCGGGCGCTCTGCCACCGCGTCATGGTCATGCAATACGGCAAGATCGTCGAGCAGGGACCCGTCGAAGAGGTGCTCACCAAACCCCAGACCGAATACACGGCCCGGCTCGTCCGCGCCGCGTTCGAAATCGCTGCCTAGCAGCGGCAAGCCCCAAGCGGAGAATCCTCGAATGGCCAACCCCAAGATCACCTTCATCGGTGCCGGCTCGTCGGTGTTCATGAAGAACATCGTCGGCGACGTCCTGCAGCGTCCGGCGCTTGCCGGCGCGCGCGTGGCGCTCATGGACATCAACCCCCAGCGCCTCGAAGAGAGCGCCATCATCGCCGGCAAGCTCATCAACACGCTCGGCGTGCCGGCGACGGTCGAGACCTATACCGACCAGCGCAAGGCGCTCGATGGCGCCAATTTCGTGGTCGTCTGCTTCCAGATCGGCGGCTACGAGCCCTCGACGGTCGTCGATTTCGAAGTGCCCAAGAAGTACAACCTGCGCCAGACCATTGCCGATACGCTGGGCGTCGGCGGCATCATGCGCGGCCTGCGCACCGTGCCGCACCTCTGGAAGATCTGCGAGGACATGCTCGAGGTTTGCCCCGAGGCCATCATGCTGCAATACGTCAACCCGATGGCCATCAACACCTGGGCCATCGCCGAGAAGTATCCGACCATCAAGCAGGTCGGCCTCTGCCACTCGGTGCAGGGCACGGCGCACGAACTCGCCCACGATCTCGACATTCCCTATGACGAGATCCGCTACCGCGCGGCGGGCATCAACCACATGGCGTTCTATTTGAAGTTCGAGCATCGCCAGCCGGACGGTTCCTATCGCGACCTCTATCCGGACCTCGTCCGTGCCTACCGCGAAGGCCGTGCGCCCAAGCCGGGCTGGAACCCGCGCTGCCCCAACAAGGTGCGCTACGAGATGCTGACGCGCCTGGGCTATTTCGTGACGGAAAGCTCCGAGCACTTCGCCGAATACACGCCCTACTTCATCAAGGAAGGCCGCGAGGACCTGATCGAGAAGTTCGGCATTCCGCTCGACGAATACCCCAAGCGCTGCGTCGAGCAGATTTCGCGCTGGAAGACGACTTCGGAGGAATATCGCAAGGCCAACACCATCGAGGTCAAGGAGAGCAAGGAATACGCCTCCGCCATCATGAACTCGGTGTGGACTGGCGAGCCTTCGGTGATCTACGGCAACGTACGCAACAATGGCTGCATCACCTCGCTGCCGGACAATTGCGCTGCAGAAGTGCCGTGCCTCGTGGACGCCTCGGGCATCCAGCCGACCTATATCGGCGACCTCCCGCCGCAGCTCACCGCGCTCATCCGCACCAATATCAACGTGCAGGAACTGACCGTGGCGGCGCTGATGACCGAGAACAAGGAACACATCTACCACGCCGCGATGATGGACCCGCACACGGCCGCCGAGCTTGATCTCGACCAGATCTGGCACCTGGTGGACGACCTGCTGGCCGCGCATGGCGACTGGCTGCCGGAATGGGCACGGAGCAACCGCAAGAAGGTTGCGTAGGGGTTTTGGGTTCCCTCCCGGAGGCCTCGGCGGGTGACCGCCGGGGTCTTTTTTGTTGGGGGGCTTCCACTGAATTTCCTCCACCCCTTACTTCCCCGGACTTGATCCGGGGCCTATTGCGCCCCTCCACTCGAGTGGAGGTATCCGTGGGCCCCGGCTCTGCGGCCGGGGAAGTAAGGCGTGGGGCGGGATAGCGGGATAGGGGGATAGGGGGATAGGGGGATAGGGGGATAGGGGGATAGGGGCTGCGGTCTTGGCGGTTGCGCTTGTAGAGGTGAAACTCTTTGCTTTGCTTTGCTTTGCTTTGCTCTGCATTGCACTGCTGCCGCCCCACCCCGATCTTCCCCGGACTTGATCCGGGGCCTATTGCACTCCTCCACTCGAGTGGAGGTATCCGTGGGCCCCGGGTCTTCGCCCGGGGAAGTACGGTGGTGGGGATGGAGCGGTGGGTGATGAGCAATGGGTGATGGATGACGGGTGATGAGTGATGGGTGACCGGGTAACCGAGTAACGGGGTAACGGGGGTAACGGGGGTAACGGGGCGAGTGCTCGGTGTAACCGCCCTGCCGACCGCCGCGCTCTTACCTACCCGTCACAAATCCCAATTGCGACACTCCCACCCACGCGCCACCCTCCACCCATGGAGCCGCAATTTTACGTCTACATCCTTGCTTCGCGCATGAACGGCACGCTCTACACCGGCTTTACCAGCGACCTGCCGCGGCGGGTTTGGGAGCATCGCAATCATGTCGTGGCGGGATTTACCAAGACCTACAACGTGACGCGGCTGGTGCATTATGAGGTCTTTGGCGACTACGACCTTGCCGCGCGCAGGGAATTCCTGCTCAAGCGGCGGCGGCGGGCGTGGAAGGTTCGGCTGATCGAGGCGGAAAACCCCGGTTGGCGCGATCTTTACGAGGATATCGCCGATCCCGGGCGGCAAATCCCCAGCTACAACGCGCTCTGACTCACTCCCGCCGCAATCGGCGGTCCCTATCGAATCTCCCTGGGCAATCTGCTCTAATACCGTGATGATGAATCAGTCCCCCGCCGAGACCGCGCTGAGCCGCGCCATGATCCGGTGGTCGCTGACCAAGGCGACGCCGGTCACCGAAACGCCGACGAGCACGATCTACAAGGTCGAGCAGAATGGCCGCGACCCGGCCGCTCTCAAGGTGCTCAAACCCGGAAAGTTCGAGGATGAGCGCCGGGGCGGCGCCATGCTCGCATGGTATGGCGGGGAGGGCGCGGTTACCGTTTTCGACAGCACGGAAGATGCCGTGTTCATGGAATGGGTCGAGGGCGCCACGCTCGGCGACCCGGCCCGCGCCGGACGCGATGACGAGGCGACCGAGGCATTCGGACATGTCGTCCAGCTTCTGCACAAGCCGCGCGAGACGGCGCCGGACGACCTGATCCCGCTGCGCGATCGCTTCCAGTCGCTGTTCGCCACCAATGTGCGCACCTGGCCCTATACGGCCCGCGACCTCTATGCGCGGGCGGTGGGCATTGGCCTGGCCATGTTCGACAAGCCCTCGGCGACCCTGCCGCTGCACGGCGACCTGCACCACGACAACATCCTTTCCTCGCCGCGTGGCTGGCTCGCCATCGACCCCAAGGGGCTCTTGGGCGACCCGACCTATGAGGTGGCCAACGCCTTCCTCAATCCGCTCGGGGCGCAGAACATGGTGTCCGATCCGGGTCGCATCGCGCGGCTGGCAGACAGCTTTTCGGCGCGACTGGGCTTCAACCGCAAGCGCATCCTGGGCTTCGCGGCTGCACACGCGGCGCTTTCGGCGTGCTGGGATATCGAGGACGGCAATTCCATCGCCGGCCAGCTCGACGTGCTGCCGCACCTGCTGACGGCTTACGACAAGTCCTGAGGCTCAGGCCTCGCCGCGCCGGTAGAAGGATGGCGGCTTGCCGGTAAGCGCCACGAAGGCCTTGGAGAAATGCGCCTGGTCGAAATAGCCGAGCGCATGGGCGAGGGCGGTCAGGCTCGTTTCCTCGTCGCGATTGAGGGCCTCCACGGCCTCGATCATGCGGTAGCGATCGATCACCCATTTGGGGCCGACCCCGACATAATCCTCGAAGAGCCTCTGCAGGCTGCGCGGCGTCACGCCCGCCAGTTTCGCAAGTGCGGCGACGGTGAACATGTCGCGTGACGCTTCGACGAGAGCCACCAGCCGCTGCGCTTCTTCGGCGCGCGGATCGGGGCCGGGCAGGCGCGGGCGCAAAAAACCTTCGATGATATCGGCCATGGCGGTCGGGTCGTTGAGGGCCGAGAACTGCTCGTCGAGCGCGGTGTCATCGGCAGCGAAGACGTCGCGCACCGGCAGGGTCCGGTCGGTGATTACGTGCATGGGGCGGCCGAGAAAGCCGCGGAACATGCCGGGGCGGAACTTCGTGCCGATGACGGCGCCGGTACCGTTGAGCGTATAGGTGAACTTGGCGCGCTGCAGGCCGAAAATGCCGGTACCGCCGATCGGGTCAATGACCAGGTGCTGGCTGGGATGGGGCAGGTTTTCCTGGGTATAGGGCTCATCGAGATCCCAGATCACCAGCCAGAAATTCTCGATGAACGGCTGGAAATCGGCGCTGGCCGCCAGCCGCACGAGCTCGAAATGCCTGAAGCTCGTGGCGCGGTGGAGGAGGCCGCGTGCGGGCTGCCGGGCCGGGTCGATGACGATGCGTTCCAGTGTCTGTCGCAAATCTACAATTCCCGCTCCGCCAGCCGCGCTAGACTGGCTTCATCATCCAGAGGAGCCGACCATGAAAACCGCCAAAGGCACGATTTTGCACAATAATTGGGATGAGAAGCCCTATCATGAGTCCGCGCCGCAGAAATCCACCAAGGCCAATATCGAGGTGGTCTTCGATGGCGATCTCAAGGCAAAGGCGCGCACCGATTTCCTGATGCAATATCCGGACGATACGCATTGCCACTATGCCGGCTACCTCCTCGTCGATGGTGAACTCGCCGGGCGCAAGGGCAGTTTCATCATCTTCGAAACCGGCACCTGGGAAAATGGCGTCGCCAGCTCGCGCTGGGAGATCGTCAAGGCCTCGGGCACGGGCGAGCTGGCCGGCATTTCAGGCGGCGGCAGCTACCAGGCAGAGCACGACAAGACCGTGCACTACCAGATCGACTACACGCTGCCGTAAGGCTCAGCCCATCTCGCGCACAGCCTCAAGGAACTCGGCGTGCCCCATCGCCTGGGTCGCCGCCTGCTTGTATTCCTTGACCAGCGCGTCATGGGTCTTCCTGGCGAAGGCGCGCAATTTCGGATCGCGCGCCATCTCCGCCTTGGCGACCGCCGGATCGAGCAGGCCGAGGCCATCGAGCACCGGATAGTGCAATTGCGTCTCGATATGCGGCAGGCCCGCAAGGTAGTTCGGGAAATGCTCGGTACGGGGCATTTCCTGGCGCCAGCGGGCCAGCCGCTCTTTCGTTTCGGGGTGGAGGCGCTCTGCGCGGACATTGCGCCAGAATGGGGTGTCGTCCCGCTCGGTGACGTAATGGGTGTTCACGAACGTGCGGAAATCGTCGACCTGCCGCCCGACGCGGCGGTTGTAATCGTCGCGCTCGACCTGAGTCATCTTGCCGGGCTCCTTGAGGTAGTGGCCGGCGAACAGCATCATCTGCACGATGGTGCCGTGGATCGAGGTGCTTTCCAGGGGCTCGAGGAAGCTCGAACTCAGGCCCACCGCGATGCAATTGCCGATCCACGCCTTTTCCAGCCGGCCGATGGTGAAGCGGATGTCGTCGCGAACCTCGATCTCGCGGCCGATGGCGCGCTCGACTTCAAGCTTGGCCTGCTCGGGCGTGGTGAATTCGTCCGAATAGACGTAGCCGCAGCCATAGCGCGTCTGGGTCGGAATCTGCCACATCCACCCGTTTTCCTGCGCCCAGGCCAGGGTGTAATTGTTGATCTCGTCGCCTTCCTTGATATCGAGCCAGAAGGGTAGGGCGCGATTGACCGGAAGCTCCCTGGCGTAGGAAATCCAGGGTGCCTGCAATTCCTGCACGATGAGCCGCTTGCGGAAGCCGGTGGCGTCGATGAAGAAATCGGCGGCGAGCAATTCGCCGCTATCGAGCTTGAGGGCACGGATGTCGCCGGTCTGGCCATCGCGCTCGACGCCTTCGACCACCGCATCCACGATCTCGACGCCGCGCGACTTGCGCTTGAGGAACTGGCCCACCAGCGACTGGTCGAAATGGAAGGCGTGGTGGAACGGCCCCAGCCGCAGCAGCGAGCCGTCGGCTTTGCGCGCATAGGGTGCCTTCTTGCGCTCCAGCAGCGGGCCGAAGAGGTGCATGTCCTGCACCTTCTTTCCGGCAGAGACGGCATAGACGTTGAGATAATCCGAGGGCGCGCCCGGCGGAGGCGCGACGACCTGGTGGGGATCATCGATCGGGCCGTAATAGGTATAGCCCTTGCGGCGCCAATCCTGATGGCGGATGCCGAGCTTGAAGGTGGCTTCCGTCTCGCGGAAGAACTCGAACTCGTCGATCTTGAAGTGCTGGAGGAAGACGCGGAAAGCGGCGGTGGTCGCTTCGCCCACGCCCACGGTGCGGATCCTGGAGGATTCGACCACCGAGATCTTGGCATCCAGCTTCATGCGCCGGGCGCTGTCCTGGATGATGAAGGCCGCCAGCCAACCGGCCGTGCCTCCGCCCACGATCACGAAATGCGACGGCTGCGCCATTCCAGAATTCCTCCCCGCCTGCACTAAACAGGCGGCGCAAGCGGCGCGCAAGGCAGCCCCGCTTCCGGAATTCCAGCGAACTCTTCCTGATTTTGCCGCGATCATCCTAGATTGCAGGGAAGTTCGAATCGGGACCCCAGACATGCTCGTTCTTTCCCGCCGCGGTTTCCTCGTCGCGGCCGCGGCCACCACGCTTTCCGCCTGCTCGACCACCATGCCGGTCATGGCGCCGGGCGATAACTCGCCCGAGGCGCTGACCCCGGAATCGATGCTGCGGCAGGTCAACGAAGTCCGCGCCGCCAACGGCCGCCCGGCCTGGTCATGGAACCCGCAACTGGCCGAAGCGGCGCGCTCGCAGGCGCGGCTGATGGCGGCCAAGGACAAGCTCTCGCACGATCTCGGCGTGACGCTGCGCGAGCGGGTAACGGCGGCCGGGTATATCGGGGCGGTGGGCGAGAACGTGGCCGGGGGGCACAAGACGCTTGCGCATGCGCTGGAGGGTTGGCTGGAATCTCCGGGCCATCGCGACACGCTGCTGAGCACGAAGTTCGTGGAGTTCGGATTGGCTTTCGCACGCACGCCGGGCAAGAGCCGGATGGGGATTTACTGGGCGCTGATCGCCGGTGGGTCGTTCGATGCGTGGCGGGTTTATCAGTAGGCCCCATCATTGTGCGGGCCAATGCGGCACCTCGCTACGTATCCAACCACCACACTTTCCCCAACCACGGGACTTCCCCCACCACGGAACTTCCCCGGACTTGATCCGGGGCCTATTGCACCGCGCCACTCGGGTGGAGGTATCCGTGGGCCCCGGCTCTGCGGCCGGGGAAGTGCGGTGGTGGGGAGGGGTTGGTGGGAGAATAGCGTGGTGGGGAGATAGCGTGGCCGGGGTGTTCTCGGGCGGGCCACGGGTTCCCTTCTCCCCTTGAGGGAGAAGGCGGCGCGGTAGCGCCGGATGAGGGGTTGCGGTGGTTGGGGCAGACCCCTCACCCGCCCTTCGGGCACCCTCTCCCTCAAGGGGAGAGGGGGGAGCGTGTGGGGCGTGCGGTGGGGATGTTGGGCGTGGTGTCCGCGTCGGTGCGCTAGCGGACCTTCCGCCGCGGTATCTTCGCAGCGTCGCTGTCCCCATTGTTCGCTTCGCGTATTCCTTACCACCATACGTCCCCCACCACGGAACTTCCCCGGACTTGATCCGGGGCCTATTGCACCGCGCCACTCGAGTGGAGGGATCCGTGGGCCCCGGCTCTTCGGCCGGGGAAGTGCGGTGGTGGGGAGGGTTGTGAGGTCGTGAGGGTGACTGTGGCTTGATGCGATTGATGGTGAGTGGCGGCTGCCGAACACCATGCCGTAGGCAGGTTCCCTTCAGCGATCGTGTCCGCCCTCAGCTCAGCGTCCGCCGCACCGCGTCGTCCCAGCCTTTGAGCTTGCGCTTCCTTGTCCCCGCTTCCATCTGCGGCTCGAAGCGGCGGTCGCGGGACCAGGATTTGGAGAAGGATTTGGCGTCGGGCCAGACGCCGGCCTTCGAACCGGCGAGCCAGGCGGCGCCCAGGGCGGTGGTTTCGAGGATGGTGGGGCGGTCGACGGGGGCGTTCAGGATGTCGGCGAGGAATTGCATGGTCCAGTCGGAGGCGACCATGCCGCCGTCGACGCGCAGGACCGTGTTCTGGCCGGCACCTTTCCAATCCTTGCGCATGGCATCGAGCAGGTCGCGGGTCTGGTAGACGACAGATTCGAGTGCCGCCTTGGCGATTTCGGCCGGGCCGGTGCCGCGGGTGAGGCCGTAGATGGCGCCGCGCGCCTCGGCATCCCACCAGGGGGCGCCCAGGCCCACGAAGGCGGGGACCATGTAGACGTGCTGGCCGGGATCGGCGGAATGGGCGAGGGCGCCGGTTTCGGCGGCGGTCTTGACCACCTTGAGGCCGTCGCGCAGCCATTGCACGGCGGCGCCTGCAACGAAGATCGAGCCTTCCAGGGCGTAGGTGGTCTTGCCATCGAGGCGATAGGCGATGGTGGTCAGCAGGCGGTTCTTCGACTTGACCATTTCGCTGCCGGTATTGAGCAGCGCAAAGCACCCGGTGCCGTAGGTGGATTTGAGCATGCCGGGCTCGAAACAGGCCTGGCCGATAGTGGCGGCCTGCTGGTCGCCGGCGACACCGAGAATGGGAATGGCCGCGCCGAAAAGGCCTGGATCGGTGGTGCCGAAATCGTCGGCGCAATCCTTGACCGCCGGGAGGAGTGAGGCGGGCACGTCGAGGGCGGCCAGCAATTCGTCGTCCCACTTGTTCCTGGCGATGTTGAACATCAGCGTGCGGCTGGCATTGGTCGCATCGGTGGCGTGGACCTTGCCGCCCGTCAGCCGCCAGATGAGGAAGCTGTCGATGGTGCCGAAGGCGAGTTCGCCTGCGTTGGCGCGCTTGCGGGCGCCCTTCACCTTGTCGAGCAGCCAGCGCACCTTGGTGCCCGAGAAATAGGGATCGAGCAGCAGGCCGGTCTTGCGGGAGAACACCTTTTCCTTGCCCGCCTTCTTGAGCGCGGCACAGATCGAGGCAGTGCGGCGGTCCTGCCAGACGATGGCGTTGTGGATGGCCTTGCCGGTCGCCCGGTCCCAGATGAGGGTGGTTTCGCGCTGGTTGGTGATGCCGATGGCGGAAATTTCAGCGGCGGAAATGCCGGCCTTTTCGATGGCCGTGCGCACCGCCCAGACCACGCTCTCCCAGATTTCCTCCGGGTCGTGCTCCACCCAGCCCGATTGCGGGAATATCTGGGTGAATTCCTTCTGCCCGACCCCGGCGACGGCCTGCTTCTCGTCAAAGACGATGGCACGGCTCGATGTCGTGCCCTGGTCGATCGCCAGCACGTAACCGCTCATGAAATCTCCCCCTTAAACGCGCGCTTCCTGATGCTTTGCCATGTAGGCGGCCAGCCGCGCCTTGTCTTCTTCCGCAGTCCGCAGACCGAGTTTGGAACGACGCCACAGGACGTCGTCCGCCGAAACCGCCCACTCCTCCTCCATGAGGTAGTCGACTTCGCGGGCCGACAGGTCGGTCCCGAACATTTCGCCCAGGTCGGCGAGAATTTTTGCATCCTTGAGGATGAAGCGCGCGCGGGTGCCGTAATGCCCCATGAGGCGCTTGAGCAGCGCCGGGGGCAGGGCAGGGTAGTCGCGCTTGAGCTTTTCAACTTCGGCATCGAAGGCCAGCGGCTCGAACTCGCCGCCGGGCAGCTTGGCATCCTTCGTCCAGGGAGCGCCGCGCTTGCCGAGGATATCCTCGATATGTTCGAGCACGGATTCCGCCAGCCGCCGCGAGGTGGTGAGCTTGCCGCCGAAGACGTTGAGCACCGCGCCGGTCGCGGCATCGCCCTGCACCTTGAGCACGTAGTCGCGCGTGGCTTCCTGCGCGGCGCTGGCGCCGTCGTCGAAGAGCGGTCGCACGCCCGAATAGGTCCAGACGATATCCTCGCGCCGTACCGGCTCACGGAAATACTCGCTCGCGGCCTTGCAGAGGTAATTGGTCTCTTCTTCCGAGATCTTCACCTTGGCGGGGTCGGCCTTGTAGTCCTGGTCGGTGGTGCCGATGAGGGTGAAATCGTCCTCATAGGGAATGGCGAAGATGATGCGGCCGTCCGGGTTCTGGAAGAAATAGCAGCGATCGTGCTGGAACTTCTTGCGGATGACGATGTGGCTGCCCTTGACCAGCCGCACGTTGTGCGCGCCGTTGTCGCCCAGGGCCTCGACAATGACGTGATCAACCCAGGGGCCGGCGGCATTGATGAGCATGCGGGCGCGCACGGCCTCGCGCACGCCGGTATTCATGTCCTCGATGTCGATGGTCCATGCACCCTGGCTGCGGCGGGCGGAGGTGACCTTGGTGCGGGTGCGGATCTCGGCGCCGCGCTCACGGGCGTCGAGTGCGTTGAGGGCGACGAAGCGCGCATCGTCCACCCAGCAATCGGAATATTCGAAGGCGGTGCGGTAGCCGGGCTTGAGCGGCTTGCCGGCCTCGTCGGTGCGCAGGTCGAGCGTCCTGGTCGGGGGCAGGAGCTTGCGGCCGCCCATATAATCGTAGAGGAACAGGCCGGTGCGCAGCACGAAGGCGGGGCGCAGGCCCTTCTGGTAGGGCAGCACGAAACGCAGCGGCCGGATGATGTGCGGGGCGGCGCTCCAGAGCACTTCGCGCTCGGCCAGCGCCTCGTGCACAAGGCGGAATTCGTAGTGTTCGAGATAGCGCAGGCCGCCATGGATGAGCTTGGTGGCCGCCGAGGACGTGCCGGAGGCGAGGTCGTTCATTTCGGCCAGCATCACCGAATAGCCGCGCCCGGCCGCATCGCGCGCGACACCGGTGCCGTTGATGCCGCCGCCGATGACGAAAATGTCGTGGATACCCAGCTCGCTACCCGTCTCGGACATGCGGAAAGCCTCTCCCCTTTTCCCTGTTCTTAGCCCCTTGAAACCAGCGAAGCTAGCCGCTCTCGGGTGACGAAACCATGAAGGCTCAAGATGAGCCGCCCAGTGTTGCGCATGCGACCAATTTTTCGTTCTCGGCGAGGAAATTTCTGCACTATTGTCCGTGCGTTGAAGAGGGCCGCATGAACGAGCTACCAACCACCGACATCCGGCTCGCCGGTTTCGAGCGCGATCCGCGCTGGCAGGACGTGTTCGACGAATCGCATCGTCGCCCACCCCTGCCCATGCCGCTGCCGGGCGTGCTCACGCACCTGGTATTCCGCACCGACGACATCGGCTCGGACCGGCACTACGAACACGTCCACGCGCTGCTCTTCGCCTGGCAGGCCAAGGTCGATCTCGACCGACCCGACCAGGTGCTCGCCCACACCGATGCCTTCGCCATCAAGTGGGAGCGGCACACCGAATTCTGCTCGATCACTGTGCTCTCGCGCGAGCCCGGGACGGAGGACGCCCCGCCGCCCGAGCCGGACTTTCCGGCATCGTGGCGCGACACCGCGCCGGCCCCGCTTCTCCTCGCGCTGCGGGTCACCGCTCGCGGCACGACCGAGGACCTGGCGCGGCTGCTCGTCGAGCGGCAGCAGCGCGGGCCCGAGCATATGGGCTCACTCGTCAATAGCGGCGAGGCGCTGGTCGAGACCGATTTCAGGCCGGGGCCGGACGGGTTCACCCGCATTTCGATCCTCACGACGGACCTGAGCACCTCACGCGTCGGCCGGCTGGCCCAGCGGCTGACCGAGATCGAGACCTACCGCCTGCTTGCGCTCTATTCCTGGCCCGACGTGCAATGGGCCGGCCCCAAGCTCAACGACATCGACCGGGGCCTGATGGACCTGACCGAGGAACTGGCCGACCTCAAGCCCGGCACCGATAGCAGCTTCCTCATCCGGCTCACGGCGCTGGCCGGCGAGCTCGAGCGCGTGACGGCGCAGACCCATTTCCGGCTCAACGCCTCGAGCGCCTATTACGACCTGGTGCAACGCCGCCTCGAGGACCTGCGCGAGGATCGCGTCTCGGGTGCGCAGCGGCTTTCGAGCTTCATCAACCGCCGCCTCAACCCGGCTGCGCGTACCTATCGATCCATCCTCAACCGGCAGCGCGAGATGTCGGACCGCGTGGCGCGCACCAGCCAGCTGCTGCGCAGCCGCGTCGACGTGGAACTGGCCGAGCAGAACCAGGCCATCCTCAAGTCGATGAACCATCGCGCCGAGCAATCCTACCTGCTCCAGCAGACGGTCGAGGGGCTGTCGGTGGTGGCGGTGAGCTATTACGCGCTGGGGATACTCTCCTACGTGCTCGGGATCCTCACGGCCTACGACCATTCGATCGACCCGAAGCTTTGGGCCGGCATGCTGGCGCCGGTCGTGGTGCTGCTCACCTGGCTCGGCATCCGGCACCTGCGGGAACGCGTGCACAAGGGCGGGCATTGATCGCTAACGAACTTGTAGGTGGTGTGCCGGCTCAAATTTCGGCACATTCCGCCCCCAAGATGCGTCAACGATTCAAGAGGCCTCCATCATGAACATCAAGACCTTAGCGCTGGTGCTCCTCGCCCTCCCCGCCATGAGCGCGCCGGCTGCGGCCGTTCCCTTCTGCACGGGCGGCACGGGCGCCACCTCCGATTTCAACACCAGCTTCGGCATCCGCATCGGCCGCTACACCGAAGAGGAACGCGGTGAGCTGGCCCGGCAGCAATTGCGCCAGCGCGGCGTGGATGCGACGCGCGTGGAATTCTGGAACGGGTGCCTGCGCGCCTATGTCCGCCAGCCCGGCGGCGGCGAGGCGATGGAGTTTTACGACCCCACCACCTTCCGGCAGGTTTTCTGAACCTGTCCGGGGCGTTACGCCGAATTCACGAGGGTTGCCGGCTTTTAACTGGTTGGCAGCCCGCGGCGGGAGGACACTCCAAGGCGTAGGTTTCAAGCCAAGGAGTCCTCCCATGTATGCGAAGCTTGCTCTTGCCTTTGTTGCCGCTGCCGGCCTGACCGGATTGGCGGTTCCTGCCCAGGCCGCCGTCCGCACGACCGCGCACACCCCCGACACCTTCGCCGCCTGCTACGAGGGCAGCGAGTCCAAGTATATCGACGACCACAGCGACGTGATCACGAGTGATCTCGACAAGCTCGGCTATAACGTGTCGGGCGTGGAGTCGCTGGGAAGCTGCGTACGCGCCTATATCACCGATTCCCACGGCGTGGCCGGCATGGAGCTGTTCGATCCCTATACGCTCAAGCCGATCACCGAGAAGACCACCGGCTAGCCCGGAACCGGCGCGGGCCCAGGCCCGCGCCTCGCCTTGCCGGGCGCTACCCGGCGTAGCCCACGTCGATCCCCGCACCCGCCAGAAAATACGCAAAACCGTTCGGCCCGAGCGACAACTGCTCGCGGTCGAATTCGGCGTTCTGCGAGATTTCGTCGGGGCCGACCGAGGCGCCGCGGACAGTGACGTTGAGGGCATTGGGCGAGAGGTTGAAGATGCAGACGATGTCGCCGTCTTCGCTCTTGCGACGGAAGGCCAGGATCGGCTCGGCCGTCTTGAAGAAGGTGATGTCGCCGCTGACCAGCGCGTCCTGCTGCTTTCGCCAGGCAATGAGCTGGCGATAGAAATTGAGGAGCGAAGCTTCGTCCCCGTTCTGGCGCGTCACGTTGAGGGCCGAGTGTTCGGGCTTGACCGGTAGCCAGGGCTTGCCGTCGCTGAACCCGTTCGGCGCCTCGCCCTCATCCCACGGCATGGGCGTGCGGCAACCGTCGCGGCCCTTGTATTCGGGCCAGAAACGCTTTCCAGGCGGGTCGGTCAGTTCCTCGTAGAGGATGTCGGCTTCGGGCAGCCCCAGTTCCTCGCCCTGGTAGATGCAGACGCTGCCCTTGAACGAGGTCAGGAGCGCCACCGCCTGCCGGCCGAGTTCGGCGGCGTTCTGCGAGTGTTTGGCCCAGCGGCTCATGTGGCGGTTGACGTCGTGGTTCGAAAAGCTCCAGCAGGGCCAGCCGTCCTTGCTGGCCTTGAAGAAGGTTTCGATGCGTGAGCGGAAATGCTCGGCCGTGAAACCGTCGCCGAGGAATTCGAACGAATAGCACATGTGGAGCTTGTCGCCGCCGGACGTGTATTCGGCCATGAGCGGCACGGCCTTGTGGCTGTCGCCGACCTCGCCCACCGAGGTGGTGTTGGGATAGCGATCGAGGAGCTTGCGGACCTTGCGCAGGAACTCGACGTTTTCCGGCTGCGACTTGGAATAGCGGTGCTCCTGCATGTCATAGGGATTGACCGCATAGGGCAGGTGCTCGGGCCGCCGTGCGGGCGGGTTGCTGCGCAATTGCGCGTCGTGGAAATAGTAGTTGACCGTATCGAGGCGGAAGCCGTCGACGCCCCGCTCCAACCAGAAGCGCATCACGTCGAGAACGGCATCCTGGACCTTGGGATTGTGGAAGTTGAGGTCGGGCTGCTCGATGAGGAAATTGTGGAAGTAATACTGCCCGCGCGAGGGGTTCCACTCCCAGGCGCGACCGCCGAAGACCGAGGGCCAGTTGTTGGGCGGGGAGCCATCCTTCATCGGATCGGCCCAGACGAACCAGTCGGCCCGCGCATTGGTGCGGTTGAGCCGGCTTTCGCGGAACCAGGGATGCTGGTCAGAGGTGTGGCTGAGCACCTGGTCGATGATGACCTTGAGGCCGAGCGCATGCGCCCGCTCGATCAGCGCATCGAAATCCTCCATGGTGCCGAAGAGGCGATCGACCTCGATATAGTCGGAAACGTCGTAGCCCATGTCGGCCTGGGGCGACTGGAAGATAGGCGAGAGCCAGATGGCATCCACGCCCAGGCTCGCAATGTGGTCGAGCCGGCGCATGATGCCGGGCAGGTCGCCCACCCCGTCGCCGTTGGTGTCCTGGAAAGAGCGGGGATAAACCTGATAGATCACCGCGCCTCGCCACCATTCCCGCATAGTCGACTCCTGCAATAGGCTTGCTCAACATCCGATCATTGAGAACTGTTCCCGCCACATCCGGCAAGGGGCCGAAGGAGAGAAAAGATGGTGCACATCCTGCGTTTTGCCGATCGTCCACCCAGCAAGAGCCGGACCATCCGGTTCGAAGGCGGCGAGTATGGGGCGGCCGTCTCGTTTTTCGCCGTCGATATCGGGCCGGGCGAGGGCCCGCCACTGCACGTGCATCCCTATTCGGAGACGTGGATCGTCAAGCGCGGCAAGGGGCGGTTCACGGCGGGGGACGAGGTTATCGAGGCGGGGCCGAACGACATTCTCGTGGTGCCGCCGAACGTGCCGCACAAGTTCCTGAACGTGGGCGAGGACCGGCTGGAGGTGATGTGCATCCACGATACGCCGACGATGGAGCAGCGGAATTTGGAGTAGGGGCGAGGTCGGATCTCGCGTTAAGGCACTATCTCGACACCCTCTCGGTCTTCCCCGGCCGCAGAGCCGGGGCCCACGGATGCCTCCACTCGGGTGGAGGGGGGCAATAGGCCCCCGGGTCTTCGCCCGGGGAAGTGCGGTGGTGGGGATGGTGAGGGGTGAGAGGTGAGGGCGGAGTACCGCAGGGTTCCTTCTCCCCTTGTGGGAGAAGGTGGCGCGGAGCGCCGGATGAGGGGGCTCGGTAGTTGGGGCAACCCCTCACCCGCCCTTCGGGCACCCTCTCCCACAAGGGGCGAGGGCGATGGGGGGCGATCTCGCGTTAAGACACTGTCTCGCCAGCCTCTCGATCTTCCCCGGCCGGAGAGCCGGGCCCATGGATGGCGCCACTCGGTGGAGGGGTGCAATCGGCCCCAGGTTTTCGCCTGGGGAAGTGCAGTGGTTGGGGCGCCCCGCTAGACCACCGGGCTCAGCAGCGGTTCGCCTTTGAACTGGGCGATGAGGTTTTCGACCACCAGTGCGCCCATGGCGTCGCGGGTTTGTTGCGTGGCGCTGGCGACGTGGGGGGAGAGGACGACGTTGTCGAGGGTGAAGAGTTCCTCGGGGACGTTGGGCTCGTCGACGAAGACGTCGAGGGCGGCGGCGCCGAGTTTGCCGGTGCGGAGAAGGTCGACCAGCGCCGCCTGATCGACCACCGAGCCGCGAGCGATGTTGACGAGGGCGCCGTCGGGGCCGAGGGCTTCGAGCACCTTGCGGGAGACGATGCCTTCCGTGCCCTTGCCGCCCGGCGTCACCACCAGCAGCCAGTCACTGTCGCGGGCCATGTCCTCGAGCTTGTCATAGTAGACGTAGGGAACTTTCTCCTGCTTGTGCCGGCCGTGATAGACGACGCGCATCTTGAGGCCCTGGGCGCGCGAGGCGACTTCCTTGCCGATGCGGCCGAGGCCCAGGATGCCGAGCGTGCGGCCGGTGAGCTCGAAGCTGAACGGGAAGCGTTCGCGCCCGGCCCAACGGCCGGCACGCACGAAGGCATCCGCCTGCGGGATGCGGCGGGAGAGGGAGAGCATGAGGCCGATGCCGAGCTCGGCCACGGCGTCGTTGAGCACATCTGGCGTGTTGGTGACGTGGATGCCGCGCGTCCTGGCGGCCTCGATATCGATGGAATCGTAGCCGACCCCGAAGCTGGCGATGATTTCGAGCTTGGGCAGCGCGTCCATCAGCTTTGCATCGATGCGGCCGCCGGCGGCGATGCCGCGGATGCGCGGGGCGACGCTCGCGAGGAGAGCCTCGCGGTCTTCAGCCTCGAAGAGCTTGTGCACCGTGAAGTTCTTCGCCAGCGCTGCCTGGCAGCTATCGAGCAGCTTGTGGGTCTGGAGGATTTCGACACTCATGGCGTTCTCCTTGGATGCTTCAGGGACCGAGGATCCAGAGCCACGCCGAAACGGTGAGGATCGAGAGCCCGGTCGTGATCAGAATCGTGCTGTTGGCCACGCTCACCCCACGATTGTAGTAGGTGGCGAAGATGTAGGCGTTGATGCCCGTGGGCATCGCCGCCAGCAGCACGCCGTAGCGCGCCATTTCGAGCGGCACGTGCAGGACATGGACAATCAGCACGTAGGCGATCAGCGGATGGATGACCAGCTTGAAAGCCGCCATCGCCGTGGCCTGCAGCCAGCTTTCCGAAATCCGGTATTCGTTGAGCGCGCCCCCGAGGCCGAAAAGCGCCGCGGGCAGCACGGCTTGCGACATCATGGTCACGAAGGCGGTGGCGGGTTCGGGCAGTTCCACGTTGAGGAGATTGCCGACAAGGCCCAGGCCCACGCCCCAGAGCAGCGGGTTCTGCACGATGCGCATGCCGGCGACGGCCATGACCTTGTGCCAGGGCGCCGCATCGCGCCGAACCAGTTCCATGGCCAGCATGCCGATGGTGATGAGACAGGGCGCATGGAAGGCGATGATCGAATAGACCACCGGCATGGCTTCCGGCCCATAGGCGCGCTGGATGATGGGAATGCCGATGAGCACGGTATTGGTGAACATCGCTGCAAAGCCCGAGGCCACGCCTTCGCCCGGCCGGTTCTTGAAGAGCTTGATGGCGATGAGGGTGCCGACGGTGAGCGAGGTGAGGGCGCCGATATAGAAGGGGATGATGATCCCCAGATTGAACGTCGTCGAAAAATCGGCCGTCAGCATCGCCTCGAAGAGCAGGCACGGCGTGGCGAAATTGTTGACGAACGACACCAGCCCTTTGACGCCTTCAGTGGGGTAGAGCTTGTACCGCACGGCGGCGTAGCCCAGCGCCACGATGGCGAAGACGGGGATGACGACGTTGAAGATGGCGAACACGGCCGAAGTCCGTTGGCGGGTGGTATGGTAGTCTCTACACGCGCGCAGCGTGGGAGGGAAGCGTTAGACGGGCTGACTTTTTCGGGGCGCCACCATCATCGCCACGAGCGGAATCGCGACCGTCAGCATGAGGAGGCGCGAGACGTGGTGGGCGGCGATGAAGGCCGTGTCGTAGCCGAGTGCAACGCCGAGCGCGCCCATGCCTTCGAGCGCTCCGGGGGAGAGGCCGAGCCAGATCTGGCCGAAGGGCATGTCGACGAGAAGGCTGACGCCATAGGCGATGGCCGTGACGATGCCGACCGTCATTGCCGTGGCGATGAGGCCGCCGATCGCCGCCTGCCGGAACTCGGTCAGGGTGATGCCGGCGAAGCGCGAACCGATGAGCGCGCCCACCAGCACGAAGGTGAGATTGGCGAGCGGCACGGGCATGGCGCCGTCGAATAGGCCACCGAGCTTGGCGGCAGTAGCGGCGGCCATGGCGCCCAGCACCATGCCGGCCGGCACGCGCAGGCGGGTAAAGAGAAAGCCCGTGATGGCGCAGGCGATGGCCAGCATCACCAGCGTCTGGGCATCCATCACCACGATATTGGCGGGCGCCGAGAAGTGTTCGATGGGGAGGAAGAGGGCGCCCATCGGCACACAGAGCGTCAGCATCATGATGCGGATGACCTGGATGATGGTGATCTGGCGCGGATCGCCCAGCCCCGTCGCCGCGATGCCCATGACGAAGGAGAGGTGCCCGGGGAAGGAACTGAGATAGGCAGTGGCGTTATCGAGCCGGAAGAGCTTGCGCAGCATGTAGCCGGTCGTGGCGATGATGAGCACCAGTTCCAGCGCCAGGCCGAGGAGGCTGATCGGCCATTGCGCGATGAGCGAGAGGCTGTCGCGGGCCACGTTTGCGCCCATCGACATTCCCGTCAGCACGAACGTGATGTCGCGCAGCCAGCCGGGCACGGTGACCTTGACGCCGGCCAGGGCGGCCCCGGCCGCGGCCAGCGCGCTGCCCATGAGCCAGCCGGCCGGAATCTGCGCCATTTGCCCGACAAAGCCGCCGGCCGCCGCGATGACGAGCGTCATTAGCGTGTGACCGAGCATGGTCGCCTGCGATGGTTTGGGACCGCTCATTGCCGGCTTCCCGCCGGTCAGGCTTTCACCGGCATGGCCATCTCGGCCAGCTTCACCCAATAGCTCGTTCCCTGGGGGATGATCTCGTCATTGAAATCGTAGGTGTCGGTGTGGAGCTCGGAGGTATCGCCGTTGCCCACGAAGATGTAGGCGCCCGGACGGGCCAGCAGCATGTAGGAGAAGTCCTCGCCGCCCATGCTCGGCGCGACATCGGTATCGACCTTGTCCTGCCCGACGACTTCGGCGGCGGCGTTGGCCGCGAAGGCGGTCTGGGCCTCGTGGTTGACCGTCACCGGATAGCCGCGGCGGAAGCCGATCTCGACCTTGGCGCCGAAGGCGGCGCCGATCTGGGTGGCGATCTCGCGCAGACGCTTCTCGGCGAGGTTACGGACCTCTTCGTTGTGGGCGCGAATGGTACCGACGACGCGCGCGGTGCGCGGGATGACGTTGAAGGCCTCGCCGGTCTGGATCATCGTCACCGACAGCACGGCCGGCTGCAGCGGATCGATATTGCGCGACACGACGGTCTGGAGCGCAGTGACCATATGGGCGGCGGTGGCGACCGGGTCGATGGTGAGGTGCGGCTTGGCGGCATGCCCGCCCACGCCCTCGATGAAGATGTTGAACTCGTCGGTCGAGGCCATGATGCCGCCGGCACGAATCGCGAAGGTGCCCGCGGCGATCCCCGGCCAGTTGTGCATGCCGAAGACTTCCTGGATGCCGAAGCGCTCCATCAGCCCGTCATCGATCATGGCCTTGCCGCCCGCTCCGCCTTCCTCGGCGGGCTGGAAGATGACCACGACCGTACCGTCGAAATTGCGGGTCTCGGCGAGGTAGCGCGCCGCGCCCAGCAGCATGGCGGTATGCCCGTCATGGCCGCAGGCATGCATCTTGCCGCCGGTCTGGCTCGCATAATCCTTGCCGGTGCGCTCGGTGATGGGCAGCGCATCCATGTCGGCGCGCAGGCCGATGACCTTGCCGCTGTCGCTGGCGCGGCCCTTGATCACGCCCACCACGCCCGTCCGGCCGACACCGGTGACGACTTCATCCACGCCGAACGCTTCGAGCAGTTCCGCCACTTTCCCGGCCGTGCGGACGACGTCGTACTGCAATTCGGGGTTTGCGTGGAAATCGCGTCGCCAGGCGGCAATTTCGGAGTGAAATTCCGCGATACGGTTGATAACGGGCATGAAAAATTCTCGGTCGGTTAAGCCGCAAGTCTCGCCTGCCGGGCGGTGATGCGTCAACCACCAGCCGGTCGCAGGGGCAACAGAATTCTCCTGCGCGCTCCGGCATGAGTGCAGAATTCCTTGTCCCGGCCGCCGATCTTTGCCAAGACACGGCGCCACATGCACGGGAGCCCGAAGCCCATGAAAATCCTCGTCGCCGTCAAGCGCGTGGTCGACCACAACGTGCGTATCCGCGTCCGCTCCGATTCCTCGGGCGTGGAGACCGACAACGTGCGCATGTCGATGAACCCCTTCGACAAGCACGCGGTGGAAGCGGCCGTGCAACTGGCCGAAGCGGGCAAGGCCGACGAGATCGTCATCGTCTCCATCGGGCCCAAGCAGGCCAATGACGTGATCCTCACCGCGCTCGCCATGGGCGCGCATCGCGGCGTGCTCATCGAGACGAACGAGCGGGTGGAGACGCTGGCGGTGGCAAAGCTCCTCAAGGCGGTGGCCGACGAGGAGAAGCCGGACCTGATCCTGCTGGGCAAGCAGGCGGTGGATGACGATTCCAACCATGTCGGCCAGATGCTGGCTGGGCTCCTCGGCTGGCCGCAGGCGACTTTCGCCTCCGAGATCAAGGCCGGCGAAGGCGGGCTCGAAGTGACGCGCGAGGTCGATTACGGCCGAGCGACCATTGCCCTGCCGCTGCCCGCAATCGTGACGGCCGACCTGCGCCTCAACACCCCGCGCAACGCCGCGCTGCCGATGGTGATGAAGGCGCGGCAGAAGCCGCTGGCGGTGCGGCCGGTGGCCGAGTTCGGCATCGATATCAGCCCGCGCCTCGTCATCGATAAAGTATCCCCGCCCGCTGAACGGCCGGGTGGCCGGCAGGTGGCCGACACGGCGGAACTGGCGGCGTTCATCGCCGGCGAAGTCAAGGAACTGGAGGCGCTCTGATGGCTACGCTCGTTCTTGCCGATCACGATCTCGGCCAGCTCGCTCCGGCGACGGCGCGCGTCGTTGCCGCCGGGCTCCAGCTTGGCGCGCCGGTCGATGTGCTGGTGGCCGGCGATGACGTCGACAAAGTTGCGACTGCCGCGGCGGCGCTGGAGGGCATGGCCCGGGTCCGCGTAGCGCGCTCGGCCGCGCTGGCAACGCCGTCGGCAGAGGCGATCAGTGCGCTGCTGCTCAAGCTGGCGCCGGAATATGGGGCCATCGTCGCGGGTTCTGCCGCGGTGGGGCGTGACGTGATCCCGCGCCTGGCGGCGGGGCTCGACCTCATGCCGGTGACCGATATCGTGGCGATCCATGCCGCCAATCGCTTCGACCGGCCGATCTATGCGGGCAACGCGATCGAGACGGTGGTTTCCAACCAGACGCAGCAGGTGCTGACCATTCGTGCCTCGGCCTTCCGGCCGGTGGGGCAGGGTGGTTCGGCCCCGGTCGAGCAGGTGGACGCGGGCGGTATTGCGGCGGTGACGCGGCTGCTGGCGGCTCATCGCACGGAAAGCGACGTGCCTGACCTGGCGACGGCGCAGATCGTGGTGGGCGGCGGCGTGTCGGTGGGCTCGGCCGAAGGGTTCAAGCTCATCGAGCGGCTGGCGCACCGGCTTGGCGCGGCGGTCGGGGCGACGCGGGCGGCGGTGGATGCGGGATACGCGCCTAATGACTGGCAGGTCGGACAGACGGGCAAGATCATCGCGCCTGATGTTTATATCGCCGTGGGGATTTCGGGGGCGCTGCAGCACTTGGCGGGAATCCAGGGGGCCAAGAAGATCGTGGCGATCAATACGGATCCGGAGGCGCCGCTGGTGAAGATCGCGGATGTGGCGCTGATCGGGGATTTGTTTGCGGTGGTGCCGGAGCTGATCGAGGAATTGGCGCGGCTGGGGATTGGAGGGCAGGCCCAGGGCTGAGACTTAGGCTCACATCCCGACCTCGGATTTTTGCCTCCAAAGCACCGATTGCTCCACAAACTCGGAACTTCCCCGGCCGAAGAGCCGGGGCCCACGGATAGCTCCACTCGAGTGGAGGGGTGCAATAGGCCCCGGATCAAGTCCGGGGAAGTGCGGTGGGGGTGGCGAGTAGCGGGTAGTAGGGCCGGAAATGCCTTGAGGGGGAGGCACTTGGGCTCGGATTTTCCGAACCACGGATTTCCGCCGAGCCATGGATACTTCCTAACCACGAATTTCTCACCACCACGGAACTTCCCCGGCCGGAGACCGGGGCCCATGGATAGCTCCACTTGAGTGGAGGGGTGCAATAGGCCCCGGATCAAGTCCGGGGAAGTGCAGTGGGGGTGGCGAGTGGCGGTGCTCCGGTTCACCCATTCCCCCGACTTCCCAATTGCAAATCCTGCGGCGCCGCCTATAAAGACGGCGCGCTTGAGCGCTCCTTTCTCCCCTCTGGACTTGACCGATGTTCGAGACCCTCACCAAAGCCCCTGCTGACAAGATTCTGGCCCTGATGGGCGAATTCGCCGCCGATCCGCGGAAAGAAAAAATCGATCTCGGCGTGGGCGTCTATAAAGACGAGGCGGGCATCACACCGATCATGACGTCGGTGGCCAAGGCCGAGCAGCGGATGAATGCGTCTGCCAAGACCAAGACCTATGTCGGCATTTCCGGCAACAAGGGTTTCAACGCCGCCGTGCGCGAACTCGTTTTCGCCGATACCGTGCCGGCCGGCCGCACGCGCATCATGCAGGCGCCCGGTGGCACCGGCGCGCTCGCCGTGCTCATGGAATTGCTCTATCGGGCCAAGCCGGGCGCTACGCTCTGGCTCTCCAACCCGACCTGGCCGAACCATGCGCCCATGGCCAAGCATGCCGGCTTCAAGGTGGACTCCTACCCCTATTTCGACACGAAGACCCGCGCCGTGGATTTTCCGGCCATGCTCGCCGCGCTCGACAAGCTCGGGCCGAACGACATCGTGCTGCTGCATGGCTGCTGCCACAACCCGACCGGCGCCAACCTCACCAATGAGCAGTGGGACCAGGTCGCCGCGTCCTTCAAGCGCACCGGCGCCTTCCCGCTGATCGACCTGGCCTATCTCGGCTTTGGTGATGGGCTGGAAGCGGATGGCTACGGCACGCGCGCCGTCGTCAATGCGGTGCCGGAAAGCGTCGTGGCCTTCTCGGGCTCGAAGAATTTCGGCCTTTACCGCGAGCGCGTCGGCGCCGCCATCGTCGTTGCACGTGATGAGGCCCAGGCCGACATCGCCAATTCGCAGCTGATGAACATCGCCCGCGTCACCTATTCGCAGCCCCCCGATCACGGCGCGGAAATCATCCGCACCATCCTCGAGGACAAGGACCTGCGCGCCGAATGGGAGACCGAACTGGCCGCCATGCGCAACCGCATGATCCGCCTGCGCGAAAAGCTCTCGGAAGCCATCAAGGCGAAATCGAACTCGGCCGACTTCGATTTCATCGCCGCCCACCGCGGCATGTTCTCGCTTCTCGGCCTGCCCGGCGAAGCGGTCGAGAACCTTAAGACGGGCAGCGGTGTCTATATGATTGGCGACAGTCGCATCAATGTCGCCGGCATCCCCGAGGATCGGGTCGGTGACCTCGCCGACGCGATTCTGGCGACCATCAAGTGACAGCAGGCGGGCAAGAATATTGCCCGCCGCACACCTTGTGCCCGGCAGCTAAAGCCCGCACATATAAGTAAAAGAATCCCAAGGAGGGAAACCGATGAAGTTCTTCGTGGACACCGGTGATTTCAACGAAATCAAGGAACTTTCCGAGACCGGCCTGCTCGACGGCGTCACCACCAATCCGTCGCTCGTCGCCAAGTCCGGCCGCAACTTCAAGGAACTGATCGCCGACATCTGCAAGGTCGTGCCCGGTCCGGTTTCCGCCGAAGTCGCCGCGCTCGATTACGAGGGCATGATCGCCGAGGGCAATGTCCTCGCCAAGATCGCCGACAATGTCGTCATCAAGCTGCCGCTGACCCTGGCGGGCCTCAAGGCCACCAAACATTTCCATGACGCCGGCATCAAGACCAACGTCACGCTCTGCTTCACGCCCAACCAGGCGCTGCTCGCAGCCAAGGTCGGCGCGACCTATATCTCGCCCTTCATCGGGCGCCTCGACGACATCAACCTCGATGGCGTCGAGCTGATCGAGAACATCCGCCAGATCTACGACAACTACGCGTTCGCGACGGAAATCCTGGCTGCATCGATCCGCAGCCCGAACCACGTGACCGAGGTCGCGCTGGCCGGCGCCGACGTTGCCACCATGCCGCCGGCCGTGATCCGCAAGCTCGCCGATCACCCGCTGACGACTTCGGGCCTCGAAGCCTTCAGCAAGGATTGGAAGGCCACCGGACAGTCGATCCTCTAAGTGGCCGACACCAGGATTGCCGAGGCGGTTCGCGCCGCCCTGGCCGGCGTCGAAATCCCCGGGGGAGGCGATCTCGCCTCCTATGGCGGCCTTTCCGACATCATCGTGACCCAGAGCGCGGTCGCGCTCGCCATCTCGGTCGCTCCGGGCATGGAGGCCGCTTTCGGCCCCGCCCGTGAAGCCGCGCAGCGCGCTGCGGAAGCCGTGGGCGAAGGCCGCAAGGTCATGGTTTCGGTGACCTCGGACCGCGCGCCGGCAACTGCCACCGGGCAGGCCGCGGCGCAGGGCCGTCCGGGCCCAGCACCCAAGCAGCCGGTTCCCGGCATCCGCAATATCGTGGCGGTCGGCTCGGGCAAGGGCGGCGTGGGCAAATCCACGACGGCCGTCAACTTGGCACTGGCACTGGCCGCCGAAGGGCTGCGCGTCGGCATCCTCGATGCCGATCTTTACGGCCCCTCCATCCCCAAGCTTCTCGGCATCGAAGGCAAGCCTGCGGTGCGCGAGGACGGTATCTTCTCCCCGCACGAGGCCTACGGCCTCAAGGCCATGTCGATCGGCTCCATGCTGACGCCGGGTCAGGCGGTGGTGTGGCGCGGGCCGATGGCGACTTCGGCGCTGCGGCAGCTCCTGCGCGAGACCGACTGGGGCACGCTCGACGTGCTCGTCGTCGACCTGCCGCCGGGTACGGGCGACATCCAGATTTCGCTGTTCCAGCAGGCTGAACTCGCCGGCGCGGTGATCGTCTCGACCCCGCAGGACCTCGCGCTGATCGATGCGCAGAAGGCCATCGACATGATCCGGCGCATGAATATCCCGCTGCTGGGCCTCGTCGAGAACATGAGCTATTTCGTGGCCCCCGACACCGGCAAGCGCTACGACATCTTCGGCCATGGCGGCGCCCAGGCGGCAGCCGAGCGCATCGGCATGCCCTTCCTCGGAGAGGTTCCGCTGCACATGGCAATCCGCGAAACCTCGGACGCCGGCAAGCCCGTGGTCTCGACCGATCCCGAGGGCGCAGAGGCCAAGGCATTCCGCGCCATCGCACGGGAAATCCTCGCCAATACTCCCGGCCTGCGCCCCACCGCGGGGTGACAGAAACCGCCGCCCCTGCTAGATGCAATCGATTTCATAAGCTCGTCGGGTGAGTCCATTGCCGCCCGCGACATGTCGGGGGAAGCGTCATGTTCTCTGTGGACCGCAAGGATTTCGGCCCCAATTTCGTCTTCGGCGCGGCAACCGCCGCCTACCAGATCGAAGGCGGCCAGATCGACGGCCGCGGCACCTCCATCTGGGACACGTTCTCGGCCACGCCGGGCAACGTCAAGAACGCCGATAGCGGCCTCAATGCCTGCAACCACTACCATCGCTGGCCCGAAGACCTCGACCTCATCCGCGATGCAGGCTTTGACGGCTATCGCTTCTCGTTCGCCTGGCCGCGGCTGATCCCGGCCGGCACCGGCGCCGTCAACCAGGCGGGCATCGACTTCTACGACCGGCTCATCGACGGCATGCTCGAACGCGGCATCAAGCCGTTCGCCACGCTCTACCATTGGGACCTGCCGAGCCCGCTGCAGGACAAGGGCGGCTGGATGAACCGCGATATCGCCAGCGCCTTCGGCGATTATGCGAGCCTCGTGGCCCAGAAATTCGGCGATCGCCTCTCGGCCATCGCCACCATCAACGAGCCCTGGTGCGTGGCCTTCCTCAGCCACTTCCTCGGCATCCACGCGCCCGGCTATCGTGACGTCCGCGCTGCGGCGCGAGCCATGCACCATGTGCTGCTGGCGCATGGCACCGGCATCGATGCGCTGCGGGCGGAGGGCGCCAAGAACCTCGGCATTGTGCTCAACCTCGAAAAATCCGAGCCTGCCTCGGACAAGCCAGAGGATCTGGCGGCGACCAATCTGGGCGATGCGATCTTCAATCGCTGGTATCTGGGCGGGCTCTTCAAGGGCCAATACCCGGAAGAACTGACCTCGATCCTGGCGCCGTACCTGCCGGAAGGCTTCGAGCGCGACATGCCCATCGTCTCGCGCCCGCTCGACTGGCTGGGGATCAACTATTATACGCGCGGCCTCTACCGCGCCTCGCCATCGACGCCGATCTTCCCCATCGCCAAGGCGGAAGGTTCGCTCGAGGCCAACGATCTCGGCTGGGAAATCTACCCGCAGGGGCTGACGGACCTGCTCGTGCGCGTCTCGACCGAATACACCAAGGTGCCGATCTACGTGACCGAGAACGGCATGTCCGAGGACAATGACGAGCGCCGCATCGCCTATTACGACGCGCACCTCAAGGCAGTGGTCGACGCGCAGAAGCGCGGGGCCGATGTGCGCGGCTACTTCGCCTGGTCGCTGCTCGACAATTACGAATGGGCCGAGGGCTATTCCTCGCGCTTCGGCATCGTGCATGTCGACTACGCCACCCAGAAGCGCACCCCCAAGGGCAGCTACCGCTCGTTCCAGGGCATGCTGCACAATACGCGCTAGCCCAGCCCATTCTCTCCCCGACCGCAAAGGTGGTATCATAGGGGCCACCCACGGGAGGGGAGAATGGCAGAGGATCGGGACGACGTTGTCGGCAATTACGGCAACAGCGCGATCGTCGAGCGCGTTGCCGAGGCCCTGGTGCGGCAGGGGATAGACCCGCAACGGCCAAGGGCCGAACAGCTCTACCACTATGATCAGCTTCATGGCCGCCAATTGGTGGCCACCCGCGAGCATGTCGCCCGGCTGGCGCCGGATGCCAAGATGCATGTGCTCGATGTCGGCAGCGGCGTCGGTGGACCGGCCCGCTATATCGCGGCGACCACCGGCGCGCGCGTGACCGGCATCGACCTGACGCCGCAATTCGTCGAGGCGGCACGTGAGCTGACCCGGCGATGCGGGCTCGACGACCGTGTCGATTTCATCGAGGGTAACGCGGCCCAGATGCCGTTCGCTGACGCGACCTTCGACGTCGCCATCTGCCTCTATGTCGGCATGAACATTTCGGACAAGCCGCCGGTACTGGCCGAAATCCACCGCGTGCTCAAGCCGGGCGGCCGGCTGCTCTGGAGTCAGGCGGTGGCGGCGCAGGGATTGCCGCACTATCCGCTGCCCTGGGCACGCGATGCCGAGGCTAGCCATGCGGGGCCCGAGGACGAATTGCGCGCGGCGATGACGGCGGCTGGTTTCAGGACCGTCGAATGGGTGGACGAGACCACGCTTTTCCCAATGCCGGGTACGCCGCCGCCACCCGATGGCGGCGATCCCTCGGTCAACCAGATGGTGATGGGCGACGACTTCGTGGAGCGTCGCCGCAACTTCGTGCGCAGCCTCGCCGAAGGCGCGCTGCGCAGCATCGTCGCGCTGGTGGAAAAGTAGTTTTCCGCTCGCCCGAGGCGCCGGGGGCGCAAGGGCCAAACGCCCAATGAAAACGATTCAGCCGGGCTTTTCGCCAAAACGCGGCTTGGCAACCTTGCTGCTTTATGCCACATCTGCGCCACCGCTAACCGCTTTGCGATGCGACATAATCATTGACCAAAACGTTTTGGCAAAACGTTTTGGGAGCGGAGGCGAGTTACGGCGCCTGAAGGCGCCACATATTGTGCGATGGGAGGACAACATATGCACAAACTTCTCCTGGCGGGCGTCTCCGCCATTGCTCTCGCTCTGACCGGCATTTCTGGCGCCTCCGCGCAGGACCTGAAGTTCCCCAAGGGCGAAGGCGCCTTCTCGTGGCAGGCTCTCGACGACTTCGCCGCCGCCCACAAGGGTCTTGAAGGTCAGAAGCTGACCATCTGGGGCCCGTGGCGCGAAGGCGGCGACAAGGAGCAGTTCGAGTCGGTCCTGGCCTACTTCAAGGACGCCACCGGCATCGACGTGAGCTACGCCTCTTCGGAAAACTACGAGCAGCAGGCCGTGATCGACACTGCCGCCGGCTCAGCTGCCAACATCACCATTCTCCCCCAGCCGGGCCTCCTGGCTGACCTCGCCTCCAAGGGCTACCTGACCCCGCTCGGTGACGACCTCGCCGCCAAGGTCAAGGACGAGTATGCCGCGGGCGAATCCTGGGTGTCGCTCGGCACCTACAAGGGCAAGGACGGCAACCCGGCCTTCTTCGCCGTGCCGTACAAGGCCGACCTCAAGTCGCTCGTCTGGTACTCCCCCGACAACTTCGCCGAGAAGGGCTACAAGGTCCCCGAGACCTTCGAAGACCTGATGGCGCTCTCCAAGCAGATCATCGCCGATGGCGGCACCCCGTGGTGCATTGGCCTCGGTTCGGGCGGTGCCACCGGCTGGCCGGCGACCGACTGGATCGAGGACATCATGCTCCGCACCCAGTCGCCGGAAGACTATGACAAGTGGGTCACCAACGAGCTCAAGTTCAACGACCCCAAGGTCGTGGCCGCGCTCGACGTCTTCGGCGAGATCGCCAAGGACGATAAGATGGTTGCCGGCGGCGCCAAGGCCGTGGGCACCACGGACTTCCGCGATAGCCCCAAGGGCCTCTTCACGGTTCCGCCCCAGTGCTACCTGCACCACCAGGCCTCGTTCATCCCGTCCTTCTTCCCGGAAGGCACTGAACTGGGCACCGACGCCTCGTTCTTCTACTTCCCGCCCTTCGCGGACAAGAACCTCGGCAAGCCGGTCCTCGGCGCTGGCACGCTCGTGACCATCACCAAGGACTCGCCGACCGCCAAGGCGTTCATCGACTTCGTCCAGAACCCGATTTCGAACGAAATCTGGATGGCCCAGTCCGGTTTCCTGTCCCCGCTCAAGTCGGCCAACATCGAGACCTACGGCAACGACACCCTGAAGGGTGAAGGCCAGATCCTGCTCGATGCGACGACCTTCCGCTTCGACGGTTCGGACATGATGCCGGGTGCCATCGGCGCCGGCGCCTTCTGGACCGGCATGGTGGATTTCGTGAACGGCAAGTCCAGCCAGGACGTTGCCGACGAGATCCAGAAGGCCTGGGACTCGATCAAGAAGTAGGCCGCTTCGGCCCCAATCCCGGACTCGGCGCCATGCGCCGGGTCCGACTTTTAGAGGCAGGGCGGAGGTCCGCCTCGCCGGATCAATCCGGCTACAAGCAAGACGCGGCAGAGGCTAAACTCGTCGCAACAGAGGGCGGAGTACCAAGATGATCGAGCAGATTGTCAGCGCCATCCTCACCGTGCTGATCGGTGTGGCAGGCTGCGTCGTCTACTTCTGGGGCACGAACTGGCTGCTGGACCGGTTCCTGAGCACCAACCAGAGCATGCCCGGTGAAGTGGTGACGCGCCGCGACTACCTGCGGTCCCAGGTTCGCCCCTGGCTGTTCCTCGCGCCCGCACTGGTGTTCCTCACCGTCTACCTCATTTACCCCGTGTTCGAGACGGCAAGGCTCAGCCTCTTCGACGCGCAAGGCATCAATTTCGTCGGCTTCTCGAACTATCTCTGGGCGTTCCGGGATTCGACCTTCCTGCAATCGGTGTTCAACAACGTCATCTGGCTGCTCATCGTCCCCGCCGCCGCGACCGCGTTCGGGCTCATCATCGCCGTGCTGGCCGACAAGCTCTGGTGGGGCAATATCGCCAAATCGCTGATCTTCATGCCGATGGCCATTTCCTTCGTCGGCGCCTCAGTGATCTGGAAGTTCATCTACGATTATCGCGGCCCGGGCCAGGAGCAGATCGGCCTCCTCAATGCCATCATCACCGGCCTCGGCCTGCCGCCGCAGGCCTGGATCACCATCCCCTTCTGGAACTCGATCTTCCTGATGATCATCCTCATCTGGATCCAGACCGGCTTTGCCATGGTGATCCTCTCGGCCGCCCTGCGCGGCATTCCCGAGGAAACGCTCGAGGCGGCGCGCATCGACGGCGCCAATGACTTCCAGATCTTCTATGGCATCATGATCCCGCAGATCTGGGGCACAATCGTTGTGGTGTGGACCACCATCACCATCACCGTGCTCAAGGTGTTCGACATCGTGCTGGCCATGACCAACGGCCAGTGGGACACGCAGGTGCTGGCCAACCTCATGTTCGACTGGATGTTCCGCGGCTCCGATTTCGGACGCGGCTCGACCATCGCGGTCATCATCATGCTGGCGGTGACCCCGATCATGATCTGGAACATCCGCCGCGCCAATGCCGAGGAGGGCACCCGCTGATGACCTCGATCGCTTCCGATATCGACGTCCCGCGCGGCGTCGAGCGCCCGGCGCGCCCTGCCATCCGCATCGATCTCGGGCGGTTGGCCACGCATCTGCTGCTGCTGGTCTTCGTGGTGATCTGGACGATCCCCACGGTCGGCCTTCTCGTTTCCTCGGTCCGCGACAAGGACCAGCTCGCTGTCTCGGGCTGGTGGACGGCGCTGGCCCCTTCCGTTTCGACCGCCGCCGCTCGCGTGGGGCAGGCCAAGGACGCGGTGGAGGAGGGTGGCAAGTACATCATCCGCGGCAACCTCCTCGGCGCGGGCACGAACAAGACCGTGCAGAGCTTCGGCACGAGCAATGCCGACCTTGCCGCTGCGCAGGCGGGCGAAAGCCTGCCGATGCGCGATGGCGGTACGATCACGGTCGAGGCCAATGGCGACTACGAATGGGTTTCGGACACCGCCTTCACCCATACGGCCGGGCCGCGCATCTATTTCACCGCCGGCATCGCCCCGCGCTTCACGCTCGAAAACTATGCCTCGGTGATCAATGCCAACGGCATCGGGCGGGCTTTCCTCAACTCGTTCACGGTGACGATTCCCTCGACGATCATCCCGATCCTCATCGCGGCTTTCGCCGCCTATGCGCTGGCCTGGATGCGGTTTCCGGGGCGTGGCGTTATCGTGGCGCTGGTCGTCGGCCTCCTTGTCGTGCCGCTCCAGATGTCGCTGATCCCGCTGCTGCGGCTCTATAACGGCATCGCCACGACCTTCGGCACCGAGAGCAAGACGTATCTGGGCATCTGGCTGGCCCACACCGCCTTCGGCCTGCCCCTCGCCATCTACCTGCTGCGCAACTACATGGCGGGGCTGCCCAAGGAGATCATGGAATCGGCGCGCATGGACGGCGCCAGCCACTTCAAGATCTTCACCACGATGGTCCTGCCGCTGAGCTTCCCGGCGCTCGCAAGCTTCTCGATCTTCCAGTTCCTCTGGGTCTGGAACGACCTGCTCGTGGCTCTGGTGTTTCTTGGGGCGCAGGACGACAAGCTGGTGCTGACCGGCAAGCTGGTGAACCTGCTGGGCTCGCGCGGGGACAAGTGGGAGATCCTCACCGCCGGCGCGTTCATCACCATGGTGGTGCCGCTTATCGTGTTCTTCTCCCTGCAACGGTATTTTGTGCGCGGATTGCTGGCGGGCTCGGTGAAGTAGGGCACGTGCTGGCTGGGGATTGGGGCCGTCCGGTGGAAGCCGGGCGGCTTTTTTGTTGGGTGGGCGGGGCCACATGCCGGGGAGGTGCGGTGGTGGGGCGGGGTGAAGGGGCGGCTGCCGGGCGGCGGTAGCGGCATGAGACAGCAGTGAGATCGAGCCGGCAGGTCTCCCTCCCCCTTGCGGGGAGGGGATAGGGGTGGGGGTATCCCCACCCTCGATCCCTCCCCGCAAGGGGGAGGGAGGCGTGCTGGCTTGATTGGTGTCCCTCGCCCCTAATACTCCCCAGCCCTCTCCTCGGGCACGGGCAATTCCAGGCTCGACGCATCCCAATCCGGCAGTACGTGGAAGGTGGACGGCACGAGCGTCCCGCTCGGCTCGCTGTGGCCGTCGCACTGGCGGCTGATCTCTTCGACCAGCGCCAGGCCGGCGTCCTGCAGCGAGGAGCGGACGAAGGTGAGGCTGTCGGCGACATGGTCGATGTCGAGATAGTGGAGGACGTCGTCCATCGTGGCGATGGCGATGTCCTTTTCGACCGTCCGGCCGGCGCGGACCACGGCGTTGTGGCCCTCGATGGCCATGAGGATCGAGGAATAGAGCAGGGCCGTCACCTCGCCGTCCCGCAGGGCTTCGGTGGTGAGCTTGAAGCCGACCTCGCCCATGGGATGGAGCGAGTTGTAGACGCGCAGGCCGCCCGTGCCGATGCCGAAATCGTTGAGGGCATCCTCGACCGCGCGGCGGCGGGAATGGGCGTAGATGAAGCGCTCGTCGCCATTGATGAAGGCGATCTTGCGATGGCCGTTGGCAGCGAGGAGCCGCGCCAGGCGATAGAAGTTGCCGTAATTGTCGACATCCACCCAGCCATAGCGCGGATGGCGGGACTCGCGGCCGTGGACGACGAAGGGGCGATCGGCCTCGAGCAGGTAGTCGATGCGCGGATCGCCTTCGCGGGGCAGGTCGACGATGAAGCCGTCGACGCTGTTGTCCTTCACATACCGATCGTAGGTCGCCATCTCGTGGTCGGCCGTGGCGCTGGTCATGACGATGTCGTAGTTGAGCGCCCGCGCGCCGCGCAGCACGCCGGCCATCACTTCCACGAAGTGCGGGTCGAGGAATTTGCGCTCGTTGTCCGGCTGCACCCAGCCGATATTGTGGGTGCGGCGCGTGACGAGCCGCTGCGCATTGCGGTTGGGGCGGTAGCCCAGCCGCGAGGCAGCATCCTCGACGCGCTTGCGGGTTTTTTCACCCACATCCGAATAGCCGGAAAGCGCCCGCGAAATGGTGGTGATCGACAGCCCCAGCTCGCCCGCAAGGTCCTTTATCGTGACATTGCGGCCGGTCTTGACCGTGCCCGGTCCGGCCTTCTTGTTCTTCTTTTCCATAAGGTATTGAAACTTATTAAGTTTATCGGACGTCGCCTTTGACGTCCTTTCCCCTCCCGGAGTTGACGCAAGGTCGCCTCCTTGAGTAAACAATAACCTACTAAAACGTTTTGGCAAACCGCCGCTTGCGCCGTCCGGCCGGCGGCGGTTCGCATGTCTGCGAAAGGAAGAGCAAGTGGCCGACGCGTTCGCTATGACCGAAACCAAGCCGGTGGAACCGCAGCCGGTCGACAAGGATTGGTGGCGCGGCGCGGTGATCTACCAGATCTATCCGCGCTCCTTCCAGGACCATAACGGCGACGGCATCGGCGACCTGGTGGGTATCACCGAGCGGCTTGAGCACGTGGCTGACCTGGGCGTCGATGCCATCTGGCTCTCCCCGGTCTTCACCTCGCCGATGAAGGATTTCGGCTACGACGTCTCCAATTACCGCGACATCGACCCGTCCTTCGGCACGCTGGGCGATTTCGACCGGCTGGTCGAGAAGGCGCATCGGCTCGGGCTCAAGGTCATCATCGACCAGGTGATCTCGCATTCATCCGACAAGCATCCGTGGTTCACGGAAAGCCGGCAGTCGCGCAACAACGACAAGTCGGACTGGTATGTATGGGCCGACCCCAATCCCGATGGCACCCCGCCCAACAACTGGCTCTCGATCTTCGGCGGCTCGGCCTGGACCTGGGACAGTCGGCGCATGCAGTATTACCTGCACAATTTCCTCGCCTCCCAGCCCGATCTCAACTTTCACAACAAGGCCGTGCAGGACGCTCTGCTGGCCGACATGCGCTTCTGGCTCGATCGGGGCGTGGATGGCTTCCGGCTCGATACGGTCAATTTCTACTTCCATTCCGAGGGGCTGGAGTCCAACCCGGTGGTCAAGCCCGAGGATTTCAACGCCTCGACCGCGCCGGCGGTGAATCCCTACAATTTCCAGGAGCATCTCTATGACAAGAGCCGCCCGGAAAACCTGAAGTTCCTCAAGCGCCTGCGCGCGCTGATGGATGAATATCCCGGCACCACCACGGTCGGCGAAATCGGCGACAGCCAGCACCAGCTCGAAGTCATGGCGCAGTACACGTCCGGCAAGGACCGGCTGCACATGGCCTATACGTTCGACTATCTCGGCGGCGTGTTCTCGGCCGAGCATTTCCACACCTCGATCGCCAATACCGAGAAGGATGCGCCGGAGGGCTGGATCTGCCTCGCCTTCTCCAACCACGACGTGGTGCGCCATGTCTCGCGCTGGGCGACCCACGGCCAGCACGACGCCTTCACCCGCCTTGCGGCACAATTGCTGCTGACCATGAAGGGCTCGGTCTGCCTCTACCAGGGCGAGGAACTGGGGCTGACGGAAGCCGAGCTGGCTTTCGAGGACCTGGTCGATCCCTATGGCATCGAGTTCTGGCCCGAGTTCAAGGGCCGCGACGGCTGCCGCACGCCGATGGTCTGGCAGGCCAATGCGCATCTGGGCGGCTTCTCGACCGCACAGCGCTCCTGGTTGCCGGTACCGTTCGACCACCTGCCGCGCGCGGTCGATACGCAGGTCAACGACCCCAATTCGGTGCTGAGCTTCTACAAGAGCTTCCTGGCCTTCCGAAAAAAGCATCCGGCTTTGATCAAGGGCGCCATCAAGCTCTTGGATGCGCCCGAGGGCGTGCTGGCTTTCGTGCGCTCGGTCGAACACGACAGGCTGCTTTGCGTCTTCAACATGTCCGAAAAGCCGGTGGTGTTCTCCATCCCCGAGGCCATGAGCCTCAAGGGTGTGGATGCGCCCGGCGTCGTTGCCTCTCCCGAGAATGGTTCGTTGAGCCTGGCGCCCTTTGGTGCCTATATTGGCTCACTGCTTTGATCATGCACGCAACGGCGACGGTCACTTGCCAGCAGTCTCGGACCGACGCCCCTGGATAGGGAGATTTTCTGTTTGTCTGACCTGAAAATAACCAACCTCCACAAGAGGTATGGCTCGGTTGAGATTCTCAAGGACGTGAATCTTGAGATCAAATCGGGCGAGTTCATCGTCTTCGTCGGCCCGTCCGGGTGCGGTAAGTCAACGCTGCTGCGTTGCATTTCCGGCCTTGAGACCATCTCGTCGGGCACGCTGGAAATCGATGGCCGCGTAGTCAACGAAGTGGCGCCGTCCAAGCGCGGCATCGCCATGGTGTTCCAGTCCTATGCGCTCTATCCGCATATGAACGTGTTCGACAACATGGCCTATTCCTTGAAGCTCCAGCATGCGAGCAAGGAAGAGATCAAGAGCAAGGTCGAGGCGGCTGCCGCCAAGCTCCAGCTCTCCGATTATCTCGACCGCCTGCCCAAGCAGCTTTCGGGCGGCCAGCGCCAGCGCGTGGCCATCGGCCGCGCCATCGTGCGCGACCCCAAGGTTTTCCTCTTCGACGAGCCGCTCTCGAACCTGGACGCCGCGCTGCGCGTGGCCACCCGCCTCGAGATCGCGCGTCTCAAGGAAAGCCTGCCCAACACCACCATGATCTACGTGACCCACGACCAGGTGGAGGCCATGACCCTGGCCGACCGCATCGTCGTGCTCAATGGCGGTCGCGTCGAGCAGGTGGGCACGCCCATGGAGCTCTACGACAACCCGCAATCGCTGTTCGTGGCCGGGTTCATCGGCTCGCCCAAGATGAACTTCTTCACCGGGCAGTTCGCCGACAAGTACAAGGCGGCGACGGTCGGCGTGCGTTCGGAGCACCTCGAAATCCAGCCGAACGGCTCGGGCGATTGGCAGGGCAAGGTGATCTATTCGGAGAACCTGGGTTCGGACAGCTATATCTATGTCGATATCGGCACCGCGGAGCCCATCGTCGTTCGCCAGAACGGCAAGGCTACCTACCATTCGGGCGATGCCCTGAGCTTCTCCCCGATCGGCGAGCAGTTCCATCGCTTCAATGCCGAAGGCCGGCCGCTGGCCAACTGATCTTTCGGGCGGCGGGACACGATCCCGCCGCCTTTTTCCTTCCCATCTTCCCCCGGTAAAGCCATGACGCCCATCCCGGTCTTCGACGGCCACAACGACGTATTGCTGCGACTGCTGACCGACTACGCAGCCGCCCCCACGAAGGCCTTCATCGAAGGGACGAAGGACGGGCATCTCGACCTGCCGCGCGCTAGGGCGGGCGGGCTCGTGGGCGGGTTCTTCGCGATCTTTCCGCCCAACCCGAAAAAGACGGATTTCACCGCGCCCGGCGCCATCGGCGGCAACCCGCCGCTGCCCGAGCAGCTGACGCTCGAACAGGGCCGCCAGTCGACGCTCGCCATGGTGCGCATCCTGCTCGACCTGACACGGGGCCCGGATAGCCCGGTCGCGCTCTGCCGCAACCGCGCCGAACTCGATGCGGCAATCGCGGCGGGCAAGCTTGCAACGATCATGCATATCGAAGGGGCCGAGGCGATCGACGCCAATCTCGACATGCTCGAAGTGCTCTATGCCGCGGGCCTGCGCTCGATCGGCCCAGTCTGGAGCCGTTCCAACATTTTTGGCCACGGCGTGCCGTTCCATTTCCCGGCTTCGCCCGATATCGGGCCGGGACTGACGGCAGCGGGCAAGGACCTCATCCGGGCCTGCAACCGGCTGGGCATGGTGATCGACCTCTCCCATCTCAATGAAGCCGGTTTCTGGGACGTGGCCAAGCTTTCGACGGCGCCGCTGGTGGCGACCCATTCGAATGCCCATGCCATCTGCGCTTCGGCGCGCAACCTCACCGACAAGCAGCTCGCCGCCATTGCCGAGAGCAACGGCATGGTAGGCCTCAACTTCGCCACCGGTTTCCTGCGGCCGGACGGCGCGATGCGCGGCGACACCGCGACCGACATCATGGTGCGGCACCTCGATTATCTGATCGAGAAGCTGGGTGAAGACCGTGTGGGTTTCGGCTCTGATTTCGACGGCGCCAACATTCCTTCGGCCATCGGCTCGGTGGCAGGGCTGCCCGTGCTGACCGATGCGCTCAAGGCGCGTGGCTATAGCGACGCTCTGATCCGGCGGCTGGCGTGTGGCAACTGGCTGGACCTGCTCGAACGCACTATCGGCTAGGCGACATCGGGCAGGCGCGCGGCCAGCAGCTCGCGCGTCAGCCGGTGTTGCGGATGCTCGAAGATATCGGCCGGACGGCCTTCCTCCACGATCTGCCCTTTTTCCATGACCAGCACGCGGTCGCTCACCGAGCGGACCATATCCAGGTCGTGGCTGATGACGAGATAGGCGAGCCCGTACTCGCCGCGCAGCCGGTTGAGCAAAGCCAGCACATCGCCGCGCAGGGAGACGTCTAGCGCCGAAACCGGTTCATCGAGAATGACGAGGCGCGGGCGGGTGACGAGGGCGCGGGCAATGGCGAGCCGCTGACGCTGGCCACCGGAAAACTCGTGCGGATAGCGGTTGAGGAGGGTGGGCGAGAGCCCGACGGCTTCGACGGCCTCGGCCACGCGCTTGAGGCGTTCGGCCGGCGTTATGCCGGGCTCGAGGCGGAGCGGTTCGGCTACGGCGCGGCCCACTTCGAGACGCGGATCGAAGCTGCCATAGGGGTCCTGGAAGACCAGCGAGATATCACGGCGGAGTCGGCGGGGGAGGTCGGAGCCGTGGTAGGTGGTGGCGTCTCTGGAGGCGGTCGTTGTCTGTCCACCATTCCCACCCCACCACGGTACTTCCCCGGACTTGATCCGGGGCCCATTGCCGTTCTCCACTCGAGTGGAGCGATCCGTGGGCCCCGGCTCTTCGGCCGGGGAAGTGCGGGGGTGGGGGGGGAACGGAGAAGAGGAGGTGCTTCCGTGGAACACCATCCTCCCGCCATCGGCGCGATCCAGCCCCGCGATGATCCGCGCCAGTGTCGTTTTTCCGCAACCGGAGGGGCCGACGATTGCGACCGATTCCGACTGCGCCAGCGAAAAGCTCACGCCGTCGACGGCAGCAAAGGGCGCTCCGGGCAGGAACCAGGCGCGGCCGGGTTGGCGGAAGTGACGGGCGAGGTTTTGGACCTCCAATAAGGGTTTCTGCTCTGACGGCGGCGGCACAGCGCGAATGCGCGGCTTCGCGGCTGCGATCAGCGTGCGCGTGTAGTCGGCGCTGGGCGCGCCAAACACATCGGCGGCGCGACCCTGTTCGACCACCTCGCCGCGCCGCAGCACCAATACGCGCTGGCAGAGCGCGGCGACGGCCTTGAGGTCGTGGCTGATGAAGAGCAGCGCCATGCCGCGTCGGTCGCAGACCTCCGCAATGAGATCGAGAATACGGCGCTGGGTGATGAGGTCGAGGGCGGAAGTCGGTTCGTCCGCGATGAGGAGATCGGGCTCGCCGGCCAGCGCGATGGCGATCATCACGCGCTGGCGCTGGCCGCCAGAAAGCTCGTGCGGATAGCGGGCGGCGTGGAGGGGATCGAGACCGACTTCGCGCAGCAGGCTTTCGACGCCCGGATTGGTCCCGGCGAGCGACCCCGCTTCGGCGATCTGGGCGCCAACACGCATCAGCGGATTGAGCGCAGTCATGGGCTCCTGGAAGACCATGGCGATGCGGCTGCCGCGCAGGCGGGCCATGCCGCGCTCGTCCCGGGGCAGGGGCGTGCCATCGAAGACGATCTCGCCACCGCGCTGGGCGCCCTCGGGCAAAAGGCCGGTGATCGCCAGCGACATCATCGTCTTGCCTGAGCCGCTTTCCCCGATAATGCCGAACCGTTCGCTCTGTTCGAGCGCGTAGCTGACGCCGGACAGGACGGTGTTCTCGCCGAAGGCGACCGAGAGGTTCCGGAGCTCAAGCGGCGGCATTGGCGATGCCCTCGCGCTTGAGCCGCGGATCGAGCATGTCGCGCAGGCCGTCGCCGGCCAGGTTGAGCGAAATGACGATCAGCACGATGGAAAGGCCCGGCACATAGGTAAGCCAGGGATGCAGCAGGAACAGCGATTGCGCGTCCTTGAGCATGAGCCCAAGGCTTGTCGCCGGCGGCTGCGTGCCGAGGCCCACATAGCTCAGCCCAGCCTCAGCGAGAATGCCCAGGGCAAGCTGGATCGTCGCTTGGACGATGATGAGGCTGGCGACGTTCGGCAGCAGGTGGCGCAGCGAAATCTCCCAATTGCCCATGCCGGCGAGGCGCGCCGCGCCGATATAGTCGAGCGACTTGAGGCTGAGGGCTCCGCCCCGCGCCACGCGGGCGAAAACCGGAATGTTGAAGATGCCGATGGCGATCATGGCGTTGGTGGCGCCGGGGCCGAAAAGCGCGGTGATGAGGATGGCCGTGATGATGGCGGGAAAGGCGAAGAGGAAATCGTTGACTCGCAGCACCAGCCACTCGACCGGCCCGCCCCAGGCGGCCGCCGCCAGGCCCAGCGGCACGCCGATGACCATGCCGATGGCTACCGCGATGGCGGCGACGACGAAGCTGGTGAGCGTGCCGGCCATGACCATCGAGAGCATGTCGCGCCCGAAGAAATCGGTGCCCAGCCAATGCTCGGGCCCGGGCCCGGCGAACTTGCGGGCGAGATCGATCTGGTCGATCGGATAGGGCGTCCAGATGAGCGAGATCAGCGCCAGGGCGAGGAAAATGCCGGTGCCGATAAGGCCGATGACGAGGCTCGGGTGCCAGCGAGTCTTCATGGCCGCAAGCCTCCACGCAGGCGTGGGTCGACCACGGCATAGAGCACATCGACGATGAACATGCTCGCCGTCACCGCCGCGATGAGGATGATGACGGCGCCGCGCACGAGGATGAGGTCGCGCTCGGAAATGGCCGTGAAGATGAGGCGACCGAGCCCGGGCAGGTAGAAGACGTTCTCGACGATGATCGTGCCCGAGATGAGGAAGGCGAATTGCAGGCCGAGGATGGTGAGGATGGGAAGAAGCGCATTGCGCACCCCATGCCGCCAGACGGCTTCGCCCAGCGTCATGCCCTTGGCGCGGGCGGTGCGGATGAAATCGGAGCTTTGGACATCCACGAGCGCCGTGCGCATGACGCGGGCGAGGATGGCCGCCTGCGGAAGCGCGAGGGCGAGGCTGGGGAGGATCATGGCGCGGAGCGCTGCCCAAAAATCTTCCTGCCAGGGCGTGAAGCCGCCGGGCGGCAGCCAGCGCAGGGTAATGGAAAACAGCAGCACCAGTAGCATGCCGAACCAGAAATTGGGAATGGCGATGCCCATCTGCGCGAGGAGCATCAGGCCCGTATCGAGCCACGAGCCACGGCGGCGCGCGGCGAGGATGCCGATGGGAAGGCCGATGACGATGGAAAGCACCATGGCGAAGGCGGCGAGCGGCAGGGTGACCCAGAGACGCTCGCCGATAAGCGCCGCGACCGGCGCGCTTTGCGTATAGGAAATGCCGAAATCGCCGCGGAACATGGCGAGGAGCCAGTCGACAAAGCGCTGCCAGATGGGGAGGTCGAGGCCGAGCTGGGTGCGCAGGGCGGCGACGGCATCGGGGCTGGCATTGATGCCGAGGATGAACTGCGCGGGATCGCCCGGGAGGCGATCGAGGAGGAGGAAGACGGCCGCTGCCGCGATGATCAGCGTGACGAGGAAGCCGGCGAGACGGCGGGTGAGGAAGAGGATCATGCTGGGGTAGTGGGGAGTGTGCGGCTACCCCCACCCCTGTCCCCTCCCCGCAAGGGGGAGGGAGACGTGTTGGCTGGATTGTGCCCCCGCGCTCCCTCCCCCTTGCGGGGAGGGATGGGGTGGGGGTGGGCCGCGGGCGTGTTCTGAGTGTGGGGCGTTACCCCCTCCCTGGCCCTCCCCACAAGGGGGAGGGTGGGGTGTGTGGCGCGGGCTCGGTACAATTGCCGGCATCGGGATGTTGGCTCCCCTTCACCCTCCCCCTTGTGGGGAGGGTCGGGGAGGGGGTGAGCCACGGACACGTTCGTGCCAGGCAAAACCGGCCTGCCCTCAATCCACCCAATGAATATCGCGCAGCACCACGCCTTCGATGGGGGCGTTGAGCCAGTAGCCGCGGACTTTGCTGTTCCAGACGCCGACCTGGGCGAGTTCGAAGAGGTAGCCGTTGACGGCCTGCTCGGCGAGGCGGCGCTGGGCTTGCTGGGCCAGGTCCTTGCGCTGGGCGTCATCGGTCGTGGCGTTGAGCTTTGCAATGATCGCCTGGAATTCCGGGTCGTCGTAGCCGAAATAGTAGTTGGGATCGGCATAGATGCCAATGTCGAAGGGCTCGACATGGCTGATCACGGTCAGGTCGAAATCGTGGTTGGTGTAAACGTCCGTCAGCCACTGCGCCCATTCCACATTGATGAGCTGCGCCTTGATGCCGATGGCGGCGAGCTGCTGGGCGAGGATCTGGCCGCCCAGCCGCGCATAAGGCACAGGCGGCAGCTTGATCGTGGTGGAAAAGCCATCCGGGAAACCGGCTTCGGCGAGGAGGCGCTTACCCTCGGCCGGATCGAAGGGATAAGTGTTCGTCAGGTCGATGTAATAGGGATTGTGCGGCGCGAAATGCGAGCCGATCGGCACGCCGAAGCCGTGCCCGGCGCCCTCGATCAGTTCCTGCCGGTTGATGGCATGGGCGATGGCCTGGCGCACGCGCAGGTCGTCGAACGGCTTGCGCTTGTTGTTGGTGGCAAGGAGCGTTTCGCCCTCGGTGGTGCCGACCGCGACGGTGAATTGCGGGTTGGCCTTGAAGATATCGACCGCTTCGGGTGCGGCGAAATTGTTGAAGCCATCGACATCGCCGGCAAGGAGCGCGCTGACGGCGGTTGCCGGGTCGCCGATGAAGACGAAGGTGGCCTTGTCGAGTGCCACCGGCTTGCCCCAATAGTCCGGGTTCCGCTCCAGTACCACGCGGCTGCCCTTGTCCCATTGCACGAAGCGGAAGGGACCGGTGCCGACGGGGTGGGTGGCGTTGTTCGCCTCGGTCTTGGGGGAGACGATGACGGCGGCGCCACGACCCAGATCGAAGAGGAAATTGCCCGAGGGTGCCTTAAGCCTGATCTCGACCGTCAGCGGATCGATGACCGTAACGCTGTCGATCACGCCGGCATAAAGGTCCTTCTGCGAATTGGTGCTGTCGGGCGCGATGATGCGCTCGATGCTGAACTTGACGTCATCGGCCGTGAACGGCGTGCCGTCGTGGAACTTGACGTTGGGCGCGAGCTTGAACGTGTAAGTGAGGTTGTCCGGCGAGATGGTCCAGGACGTGGCCAGAGCCGGCTGCACGGCGCCGTTCTGGTCGATCTGTGTCAGGCCCTCGAAGATGTTCTGGTAGGTGACTTCCTTGGTCGCCGCGCCCGCTGTCGTGGTCGGGTCGAGCGCGGCGGGCTCCAGCACGAGGCCGATGCGGATATCGGTGCGGGCGGCGAAGGCGGGGGCGACGCTTGCCAGAATGGCGAGCGTCGCGGCGGCCAAAGTGTTCCTGAGCTTCATCATTGCTTCTCCATCTCCCCCTTGCACCCTTATAAGCCATCGCCCATGCCGGGAGGCATTGCCGCTATGTTAAACCTTTCTCTGCCCAAGCAAATGCATAGCAAGAACCACCGGCGCAGCCCGGGCGGACAGCGCGGCGGCGGCTTCAGGGTGCAACAGATTCGGCGGGATGGTCAGGGGCTTAGCGGGCCGGCATCATCTTCGGGTGGCGGAGGCGGAAGCTGCCCCTTGGTCACCAGCTCGCGCGGAATGACGAGCGAGAAAATGGTGCCGACGCTGCCTGCCGGATCGACCGAAAGCGAGCAGGCGTTGACGGCGAGCAGCGAGCGCGTGAGCGCGAGACCCACCGTCGAGCGCACCGGGGTGAGCATCTGCCCATCCTTGCCCACGCCATCGCGGAACACCACGAAGCGCTCGGACTGATCGGCCTGCGCATTGGCGCTGTCGCGCACATGCACGGCGACCGAGCCATCGTCCTCGAGCTTGGCCGATAGCACGACGGCGCCGCCCACCGGCGTCTGGTCGATAGCGCTGGCCAGGAGGTTGAGCACGGCCTGTCCGAGCGAGGCGCGGTCGGCGCGGATGCGCGGCAGGCGCTCGGAAATGGCGCTGCGCACGAGGACGCGCGCCGCGTTGGCCTGTCCGCGCACGCGGATGACGCAGGATTCGAGCAGGGCCGCGAGGTCGACATCGGTGGGGCGCGGCGAATAACGGCCGTCGCGCAGGCGCGTATAGTCATCGAGTTCTTCGACGAGCGCCGTGATCTCGTGGCCCGCGGCCTTGATATCGAGCGCATATTCCTTGTAGCGCGGATTGCCGATCTCGCCGAACGCGGCGGAGCTGATGAGGTCGGAAAAACCGATAATGGTATTGAGCGGGCGGCGCAGGCCGCGGCTGAGCCGGCCCAGCAATACCGGATCGCCTTCCGCATCGGAGGCGGGAAGCTGGGTCGCGCCATCGCGACGGCGGACGAAGCCGAAGTACCCGGCGACGATACCGGCCTGGCCCTGAACGAACAGCATGACCTCGACGGCCGGATCGGCGCCGCGCACCGTCAGAACGGGTCGCGCCGTTTCGGCAAAGCGGGCAGGGCGTTCGAGGAAGGTACGCAGCGCCGCCTGGTCTTCGGGCTGGATGATGCTGGTGAGCGGCTTGCCGACAAGCTCGATCTCGCTGCGCTGCAACACGATGCGCGCATGGGCGGAGACGCCGCTGATGACGCCGGCGCGATTAGCCTGGATGAAGCCATCCTCGCGCGTCTCGGCAAGCATTTCGGCAAAGGCGTGCACGGCGCCTTCATGCCCGGTGCGCACTTCGGTGGCGCTGGCCGAGAGCATCAGGGCAGGGCGGCCCTGCCACGAAATGGATTGCAGCCGCGCGGTGACCGGCACCAGCGTGCCGTCGCGCTGCACGAGGTGATTGACCGGGCCGGCCTCGGGCTGCTCGTCGCTGGCTGCCGGGAAGATCGAGGCGAGGCCGGCATTGCGCAGGCTTTCGACCGACTCGTAGCCGATCATCTCGGTGATCGCCCGGTTGGCGAAAAGCACCTGCTGGTCGCGGAACACCAGGATGCCGAGCGGCAGCCGGTTAAGGACCAGCGTCTCCCCGCCCAGGTTGATCAGCGACCCGGTGGGCTGCTGCTGAGCCGGTACGGGCGGTGGCGTCGGGTTGGGATTGCTGGCGATGATCTCTTCGATCGAGGTGCGGCGCGACTGTGGGCCGAGCTCGCCGCTAACCCGATCATTGAGAATGCGGGAGAGCTCGTCGAAATTATAGCGCGAGACGCGCTCGACGGCGTCCGCATCGCTCGATGTTGCCGGCGGTGCTTCGGCAGCGGTCGGCGGCTCGGCGCTTTCGGCGACCGGCTCCGCCTCGGTCTCTTCGGATTCTACGAGGTCTTCGTTGGGCGCAGCTTCGTCGGGCGGCAGGTCTTCTGCGATGTCGGGGGGCGCGGTTTCGAGCGCCTCTGCCGGTGGCGTGAAGCGGCGGCCGACGATGCGCACCAGCTGGGGAGCGGCGGCTTCAGGCTCGACAGGCAGCTCGAGTTCCGGCGGAGCGGCTTCGGCAGATTGTTCCGGCTCGATTTCGGGCGTGTAGGTCTCGACTTCGACCTGCTGAGCGACCGGCGCAAATTCGGTTTCGGCGTCCAGCGTACCCTGCTGCTCCGCTTCCGGCTCGTCGACGGCGTTCAGGGGCGCGTAGAGTTCGTCGTCCTGCGAGAGCTTTTCGAAGAGCCCGCTGAGGCGGCCGGATTCGTTTGGCGGCTCAGTCGTGGCGGCTTCGCCTTCGATCTCCTCGCCATCGTCGTGCGCGGGTTGCGGCTCTTCGGGCGCTTCGAGGCTGGCGCGGGCTGCGGCCTCCACCGCGGCCCAGGCGGGGTCGATGTGCGTGTCGACGGTCTCGTCCGGCAGCTCGTCCGGGCCATCGGCATCGGCCCAGGCTTCGAGATCGGTGGCCGGCTCTTCTGCCGAAGGCGGTGGAAGGGTTTCCTCCACGGCGATTTCCGGCTCCGGCGCAGGAGCGGTTGGTTCGAGGAGAACCAGCGTAGCGCCATTCGGGCCGGCGCGGAAACGCGTGGCCACATAGCGGCGGCCGTCGAGTTCGGTCTCGCCATCGCCCAGGGCTGCCGTGGCGTCGCCGCCCAGGGTCAGCGCCAGGGGCGAGCCGGTGACGGGTTGGTCATCGCCGCCGAGCACGAGATACTCGGCATCCTGAGGCAAGATGCTGCGGGTGATGGCGTCGGGACGGACATCCTCGATGAGCGTGGAATCGATCGGGTCCACCGCGACGATGAGAAGGCCGGTGTCGCCATCGGCAACCTGCAGCGGCGTAACGGCGCAGGTGGCCGAGATCGGCTTGTCGCCGGCCAGGAACTGGATGCGCGACAGGCTGGTGCGCCCGGTCGAGCCGAGCCGGATAAGACGGGCCACCTGGCCCTTGATCGGGGTGGGCGAGCTGAGGAGCTTGGGCCCGTTCTTCTTGATCCGCGCCATGAAGAAACGTGCGGCGCCGTTGCGCCAGAGGAGCTCGGAGCCGTCACCCGACCATAGCCAAGCCGGCCGGGCATCTGCCCAGTATTCGATGACGCGGCGCGCCGTTGGCGATTTGATCCATTGACCGTCTGTCACGTCGCCAGCCCGAACTCTGCCGCATATGTGCCGGAACGGCACAACTGATACGCGGAACTTAACACAATTCCAAATATCGTGCCCTTGCGCGAGGGTCCAGCGGCGTGAGCCATGCCGGTGTCACAAAAGCCTTCCATGGTTAAGCGCACGGGGTTTTCCACGGCGTTAAATCGGCGCTTGTCAGATCGAAAAACTGGCCCTATGTTCCGCCCGTTTTCGGAAGCCGCTCCGCCAAGGAGCTCCGGCCTCGGCCACCAGGCTCCAAAAACATGGCGTGCCGCCTTAGCTCAGCTGGTTAGAGCACTAGATTGTGGATCTAGGGGTCCCCCGTTCGAACCGGGGAGGCGGTACCATTCTCCACCTTCCCCTTGGATTGTTGCCGATCACTTGGCCAAGCGCAGCGACGCAAGCTGGCTGGCGATTTGCTTGAACGTATCCTTGAGCGCATCGGAGGTCGCGGGGAAGTACCAGTACCCGTCGCCGTTCGAGCAATCCTTGAGCATCTGGATGGTCGTCGCGTTAGTTGAGCTCAGTCCGATCGTATAAATCTTTATGCCTGCAGCCTTCGCGTTGGTGCAGGTGGAGAGCGTGCGCGCGTTCATCTCGTCCTGGAGGCGCGTGAGATTGGTTGTAGTGTTGCTCGGATTGCCCCAGAGGCGGCTGTTCGACGGCGCGCCGGAGGGGCGGTCGTTCCAAGGGTATCCGTAGGCAGCGTACAGGGTCGAGAGATTCATATTCCCGTTGTAGTTGGACGTGTTGTCGCCGTCGGTCATCAGGATCATGACCTTGCTGTTCGATCCCGAGTCGTAAGGAAGGGCCTTGAACGGTTCGTTCTCCGACAACAGGTGCCAACCCCACACCGCGCCTTGCGCGATGTTGGTGTTGCCCGAAGCAACCATGGAATTGATGCGGCTGATGATGCTGGACTTATCGCTCGTGAGCGGCAGCAGCGGCGTGGCAACGCAGGAGCCGTTCGGGCCAGACTTGCTGGTGTCGACGGTCGCCCCATTGTACTTGCAGAGCCGCTCCTGAAGTACGCGATCCGAGAACGGGTACGAATAGGTCTGACGCCAGTAATTGGTGTAATTATTGTTGCCAACGGAGGTGTATTCGTAAGCGTCCGAGGTAACAGCGCGGCTGCCATTGCTCAACACTGCGGGACACGACGACACGGTTTTGCTTGTGCCGTCCGTCTCCGTGAAAATCCAGCTTGTGGTTGTAGGCCCAGAACATGATGCTTTATCGTAGTTGGACTTGTTATTGCCCCTCGTAGAGCATTGCGTCTTGGTTTGCAGTTGGACACAGCTCGGGCTCTGCGGGCACGAAGGCGGAGAATCCGGAATGTAACTGTTGGCGCTGGAGCCCCACGACGATGGCTCGTCAGGCGCGAATACAGGAACGAACAGCGAATCCGGGGCCGACTGAGAGGGAGGCTTGTCCGTCACGTCGTAGTCGCCGTTATGCGAACGGGCCTCTACGCAGCCCTTCCAGGTTACCCCCTTTAGGTTGTTGTAGAGGTCGAAGCGGTTCACCGGACCAGTGAACGGCGTGTCCTCGTTATCGTCGTTGTCGAAATTGTCGCGCGCGATGCGCGATTTGCCGGTGGTGTCCATCCAGGTCGCAGTCGTGTACTGGGGTCCGACATTGACGAACGCGTTGAAGGTGACGATGCCGATCCAGGTGTCCTTGACGTTCGTGGCACCAACTGCGGTGTTGCCGGAAGGGCAGGTTTCATCGCCGCTCAGCAGGATGTCGGCAGCGCAACGGGCAGCCTCCTTGAGGCGCGTAAGGCGGCGAGCATAGTTGTTCTGGTTGTCGGCCATGGAACCCGAATTATCGAGAACCATTGCGACTTCGAGATTGAGCTTCTTGCGGGTCGCTTCGGAAAGGAGGCCCGCCGTCAGCGTGTTGACGCCGACGAGGCGGACGAAATTCGTATTGACGGTTACCGACGCGCGTAGGTCCAGGGAGCCATTGGTCGTGTCATAGGTCGCGCTGCTCACCTTGGCTGTGATCGTTGGATCCGCCAGCCGTTCGACCAGAAGCTGATCTGCGGCAGTCTTAATTTGCGCTTCCGTCTGCGTATAAATCTTCGGCTGCAATGCCAGCGCTGCGGCATCCAGCGCTACCTGGGCGCGGGTCTTGGCTTGCTGGACGGAAACGTAGTCGACCACCGCGCCGGAGAAGGCGACGATGACGATGGCCATGACGGCGAAGATGACGCCGAACACGCCCCGTTCGTCGGCGCCCAAGCGGCCGACCAGATTGAGGAAATTGCGCACGACCAGGCCCCAATAGTAATTGGGCCGAGAGTGCCTGAAATTCCTAACTAAAGAACAATGACCTTCGTGCCAATTTGCACACGCGCGAAAAGATCGATGACATCATCGTTGGTCATGCGGATGCAGCCCGAGGAGACGTCCCCGCCGATGGTCCAGGGCTCGTTGGTGCCATGGATGCGGTAGAGGGTCGAGCCGATATAGAGCGCGCGGGCGCCGAGCGGATTGTTCTCCCCGCCCTCCATGTGGCGCGGCAGCCCCGGTCGGCGCTTGAGCATCTCGGCGGGCGGCGTCCAGTCCGGCCATTCGCGCTTGTTGGTGATGCGGTGCGTGCCCGACCATTCAAAGCCGGTCTTGGCGGTGCCGATGCCGTAGCGAAGCGCCTTGCCCTCGCCGAGCATGAAATAGAGGAAGTGCTGGCGGGTATCGACGACGATGGTGCCGGCACGCTCGGACGTGGCCACGCGCACGACCTGCCGCAGGAAGGTCGGATTGACGCGGAAGCGCGCCTGCAACTGCAGGCCATTGGCCGGTCGCCCGGCAACCACGCTCATGCCCGGCGGCGGCGCGTAGACCCAGGGATATTGCTGAACCTGCCCGGCAAAGGCATCGAGCGTCAGTGCGCTCAAGATGGCCAGGCTGCAAGTCGCCGCGCGAACCAGACGCAACATCGAACCGATCCCCCAATCGATAAATCGCCGGGAAATCTGCACGATATTCGCCAAGAGGGAGTGAAACGACGTGGTTTCCTATTTCTTTCCGGCCCGTCAAAATCGGGTGGCGCCGAGGCGATTCTGAACCGAGATAGCGGACCATGACCGAAGAGACCACAGAACTTGTCCGTTGCACCTGGGCGGGAAGCGACCCGCTCTACCAGCACTATCATGATCGCGAATGGGGCCGTCCGGTCACCTCCGACTCGCGGCTTTTCGAGAAGCTGTGCCTGGAAGGTTTCCAGTCGGGGCTGGCCTGGATCACCATCCTGCGCAAGCGCGAACGCTTTCGCGAAGTGTTCCACGGTTTCGACATCCCACGCGTGGCTGCGATGGACGAAACCGATATCGAGCGGCTGCTGCAGGATACCGGCATTATCCGCCATCGCGGCAAGATCGCCTCGACCATCAACAATGCCAAGCGGGCGCTGGAACTGCAGAAGGAATTCGGCTCGCTCGCGGCCTATTTCTGGCGGTTCGAGCCCAAGCCCGAGGAATTGCCGCCACCGGGCACGTTCGTCGCGCAATCCGATGCGTCGCGGCGCATGAGCAAGGATTTGCGCAAGCGCGGCTTCAGCTTCGTCGGGCCAACCACGGCCTACGCCTTCATGCAGGCGATGGGCATGGTGAACGACCACGTCCCCGGATGTTTCTGCCACGCCGAGGTGGATGCGGAGCGCAAGGGGCTGGTGCGGCCGAAGTAGGGCGTTACTCTATCCTGGCACCCCTGCATTCACCCCATCACTGAACTTCCCCGGCCACAGAGCCGGCCTATTGCCACGACAAACGCGAGTGGCGCGATCCGTAGGCCGCGGGTCTTCGCCCGGGGAAGCAAGGGGCGGGGAAGCCACGCTCCCAACGTGAAAGAGGCATTGCCCGAGCAGCCTTCGATCACTTCTCGCCGCCCATACTGTTGCTTTTGCACAACAATCCACCCGCAGCGCGACAAGCTGCCGCATCGGGTGTTGGCAGGCGCTCACGAGCGCGTTACAAGCGCAATGTCCAACACGCAGCCGAGGAGGCGTCTGATGACCTATCGCGTACGCTTCACCAAAATCGCCTGCACCAATTCGGGTATGTGGCTTCGACATTGAAGCCAGCCAACGCCTGAATTCCCTGCTGATCCTTCAGCGACGGACAACTTCCTAGCCTAACGAGACGACTGACCGCCTTTTTCGGGACCATTTTCGTCCCTCCGTCACGAGTCTCTTCATTTCCAGCAACAGGAGCCGGCCGCTTTTGCGGTTCGGAACATGAAATGTCGATTCACCAAGTGAAGGCCCATTCCCTGGTGCCTGCGGTTCCCAGGCGGGAGCCCGAGGCCGCCCAGGGATGGTTTGCCAGGCTCGTAGCCTGGTGGGGCCGCCAGAATCCGGTGGTACCCGATCATCTGCGTGCGGATGTGGGACTGCCGCCCCGCGTGCCGTCCATGTTCGATTTCCCGCTCGTGGACCTCGGCCGCAAGGCCGACCAGGGCAAGAGCAAGGACTGGATGAACTAGCCGTTCCCAGCCCCACAACCCCAACAAAGGAGAAGACAAAATGACCATTCTCGAATTCCAGCCCCTCAAGAACGCCACCCCGGTACCCGCTACGGAAGAGAACGGCGGCAAGCAGCTTGCAGCCTTGCTCTCGTGGTGGCGCTACCGGGTGCGTCCGCCCATAGCGCCGGCGCACCTGCGCGGCGACCTCGGCCTGCCGCCCGATGGCGATGCCGGCCCGTATGAGGGCGTCCCGACCATCAAGCCGATGCTGCTGGTGCTCTGGCGCGCCTAAAAGCGAGGGGGCTCTCCGGTTTTCGGGGAGCCCCACGCTTGCCGTGCCAACCTCAATCCGCTACCAACACCCGCGACTTTTCCGGACTTTGCCAGATGACCGATAAATCCAAGCTGATCGTGCCGCGGCTGCCGCGCGGTTTCGAGGATCGCACGCCCGCCGATATCGCGGCGACCGACGCCATGATCGCCAAGATCAAGGCTGTCTATCAGCGCTACGGGTTCGACCCGATCGAAACCCCGCTCTTCGAATACACCGAGACTCTGGGCAAGTTCCTGCCGGATACCGACCGACCCAATGCCGGCGTGTTCTCGCTTCAGGACGATGACGAGCAGTGGCTGAGCCTGCGCTACGACCTGACCGCGCCGCTCGCCCGCTATTTCGCCGAAAACTACGACAAGCTGCCCAAGCCGTTCCGCTCCTATCGCGCCGGCTACGTGTTCCGCAACGAAAAGCCGGGCCCGGGCCGCTTCCGCCAGTTCATGCAGTTCGACGCCGACACCGTCGGCGCTGCCGGTCCGGAATCGGACGCCGAAATCTGCATGATGATGGCCGACACCATGGATGCCCTCGGCCTCCAGGGGAAATACATCGTCAAGGTCAACAACCGCAAAGTGCTCGACGGCGTGCTGGAAAGCATTGGCCTCGGCAAGGCCGATCCGGACAAGAGCCTCGTAGTGCTCCGCGCCATCGACAAGCTCGATCGCCTCGGCATGGACGGCGTCCGCGCCCTGCTCGGCAAGGGCCGCGAGGACGAAAGCGGCGACTTCACCAAGGGTGCCGGGCTCGACGACAGCCAGATCGCCAAGGTGCTGGCCTATACCTCCGCAGGCGGCGAGGGCGAGGCGCTGTTCGGTGAGCTCGACAAGCTCGTGACCGGCAACGAAACCGGCACCGCCGGCGTGACCGAGCTGCGCGCCATGGCGATGCTGTTCGCCGCTGCGGGCTACGGACCGGACCGCATCAAGATCGATCCTTCAGTTGTCCGTGGCCTTGAATACTACACCGGTCCGGTCTTCGAGATCGAACTCACCTTCGCCGTCACCAACGAGAAGGGTCAGCAGGTCGTCTTCGGCTCCGTCGGCGGCGGCGGCCGCTATGACGGGCTGGTTTCGCGCTTCCGCTCCGAGCCGGTGCCGGCTACCGGCTTCTCCATCGGCGTGTCGCGTCTCGCCAATGCGCTGAAACTCACCGGCAACCTCACCTCCGAGGCGGTGCAGGGGCCCGTCGTGGTGCTGGTCATGGATCGCGACCAGACGGCGCGCTACCAGGCCATGGTATCCGAACTGCGCAACGCCGGGATCCGGGCCGAGATGTATCTGGGTTCCTCGGGCATGAACGCGCAGATGAAATACGCCAATCGGCGCAACGCTCCGGCGGTGGTCATCGAAGGCTCCAACGAGCGCGAGCAGGGCATGGTCACCATCAAGGACATGGTAGCCGGTGCCGAAGCGGCCAAGGAATTCACTTCCAACGCGGAGATGAAGGCGGCGCGCCCGGCCCAGGTGAACGTAGCCCGTGTCGATCTCGTGCAGGCCATCAGGGACATGCTGGCGTGACCACGAGCGCGCAGCGACGGGCAGCCCTCGCCGCCTTGGTCGAGGGAGAGGGCGTGACCCGTGTCACCCCGCCTTTGCTGCTGCCGGCCGGGCCGTATTTCGACCTGGCGGGCGAGGAATTCGGCCGCCGGCTGCTGCTGACCAGCGGCGGCGACGGCACTGAATTCTGCCTGCGTCCCGATTTCACGCTGCCCATCGTCGCCGACTATCTCAAGAGCCCGCGCGCCGGCCAACCCGCGGCCTTCGGCTATCTGGGCCCCATTTTCCGGCAGCGCCGCTCCGGCGTGATCGAAGTCGATCAGGCCGGCCTCGAACTCATGGCGCAGCCGAATGCCGATCTGGCGCTCGACCGTGTTTTCGGCTTCGCTCGCAGGACGCTTGAAATCTTCAACGCCCGCAACGCTGTAGTGCGCCTCGGGGGCGTCGGCCTTTTCGAGGCGCTGTTGGCCGGGCTCGACATGCCCGATGTCTGGCGCCCGCGCATCCGCAACCGTTTCGGCCACGCCGAAGCGCTGGCGCGCTTGCTCGATCGCCTCGCGACGCAAGGCAACGGCAAGGCGGAAACGCCTGACCGCGCGACGCTGGTCGAGCAGGTGACCGAGCAGATGGTGGCCGCCGGCCTCAGCCTCACCGATGGCCGCGGTCCCGAGGAAATCGCCGATCGCTATCTCGAGCAGCAGGCGCTGGACGCGGCGCTCGTGCCGGCAGGCACGCTGGCGCTGCTGCGCGACTACCTGGCGATTGCCGGCGAGGCCGATGAGGCGCTGGACCAGGTCGAGGCGCTGGCCGAGGGCGCGCGCGTCGATCTTTCGGCGCCGCTGCGCACGCTCCGTCGTCATCTGACCGCGTTCGGACCGGCCGCGCCCGTGACGTTCGACGCCGCCTTCTCCCCGCGCCTCGATTACTATACCGGCGTCGTCTTCGAGATGACCGGGCAGGGCGGCCATGTGCTTGCGTCCGGCGGTCAATATGACCGGCTGCTGGAGCGCCTGGGCGCCACCGCGCGCATCGCGGCGGCCGGCTGCGCGGTCTGGGTGGACCGGCTGGAGAAGGAGGCGCTGGCATGAGCGGCATTACGCTGGCGGTGCCTTCCAAGGGCCGGCTCGAGGAAGTGACCCGCGAGACCTTTGCCAAGGCGGGGCTCAACATCACAAGGCCGGGCGGCGCGCGCTCCTATCTGGGCGCGCTCGAAGGCTTTGATGACGTGACGGTGCGTTTCTACCCCGCCGCCGAGATCGCGCGCGAACTCATCCGCGGCGCCATCGATATCGGCGTGACGGGCATCGACCTCATCCACGAGACTGCTGAGCATGGCCCGGAAAGCGTCGTGATCGCCAAGCCGCTCGGCTTCGGCAATGCCGATGTGGTGGTGGCAGTGCCCGAGGCCTGGATCGACGTCACGCAGATGCACGATCTCTCCGACGTCGCCTCCGATTTCCGCGCCCGCCACGGCCGCTGGCTGCGCATCGCGACCAAATACGTGAACGTCACCCGCCGTCACTTCGCCGCCCATGGCATTGCCGAATACCGGATCGTCGAAAGCCTGGGCGCCACCGAAGCGGCCCCGGCCGCGGGCGTAGCCGATATCATCGTGGACATCACCTCCTCGGGCTCGACGCTGGTGGCCAACCAGCTGCGCATCATCGAAGACGGCGTGATCCTCAAGAGCGAAGCCGCGCTGATCGTGAGCCGGACGGCGGATTGGGATGCGAGCCGTGTTGCGACGCTGGGACAATTGCTGGCGCGACTGGGTGCAGAGGCGGCGGTCCAGGAGCTTTAGGGGGCCTCCTTCCTCTCCCCAACCACTGCACTTCCCCGGGCGCAGACCCGGGGCCTATTGCACCGCTCCACTCGAGTGGAGATATCCGTGGGCCCCGGCTCTGCGGCCGGGGAAGTAAGGGGGTGGGAAGGTGTGGGATATGAAGGGGACTGCCTCCCCCCGTGCGCAATTCTTGAACCAATTTGCAGCTAGAAGCTTGACCCGGTAATCTTCCGGACAGGGGCGACCGGCGTGCCGAAAGCGATTGAACTCACCATCCTGATGCCTTGCCTTAACGAGGCCGAGACGCTGGCGACCTGCATTCGCAAGGCGCGCGGCTTCCTCGAACGCGCGGGTGTCGAGGGCGAGGTCGTGGTGGCGGACAATGGTTCGACCGATGGCAGCCAGGAAATCGCCGTCGAGAACGGCGCGCGGCTGGTGCGCGTGGCGACGAAGGGCTACGGCGCTGCCCTCGCAGGCGGCATCGCGGCCGCGCACGGCCGTTTCGTCATCATGGGCGATGCCGACGACAGCTATGATTTCTCCAGCCTCGACCCGTTCCTTGCAGAGCTGCGCGCCGGCAAGCAATTGGTGATGGGCAACCGCTTCAAGGGCGGCATCAAACCGGGCGCCATGCCGCCGCTTCACCGCTATGTCGGCAACCCAGTGCTTTCATTTGCCGGCAGGCTCTTCTTCGGCTCACACATCGGCGATTTTCATTGCGGGCTGCGCGGCTTCGACCGCGACGCGATCCTGGCGCTCAACCTGCGCACCACCGGCATGGAATTCGCCTCCGAAATGGTGGTCAAGGCCACTCAGGCTGGTCTGGCGATCGGCGAAGTGCCCACCACGCTCTGGCCCGATGGTCGCTCTCGTCGCCCCCATCTGCGCTCGTTCCGTGACGGCTGGCGGCACCTGCGGTTCCTGCTGCTCTTCTCGCCGCGCTGGCTCTTCCTCTATCCGGGCATCACGCTGCTGGTGGTCGGCATGGTGCTGGGCGGCATCCTGTTGCAGGGGCCGGTGCATCTTACTCCGACCGTCGAGATCGACCTCCACACCTTCCTCATGGCGGCGATGTTCATCATCGTCGGCCTGCAGTCGGTCTCGTTCGCCCTTATCGGCCGGCGCTTTGCCTCGCGCTACGGCTTCATCCCCAAATCGGGCTTTGATGGCCTGCTCGAAGCGCTGACGCTCGAGCGCATCCTGCTCGCCGCCGTCGTACTGGTGGCCATTGGAATAGGCACGCTCATCTGGGGCGTCAGTGTCTGGGCTTCGCGCGATTTCGGGCCGCTCGATGTCACATCGAGCATGCGCTACATGATCCTGGCCATGACATCGCTCGTAGCGGGCTTGCAGCTTGGCATGAGCGGCTTTATGTCCTCGATGATCAATATTCCGCTCTACGAGCGGCGCGTTGCCGATTTCCCCCCGCCCGACGACCCGATGTCCCGCATCCGGGACCTGCCCAAGAAGAAGTCCTGACTTTGGAACCGCTTACCCTGCTCGCCCTCGCCGTTGTCGGCCTTGCCGCCGGTTTCGTGGATGCCATTGCGGGAGGCGGGGGCATGCTGTCGCTGCCAGCCCTGCTTTCGGCGGGCCTGCCGCCGGTGGCGGCGCTGGCGACCAACAAGATGCAATCGATCGTCGGCACGACAATTGCCGCCACCACCTATTGGCGCAAGGGCCTGGTGTCACTGCGGGCGCTCGTGCCGGCCATCCTGCTGACCCTGGCGGGCAGCCTGCTCGGCGCCCTCACGGTCAAGAACATCGATACCGGCATTCTCGACGTGATCGTGCCGATCGCGCTTATCGCCATTGCCGGCTACTTCATGTTCGCGCCCAAGCTGACCGATGCCGACCGCGCGGCGCGGCTGAGTTTCCCCATCTTCGTGCCGCTCGTGGGTTTTGGCGTCGGCTTCTATGACGGCATTTTCGGACCGGGCACCGGCTCGTTCCTGACGCTGGCCTTCGTCGCGCTCTTCGGTCTGGGCGTCACGCGCGCGGCAGGCAACACCAAGGTGCTCAACCTCGCCTCCAACCTTGGCGCGTTGCTGCTTTTCATCCCCTCGGGCGATGTCGTCTGGCCCGCCGCCTTGACCATGGCGGTCGGACAGATCGCAGGCGGCTATCTCGGCGCGCTGACGGGCATCCGCTTCGGCGCCAAGCTCATCCGCCCGCTGGTCGTGGTGGTCTCGGTGGCGATGGCGCTCAAGCTGCTGCTCGTGCCCTAATTGGCGGTGCCGAACGCGGCCTCGATGGCGGTGCGGGTCTGCGGCCCGAAATTGCCATCGGCCTTGCCGTCATAGAACCCGTCCTGCTTCAGCAATTCCTGGATGCGACGCAGGAAATTGGCCGAGACATTCTTGTTGCGGGCATCGAAGAGATTGTCATGGGCCGACTGCACGCCATGCGTGAGTGCGTAGTAGGCGAGGTCGGCGGCCTTGTGCGTATCCTTGGCGACGCCTTCGCCATAGACGTAGCGCAGCGATAGCGCCCAATAGGCGTCGGCATAGCCGCCATCGACGGCCTTCTGGTACCAGCTCACCGCCTCTTCGAGATCCTTGCCGATGCCGCGGCCTTCCAGGTACATGTCGCCCAGATAGTACATGCCGCGCAGGTTGTCCTTCTCGGCAGCCTTGCGGTACCAGCTCACCGCTTCCTCAAGGTCCTTGGTCACCCCGCGGCCCTGTTCGTAGAGCGTGCCGATATTGACCATGGCGGTGTAGAAGCCCGCATCGGCAGCCTTGCGATACCAGGCCATGGCCTCCTTGGGGTCTTCCTTGACCGACCGGCCGAGATCGTACATCAGCCCGACCATGTCATAGCCATAACCATCGCCCATGGCCGCCGCTTCGCGATAGAGGGCCAGCGCCTTGTCGTAGTCCTGCTTGACCCCGTCGCCGTCGTAATACTGGTCGGCTTCATCGAGAATGTCGTTGACCGAACGGGGAGCCGTTGGCGTCTGCGTCGTGGTCGGCTTCTTGCTCGGCGTCTTGTCCGAATTGCCGCCGGACGTCACCGCGGGCGTGGCGGTGGAAGACGAAGGATTGGCATCCTTGCTCTTCTCCACGGCAATGGCCGGCGAGAGAATCAAAGCGGAAAGCGCGATAGCGCCAAGAAACTGGCCGGTGCGGAACACGGTCGAACCCTCGAAAAGTCTATATACCAGAGGATGCTATGGCCCGCCGGCCTGAGTCAAATCGGACGTCGGGAGGAGGGGCTGCTACTCGCAGCTCGCCGGCAGGATCGCTTCGAGCTCACCATTGGCGGGCTTGAGGTCGCCCTTCTCGATGTGCAGCGGCACAAACGGCGGCGTCGCCTGGATCTGCGGGTTGGCGAGGCGCAGCGTGTAGCAGCCGGCAAACTGCTTGTGCGTGCCGTCCTTGCCCACGGCGTCGATCGCCACCGGCACCGAATAGTATGTGCTCCCCGCCGCGCCTTCAGACGTCGACTTACCGAGCAGGACATCGACGCTATCGGTATCCTCGTAGCCCTTGGAGAAGGTCTCGAAATCGGCGGGCGCGTTGTCCGCGCCGAAATAGGAATAGGCGCGCAGGTATTCGGCGCGATTGATGGCGTTGTAGAGCGAGTTGATCACCGCCTCAGGCGTCGAGCGGTCATCGATATAGGCCTCCTCGTCCTGCGCCAGCGTGGGCGAAGCCAGGAGAGCCAACAATGCCAAAGCCGCGAGCCCGCGCATCTACCGCTCGATGAAGGTGCGCAGGGCCGCGTTGATCCGGTCCTGCCAGCCCGGACCGTCGTCCTGGAAGTGCTCGAGCACGTCGCGATCGAGACGCAGCGAAACCGTTTCCTTGCCGACCGGAATCGCGTTGCTCTTGGGCGATACGTTCTCGACCTGCTTGGTCGTCGCTGCCTTGAACAGGGCCTCGGCCTGGTCGATGGCGCTGGTATGTCGTCTGGTGGGAGGGGCCATGGGCGCTTCCTGTGGTGAAGTTGTCCGAGCCTAGAGCAGCCAAGGGCGTCGGGCCAGAGCGTTTGATCGAACATCACCCGCAAAGGGAAAGGGCGGCCCTTATGGACCGCCCTCCCGTTCGTGACCTTGGGAAAGGTCAGGTGTTCTAGTCGGCTGATGCCGGCCGGACTTCTTAGAAGTCCATGCCGCCCATGCCGCCCATGCCACCGCCGCCCGGCATGGCCGGAGCAGCATCCTTCGGCAGCTCGGCAATGAGCGCCTCGGTGGTGATCAGGAGCGAAGCGACCGAAGCCGCGTCCTGGAGGGCGGTGCGCACGACCTTGACCGGGTCGATAACGCCGAGCTGCACGAGATCGCCGTACTGGTCGGTCGCGGCGTTGTAGCCGAACGACTCGGACGGGTTCTCGAGGATCTTGGCCACAACGACCGAGCCTTCGGCGCCGGCATTGTTCGAGATCTGACGGACCGGCTCCTGGAGAGCGCGGCGCACGATGGCGATACCGGCTTCCTGGTCGGCATTGGCGCCCTTGACCTTGATGGCAGCCGAAGCGCGCAGCAGCGCAACGCCACCGCCCGGAACGATGCCTTCTTCAACGGCAGCGCGGGTAGCGTTCAGGGCGTCGTCGACGCGATCCTTGCGCTCCTTGACTTCCACTTCCGTGGCGCCGCCGACCTTGATCACCGCAACGCCGCCAGCCAGCTTGGCCAGACGTTCCTGCAGCTTTTCCTTGTCGTAGTCCGAGGTGGTTTCCTCGATCTGCGCCTTGATCTGAGCAACGCGGCCCTGGATGTCTTCCTGGGAACCGGCGCCGTCCACGATCGTGGTGTTTTCCTTGGTGATTTCAACGCGCTTGGCAGTGCCGAGCATGTCGATGGTCACATTCTCGAGCTTGATGCCGAGGTCTTCGGAGATCACCTGGCCACCGGTCAGGATGGCGATGTCTTCGAGCATGGCCTTGCGGCGGTCACCAAAGCCCGGGGCCTTGACGGCAGCGACCTTGAGGCCGGCGCGCAGACGGTTGACGACGAGGGTGGCAAGGGCTTCGCCCTCGATGTCCTCGGCAATGATCAGCAGCGGGCGCTGGGACTGCACGACAGCTTCGAGCAGCGGCAGAATGGTCTGCAGGTTCGAGAGCTTCTTCTCGTGGAGCAGGATGACGGCGTCCTCGAGGACGGCGGTCATCTTCTCGGTGTTGGTCACGAAGTAGGGCGAGAGGTAGCCGCGGTCGAACTGCATGCCTTCGACGACTTCGAGCTCGGTCTCGGCGGTCTTGGCTTCTTCGACGGTGATGACACCCTCGTTGCCGACCTTCTGCATGGCTTCGGCGATCTGGTCGCCGATCGACGATTCGCCGTTGGCCGAGATGGTGCCGACCTGGGCGACTTCAGCCGAAGAATTGATCTTCTTGGCCTTGGACTTGAGGTTGGAGACGACTTCCTCGACGGCCATGTCGATGCCGCGCTTCAGATCCATCGGGTTGAAGCCGGCGGCGACGGCCTTGACGCCTTCGACGACGATGGCCTGGCCGAGAACGGTCGCGGTGGTGGTGCCGTCACCGGCGATGTCGTTGGTCTTGGACGCAACCGAGCGCAGGAGCTGGGCGCCCAGGTTCTCGTACTTGTCCTCGAGTTCGATTTCCTTGGCGACGGTGACGCCGTCCTTGGTGATGCGCGGGGCGCCGAACGACTTTTCGATAACGACGTTACGACCCTTCGGGCCGAGGGTCACCTTCACCGCATTGGCAAGGGTGTTGACGCCGCGCAGCATGCGCTCGCGGGCATCGGTGGAGAACTTTACTTCTTTAGCGGCCATGTCTGGCGCTCCTTAGTAAGCGTTGAACGGACTGTCCGGAGCCGGCTTTAGCCGATGATGCCCAGGATGTCGGATTCCTTCATGATCAACAGGTCCTTGCCGTCGATCTTGACCTCGGTGCCGCTCCACTTGCCGAAGAGCACGCGATCGCCTGCCTTGACGTCCAGGGCAACAACCTTGCCGCTTTCGTCACGCGCACCGGGGCCAACGGCCTCGATGATGCCTTCGGAGGGCTTTTCCTTGGCAGTGTCGGGGATGATGATGCCGCCAGCGGACTTTTCCTCGCTGTCGACGCGCCGGACGACCACGCGGTCGTGCAGGGGACGGAAGCTCATTTTCGCTCCTTATGAGACCTAACGGTGATGCAAATCTGAGACCTGTTAGCACTCCGGATAACAGAGTGCTAACTGGCTGGCAGCCGATATAGGAGCCGTGTTTTAGGGAGTCAAGGTCGCGGGATTGTGACGGAGCGGTGAAGTCGGCTTCCACCCGCGCTTACAATGAGAGATAAGGGGCTATGACCGAAAAGCCAAAAAATTCCGACATCCGCATCCGCCGTACCGGCGGCGCAGGCCTCAACGCTCAGTGGCAATGGGAGGTTCTCGATGCCGAAGGCAATGTCCTCAAGAAGGGCACCGCCTTGGGCGAAGAACACAAGGCCTTCGCCACCGCCCGCAAGGCGAAGGAAAAGCTGGGGCTTTAGAGCCGTCCGACCCGCCCGGTCCTGGACTTGAGCAACGGAGCGAGGCGTGCGGCGAGCAAAGCCACGAAAGAGCGGCTGAAGCGACCCAGCGGCGCCTGATCAGGCCTAAGGTAGAAGGATTGTTCGGCGACATCGTAATTGTACTCGCTGATGACGATCCACGACGTGCCGACCTCGCTCAGCCCCCCACGCCTCCTCTCTATCTCCGGAATCTCGATCGCGTCCTGCTCGCGAATTGGCGGTTTACTCGAGATGGCTAACAGCATCAGGTGCGTCGTGCCGCTCCCTGTCTTCAGCGCGATCACCATGCAGATCGGTCGCTCCTTCCGCCCCTCGGTTTCCCCCTCTTTTTGCTCCCGCAGCCAGAGATAAGGGTAGGTGAGGACAGTGCCCGGCCGCAGCAGGTCAGGGTTCATCGTCGCCGTAACCTTCGCCGCGCGACAGGCGATCTAGCTCCTGGGCAAAGGCATCGGCTATTTCATCCGGTGTCTCCCCGGCACCGTATACGCGGCGCGGGTCGCGCCGGGCCAGCCGGGCGTATTCTTCCGCCGTTATGATGATGAATTTCGGCTTGCCGTGGCGGGTGATCTCGACCGGGCCCGAATAGGCGGCTTCAACCACCTCGCCCGAGCGATTGTTGAGTTCGGTAAGCGAGAAGCGGCGCACGATATAGTTCCTTAAATCAGGTAGTTTCTCTAAAGTACCTAATTTATGGATTTTCGTAAAGCTAAGCCACGCCCTTCCGTCCCGCCATTTCCGCCCAGGCCTGTCGCTTGCGATAGATCGTCGATGGGCTGAGCTCGAGGGCCGCGGCTGCCAGGGCGATGTTGCCGTTAAAGCTCAGGATTGCATCCTCGATGATGCGTTGCTCCTGCTGCCACATCGGCAGCACAGTTGTGCGACGTGCGGCAGGGGCCTCGGCGACCGGAGGCGGTGCGAAGCTGCGGGATTCGATATCGGCGGCCGCGACCATTTCTGCGGTGATCTCGCCGCCGTCGAACATCACGACCAGCCGCCGCACGAGGTTCTGCAGCTGCCGCACATTGCCTGGCCATTCGCGGGCGATGAGGCCATCGGCAGTCTCGGGTGAGAAACCGGCGAACTGCTTGTGCTCCTCCTGCGCAAAGCGCGCGAGGAAATGCTGGGCCAGCACCAGGATATCCGCCGGCCGCTGGCGCAGCGGTGGCAGGTGAATGGGCAGGACGTGCAGGCGATAGAAGAGGTCCTCGCGGAACCGCTTTTCGGTAATCATCTGCATCGGATTGCGATTGGTGGCGCAGATGACGCGCACATCGACCTGGCGGGTATCGGCCTCGCCAACGCGGCTCAGCGCACCGGTCTGCAGGAAACGCAGCAGCTTGCTCTGCAGCGAAAGGTCCATTTCACCGATTTCGTCGAGGAACAGCGTGCCGCCATCGGCCAGCTCCGCTGCGCCTTTCCTGTCTTCCACGGAGCCCGTATAGGCCCCACGCGCCGCCCCAAAGAGCTCGCTCTCCATGAGGTCTCGCGGGATCGCCGCGCAATTGACCGCCACGAACCGCTTGCCCGCGCGCGGCCCCTGGCTGTGGAGCGCTTCCGCGCAGACTTCCTTGCCCGTGCCGCTTTCGCCGGTGATGAAAACCGGCGCAGATGAGGGTGCGATGCGCCCGATCTGCTCGTAGACATATTGCATCTGGGTCGATGCGCCGACGAAGCCGGCGAAATCTTCCTTGATGCCGGGTCGCGCATCGATGGTGAGTGCGCGCGCCTTGCCGTGCCGGTGCGCCAGCTCACCGATTCGGGCAGCGAAGCCCGAACCCGAAAGCGGCTTGGCGAGAAAATCGTGTGCTCCCGCCCGCATGGCGGCGACCGCCGCCGACACCGAAGCCCCACCCGAAAGCGCGATCAGCAGCGCGCCTTCCGCGATCTTGGCGAGCCGTGCCACCGCTTCCTCGGTGCTCGGCGCCAGGTCATCGAGGCTGGAAAGATCCATGAGTACGATGTCGAAATCCCGCCCGCGCAGCCTGTCGGCGCCGGTCCGGCCATTGCGGGCCTCCTCGATCACCGGTTCACTGAGCAGGCAACCCGAAAGGTTCGCCGCCATGGCCCGCGCGGCGGCGGGATCACGGTCGATCAGGAGAATCGTCGCAGCGGCGTCGGACCTTTGTCCGGGTCGCATCGGCATGGGCGTTATCCTCGCCTCTGGCGTTTTTGCTTTCCGCAGATTGTTTATGAACAGGGTAAACAATTCGTTTGTCTTCCCGTCGAAGGCATCCGCTTTTGCCGTTTCGGCTTGGGTGGTATTGAGTTGAAACAGAATCACCAACTCGCCGGGAATAGGTAGTGCAGGCGCTGGTTTATACTTTCATCGCCCTGGCAGCCTGCGCTCTCGCAGCTACGGCCTATTTTGGCCTGGCGTTTTCGCCAGTCGAAGCCCTGATGCTCGCCATGCTGGCCGGCGGTTTGGCCGTCATCTACATGGAACGCCAGCTGCGCCGCCGCTCCGAAGCACGCCTTGAACGCGCCGTCGAGGAATTGTCGCGTCTCCTCGCCACTGACGCTCAGGCCGGGCAGGTCCTCTCCCAGCGCATCAACGCCCTTACCGACGTCGATGCCGGCAAGCGCCTTTCCGGCCTCGAAGCCGATATTTCCGTGCTGGGCACCGTCGTGCGCCAGGTCGCCGAAGCGGTTTCCGACCTTGAACAGGCCCAGGAAGAGGAGCGCGAAGCGCAGAAGGGCCCGATGGTCCTGAGCGCCACCGCCCGCGCCGTGCCCGAAGCGCTGCCCGAACCGGATATCGATCTTTCCATCGTCGAGGATGCGCTCAGCGAAGGGCGCATTCTTTTCCACATCGAGCCGATCTTTACGCTGCCCCAGCGCCGCGTGCACGGCTATGACCTCACACCGCGCATGCGCATGGACGGGGGTGACATCGCCGCTGCCTCGGAATTCATGCCCGTGCGCGGCGGCGAAAGCGTCATCCGCCGCATCGAGATCATGGCTGCCGAAGAGGCGGTGACGCTGCTGCACCGCGCCCGCGCCAACAAATCGACGCTCACCCTCTACGTGCCGCTCTCGCGCGCCACGTTGGGCGACGTGCCGGCGGTCAATCAGATTTCGGCCCTGCTTGAAGCCAATCGCGGCACTGTCCCGGTGATCAATTTCGCCATCAGCGAAGACGATTGGCGCGCCTGCACCAGTGCAGAGCGCCAGGCACTGGCGGCGATGATGCGTCGAGGCGCCGCCTATTCGATCGTCAATGCCCGCTCGCTGCGTTCGGATTTCAGCGAGCTCTCGGCTCTTGGCGTCCGTTCCGTCCGCGTCGATGCGACACGGTTCGTCGAGCAGCCTGGGGCCTTTACCGATATCCACACTTCCGATATCGCCAGTTTCGTCGAGCGCTCGGGCATCGACCTGATGGCGATGGGCATCAGGTCCGAAGACCAGATCATATCCCTCCTCGAAGATGGGTTCGGCTACGCACAAGGCTATTACATGGCCTCCGCCGGTCCGATCCGTCCTGATCTCGTGGGTGATCGCCTGGCGCCTGTAGCGTAAGCGAAGGACCAAACATGTCGGACACAGCCGGAGCGCTTTCCGGGCTTTCAGCCATTGCCGGACGCTATGACGTCGTGCTGTCGGACGTCTGGGGCGTGGTGCATAACGGCGTGGCTGCCTATCCGAGCGCCGTCGAGGCGCTGGTGAAGTTCCGCCAGGCCGGTGGACGCGTCGTCCTCATCACCAACGCGCCTCGGCCCTCAGGCCCCATCATCGCCATGCTCGATGAACTCGGCGTCCCGGGCGGTGCCTATGATTCGGTGGTGACCTCGGGCGACGCCACTCGCACCATGATCGCGCGCTATTCCGGCAAGGTCATCCACCATGTCGGACCGCCCACCGCCGACGATGCGCTTTATGAAGGCCTCAACGTGCGCCGTGGCACGGCCGACGAGGCTTCCGCCGTCGTCGTCACGGACCTCGATACCGATGACGACACGCCCGACATGTATTCCGATCGCATTGCCCATTGGCGCCGTCGTGGCCTGCCGCTCATCTGCGCCAATCCAGACAAGGTGGTCGAGATCGGCGAGCAGATCGTCTATTGCGGCGGCGCACTGGCCGATATCTACGAGGAACTGGGCGGCATCGTGCTGATGGCCGGCAAACCCTATGCCCCGATCTACAACGAGGCCCTGGCGCTGGCCGAGAAGGCCGTCGGCCATCCCGTCGAGCGCAGCCGCATCCTCGCCATCGGCGACAGCGTGCGCACCGACGCCATGGGCGCGGCCGATTTCGGCATTGATTTCCTGTTCATCACCGGCTCGATCCATGCGGGCGAGCTGGATGCCTTCGGCGAGCCGGACTCCGAGCATATCCGCAACTTCGTGGCCACTACCGGCGCCCGCCTCGCCGGCTTCATGCCGCGGCTGGCTTGGTAGCTTGCAATGGCGCGCCAAACTTGGCAATTTCCCGCGGCTTGCACCCTGGGGCGTAACTACAAGTGACTGATTTCATCAAGCTAGCGGGCCTGGATACCGTACCGGCCCAGCTCAAGGGTGCCCAGGTTGCCATCGGCAATTTCGATGGCTTCCACCGTGGCCACCAGCACGTCTTCGCGGCCCTCAAGGAACGCGCGCGCCAGCGCGGCGTGCCGGCGGTGGTGCTGACGTTCGAGCCGCATCCGCGTGACGTCTTCGCGCCCGAGCCCTTCATGTTCCGCCTCACCGAAGGCAATGCCAAGGCGCGCCTCGCTGAAGCGCTGGGGCTCGATGGCATCGTCATCATGCCCTTCACGCGCGACCTTTCGCAGGTCGAGGCCGAAGATTTCGTCTCCCGCTATCTGGTCGATGCCCTCGCCGTTTCCGGTGTGATCGTCGGCGCCGATTTCCATTTCGGCCGCGGCCGGCGCGGCACTCCCGATTTCCTGCGCAGCGCCGGCGCGCAATACGGCTTCGAGGTCGAAACGCTGGCGCTGATCGATGATGGTACCGAACCTATCTCGTCCTCGCGCGTCCGCTCGGCGCTCGGCGTCGGCGACCTCGCCACGGCCAATACGCTCCTCGGCTACCACTGGTTCGTCGAAGGCGAGATCGTCTCGGGCGATCGCCGCGGCCGCGAGCTGGGTTTCCCCACCGCCAACATGGCCACCCATGAGGGCTTCCACCTCGCGCAGGGCGTCTACGCCGTGCGCGCACGTCTCGGCGACCGGCTGATCAACGGCGTCGCCAGCTTCGGCAAGCCGATGTTCAACAACCAGCGTCCACCCTTCGAGACGCATCTCTTCGATTTCCATGACGACATCTATGGCGCCCACCTTTCGGTGGCCCTGATCGCCCACATCCGCGGCCAGGAAGTCTTCAGCGGCCTCGATGACCTCATCGCCGCAATGAACCGCGACAGCCGCAAGGCCGAGGACGCCCTCAACGCCTGCGCGCCTAAGAGCGAACTGGACAGGAAGCTCGGCTTCTTCGGTTAGCCGTCCCCGAGGTGCCGGGCGATAAGCTTGGCCACGTCTTGCGCATGGGTGATCGCCAGATCGTGGTCACCGCCCTGGATCATCTGAAGCCGCCCATTGGGGAGCAGCGCTTCCAGACGCCTCCCAACGGCCACTGGGCTGATCGGGTCGCTGTCACCCCAGAGCAGCAGTGTGGGGCAGGCGATCTCGCCGAGGCGCGCCGACAGGTCTTCGCGTGCTTCCCCGATCCAGCGGGCAGCAGCAGGATAGGCCGCGTAATAGTCCGCCCGCCAATCACTCCCACCGAGATCCGCCACCGGCACTCCGCCCGAAGTCACCGTGAGCACCAGCCGTCGAACCTTCTCCGGCGCGGCCAGCGCCACCTTCACGGCAACGAGCCCACCCATGGATTGCGCAATGATATTGGCGGGCTCGTCGAGCCCTTCGAGAACCATGTTGACGAGGTCGTCGACGCCATTGACGTCAGGTCTATGCGGTTCGTTGCCCAACCCTGGCCAGGCCAGCAACCGACCATCGAGCCCCAAATGAGTGGCGACCGGGCGCCAGAAGTCGGCGCTGCCACCCGCACCCGGCAGGAAGAAGGTTTTGGCCACGCCTCAGCCGGCGAAGCTGAGGATGTGCATGGCGCCCGCGCCATATTCGCGGCGGTCTTCGAGGGTGAAGCCTTCGGGTAGTTCGACCGCCACCTCGCTGGCCTCTTCGAGCACCGCGATGGCGCCCGGAGCCAGCCACTTGCCCTCACGCAACTCGACCAGTGCTTTTTCGCCCAGGCCCTTGCCGTAGGGTGGATCGAGAAAGGCGAGACCGATGCCACCCATCGTGCCCGCCGGCCCGAGATCGGTCGCGTCGCGCCGCAGCAGCTTGGTAACACCACCCGCGCCAAATGCCTCGATATGATCGCGGATGAGCCCGCGGGCATCAGCCCCGGTATCCACGAAAATCACGTTTGCCGCGCCGCGCGACAGGGCTTCCAGCCCCAGCGCGCCGGTGCCGGCAAAGAGATCGATGACCCGCACGCCATCCAGATGCGGGCCCATCCGGCTCGCGAGGATGTTGAAGATGGATTCGCGCGCCCGGTCGGAAGTCGGGCGGATCGAGTCGTCGGGCGGTGAGAGCAATTGCTTGCCGCGAAACTTGCCGGCAACGATGCGCATCGCTTAACCGCGCGGCTTGCGGGGACCGCGCGGCGCGCCACCCGTCGGGCGCGGCGTACGCGGACCGGACGAGCCGCCATCCTTGCGCGGGCCGCCACGCCCCTTCGGCGCCCCTTCAGGACGCGACGGACGGCCGGGAGCAGCCTTGCCGCGCGACGGTGCGCCTTCGCCCCGTGGCGGCCGGGCAGGGCGCCCTGAGGCGCCGCCTGGACGCGAAGGACGCGAACCTGCGCCTTCCGAACGCGGACCGCGAGCCGGACCACCTTCGGACCGCGGCGGACGGCCTGAGCCTTCGGCGCGCGGACCACGTGCGGGTCGGGCCGAGGCATCGGCACTGCGCGAGCGCGGCTTGCCGCCGTCATGCGTCTTGCTGCCATAGGTGCGCTTGGGCGCGCTCGCCTTGTCGTCAAACCCGGCGGTCGAGCGCGGCGCGCGCGGCTTGCGCGTCCATTCGCCTGCCTCGCGGGTATCGGGGCGCTCGCTGTGGCCACGGCGCGGACGGTCGCTCACGGGCTTCTCGCCGCGCAGCGGCTTGCCGGTACGCGAGCGTGGCGCCTGGTCGGCATCCGCCGGCTTGCCGCGGCGCGGCTTGAACCCCTCGTCGCGCTTGCCGCGCATGGGCTTGTCGTCGTCGCCCTTCCGGCGCTGCGGTGCCGTGTATTCCATCGGCGCACGGCCGTCGTCGAAATGAATCTTGCGGGTACGCGCAGGGCGCTCGCCGCGCACAGGCTTGCCCGTATCGCGCCCCATACGGCGCGGCTCGGGCAGGTCAGACGAGAAGTCGGCCTTGGCCTCGATGGCGAGCCGGTCGCCAAGCTGATCCTGCAGCACGCGATCCTTGACGGTTTCGACCTCGCCCACCGGCAGGTCGCCGAGCTGGAACGGGCCGTAGCTGACGCGGATCAGGCGGTTGACCTCGAGGCCAAGCGCGCCTAGCACGTTCTTGACCTCGCGGTTCTTGCCTTCGCGCAGCGCAACGATCAGCCAGACATTGGAGCCCTGCTCGCGTTCGAGCGTGGCTTCGATCGGCCCGTACTTGACGCCTTCGACCTCGATGCCGTCCGCCAGCTTGTCGAGCGCCGCCTGCGTGATGCTGCCGAAAGCGCGCACGCGATAGCGGCGCAGCCAGCCGGTAGCCGGCAGTTCGAGCACCCGCTTGAGCCCGCCATCATTGGTAAGCAGCAGCAGGCCTTCGGTATTGATATCGAGCCGCCCGATAGTGAGGACGCGCGGCAACCCCTTCTCGGCGAGTGCTTCGAAGATCGTGGGACGCCCCTCGGGGTCCTTCTCGGTCACGACGAGGCCCGGCGGCTTGTGGTAGAGCCACACGCGCGTGCCCTGCCGCGCGGCGAGCGGCTTGCCGTCCACGGCGATCTTGTCGCGGTCGGTGACGTTGAAGGCCGGGGTCTTGACCACCTTGCCGTTGACCGACACGCGGCCCTCGGCGATCCAGGCCTCGGCATCGCGGCGCGAGCAGAGACCCGAGCGGGCCATGACTTTGGCCAGGCGATCGCCCATGGCCGGTGGGGTGCGGCTCTCAGTCATGCCGGACGCTTTCTTTTCATGCGGGGCCCGAAGGCGGCGCGGTTCAACGGATGCTGGAGTCGTTACCCCCTCCGCAGCCTCGGCTGCAAGAGGGGGTAGCTAAATGTCTGGCCGGAAATTGTCAGTTGTTGCTGAGGCCGAGGTCGTCCGAAAGGCTGCTGAACGGATCGCTCATGCCAGGCGACGCCGGTCCCTTGACGCCGCGCGACTGGAGCGCCTTGCGGATGGCCGGCGGGCAACGGTTATCGTCGATGCGAACGAGTTCGCCGCTCGGCGTCGCGCAAACCAGGTCGCGACCGCCAACGGTGGTGAAGTATTCGTCAGGCGGATAGTAGAGCGGGCGCTTGGTATTGGCCGTGGTTGCCATGTTGGCCGCATTCATGCGCGCCGTAAGCTGGCGGGCTTCCGCATCGGTAAGCGGGCGGCCGGAAAGCGAGCGAAGGTCGACCACGCGCGCATTGCGCAGGCGCTGGATGTCGGCTTCGGAAAGGTTGGTGGCGTCGATCTGCACCTTGCTGGAATCGACCGGGAGCATGGCGGTCTTGACGCTCTGCTGCGGAGCAGGAGCGACCGAGCCGGCCTTGGGCATGACCAGCGGGCCACGCGCTTCGATAGTCTCGGACTTGCCTTCGCCCTTGGGAACCAGCGACAGACCCTGGAGGGTAGAGGTCATCACTTCGCGCTCGAAGGTGCCCGCATCGGTCAGGGCATTGGTGCCTTCCACCGTCGTGCAGGCGGAAAGAGCCGCGCCAACCAAGAGAACCGCAGAAACGAGACCAGCCCGGGTCACGGCCGTAAGAGCGGGCCGTCGCCCGGTATTGACGTTACGCATGCAACTTTCCTTCAAGAAGCCCCTCAGGACCAAGGCGAAGCCTTATAGCCCATTGCCCCGCCTAAGACCAGATTCTGGCAGCAACGTGTTCACGGGTTGTTAAGGGCGGATTGCAGTGCGCGCAAGAGGGGGGGATGGAGGGGCAGAAAGCCGGGGTTTGGAGGCAGCATTGCGCACGACACACCGCATGCTCAGACACCCCCGATCACAATTGTCTCTTCCCCGCGACAGTCGGGGGCCCGTGAGGGAGCGCTAGCGTTACGACGCAGCGACCGTCTTCCGCCGCCCAACGCCGAGCACATCGAGGATCAGCAGGCATACGCCCAGCGTGATGGCCGCGTCGGCGATGTTGAAGATGTAGAACGAGCGCTCGCCGAGGTGGAAGTGGAAGAAATCCGCCACGGCGCCATAAAGCAGGCGATCGAGCGCATTGGATACCGCGCCGCCGATGCACATGGCCAGGCCCGCCCGCACCAGCGGGGCATCGGTGCGGAACCACCAGATGCCCAGCGCGATGATGGCGATGACCATGATCACCCCGAGCGCCGCCACGGGCAGGCTATCGAGAAGACCATAGGAAATGCCGGTATTCCAGATGAGGACGTAGTCGAAGAAATCGGTGACGCGCACCAGCTCGCCCCCCGTCCAGCCGTTCTGGCTCCACGGCTGGAACATCCCGGCCGGGCAGGGGTGCTCGGGCGAGATGCAGGCGCTGGCCACCTGGTAGAACTTCTGCCCGCGATCGAGCGCGAAGGCGATGAGCCCCACCAGGAGGCTGACGATGATCGACCCGCGGCCGCTCAAACCGGGAGACCCGCCGCCGCGCGCTCGCGCATCGCCTGGGCGTCGCGCGGGGAGAGGTCCGGGTAATCGGCTTCGGAACCGACTTCGGGCAGGATCTTCCACGAGCGGGCGCAGCGCTTGCCGCTGGCGAGCGCGGGAACCACCGCGACACCCGCCACCTCATCGAGGCGGAAGGCGTCAGCGGGGCCGTCCCCACCAATCACCTCGATGGACGAGGTGATGGCGATCTCGGCGAAATCCTGATCCTTGAGCGCCGCAAGCAGCGCCTCGTCGGAAACGAAGACCTTCGGGGCCGCTTCGAGCGAGGAGCCGATGACCTTGTTGCGGCGCTCGATTTCAAGCGCGCCGGTCACGACGCGCCGCACGGCCTTGATCTTGTCCCACCTGGCCTCGAGCTCGGCATTGCCCCAGTCCGCCGGAATTTTCGGGAACTGGCGCAGGTGCACGGACGAGGTGTCGCCGGGGAAGCGCTCGAGCCAGACCTCTTCCATGGTGAAGGGCAGGATCGGGGCCAGCCAGGCGGTGAGGCACTCGTAGAGGTGGTTGAGCACCGTGAGGGACGCGCGGCGGCGGACCGATGAGATCGGATCGCAATAGAGCGCATCCTTGCGGATGTCGAAGTAGAAGGCCGACAGCTCGATATTCATGAAGTTCGAGAGCGCGAAGACAACGCGCTTGTAGTCGAACTCCTGATAGGCCTCGCGCACGAGCGTATCGAGCTCCGAAAGCCTGTGCAGCACCAGCCGCTCAAGCTCGGGCATCTCGAAGAACGGCACGTCTTCTTCGGGCTTGTAGTGAGCCAGGTTGCCCAGCAGCCAGCGCAGCGAATTGCGCAACTTCCGGTAGGCATCCACGGTCGTCTGGATGATTTCCTTGCCCAGGCGGAGGTCTTCCGAATAATCGGCCGAGGCCACCCAGAGGCGCAGGATGTCGGCGCCGTACTGCTTGATGATCTCCTGCGGCGCAACGGTGTTGCCCAGCGACTTGCTCATCTTGCGGCCTTCGCCATCCATGGTGAAGCCATGGGTGAGGACGGAAGCGTAAGGGGCAAAGCCGTTGGTGGCGCAGCTTTCGAGGAGCGAGGAATGGAACCAGCCGCGGTGCTGGTCCGAGCCTTCCAGGTACATCGAGGCAGGGAATTGCAGGTCCGGCCATTTCTGGCGGTTGCGCAGCACCCAGGAATGGGTGGTGCCGCTCTCGAACCAGACATCGAGGATGTCGTCGATCTTTTCCCACTCGGCGGCCTTGTAGCCGTCGCCCAGGAAGCGTTCGGCGGCGCCCGCCTTGAACCAGGCGTCGGCGCCCTCTTCCTCGAAGGCCTGGCCGATGCGGTGGTTGACCGCCTCGTCCTTGAGGATCTCGCCGGTGTCCCTGTTGACGAACACCGCGATCGGCACGCCCCAGGCGCGCTGGCGCGACAGCACCCAGTCCGGGCGGTCCTCGATCATGGCGCGCAGGCGGTTCTGGCCTGCAGCGGGGTAGAACCTGGTGGCATCGATCGCCGTGAGCGCGCGATGGCGCAGTGTGTCGCCTGCCTTCCCCTCGATGTCGCGGTCCATATAGACGAACCATTGCGGGGTATTGCGATAGATCACCGGCTTCTTGGAACGCCAGGAATGCGGATACTGGTGCTTGACGCGGCCGCGGGCAACCATGGCGTTGCGCTCGGCGAGAGCCGTGATGACGCGCTGGTTGGCGTCGCCCTTCTTGCCGTTGTCGTCGATGACGCGTGCGCCGTCGAAGCCGGGTGCATCCTTGGTATAGAAGCCGGCGTCGTCGACCACATAGGGGATCGCCGTCTCGATGCCGCGCTCGTGGATTTTCCGCGAGTTGGCCATCCAGACTTCAAAGTCGTCGATGCCGTGGCCGGGAGCCGTGTGGACGAAGCCGGTACCGGCGTCGTCGGTCACATGCTCGCCGGGGAGCAGCGGCACTTCGAACTCATAGCCGCCGGCGAGGCCGCGCAATGGATGGGAGGTCGAGGTGATGTGGGCCGGATCGACATCGCCGATGCGGGCGAATTCCTCGACCTTGGCCTTGGCGAAGACCTCGGCGGCGAGCTTGTCGGCAATGATGTACTTCTCGCCCACCGAAGCCCAATTGCCCTCGGGCGCCTTGGTGACCTCGTAGAGGCCATAGGCGATCTTGGGCGAATAGGAGATGGCGCGGTTGGCGGGAATCGTCCAGGGCGTGGTGGTCCAGATGATCACCGACGCATTGAGGTCGTGGAAGGCCTTGGACGTGATCTCGCCGCCGCCTGAATGGACGGGGAACTTCACCCAGATGGTGTCGCTCTCGTAGTCGGCATATTCGATCTCGGCTTCGGCCAGCGCCGTGCGCTCGACCACCGACCACATGACGGGCTTGGAGCCGCGATAGAGCTGGCCGGTAGCGGCCACCTTCATCAGCTCGCGGGCGATCTGCGCCTCGGCATCAAAGCTCATCGTCAGGTACGGGTTGTCCCAGTCGCCGAGCACGCCCAGGCGCTTGAATTCCTCGCGCTGCACGTCGATCCAATGCTGGGCAAAGGTGCGGCACTCGGCGCGGAACTCGATGACGTCAACGGCGTCCTTGTCCTTGCCCTTGGCGCGATATTGCTCCTCGACCTTCCACTCGATGGGCAGGCCATGGCAGTCCCAGCCCGGCACATAGGCCGAGTTGTAGCCCAGCATCTGGTGCGAGCGGGAAACGAGGTCTTTCAGCGTCTTGTTGAGCGCGTGCCCGATATGGATGTTGCCGTTCGCATACGGGGGGCCGTCATGGAGCGTGAACTTGGGACGATCCTTGGCCTGCTCGCGCTGGAGCCGGTAAAGATCCATATCCGCCCAACGCTTGAGCCAAATCGGCTCCCGATCCGGCAAGCCAGCGCGCATCGGGAATTCGGTCTGGGGGAGGAAGAGCGTGGCCGAGTAGTCGTGTTCGGTCTCGACGCCCTGAGCGGTATCGGTCATCGGCTATCAACTGAAATTGGATTAGGGGGCGCTTGTAGCAAGGCAAGGCGGCGGGGGAAAGGTTCTTTTGCGTCGCGGACGGTGAGGGGGCTACCGCGTGCGGCCGAACAGGCGCTCTATGTCCTTGAGCTTCAATTCCACGTAAGTCGGCCGCCCGTGGATGCACTGGCCGGAATGCGGCGTGGCTTCCATTTCGCGCAGCAGCGCGTTCATTTCCTCGACCCGCAACCGGCGGCCGGAGCGGACCGAGCCGTGGCAGGCCATGCGGGCGATGATGGCGTCGAGCCGATCCGAGATCGCTTCGGCGCTGTCCCATTCGGCGAGGCCGTCGGCGAGATCGCGGACGAGGCCGTGAACGTCGGTTTGACCGAGCAGCGCCGGGGTTTCACGGACGGCGACGGCGCGGGGGCCGAAGCGTTCGAGATAGAGACCGAGTTTTTCGAGCGTGGGAGCGGCTTCTTCCAGCCGGTCGCAATCTTCCTGCGGCAATTCGATGACGACCGGAATGAGATGCGCCTGGCTGGCAATAGGGCCGGCGGCCATCTGGGCCTTGAAGCGCTCATAGACCAGCCGCTCATGGGCGGCATGCTGATCGACGAGAACGAGGGAATCCCCGTTCTGGGCGACGATGAAGTTCTCGAACATCTGCGCCCGGGCGGAGCCCAAGGGGTATTCCTCGGGTTCGGCGGGCACGGGGACCTCGGGGGGCGGCAGGTCTACGCGGGCGCTCGGGGGCGCGAAATCGGAAAAGGCCAGCGGGCGTGCGGGGGCGCCGTAGGCCGGGCGGTAGGCGGGCGCGTTTTCGGGGCGATAGGTTTCCTGCACCGGCTCGGCCATGGCGGGCTCGGGGGCGCGGAAGGCGTCCATCACCGATTCCGCTACGGTGCTCGACGCACGGAAGCCGGCGGCGGCAAGGGCCTCCTGAATGGCGCGGATCACCGCACCGCGCACGGCGCCCTGGTCCTTGAAGCGCAGTTCCGCTTTGGCCGGATGCACGTTGACATCGACCTCGGCCGGATCGACGGCGACGAAGAGCGCGATGACCGGGAAGCGGTCGCGGAAGACGAAATCGGCATAGGCGGCGCGCACGGCGCCGAGCAGCACCTTGTCGCGCACCGAGCGTCCGTTGACGAAATAGAACTGCGACAGGCTGTTGGCGCGCGAATAGGTGGGCAGGCCCGCGAGCCCTGCCACCACGATGCCGTGGCGGGCAAAGCCCAGCGGCGCGGCGTTTTCGGAAAAGTCGTCGCCCATGACCTGGCTGAGGCGGGCGGCAAGCGCGCCTTCCCCGGTGATGCCGGGCCAGTTGAGGGTGGAGCGGTCCGAGCCATCGAGTACGAAGTGCACATGCGGATTGGCCATGGCGAGACGCTTGACCGTGTCGGTGATCGCTGCGGCCTCGGCGCGGTCGGTCTTGAGGAATTTGAGGCGGGCGGGGACGGCGGCGAAGAGGTTGCGCACGTCGAGGATCGTGCCCTTGTTCATCGCCTGCGGAACCGGCCCGCGCTTGACGCCGCGCCGCACTTCGAGGCGCAGCCCGCTCTCGGCGCCATCGGGGCGCGAGGAGACGGCGAGGTCCGATACCGAACCGATGGAGGCCAGGGCCTCGCCACGGAAGCCCAGGGTGCGGATGTCGTCGAGGTCGTCGGCCTGGAGCTTGGAGGTCGCGTGGCGCTCGACGGAGAGAACCAAATCGGCTTCGTCCATGCCGCATCCGTCATCCTCGATGCGGATCTGCGTCTTGCCGCCGCCGGCGGTGGTGATGACGATCCTGGAAGCGCCGGCATCGATGGCGTTCTCGACCAGTTCCTTGACCACGCTCGCCGGCCGCTCGACGACTTCGCCGGCGGCAATGCGATTGATGAGGTCTTCGGGAAGCTGGCGGATAGACAAGAGGTGATTCTCCTTTGCCGCCAGCATAGGGGATGTAGGGGAGGGTGTTGACCCGGAAATGGCGGGGACGGAGTTTGGGGTTCCCCCTCCCTAGCCCTCCCTGCAAGGGGGAGGGTGGGGTTTGTTGCGCGATCTGACCAAAGACACCCACCCTCCCCCTTGCAGGGAGGGCTAGGGAGGGGGAAGGCCAAGGGAGGGGGAAGGCCAAGGGCCCGAACCCTTCACCACCAAACCCAAACCTGCTACCAACCGCCCATGACCGTTCCCCAATCCCCGATGGACCTTGCCCTCGCGCTGGCCGAGGAGGCTGCCGCCAATGGTGAGGCGCCGATTGGGGCGGTGATCGTGGAAAACGGCAAGGTTCTTGCGGCCGAGCGGAACCGGATGCGGGCGCTCAACGATCCGACGGCGCATGCGGAGATGCTGGCGATCAGGAAGGCGCTGGAGGTGCGGGGGACCGGGCGGCTCGATGGGTGCGATCTTTACGTGACGCTCGAGCCTTGCGCCATGTGCGCCGGTGCCATCGCGCATGTGCGGTTGCGGCGGCTTTACTATGGGGCGGACGATCCCAAGGCCGGGGCGGTGGACAACGGCGTGCACCTCTTCGCGCAGCCAACCTGCCACCACGCGCCGGAGGTCATCGCCGGTGCAGGCGAACGGCGCTCCCGGCAGCTCCTGAAAGATTTCTTTGCCGGCTTGCGATAAAGGCCTCGATGCTGGCCTCGACCTGGCGCTTGAAGCGGTCCTTGTCGGCATCGACATGGGCGATGATTTCGCGCACGCGCCAGAATTCGTGGGCGCCGAACAGCGACAGATGCGGGCGCACATAGACATCGGGCGGGTAGGCGGCCATGGCGTTGGCGATGAGCTGGTGCATCATGATCTGCGCCGAGCCGAACCAGACGTCGAGCGGGCGGTAATCCTGGCGCGGCTGTTCGGCGGCGTCGCCGTTGACGTCGATGCCGATGAGAATGTCGGTATCGGCCGCCGCCTGGTCGAGCGGCAGCGGATTGACCACGCTGCCATCGACGAGGAGGTGCCCGGCATAGCGTACCGGCTTGAAGAGCGTCGGAATGGCGATGGAGGCGGCGATGGCGGGGCGCAGCGCGCCGGAATTGAAGACGACCTGATGCCAGGATTGGAAATCGGTGGCGACGGCATAGAGCGGGATCGAAAGCTCGGAGAAATCGGCGGGGAAGCTGTCGGGTACGAAACTGTCGACAACGCGCGCCGCATCGAGCTGGAGCGGGATGCCGTTGTGGAGGATGCCGGCGAAGCGCGGCACATGCGTGGCCCAGAGCCGCCCCATGATGGTGCGCGTCGTGCCCAGCACCCCATAGGAATGCTCGCGTAGTTCGGCGCCGGTCATGCCGGCGGCCCAGCCGGCGCCGATCAGGGCGCCGATGGAGGTGCCGGCGATCACGGCGGGCTTGAGGCCGAGTTCGTCCAGGGCTTCGATATAGGGAATATGCGTGAGGCCGCGGGCCGATCCGCCACCCAGGGCCACGCCGATACGAGGTTCCGCGCCGCTCCACACTTTCGTGCCGGGCTCCTTGCCCTTGCGCCGCAGGGCATCGGCCAGCCTGCGCCCCCGTTCGACGAGCGGGAGGGCCGCTGGCTCGGCCTTGACGCCAGGAAAGGTTAGGCCTTCAAGGTTGACGATTGGTTCAGGCGCGAGTCCGGGCGATTGCGCGCCATCCGATGTCGCGTCGCGAAAAGCCGTCCGGCCAATCAATTGCATCAACCGCTCGGTAAGCACGCTCCTGCGCCTCCTCGACGGAGGACCCAAGCGCCGTGACGTTGAGCACACGTCCCCCTATGGCGAGTAAACGCTCGCCATCACGGCGAGTTCCGGCATGGAACACCCGGAGTGTGTCGGTGTCGAGGCTCTCCGCCCCCCGTATTTCGGTGCCCTTCTGGTAACTTCCGGGGTAGCCCCGGCTCGCCAGAACGACGGTGAGGGCCGTGCGCGGATCCCACTCGGCGGTATGGCCAGCGAGCCCGCCCGTGGCGGTGGCGAGGAGCAGGTCGAGCAGGTCCGACTTGAGGCGCATCATCAGCACCTGCGTCTCGGGGTCGCCGAAACGGGCATTGTATTCGATGAGCTTGGGGCCGTCCTTTGTGAGCATGAGCCCGGCGAAAAGCACGCCCTGGTAAGGCGTGCCGCGCGCGGCCATGCCGGAAATGGTCGGCGCGATGATTTCGGCAAGCGTGCGTTCCATGAGTTCGGGCGTCATGACCGGAGCGGGCGAATAGGCGCCCATGCCGCCGGTATTGGGGCCCCTGTCGCCATCGAAGGCGCGCTTGTGGTCCTGAGCCGTGGCCAGCGGGAGGGAATTTATCCCGTCGCAGAGAACGAAGACCGAGACTTCCTCGCCTTCGAGGAATTCCTCGATCACGACTTCGGCGCCGGATGCGCCGAAGGCTCCGGCGAAGCAATCGCGGATGGCGGCTTCGGCTTCTTCGAGCGTCATGGCGACGGTAACGCCTTTGCCGAGTGCCAGGCCATCGGCCTTGATGACGATGGGCGCGCCCTGCTCGCGGACATAGGCGAGGGCGGGGGCTTCAGCGTCGAATTTTGCATAGGCGGCAGTGGGGATGCCCATCTCGTCGCAGAGCGCCTTGGTGAAGCTCTTCGAGCCCTCGAGCTGCGCCGCCTGTTTGGATGGACCGAAGCAGGGGATGCCGATGGCGCGGACGTCGTCGCCGAGCCCAGCCACCACCTGGGCATCGGGGCCTATGACGACGAAGTCGATGTTTTGGGACTTTACGAAGTCGAGGACTGCCGCGTGATCGTTGGGATCGAGGGCGACGTTCTCGGCCACCTTTGCCGTGCCGGCATTGCCGGGGGCGACGAAGAGCTTTTCGAGTTTGGGAGATTTGGCGAGAGCCCAGGCCAAAGCGTGCTCGCGCCCGCCGGAACCGATGAGAAGTACGCGCATATGGGGCTCCCAGTTCGCCAAGGACTCCGGTTCCCCTCGCCCCTTGAGGGAGAGGGTGGACCCGCGCAGCGGGGACGGGTGAGGGGTCTGCCGCACGCGCTATGCCAGCGGCTGGATCACGAACCCCTCATCCGCCCTTCGGGCACCTTCTCCCTCAAGGGGAGAAGGGCAGCCGTGCCTTGGGCGGGCTCGGCCGCCCGATAACATGCCCGCCGCGCCTTCGCCACCCTTGACGGACTCGGCGCCATCGCGCACCTCTCCGGTATGGCCGAACAACTCACCAACGCTGCCGAATATACCGTCTCCGAGATCGCCCAGGCCGTTCGCCGCACCGTCGAGGAGAATTTCGACTATGTGCGCGTGCGCGGCGAGATTTCGGGCTATCGCGGGCAGCATTCGTCCGGGCATGCCTATTTCACGCTCAAGGATGCCGACGCCTCGATCGACGCGGTGGTCTGGCGTGGCAGCTTTGCCCGGCTGGCTTTCAAGCCCGAGGAAGGGTTGGAGATCATCGCCTCGGGGCGCCTGACGACCTTCCCGCGTTCGTCCAAATACCAGATCGTCATCGAGAACATCGAGCCGGCCGGTGCCGGCGCGCTGATGGCGCTGGTCGAGGAGCGGCGCAAGAAGCTGGCAGCGGAAGGGCTCTTCGCCAAAGAGCGTAAGCGCCCGCTGCCCTATCTGCCGCGCGTCATCGGCGTCGTGACCTCGCCGACCGGCGCGGTGATCCGCGATATCCTCCATCGGCTCGAAGACCGCTTTCCCACGCACGTCATCGTCTGGCCGGTGCGCGTGCAGGGCGATACCTGCGCACCGGAAGTTTCGGCGGCCATTGCCGGGTTCAACGCGCTGCCCGAGGACGGTCCCATCGCACGGCCGGACCTGCTGATTGTCGCGCGCGGCGGCGGCTCCATCGAAGACCTCTGGGGCTTCAACGAGGAAATGGTGGTGCGCGCCGTGGCGGCGAGCCGCATTCCCATCATCTCGGCGGTGGGCCACGAGACCGACACCACCCTCATCGACTACGCCGCCGATATGCGCGCGCCCACCCCCACGGCGGCAGCCGAGGCGGCGGTGCCGGTGCGCTCCGAACTCATCGCCTATGTCGATGACCAGGGCGCGCGCCAGCGCATGGCGGCGCGGCGGATTCTCTCGAACTATCGCGACCGGCTGCGGGCGGCGTCGGCGGGATTGCCTCGCCCGGCCGACCTCATCGCCACCGCCCAGCAGCGGCTCGACCACGCCTCCTCGAACCTGCTGGCCGCCCTGCGGCACGCCAAGCAGATCAAGGAAATCCAGCTGGCGCGCGTCACCTCGCGCCTCTCGCTGTCGACGCTCGAAGCCACCGTGCATCGCGCCCGGCTGCGCTACGATCCCGTCGCGGCGCGCGCCGAACCGGCGTTCAAGCGCATGGTCTCGGACCGTCGCCAGCGCATCGACAGCCTCGGCAAGCTGCTGCTGACGCTGGGCTACAAGTCTGTGCTGGCGCGCGGCTATGCCATCGTCAAGGATGCGGGCGGCGAGCTCGTGCGCGGCAGAGAGTTCCTGGCGGAAGGCGATGCCCTGCGCATCGAATTCGCCGATGGCGAGGTGCCGGTGACCGTGGGCGAGGGGGCAGGGCCGTCGGGGCGGCCTCTACCTTCCGTTAAGCCCAAGAAGCCGCGTTCCTCGCAAGACCGTGATGATGAGCAGCCGGACCTCTTTTGACTGCCACATTTCCCCTCTATATGAGGGGGAACACAGTGAGCATTTGGCCGGACGCGCGGGGGCGAGGACGCCATGAATATCTTCGATAAGGGGTTCACCCCTTCGGAAGCACAAATCCGCTATCTCGATGGCGACTTCGTGGTCATGAAGCCCGGCAGCTTCGTGCGCTGCGCCATCACGGGCAAGCCCATTCCGGTTGACGAACTCAGCTACTGGAGCGTCGATCGGCAGGAGCCTTACGCCGATGCCACCGCCGCCTACCAGGCCTATCAGCGTTATGGCCTGAACGGCTGACCGCCGTGACCGAAGCGTCCGGTCCGCGGCGCCTGCTTTTCGTTTCCACCAGTTCCGGAGAAGACTCGGTCGCAGCCGAGATCATTCGCCGGCTGCCTGAAGGCTTCATCGTGGAAGCCTATGCGGCGGTGGGAGAAGGCACGGCCTATCATGGTCTCTGTCCTCTCGTGGGTCCGCGCGCGCAGATGCCGCGCTGGCGGCGTCCGCGCTTTTCCGTGCCGCACGATTTCGGCCTCAACAACGTGCGGGCCTTCTGGCCCGGCGTGCAATTTCTCCGCCGCGTCCGCAGGAGCTATGATCGCGTCGTCGTCGTGGGCGATGTCGCAGCGCTCGCCGGCTGCTGGGCCGCCGGCATCCGCGAGGCCATCTACCTCGATCTCCACCGCACCGGCCACGCCCGGCCCTATACCGCCGTTGAGCGGCAATTGATCGGCCACACCGTCGCGCTGACCTTCTGCCGCCACGAAGAGCTCGCCGCGTCCCTTCGCGCCGATGGGCACCAGGCTCGCTCGGTCGGCAACGTCCTCATGGATTGCGTCCCTTATGGCGACTACGACGCCATGGCCCGCCGCACCCAACCGACCGCCGTCACGCTCCTCCCCGGCAGCCGTGCCGGCAACAGCGAGAGCTTCGCGCTGCAGATGGACGCCCTCCGCGCCCTCCCGCCGCAGGATCTGCCCGATATCTTCCTCGCCGTGGCCGGGTCCGTCTCCATCGACGATCTCGCCAAGGCCGCCAAGCTCCACCGCTCGGGCCTTCTCACCGGCCAGTCGGGCGATCTCTCCACCCTGCGCGACGAGCGCCTCACCGTCCACATGGCCAGAGGTTCGGCGCTGGGCAATCTCATCGAGGCATCCGATATCGTGCTGTCGCAGGCAGATACTGCCACCGTCCAGGCTATCGGCCTCGGCCGTCCGGTCATCAACTTCCGCTCCTTCCGCGATCGCGGTGCGCGCTACCGCGACGAGCAGGGGCTTTTCGGCATCGCCCGTATCGTCACGCTTCCCGAAGTCGGCAGCGTGTCGCAGGCCCTGCGCGTGCTGATCGCCAATCCCGACGAGCGGGCGCGGATCGGGGCAATCGCCCGCGAACGTGTCGGCGGAGCCGGTGCGATCCGCGAGGTGGTGGAAGGCATTGTTGCCTGAGCTTGCCAAGCCCGGTACGAGCGGCCTAACTGCGCCCATGACAGCGCGCTTCCTCTTCATCGCCAACGGCAATGGCGAAGATTCCATCGCCGCCGAGATCATCTCGCGCCTGCCCGCGGGCCATGTCGCCGACGCCTACCCGGTGGTCGGCCAGGGCCGCGCCTATGAGGGGCTGGCGCCGCTGGTCGGCCCGCGCTTCGATATTCCCTCCGAGGGCTGGCGGCACACGAAGGGTTCGGTCGCCCGCGATGTCAGGGGCGGCATGCTCTCGAGCATTCGCCCGGCCTTGAGCTTCCTGCGCTCGGCCCGCGGGCGCTACGACAAGGTGGTTGTAGTCGGCGACAATGTCGGCCCCATCCTCTGCCTCCTAGCGGGCCTGCCGATCGACGTCTATCTGGACGTCTTCAAGTCCGGCTTCGCCCACACCTATTCCGCCCCCGAGCGCTGGCTGATCCGCCGCACCTGCAAGACCGTCTTCACCCGTGACGCCATGCTGGCCGAAACCCTCGCACGCGCCGGCATCGACGCCCGCGCCGCCGGCAATGTCATGCTCGACACCACCACCTACGGCCAATACGACGCCACCGCGCGCCGTACCCGCCCGCTGGCCGTCACGCTCCTTCCCGGCAGCCGCGCCACCACCGGCGAGAGCCTGGCGCTTCAGGTCGACGCCCTGCGCCAACTGCCGCCCGACCTGCGTCCCGACATCTTCGTCGCGGTCGCCGGCGGCATCGCCCCCACCACGCTCGCGCAGGCTACGGGCCTCACCCATCAACCACCGACTTCAGGCGAAACCGCCGACCTCGGCACGCTCGCCGGCGACGGCCTCACGCTCCACCTCGCCACCGGCGTGACCGGCAACCTGATCGAAGCCTCCGATGTCGTGCTCTCCCAGGCCGGCACCGCTACCCAGCAGGCCCTCGGCCTCGGCCGCCCCGTCATCACCTTCGACCGCCCCGACAATCGCCGCAAGCGCATGGCCGACGAACAGGCCCTGATGGGCGAATCCCGCGAACTGGTCCCCCAGGACGCAACCGCATTGGCGACCGCAACCGCACGCCTGCTCTCCGACAGCGCAGAACGCACACGCCGCGGCGAAATCGGCGCCGAGCGACTGGGCCCCTTCGGCGCCGCCGCCAAAATCGTCCAACGCCTCCTGGAGCCATAAACGCGACCGCTCCCCATCGCCCTCTCCCCTTGAGGGAGAGGGTGCCCGAAGGGCGGGTGAGGGGTTCTCTCCCCAAACGCAATCAGGAAGAGGCGCCGGCCGCTCAGTTTCGCTCTCGCCCCCGTTCTTGCCCGTCCTCCCGCACGTCCCCCACCACCGCACTTCCCCGGCCGCAGAGCCGGGGCCCACGGATGCCTCCACTCGAGTGGCGCGGCGCAACAGGCCCGAGTCTCCGCCCCGGGGAAGCTCCGTGGTGGGGAAAAGTGGGGGGCCAGCAGCTACAGCCACCACCCGCCCAGCACCAAACACCCCGGCCCCAGCCAGGGTCCCCAATCCCACCTCTACCGAAACTTGCGCCTTACGGCTTGACCGCTTCCGGATCCAGCAGCCGGTGCAGGTGCACGATGAAATACCGCATCTCGGCATTGTCCACCGTCTGCTGCGCCTTCTGCTTCCACACGTCGTAGGCCGCCGCGTAGTTGGGATAGACCCCGACGATATCGACCGCCTTGAGGTCCTTGAACGTCACCGATTCCAGGTCGGACAGCTCGCCGCCGATGACGAGGTGCAGAAGCTGCTGCTGGTTCTCTTCGCTCATTGCGTGCGCCTTTCGAGGTCGGCGGTGATTTCGGTTTCGGCGGGGCAGCCATAGATGCGGCGCAGCGCCTTGTGGACGACAGGTTTTAGCGACTCGTCGCTGAGCGCCGCAAGCGCCCCATGGCGCACATCGGTCATGTTGAAACGGGGCTTGCCCACGCACACATCCTCAAAGCCGATGCCGGCTTCGGCGAGAATGATGGCCGCCCCCGCAATATCCCAATCCTGCGAACCGCGCCGCGCCACGACGGCGTCGAGCTTGCCCGTTGCCACCTGCACCAGCCGATAGGCCAGCGAGGGATAGTAAGGCCCGCGCGTGTAGCTGAGGCCCGCATCCTGCAATTCCTGGTGCACCGCGCCCGGCGCCGGGATCACCGCCGAGCGCCCCGGCTGCGCCGCTCTTACGATGGGTTTGCCGTTAAGCCGTGCGCCCCCGCCGATGCTCGCGTCATAAAGCTCGTCACGCGCCGGCGCATAGACGACGCCGGCCACCGGCACGCCATGCTCCACCACCGCAACGCTCACCGTCCAGCTGTCCTCGCCACGGATGAAGCCGCGCGTGCCGTCGATGGGATCGACCACGAACACCCGGTCATGCTTGAGCCGCTCCAGGTCGTCCACGCTCTCTTCGCTCAGCCAGCCGTAATGCGGCCGGGCGGCGAGAAGCGAGGAGTGCAGGAACTTGTCGAGCACGATATCGGCTTCGCTCACCGGCGAGGCGTTTTCCTTGGTCCAGGTCTTGAGGTTGCGACGAAAGTAACCCGAGGCAATGATACCCGCCCCGACGGCGGTCGAGCGCAAGAGTTCGAGGTCTTGCTCGGGGCTGGTGGCTGGCGCTTCGGGCATACGACTTTCGTAAGGAGGCGTTTCTGCCCGCCCTTCTAGGCGCGTGGCGGGCAATGAGCAAGCGGCATCCCGCGCCTGTCCCGCTTTGCTGCGGGCGCCTGACAGGTTCAAATATTGACGGGCCAACGCGCGCACTGCTACCAGATCAGTACGAACTTGTGAGGCAGACGACTTATGGAAGTGCAGTCGCCTATTGTATTTTCGACCAGCGGCCTGAATAATTCGGATCAATTTGAAGCTTATCGCGCCTTTATGGCGCCGGTGATCGACGTTGAGCCTGTCGAATCGCTGGATGGCCCGTTTTCGACCGAACATAGGGTCTGGGATCTTGGCACCACGGTCATGACCCGCGCCGTGCTGCCGCCTGTCGAGCGCCGCTTCCGGCACCTGCGCAAGGAGCCGCTCGACCATTGGTGCGTCGTCCTCTGCGATTCTCCCGAACCCGGTGAGCGCCACATCGGCATTCGCTCGCTGGCCCGCCAGTTCGAGATGAGCGCCAATGATCGGGGCGTACTCTCGCTCTATCTCCCGCGCGACCTCTATCCCGCCATGGCCGGCCTCATCGATGCCGCCGAGGGCGACCTGCCGCCCACGGGCCTCACGACGCTCCTCGCCGACTATCTCAGTGCTCTCGAGCGGCGCCTGCCGCTGATGAGCAACGAGGAAATGAGCACCATTGCCGGCGCCACCAGTACCATCGTCGCCGCCTGTCTCGCGCCGAATGCCGATCGCCTGGAAGAAGCTGCGCCCCTCACCAGTTGGACGCTCGTCGAGCGCGCCCGCCGCGCCATTCGTGACAATCTCGGCCGGCCCGATTTCTCCCCGGATGAGCTCTGCCGCATGATCGGCACCTCGCGCTCGCGCCTCTACCGTCTGTTCGAACCCTTTGGCGGGGTGACGCGCTACATGCAGCGGCAACGCCTGCGCACGGCGCGGCAATTGCTCACCATGCCCAACGTCGTCATCCCGGTGGCGCGGATCGCCGAGCAGGTCGGGTTCCTGGACCTGTCGAGCTTCAGCCGTGCCTTCCGCCGCGAATTCAACCTGAGCCCCACCGACATGCGCAGCGCCGGCATATTGGGGTTGCCGATCGACGAGCCTCCGGTGGCGCTGGACCTGAACCCGAGTGCCGACGCCTCGATCCTCATGCGCTCGCTGCGGGCGCTTCGCGGCTAGCCGTCGAAGTCGACCGGCGGGAAGCGCAGGGAATCGGCCTCGCATTCATGCCATTCCATCATGGCATTCGGCTCGCCTTCGCGACCTATGCACCAATTCCGCTCATTGAGCGCGGCGCCGTAAATCGAGCGCGAAACACAGGCGACGACCACCTTCACGTCCGGGCTCGGGTTGAGGCGGCACTCGGAATCTGCCGCTTCGTAGAGGTCGATGAGTTCGGGCACGGTTTCTGTCGCCTCGGCGAACTGCCCGCCCTCCTGGGCGAGCGCGAAGGAGGGGGCAAGGCTGAGCGAAAGCGCCGCGATGGCGGTGGCAAGAAGAAACATGGAGGATCTCCGAAGTTGGCGTTCGGGATTCAGGACTGCACGCTGGTGCGCGGCTCACGGGTAGCGAGCCAGGAATAGAAGACCAGCGCAGCGAGGTAGAGCGCGATGCCGACGATGGGCATCACATAGATGACCGCAACCAGCTCGCACGATCCATCCTGGCAGGTGCCGAGATGCCCCATGCGGGCCAGCGCGAGCCCGATGCCGAGGGCGACACCGAGCGATGCTGTGAGGATTGCCGCAACCAGCACGACGCGGACGGCGGCGAGGAGAATACGACCCAGGGCCACGGAAAACATGGCTAACTCCCTAAAGTATCGCCCCCAGGGCGCAGAATAGGGAGAAACGTGGCCAGAGTGAGGGGCGGCCTTTTTAGCCGCCCATCACCTTATTCGCTGCGCCCCAGCAGGGGCTCCACAGCACCCGCCGCTCGGGTCCAGGGCGTGTCATAGTTCGGAGGATTGGCGAACCGCGCCATGCCCAGCCGCAACCGCGTCGTCGCGCCTGGCGCCAGCCGCAGTCGCAGCCAGCGGCCCGAGACGGGTACCGCATCGCCGCCATCCGCCACGACGCTCGTGAAGTCATGTTCGCCGAAGACCCCCGCCTGCACGATGAGGTCGGCCTCCGCCAGCGGGTCGGTATTGACCAGTGTCACCGAGGCGGCGTCGTCCGAGAGTTCATCGACCAGCGCCGCTACGCCCTGCGGCAATCCCGGCCGCTGGCCCGCCGCATCGTAATAGCGCAGCCGCGCCAGTTGCAGGCCGCCGTGGTAGACATGCATCGGTCCGCCCAGCGTGAGCTGGGTCAGGCCCTCGATGATCATCGGGGTTAGTTGCTGCCACATGTGGATGGTCATGGACTCGCGATAATGGTCCATGGTCAGCGGGTCGTTGAGCGCGCTGCGGTAGGTCTCGATCTGGTTGGCAATGGTTTCGAGATTGGCGCGCAGGATCGCCTCGGGATAGCCCGGATCGCGCCCGCGGATGAAACGAAACCACTGCGCAGTATTGCCATTGAAGCCCATATGCCCGCCTGTCGAGCCGCCATAGCTCGAATAGGCCGGATTGACCGCGTCGAACACACCACCCGCCCAACCGCGCTCGGCCCGTTCGGCATCCTCCTCGGCCATCGAGAGGTTCCAGAGATACACGCCATACATCGGGTGCTGCGGGCGGAAATCGCGCCAGCCTTCGTCGTAATGGCGGTTCGGCACCACCCAGCGTCCATCCTCCTCGCGCCGCAGCGACCAGAGCATGTCGAGCTGGGAGCGGGGCAGATCGAGATGGCCGGTGTCACCCGTCAGCAGCACCGCATTCATCGCGCCGATTGAGAGCGGCTCTAGCAGCGAGAACGCGCCATGCGGCCAGCGCCAGCCGTAATAGCCGCCCCACCATTTGCCGTCATTGTATTCGCCGATCCTGCCGGAAAGCCCGATATTGTCGGGCGTTATCCCGCCATTATCCGCCGTCCGCCGCTTCCAGGCATCGAGGTAGTCGAGCACCCAGCGCCGGTATTTCTCCTCGCCCGAATAGGCGAAGGCATGGGTCATGAGCGATGTGGCGCCCAGGTTGAGCGGCACGTCCCCGCGCGATTGCCGCTCGTTGATGCGCTTGAGGATTTCCGCATATGTGCTGTCATCCGACCATGGCGTCTTCATGCCATAGCGGTCGATGCCTGGCAGGTCCTCGAAGGGGGGCAGGTAATTGTCGAGGATTTCGCGATGCGTCGACCAGTCCTCCGCCGTCTGCACATGGCGCGGCCCGCGACTGCCGGTGATCGGCGAACGGATGAGACGCAACTCCGTATCGTAGTTCCGCGCTTCCGCGTCCTCTCCGTTGTAGAAACCGGCAAACCGCTGCGTACGCTGCCGGTCCTTGAGCACGGCCGGGTCGGCGAGCCCGAAGAAATAGAAGAAGAGATTGCTCTCCCCGTGATGCATCCAGTCGTAATAGGCGTCGTATTCGCGGTGGATCTGGCCATATTCGGTCCACTGCCAGGTGATGCCGTCCCAGATGGTGCGCGAGCGCCGATAGACCTCTTCACTGCCGCCCAGCGCGTAGAAGAGCGGCATGTTCATGAACCCCTCATAGGGGTCGTCCGAGCCATCCATGCCCGGCCAGCGATCGCGCCAGATCAGCGTGCCGTCCGGCCGCGTATAGCGGTCGGCGAATTCGAGTGCCGCCTTGTCGAGCACCGCAAAGATCTGGCGCTGGAGCAGGGCCCAGGTCGGCGGCGCGGCGGGGCGCCCGACCGAGAGAGCGGGAGGAAAGGAGACTTTGTCGTTCATGGCGCTTACTCGTAGACGACCTTGCCGGTTTCGTGGGCCGCAAGCCATTTCCAGTCGATGGCGATCCCCAGCCCCGGTCCGGTCGGCACCGGCACGCAACCCTGCGCATCCACGGAATCAAGGTCGTCCGAATAGTCGTCGGCGAAAATGGCGTTCTGCGATTTCGGGCCTGGCACCTTGGGGTGAACGAGGCCCAGTTCGTAGTAATTGGTGTTCCGGATCGCCGCCATGCAGTGCCGCGGCGCGTGGCCCGGAGCGTGAATTTCGCAATCGACGCCGAACCCCTCGGCGATATGCGCCAGCTTCATCACCCCGGTAATGCCGCCGTCATAGTCGACATCGGCCCGCACGAAATCGGTGCCCTCGGCCACGAGCTGGTCAACGCGCAACTCGATGCCCCGGATGTGCTCGCCAAGCAGGATCGGCGTGCGGATGAACTGCTTGAGTTTGCGATGGGCATAGGACGACTGCCCGCCATCCTTGTAGGGATCCTCGTACCAGAAATAATTGGCCTCATCGCACGCTTGGCCCACCTTGAGCGCATCGCCCCAGGTCTCGTATTCGCAGGCCGGGTCGATCATCAGGTCCATGCCGTCGCCGACCGCCTCGCGCGTCGCGATCACCGCTGCCGCTTCGCGCGCGATGGGCCCGTTGCCCCAACCGTGGATCTTGAAGGCGGGGTAGCCCATTTCCTGGCACTGCACCGCGAAATCGGCAAAGGCCTCCGGGCTCGACAGCCCGCCATTCTCGTCGCCATGATAGGTTGAGGCATAGGCCGGCAGTCGCGTGCGCCAGCCGCCGAGCAATTGCGACACCGGCATGCCCGCGGCCTTCCCTGCAATGTCCCAGAGCGCGATGTCGATCGGCCCGATGCCGAACCGATCATACTTGCGCAGCGCCCGCTTGAGATCGTTCCAGATCAGCTCACGCTCGAGCGCGTTGCGCCCAATGAGATATTGCGCCGCCATCGCCACCTGGGCGTAGGAAACGCCGGTCCCCCCGACATATTCGCCGGTGATCCCGCCTTCCGTCTCGATGGTGAAGACGAACCCCGTCTGCTCGACGGTCGAGCCGGCGAGGTAGACGTGGTTGAAGCCGTTATAGTCGTAGCCGAGTTCGCGCTGCGTCCAGCCATACTGGTAGACGGTGAGGCGCTTGATGCGCAGGTCCTTGGTCATGTTTCCAGCTCAGATGCGGTTGCCGCTTTCGGGGTCGAAGAGATTGAGGGCGGAAGTGTCTACGGCGAGCGTCATGGGCGAGCCCAGCACCGGCCGGTCACGCGAGCCGAGCCGCGCGGTGATCATCTGGCCGGCAACGTTGAGCACCACCATCGTGTCCGGTCCCGTGGGCTCGACCACGTCGACGGTCCCCGTCAACGACGGCCCGTCGCTGTGCGTGCTGAACGTCTCGGGTCGGATGCCCGCCACCACCTCGCGCCCGATAAAGGGCCGCGCGCTCGCTTCCGTTTCGGGCAGCGCCAGCACGGAATCCCCGTAGCGCAACGCCAATGCGCCGTCCTGCTCCTCCAGCCGGCCGCTGAGGAAGTTCATGGTCGGCGAGCCGATGAACCCGGCGACGAACATGTTGGCCGGCTTCTCGTAGATGGTCTGCGGGTCGGCCAACTGCTGGATGATGCCATTCCTCATCACGGCGACCTTGGTGCCCAGCGTCATCGCCTCCACCTGGTCGTGCGTGACATAGACCACGCTCGTCCCCAGCCGGTCGTGCAGCCGCTTGATCTCGGTCCGCATCTCGACACGCAGCTTGGCATCGAGGTTTGAGAGCGGCTCGTCGAAGAGAAAGAGATCGGGATCGCGCACGATGGCGCGCCCCATGGCCACGCGCTGGCGCTGCCCGCCAGAAAGCTGTCCCGGCTTGCGGTCGAGCAGATGCTCGATCTGCAGCAGCTCAGCGGCCTTCTGCACCGCTGCGTCGCGCTCGCCCTGCGGCACCTTGCGCATTTCGAGCCCGAAACCGATGTTCCGCCGCACCGGCATGGTCGGGTAGAGCGCGTAGGACTGGAACACCATGGCGATGTTGCGGTCCTTGGGGTGGACGTCGTTCATCTTGCGCTCGCCGATGAAGATGTCCCCGCCCGACGAGGGCTCAAGCCCGGCGATGATCGAGAGCAGCGTGGACTTGCCGCAGCCCGATGGGCCGAGCAGCACCAGGAACCCGCCATCCTCCAGTTCGAGGTCGATATTGGAGAGGACTTCGAGGGATCCGAAGCTCTTGCGGACGCCGTTGATGGAAAGTGTCGCCATAAGCTTATCCCTTGACTGCGCCGGCTGTGATGCCGGCCACCATGACGCGCTGCACGATGGCGAACAGGATGATCACCGGCAGGATGGAAATCATGCCGCCGGCGGCCAACATGCCCCAGGGCAACTGGAACTCGCCCACCATGAGCTGCAGGCCCACCGGCCAGGTGCGCGAGCCCTGGCTGGTAGTGAGCATGAGGGCGAAGAGGTATTCGTTCCACGCCGCGATCGCGACGAAGACGCAGGTGGCGACCAGCCCGTTACGGGCGATGGGAATGACGATGCGGAACATCGCGCCCACCCGCGTGCTGCCATCCACGCGCGCCGCGCTTTCGAGTTCCTTTGGCGCCGCATCGAAGAAGCCCTTGAGCATCCAGACGAAGAGCGGCAGCAGGAAGCTCGTATAGTCGATGGCCAGCCCGATCGTGCTGTCGAGCAGCCCGATCTGTCGCATCAGCACGAAAAGCGGGATGATCATCAGCACCGCTGGGAACATGCGCACGACGAGATAAGCCAGCATCAGCTGCGTGCGCCCCTTGAAGACGAAGCGCGAGAACGCGTAGGAGGCGAACGTCCCGGTGATGAGGCAGATCAGCACCGTCAGTCCGGTTACGACGAGGCTGTTCATCACCAGCGTCGGATAGGACGACTGCGACCAGAGCTTGACGTAGTTCTCGATGGTCACCTCGGTCGGGATGTAGACCATGTCGCGGGTCACGATCTGCGTTTCGGGCTTGATCGAGGTGAGGAAGGTCCACACGATCGGCGCGATGCAGATGAAGGCCAGAACGATCAGCACGGCATAGCTGAGGACGTTCCAGATGAGCTTGGAGCGAGACTGGGCAACGGCCATGGCGCTTACTCCTGGTTGAACCGCGACAGGCGGATATAGCCCCAGGCGAAGACCATCAGCAGGATGAACATCACCACGGACAGCGCCCCGGCATAGCCGAAGTTGAAGTCCTTGTAGGCCGTCTGGAAGGCGTAGAGCGAAAGCACCTGCGTCGAGCGTCCGGGGCCGCCGCTGGTGAGGATCAGCAGCAGGTCGGGCGAGTTGACGAGGCCGATCACGCGCAGGATCACCGCTGCCGCGATGATGGTCTTGAGCATGGGCAGTGTGATGAGCCGCAATTGCGAGAACGCGCCGGCGCCATCGATATCGGCCGCCTTGTAGAGATCGGCTGGAATGCCCTTGAGGCCGGCCAGGATCAGCAGCGTGAAGAACGGAAAGCTGTGCCAGGCCTCGACGACAATGGCCGCCGCCATCGCCGTGTTGGGATCGGCAAACCAGGCCTTGTAGCCTTCGAGCAGGCCCACCCGCACCAGCACGTCGTTGATGACGCCAAGCCGCGGATCGAGCATCAGCGCCCACATGTGGCCGGCCACCACATTAGGCAGGAAATAGGGGAGGAGGATCAGCACAGCGAGAAGCTTGGTGCCCGGGAGGTCGCGATTGAGCGCCAGCGCGGCCACCAGCCCGATCAGGAATTCGAGCGCGATCGAAGACGTCACCCACACCGCTGTGTTGCGTAGCGCCACCCAGAAGATGGGGTCGCTCATCATGCGGGCATAATGCTTGAAGAACACCCAGTCCGTGCCCAGGTCCGGCCGGTTGAGCCGCATCTCGCGGAAGCTCAGTTGGATGCCGTAGAGCGTCGGGTAGAGCACCACCGCCGTGATCAGCAGGGCGCTGGGCAACAGCAGCAGATACATCCAGTAGCGGCTCTCGGAGAGTTCCCCGATTGCCCGGATGGGGTTGAGCCGTTCAAAAGCGGAGCGCGCGCCTGGAAAGGCGGCGGTTGAAGTCCCGTTGGTCATTGGTCCTCGCGCGAGCAGTCGATCGGGGGAGGTCGGCGGCCGTCAGGAGGGTCGGCCGCCGACACGACGGCTAGGCGGTTGCCGAAGCCAGCCCGTCGATCATTTCATCGACAGCCTGCTCGGGCGTGGCCTGGCCGATCAGCGTGCGCTGGAAGGCAGGCAGGACGACACTCTCGGTCCAGCCGGCATAACCGGGGAAGCTCGGCTGCGGGATGCCGAATTCGAGCGTTTCGGCCGCCGCCTTGTACATCGGGTTGCCGGAGATGCGCTCGTCCTTGGCCGCCACCGAGGAGGCCGGGAAGTAGCCGGTTTTTTCGAGGAAGGCGACGGCCGCATCCGGCTCGCCCCAGAACTTCACCCATTCCCACGAGGCGTCCGCGTTCTGGTCGCTGGTGATGGTGTTGTAGGCATAGGCGAGGCGGGCGATGCGCGCCGCCGGACCCGCCGGCATGGCGAGCGTGGCGAACTCGACGCCGGGCTTCAGTGCCGAAGCGACGTCCTGGTAGGAGCCGGTATGGTGCCAGATCATGGCCGTCTGCCCGGTCTGGAACCCTTCGATCACCTGGCGGAAGCCGTCATTGGCAGCGCTTGGCGGCACTGCGCCGTCGCGTGTCAGCAAGCCGCTGAACCAGTCGATGGCCTCGATGGCCTTGTCGCGGTTGAGCCCGATGGTGCCCGTAGCGTCCACCACGGGCGAACCGAAAGCGGCCATGACGTTGATGATGTAGTTCTGCCCGCCCGGGCCGCCGCGCATCCCGAGGCCAAACCGGCCCTTGGAGGGATCGGTCAGCTTGATAGCGGCCTGGCGCAACTCTTCGAGCGTGGTCGGCGGCGCGAGGCCGGCTTCGTCGAACCAGTCCTTGCGGTAATACATCCAGTCCACGAACGTGAAGCCGGGCACGCCATAGACCTTGCCGTCCTTGGTGATGGAATCGAACCGCTTGTCGTCGAAATCGGCGCGGCGATCCCAGGAGGCGATGCGTTCGGTCATGTCGGTGAGCGCGCCCATGGCCAGCAGGTCCGCGAAACGCTCGGACGACACCATCGTCACGTTCGGCCGGCTGTTGGCCACCACCGCCGAGGTGATCTTGGCCATGAATTCGGGGTTGGGAATGTTCTCCTGCGTGACCTTAATATCGGGGTGGGCCGCCGCGAAGAGCTTCATCACCTCCTCGAGTCCGGCGAATTCGGACTGGCTGGTGAAGGTGTGCCAGTAATTGATGCTGGCCGCCTGGGCGAACGCCGTCCGGGGCAGCATCGTCGCCGCCGCGGCGGCTGCTCCGAGCTTGAGCAGCGAACGTCTGTCGAAAGTGGTGGTCATGCAGGTCTCCTCCCTTTGCATTTCCGTCTTTTTGCGAAACGTCAGAAGCGCTCGGTCACCTCGACCTTGTTGAGCGCCGTACGGTCGAGCTCGTCCCAGTCGAAGCGGTAGCCGATGCCCGGCTCGTCGCTGACATTGAGGTAGCCATCCACGATCGAGAGCGGGCCGAGCTTGTCGAGGCCCCTGATCTGCTCCTCGTTCATGACGAGCTGCTCGTAATAGTCGTTGTTGCGCACCGCGGCGCAGAGCTGGGCGTTTTCGAGACCCATTCCATGCACCTGCGCCCGCATGCCGAAACTGTCCGACATGTGCGCGATCTTCATCGCGCCCGTGAACCCGCCCTTGTAGAAGGTCGAGATGCGCGTCATGTCGAGCGCCTTGGCCTCGATCCAGCTCGCCATGTTCCAGTGCACGCCGTCCGAGGTCTCGGCCGCCAGCACGGGTATCTTCAGCTTCTCGCAGAGCTTGGTGTAGGAGCCGAGATAGAACTCGCGCATCGGCTCCTCGTACCAGAGGAAGTCGAGGTCCTGGAGCGCGCGGCCCACTTCGAGCGCGTCGACATAGTCCCAGCCCGCCGAGCCGTCGAACATCAGGTCCGCATCCGGCCCCACCCATTCGCGCAGCTTGGTCGAAAGCTCGATATCGCGCTTCACGTCGCCCCAGGCATGGAGCTTGAAGGCCTTGAAGCCGATATCGTGGCACATCTTGATGTAGCGCTCGTATTCGTCGAGCGTCGGCCAGGTGACGGTCGAAGCGTAAGCCGGCACCTTGGGGTCGTTGCCGCCGAGCATCTGGTAGATCGGCATGCCCGCCGCCTGCGATTTCACGTCCCAGCAGAGCTGGTCGAGAATGCCGAGCGCCCGCATGTGGATTTCCTCGACGCGATCGACTTCCCAGACGAGGTGCCAGAGTCGCTCGGTGAGCAGGGGATTTTCGCCGATGAAGTTATGGTAGCGCCGGCGCACCAGGTCCACCACGGCATCGCCCCGCCCGATCTCGAAGGCTCCGGAAATCCCGGCATCGGTATCCATCCGGATCACTGCCTTGCGCGGTCGCGTGCCCGGCGGGATGTCGCCATGCGATCCGGACAGGCCGTTGCGCCAGATGAATCTTGGCCCGGCATCGACCTCAACCAGCCAGGCGGTGAACCGCGTGATCTTCATTGCAGCCCTCAACTCCCTTGTGAGATATTATTGGAGCGAGAAAATATCTCACGTCAACCCGCAAGGATGAAGATTCGACGGAAGTTCTATGCCACAATGATATTTACTGGTGGGATTCGCGCTGCGTCGATCAATGCCAGCCGTGGCAGGTGCTAATGTCGGCGCCAGACCGGGAACGACCGCGAAACGACGAGGGGCATCTGGATGGAAGCTGAGAGGCAGGATAACGAAGGCTACCGCCGGTTTCGCGAAGCTATGCACGAGGGCAAGCTGACCCCCGGCATGGTGGTGACGCAGAACGAACTCTGCGACCTGCTCGGCATTTCGCTCTCGCCCCTGCGCGAGACGCTGGTGCTGCTCGAGGAATTCGGGCTGGTCGAGATCAAGCCACGCACCGGCATCCGCATCGTCTATCCGGAAGTCGCCTTCATCCGCGAGAACTACCAGTTCCGCATCATGATGGAGGTTTTTGCCATGCGCGCCTTCGCCGAGGTGGTGAAGCCCGAATGGCTGGCCGACATGCGCAAGCGCCACGAGGATTGCCGCGCCCTGCTCATCGCCGACACACCCTTCGAGGAGGCCCGCGCCGTCGTCGTCGCGCTCGATCGCCAGTTTCACCGCAACATCGTCCAGTCGCTGGACAACCGCGCCATCCTCGCCACTCACGCGCGCGTCCAGGACAATCTCAACATGGCCCGCCGCGTCCACCAGAGCGGCTTCATCCGCAGCCAGCTCATCTCCACCATGGACGAGCACCTGCGCGTCCTGGAAAGCCTCGAAAAGCGCGATACCGACGGCGCCATCGCCAATCTCGAAGCCCATTTCCGCGCCTCGACCCACCGCACCTTCGCCGCCGGCTAGGTCCGTACTCAATTGCACCGGTAGATGAGGTTGCGATGGCCGCCCCAACCACCGGACTTCCCCGGACTTGATCCGGGGCCCATTGCCACCCTCCACGCGAGTGGAGGAACCCGTGGGCCCCGGCTCTGCGGCCGGGGAAGTTCAGTGGGTTTGGCGCAACAGACGGACAGCGCTTCCGTTGGAAGCTGTCGGATGGGGGCGCCGGCTCCCTAGCCGCCGATCGATATGCTGGAAACCTTCTGACCGCGCCTCGGCGGCCAGCGCCTCGATCTCGGGCAGGGTGCCAGCAACCGCGCAATAGGTGATCCCGCTCGTCATCGGCGCTCCAACTATAGCCTCAACGCGTTGTTTCCCAAGGCCCGCGAGCTCAGCGTTAATCGGCCATTACACCCGGTCACAACCCGCTAACCCTCTTCAAAACAACCTAAACTTAACTGCGTTTCTTAAGTGGCCCGGAAAGGGGCCGCGCTAGATTGGGGGCATAAAAGAGAGCACCAAAAAACAAGCTCTCGAAAGTTCACAGGAAGGTTTCAAAGATGGTTCGTGGCATGGGAAATGACGGTTCCTCCGTCGTTATGTTCCGCGGCAGACAGGCGAGCGATCGCCAGGCGTCTACCCCGTTCGGTGCAGCTAACGACAATGGTCCGAAGGACCCCGTCAACACCGTGACCGTACGCCGTACGCTCGAAAAGAGCGGCGTGACCATCAAGATCAAGGTGCCGGTTTCCGAATATGTCGGCGTGGCCGTATCCACCCGCATCTCGGATGAAGGCGTGCTCACCAGCGCTATCGAGCTGGTGCATGGCGACCCCGAGCTCAACTATCAGGTGTTCGAGGAAGAGGGCAATTACAACGTCGTCGCCGAGTGGCAGAACTGGGGCCGCAAGCTCCGCTTGCCGCTCTTCATCAAGGCCGGCGACGGCTCGCTCCTTCCCTATTCGCAGCAGGTCGACGGCGTCATGCTGGGCAATGCCTCCGACCGCCGCAGGCTGGCCGCCGAATCCGGCCGCCGTCCGCGCTTTCTCAATCGCCGCAAGCCCGGCGAGCCGGAAGCTAAATAGAAAGTTTCGCGACCTCCAATCGCTAGCTGGGGCCGGTCAGTGGTGCGACCGGCCTCCGGCTTTTCTGCGTCAGCGATTGAGCGACTGCATCCCGGCGGGCGTATAGCGATCGCCCGCCGCCGCGCCTGCCGGCGCCGCATCGTTGAGCTCTGCCAGCTCGTTCTCGTCGAGCGCGATATCGACCGCCGCCGCATTCTCCTCGAGATACTTGATCCGCCGCGTGCCCGGAATGGCCAGCGCTCCCTGCGCGAACACCCAGGCCAGCGCGAGCTGCGACGGCCGCACGCCCTTGCGCTCGGCCAGCGAGCGGATCCGCCCGACCAGGGCCATGTTCTTGTCGAAGTTCTGGTCCGACCAGCGCGGATCGCTCCGGCGGAAATCGGTGTCGGCCAGCGTGTCGGTCGAGCTGATCGCCCCGGTCAGCAGGCCGCGCCCGAGCGGCGAATAGGCGACGAACCCGATGCCCAGTTCGCGCACCGTATCCATCACCTCGTTACCCTCGACGCCGCGCTCGAACAGCGAATACTCGGTCTGCAACGCCGTTAGCGGATGGGTGGCGTGCGCCTTGCGGATCGTCGCCGCCGAAGCCTCCGAAACGCCGATATAGCGGACCTTGCCCGCCGCCACGAGGTCGGCGAGCGCGCCTACCGATTCCTCGATCGGCACATTGGGGTCGATGCGGTGGAGGTAGTAGAGGTCCACATGGTCGGTCCCAAGATGCTTGAGCGACCGGTCGATGGCCTTGCGGATATAGTCCGGCCGTCCGTTGACCGCCTTGCGCTCGCCCTCGTCGGTCACTTCCGAGCCGACTTTGGTGGCGATCTTTACCTGATCCCGCTTGCCCTTGAAGGCTTTGGCCAGCAATTGCTCGTTCTTGAAGGGACCATAGATCTCGGCGGTATCGAAGAAATCGATGCCCAGCTCGAGCGCCCGCGCCAGCGTCGCCAGGTTCTCGGCCTCGTCGCTCGGCCCATAGAACGCGCTCATGCCCATGCAGCCCAGGCCCTCCATGGAAACCTTGAGGCCCTGGCTGCCCAAATTCACATATTTCATGTCTGAAATCCCTTCGTCGAAGCATCCTCGCTCAAGTCGCGAGAGGCCGGATGGATGCGCGCTTCGCCCGATGCAAAGATTCTTTTCGGGCCATGCAACTTCCGGCAAAGCGTAGCGTTTCTAATCTGCCGGCGTCGATCACGCCCCCGATTCCCCACGCCGGCCCAACGTTAGCTTCCTCCAGAGCAAAACGTTAAGAGGCTGACCCCGTGGTGCGGTCAGCCTCTTCCCATTTCCAGGGTAGCGCAAGCCCTGCTACCAGGCCCACTCCACCAACAGTGCCAGCGTCAGCGCGAACCCGACCCAGCGGTTCGAGTGGAAGCGGATATAAGGGTTGAGCGGCTCGTTGGCGTCCAGCGTCCAAACCTGCCAGGCCAGCAAAGCCGCCGGAACCAGCGATCCCACCAGGAACAGCCAGCCGGCCCCTGCCGAAAACGCCGCCAGCAGCCAGAGCACATAGGCCCCGGCATAGAACAGCGCCACGATCGGCCGCGTCCGGCTGCCGAAAAGCCGCGCCGTCGACTTCACCCCGATCAGCGCATCGTCCTCGATATCCTGCAGTGCATAGATCGTGTCGTACCCGATCACCCACAGGATCGTGCCGGCATAAAGCAGCAGCGGCGGCCAGCCGAAGCTGCCGATCTGCGCCGTCCAACCCACGATCGCGCCATAGGAAAAGGCCAGCCCCAGGAAGAATTGCGGCCACCACGTCACCCGCTTCATGAACGGGTAGATCGCCACCAGCACCAGCGAGGCGATGCCGAGCACGATGGTCAGCGGGTTGAACTGCACGAGAATGACGAACGAGATCAGTGCCTGCGCCACCAGGAACAAAGCCGCCTGGAATCGCGTCACCGCGCCTGACGGAATCGGCCGCGAGCGGGTGCGTGCCACCATCATGTCGATCTTGGTATCGACGATGTCGTTGCCCGTGCAGCCGGCGCCGCGCATCAGGATGGCGCCCACGAACATCAGCAGCAGATACCAGAGGTTGAACCCGGCCTCGGGCCGCGCCACCGCCGCAAGTGCCAGTGCCCAGGCGCAGGGCCAGAACAGCAGCCAGAAGCCGATCGGCCGATCCCAGCGCGCCAGCCGCGCATAGGGCTTGAGCCAGTCGGGCGCGAAAGCATCCACCCAATTGCCGCGTTGGGCGTCGGCCACTTTGCCGGTTTGCATCCTTACACTCCGATAGGCTAATCCGGGCGGAACGTATTCCCCAGGCGGATCAAGTCAATGCCCCGCACTCACGCCTCGCTGCCCCGCCTCCACGTCGCGCCCGCCCTGGCGCAGGGCCAGGAACTCACGCTCGAACGCGATCAGTCCAACTATCTGGGCGCGGTCCTGCGCATGCAGCCGGGCAACGAAGTCATCCTCTTCAACGGCCGCGACGGCGCCTGGCTCGCGCGCATCGTCAATCCGAACAAGAAGGCCGTCAGCCTCGAACTGGTCGAGCAGACTGCGCCGCAAACGCCGCCCTCCGACCTCTGGTATGGCTTCGCCCCCCTCAAGTCCGCCCGACTCGACTATGTCGTGCAGAAGGCCACCGAGATGGGGGCGGGGACCATCCAGCCGGTCATCACCCGCTTCACCCAGGTCCATCGCCTCAACGCCGACAAGCTGCTCGCCAACGTCATCGAGGCTGCCGAGCAATGCGAAGTGCTCACCGTCCCCGAAGTCGCTCCCGACATCACGCTCGACAAGCTTATTGCCGGCTGGAATCCCGAGCGCGCCCTCGTCTTCGCCGATGAAGGTCAGGCCTCGTCCTCCCCTCTCGAAGCCCTGCGCCGGCTCGCCAGACGCCCCGTCGGCCTCCTCGTCGGCCCCGAAGGCGGTTTCTCGGATGAAGAGCGCGAAAAGCTACTTGCGCAGCCCTTTACTGTACCCATCAGTCTCGGTCCGCGTATTCTGCGCGCCGATACTGCTGCCGTCGCCGCTTTGGCAGTTATTCAAGCAACCATCGGTGATTGGCGATAAAGGGATTGCTTTCGGCAGGCGAGCCGATATGTTCCGCCCACTCAAATCCCAGAGGACTACATGGCCGGCGCATCTTCTCCCTCGCCTCTCATTGAATCGCGTGCTGATCTGATCGAGGCACTCGAGAGGGGATGTAAGCCCAAGGACCAGTGGCGCGTCGGCACCGAGCACGAAAAGCACGTCTTCCACCGCAATCCGCTTCGCCCTGTCACCTATGACGGCGCCGATGGCGTCCATGCGCTCCTCGATGGCGTCGAAGCCGAGACCGGCTGGCATCCGTTCTTCGATGGCGAGAACCCGATCGGCCTGCGCAATCTCGGTCCCTCGGGCGGCATTTCGCTTGAGCCCGGTGGCCAGTTCGAGCTTTCGGGCGCCCCCATGGTCTCGCTCCATGACACCGCCCTCGAAACCGCCGAGCACATGGCCGTCAGCCGCAAGATCGGCTCCAGGCTCGGCATCCATTTCCTCGGGCTGGGCGTCACTCCGCTCTGGTCCGTTGCCGAAATCCCGGCCATGCCGAAGTCGCGCTACGGCATCATGAAGCCCTACATGGAAAAGGTCGGCACCCTCGGAACCTCCATGATGTTCCGCTCCGCCACCATCCAGGCCAATCTCGATTTCTCCTCGGAAGCCGACATGGTGCGCAAGCTGCGCGTCAGCGTCGCGCTCCAGCCGGTCGCCACCGCGCTCTTCGCCAATTCTCCGTTCATCGATGGCAAGGATAGCGGCTTCCTCTCCTTCCGCTCCCATATCTGGCTCAATACCGACGCCGCGCGCACCGGCATGCTGCCCTTCGCCTTCGAAGCGGGCATGAGTTTCGAGCGCTATGTCGACTACGCGCTCGACGTGCCGATGTACTTCGTCATCCGCAATGGCCAGTACGTGAACGTCGCCGGCGAGAGCTTCCGCGCCTTCCTCGAAGGCCGCCTGCCGCAACTCCCGGGCGAAAAGCCAACCGTCAAGGATTGGGAAGACCACCTCTCCACGCTCTTCCCCGAAGTGCGCCTCAAGCAGTTCCTCGAAATGCGCGGCGCCGACATGGGTGATGAAGCCGCAGTCACCGCGCTCCCTGCCTTCTGGGTCGGCCTCCTCTACGACGACATCGCGCTCGAGGAAGCCTGGGAGCTGGTCAAGGACTGGACCGAGTTCGACCGCCAGGCAATGCGCAACGAAGTTCCGCGTCTCGGCCTCCAGACTCCGGTCCCCGGCAACGACCTGCGCTTCGGCACGGTCGGCGATCTCGCCCGCGAAGTCGTCGGCATCGCCAGCGCCGGCCTCGCCCGCCGCGCGCAGGTCAACGCGCTGGGCAAGGACGAATCCATCTATCTCGCACCGCTCGAAGAAACCCTGCGCCTCGGCAAGACTCCCGCCGAACGCTGGCTCGACCTCTACCGCACCGAATGGAACGGCGACGTCCGCCCGATCTTCGACGCCGCGGAGATGTAATCAGGGCAGGGGCTGGCTGCCGAAGTCGCCCCGCCGGCGCAAATCTCTCCTCCCCCGGCGAAAAGCCGGGGCCCGGAGAAACTATCCGCAAACTCGGAATTTGAGATCGAGGGCTCTCACCCCTCGAACACCACGCCCAATTCCGCAGCCTTCCGCCACACCACCCGGCACGCCCGGGTGGTCTTGTCGCTCATCTGCAGCGTGAAGTTGTCGGGAATGCCCAGGATACTGGTCACCCGCAGGTTCGCGCCCGCATCCGAGAGATTGCGCACGGTACAGTCGATGGCCGAACGCCCCCCGTTGAACACGATCGAGGCGCCCTTGAGGGTGCGATGGCGTTGGGTCTGGCGGCGTTCTTCCATCCGTCCTCCCGCGCGGACGATCAGGGCAGCTTGGCGAACCCGTCCGCGAAGCCCTTGAGCGATACCGGGATGCCGATACCTTCCTCGGGCGTCTTGAAAACCACGAAAATGGCGCTGGTGCCCTTCGAGAGCGTATCGATCAGGGCCGCATCCATCGCGACTTCCGCCACGCAGCCATTAGGCAGGCAGCGCACGAAGGCCACGCGGCCCATGTCCTTGCCATCGACATTGAGGCCGAGGCCGTTGGGCAGCAGCACGCCGAGCGGGGCGAGGACGCGCAGGAGCTGGGCCTGCTTGTCCGCTGTCTTGAGCACGATCACCGAGAGGCCGACATTGGGCTGGTCCTCGGCGGTGACGTTCTGGATGATGGCGCATTGCTCGGTCGTGGCACCCGGCGGGGTGTCGCAACTCATCTGCCAGTCACCGTATTGCGCCTTGACCAGGCCTTGGGCCTGGGCGGGAAGGACCGGAACGCACACGGTAGCGGCGAGGGCGACGGCGGCGAGGCCGCGCATGAATTGGCGCTTCACTTGTTCACATTCTCCAGTCGAATCGGGCCGTTCCCACGGCACATTGTTTTCTTGCGGGGGCCTCAAGCCCTTGTCAACGCTGGCCTTGGCGCCGGCGAGGACACCCCTAAAACTGCGGCGAGCTTATGACATTGCCCATCTGCGATGCATTTTGACGCATCCTTGGGCATATCAGCGTCATGGACTCGGCCATGTGGATGTGATTTAGGTCACGGCCAGTGAAGAAACGCTCCGAGGTTGAGTCGGGGCGGCTTGTCCTATGCCGCACTTTTCGCCTCAACCCCGTCGCACGCAATTGTGAAGTATAGGGGGTTATAGGTGACCGCACAGTTCTTCCGTGGTTTGGGGGCTGCGCTGGCTGCGCCGCTGGCAGTACTGCCGGGGGTAGCGCTGGCCGCGGAGGCCGGTAAGGCCGTCCCGGGCCAAATCGGCTTCCAGGAATCGGTAACCCCGATCATGGATTCCATCGAAGCTTTCCACAACAACCTGCTGATGTGGGTCATTACCGCCATCGTGGTTCTGGTCTTCGTCCTGCTCGTGGTCGTGATCGTTCGCTTCAATGCGAAATCCAATCCGCAACCGGCGACTTTTACCCACAACACGCTTGTGGAAGTGGTCTGGACGGTCCTTCCGATCGTCGTCCTGATCGTCATCGCCATCCCGTCCTTCGCCGTGCTGACCGATCAGCTGACCATTCCCGATGGCCAGCGCAAGTATCTGGGCAACTCGATTTTCTCGTGGGGCGAGGTTGAAGTTCCCGCTCCCGCTCTTACGATCAAGGCGACCGGCGAGCAGTGGTACTGGACGTACGAATACGTCGACGAAGGTCAGTCCTACGATTCGTACATGCTCAACGAGGAAGACCGTCAGAGCCTCAAGCCGAACGAGCCGCGCCTCCTGGCCGTGGACAACGAGCTTGTCGTTCCGGTCAACACCACCGTTCGTGTCGAAGTCACCGCGAGCCCGTCGGGCGTGATCCACGCCTTCGCCATGCCGTCCTTCGGCATCAAGATCGACGCCGTTCCCGGCCGCCTCAACGAAACCTGGTTCAACGCCCGCAAGGAAGGCCTCTATTACGGCCAGTGCTCCGAGCTGTGCGGCAAGGACCATGCCTTCATGCCGATCGCCATCCGTGTCGTGAGCGCGGAGCAGTATGCGACCTGGATTGCTTCTCTCAAGGAGAGCGGCGACCCGGAAACGGCCAACGCAACTCTGGTGGCGGCTCAATAAGCCGCGAATTCTGTAAAGAGAGAGAACGCCGCCATGGCTGACACTACGCAACACGCTCTCGAGCAGGCCGCTACACACGGTACGGATCATGGGGCTCATGGCCACCATATCCCGACCGGCTGGCGCCGCTGGGTGTACTCGACCAATCATAAGGACATCGGGATTATGTACCTGGTGTTCTCCATCTTCGCCGGTGTGGTAGGCGGCTTGCTGTCCGGCGCCATGCGTATGGAACTGCAGGAGCCGGGCATTCAGATCTTCCACGGTCTGGCTGCCATGGTTTATGGCCTCGATGGCGACAGCGCCATCGACGCCGGCAAGCACATGTTCAATGTGTTCACCACCGCTCACGCCCTCATCATGGTGTTCTTCATGGTGATGCCGGCGACCTTCGGCGGCTTCGGCAACTACTTCGCCCCGCTGATGATCGGTGCGCCCGATACGGCGTTCCCGCGCGTCAACAACATCGCGTTCTGGCTGCTGCCCTTCGCCTTCCTCCTGCTTATCCTCTCGCTCTTCTTCGAGGGTCCCGCAGGCATGTTCGGCGCCGGCACCGGTTGGACGGTCTATCCGCCGCTCTCGACCTCGGGTCACCCGGGTCCGTCGGTTGACTTCGTGATCCTGTCGCTCCACGTCGCCGGTATCTCGTCGATCCTGGGCGCCATCAACCTGATCACCACGATCTTCAACATGCGCGCTCCGGGCATGACGCTGCACAAGATGCCGCTCTTCGCCTGGTCGATCCTGGTTACCGCCTTCCTGCTGCTGCTGGCTCTGCCGGTTCTCGCAGGCGGCATCACCATGATGCTCACCGATCGCAACTTCGGCACCTCGTTCTTCCAGTCGGAAAGCGGCGGCGACCCGGTCCTGTTCCAGCACCTGTTCTGGTTCTTCGGTCACCCCGAAGTGTACATCATGATCCTGCCGGGCTTCGGCATCGTCTCGCACATCGTGTCGACCTTCTCGCGCAAGCCGATCTTCGGCTACCTCGCGATGGTCTACGCCATGGTCGCCATCGGCTTCGTCGGCTTCATCGTGTGGGCTCACCACATGTATACGACCGGCCTGTCGCTTGACGTGCAGCGCTACTTCGTTGCCGCCACCATGGTCATCGCCGTGCCGACGGGTGTGAAGATCTTCTCGTGGATCGCCACCATGTGGGGCGGCTCGATCACCTTCCGTACGCCCATGCTCTGGGCCATCGGCTTCATCTTCCTGTTCACCGTTGGTGGTGTGACGGGTGTGGTGCTGGCCAATGCCGGTGCGGACCGTGCCCTGCACGACACCTACTACGTGGTTGCCCACTTCCACTACGTGCTCTCGCTGGGCGCCGTGTTCTCGCTGTTCGCCGGCTGGTACTACTGGTACCCGAAGATGTTCGGCTACATGTACAACGAGAAGCTCGCCAACGCGCACTTCTGGATCACGTTCGTCGGTGTGAACCTGATCTTCTTCCCGCAGCACTTCCTCGGCCTCGCCGGCATGCCGCGTCGTTACATCGACTATCCGGATGCCTACGCCCTGTGGAACCGCGTGTCCTCGATCGGTTACTACGTGACCTTCGTCGGCCTCGTGCTCTTCCTCTACCTGCTCTGGGAAGCAGCCCGTAAGAAGCGCAAGGCTCCGGACAATCCGTGGGGCGAAGGCGCGACGACCCTGGAATGGACTCTCTCGTCGCCCCCGCCGTACCACCAGTTCGAGACGCTTCCGCGTATCGACTCCACCAAGACGCACTAAGCGTCTCGAGGGCAGAAACAAACGAGGGCGTCCCGGGTCGGGGCGTCCACCTCAGAAGGGTAGAAGCGAGTGGCTTACATCGATGACAGCAAGAGTGTGCCGGCGACGTTCGTCGGCAGTGCGCGGGTAGGGGACTACTTTGCGCTGCTCAAGCCGCGCGTCATGTCGCTGGTGATCGTGACGGCCGTCGTCGGCCTGCTGCTGTCGCCGTCCACGCTCAATCCCGTCCTCGCCGCCATCGCGCTGCTCTGCATCTCGATCGGCGCCGGCGGCTCGGGTGCGCTCAACATGTGGTACGATAGCGATATCGATGCCGTCATGAGCCGCACGCGCAACCGTCCTATTCCGTCCGGTCGCGTCGACCGCAATGACGCCCTGGCCATTGGCCTGATCGCCTCGGCCTTCTCGGTCATGACCCTGGGCCTCGCCACCAACTGGCTGGCGGCCGGTCTCCTGGCCTTCACGATTTTCTTCTACGCCGTCATCTATTCGATGTGGCTCAAGCGCTCGACTCCGCAGAACATCGTCATCGGTGGCGCGGCAGGCGCATTCCCTCCCATGGTTGCCTGGGCCGCGGCTACCGGCACCATTTCGCTCGAAAGCGTTGCGCTCTTCCTCATCATCTTCATGTGGACCCCGCCCCATTTCTGGGCGCTGGCGCTCTACAAGCAGGGTGACTACCAGGAAGCCGGCATCCCCATGATGCCCAACGTGGCCGGCGAGCAATCCACCAAGCTGCAGATCCTGGTCTATTCGGTCCTGCTGGTCGCCTCGACCCTCATTCCCTCGTTCATCGGGTTCTCGCATCTTCCCTACACTGCCGTCGCCGCGGCGACCGGTGCGTGGTTCGTCGTACTCGCCTGGCAGCTCTATCGCCGGACTGGTGTCGAAATGAAGAAGGCGGGCAGGAAGCTTTTCACCTACTCGCTCTACTATCTCCTCGTCATCTTCCTGGCGCTTCTGGGCGACCACTATCTCGCCCAGTTCGGAGGTTTCTGATGGCCAAGGAAGTTACACCCCTCACACCTGAACAGCTGGAGATGGCGCGCCGCCGCAAGCGCGCGGTCGCGCTCGGCGTGGTGCTCGGTCTGGTCGTCGTCCTGTTCTATGTGCTGACCGTCTTCAAGATGGGCCCGGCAATCTTCAATCGGGACCTCTGAGCATGGCCAATATCGAAGTCTCCCCGACCGTCTCCAATCGCAATCGCCGCATCGGCATCGGGTTGCTGGTTTTCGTGGCCGGCATGGTGGGCGTCGCCTACGCCGCCGTGCCGCTCTACCAGATCTTCTGCAAGGTGACCGGTTACGGTGGCACCACGCAGGTTGCCGATGCCAATCCCAAGGGCGTCATCGATCGCGAGATGACCGTGCGTTTCGACGCTAACGTCTCGACCGATCTCAAGTGGACCTTCACGGCCGCCCAGCCGGTGACCGCGAAGATCGGCACCACCGAGACGATCAATTACATCGCCGTCAACAATTCGGATGAACCCATCACCGGCACGGCGATCTTCAACGTCACCCCCGAGCGGGCGGGTGCGTATTTCAACAAGATCGAGTGTTTCTGCTTCACCGAGCAGACGCTCCAGCCCGGCGAACGGGTCGAAATGCCAGTGGTCTTTTTCGTCGATCCGGATCTGGACGCCGACAAGGACCTGAAGACAGTGCGTGAAATCACGCTCTCCTATACGTTTTACGCTTCAAAGAAATAAGGGAAGCTGACATGGCCGCGGTCACAAGAAACCACGACTACCACATTGTTAACCCCAGCCCCTGGCCCATTGTCGGCTCCATCTCGCTGTTCATCCTGGCCGTCGGTGCCGTGCTGTGGATGCACGAAATCGCTCCGCCATGGGTCTTCGCGATCGGCGTGATCGGCGTGCTCTACACCATGTACGGCTGGTGGTCGGATGCCATCAAGGAAGGCCAGGCGGGCGACCATACTCCGGTCGTGCAGATCGCCTTCCGCTACGGAATGATGCTCTTCATCGCCTCCGAAGTGATGTTCTTCGTGGCCTGGTTCTGGGCCTATTTCGACGGCTTCTTCATGGCCACCGACCCGCTGCAGTATGCACGCGTCGAGTGGAGCGGCGGCCAGTGGCCCCCGACCGGCGTCGAGCTCTTCAACCCCTGGCACCTGCCGCTCTTCAACACGATCATCCTGCTGACCTCGGGTACCACCGTGACCTGGGCGCACCACGCGCTGCTGCACAATGATCGTCGCGGCCTCAAGATCGGCCTGGCGCTCACCGTTGCCCTCGGCCTGCTCTTCACCGTCGTCCAGGCAATCGAATACACCCATGCCGGCTTCACCTTCGCCGGGAACTATTATGGCGCCACCTTCTTCATGGCGACCGGTTTCCACGGCTTCCACGTGATCATCGGCACCATCTTCCTGGCCGTCTGCCTCATCCGCGCCCTGCGTGGCGACATGAGCCCGAAGCACCATCTCGGCTTCGAGTTCGCCGCCTGGTACTGGCACTTCGTTGACGTGGTGTGGCTGTTCCTGTTCGCCACCGTCTACATCTGGGGCAGCTGGGGCGTTGCCGTGCACTAAGAACGCACAGCCTGATTGTTCCGGGGCGCGGGTTACCGCGCCCCGTTTTTCTTTAAGGACCGGCCATGAGTGAGACTATCGAGCAAGTTAACCCGTTCAAGGTTGGCATCCTGTGCCGTTGCCCCCGTTGCGGGCAGGGCAAGCTCTTCAAGGGCTATCTCAAGGTCGCTCCGGCCTGCAGTGTCTGCGGGCTCGATTTCGCCTTCGCCGACAGTGGGGACGGCCCGGCCATCTTCATCATCTTCGTGGTCGGCTTCCTGGTCATGGGCATGGCGCTCATCGTCGATATCATCTTCCACCCGCCGGTCTTCGTGCACCTGGCCCTCTGGGTGCCCGCCACGCTGATCCTCTGCTTCGCACTGCTGCCGCCCTTCAAGGCCACGCTGGTCGCGCTCCAGTTCCGTCACGACGCGCATGAGGGGCGGCGGCTGTGACCCGCGCCGAGGCACAATCCCCGCGCTCCTGGGTCTTCTGGAGCTTCGTCGTCCTGATGCTGGCGCTCATCGCGCTCTTCATCTATCTCGGCACCTGGCAGATGCATCGCCTGGGCGAAAAGGAAGCGCTGATCGCCGCTGTCGAGGAGCGCAGCCACCTCGCGCCGCAGCCGCTCCCGCCTGCCGCCGAATGGGGCGCCATCGTCCCCACCGACTACGATTTCCGCCCCGTCGCCCTCACCGGCCACTTCCTCCCCGAGGAGACCATCGAGGTCTTCACGAGCCTGAGCGAGCCCAAGGGCAAGTTCGGCGGCCCCGGCTATTGGGTGGTGACGCCCTTCGCCCTCGACGCCGGCGGCATCGTCTTCGTCAATCGCGGCTTCGTGCCTGAATCCCAGGCCAAGGCTTTCGCCAATGACCCGGCGACGCCGGCCGGCACGGTGACCGTCAGCGGTCTCGCTCGCCAGCCCGAAGAGATCAACGCCTTCACCCCGGCCGCCGACCCGGCCAAGCGCATCGAATGGGTCCGCAATCCCGAGCGCCTTGCTGCGCTCATCAAGCCCGACGAAACGCCCGTGGCGCCGCTCTATATCGATCTGCCCGCCGGCGATACCGGTGTGCTCCCGCAGGGCGGGGAGACCGTCATGGCCTTCCCCAACCGGCACTTCGAATACGCGATGACCTGGTACGCTTTCGCGGTCATCACCCCCATCATGCTGGGCTTCTGGATCTGGCGGCAGCGGCGCGGGCGGAGCAAGGACAGATGAAACTTGCGGCGCACCGCCCGTTTCTCTAGGTTGCAACCCACTTTTCGGTCGGATGCATCCAACTCATGCAGTTTGTTTCGACGCGAGGCCTTGCGCCAGCGCTGAGTTTTTCTGATGCCATGCTCGCCGGGCTCGCGAGCGACGGTGGTCTCTATCTCCCGGAGACCTGGCCCCAGCTCTCCACCGCCGAGATCGCGGCCTATGCCGGCAAACCCTATGCCGAGGTGGCCTTCGATATCATCCGGCGCTTCTCGGCCGGCGATATCCCGGATGCCGATCTCCACGAGATCGTCACCGCCGCCTACGGCACGTTCCGCCATCCCTCTGTGACCCCGATTGTCGAGATCGAGCCGAACCATTTCGTGCTCGAGCTCTTCCATGGCCCCACGCTCGCCTTCAAGGACGTGGCCATGCAGTTCCTGGCCCGCGCCATGGATCACGTGCTGACCAGGCGCGGCCTGCGCGCCACCATCGTCGGCGCCACCTCCGGCGATACCGGCTCGGCTGCCATCGAGGCCTTCCGTGGCCGCGACACCACCGACATTTTCATCCTGCATCCCAGGGGCCGCACCTCCGACGTGCAGCGCCGGCAGATGACCACGGTGCTCGACGCCAACGTCCACAACATCGCGCTGGAAGGCACGTTCGACGACTGCCAGTCGATCGTCAAAGGCCTTTTCAACAACCACCGCTTCCGCGATTCGGTGCGCCTGTCGGGCGTCAACTCCATCAACTGGGGCCGCATCGTCGCGCAGATAGTCTACTACTTCACCGCCGCCGTCTCGCTCGGCGCGCCGCATCGGCAAGTCTCGTTCACCGTGCCCACCGGCAATTTCGGCGACATCTTCGCCGGTTATGCCGCCAAGCGCATGGGCCTGCCGATTGACCGGCTCATCATCGCCACCAACGCCAACGACATCCTCAAGCGCACGCTCGCCAGCGGTCGCTATCAGGTCAATGGCGTCGAGCCCACGATCAGCCCCTCGATGGACATCCAGATCTCGTCCAATTTCGAGCGCCTGCTGTTCGAGGCTGTCGGTCGCGACGGCGCCACCGTTCGCACCATGATGGATGGCTTGAAGCAATCGGGCGGCTTCGCCGTCCCCGAGCCGGCCCTTGCCGCCATCCGCGCCGAATTCGCCGCCGGCACCACCGACGAGCGCGCGACCGGTGCCACCATGGCGGGCACGCTGGCCGATTCCGGCTACCTGCTCGATCCCCACACCGCGGTCGGCGTCCATGTCGCGCGCAGCCACCTTGCCGGTGGCGCGCCGATGCTGAGCCTCGCCACCGCGCATCCCGCCAAGTTCCCCGCTGCCGTCAAGGCTGCGACGGGTGTTGAACCGGCCTTGCCGGTGTGGTTGGCTGATCTCAACGAAAGGCCGGAGCGCTTCGACGTGCTGGCCAACGACCAGGGTGCCGTGGAGACCTATATCAAGACGCGCACCCGCGCCTGAAACCGGGCAGCCCGCCAGACCGGCGGGAGCCCACGGAGGAGAGTTCAGCGTGAGAACTACGACGCTCGATAATGGCGTGACCGTCCTGACCGACGACATGCCCCACCTCGAAAGCGCTTCGCTGGGGGTATGGGTCAAGGCCGGGTCGCGCAGCGAGCGCAAGGACGAGCACGGCATCTCGCACCTTCTCGAGCACATGGCCTTCAAGGGCACCAATTCGCGCAACGCGCTCCAGATCGCCGAAGCCATCGAGAATGTCGGCGGCGATCTCAACGCCGCCACCTCCATCGAGCACACCGGCTATTTCGCCCGCGTCCTCAAGGAGGACGTGGCCCTGGCTGCCGATATCCTTGCCGATATCCTCCAGAACTCGATGTTCGATGCCGGCGAGCTCGATCGCGAGCGCAACGTCATCATCCAGGAGATCGGCGCGGCTCGGGATAATCCCGACGATCACGTGTTCGATCTCTTCCAGTCCGCCGCCTTCCCCGACCAGCCGATCGGCCGCACCATCCTGGGCACCGCCGATTCCGTGCGCGCCATGGGGGCGCCGGCCATCCGCGATTACATGGACCGCAACTATGTCGGCGACCGCATGGTCGTTGCTGCCGCGGGCAACGTGAACCACGACCAGCTGGTCGACATCGCCAACGACCGCTTCCACACCCTCAAGGCCAACGGCGCTCCCGCTCCCGAGCGTGCCCGCTACGTGGGCGGCGAGGAGCGGCTGGTTTCCGACCACGAGCAGGCCCACATCGTCCTCGGCTTCGAGGGCAGGGCTTACAATTCGGATGGCTTCTACGCCGCCCAGGTTCTCGCCTCCATTCTCGGCGGCGGCATGAGCTCGCGCCTCTTCCAGGAAGTGCGCGAAAAGCGCGGCCTCTGCTATTCGGTCTATGCCTTCCACTGGGCCTTCGAGGATTCCGGTGTCTTCGGCATTGCTGCCGCCACCGGCGAGGATGAAGTCACCGAACTCGTCCCCGTGGTCCTCGACGAGCTGCGTCGTGCCACCGAAACCATCACCGAGGATGAAGTCATCCGCGTGCGCAACCAGATCCGCGCCGGGCTCCTGATGTCGCTGGAAAGCCCGTCGGCCCGCGCCGGCCAGCTTGCCCGCCAGCAGATCCTCTGGGGTCGCACCATTCCCCTCCAGGAAACGGTCGATCGCATCAACCGGATCACGGCCGAGCGGGTCAAGCACGTCGCCAGCCAGATCTTCGCTACCAACGAAGTCTCGCTGGCCGGCATTGGCCCCGTGGCCAAGCTGCCCGACTACATTTCCATCGGTGAACGTCTCAAACACTAGGTGACCCGTGCTCTGGCCCTGGTCTGCGAAAGACAAGACTCCGGAACTGCACGGCGAACGCGTCGTCCTGCGCGGCCCCCAGCCGCGTGACTACCGCGAGTGGCGCACCCTGCGCCTCGAAAGCCGCAATTTCCTGAAGCCCTTCGAGCCGCGCTGGACCGAGGCCGATCTGGCGCGCAGCGTCTATTTCGCCCGCCTCAAGCGCGGCCAGCAGGAAGCCGAGCAGGGCACCGATTTCACCTTCTTCATCTTCGCCCTGGAGCACGGCGAGCCGCATCTCGTGGGCGGGCTGACGCTCTCCAACATCCGCCGCCGTGCCGCGCAGTTCGTCACGCTCGGCTACTGGATGGGCGAGCGCTATGCCGGCATGGGCTTCATGACTGAGGCCGTCGGCACGGTGCTGCCTTTTGTCTTCGACACGCTTGGCCTTCACCGCATTCACGCCGCTTTTCTGCCCGACAACCTCGCCTCGCGGCGGGTCCTCGAGAAGAACGGTTTCAAGGAGGAGGGCTATGCCGACAAATATCTTCAGATCGACGGGAAGTGGGCGGATCATGTCCTTTTCGGTCTGACCCGCGAACACTACGAAGCTCGCCGTCGCCGCCGTTTCGCTTGAGGTACGTTCCCACAGGCAATCGGCCGGAGACGGGCCTTGAGCTTGTCCCCAGGGGAAATCCCCGCTACCACAGTCGCACATCGCGAAAAGACCCAGGAACAGCCGCCGCCTAATGCGTCAGATCATCACCTTCGCGATGTCCCTCGTTCTGCTCGTAGCCTCTCTCGTTCCCGCGGCTGCGTTCGACGTGATTTCCGTTCCCGAGGATGTCAACGCGGTCAATCTGACCGAAGCCATCGACCTGGTGCCCGGCACCAATGGCCGCGTGCAGCTGTCCACGGCGCCCGGCGAGGATGGCATCATCCGCCGCATCGAAGTGCTGGCCTCAGAACCCGGCACCAATCCCAATTGGGCGCTCTTTGCGCTGCGCAACGATTCCGAAGCGCAGATCGATCGCCTGCTGGTCGCCCCCTTTTTCCGCCTTCCGGGCTCCGGCGTCTTCAATCCCGATCTCGGCGCCAATCGCGTCCACGTGCTGACCCCGAGCGCCGGCATCCGGCCCGTGCGCCTCACCGATCCCGAATCGGATGTCTTCGAGATCACGCTCGATCCGGGCGCGACGGTCACCTTCGTCGCCGAACTGGCGAGCGGCGAACTCCCGGAGCTCTATCTCTGGAAGCCTGACGCCTATCGCGACTACGTCAATTCCTTCACGCTCTTCCGCGGCGTCGTGCTCGGCATTGCCAGCCTTGCCGCCGTGTTCCTCACCGTCATGTTCGTCGTGCGGGGCAGGGGCGTCTTCCCGGCCACGGCCGCCTTTGCCTGGGCGGTGCTGGCCTACCTCCTCATCGATTTCGGCGTCATGGGCCGATTGCTCGGCATCGGCAACGGCTCGATGCAGCCCTTCCGTGCCGCCGCCGAGGCCGGCATAGCGACGACGCTCGCCGGGTTCCTCTTCATCTACCTCAATCTCCACCGCTGGCACCTGCGCTTCATCCATCTGGCACTCGCGCTCGCCGCGGTGTTCCTCGCGCTTTTCGCCTTCGCGTTCTTCCAGCCCGAAATCGCCGCCACCGTCGCGCGCCTCGTTCTGGTGCTGCTCGGCATTTCCGGCTTCTTCCTCATCCTGCTGCTGGCCCTGCGCGGCTATGATCGCGCCGTGCTGCTGGTCCCCACCTGGATCATCTACATCGCCTGGCTCTTCTACGGCTGGCTGGTGATCTCCGGGCAGGTCTCCAACGACGTCGCCCAGCCCGCCGTCGCCGGTGGCCTCGTCCTCATCGTCATGCTGCTCGGCTTCACGGCCGTGCAACACGCCTTCTCCGATGGCCAGGTTTCCATCGGCACGCTCTCCGAAGTCGAGCGCCGCGCCCTGGCCCTCACCGGCAGCGGCGACTTCGTCTTCGACTGGAATATCGAGCGCGACCGCGTCTCGGTCTCCGACGAGCTCAACACCCGCCTCGGCGAACGCCGCGGCGCGCTGCGCGGCGCCATCAAGCGCTGGCTCGATCGCGTTCACCCCGAGGATCGCGACCGCTTCCGCACCGCCTTCGATACCCTGGTCGAGCTGCGCCGCGGCAAGGTCTCCGCCGACATGCGCATCGCCACCCATGATGGCACCTACCGTACCTTCCGCATGCGGGTGAAACCCGTGCTGGGCGGCGACGGCCAGGTCAACCGCATCGTCGGCACCCTGCAGGACGTCACCGAGGATCGCGCTTCGCGCATGCGTCTCCTCCACGATTCCGTGCATGACAGCCTCACGGGCCTCCCCAACAAGCAGCTCTTCCTCGATCGGCTGGATCGCGCCCTCATCCGCGCCCGTACGCCGGGCGGCGTGAAGCCTGCCGTGTTCCTCATCGATATCGATCGCTTCATGGAGCTTGAGGAGCGGGTAGGGCACTCGGCTGCCGATTCCGTGCTCCTCGCCATCGCTCGCCGCATCTCGCGCGTCATGCGTCCGCTCGATACCGTGGCCCGCATCAATGGCGACCAGTTCGCCGTGATCCTCGCGTCCGAGCAGGCCGCCAGCCGCATCGCCGAGACCGCCGAGCAGATCCGCAAGGCCCTCAAGGCCCCGTTCAACTTCGGCGACCGCGACCTCACCCTGACCGCCTCCATCGGCGTCACCATCTACGACAGCAACCCTGCCAGCGCCGCCGACGTGCTGCGTGATGCCGAGCTGGCCATGTACTACGCCAAGCGTCTGGGCGGCGACCGCATCGAGGCCTATCGCGCCTCCGCCCGCTCGATCACCGCCTATAACCGCGCCAGCGAGGAAGACCTCGATCGCGGCCTCAAGGCTGGCGAGTTGCAGGTGCAGTACCAGCCGATCATGGACCTCAATACCGGCCTCATCGCCGGTGCCGAAGCCCTCATGCGCTGGAACCATCCCAGCCGTGGCGTCGTGGATCCCGAGGAATTCATTCCGCTGGCCGAACGGTCAGGCCTCATCGAGCGCCTTGGCCGCATGGCCTTCGAGCAGGCTGCCAACCAGACGCGCGAATGGCTCAAGGCCATGCCGACGCTGGGCGAGGACTTCTTCGTCTCGATCAACCTCTCGCCCACCCAGCTTGCTTCGGAATCGCTCCTCAACGACATCCGCGGCCTCGCTTCGGGCAATAAGGACCTCATCTCGCACCTCAAGCTTGAGGTCACCGAGAGCCAGGTCATGACCAATCCCGAGCATTCCGCCTACATGCTCTCGACCCTGCGCGGACTGGGCCTCGGCCTGGCACTCGACGATTTCGGCACAGGCCACTCCTCGCTGAGCTACCTGCACCGCTTCCCGTTCGACACCATCAAGATTGCCGCGCCCTTCGTGCAGATCGGCGAGGATGGCGGCATGGCCCATACCCAGGTGCCCATCATCCGCTCCATCGTGGCCCTGGCCTCAGAGCTGGACCTTATGGTCATCGCCGAGGGCGTCGAAACCCTCGACGAAGTCGAACGCCTGCGCGCCCTCAGCTGCCGCTACGCCCAAGGCTTCGCCTTCGGCGCCGCCATGCCCGGCCCCGAACTCCAGAAAAAGCTACAGGCCCAGGCCACCCGCTGATTTTGTCCACCTGCCCCACACCGGGGATAAACTGACCGCCCAGCTCTCCGAGCCCGCCGTCAGCAGGAAGGACAACCCAGCCCAGAAACATTCCCCAACTTGCGCGAAAACCCCACCAAAATCCGCGCAAGATGGCCAAACATGTCCCGAAATTGAGTCAAAATTTAACGATTTGCAGCGTGGTGCGAGTCAAAATGATATTATACATCAAATAGTTAGCATAAATTTAGTCTCTAAAAACCGGCCAAAAACTCGCAAACTCCACAAATCACCCACTCACCTCGCCCGACTCACCGACCATCAGCCTGGCCGGCCTCCCGCAACCAAGGCCCGCCCTGCGTGCCCTCCACCACCGCTTCCCACCATTCTCCACTCGATCCTATGCTCCGATCTTCGGCGTAGCCCAACTCCCCAAATCCCCAACTCCCGCCCCACCCCCGACTTCCCCGGGCGAAGACCCGGGGCCCATTGCCCCCCTCCACCCGAGTGGAGATATCCGTAGGCCCCGGCTCTGCGGCCGGGGAAGTTCAGCGGAGACGGCGCGATCGGCGGGGAAGTGGGGATGGAACGAGAGAGTGTGAGGATGGAAGAAGCAAAGTAGGAAGACGGACACCATCGGCACCACCCGCTGCCGCAGCCTCACCGAACCACCACCAAGCCCCCACCCCTTCTCCCCTTGTGGGAGAAGGTGCCCGAAGGGCGGATGAGGGGGATCGATCCCGCCGCCCTCAGGCATTCCCCGCTGTGGAACTCAAACTAGCCCGCGTAATCCCCAGCTTCCTGAGCGCCTCGTCATACCGCTTGTCCAACGGAACGCTGAACAGCAGGTCATGGGAATACGGCACCGTCAGCCAGCCGTTGCGCCCGAGCTCGCCCTCGAGTTGCCCGGCGCCCCAGCCGCAATAGCCCAGCGCGAAGATCGCCTCTGCCGGCGCATTGCCGAACGCCATCGACCGCAGGATGTCGAGCGTCGCCGTGAGGTAGACCTCTTCGCTCACCTCATAGGAGTTGCCGTCCCGAAAATAGTCGCTCGAATGGAGCACGAACCCGCGGCCCTTCTCCACCGGCCCGCCGCGCAGCACTTCGCGGTTTCGGACGCCGGCCGGCAGGCGGATGATGTCGTCATGCTCGCCCAGGCTGAGCTCTTCGAGGATATCAGCAAAGCTCATGTCCTCGACGCTCTTGTTGACCACCAGGCCCATCGCGCCCTCGTCGCCGTGGCCGACGAGATAGATCACGCTGTCGCGGAAGCGCTCATCGAGCATGTCCGGCATGGCGACTAGAAACTGGCCCTTGAGCGAATTCATCACGCTGCTCCATCTACATGCGGGGCTTATGCCAGCTTAGGCCCGTTGCACGGTCAGGGAAACCCCACCCTCACGAAGGACTGATCGTACGGGACTTTTGGAAACGCAAAAGCTGGGCTATCCAAACCGCCATGCGTTCGTTCGTTCTCATCGCCGTCGCCATTGCGACATCACCGGGCCTCGCGGCCGAAAGCGCCTGGCAGGAACTCGTGCCGGGCGTCCGTGCGCGGCTGGTGACCAGCGATGTGCTCGATGCCGACGGCCGCACGCTCGCCGGCATCCAGATCGACATGCCGCAGAACTACAAGACCTATTGGAAGACCCCGGGCCAGACCGGCATCCCCACCCAGATCGACCTCGAAGGCTCGCAGGGTGTCGATGGCTACGAGATCCTCTGGCCCTACCCGACGGTCGACAACGCCGCCGGCTATCTCGACTACGTCTATTTCGGCCCGACGGTCCTGCCCATCGAACTCAAGATCACCAGCGACGCGCCGTCCGTCGTCGTCTCGGCCGTCATGGGCATCTGCTCGGATATCTGCATGCCCGCCAAGGCGAGCTTTGCCATGCCGCTGGTCTTCGCCAAGCCCGACGCCGCCGAAAACCTGCGCCTCCGCCAGGCGCTGGCCAACACTCCCGCGCCCTGGCAGCAGAATCCCGAGCCCATTGGTGACGTGATCTTCGACAAGTCCCGCGGCTCGCTCGAAGTCAGGATCGATGAAGCGCGCATCCACCCGCAGTCGGTCATCGCCTCGTTCGGCGACGCCTCGCTGCTCTTCGGGGTGCCGCAAAAAAGCCCCGAACCCGGCCTAGTGCTCCTGCCGTCCTTGGGGACGGACACGATTGAGGGCCTGGAGGGGCAGCCCGTTCAGCTCACGTTCATGACCGATATGGGACCGTTTGAAGTCTCCCGTCGAGTGTTGCCTCTGGCCGCCTCGTCGCGGTAAAGTTTAGTTCAAAGGTCCGTCAAGTCGGCGCGGCCCGTGAACGCATAGGGGCGAGCGCATGATCGAGAGCGGGGAGGCCATCCCGTCCGTGCCAGTGAAGCTGGTCGACGGAAACGGCATTTCGGACACCACCAGCGATGCGGTGCTTGGCAACGGCCGGGTCGTGTTCTTTGCCGTCCCCGGCGCATTCACCCCCACCTGCCACGTCAATCATTTACCTGGCTTTATTGCTAATGCCGATAAATTGCGCGCGGCCGGCGTGGATAGGATCGTCTGCGCGGCCGTGAATGACCAGCATGTGGTCAAGGCCTGGGCAGAAGCCTCGGGCGCCTTGGGCAAGATCGATTTTATCGCCGACGGCAACGCCGCCTTGGCCAGGGCCCTCGGCCTGGACAAGGACCTAGCAGGTGCAGGCATGGGCACGCGGTTCACCCGCAGCGCCATGCTCATCACCAACGGGATTGCGGATGCCGTCTTCGTCGAGGACGCGCCTGGCGTAACCGCCACGGGCGCTCCTGCAATCCTTATGGCGCTCGAAGCGCTCAAGAAGTAAATCGCGTGACGCGTGTGGAGAAGTTATTGATGCCGAACAAGAAGATGAACCCCGCCGTCCGATTTGCTGGTGCGGGCCTTCTGGCTTTCGCCCTTGCTGGCTGCTCGATGGGGAACATGTTCGGTGGTGGCGGCTCTTCGGGCACGCAACTCGCCAACGCCGCCCCCAACCAGCAGCAGCTCGCCCAGGCCGCGCCCTCTGCGCTTCCGGCCATCGCCACCCAGTGCCCGCCCATCAAGGTGCGCCCGGGCAGCGAAACGCTCTTCTCCTATGCCGGCCAGGCCGGCAACCCGGCCAACCTCAACTGGCAGGCCGTGCTTGAGAAGCAGTCGCGCAATTGCGTAGTGTCCAACGGCCTCATCACCGTCAAGATGGGCGTCGTCGGCCGCGTGGTCCTTGGCCCCAAGGGTAGCGTCACCTCGGTCAACCTTCCGGTCCGCTTCGCCGTCGAGCGCAACGGCTCGGCCATCTTCTCGGAAAAGTACTCGATCCCCGTCGGCATCACCCCGCCCAACCAGAGCGAGGAATTCGTCAAGGTCGTCGAGAACGTCCAGGTCCCCTATGTCGGCGGCGAAGACCTGGTCATCTGGGTCGGCTTCGATCCCCGCGGGTAAGCTTCGTGCTATCCTCATTGCGCTGATGAGGAATCGAAGTGAGTCATCTGGTTCATAACGAACGGATAAAGCTTACGGCCAACAACCTCGATCGCGCCTCCTCGGGCGCGCTCGCAGCCGGTTTCATAGCGCCTACCGTGTCGCTTGCAACCGGCTCGCCTGCTGTTTCGTTCTCACCTTGGCTCGCTCTCAGCACCGGGATTTGGATTTTAGCGTCCTTTGCCCTACATTATGCGGCGAGAAGGGTCCTCGGAGGACTAAGGGAATGAACAGCGCCTGGATTTTTTATCTCTATATCCTGCCGCTCATCATCGCGGTCGCTGCTTTTGCGGGCGGCTATGCTTATTCCCGCCACAACAAGATGCACCCCGGCGAATAGGTCCCATTGCGGTCGCCAACGCATCCTTGTGCGCATCCCAGCGACCCGATTGACGCCGAACCAATTCTTCGACATGTTGCGCGCGACTGCGGGAGAGATCGGGCCCTGAGCCCGACGCCGAAGGAGCAACCGCCCCGGAAACTCTCAGGCAAAAGGACCGCGTCAGGCTGAACTCTGGAAAGCGGGCGATCTCGCCCCACCGAAGGAGCAACCGGCGACAGCCGGGAAATCTCTCAGGTTAGCGGACAGAGGGGGTGCGCGCTCGCCGCAAGGCGGGCAATCGTCCCTCGCTGCCGGAAGAGTCAATTGGCCGATACCTCGCCCCAGGACCTCAAGACCGTTCCCCTCAATGACGTGCATGTCGCCCTCGGCGGCCGCATGGTTCCGTTCGGCGGCTATTCGCTGCCGGTCCAGTATCCCACCGGCATCGTCACCGAACACAAGTGGACGCGCGAGCACGCCGGCCTCTTCGACGTCTCCCACATGGGTCCGTCCTTCCTGCTGCTCAACGAGAAATCCGGCGGTGCCGACGCCGACCACGCCGCCATCGCGGCCGTCGTCGAGCCGCTGATCTGCGGCGACGTCAAGGGCCTCAAGCCCGGCCAGATCCGCTACACGCTGCTGCTCAACGAAACCGGCGGCGCGCTGGACGATCTGATGATCGCTCGCCCCGCCGATCCCGCCTGGGCCGGTTCGCTCTACGTAGTCGTGAATGCCGGCACGAAAGATGCCGACTTCGCCCGCATCGCCGCCGCCTCCACCGGCAAGGCGACGCTCAACCGCGCCGACAATTGCGCGCTCCTGGCGCTGCAGGGCCCTGAAGCCGTCGCGGTGCTCTCAAAACTCATTCCCGAAGTCGCCGATCTCGGCTTCATGACCTACCGCTCGTTCCCCTGGAACGGCACCGTGCTGGTCATCGCCCGTTCCGGCTATACCGGCGAAGATGGCTTCGAAATCCTGGTTGAACCCGAGCACGCCAAGGCTTTCTGGGATGCCCTGACAGCCGACGAACGCGTAAAGCCGATCGGCCTGGGTGCCCGCGATAGCCTCCGCCTCGAAGCCGGCCTGCCGCTCTACGGCCACGACCTCGACGAAACCATTTCGCCCACCGAAGCCGGCCTCAACTTCGCCGTCTCCAAGCGCCGCCGCGAAGCCGCCGACTTCCCCGGCGCCGGCCGCATCCTCAAGGAATATGGCGGCGAGCTCGCTCGCATCCGCGTTGGCCTCCTGGTCGATGGCGCACCGGCCCGTGAAGGCGCCGAAATCCTCGATGCATCGGGCGCCGTTATCGGCGTGGTTACCAGCGGCGGTTTCTCGCCCACGCTCGGCCGCGCCATCGCGCTCGGCTTCGTGCCGCCGGCTTATGCCGCTGTCGGCACCAAACTCTCCGTTTCCGTGCGCGGCCGCAGCCAGTCGGCTGAAGTCGCCGCACTCCCCTTCGTTCCCCATCGTTACTACCGCAAGCCGGTTTGAGAGGCGTCCATGACCATCAAGTTCACCCAGGACCACGAATATATCCGCGTTGAAGGCCAGACCGGCATCGTCGGCATCACCGCCTACGCGCAGGAGCAGCTCGGCGACATCGTCTTCGTCGAGCTCCCGGCCGTCGGCAAGAAGGTCAAGAAGGGCGATGAGACCGCCGTGGTTGAATCGGTAAAGGCCGCCTCCGAGATCTACGCTCCGGTCGGCGGCACCGTTGAGGCCGCCAACGAGGCCCTCGGCGCCGAGCCCGGCATGGTCAACCAGGACCCGATGGGCACCGGCTGGATGTACCAGATCCACATCGAGAACCCGGCGGAGCTGGACGGCCTGATGGACGAAGCCGCTTACGCAGATTTCATCAAATAGCACCGAGCCCTAGGCTCACCCCCTCCCTAGCCCTCCCCACAAGGGGGAGGGTGGGGTTTGTTGCTCGATCTCGACGCGCGCTCCACCCTCCCCCTTGTGGGGAGGGCTAGGGAGGGGGAAGGCCAGGGACTCAAGACACCGAAAGCACCTCCCATGCGATACCTCCCCCATTCCGATGCCGAGCGCGCAGAAATGCTCGCCACCATCGGCATCGCCTCGGAAGACGCGCTGTTCAGCGCTGTCCCCCGCGCTGCCTACAACACCGGTGCCATCGACCTGCCGGCCCATTCACCCGAATTCCTGGTCGAAGCCCATATGCGCGCCCTCTCGGGCAAGAACCGCGCCGCCGGCGACGGCCCGTTCTTCGTCGGAGCAGGGGCCTACCGCCATCATGTGCCGGCGACCGTCGATCACCTGATCCAGCGCTCCGAATGGCTCACGGCCTATACGCCCTACCAGCCGGAAATCTCGCAGGGCACGTTGCAGATGCTCTTCGAATTCCAGACCCAGGTGGCCAAGCTCACCGGCATGGATGTGGCCAACGCCTCGCTCTATGACGGTTCGACCGGCACCGCCGAGGCCGTGCTGATGGCCCGCCGCCTCACCCGCAAGAAGAAGCTGGTGCTTTCGGGCGGCCTGCATCCCCACTACCGCGACGTGGTCAAGGCCTACCTCAAGGACGATCCCGATCTCGTCTGCCTGCCGGCCTCCCCGCAGGGCCAGGGCGACATCCTCGACCACATCGACGACCAGACCGCCGCCATCGTCATCCAGACCCCGGATTTCTACGGCCATCTTCGCGACCTGGAGAAGGCCGCCGACACGGCGCACGCCAAGGGCGCGCTGCTGATCGTCGTGGTCACCGAAGTCGTCTCGCTGGGGCTCCTCGAGGCTCCTGGCACGTTCGGCGCCGATATCGTGGTGGCCGAAGGCCAGTCGATCGGCAACGCCCTCAATTTCGGCGGCCCCTATGTGGGCCTGATGGCCACCCGCAAGGAATTCGTCCGGCAGATGCCGGGGCGCCTGTGCGGCGAAACCGTCGACGCCGAAGGCAAGCGCGGCTTCGTGCTGACGCTCTCCACCCGCGAGCAGCATATCCGCCGCGAAAAGGCGACCTCCAACATCTGTACGAACTCGGGCCTCTGCGCCCTGGCGTTCACCATCCACATGTCGCTGCTCGGCGAAGCCGGTTTTACGCGCCTCGCCCGCCTCAACCACTCCCGCGCTATCGCCCTTGCCGATGCGCTGGCCAAGGTCCCGGGCGTCGAAGTGCTCAACAAGACCTTCTTCAACGAGTTCACCATCCGCGTCGGCAAGCCTGCCGCCGGGGTGATCGAGGCTTTGGCCCAGCGCAACGTCCTCGCCGGCGTCCCCGTCTCGCGTCTCGAACCCGGCAAGCCCGAACTCGAGAACCTCATCGTCCTCGCCGCTACTGAACTGACCACCGATGCCGATATCGCCGCGCTGGCGAACGGCCTCAAGGAGGTGCTCGCATGAGCATGAACACCCAGGGCCGCCCCACCGGCATCGGCACCCTTTCCGCAGCCTCCACCGGCTCGGCCCTCATCCCCGATGAGCCGCTACTCTTCGAAATCGGCGACACCCACCATTCCGGCGTCGATCTCCCCGAGGTCGAAATCGACGACAGCCGCCTCGGCGGTTTTGCGCGCAAGACCAAGCTCGATCTCGCCGGCCTCACCGAGCCCGAGGCCATGCGCCACTACGTGCGCCTTTCGCGCATGAACTACTCGATCGACTCGGGCATGTATCCGCTCGGCTCGTGCACGATGAAGCACAACCCGCGCCTCAACGAGAAGATGGCCCGCCTGCCGGGCTTCTCGGATGTGCACCCGCTCCAGCCGGTCTCGACCGTCCAGGGCGCGCTTGAGCTGATGAGCCAGCTCAGCCATTGGCTGATGACCCTCACCAACACTGCCGCCGTATCGCTGACCCCCAAGGCCGGCGCTCATGGCGAGCTTTGCGGCATGATGGCCATCCACGCCGCCCAGCAGGCGCGCGGGCAGGGGCATCGCACCGTTGTGCTGGTCCCCGAAAGCGCCCACGGCACCAATCCGGCCACGGCTGCCTTCCTCGGCTACACCGTCAAGCCCGTTCCCGCCCGCGAGGACGGCACGGTCGATGTCGAGGCGGTCAAGGCCGCCCTTGGCCCGGACGTGGCGGCAATCATGCTGACCAACCCCAATACCTGCGGCCTCTTTGAGCCCCAGGTCATCGAGATCGCCAAGGCGGTCCACGATGCGGGCGCGTTCTTCTACTGCGATGGCGCCAATTTCAACGCCATCATGGGCGTGGTGCGGCCGGGCGACCTCGGCATCGACGCCATGCACATTAACCTCCACAAGACCTTCTCGACCCCACACGGCGGTGGCGGACCGGGGGCGGGCCCGGTGGTTCTCTCCGAAGCGCTCGCCCCTTTCGCCCCCGTGCCCTTCGTCCGCAAGGCGGCCGATGGTGGCTTGGAACTGGTCGAGCACAGCGAAGGCGAGGCCCTGGGCCGCATCACCGCCTTCCACGGCCAGATGGGCATGTATGTCCGCGCGCTGACCTATATGCTCAGCCACGGTGGCGACGGCCTCGCCCGCGCCGCCAAGGATGCCGTGCTCAATGCCAATTACGTCAAGGCACGCCTGCAGGATGCCTTCTCGGTGTCGTTCCCGGATTATCCGGCCATGCATGAAGTGCTGTTCGACGATTCCTCGCTGGCCGGCACCGGGGTCTCGACGCTCGATTTCGCCAAGGCGATGATCGATGAGGGCTACCACCCGATGACCATGTACTTCCCGCTAGTCGTCCACGGCGCCATGCTCATCGAGCCCACCGAAAGCGAGAGCAAGCAGACCCTCGACGCCTTCTGTGACACCATGCTGGCCCTCGCCGCCGACGCCAAGGGCAACGACAAGGAGCGCTTCACCGGCGCCCCTACCCGCGCCCCGCGCCGCCGGCTGGACGAAACCCGCGCCGCAAGAAGCCCAAAGCTGCGCTGGGAGCCCGAAGAAGCCGCCCCGGCTGCCGCAGCCGAATAAACGCGGAACACGAACTGGAAGGCCTTCCCAGCAAGCTGGGGAGGCCTTTTGCATTTGGTGTGGTCGGGTGGGGGAGCGGGCGGCGAAATCCGTTCCGAACTCCGAGCACGGCACTCTCCCCAACCACGGAACTTCCCCGGACTTGTTCCGAGGCCTATTGCACCGTTCCACCCGAGTGGAGCTATCCGTGGGCCCCTGTGTAATTGTGCTGTGTCATATTGGGTGCGGGCGGGAGACCGTTGGGCCCCAGGTTTAAAGACCGAGAGCCGGCACGGGTCCCCGCCCGCTTTGACAAACACCTGAACAGTTGCGCGAGGCCGCTCGAGACGGACCTCGGATCACAGGGACAGGCCCATGACCCTATCACCGACCTGGATTGGAATCGACGTTTCGAAAGCCTGGCTGGATATCGCCTCTTCCGGCGGGGAGGGCGTGCAGCGGATTGCTAACACGATGGACGCCATCGCCGCATTCGCCGCCACGCTGGAGCGGGAGGGCTCTCGTGGTGCTGGAGGCGAGCGGGGTTTACGACAAGAGCTTGCGCGCCGGACTGGCGCTGGCCGGGATCGGCCATGTCCGGGTCAATCCGCAGCGGGCCCGTGACTTTGCGCGGGCGAGCGGCCGGCTCGCCAAGACCGATGCGCTCGATGCGGCCATGCTTGCCGAAATGGGCCGGGCCCTGCGCCTCGTGGCCGACCCGCTGCCCGAGGCCGGACGCGAGCGGCTCGGCCTGCTCAGCCGCCGCCGCGACCAGTTGGTGGCCATGCGCACCCAGGAAAAGCAGCGCCGGATCGAGATAACCGATTCCTTCATCGGCGCCGACCTGGACCGGCACATGGCCGGCCTCAACCAGGCCATCGCCGCCATCGAGGTCGAAATCCAGAACCAGATCGGCAGCGATGCCGCCCTGGCACAGGACCAGGCCCTGATCCGCTCGGTGCCCGGCATCGGCCCGGTCACCGCCTCTGTCCTGGCCGCCCTGATGCCCGAACTGGGCCGACGCTCGGGCAAGCAGATCGCCACCCTGGCCGGGTTGGCCCCGCTCAACAACGATAGCGGCCTACGGCGCGGACAGCGCTCCATCCGCGGGGGCCGCCGCCGCGTCCGCCAGGCCCTCTACATGGCCGCCGTTGCATCCTTGCGAACACAATCGCCTCTCAACGCCTTCTACCACCGTCTGCGCCAGGCCGGAAAACCACCCAAGCCCGCCCTCGTCGCCCTCGCCAGAAAGCTCCTCGTCACCATCAACGCCATCATGAAAACCCGAACAAGCTTCGCAACCTGAATTACAGTTGCCGGCTCTGCGGCCGGGGAAGATCGAGGGGGTGGGCGTTCGGTGAGGGACTATCAACAGCGCGTAGCCTGCCGCTCAGACCCGCTCGCCCTATTCCTCCGTACGACCCGTGCTTTCTCGATCCCGCTTATAGAGTCGCATATGCGGAAACTCCGGTAGCCAACCTTCGCGCCGGATCGTCCAGAGCTCATAGGTCGGTTTTAGTTGATCAGGTGCATCGAACGATCCCAGATGCATTTCGATCTCGTCGCCAGCCTCGGCGAAGACCGAAGATCCGCAACGCGGACAGAAATGCCGCCCGCCATAGGAGTGCGTCTCGCCCGTGATCGTCACCGCATCCGTAGAAAAAATCGCGTAGATGCTGAACAGCGATCCGTGATGCTTGCGGCAATCCATGCAATGGCAGAGCCCAACCCGGTATGGGCTTCTCGAAGCCGAAAACCGGACATCTCCGCATATGCAGCCGCCGGTGAAAGTGTCCATTTTCGTGCCCTCCAGATTGGGGGCGCACGTTAGCAGCCATTCGCTAGGGGACAAGGCTCGTACTTTCGGTTCCTGCGCCTCCCTCCCCCTTGTGGGGAGGGATTGAGGGTGGGGAGGCGCGAACTCGGTGGCTGTCCCTCCCCCAACCCTTTTCCCTCCCCACAAGGGGGAGGGAGACGCCATGGCACAATCCGGTCCTTTGCGCTGGCCCTGAAAACAAAAAGGGCGGGTCCGTCGGACCCGCCCTAATTCATTTCACGCTGTACCCGGCTTAGTTCAGCCGTGCACCGACATCCTTGATGGCCTGGTCGATCAGGGCAGGGCCTTTTTCGCCGACCTGCTTGTTGAGCAGGATGCGGGCCGCTTCGATGGCGACGTCGGCCGACTTGGCGCGGACTTCGGAAAGAGCCTGGGCTTCGGCCTGGGCGATCTTGTCCTCGACGGCCTTGGTGCGGCGGGTGACGAGGTCCTTGAGCGACTCGTTGGCCTCGGCGGCGAGGCGCTTGGCCTCGTCCTGCGCGGCGGTCACGATGCTTGCGGCTTCCTGTTCGGCCTCCACGCGCTTCTTCTCGTAATCGGCGAGAAGAGCTTCGGCTTCCGAGCGCAGGCGCTTGGCCTCGGCCAGGTCGTCCTCGATCTTCTTGATGCGCTCATCGAGCATGCCCGTGATCATCTTGGGCAGGCCGGCATAGATGGCGATGGCCAGGAAGATGACGAGGCCGATGGTGGCCCAGAGGGTCGCGGCGGTGGTGTAATCCAATCCGAAACTAAGCATTGGCGTTACTCCTTGGAAGCCTGGGCGACGGCGTCGCGGGCGTCCTGGGCGGAAACCGAGCCCACGAGCTTGCTGACGAGTGCCTCGACCGTATCGGCAGCGATTTCGCCAACGTGGCCAAGGGCCTCGTTCTTGGTCGCCTTGATGCGGGCTTCTGCGTCGGAAACCTTCTTGTTGAGGTCTGCCTCGACCTCATGGCGCTTGGCATCGAGGTCAGCCTTGATGCTGTTGCGGGTCTCTTCGGCGATCGCGTGGCTCTTCTTGCGGGCTTCGGCGAGGGCGGCCTCATAGGCTGCGATCGCCGCGTCCGTCTTCTGGCGCGAAGCGTCGGCCACGGCCAGGTCGCTATCGATCCGGCCCTTGCGGTCCGAAAGGATGCCACCGATGCGCGGCAGGGCGAGGCGGCTCAGGACGAAGTAAAGAACGACGAACGTGATCGCCAGCCAGATGAGCTGGGTGCCGAAGGTCGAAGAGTCGAAGGGGGGAAAGCCCGCTTCGTGCGCTTCGGTCGTCGCATGGGTCCCCTCGGTCGGCGAGCTCGCCGCGTCGTGGGTGGCGTCAGCCGCTGGGGCCTGGCCTTCTGCTGGTGTCTCGTTTGCCATTTACGACTATTCCGCTGATCTGCGTGAACCGGCCGGGATGGCCGATTAAACGAACGGCAGCCTTAAGCTCTCAGGCTCTTGGCCGCCGTCCAGATATCTGCGCCTGAAAGTATCAGACTGCGAACAGCAGCAGGAGAGCGATCAGGAACGAGAAGATGCCCAGAGCTTCGGTCACGGCGAACCCGAAGATCAGGTTACCGAACTGGCTCTGCGAAGCCGACGGATTACGCAGGGCGCCCGACAGGAAGCTGCCGAAGATGTTGCCCACGCCGATAGCCGCACCGGCCATGCCGATAGCTGCAATACCGGCACCGATGTACTTGGCGGCAATTGGATCCATTTTTAGTCTCTCCTTTGAAGGCCTTTGACTGTGCAGTCTTTCAGACACCCCGGCCACCGCGGCCGAGGCGAAACCGATTAGGTCGGATCAATGCGACGGATGGATCGCATCGTTGAGGTACATCGAGGTCAGCACGGCAAACACATAGGCCTGCAGGGCTGCCACGAGGAATTCGAGGGCGGTGATCGCCACGGTCATGATCAGCGGCAGGAGTGCGCCGAGGAAGCCGAGGAAGCCGAGCGAGCCCAGCGTCACGATGAAGCCGGCGAAGACCTTGAGCGTGATGTGACCGGCCAGGATGTTGGCGAAGAGACGAACCGAGAGGGAGATCGGACGCGAGAGGAACGACACCACTTCGATCGGAACGACGATCGGGAGAACGTAGCCCGGCACGCCATGCGGCACGAAGAGCTTGAGGAACTTGAAGCCGTTCCGGTAGACGCCGTAGCCCACGACCACGACCATGACGAGAAGCGCCAGGGCGACCGTGACGATGATGTGGCTGGTGACGGTGAAGAAGAACGGGAACATGCCGAACATGTTGGCGACGAGCACGAACATGAAGAGGGCGAAGACGAAGGGGAAGAACTTCATCCCTTCGGTGCCGGCCGAGCCTCTGACCATGTTGGCCACGAACTCGTAGAGCATCTCCGAGAGCGCCTGTGCGCGGGTCGGAACCAGCTTGCGGCCGGCGGTGGAGATGAGCAGGTAGCCAAGGATCAGGCCTACCGTCAGCACCATGAAGAGTGCTGAATTGGTGAAGGCGACGCCGCCTTCGCCGAGCGAGAAAATATTTGTGATGCCAAACTGGTGGATCGGGTCAACTTTGGTCGGATCGGCCAAGTTAGGTTCCTCGCTAGCCTATCTATCGTCGTCTTCGTCGTCGTCCGCCGGACCGAGATCCGCGTCTTTGGGCGGCGGAGCCGCCTTGTTCAGTTCCGCCACCGAACGGGTGACGTTGAGAATTCCGGCCGCAAACCCGACAAGGACCATGACGAGCATGATCCAGGGCCGGGTGTTCAGCCACAGATCGAGCAGATACCCGATCCCGGCGCCAACCAGGATGGCGGCGATGAACTCCGACCCGAGTCGCACGGCGCGACCCATCTGGCTGGTGTCCCCCGACGCGCGGCGCGAGGTTTCAGCCTCTTCCACCGCCCGGTCGCGCTTCGCAGCGGCAATGCGCGAAGCGAGGTCGGAAGTGACCTTGCCTTCGCTGCCTTCCGGACGCTGATCTTTGGGCGGATTTGCCATCGCGCTCGCTCACCTCGTCCGGCCGCCTTCATGTCTGAAGGATGCCCCTTTAAAGTCGCGCGCAACATAGTGGCGGCGAGGAAACGTGTCAAGAACGCGGCAAATGGCATAAAGTGCTGATAAATAATGATATTTCGCGCCTGCTAACAGGTGCGGCACTGTGGCGGGTTAAGATTCGGTGGTGAGTGCACCGGATTCCACCGGAGATTGGCCCCCAGCAGCCACCGTCACGCGTATCATCGCCTATATATAAGGTGCGGTTGGATGCCGCCCTGCGACATGCACGACGCGTTTTTGAATTGCTAATCGCTGCGCCGGGCGCATGCTGTGGCCATGCCCAGCGCCGATTCTCCCTCCATTGTCCTTAAGCCTTCCCTCCGCCACGAACGCGCGGCGTTGAAGGCTGGCGCCAACATCATTGCCGGCGTCGACGAGGCAGGGCGGGGGCCGCTCGCCGGTCCCGTGGTGGTTGCGGCGGTGATCCTCGATCACAAGCGGGTACCCAAGGGGCTCAACGATTCCAAGAAACTCACCGCGCTGGCGCGGGAGGAGCTTTTTGCGGAGATCGTCGCCAAGGCGACGGTTTCAGTCGTGGCGGCGCCGCCGACGATCATCGCCTCGCTCAATATTCGCGGTGCCACGCTCTGGGCGATGACGCGCGCGGTGCTCAACCTGTCGCTGGCGCCCGACCATGTGTTGGTCGATGGCCGCGACGTGCCGCCCGGATTGCCGATGGCAGGACAGGCGATCATCGATGGCGACGCGCTCTCGGTGACCATCGCCGCGGCATCGATCGTCGCCAAGGTCACGCGCGACCGCATGTGCCAGATCATGCATCGCGATACGCCGAACTTCGGCTTCGACGGTCACAAGGGCTATTCGACGCCCGAACATATCCGTGCCCTCAACGAGCATGGGCCGTGCCGTCATCACCGCATGGATTTCGCGCCCTGCGCGGCTGCTGCCGAGCGACGCCTGGCGAGTTAACTTCTCGCTTACCTTGACGCTTAAAACCCCTTTAACCCTAAGAGGTTACAACCGACGCGTTAGTGCTGCGTTAGGGTTAAGTAGATGTTGCGTACCGCGCGTAAGGCGGCCTCGGCTGCTGCGGAGAGGGAGGCCAGCCTCCCGATCGACACCATTCTCGTGGGCGATTGCATCGACCACATGAATGCTTTGCCGGCCGGCTCCGTCGATCTGATCTTTGCCGATCCGCCCTATAATCTGCAGCTTGCAGAAGGGCTCACCAGACCCGACCAGAGCAAGGTCGACGCGGTGGATGACGAGTGGGACAAGTTCGAGAGCTTCGCCCATTACGACGATTTCACGCGCCGCTGGCTCAAGGCTGCGCGCCGGCTGCTCAAGCCCGATGGCGCCATCTGGGTCATTGGTTCCTACCACAATATCTTCCGCGTCGGCACGGCGCTGCAGGATCTCGATTTCTGGCTGCTCAACGATATCGTCTGGCGCAAGGCCAACCCGATGCCGAACTTCCGCGGCACGCGCTTCACCAACGCGCATGAAACCCTCATCTGGGCCTCGCGGAGTCAGAAGAGCCGCGTGACCTTCAACTATGAAGCCATGAAGCTCTCCAACGACGACACGCAGATGCGCAGCGACTGGCTGTTCCCCATCTGCACCGGCTCGGAGCGCCTCAAGAACGACGCCGACGGCAAGGTTCATCCGACCCAGAAGCCGGAAGCGCTGCTGTTCCGCATTCTCAATGCAACGACCAAGCCAGGCGATGTCGTGCTCGACCCGTTCTTTGGCACCGGCACGACGGGTGCAGTGGCCCGCAAGCTCGGCCGCCACTTCATTGGCATCGAGCGTGAGGATACTTACATTGCGGCCGCTCTGAAGCGTCTCGCCGCCATCAAGCCGATGCGCGCCGAGGCTCTCGAGACGACGACGCCCAAGCGCGCCGAGCCGCGCGTTCCCTTCGGCTCGCTTGTCGAGCAGGGGCTGATTCTGCCGGGCACTCAGGTTTACGACGAACGTCGCCGCTACAGCGCCATGGTACGGGCTGATGGGTCGGTGTCCTCGGGGCCGTTCTCCGGCTCCATCCACCGCGTTGGTGCGCTGGTGCAGGGCTCGGAAGCCTGCAACGGCTGGACCTTCTGGCACTTCGAACACGAGGGCGTCCTGCGCCCGATCGATGCGCTGCGCGCCGACATTCGCGCGCAGATGCAACTCCTTTCCGCCTGAAACAGGCCTCCAAGCGTCAGGCAAACTCGCCGCCGGCCAACAGGCCGGCGGTTTTTGCTTTTCTGGCTATTCGAGACCGGCGGCAGCCAGCACCTTGCGGAAGAGCGATGGCAATGCCTCACTCTCCAGCTCACGCCGATCAGCCCACCACCCATCCGTCAGTTCTTCCGGCTGGGTGGCCACTACGGACCAGACATCGAGTTCGAGGCGGAAATGGGTGAAGACGTGAACCACCTGGCCGCGGCTCTGCCATTTGCCGGTGAACGGATATGTCGGCTCCCGCTTGACGCTTTCCCAGCTTGACCCGGGTGTCTCGGTCATCTTCGCCAGCAACCCTTTGTCGGCGCGTGTTCTCAGATAGACGTCGCCGTCACGATCGAGAATCACGAAGGCATGACCGTAGCGAGTGGGACGAGCGACCTTTTCCGCCTTCACCGGATAGCGTTCCGGGTTGCCTTCTGCTGCGCCGGTGCAACCCGGTTGCAAAGGACAGAGCATGCAAAGCGCGTTGCGCGGTGCGCAAATCGTTGCACCCAGATCCATCAGCGCTTGTGCATAGTCGCCCGCGCGCTCGGGAACCGTGGTCTGCAGATAACCGCGCAACTCCTCCTTTGCCTCGCGAACCGGCACATCCAGCGCCAGGTAGCGGGCGAGCACGCGCTCGACATTCCCGTCCAGCACGGCGATGCGCTCGTCATCGGCAATCGCTGCGATGGCCGCGCTCGTATAGGCGCCGACTCCTGGAAGCGTCAGCAGCCCCGCGGCCGTCGTCGGAAACACGCCGCCATGCTGTTCGACAACGGCTTTCGCGCAGGCATGAAGATTGCGAGCGCGCGCGTAGTAGCCAAGCCCTGCCCACTCGACGAGTACGGCTTCGAGCGGCGCGGCCGCCAGGTCCCCTACAGTCGGCCACAGTGCAGTGAAGCGGAGGAAATACTTCTGCACCGCAGCAATCGTCGTCTGCTGCAGCATCACTTCTGAAAGCCAGATACGATAGGGATCTGGCCGGATATTGCGGGCGCGATCCTGTGGGCTGACCCGCCAGGGAAGGGTGCGCGCATGCTTGTCATACCAGGCCAGAACTGCCTGGGCATCGATTGGGAGAGCGCGCGGCTTTTGCGCGAGGGCAGTTTTTGGCATGATGGCGGCAACAAACCTCAAGCGGCCTCGCCGCGCAAGCATTCGGAAACCTGACGTCCACAATGGCCGAGAAGCCTAAGGAATATAAACGGCTCAATCGCTCAGTCGGCGTCGCCGAGGCGCTGAAGGGCGCGCTCGACCCCGCGCTCAAGCGCCGTGGATTCGCCAGCCGCGACATCATCACCTATTGGTCGACCATGGCTCCGGCGCCCTACGACAAGGTGGCATTGCCCGACAAGCTCGTCTGGCCGCGCGGCGAACGTAGCGCTGAAGGCGCTACCCTGCATGTGCGGTGCGCAGCCTCACACGCGCTCGGGCTTGCCCACGAGGGCGCCAAGATCGCGGCCTCGGTGAATCGCTATTTCGGTTATCTGCTGGTGGGGCAGGTGCGATTGTCCGCTGAGCCGTTCAGGCCACATTCAGCCAAGCCGGTCGAAACTGGCCTCAAGGTGACAGACGCCATGCGAATGGAGGTCAGCGGTGCCGTCGAGAGCGTTGAGGACGAAGGCCTCAAGGAAGCCTTGCGCCAGCTCGGGCACGGCATTATGGCCAAGTCAAAATCGAGTGGACGTTAGCAGACGGACTGTTCACTGCGTGTTGATGGTGGTGCCCACTTGCCGCCGGAAAGCTGCCGTGTAGTGTCGCGCAATTCGAACCGGAGAAAACAAAGTGAAATTTACCCGCCGTGAGACCCTGATCCTTGCCGCCGCGGCATCAGCCCTGAGCGTGACCGGTATCGGTGCGGCCCAGGCAGCGGACGGCGAGATGTTCGACCAGGCCAAGCTGCTGGCCCCGAACGGCCTGCCCGACAAGGTGCTCGGTCCTGCCGACGCCAAGGTCACCGTGATCGAATATGCGTCGCCGACCTGCCCGCACTGCGCGGTCTTCTCGAACGACACGCTCCCCGAGTTCATGAAGCAGTATGTCGACACCGGCAAGGTGCGCTACATCCTGCGCCCCTTCGTCCGCAACGTGCTGGACGCCGTGGTCTTCCTCCTCGCCGAGGCCGCTGGCGAAGACCAGTACCACAACGTTGTGTCGACCTATTTCAAGACCCAGGACACCTGGGCCACGTCCGACAAGCCGCGCGATGCGATTCTTGTGATCGCCAAGCAGCTCGGTTTTACAGATGAAAGCTTCGAGGCGGCCTTGACGAATCAGGATTTGTTCAAGGGCATGGAGACACTGCGTGAGCAGGCTCTCGACGAGTTCAAACTCGAGGGCACCCCGACTTTCTATATCAACGGCAAGAAGCTGAGCGGAGACAAGACAATTGAGCAGTTGGCGGCGGAAATCGATCCCCTGCTCACTTAATTCGTCCTCCCGGATGGGGGCGCGATGAAGTTCACGCGCCTCAAGCTTCATGGCTTCAAATCCTTCTGTGATCAGACCGAGCTCCTGATGGAGCCCGGTCTGACTGGCGTTGTGGGTCCCAATGGCTGCGGCAAGTCCAATCTTGTCGAAGCCCTGCGCTGGGTCATGGGCGAAAGCTCCTACAAGGCCATGCGCGCCTCCGGCATGGATGACGTGATCTTCTCCGGATCCGGCAACCGCCCGGCGCGCAACACTGCCGAGGTGACGCTGGTGCTCGACAATGTCGACCGCACCGCGCCTGCTGCCCTCAACAATGCCGACATGCTCGAAGTGACGCGCCGCATCGAACGCGAGGCCGGCTCGGTCTATCGCGTCAATGGCCGCGAAGTGCGTGCACGCGACGTGCAATTGCTGTTCGCCGATGCCTCTACCGGCGCCCATTCCCCAGCCCTGGTGCGACAAGGCCAGATTGGCGAACTGATCGCCGCAAAGCCGACCCAGCGCCGCGCTCTGCTGGAAGAGGCCGCCGGCATTTCCGGTCTGCATTCGCGGCGGCACGAGGCGGAACTGCGTTTGCGCGGGGCGGAGCAGAATCTCGAGCGTGTGGACGACGTGATCGCCCAGGTCGAAACGCAGCTCGAAACGCTCAAGAAGCAGGCGCGCCTCGCCATTCGCTATCGCGCGCTTTCGGGCGATATCCGCAAGACCGAGGCGGCGCTCTATCACGTGCGCTGGGTCACCGCGCGCGTCGCCGAGAAGGAGACCGAGGCACAGCAGGGCAAGCTCGTGGTCGCGCTGGGTGACGCGATGTCGGCCGAGCGCGCTGCGCAGAAGGCGCTGGACGCCGCCGACGCCGCGCTCCAGCCGCTGCGCGATCGCGAGGCTGCCACTGGCGCGGTGCTTCAGCGCTTGACCATTCTCTCCGAGCAATTGGCCGAAGAGGCGCGCCGCGCCAATACCCGCCGGGCCGAACTTGAGGACCGCCTCAAGCAACTCGCCGCTGACGGGGCCCGTGAGCGCGAGCTCGTGACAGAAAGCGAGGAGACGCTGGAGGGTTACGCCGAAGAGCTGGCTCGGCTGGAAGACGAAGTGGCTGGCGAACAGGATGCCTATGACGCAGCCAAAGCTGCAGCCGAGGAGGCTGCTGCGGCGGTGGCGGCTGCTGACCAGGAGGCGCGTTCCGCCGCCGAAGCTCTGGCGCAGCTGCGAGCCCGCCGCACCCAGGCCATGCGTAGCGCCGAAGAGGCGCGCCAGCGTGTGTCGCGGCTCACCCAGCAGATTGCCGATATTGACCGGGAGGCCGCTGGTATTGCCGCCAGCCTAGACGCGGACGAGACATTGTCCCTGCGTCGGCAGGAATTGGAGACGGCCCAGGAGCGCGCCAGTGAGGCCGAAGACGCTGCTGTCGCTGCCGAAGAGCAGACCCAGCACGCCCAGGCCAGCCTCGATACTGCCCGTCCGAAGCTCTCGGAGATCGAGACGGCTTTGGGACGCCTTGAAAGCGAGGCGGATACGCTGTCACGTATTCTCAATGCCGGTGGCGCGAGCCTCTGGCCAGCCATTGTCGATCAACTCGATGTGGAGGCCGGTTACGAAACGGCGCTAGGTGCCTCGCTCGGCGATGACCTTGAAGCCTCGTCCGACGCCGGTGCGCCGATGCACTGGGGCGGGCCGATGGACGGGGACGGAGACCCGGCGTTGCCGCAAGGGGCCGAGCCGCTGTCGCGCTATGTCTCGGGCAGTGCCGTACTCAAGCGTCGGCTGGACCAGATTGGCCTTGTCGACAAGGCCGATGGGCCAGGGCTGATGCATGCCCTCAAATCCGGGCAGAGGCTGGTGACGCTTGAGGGCGACCTCTGGCGCTGGGATGGCTATGTCGCTGCGGCAGATGCTCCGAGCGCCGCCGCGCAGCGCCTGGCGCAACGCAACCGACTGGCTGAGCTGGATGCCGAAATCTTGCGCATGCGCGGCGAACGCAACGCCTGGCGGCGTGATGTCGAGGCCCTGGCTGCCGCGCTCGAGTCCGCGCGTGGCGCCGAACGCGAAAAGCACGAACACTGGCGCGCCGCGCAGCGCGAGATCGCCAATGCACAGGTAGGTGTCGAGCGCGCTGCCAAGGCCATCGGCGATCTGACGACCCGCCAGACCGCGCTGGCGGAGACCCGTTCGCGCCTCGATTCGAGCCTTGCCGAGGCCGAGGCCTTCCGTGAGGAAACAGAGTCCGTTCTCGAAGACGCGGGCGATGAGGGTGAGGCTGCGGCACTGGCCGAAGAGCGGCAGGCCATCTTGTTCGAGGCGCGCGAGCGCGCGGAACAAGCGCGGCTCAAGCTGGGCTCGTTCGAAACATCGGCCCGCATGCGTGCCGCGCGCTTGACCCAGATCGGCAACGACCGGGCGAGCTGGCAGCGCCGACGTGACGGCGCGGTCGCGCAATTGACCACGCTCAAAACGCGCGCTGGTGAAGTGCAGGCTCAGCTCTCGACGATGGACGCCACGCCCGAGAGCTTCGAAGCACGGCGGGTCGAACTCGACGACCAGATCGCGGACGCGCAGCTCACGCACAAGGCAGCTTCCGACACGCTGGCTCAAGCGCAAACCGGTTATCGCGAAGCGGACAAGATCCTGCGCGCCGCGGCGGAAGCGATGTCGGCCGCGCGCGAAAACCTGGCGCGCGTTGAAGAGCGCCTCAAGGGCTTCATCGCCCAGCGCCACCAGATCGAGCAATTGGTGCGCGAGAATCTCGGTATCGAGGCCAGCCGGACAGCCGAGGCCGCCGGTATTCGCCCGGAAGAGGCCCTGCCCAACGAGCAGGCGACGGAACAGAAACTCGAACGGCTCAAGGCCGAGCGTGAGCGGCTGGGTGGGGTGAACCTTACCGCAGAACGCGAAGCCGAAGAGGTGCGCGTAAAACTCGAGGCGATGGTCAAGGATCGCGACGACCTGATCGAGGCCATCGCCAAGTTGCGCGCCGGCATCCAGAGCCTCAATCGCGAAGGCCGGCATCGACTGAGCGAGGCCTTCGACAAGGTCAACGCGCATTTCCAGGAACTTTTCACCTCGCTTTTTGGCGGCGGCACGGCGGAGCTCAAATTCGTCGAGAGTGACGATCCGCTCGAGGCGGGGCTGGAAATCATCGCCCGGCCTCCGGGCAAGAAGCCCCAGACCATGACACTGCTCTCGGGCGGCGAGCAGGCGTTGACGGCTATGTCACTGATCTTTGCGGTGTTCCTCACCAACCCCGCGCCGATCTGCGTGCTCGATGAGGTGGACGCGCCGCTCGACGATGCCAACGTCGAACGGTTCTGCAATCTGCTGGAATCGATGCGCCAGCGCACCGACACACGCTTCCTCACCATCACCCACAACCCGATCACCATGAGTCGGATGGACCGCCTCTTCGGGGTGACCATGGCTGAGCGCGGCGTGAGCCAGCTCGTTTCGGTCGATCTCAAGACCGCTGAATCGTTCCTCGAAGCTGTCTGATCAGAGAGGTTTCAGCCGGGCCGCGAGATCAGCTTCGTCGGTGACGAAAAGGTGTCGGCCGACTTTGTTGGTCTCGTAGACGAAATCCCGCAACGCATCGCTCGCCGCCATCTGCTGCGAGACGTTGCCGACTATGACCAGCCGCAGCCAGTAGTTCTGCATCTTCTGAATGAACTCGCCCGCGAGGCCAGTACGCAGGCGGAAGAAATCTGGATCGAACCGCGTCGCGGGGATGGCGATCACGTCAATTTCCTGGCCGTAGGTCGCGCCGATCACGTCGAGCGCATCGGCAGACGAGCCGAGCAGCGCGCCTTCGGCAGGATAGAACAGTATCTTGAGGCCGTTGATGTGATCTGTGCGCATGGCACAGGACTAACCGGTTTTGCGGCGCGGGGGAATGGGACCGCGGTCACACGCCCACTCGGCATCCGCGGGCCCCGGCTCTTGGCCGGGGAGTGCAGCGGAGAGAACCAAGCCGCCTTTGCCACAGTCAAAACAGCGAAAGCTGATTGTCTTCGGGCTTTGCGGGAGCGAAAAGATCGTTCCGCAGCGGCGGGACCTTCTGGTTGAGGCCGTAGCGTTCGACCGCCTTTTCGTAGCGTTGGCGGAGAAGCACGGCATAAGGACCTTCGCCGGTAAAGCGCGTGCCCCAACGCGGATCGTTGTCCCGGCCATCGCGAACATCGCGGACGAGACTGAGAACGTGACGGACGCGATCGGGGAAGTGGCGCAGCAGCCATTCTCGGAAGAGATCACGAACTTCGCCCGGAAGACGCACCAGGATCATCCCGGCGCCCTTGGCGCCTTGTGCCGCGCCGGCATCGAGGATGCGTTCGAGCTCCATGTCGTTGATGGCCGGGATCATCGGTGCGGCCATGATGGCGGTAGGCACGCCCGCTTCCGAGAGCAGCCGGATGGCTTCGAGCCGCTTGGAAGGCGTGGAGGCGCGCGGCTCCATCTTGCGGGCAAGCTTGTGATCGAGCGTAGTCACGGAGAGTGCCACGCGCACCAGGTTCAGCCGGGCAAGTTCGGTAAGAATATCGAGGTCGCGCACGATCAGCGCCGACTTGGTCGTTATCGTCACCGGATGGCGGGTTTCGAGCAGCACTTCGAGTATCGAGCGCATGATCTTGTGCTTGCGCTCCGCGGGCTGGTACGGGTCGGTATTGGTGCCGATCGCGATCGGCTTGACCTTGTAGCGCGGGCTTGAAAGCTCCGCCCGCAGCGCCTCGGCGGCGTTCACCTTCACATAGATATCGCGCTCGAAATCGAGGCCTGCCGAATGGCCGAGATAGGCATGCGTCTGCCGCGCGAAGCAGTAGATGCAGCCATGTTCGCAGCCGCGATAGGGATTGATCGAGCGGTCGAAGCCGATATCGGGGCTTTCGTTGCGCGCAATGACCGTCTTGGCGCGCTCGATATGCTCAATAGTCTCGAAGATCGGCAGTGGGTCGACATTGTCCCAGCCGTCATCGAACGTCTCACGCGTGTGCTTTTCGAAGCGGCCGACGACGTTGCTCTGCGCGCCGCGCCCGCGGTTCTGGCCGGGATCGACCAACTGCCGGTTGACGAGGTCGGCGTCTCGCGTCTTGGCCAGCTTCTCGAGCGCATCGAAGGATGGAGCCTGATAGAGCGCCATTTGAATTCTCCTTTCCGAAAGCGAATCGTCGCCTCGGTAACGTCCCGTTAGGGATAGCTCGGAAATGAGAACAAATAAAGAACAAACGCTGCGATACGCTAGCCCAGGCTGGCGGGGAGGGAGGAGGTGACTTCGAGTTGGCGATCTTCCCGCACGGCTACGCCTTGGGGCGCGATGTGACCGGCGAGTACTGCATCGCGCTCCCGGATGAGCGTTTCAATCTCGGGCTGGAAGTGGCGAACGACCGCCGTCAGCCAGCGGTTGACGAGGTAGGACGGCTTGGAGAAATGCACATCGAAGCGGGGCAGCAGAGCGATGGTCGCCTCCGCGTCCAGCCAGGTATCGCCAACGACCCATTGGTTGACGGTAAAGAGACGGTGGAGGCGTCCGAAGGGATCCACGCCAACGGCGATCAGATGGTGCACCGGCCCCTTGGGGCCATCGGGGCGGACGAAGCAGTGGAAGTGCCCGTGCTCAGTTTCGTCGGCCGGTGGAACATGGCAGTGATAATACCATTGGGCGCCGGTGTCGGGGTCGAAGATATCGCCCGCCGGGTAGTGGGACCAGGCAGTAACCGGCGCACCGCGCAGCGTTTCCGAAAGGACGTTCTCGCCGGACTTGGCGAGAACGCTCTCGCAGAACAGAGCTTCCTGCAGGGCGCGGCTGCGCTCGTCGTCCATCATTGTGCCCCGGCGGCGCACGGATTGGCCGCCGCGCAAGGGGCCGCAGCGGGAGCGGCGGCAGCGCAAGGCGCTGCGACGGTCGCCGGAGCTGCGGCTGAGCAGGGCGATGCTGCAGCACAGGGGGAAGATGCCGCGCATGGGCTGGACGCGGCACAAGGATTGCCGGCAGCGCATGGATTGGCTGCAGCAGCGGCGGCAGGCACCGGCGCACGGGCGGTCGCCGCTACGTGGTCGGCCGCCACAGCGGCGGTGGCGACGAGGAAGACGCCGCCGAAGAGAAGCGTGTTGCGTGCACTCATTTGGACTTGAACCCATCCATACCGAAGACCGGGCGCAGGTAGATGCCCAGAAGGCTGCCCACGAAGGCGGCGGCGAACCAGAGCCAGCCATGGACGCTGCCAGAGGCGATGCCGCTGAACAGCGCGCCGATATTGCAGCCGAAAGAGAGCCGAGCCCCGTAGCCCATGAGCACGCCACCAATGGCGGCGGCAAGCAGGGAAAGGAACGGCACGGCTACGCGCGGGGCAAACTTGCCGGCGAGCCCGGCCGCAAGCGCGGCGCCGAGGATGATGCCGAAATCCATCACCGAGGTGACGTCTTCGAGCACGCTAGCCTGCAGAGCCTTGGCCTGCGCCGGCCACGTCCAGAATTCCCAGGAAGCCACCGGCACGCCGATAGCCTGTGCGACCTTGGCGCCCCAGAGGCCGAAACCATAGGTGATCGACCATGGATGGCCGGCAATGAGGAGCGTTGCGATGTTGAGGAGCGCGAGAAGCAGGCCGGCTCCGACCAGGGGCCAGGGGCCGCGCAACAGGCGCTGGAGCCCCGTGGTCGAGGGTGCCTTGGGTTTCTCAAGCGAGCCATGGGCGCGCTTCTCGACAAGAACCGTGACCCATGCCACCGCGGCAAGACCGCCAAAGGTGACGAGGAGCGCCAGCGGCACGCCAAGATTGGCGCCGAGGCTGATGGCCGGCAGCGACGGCTGGGTCAGCCACCAGGGGAGGTGGGCGGTGCCCAACACCGCGCCAACGATGAAGAACAGCAGCGTGACGAGCATACGCGACGAGCCGCCACCGACCGTGAAGAGCGTGCCCGAGCCGCACCCGCCGCCGAGCTGCATGCCCAGCCCGAAGATCGCCGCGCCGACGAGTACCGAGACGCCCACCGGCGCCGTCGCACCGGCGAGCGGCTGGCCGAAGGGATTGCCCAGCGTGAGCAGCGGAATGAAGACGAGTGCAGCAACGCCGATCATGAGCATCTGCGCGCGCATGGCGTTACCGCGCTTCTCAACGACTAGACGCCGCCAGCCACCGGTAAACCCGAACGAGGCATGGTAGAGCGTCAGGCCCATGAGGGCGCCGACGAGGAAAAGCACGGCCTGGCGGATGTCCACGAGTTGCGCGATGACCAGCGTGCCTGCGACCAGGGCCGCACTGGTGACCGCGACGGGGCCTCTATCCAACTGGATGAGCGGCTTGCGGGGAATTGAGCCCGCTGTGGCGTCGGTCATTCAAGTATTCCTAAGTGAGGAAGTCCGGGCGCGTCGGCCCGGACGATAACAGGTGTTGGCAATATTGCGCGCGAGAAAAGCGCGTCAGTTGCTGGCGACCACGGGGCGCGCCGGATCGGCGGTCCACTGGGACATGGAGCCGTCGTAGAGGCGCACATTCTTGATGCCTTCGACTTCAGACAGGCCGAACCAGGCGATCGAGGCGAGATGGCCGGTATTGCAGAAGGTGATGAGACCATTGTCGGTCGCGACGCCCGCTGCCTTCACGAGTTCGGCGATCTCGGTGGCGTTGGCGAAGGACGGCACGTCCGGGTGATAGAACTGGTCGAAGTTGATGTTGACGGCCGAGGGCACCGTGCCGAGCTTCTGGACGGTGTTGGTCTTTTCCTTGCCGATGAACTGGGCCACCGAACGGGCATCGATCAGGTTGACGTCGCTCGCGATGGCGTCGGTCACCTCCTTGACGTCGGCGAGAAGTTCCGGACGGAACTCGGCCTTGAAGTCGCCGGCAGCGGCAGTGGTCGCGTCGGTCGAAACCTGCTGATTGGCCTTCGTCCAGGCAGCATAGCCGCCATCGAGAATGGTCACGGCGTCGTGGCCGAGAACCTTGAAGGTCCAGTAGACGCGAGTGGCGCCGCCGAATTCGGAGGCATTGGTGCCGGCCGGGATGATGACGACCTGGCTGTCATTGTTGACGCCGAGATTGGCGATCAGGCCCTGGATCTGCTCGGTGGGCGGAAGCATGCCGGGGATGTTGTTGACCGTGGTGCGCCAGCCGTATTCGGAATACCTGGCGTTGACCGCACCCGGCACGTGGCCGGCGTCGTAGGGGTTCTTGCCTTCGACGGCATCGCGAATGTCGATGACCACGAGGCTCTTGTTGCCGAGATGCTCGGCGAGCCAGGCGGAGTCGACCAGCGGCTTGTCGGTCAGACGTTCGGCATAGGCCGGGGCGACGGACACGAGGGCGACGGCAGCGAGGGTGCCCAGGAAAGACAGGCGCATTTGAAAGTTCCCACAGTGGAAGAATGTTGAGCCATTGTGGCACGCTGCGCTTTCGCGTTCGGCTGATAGCCATCCAAAGCGGGAAGCCGGGAGGAAAAATCTATCTAGCTGCTCGGGTTTTGAGCGAAGGATTGTTCTCGGCGAGCGATTTCCCACATCCGACGGGGCTGGAATAATGCACCCCGTTCTTTGGATATCCGCCTATGCCCCAGAAATTGCTTCGTTTGGCCTTCGTGATTTTGGCAACCTTAGGGTTGCATACGGTCGTGCTTGCGCAAGCTGCGCCGCCCGCCGCGGAGCAGGCAGCGCCGGGAGCAGTGGTGCTTTCCTTCGAGAATGAAGCGCAACTCGATGCGCTTGCCGCCAAGGGCAAGACGGTGGTGTTTTTCTTCGCCAGCTGGTGCCCGAATTGCCGCGCGACGGTCACCGAGCTCAACGCTCGCTGGTCCGAAGTGAATCCCGACCTGACGCTGGTGATCGCCGACTACGACAAGGAGGCGGCGCTCAAGAGCAAGTATGGCGTGACCTACCAGGACACCTTCGTGCTGCTCGACAGCAAAGCGCAGGGTGTCAAATCCTGGAATAGCGGCGGAGTGGATGGCCTGAACGCCAATACCGCTTCCTGATGCTTCCTACCGTCCTTTTTGCTTTCGTGGCAGGCATCGTCACGGTGCTCTCGCCGTGCGTGCTGCCGCTGCTTCCGGTCATACTGGCGGTGTCGACGCAGGAGGGCAGGGCGCGCCCGTTCGGAGTCATCGTCGGCTTCGTCGGCACCTTTACGCTCGCAACGCTTGCGCTGAGCTTTCTGGTGCGTTCGCTGGGCGTGCCTCCAGATCTCAACCGGACGCTTGCGGCCGTTGTGTTGATCGTCCTTGGTCTGACGCTGATTGTGCCTGTGCTGCATGGCGCCTTCGAACGGCTGGCGGGTTCCCTGGCCCGGCTCGTGCCGGCAGGTGGCCCCGGCGACGGGTTCGGTGGCGGGTTTGCTGCGGGCGCCGGGCTGGGGCTGGCCTGGAGCCCTTGCGTGGGACCGATCATGGCCTCGGTCATCACCCTGGCGCTCAATCAGCAGGTCAATGCTGGCGCGCTCGCCGTCACGCTGGCCTTCTCGCTCGGCACGGCGCTGCCCATGGCGGCCATCGTCTTCGGCGGCCGCAAGCTGGTGAAGAGGCTCGGCTGGTTCCAGGCCAATGCCGAACTGATCCAGAAGGTAATGGGTGGCCTATTGGTGCTGACCGGCCTGGCGATCTGGTTCGGCTGGGACCGCGCGATCCAGGTGCAGCTCCTGACCTGGTTCCCGAATTGGGAATTGGCGCTCACGGGTTGGGAGCCGAAGCCCTGACGGTTCAGGCGCAGTAGATGCGATAAAGCGTCTCGATCACCTGCCGCACTTCATCCGAGGCGATGGTGTAGTAGACTTGCTGCCCGTCGCGCCGGGTCTTGACCATGTTCCAGGCGCGCAGCTTTGAGAGGTGCTGGGAAAGCGGCGACTGCGCCAGCCCGACCTTTTCCCCCAGTTCGCTGACATTTCTCTCGCCATTCAGCAATTCGCACAGGATGAGCAGCCGCTTGGGATTGGCCATGGCGGTCAGCAGGACCGTGGCTTCCTCCGCCTTGCTCTCAAGTTTTGCGATTTCCATCTTGATCATATTAGAAAGTTCTAATATACGAATATGCGTAATAGCAATATCTACGCGATCGACGCGTGTTTCAAGGAGCGAATGATGGTCTTCGAGGTGAACCCGCAATGCTGACCGAGTTCACGCCGCTTCCCGCGCTGGCGGGCGGCATGCTGATAGGCCTCTCGGCTGTGCTGTTGATGGCTTTCCACGGCCGGATCGCTGGGATGACCGGCATTCTTGCCGGCGCCCTCCGCCCGATAGCGGGCGACTGGGGCTGGCGAGCAGCCTTTCTGGTGGGCGCGATCATCGCCCCGGTTCTTGTCCTCGCAGTCTCGGGGCAGGCGGTGAGCTTCACGAACATCGTACCAGTCCCACTACTCATCGTCGGCGGGATTGTGGTCGGCATCGGCGTTTCGTTTGGCGGCGGTTGCACGTCCGGACACGGTGTATGCGGAATTGCCCGGCTTTCGTCGCGCTCCATCGTCGCGACCGCAACTTTCATGCTGGCAGCATTCGCGACCGTCTATGTCGCGCGCCACGTCCTGGGAGCCTTCTGATGGGACGCGTCGTCATGGCCGGGTTGATCGGCATCGTCTTCGGCATGGGTATCGCCATCTCCGGTATGATCAACCCAGCCAAGGTCCTCAATTTCTTCGATATCGCGGGCAATTGGGATCCCTCGCTTGCCTTCGTGATGGCTGGCGCGCTGGCAGTAACGGCCATCGGCTATCGCTTTGTCCTGGCCAGGCCGCGACCGATTCTCGACACCCGCTTCCACCTGCCGACTCGGCGGACGATAGACGTTCCGCTCATTGCAGGTTCCGCCCTATTCGGTATTGGATGGGGTATAACAGGGTTCTGCCCGGGCGGCGCGATCCCGGCCCTCGGTTTGGGCGAGAGTTCCGCCTGGATTTTCGTGGCCGCGATGGCCGTAGGCATGGCGCTGGCCCGGTTGGCCAGAAGCGTGCTCGACCCGCGTACGCCCAAGACTGCGTGACAGGAGAAAGATATGAGCTCGGTCCCTTTCACCCCCGACCTTTCCATCAAGCCGGAAGTAACGGCGTTCTTCGACGCGCCGACCAACACGATCAGCTACGTGGTCAAGGATCCGTCGTCCGATGCCTGCGCCGTGATCGATTCGGTGATGGACATCGACTACGCCGCTGGTCGCATTACTTATGACGGTGCCGATCGGATCATCGCCTATATCCGCGAGCAAAACCTCAAGCTCGAATGGCTGATCGAGACCCATGTCCACGCCGACCACCTGTCCGGAGCGCCCTACATCCAGGGCAAGCTCGGCGGCAAGCTGGGGATCGGTGAGAACATCACCATCGTCCAGGATACCTTCGGCAAGATCTTCAACGAAGGTACCGAGTTCCAGCGCGACGGCAGCCAGTTCGACCGTCTGTTCAAGGATGGCGACAGCTACAAGATCGGCACGCTGACCGCCCATGTGATGCACACGCCGGGCCACACGCCGGCCTGCATGACCCATGTGGTGGGCGATGCCGCCTTTGTCGGCGACACGCTGTTCATGCCCGATGGTGGCTCGGCCCGTGCCGACTTCCCCGGCGGCGATGCCCGCACGCTCTATCGCTCGATCCAGCGCGTGCTGTCCCTCCCGCGCGAGATGCGCCTCTTCATGTGCCACGACTACGGCCCGAACGGTCGCGACATCCAGTGGGAGACCACGGTCGCGGACGAGCGCGAGCACAATATCCATGTTGGCAAGGATACGACCGAAGACGCGTTCGTCGCCATGCGCGAAGCCCGCGACGCGACCCTGGCAATGCCGCGTCTCATCATCCCGTCGCTGCAGGTGAACATGCGGGCAGGGCGCCTGCCACCCAAGGATGACGACGGCAATGTTTTCCTCAAGGTGCCGGTGAACGGCCTCTAGCCAGAAAAGTACCGCTATGAATATCCGCAAGATCGACGAGCAATTCTCGATCACGGGGCAGATTCTGCCCTCAGATATCGACGCCATCGCCAAGGCCGGCTTCAAGGCCATCGTCTGTGCACGACCGGATGACGAAGAGCCGGGCCAGCCCAGCTTTGCCGCCGTCGCCGCCGAAGCCGAGCGCCACGGGCTCAAGGCCGTGCACATCCCGGTTTCGGGCATGGCCGGTGAAGGGCAGCTCATCCGCTTCGAACAGGCCATGGCCGAATTCGAACGCCCCGTTCTGGGCTATTGCCGCTCCGGCGCTCGCGCTGGTTCACTCTACGCGGCCATCAACAGATAGTTCGCGATGCTCAAGAGCTTCTTTCCGATCCTCACCTGGGGGCGGCGCTATGACCGCCAGACGTTGGGGAGCGACCTGGTGGCTGCGGTCATCGTCACCATCATGCTCATCCCGCAATCCCTGGCCTATGCGCTGCTCGCCGGGTTGCCGCCGGAAGTGGGGCTCTACGCATCGATCCTGCCGCTGGTCGCCTATGCGATTTTCGGCACGTCCTCCGCACTTGCCGTCGGGCCGGTTGCCGTCGTCTCGCTGATGACGGCCGCCGCCATCGGCCGGCTGGCCGCGCAGGGCACGGCCGACTACACCAGCGCCGCCATTGTCCTCGCGCTGTTGTCGGGTGGAATGCTGGCGTTGATGGGCCTTTTCCGGCTCGGCTTCATCGCCAACTTTCTTTCACACCCCGTCATCTCTGGCTTCATCACCGCATCGGGGATCATCATTGCGACCAGCCAGATCGGCGGGTTGCTCGGCATCAAGTCGGATGGCCATGCCATGCCGGAGCTGCTGGCCTCGATCTTCGCCAATATCGGCCACATCAACTACTACACGCTCGGCATAGGCCTTTTGTCGCTGGCTCTGCTGCTGTGGATTCGCCTCGACTTGCGCAACTGGCTCGAGCGTTTCGGCTTGGGTAAAGGTGTCGCCAAGGTCATCGTGCGCTCGGGTCCGGTCTTCGTGATCTTTCTAACCATGGCGCTTTCGGTCGCCTTCGATCTGGACGGAAAAGGCGTGGCGCTGGTCGGTGACGTGCCACAGGGCCTGCCTGTCCTTGCCGTGCCGCACTTCTCGCTCGATTTGGTCGAGGCGCTGGCGCTTCCCGCGCTCATCATCTCCATTGTTGGCTTTGTCGAATCCGTTTCGGTGGCGCAGACACTCGCGGCCAAGCGCCGCGAGCGCATCGAACCGAACCAGGAGCTGATTGCGCTGGGCGCCGCCAATATCGCCGCCGGCATCGGCGGCGGCTATCCTGTGACGGGCGGCTTCGCCCGCTCGGTCGTCAATTTCGATGCTGGTGCCGCAACGCCGGCAGCCGGTGCATTCACGGCAATTGGCATCGCCGGGGCGACCCTGTTGTTGACACCTTTCCTGGCTGTGCTGCCCAAGGCGACCCTTTCCGCCACGATCGTCATCGCAGTGCTGACGCTGGTCGATTTCGGCATGCTCAAGCGTGCCTGGTCTTATTCAAGGACCGACTTTGCTGCGGTGGCCGTCACCATCGCCGGCACGCTGCTGCTTGGCGTCGAAGTCGGAATCGTGCTCGGGGTCGGCACCTCCATCCTCGTCTTCCTCTATCGCTCCTCCAAGCCTCATGCCGCCATTGTCGGCCGCGTGCCCGGCACCGAGCATTATCGCAACGTCAAGCGACATGCCGTCGAAACCATCCCGGGCATTCTTTCGATACGCGTGGACGAAAGCCTCTATTTCGCCAATGCGCGCTATCTGGAAGACCTGATCTACGGGCAGGTGGCCTCGAACCCGGAAGTCACCGACGTTGTGCTGATGTGCTCGGCGATCAACGCCATCGACATGTCCGCTCTCGAGAGCCTTGAATCGATCCGTCTGCAGCTGAGCGACATGGGCGTGCGGTTGCACCTCTCCGAGGTCAAGGGCCCGGTCATGGATCGGCTTATCGGCACCGAGTTCCTGGATCGCCTCGAAGGTCGCGTGCATCTGAGCCAGCACCACGCCATGCAGGCGGCCACCGCTTCGCGACAGGATAATGAGCCGCCAGAAGCCGCGCTTGCCGCAAAACTCTAGCGCGAAAGAATTTCGATAAGGTCGCCCGGACCGCCCGGGCGATCGTCATCGAACACGCCGACCACCAGCCGCCCCGTCCGCACTGCCAACGTGTCGAGATTGCTGCGCCCACGATAGAGCTCGGGCCCATCGGGGTTGGGCGTATGCCCATGGACGATGTGGAAGCCCGGATAGTCGATATCGCTCCCGGGTGGATAGCGCAGCCAGAGCAGAGTGGCCGCATCCTGCTTTTCCACCGGCGTGGCCGAATCTACGCCGGCGTGCACGTAGATGCGATGAGCATCCTTGAAATAGATCGGCAGCTTCGCCGCCCAGGTGAGGTCTTCGGTCGATATGGCGCCGTCATAGGAAGCCAACGTCGCCAATCCGCCATTGGCCAGCCAGCGCTCGCGTTCGCGCGAATCATGTTCGGCGCGAACCATCATTTCCTCGTGGTTGCCCTTGAGCGTGATCCAGCGCCAGGCTTCGCTCGGCCCGGCCTTGAGTGCCTGGATGATCCGGCGGCTGTCCGGCCCGCGATCCACATAGTCTCCGGTGAAGACGATCGTACCCTGCGGGCAATAGGTCGAGATTCGCGCGAGGGCAGCCTCGAAGAGATCGAAGCGTCCATGCAGATCCGAGACGACGAAGGTCTTGCTCATTTTGACGGAAACGTTGGCCGGAAAGGGAAGCGGGGGCCACTGGCCCCCGCTTAAATGGTCGGAGTAGCGTGATTCGAACACGCGACCCCCTGCTCCCGAAGCAGGTGCGCTACCAGGCTGCGCTATACTCCGCCAAGCCGTTAGACGTCCGGGTTCGGGTGGCCCGGTGCGGGGTATATAACCGCGCTCTTTGTGCAGTTCAAGCCGAGATTGCACTGGTTATCCACTCTGTTGCACGCGGCGGGCAAACCGTGTAGGAACCGCGCTCGTTGGGGCGTCGCCAAGTGGTAAGGCAGCGGTTTTTGGTACCGCCATTCCTAGGTTCGAATCCTAGCGCCCCAGCCAGTTTCCAGGGAAATCGCGGAAAGCCTTGAATTCCAAGGTCAGGTTGTCTGTTCGACGACTCATATCGGTCCCTCGACCGCGGAATCTTTACAGATCTGTATAGCCGGTTGCAGGAAACCGTGATCCTGCGCTCGCACGATCTTCTTTGATGGCCATTCCGGCCCCAAGGAGATCTCAAATGCGCAAGTTCGCCACCGCCCTTCTGATCGCCACTCTCGTCGCTCCGGCCGCAGCGCTGACGCCTGCAATGGCGGCTAGCGCGGCTTTCGCGGTCACCAATGCCGATGGCAGTCCGGTACCGTGCGAAGATGCCCTCAAGGCCCTACGCGCGCTGGCAACCACCCAGCACCCGACCGACCAGGCCAAGTATGACGAGCTGGTCAACAAGGGCATGGATCGCTGCAACGCCGACGATGACAAGCGGGCCGATGGTTTCTTCGCGGACGCTTTCGCGCTGCTCAAGTGAGGGTTCGAAAATGTCCAGCATGCCGCTCGCCGCCGGCGCCTACAACCGCGTGCCGCAACCCACGCCGAGTTTCTGGGTCATCAAGCTGCTTGCCGTCACAGTCGGCGAGACCGCTGCCGATTTCCTGGCCCTCAATCTCGGCCTCGGTTTGCAGCTCACCTCCCTGCTCATGACGGGCATCCTTGCCATAGCGATCGTCCTGCAGTTCATGCAGAAGCGCTACGTGCCGTTCTATTACTGGTTCGCCGTGGTGCTCGTGAGCGTGGTGGGCACCCTGCTCACCGATAACCTCGTCGATAATCTCGGCGTCCCGCTGCAGACGACCGCCATCGTCACGGCGATCCTGCTCGCCATCACCTTTGCCCTTTGGTACGGGAGCGAAAAGACGCTTTCGATCCACACGATCATCACGACCCGCCGCGAGGTGTTCTACTGGATCGCCATCCTCCTCACCTTCGCCCTCGGGACGGCGGTGGGCGATCTGGTCGCCGAGAAGTTCGATGTCGGCTATCTCAATACCGGGCTGCTTTTCGCACTCATTATCGGGGTGATCGCCTTCGGCTATTTCGTGCTCAGGATCGACGCCGTGCTCTCGTTCTGGCTGGCCTACATCCTGACCCGTCCGCTCGGCGCATCCTTCGGCGATCTCCTGTCCCAGCCGATGGAATATGGCGGTCTCGGCCTCGGCACGGTGGTGACCAGCTTCATCTTCCTGGCGGCAATCGTGGCCATCGTGGTCTATATGAGCTTCACAGGACGAGGCGGCGAACTGGTTTCCCGTCAAAGCGAAGCGTAACGAGGCCGCGGGATGCGCATCCTCATCGTTGAGGACGACAAACGAACGTCCGACTACCTCAGGAAAGGGTTCCTTGAGGCCGGTCACGTGGTCGATGTCTTCGTGGACGGGCGCGATGCGCTCGCCCACGCCACTCGCGAACCCTATGACGTGCTGATCGTCGATCGCATGCTGCCGGGCCTCGACGGCCTTTCGTTGGTCAAGGCATTGCGCGCCTCGGGCGTGGTCACGCCCATCCTTTTCCTTACTGCCATGGTCGGGATCGACGATCGCGTCGAAGGTCTGGAATCCGGCGGCGACGACTATGTCGTCAAGCCGTTCGCCTTTTCGGAGGTTCTGGCCCGCGCCAATGCGCTGGCCCGTCGCCCGCCGCCACAGAGCCAGAAGACCCGGCTCGAAGTCGCCGACCTTGCGCTGGACCTGGTGCGGCGCACCTGTACGCGGGCCGGCACTGTCATCGACCTGCTCCCCCGCGAATTCTCGCTCCTCGAATATCTCATGCGCAACGAGGGGCGCGTGGTGACCAAGACCATGCTGCTGGAGCGGGTTTGGGAATTCCATTTCGATCCGCAGACGAGCGTGGTCGAAACCCATATCAGCCGGCTGCGCGCCAAGGTCGACAAGCCCTTCGAAACGCCCCTCATCCACACCGCGCGGAGTGCCGGCTATAGCCTCCATGCATAAATCGGTGCTCAGGAGCACGCCATTCCGCCTTACCCTGGCTCTGGGTCTCGCCTTTCTTCTGGCGCTGGCGCTGGCCGGGATGGTGGCCTTTTCCCTCATCAACGACGCACTCTACGCACGCCTCGACCGGGATATCGTGGATACCTATTCCGTGATCGAGCAGTCGTTCGTCGGCAGCGATCTCACGGATCTTGCGGACCTCGTCACCAGCCACGCGCGCGCCAGTGTCGGCATGAACGAGGTTTTCCGCCTTGAAGCCCCTGATGGCAGCCAGATTGCCGGCAATTTGCCAATGCTGCCCGCCAGCGAGGGCTGGGCTACCGTGGCAGCCCCAGAAATCGGCCTTGCTGCCCGCTCCGACACTTATCGCATCTTCTCCGGTCCTATCGGCCAATATCGGCTGGCAGTCGGCGTCAGCCTGACCGAAACCAACGCCATCGGCTGGATCGTCCTCACCTCGCTCGCCTGGACCATGGGGGCGCTGGTCCTCGTGCTCCTGCTCGTCGGCTTGGCGACCGCTATCCGCGGCCAGCGCCGCCTCGACAGCGTTGCCGAAACCCTGGAGCGGGTATCGCGCGGCCAACTTGACGCCCGCATCCCTCTCTCCACCCGCAACGACGATATCGACGCGCTGGCCGCCGACGTGAACGGCGCGCTCGACCGCCTGGCGGCCCTTGTCGAAGGTATGCGTCAGGTGAGTATCGATATCGCTCACGAACTCAAGACGCCGCTCAACCGCCTGTCGATTTCGCTCGACAACGCGCGCGACGCCTCGAACGGCCAGCCTGAAGTCCTTGCGCTCCTCGATGAGGCGCGCCATGAGGTCCATCAGGTCAACTCGATCTTTGAGGCGATGCTGCGTATCGCCCAGATCGAATCCGGCGCCCGCCGCGCTCGCTTCGCGCCGGTAGATATCGGCGTCATCGCCGAGCGCGTCACCGAGGCTTACGAACCCGTCGCCAACGAGCGCAGTCAGACTCTTGAGCTCGCTCTGTCTCCAGGCCCTGTCATCGTTCCCGGCGACAAGGACCTTCTCACGCAAGCTGTGGCCAATCTCGTCGAAAACGCTATCCGCCACTGCCCGGAGGGCTCCGCGATCCGTCTGGCTGTCGCCGATGCCGATGGCAGCCCGCGGATCGTTGTCTCGGATGACGGTCCCGGCATTCCCGACGGTGACAAGCTTCGTGTCTTCGATCGCCTGTATCGTGTTGAGAAGAGCAGAACCACACCTGGAAACGGTCTAGGCCTCAGCCTTGTAAAGGCGGTTGCAGACTTGCACGGAGCAACGATTACGCTGGCGGACAACCAACCGGGGCTAAGAATTCAGATGGCGTTCGTGCACCGCGAATAGCGGCAATCCCGACCGATCTCGGTTATCGCTGTGTCCGCATCTGCAGATACTGGTCCAAGTTCAGAACTGCCCCATTCCCGCCAGTCTAACGCTATGCTGGTTCGAATTTTTGCTGAGCGATCCTGCATAGTCGGCGGAGAGCGTGAAATTTGTGTCGGTCTGGAATTTCAGACCCAGCCCCAGATTGAGGCGGTCCGCCGCCGCCGAGGCGCCCTGGACAGAAAAATCCGCGTTGGTGCCTGCAAAGGCCATGGTCTGCGAGGGTGCTCCGAGAAGGGAATGTTGCCAGGCGGCACGGGCTGTTGCCGTGATGGTACCGGCGTCGAGGGCGATTTCGTGCTTGACCTCGGCACCAAGCCCCGGAACGAGCCGACCCCACGATGCTTCTCCCACCGCGAGATTGAATGCACCTGCACCGGTTTCGGTTACGGCACTACGATGGCCGAAGCCGGCGTCGAGAAGCGCCAGCGGCGAGATCGTGGTTTTATCGTCGAGGGGCAGGGCATAGGCCAGTTCTAGCGACGTTCCCAAAGTCTGGGCCCAAGCCGAGCTTGTGGCGACCAGATCGAGTCCGCCGGACGTGATACGGCGTTCTGTCTCTGAAGAGTTGAGCCCGGCTGACACGCTGCCCGAAAGCGTGAAAGCGCCGGAGTGCAAGGCCCCATAGGCGCCGAGTTGACCACCGTTGGAGGCCGTATCGGAAAGCCCGGCATGCGAATTGCCATGCAGATATCCAATAGCAAGGCCCACCAGCACATCAGCGCCGTTGGCGGTCGTGGCTTGCTCGAGACCGAAGGTGATGCCAGCGCTCGTCCAGTCGAGTGCGGACGCTGCGTCGGTGCCATTGATACGACCAGTCGCCGCCACCGGTGCCAGCCAGAGAGACCGGGACGAGGCGGGCGCAGTCATCGCATCAGCCATGGCGGCAATCGCGGCCGAAGCCGGCGCCGCCTCAACATAACCGAGAACTGCCGAGGTCGAATTGTTGCGTCCACTGCCTGTGATGCCGGTGCGCCCGGTCAGGTTCTGGGCGAATAGCGCAAAGGTCTCGTCGATAACCTGTTGCCCGCTGGCATGAGTTTCTCCGGAGATTTGCTGGAGTAACTGGCTGGCCTGCTCTTCGCTTAAGGGCGCGAAAGCATCCAGAAGGGGGAAGCCGACCCCGAGCCCGTCGATAGCTGCACCGACAGAGACCTGGTTCGGATTGCGAGCAGCCGAGCTGACCCGAAGATCGTTGCGAATGAGGCTGAGAACCAGGTCGTTGCCCGTTTGGCTGAGCTGGGCGTCGAGAAAATAGAGGTTCGATGTCAGGCCAAAACTGCCGTCGATGCCGCCAGCCGCAGACATCAGGGTATACTTGTTCGTCGATCGATAGCTGCCTGGCGCGGCCGATACGCCGAGTTGCGCTCCCGCCGCGATGCTGACTCTGCCGTCCACGAAAGCCTGGTCATGGCGCCCTGCAGCATCCACCTGCACGGCAAAAGTGGAGCCCGACTTGAAGGTCAGATCCCCAGTGGCGTGCATCGTGCCAAGGCCCATGCCCGGCGAGAAAGACGCGCCATCATTCAAGATCGCGCTATGGATGATGCCGTCGCCCACAAGCCGGCCGCCGACTGTGATCAGGCCGCCGAGCCGACGGTTGACGGCCAATGTGCCGGATTGAACGTCGATGTCTCCAAGATAATCATGGGCTGAGGCGGCGAGGGTCAGTGTGCCGTCGCCGGTCTTGATGATCCCCTCGGTGCCCGAGATGCGGCCATTGATCGTCAAGTCGCCCGCAGCGGTAACATCGAAACGTGCGGATGCATCATCGACGACAACAGATTGATATTGGTCGAGGGCGACATTTCCGGTTGCTCTCAACGTGCCGCCGCCGAAAACAATTTCGGGGGCAATGAGGTTCACGTCCGAGCTGATCGAGACGATGCCGCCGTTGAGCAGCAGGCGGTCAAAGACATTGTCTCCGGTCAGAATGGTCGTGCCGGCGATGTGGTTTATGGTGCCGCCGAACAGAGAGGAGGCGAACTCGTACTCGGTGCCCGTGTGGTTGAACACCAGGGAACTTGAGGTACCCATTCGTATCCAGCCGTCCGACTCGATCGTGCCGGGCGCTTTTGCAGCCTGCCCGGCAGCAGCGCCGATATTCAGTGTGCCAGTCCCGGTATTGGGACCGAAATTGACCGGACCGGCAATTCGAACTTTGCCACCATTTGAGACGGTGAGCGTCCCCTCTGCTGCCGATAGCGAACCCACGGTCAGGGGGCCGGTTATGTCAAGGAATGATCCAGCCCCCGTAACGGTGACATCACCCTGCGCACCAAAATATCCTACATAGACCGACGCACTACTCACATGGCCGCCATTGCTGACAACGAGCGTGCCCCGCCCACCTTCATCGATGTCCGGCGCATTTGAACCGCCGACAAAAAGAGCTGACCGTGAAGAGAGCGTGGACCCGTCGCCGTCGACCGTCACGGTGCCGCGGCCGCTGGAGGTTCCGCCGAGATAGATTTCCGTCGCTGTAGAGACTTCCCCGCCTTCAAGAATATCGAGCGTTCCGGTACCGAGCCGGCCGACCCAGAGCTTTTCGCTATTCCTCCAGATAGAGCCGGCGTCACGAATGACCACCGAGCCTACCGAGCCAGAGTCGAAGCCGATCCAGGCAGTAGAGTCGGTAATTTCTCCTCCATTCTTGACAATCAGCGAGCCGGTGCCCTGGCCGCCGATCTTGCGCCACCCCCCTTGGAGCCAGGCGCTGCCATCGACAACCGCCCTTCCGGCATTCCCAAGACTATCGCCCAGGGCACTGTCCTGCGTCAGCATGAGAGCGTTCGGTTGAATGGTGAGTTCGGGTCCTAGGCCTGAGCCATCCACGAACAACGCATAGCTTTCGCCGATATTGTAGTCGTAGAGGGAGACCGAACCCTCATGAATATAGGTATGCTCGCTGTAAAACGGGACAAAGAGGTCCCAATTATCAACGTCTTTCCAGTTGCTGTTTCCCGCGGCACCGGTCCAGGTATTAAATCCGTCCTTCGCAAGGACGGCTGAACAAAGAGAAAATTGGATGAAAACGACGCAGAAAAGCGAACCTGCGCGCAACGCGCGGTTCGAGATAGGATTCGCCACTTTGCCCCCGCAAGTAGTCGATGCAATGCTCAATCAAATGGATCAGATTATCTTTAAAAGCACAAGCTATGTGCAGGAAAATACACGCTAATCGTCGAACTGCTCGAGGCGGCAGGCACCCGGGAGAACGGCGCTTTGATCGACGGCCAACTCAGCCATTGCGCCAGCTTCCGGGCCGATACCCGGAAGAGGACTTTGCTGGTTGACCTGCTCAGAGGAGTCGAACGGACATGCCTCCGTCGACCACCATGGGTGCGCCGGTCATAAAGCCGGCTCGGTCGGAAAGCATGAACAGCGCCGCCTGGGCGATTTCTTTCGGTTCGGCCATTCGCTTCAGCGGGTGCAACCCCGAAATGAACGCAAGAACTTCGCTGCTTCCTTCGCCCCCCGCAGGCGTGATCGTTCCACCGGGCAGAAGCGAGTTGATGCGAATGCCTTCGGGCGCATGCTCCGCTGCAAGAGACTGAACGAAACCGTTCAACCCGGCCTTGGTTGCCGCATAGGCGCTCATGCCGGGCAGACCGCCGTTGCTGAAGCCGACGAACGACGACGTAAATACAATCGAACCACCGCCGCGCTTGCGCAGTGCGGGAATCTGCGCCTGAGCGGCATGGAAGCCGGAGGTGAGGTTGACGGCCACGACCGAGTTCCAGTTTTCGATCGTCATGCTGGCGATTGGCGTCATTTCGCCAACACTTCCCGCATTGTTGAACGCGCCATCAAGCCCGCCAAACTCTTCCTCGGCCAGCTCGACCAGAGACCAGGCATAGGATGGGTCGCAAACATCGCCGCTGAGCAGAACAGCGCGTCCACCATTCCCCTGGTTGATTTCGTCGGCGAGGGCCGTGAGTTCGCGCTGCCGACGTGCGCCGAGGACGACGTTGGCCCCTTCCTGGGCGAACAGGCGCGCCGCCGCTGCTCCGATGCCGCTGCTGGCTCCCGTGATGATGATATTCTTGTTTTCGAGTTCCATGACCAAGCTCCTTGCTGTTGGTCATGTCGATCTATGCGGCCCTTCTTCGGCGAGCGACCCGATTTTGCCGTGTCGCACCGTGATTTGGGCTGACGACGTTCATTTCCGCGCAGCCGTATCGCAGCTTCTACCGAAGCGCGCTCCTTATCCGTTGACATGCCCAGTCAGAAATGGTCTCTCGTCTCCAGATTATACATAATGTACAAATCTGGAGGAGAGAATGTACAAGGGATTGGCTAACCCGTCGCGCCGTACGGCCTTGAAGACGCTGGCTGCATTCACGGCAGGGTTGATGGTGTCCACGGGTTTCGCTGGGGTGGCATTAGCAGCAGCGCCTGACTATTACCCCGCTGACTACTCATCGGTGGTCGAGGCTTCGAAGCAGGAGAGCGGTGTTCTCGTCTATTCGAACATGGGCGAGATGAACTGGCGGCCGCTGATCGAAGCCTTCAACGCCGAGTACCCATGGATCAAGGTGCAGACGCTCGATCTGGGGTCGATCGAGGTTTTCGAGCGCTATTACGCCGAGACCGCCGCCGGCAACAACGCGACCGATGTGGTCGTTTCGCACTCGTCGGCAGCTTGGCTTGATTTCATCAAGAAAGACGGCGTGAACGCGGAGTACAAGTCCGCGGAAGACGGCAAGCTACCGGCGTATTCCAAGCCGGCCACGGGCGTTTATACGATCTCGGTGGATCCCTATTTCATCGTCTACAACAAGGCGCTGCTTGCAGAGAATGAGTGGCCCAAGTCCATTCAGGACATCGTCGATCTCGTTGCCAAGGATCCGCAGCGCTTCGCGCACAAGATCGCTACCGGCGTGCCCATGTCGAACGCGGCCGCCCAGAACCTCACCAACACGTATTTTCAGCACGTGGGTGAAGAAAAAGCGCTGAAGCAATACGAAATCCTCGGTCAGGACGTCGACGTCTATCGCTCGGCGGGCCAGATCATGGAAAAGCTGACGACGGGCGAAGTGCTCATCGGGTTCATGCTTTCGGGCATTCAGGTGTTCCCACTGCTTGCGGACCCTGCGCGCGCGCAGATTCTAGGCTACGCTTTCCCGAGCGATGGGACCGTCATGCTGATGCGGCACATTGCAATGGCCAAGACAGCAAAGAACCCCAATTCCTCCAGGCTCTTTATCGATTTTGTGCTGTCTAAGGCTGGTCAGACGGCGCTTTCGTCGGGCGGCCTGATGTCCTACCGCGATGACGTCGAGCTACCGGATGGGCCGACGGGATATACCTACAAGAAGATAGCGGCAGAGGTTGGCGACGCCAGCCTTGCGCCGACGAGCTTCGATCCAAAAACGATGATCCCGTCGCAGGACTTGATCGATAAGGTCAACGCCGCTCTTCACGTCCAACCCTAAGAATACGGGGCGGCATAGTCCATGTTGAAGTCGACGGATCAAACCGCTCCGTTTTCCTCTGAACCAGCGGGTGTGCATCTGCCCGCTGGCCTTCCATCGTCAAGGGCGCTGCGGCAAGCCCAGGCGGCTTTGCCTCTGGCGATCCGCTGGGCCTTTGCCCTGCTTCTGCTCGTCCTGCTGATCTCGCCGATGTTGCCGCTGATCTATCAGGCCTTCATCGATCGCTCGCTCTACGAGGCCGGCGGTGCGGTGACATTCGACAATTTCCGACGACTCTTCTCCGATCCGAGCTTCCAGAGTGCCACCGTCAATACGCTGTGGTTCTCCATTATCGGCACGGTGGTTTCGACCGTTGTCGGCTTCACGGCGGCACTTCTGCTCGAGCGCCTCGATCTGCCCGGACGCAAGACGTTGAAGATATTGTTTTTGGCGCCGATTTTCGTGTCGGCCCTGATCCTGGCGCTGTCGTGGTCGATGCTCTACGGGCCAAGCGGCTACGCGGATCTGTTGCTTCGCTCGGTGATCGGCCTGGGGCTGCCCAATCTCAATTCGCTCGGCGGCATGGCCGTACTTTCCGGGGTATCATCGGCCCCTGTCAGCTACCTGCTTTTTGCAGCCGCTATGTCGAACATACCTTCGACTCTCGAGGATGCGGCGCGCGCTGCAGGAGCGAGCCCTCTGCGGGCCACGTTCTCCATCGTCGTGCCGTTGATCAGGCCGTCGCTGCTCTACTGCGTGATGCTGAACTTCGTGCTCAATATCGATCAACTCGCAGTGCCGCTGATCATCGGCGGTCCGGCACGGGTGCAGGTGCTCTCTACCTACCTTTATGACAACGGCATCGCCGTGCGCGCGGACTACGGCCTCGTCGCCGCCGCGGCGGTCGTCATGCTGCTGATCATCCAGGTGTTTGTCGTCGGACAGAAATACGCCTTGGGCGACCTCAGGCGTTACACCACGGTGGGCGGGAAGAGCTTGCGTCGCGGGCTTGTTCCCGTTGGTCGTGCCGGCTGGGCAATCTCAGGGCTCATCCTGCTCTATATCGTCGTCACGACGCTGATACCCAGCCTCTTTCTGATCCTGAGGTCGTTCACCTCGTTCATCTCGCCCTTGATACCGATCACGAGCGTGCTGACGCTCGACAACTTCAAGTTGATTTTCGGCTACGAGGCTTATGTCCGCTCAATCATCAACACGATCATCGTGTCGGTGGTCGGGGGGCTCGCGGCGACCTTCCTGACGTTCTTTGGGGGTGTTGTTGCCTATCGATCGCCGCCGGCGCTGCGCCGTCTCGTCGAAACCTCCGCATTCATCCCACGCGCTATTCCGGGCATCGTGGTTGGTATCGGCATATTTTACGCGGCAGTGATCGTACCGGGCGGCGCCTACCTAAACGGTACGCTGGTGATACTCATGATCGCCTTCACCATTCGCTACTACCCCACCGGCTTTGCCATGCTCGGACCATCGGTATTGCAGATCGATCGGGATATGGAGCGCGCCGTTCGCGTGTCCGGCGGAAGCGAATGGCGTGCGATTTTCGCGGTAATGCTGCCGCTTCTCAAGCCGGCGATGGTCGGCTGCTTCCTGCTGTACTTCGTATCGTTCTTCAAGGAATACGCGGCGGCATCCTTCCTTTTTGGACCCGACACCGCCGTTGTCGGCACGACCATGCTGCAGCTCGACATGATGGGTAATCTCGGTCCCACCGCCGCGCTGTCGGTCGTCACGTTGGTGCTCACTTTGCCGATCGCCATCTTCATTTATGCAAGGGACTAAGATCGTGACCAATGCCGTCCAACTTCGGGGCATAAGCAAGTCCTACGGCAGCGTGAGGGTGCTCGACGACATTGATCTCGACGTGGCGGAAGGCTCGTTTACGTCGCTGCTCGGACCCTCCGGCTGCGGCAAGACCACGCTGCTTAATATTATCGGTGGTCTCGATCGTCCAACTGAAGGGCAGATCAGCTTCGGCGATGAACTGATCTATTCGGCCAACGATGCGGTCGACCTGCCCACCGAGAAGCGCAACGTCGGCTTTGTTTTTCAGTCCTACGCGCTCTGGCCGCATATGACCGTTCTGCAGAACGTCGGCTTCCCGCTGCGCATCCGCGGTCTCAGTTCCCTCGAACGTGACAAGCGCGCAAGGGAGATGCTGGAGCGACTGGAACTGGGGACCTTGGCTGACCGCTATCCCTACCAGCTCTCGGGCGGCCAGCAGCAGCGTGTCGCGATTGCCCGCTCGCTCGTCTACCAGCCGCGTCTTCTGCTTCTCGATGAACCGCTTTCCAATCTCGACGCCCAATTGCGCGAGCGCGCTCGCACCTGGCTCAAAAGCGTCCATGAGAGCTTTGGGCTCACCATAATTCTCGTGACCCACGATCAGGCCGAGGCGCTGTCCCTGAGCGACCATGTCGTGCTTCTGAGCAAGGGCCGGATCGAGCAGCAGGGTTCTGCCACGTCCATCTACGAGCAGCCGCGCACCGCCTATGCTGCCGAGTTCGTTGGCAGCGCCAATGTGCTGACGGGGACCATCGCTCCGGATGGCCGGGCGATAGTCGCCAACGGAACGTCGGTCCTTATGGCGGCTGGAGGAGGGACGCCCGGAGCCGCTGCCGGCATCGCTATTCGCCCGCAGGCTATCCGGTTTGCCGAGACCTCTGACAAGGAGCGGCCGGGTACGCTGGTTCCATTCCAGCCTGAGACCGTTCTCTACCTGGGTGGCATTTACGAGGTCACTGGCAGCACTCCGCTGGGCAAAGTTCGGATGCTGTCCTCGACCGCACCCTCCCAGAGCGGAGAGAAGAGCATTTTTCTGCCCGCCGATTCCTGCCTTCAGGTCGAACTATGACGCAGCAGCGTCTTTCACTCTTTTTGCTTTTCGGGGCCATCCAATGACCGCTTCAACCGCCATCGATACTCGGCTCAACGCATCGGCTGCCGGCATAAAGATCACCCAGGTTTCAACCGCCGACTACGAATGGAAGCGCGAGCGTGCCATTACCAACGGCCTCCATACCTATGAAACCTCCGACATGACGGTGGTAAAAATAGAAACCGATGCCGGAATTACGGGCTACGGGGTAGGGCGGCCACGTCCAGGCGAGAAAGAGTTTCGCGCCCAGTTCCTGTCCACGCTTGTCGGCAAAGACCCGACGATGACGGAGGCAATCTGGTCGTCGCTGTGGAGCCCCAAGATGTCGGGCCGTCGCGGCTACGAAACGCGCGCCCTCTCTTCGATTGATATCGCCCTGTGGGACATCAAGGCCAAGCTCGCCGGCCTTCCGCTCTACAAACTGCTGGGCGGCTATCGCAAGGAAATCCCGATCTATATCGCCGGCGGCTACTATTCGACGGGCAAGGGCCACAAGGAACTGCAGGACGAAATGGCCTCCTATGTCGCCTTGGGCGCCAAGGCGGTCAAAATGAAGGTCGGCGCGGTTCCAATCAAGGATGACATCGCTCGGATCAAGGCCGTGCGCGAAGTCATCGGGTCCGATATCGCCTTGCTGCTGGATGCCAATTGCGCCTACAGGGCCTACGAGGCAATTCAGTTCGCCAAGCGCGCGGAGGAGTACGAGCCGTTCTGGTTTGAGGAAGCCGTTCAGCCCGACGACTACGACGGGTTCGCCAAGATCGCTGCCCAGACGACCATTCCCCTGGCTACCGGCGAGAACGAGTACACCAAGCACGGTTTCCGCGATCTCATTGAAACCAAGGCGATAGCAATCCTCAATCCGGACGTGCGCTATATGGGCGGCGTCACCGAATTCATGAAAGTTGCGGCAATGGCGCAGGCCAATGGCCTCGACATTGCGCCGCATGGCGACCAACAGGCGCATCTGCACCTGCTCGCGGCCATCCCGAATGCACGTTTGCTGGAATTTTATCCGCCCGAGGTCAACGCCATGGCGGTCGATATCTATCTCCACGCACCTCGGGTAAATGCAAACGGCACGGTTACGGTGCCTGACGTGCCGGGCGCCGGGCTCGATCCCAATGACAAGGCACTTGCGCCTTACCGCATCGGCTAGGCGACGATACCGCAAGAGGATAGGAAAAGGCATTGAGTCAAGCGGACCAAACAGGTTTAGCCATGGACGACGCCTTCATCGCCGGCACCAGCTACGCGCGCGTCCGCGACGCTATCCGCGATCGCATCGTCGGCGGTACCTATCTTCCCGGTACGCGACTGAAGATCAATGATCTTTGCGAGCAGTTTGGCATTAGTTCGAACCCCATTCGCGAGGCGTTACAGCAGTTGCAGGGGGAGGGGCTCGTGGTGATCTCTCCCAATCGGGGCGCAACAGTCCGTCTCATCGATGAGCAGATGATCCGCCACATCTACGAGATCGGCGAGGCTATTGATGGAATTCTGGCCAACCGCTGCGCCGCTATCGCAACGCCCCCACAAGTGGAGCAACTCCGCGGTATTCAACGCAAGATGGAAGCAGCTGCAGCGGCCGACGACGCTGTAGCGCGAGCCGATTACAACGGCGAATTCCACACTCTCCTCGGCACGATCTCGGGCAACACCGAAGCAGTGGATATTCGGCGCAGGCATCAGAACCTCATTCGCACCATTCGCCAGAAATACGGCTACTCGCCCAAGCGCCTCGAGCAAATCCACATCGAGCACTGGGCCATCATTGATGCAATCGCCGACCGTGATGTAGCCGCCGCCGAGTCCGCTGCCCGCATCCATGCGGTCCGCTCGCTCGAAGACATGCTGGCGCGCTATGTCGGCCTCGGTCGGGCGTAGCGAAATAGCTGCTGGCTGGTCTAATCCGGCTTAGTGAGAATGAGACCGGCGCGATCGGCGGTCTGCCAAACTACGCGGAATGGCTCCATCCGGCGTGCAAATAGGACATATCCGCCATCGCTGATTTCCGTTTGGTGAGGAACTTGAACACGCAGTCCCTCCGCCGACAGGTCCTCCAGCGTCGCATGTATTCGTACCCGCCCGTCGTCCAAAACGACCGTGGCGGGTAATTTCATTTTCTCGCGAGGTTTGGAGCGGCGCTCTACTTGCATGGGCCGAATATAGGTCGCGCCGCCAACCAGTTTGTTAAACTGACCAGGAAAATTGAGCAGACTGGTATCGTCCTCAAGGGCGCCTGGTATCTGGCGGCACAATCTGAGGGCGGCGTCCGCACCTATCGCGTCTCCACCTGGGCTTCGTGCCGAGCTCGCGGGGATCGCCCGCATGCTCGCGGACGCCTACGCGCAACGATGAACGGTCACGCGAATCGCGCTTGTCTGCCGCGCCCAAGCAACGACGGTATCTCTGCAGCGATAATCTGTCCGCATTCCGCAATAGCATCGACCATCGGTGAGGTTCGTCGCCAGTGAATGGCGACGCTGCGCTGGAAGCTGGCTCGGTGGAAGGGCAGGACGCTGTAGCCGCGGAAATCGAGCGCGGCGGGGAGGCACGCAAGGGCCGGCAGGAAGGTCATGCCGACGCCGGCCGCCACCATCTGCCGCAGCGTTTCGAGGCTGGTGGCGCGAAAGGTGGTTTCCTCGCGCGCACCCACCTGCCGGGAGGCTTCGAGCGCCTGGTCGCGCAGGCAATGGCCCTCTTCGAGGAGCATCAACCTTTCGTCGCGCAGGTCGCCGGGCTCGACGAAATCCTGGCGCGACAGCCGGTGGCCGCTGGGCACGGCGAGGAGGAACGGCTCATCGAAGAGGTGCTGGCTGTCCTGCTGCGCGTCCTCGGACGGATCGGCGAGAATGGCGGCGTCGAGCTGGCCGGAGGCGAGCTGCTGGCGCAGCACGCTGCTCTTTTCCTCGGTGAGCAGCAATTCCATCCCGGGAAAGCGCTCGCGGATCGGTGGGATGATGTGCGGCAGGAGATAGGGGCTGAGCGTGGGGAAAACGCCCAGCCGCAGGCGGTTCTGCCCGCCGCGCCGGGCCGATGCGGATTGCTTGAGCTCGGCGAGTTCGGCGAGGATGCGGCGCGCGCGGGCAACCACATCGGCGCCTGCGGCGGTGAGGGTCACGTTGCGCGGAATGCGCTCGACCAGCGCGACGCCCAGTTCGTCCTCGAGCTTGCGCAATTGGGTGGAAAGCGTCGGCTGGCTGACATTGCAGATCTCGGCCGCCCGGCGGAAATTCCGCTGGTCCGCCAGGGCGACGAGATATTCGAGATCGCGAATGTTCATGCCGGCCCTCTGCCTCAGGCGGCCGCCTCGGCCGCCGGCGCGCTGGTGCGGATCAGGTGATCGAAGGCGGAGAGGGCGGCCTTGGCGCCTTCGCCGGCAGCGATGATGATCTGCTTATAGGGCGTGGTCGTGCAGTCGCCGGCCGCGAAGACGCCCGGCAGCGAGGTTTCGCCGCTGGCGCTGACAACGATCTCGCCGCGCGGGGAGATGTCGAGAATGTCCTTGAGCCATTCGGTATTGGGCAGGAGCCCGATCTGCACGAAGATGCCGTCCACCGCCAGCGATTGCTGCTGGCCATCGGGGCGGTTCTCGTAATGGAGGCCGATGACCTTGCTGCCGTCGCCGATCACCTCGGTGGTCCTGGCGGAGGTGAGGATGGTGACATTGGCGAGCGAGCGCAGCTTGCGCTGCAAGACGTCGTCGGCGCGCAATTGCTTGTCGAACTCGATGAGGGTGACGTGCGCCACCAGCCCGGCCAGGTCGATGGCCGCCTCGACGCCGGAATTGCCGCCGCCGATGACCGCCACGCGCTTGCCCTTGAACAGCGGACCATCGCAATGCGGGCAGAAGGCCACGCCCTTGTTGAGATATTGCTCTTCGCCCGGCACACCCATCTTGCGCCAGCGCGCGCCGGTGGCGAGGACGATGGAGCGGCCGGTAAGGCTCGCGCCGCTTTCGAGCGTGACCTTGTAGCCATCCGCGACCGGCTCGAGCTTTTGGGCGCGCTGCAGGTTCATGATCTCGACGTCATAGTCGCGGACATGGGCTTCGAGCGCAGCGCCCAGCTTGGGGCCTTCGGTATGCGGCACCGAGATGAAGTTCTCGATAGCCATGGTGTCGAGCACCTGGCCGCCGAAACGGTCGGCCACGACGCCCGTGCGGATGCCCTTGCGCGCCGCATAGACGGCAGCGGCAGCGCCGGCCGGGCCACCGCCGACCACCAGCACGTCAAAGGTTTCCTGGGCATTGATCTTCTCGACGGCGCGATCGGCGGCGCCGGTATCGAGCTTGGCGACGATCTCCTCGGCGCCCATGCGCCCGGCGGCGAACGGCTGGCCGTTGAGGAAGATGGTGGGCACCGACATGACCTGGCGCGAGGACACTTCCGCCTGGAACAGCGCGCCGTCGATGGCGACGTGGCTGACCTTGGGATTGATGGCGGCCATGAGGTTGAGCGCCTGCACCACGTCCGGGCAGTTCTGGCAGGAGAGCGAGAAATAGGTCTCGAAGCGCATCTCGCCATCGAGCGCCTTGATCTGGTCGAGCAGCGCCTGCTCGGCCTTGGGCGGATGGCCGCCGACCTGGAGCAGCGCCAGCACCAGCGAGGTGAATTCGTGGCCCATGGGCAGGCCCGCGAAGGTGAGGTTGATGTCCTGGCCGGGCGAACTCAGCGCGAAGGAGGGCACGCGATGGCCGGCGGGGTCGCCGGCGACGACTGTGATCTTGTCCGACAGCGCCGCAATCTCGGCCAGCAATTCATCCATCTCGCGCGCCTTGGGCACGTCGCCCGAATAGGCGGTGATGACGACGGGGCGGGTCACCCGCTCGAGATAGGCCTTAAGCTGAGCCTTGAGATTTGCGTCCAGCATGGAAATACCGTTGATAGAGCCAAAGACAAGACGCCTTCCGGCTCGAAAGACGGGAGGCCTGGATTGGGGCTCAGGCGTCAAGCGCTGAGCGGAAGGAGCGTTGCGTCAGCCGCGATGCTCACTTTTGGGCGTGCCCTGCTTGGCACACCACCGTGTTCGCCACTCCACGAATACCCGCCACCGTAGTTCCCACCCCCACGGAACTCCCCGGCGGAGGCCGGGGCCTATTGCACCGTCCCCCAGGAGTGGAGAAATCCGTGGGCACCGGGTCTTCGCCCGGGGAAGTACGGTGGTGGGGATGGCGCCGGGTTGGGAACGCCGCGTTAGATCTTGCCGACGAGATCGAGCGAGGGGGCGAGGGTTTCTTCGCCTTCCTGCCACTTGGCCGGGCAGACCTCACCCGGATGCGAGCGGACATACTGGGCGGCCTTGATCTTGCGCAGCAGGTCGCTGGCGTCGCGGCCGATGCCCTCGGCGGTGATTTCCATGGCCTGGATGATGCCATCCGGGTCGACGATGAAGGTGGCGCGGTCGGCCAGGCCCTCGGCTTCGCGCATGGCGTCGAAATTGCGCGTCAGCGTGCCGGTTGGGTCGCCGATCATGGTGTAGCGGATCTTGCCGATGGTGTCGGACGAGTCGTGCCAGGCCTTGTGAGTGAAGTGGGTGTCGGTCGAGACCGAGAACACTTCCACGCCCAGAGCCTGCAGGATGTCGTAATTGTCGGCCACGTCGCCGAGTTCGGTCGGGCAGACGAACGTGAAGTCGGCCGGGTAGAAGAAGAACACCGACCACTTGCCGAGCGCGTCGGCCTCGGTCACCTCGATGAACTTGCCCTGGCGGAAAGCCTGGGCCTTAAAGGGACGGATCGCGGTGTTGATCAATGCCATGTCAGATGTGTCTCTCAAGTGTGTTCGCACGGGTGGGAGGCCCCGCACCCCGCGAGATAGCGACTACATCGAGATATGCAAAATTGATTGTTCCCTGATTTTCGATAGATGGAATCTATCGCTGCTCCCGGCAAGCTAAATTCACTGCAATACCAATGTGATAGCGCGCATGTATGCTAGGTGCGGCGGGGTGCCGCACGCTTGCAAAGGCACATGGCGGTGATGGACTTCAATGGTCGTCGATCTTGCTCAGGAAGTACGTGAGCGCGACGATAACCAGTGCAACCGCGCCGCCGAGATAGAGAATGTCGGGACTGCCACTCGCGGTCCACACGACAGCCTGGCCGAGGAAATAAACGGCCAGCACCGTGATCGTGACACCGACCAGCTTGGACTTGAGATCGTCGAGATTGTTGATCTTGAGCCATGCCGGCAGGCGCAGGTCCTGGTTGAAATAGAGCTGGTAGATGCCGAGCGATACCACCTGCACGACCGTCGCCAGGAGGAAGAGGTCGACGATCTCGATTGCAAGGAGCAGGGCCTCGTCACGCGACGGGTGATGGTCGGAAATGAAGAGTGCGTCGACGAAATGCCAAGTCTCGATCGCCCCGTAAACCAGCAGCGCCAACGCGGTCAGGAACGTCGCGACGACGGGAATAATCATCACCCCGCGGATGAACCAGCCACCAGCGTTGAGAAAGGGATCGACTCGGCGAGGCTCGCCAGCGGGTGACGTCTTGTGATTGTCGGCGTTCATGTAAGCCCTCCAGGCGATCCTAGCTAACATAGGCGCGAAAAAAGCCGCGCCGCCAGATCGTCGCAGCGCGCGGGCACCGACTTTCGACAATTTCCAGCATACTGGACGATTGACCGGAAGGCTGTGGCGCTGTTTGTTTGAGGCATGAGCATCAACGATACCCCGCAGATCGGTCCCGTAATCCAGCGCGAGCGCAAGGCGCGGCACTTGACGCTTGAGCAACTGGCTTCGCGCTCGGGCGTGTCCAAGTCGATGCTCTCCCAGATCGAGCGGAGCGAGGCCAACCCCACCTTCGCCGTGCTCTGGAGCCTTACGCAGGCCCTCAAGATCGACTTCACTGACTTGATCGCCGGCGGCGTTGCTCATCGCCAGGCCAACCCCATCGAGCTGGTTTCCGTGGCGCACACGCCCGAAATCAAGAGCCCGGAAGGCGCCTGGAAACTGCGCATTCTGAGCCCACCGGCGCTGGCCGGTCGCATGGAATGGTACGAGGTCGAGATCACGCCCAGGGGCAAGCTCGAAAGCGCTCCACACGCGCCCGGCACCTTCGAGCATCTCACCGCCTGGAGCGAAGGCCTTGTCGTGGAGACGGAGCAGGGTACCCAGGAACTGAGCAGCGGCGAGACCGCGCGCTACCGTGCCGATGTCGTGCATCAGATCACCAATACCGGCACGCAGGCGGCGCGGGCGCTCATGGTGGTTCTTTACGAGTAGAATTCCGCTCGCTCGTTGACAAGATTCCGGTATAATGGAATTATCCGTTTTAGCGGAGGAGCGAGATATGGATTCCGGTTTCACAAACCACCTCAAGACCGTCCTGGCCGAAATCGAGGCTGATGGCTTCACCAAGCGTGAGCGCGAATTGGTGAGCCCGCAGGGTGGTGAAATCCGGCTCGATGGCGTGGAAGGCCGCGTCGTCAATCTGTGCGCAAACAACTATCTCGGACTCGCGGACGAACCCGCTATTGTTGCTGCTGCCGCCGCCGCTCTCGAAACCCATGGCTTCGGCATGGCCTCGGTGCGCTTCATCTGCGGCACGAGCGAACTCCACCGCGATCTCGAGCAGCGCATTGCCTCCTATCTGGGCAAGGACGACTCCATTCTTTTCGGTTCGTGCTTCGATGCCAACGGCGGCGTCTTCGAAACGCTGCTGACCGCGGAAGATGCAGTCATCTCGGACTCGCTCAACCACGCCTCGATCATTGATGGCGTCCGCCTCTCCAAGGCCCAACGTTTCCGCTACGCCAATAGCGACATGAACGACCTCGAGGCTCAGCTCAAGGCGGCCGACGCTGCTGGCGCGCGCTTCAAGCTGATCGTCACCGATGGCGTTTTCTCGATGGATGGCTACGTCGCCAGGCTGCCGGAAATCTGCGCTCTCGCCGAAAAGTACGGCGCGTTGGTCATGATCGATGATTGCCACGCCACCGGCCATCTGGGCGAAAAGGGCAGGGGCACTCCTGCACTCACGGGCGTCGGCAATCGCGTCGACATCATCTCGGGCACGCTTGGGAAGACGCTTGGCGGCGCTATGGGCGGCTTCATTGCCGCCAGCCAGCCGATCATCGATATCCTGCGCCAGCGCGCACGCCCTTACCTCTTCTCCAATGCGCTCGCGCCCTCGATCGTAGCCGGCTCGATCAAGGCCCTCGAAATCGCCGAGGCCGCCGACGATCGCCGTGCGCGCCTGACCTCGCATGCTCGCCGCTTCCGTTCGGCCATGGCCGATGCCGGCTTCGAATTGCTGCCCGGCGAAACGCCGATCATTCCGGTGATGCTCAACGACGCCAACCGCGCGACGGCGATGGCGCAGGAACTGGGCAAGCGCGGCGTGATGGTCGCGGGCTTCTCCTTCCCGGTCGTGCCCAAGGGCAAGGCCCGTATCCGTACGCAGATGTCGGCGGCTCTCACCGACGCAGATATCGGCTTTGCCATCGATGCCTTCATTGATGCCGGCAAGGCCCTTTCCATCATCTAGAGGTTTCGATCATGAAGGCTCTCGTCAAAGCCAAGTCCGAGCCGGGCATCTGGCTCGAGGATGTTCCTGTGCCCGATATCGGGCCGGACGACGTGCTCGTGAAGGTGCATAAGACCGGCATCTGCGGCACCGACATCCACATTTACAAATGGGACGAGTGGGCGCAGCGCACCATTCCCGTACCCATGACTGTGGGGCATGAATATTGCGGCGAAATCGTCGCGCTCGGCGCCAACGTGCGTAACCTATCGATCGGCCAGCGCGTCTCGGGCGAGGGCCACGTCATCGGCATGAAGAGCCGCGCCAGCCGCGGTGGCCGCTTCCACCTGGATCCCGAAACCAAGGGTATCGGCGTCAATCTGCCGGGCGCTTTCGCCGAATTCGTGCGCATTCCTGCCTTCAACATCGTGCCGCTGCCCGACACGATCTCCGACGAGTTGGGCGCCATTCTCGATCCGCTCGGCAATGCCGTACACACCGCACTCGCCTTCGATCTCGTCGGCGAGGACGTGCTCATCACCGGCGCGGGCCCCATCGGCATCATGGGCGCCGCCATTGCACGTCATGTCGGCGCGCGCCACGTGGTTATCACCGACGTGGACGCGAAGCGCCTCGAGCTGGCTGCGCGTACGACCGACGTCGTGCCGGTCAATGTCGCCCAGGAAAAGCTGGAAGACGTCATGGCGCGCCTCGGCATGCGCGAGGGCTTCGACGTTGGCCTCGAAATGAGCGGCTCGCCGCAGGCGCTCGATCAGATGCTCGACCACCTTGTGATGGGCGGCAAGGTCGCCTTGCTCGGCCTGCCTGCCAAGCCGTTCCTCTTCGACCTCAGCAAGGTCGTGCTGCGCATGATCACGCTCAAAGGCATCTACGGGCGCGAAATGTTCGAGACCTGGCACAAGATGCTGGCCATGCTCGAAAGCGGTCTCGATGTCAGCGGCGTGATCACCGATCGCTTCAACGTCGACGATTACAAGGTCGCCTTCGAAAAAGCCGCCGCTGGTGGTTCCGGGAAGATCGTTCTCGAATGGGTCTAGGGCGTTCGCGCTCTTCTACCCCGGTAAATTCGCCTCCCCGATCATCGATCGGGGAGGCTTGTTTTTGACGAGGCGTTTGACGCGCCAATCCTCTTGTCAATGCCAACTGGTATGGTAGTTTCTCGCGCCAGCCTTCTTTGCAGCAAGAGAAGCCTATCCAATGAAATACGCCATCGTCGGCACTGGTGCGCGCCATCAGATGTTCCGCAACGCGATTGCCCGTAACTACGGCAACCGCCACACCATCGCGGCCCTGGCCGACGTGAATGCCCACCGACTGGCGCTTTCGGCCGAATGGGTAAAGGACAATGCGAGCCGTGACGTTCCCACCTACGAGGCCAGCGATTTCGACCGCATGATCGCCGAGCAGCGGCCGGACACGGTGATCGTCACGACGCCCGACTTCACGCATAACGAATACATCGTTGCTGCGCTCAGGGCCGGTTGCGACGTCATCACCGAAAAGCCGATGACCACCGACCTCACCCGCCTCAAATCGATCCTCGACGCCCAGCGCGAGAGCGGCAAGTCGGTGACCGTGAGCTTCAACTATCGCTACACGCCCGCTCGCACGCAGCTCAAGGACATCCTCCTGTCGGGCGCTATCGGGGAGATCACCGCGGTCGACTTTCGCTGGTATCTCGACCGCGTCCACGGCGCCGATTATTTCCGCCGCTGGCACCGCTACAAGGATCGCTCCGGCGGCCTGCTGGTCCACAAATCCACCCACCATTTCGACCTGCTCAACTGGTGGATCGCCTCGACCCCCAAGCGCATAACGGCAAATGGACGGCGCGCGTTCTATACCCCCGAAATGGCCAGGACGCTGGGCCTTGATGGTCGCGGGCCGCGCTGCCACGGCTGCCCGGTGGCCGACAAATGCGATTTCCGGCTCGATCTCGAAGCCGACGCTGCGCTCAACGCCCTCTATCTCGAAGCCGAAGGCGACGACGGCTATCTACGCGATAAGTGCGTCTTCGCCGACGACATCACCATCGAAGACACCATGCAGGTGCAGGTGGAGTACGCGAACAAGACCAGCCTTAACTACACCCTCGTCGCCTATAGCCCGTGGGAAGGTCTCGAGGTGAAGTTCCATGGCACCAAGGGCGAACTGACTCATCGCCATGTCGAAGTGCACGGCGTTTTCGGTGGCAAGCGCGATCACGCCCATCAGGATGGCATGACCACCGAGCTGCATCTGGCCGGAGGCTTGCCGCAATCCATTCCCGTCTGGGAGGGATCGGGCGATCACGGCGGCGCGGACCCGGTCATGCTCGGCTACATCTTCGACAAGGAGAATATGGAGCCCGATCGTTACGGGCGCAGCTCCAACCAGGTGCAGGGCGCCTGGTCGATCCTCACCGGCATCGCCGCCAACCGCTCCATCGCCACGCGCGAAGTCGTGGATGTCGATGCTTTGCTGGCCGAGTATGATATCAGTCTCCCCCGAGGGTGATTTGGAGCGCGAATGAACGAACACGGCGAAATCGCTGGGGGCGATGTGATGGACACCATTGCGACGCGCATGATGATGCAATTGCGCGATGCGATAGTGCGCCTGGATCTCAAGCCCGGAGATACGATTTCCGAGGCCGAGGTCGCCGAGCATTATGGCGTCTCGCGCCAGCCGGTGCGCGAAGCCTTCATCCGGCTCGGTCAGCAGGGTCTGCTTCTGATCCGCCCGAAGCGTGCCACCATGGTCAAGCGCATTTCCGAGGAAGGCGTCGGCCAGTCGCGCTTCATCCGCGAGGCCATTGAAGTCGAAATCATCCGCCGCGCGGCCGCTGCGACAAATGCCGCAACTGCCCCGATGCTCGAAGGCCTGCTGGCCCAGCAATCCGAAGCGGCCGGCAACGGCGATATCGGCCGCTTCCATACGCTCGACGAATCCTTCCACCGTGCCTTGGCCAAGACTGCGGGCGTTGAATATGCGTGGCAGCTCATCGACGACCACAAGATCCAGCTCGATCGCGTGCGCTATCTGACGCTGCCGCGTTCCGACCCGCCACGGACCATTGGTGAGCACCGCAGCATAACTACCGCGGTACTGGCAGGTGATGGGGCAGCGGCCGAAACCGCGCTCCGCCAGCACCTAGGCAAGGCCGAAATCCTGCTGCACCAGGCCAAGGCCGATTTCCCGGATTACTTCGAATAGCTGCTCAGGTCAGCCGTTCGATCGTCCGGATAACGCCTCGTAATTCTGCCAGCCCGCGCAGACGCCCGACCGCCGGGTAGCCCGGCGCGCTTGTACGCGTAAGGTCGGTCAACATCCGCTGCCCGTGGTCGGGTCTGAACACGATGCTGTTCGCGGGCGCCCGCATCCGGTCCTCGGAAACCAGCGCCCTGATCACCTCGATCATGTCTACGTCGCCATCGAGATGTGCGGCCTCATGAAAGCTGCGGTTGTCTTCTTCGCGCTTGGTCGCGCGCAAATGCGCGAAGTGGATGCGAGGCCCGAACCGCTTGAGGATCGCCACCAGGTTGTTGTCAGGCCGCACGCCCAGGCTGCCGGTACAAAAGCACATGCCGTTGGCCATCGACGGCACCGCCTCGAACAGCGCCGCATAATCTGCCTCCGTCGAAGCCACTCGCGGCAGGCCGAGCAATGGTCGCGGCGGGTCATCGGGATGCAACGTCAGCTTGACGCCCAGGCTCTCTGCCGCCGGTGTGACTGCCTCCAGAAACTCGATGAGATGCTGGCGTAGTCGCGCCGCATCAATCCCCGCATAAGCCTTCAGCCGCTCCCGGAAAGCGGGCAGGCTCAGCGCATCCGACGTCGAGCCGGGCAGGGCGCTGGTGACGATACGGGCGACCTCTGCCAACCCGTCATCGCCCAGTTCCTCTCGCTTCGCCGCCGCTTCCCGCTTGTCCGCATCCGAATAGTCGTTCTCTACGCCCTCGCGCTGGAGCACGAAGAGCTCGAAAGCTGCAAACGCGCGGTGATCGAACCGCATGGCGGTCGAGCCCGTCGCCGTCTCGTAGTTGATCTGCGTGCGCGTCCAGTCCACCACCGGCATGAAATTGTAGCAGATGGTCGAGATATCGCAGCGCGCGACTGCCTCCATACTGGCAATCCAGGCGTCGATATCGTCCTTGGCAGCCTTGCCCTCGCGCTTGACCCGATCCGGAATGGGGATGGATTCGACCACGGACCACCGCAGGGGCGTGCGACCGGCTGGCGTATCCTCGATAAGGTTCTTCCGCTTGGCGACTTCGGCCTCGGTCCACACGTCGCCGATCGGCACGTGGTGCAATGCCGAAACGATGTCGGTCGCCCCTGCCTGACGCACATCGTCCAGGCCCACACCCGCATCCGGTCCGAACCACCGCCAACCTTCCCGCATGGCCAATCCTCCTCGCTCACCCTTAAAGGGATATCAGGTATGGCAGATTTGCCAATCGCTGGTGGCCTCTTGGATCGCGCACAAATTCCGATATACTGGAATGCGGTCGTGATTATCTCGGAACGGCCGTGGGAGTGGGAATGTTCCTTTCTGTATTCGACGTGTTCAAGATCGGCATCGGGCCGTCCAGCTCACACACGATGGGGCCGATGGTTGCGGCCAATCGCTTTCTCGACGAACTCGCGCACGGCAAGTGGCCTCGCCCTGCTACCGCAGATGTGGCCTCTCTCGCCGTCACCCTCCACGGTTCGCTGGCCTTTACCGGAATCGGCCACGGCACGGGCCGCGCGGTCATCCTCGGCCTTTGCGGCTACCCCCCCGCCAGCATCGATCCCGATGAAATCGACGCGATCATCGCCGGCGTCGAGGAGAGCGGTAAGGTGCAGCCCCCCGGGCATCACGCCTATCGTTTCCGCCCGGCCGTCGATCTCGTCTACGACAAGCAAAAGGCCATGCCCGGCCACCCCAACGGCCTGCAGTTCTTTGCCTATGACGCCGACGGCGGCCTGCTTCTCAAGCGCGGCTACTACTCGATCGGCGGTGGCTTCGTCCTCGAGGAAAGCGAACTTGCTGCCCTCAAGACCGAGCCGCCCCGCCAGGCGACGGACGTTCCGTTCCCCTTTGAAACCGCTGCGCAGATGCTGAAGATGGCGCGCGAGTCCGGCCTCTCCATCGCCGAGATGAAGCGCCGCAACGAGACCGTCGTCCGCGGCGAGCGCGAGCTCAATACCGGGCTCGACGGGATCTGGAAGGCCATGTCCAACTGCATCGATCGTGGCATGAACCAGGATGGCCAGTTGCCCGGCGGCCTCAAGGTTCGTCGCCGCGCCAAGGCCATCCGCGCCCAGCTTGATGCAGAACGCACGCGCAACATCACCAACCCGCTCTCGGCCAATGATTGGCTGGCCCTCTACGCCATGGCGGTGAACGAGGAAAATGCTGGCGGCGGCAAGGTCGTCACCGCGCCGACCAACGGTGCAGCCGGCGTCATCCCCTCGGTGCTGCGCTATTATCGCGATTTCTCGACCGGCGCGAACGATGACGGCATCCGCACCTTCCTGCTGACCGCCGCGGCGGTGGGGGGCATCATCAAGCACAACGCCTCCATTTCCGGCGCTGAAGTTGGGTGCCAGGGCGAGGTCGGTTCCGCCTCCGCAATGGCCGCTGCCGGTCTTTGCGCCGTCATGGGCGGTACGCCCGAGCAGGTGGAAAATGCCGCCGAAATTGCCCTCGAGCACCATCTCGGCATGACCTGCGATCCCGTCGGCGGCCTCGTGCAGATTCCCTGCATCGAGCGCAACGCCTTCGGCGCGGTGAAAGCGGTAACAGCCGCGTCCCTGGCGATGAAGGGCGATGGCATCCACAGCGTGGCGCTCGACGCATGCGTCGAAACCATGCGCCAGACCGGCCACGACATGAACGAGCGCTACAAGGAAACCAGCCTTGGTGGCCTGGCGGTCAACGTGGTGGAGTGCTGAACAAGCATTGACCGTCTGGTATGGTAGTTGTAATCGACGGGAAACCGAGGGTTACTGCTTTGCCACTTCATCCAGACCGGCTGTTTCCGGCCGACCCGACCCTGCGCGGCCTGGCCCGTGAACTCTATGGCTCCGTCAAGGACCTGCCGATCGTCTCGCCGCACGGCCACACCGAGCCGCGCTGGTATGCCGAGGATGCCGCCTTCCCTGATCCGGTCGCGCTTTTCATCAAGCCCGACCACTACGTGTTCAGAATGCTCTATTCGCAGGGCGTGCCACTGGAGGCCATGGGCATCCCGGATCGCCACGGCGAGCCCAAAAAGACCGACGATCGCGCCATCTGGCGCCTCTTCGCCGAAAATTGGTATCTCTTCCGCGCCACGCCGTCCCGCCTCTGGTTCGAGCACTCGCTCGAAAGCGTATTCGGCATCACCGAGCGCCTGACCCCGCTCAACGCCGACCGTATCTACGATCAGATCGCTGACGCTCTGCAGAAGCCCGAGCTGCGCCCACGCGCGCTCTATGATGCCTTCCGCATCGAAGCCATCTCCACCACCGACGCCGCAACCGACGACCTGCGCTACCACGACCAGGTCCTCACCTCCGGCTGGCATGGCCGCGTCCTGCCCGCCTACCGTCCCGACTTCGTCATCGATCCTGAACGCGAAGGCTTCGCCCAGCGCGTGGCTGAATTCGTCGCCCTCACCGGCATGCCGCTTACGTGGGCCGGCTACCTCGATGCCCACCGCGCCCGCCGCGCCTACTTCAAGGCCCGCGGGGCAACCTCGTCGGATCACGGCCACCCGAGCGCTCGCACCGCCAATCTCTCGCGTACCGACGCCGCCGCTCTCTTCGAGCGCGTCACCAAGGGTAATCCGTCGCCCGAGGATGCCGAGCTTTTCCGCGCACAGATGCTCACCGAAATGGCGCGGATGAGCATCGAGGATGGCCTGGTGATGCAGATCCATCCCGGCGCCTTCCGCAATCACAATCGCGATGTCTTCGCCGCCTATGGCGCCGACAAGGGCGCCGATATCCCGGCGCGCACCGACTACGTTCGCGCGCTGAAGCCGCTGCTCGATGAAGTCGGCAACCGCTCCGACCTCACGATCATTCTTTTCACGCTCGACGAAACCACCTATTCGCGCGAACTGGCTCCGCTTGCCGGGCACTATCCCGCACTGCGGCTCGGCCCCGCCTGGTGGTTTTACGATAGCCCGGAGGGCATGCTGCGCTACCGCCAGATGGTCACGGAGACAGCCGGCTTCTACAACACCGTCGGCTTCAACGACGACACGCGCGCCTATCTCTCGATACCTGCGCGACACGATGTGGCGCGGCGTGTGGATTGCTCCTACCTCGCCGGCCTTGTCGCCACCCACCAGCTTGAACTGGAAGAAGCCCACGAAGTGGCGGTCGACCTCGCCTACAGGCTGGCGAAGAAGGCCTATCGTATCTGATTGTCAGGCAGCCGATTCTGCCACTGGCGGGGTCGGCTGATGCTCCCGGATGTCGGAGACGAACGCGACGCCCACCTTTTCGAGCGGCGGTCGACCGGCCGCGAAATCATCTTCGATGATCCAGCGTCGCGGCTCCGTGCAGAATACCGGCGCCGCGTCCTCGATCCCGAATGTCCGGTCCAGCATCTCCCGCAGCGTGTCGTCCGCCGGCTTGATGACGCGCTCGGCGATCGAGCCCGGGAACGTCACGTGCGAGCGAATCCAGCCCGCCAGTTCGGGATCGACCATCGCGGCCAGGTCGAGCACCGCGCTCTCGGCAACGCGCCCATTCTCCGGCATGTCGTCGCAACTCAGCACCGTGAACGGCCCCGAACCTGCATCCCAGCGACGCTTCAGCCCCGACACCACGACGCCGATCGCCGTCTTGGGCGCGTTGATGTCTTCGGCATCCGCAACCATGTCGGGATGGTCGGCTTTGAAGTGCCCCGTCGCGCTATCTATGTAGTATCCGGCCTCGGTAACGGTCATCGAGACGATGCGCACGGCAGGATCTTCCAGCCTGTCGAGCAACATGTCGGTGGCGCTCGGTTCGATGAATTCGATCATCGGCGCCAGCACGCGGGCGATGGAGCGGTGGCCGTCTTCGCTCACCACCGTGGACATCCAGTCCTGTGGCTCCAGCGCCAAGCGGGTATGCCCGTCGGCTGCGCGGACGCCCGCGCCGATAATGGCCCAGTCATGGGCTTCGCCCAGGTTGAACAGGTCGTCCATATAGACGGCCTGGTGTGCTCGATGAAACTTGCCGACCCCGATATGCACGATCCCGGCCTTGAGACGCGTGCGATTGTAGTGGGGGACCGATGCGGTCAGAGATATTGGAGCAAGCGTCGCCGCCGACAGCTTGGTAGCCATATAGAATAGTTTTCCCTCACGCGGCCGTGACCGCCCTCATCGGCTTATCCCCAACGGATCGGGCGCGATTAAGGCGCTCCTGCGGCCTTGCTGAGGCGGCTGTCCAGCAGGTCCCCGCTTTCGCTCAGGATCGAATAGGCAATTCCCGAGAGTGCCGAGTTGATGCGCTTGAGTGCGTGCACGGTCTCGAGGTGCAGGTCCGAGCTCTCCCGGCTTGCCGCCGTGCCTGAACGCAGGCGGGTGAGGTGCCGGGCGATACTCTCGCGCTCGAACGCGCCGATCTCGTCCTTCTCCTCGATGAGTTGCCGCGCCGAATCGCGATCTTCGGAAACCAGCACGTTGAGCGAGAGCTGCAGGTTGTCGAGCACGCGCGCATGCAGGTCCGTCAGTTCCTTCCAGCCCTGGTCGGAGAACTTGATATTCCGCTCGCACTTCTGCTCGGCCAGCTTCAGGAGCTGCTTGGCCACGATATCGCCGGCCTGCTCCATATTGATGGCAAAGCTTGTCAGTTCCTGTCCGCGGCGCTTCTGGCCTTCGTCCATCCCGTCCCAATCCAGGCTTGCCAGATAGAGCTTGATGTCGCTGTTGGCCTTGTTGACCTCCGCCTCCAGCTCCTTGATCTGCTTGATCGCGACCTTGTCGCCCGTCTGGTAGATGTTCATCACCGGCTGGAGCATCACCTCCACCAGCTCGCTCATTCGCAGCAATTCGCGCGTGGCACTGGCCAGCGCGATATCGGGATTGGCCTTGGCCTCCCGGATCAGCGCCGGCTGGCGCAGCCGCGCAACGTCCATGGTCTCGTTCGGCGCGGGCTTGAGCAGGCGCTCGGTGAGCCGCGCCATCTGTCCGGTGAACGGCAGGCAGACCGCCACGCGCAGCAGGTTGAAGGCCACGTGGAAGGCGATCACATCCGAGCCGGGTAGGGCCGTAACCCAGTTGAGCGGTGGGCGAATGAACTGCAGCACGAGCAGCAGCGCCACCGCCACGACCACCTGAAACAGCATGTTTCCCAAGGCAATACGGCGCGCACGGACGTCCATGGCACGGGTGAGGAGCACCGTGATGAAGGCCCCGCCCGTATTGACCCCGAGCACCAGCGCCGCCGCCATCTCGACCGGGATGAGCCCATGCGTCGAGAACGAGGCTATGAGCAGCACCGCCGCGACCGAGGAGTGGATCGCCCAGCCGAGCAGAGCCGCCAGCAGGAACGCGGTAATGAGGTCGTTCCTGAGATAGGTGACGCCCATTTCGAGCACCGGACTATCGCGCCAGGCCGCCGTAGCCTCCGACATCATCTGCAGCGAGATCAGCGTGAAGGCGAGGCCCATCACCAGCCGGCCCAATTGCTTGGTCTGCCGGGCATTGCCCTTGAAGAACAACAGGCCGCCCAGGATGACGAGGAGAGGCGTCAGCCAGGAAAGGTCCATCGACAGGATGCTGGCGACGAGCGCCGATCCGAGCGCCGCGCCCAGTTGCACGGCAATTCCCGTGGCCGAAGTCATCAGTCCGCTGCCGGCAAAGCCGATGGCCAGGAGCGCCGCCGCCGTCGAGCTTTGCAGCGCAATCGCCATCGTGGCGCCCGAGACTGCGGCCGCCAGCTTGCTGGAGCTGGCAAAGTTGAGGACGCGCCTCAACTGCGTTGAGTAGGAGCGCTCAACCGCTGTTCGCACCATGCGCACCGCCCAGATCAGCAGCACGATGGCCGCCACCAGGTGCACGACAGTGAGATACATGCCTTTCCCTCCGTGAGTCGGGTTGATCACGCTAACAATGCGCGCGTAAGCCTGGAAGTCCAAACCCCTGTGCCGTCATTCGGTTGCGAGACCGTCCTCCTCTCGCGAAACCGACGCGGCACTTATGAGCATGATTTTCATATGAACGTTCGGCACGCAAGGCGCCGCGCGTATCAGCGCTTCGAATGCTCGCTCAAAACAAGTCCATAACCTACGATAGTGTCATAAAAGTGCAATCAGGCCCGCCTATTCCTCGCGACGGCCGCGATGGCCTCAACACCTGACCCACCCACCCCGTGTCCACCGACATTTTCATATGAACTTTTGAGGTTGCCATATGAAAATTCGATTGCTAGCGTTTCGGCAAGAAGGCAATCGACCTTCTGGAGGGGACCAAAAAGGGAAGAGACAAATGAACAAGCTTGTTCTGCTTGCGTCGACCGCATTGGCGGCGCTGACTTTTGCCACTGCCGCGGAAGCCGCGACCAAGATCCAGTGGTGGCACGCAATGGGCGGCGAACTTGGCGCCAAGCTCGAAGAGATCGCTGCCAACTTCAACAAGAGCCAGCCCGACTACGAGATCGTTCCGGTCTACAAGGGCTCCTATGACGAAGCCCTGACGGCCGCCATCGCCGCGTTCCGCGCCAACGAACAGCCGGCCATCATCCAGGTTTACGAAGTCGGCACCGGCACCATGATGGGCGCCAAGGGCGCCGTGTACCCGGTCTACCAGCTCATGAAGGACATGGGCGAAGAGTTCGACCAGTCCAAGTACCTGCCGGCCGTCGTCGGCTACTACTCGGACACCGAGGGCAACATCCTGTCGTTGCCCTTCAACTCGTCCACCCCGATCATGTACTACAACAAGGACGTCTTCAAAAAAGCCGGCCTTGATCCGGAAGTGGCGCCCAAGACCTGGAAGGAAGTCGAGGAGTTCTCCAAGAAGATCGTCGATTCCGGCGCGGCCAAGTGCGGTTTCACCACCGGCTGGATCGCCTGGGTTCAGCTCGAGAACCTCAACGCGATCCATGACCAGCCTTACTCCACCAAGGCCAACGGCTTTGGCGGTCTGGATGCCGAGTTCACCTTCAACAACGACCTCTCCGTACGCCACTGGGAAAACCTGAAGAAGTGGCAGGATGAGCATGTGTTCGAGTTCGGCGGCCCCGGCGGCGGCGACAACGCGCCCCCGCTGTTCTACTCGCAGGAATGCGCCATCTACATGAACTCGTCGGCCTCGCGCGCCGGCGTGATCAACAACGCCAAGGACTTCCAGGTCGGCTTCGCTCCGCTGCCGTACTACGATGACGTGACGACCGAGCCGAAGAACTCGATCATCGGCGGCGCCACCCTCTGGACGCTCCAGGGCCGTCCGCAGGAAGAATACAAGGGCGTGGCCAAGTTCTTCACGTACCTCTCGCAGCCGGACGTCCAGGCTGCCTGGCACCAGTTCACCGGTTACCTGCCGATCACGCAGGCCGCCTATGACCTGGGCATCCAGCAGGGCTACTACGAGAAGAATCCGGGTTCGGACATCGCCATCAAGCAGCTGACCCGCGTCACCCCGACCGAAAACTCCAAGGGCATCCGCTTCGGCAACTACGTCCAGGAACGCACCGTCATCTCCGACGAAGCCGTCGCGATGCTGGGCGGGCAGAAGACGCCCAAGGAAGCGCTCGACGAGGCCGTCAGGAAGGGCAACGAACTCCTGCGCGAGTTCCAGGCGGCCAACCAGTAAGGTCCGGCCTGCTCAACCGGAAGCCCGCGCAACTCGCGGGCTTCCTTTTGCCCTCACGCGAGACCGGCCGATGCAGACCAAACGCACCGTCTTTCCAAACAGGGTCCTGCCGTATGTGCTGCTGCTGCCGCAACTGCTGGTGACCTTCGTTTTTTTCCTCTGGCCCGCCGGCCAGGCCTTCTGGCAATCCTTCCTTCGCGAAGATGCCTTCGGCTTCAAGACAACCTTCGTGTGGCTCGACAACTACTCGAAGCTCTTTGCCGATCCGGCCTATCTCAACTCCATGCGCGTCACGGCGATCTTCGCCATCAGCGTGACGGCGCTATCGATGATTGTCGCGCTGCTCCTGGCTGTTACCGCCAGCCGCATGCTGCGCTCCTCGAAAGTCTATTCGACGCTGCTCGTCTGGCCCTACGCCATCGCGCCGGCCATCGCGGGCATTCTCTGGTGGTTCATGTTCAACCCCACCATCGGCATCCTGACCTATCTGCTCAGGGCGTTCGGGGTGAACTGGAACCACATGATCAACTCCACCGACGCGATGATCCTCATCGTGCTGGCGGCGACCTGGAAGCAGATCTCCTACAACTTCCTCTTCTTCCTGGCGGGACTGCAATCCATCCCGAAATCGCTCGAGGAGGCGGCAGCCATCGATGGCGCCGGCCCGGTCAAGCGCTTCTGGACCATAGTCTTCCCGCTGCTCTCGCCGACCACGTTCTATCTGATGGTCATCAACGTCGTTTACGCCATGTTCGATACTTTCGGCGTGATCCACGCGACCACCGAGGGCGGACCGTCCCGGTCGACCGAAATCCTTGTCTACAAGGTCTATTTCGACGGCTTCATCGGCCTCAACCTCGGCTCTTCCGCCGCCCAGTCCGTGATCCTGATGGGCATCGTCATCGTCCTGACCGCCGTCCAGTTCCGCTTCGTCGAGCGGCGCGTGCAGTATTGAGGAGGAGCAAATGGTAGAAAATCGTCCCATCCTCAATTTCCTGTCGCACCTGGTGCTGATCGTCGGCGTCGTGGTGGTGGTGTTCCCGGTCTATCTGGCCTTCATCGCCTCGACCCGCGGACCCAACGATTTCTATTCGGGCGTCGTGCCGCTCCTGCCGGGGCCGCACATGATCGAGAATTACTGGGCCATGCTCAGCTCGGGCATGACCACCTCCGGCGCCCCGCCGCTCGGGCCAATGATGTTCAACTCGCTGGTGATGGCGCTCGGCGTCGCCATCGGCAAGATCGCCATCTCGATCCTCTCGGCCTTCGCCATCGTCTATTTCCGCTTCCCGTTCCGCACGCTCGCCTTCTGGCTGATCTTCATCACCCTGATGTTGCCGGTCGAAGTGCGTATCGTGCCCACCTTCAAGGTGGTGGCGGATCTGGGTCTGCTCAACAATTACGGCGGCCTCATCGTGCCGCTCCTCGCCTCTGCGACCGCGACCTTCCTCTTCCGCCAGTTCTTCCTGACGGTGCCCGAGGAGCTCATGGAAGCGGCGCGGGTGGATGGGGCAGGGCCGATGAAGTTCTTCCGCGACATTCTGCTCCCGCTCTCGGTGACCAACATCGCGGCGCTCTTCGTGATCCTCTTCATCCTGGGTTGGAACCAGTACCTCTGGCCGCTGATCGTCACCACCAATCAGGACCAGTACACGGTCGTGATGGGCATCAAGCGCATGGCCGACGTCGCCGACAGCTATCCGCAATGGCACACGGTGATGGCGGCGGTGATCCTCGCCGCGCTCCCGCCCGTGCTCGTCATCATCGGAATGCAGCGCCTGTTCGTCAAAGGCCTCACCGAAACGGAGAAATAAGCATGGCAACGATCGATCTCGTTGACCTCAAGAAAGACTACGGCAACTCGCCGGCGGTGAAGGGCATCAACCTCAACGTCGCCGACGGTGAATTCATCGTACTCGTCGGCCCTTCAGGCTGCGGCAAGTCCACGCTCCTGCGCATGGTGGCGGGCCTCGAAACCGTTACTGACGGCATTGTCCGCATTGCGGGCAAGGACGTGAACAAGGCCGAGCCTGCCGAGCGCGACATCGCCATGGTGTTCCAGAACTACGCGCTCTACCCGCACATGACCGTGCGGCAGAACCTCGAATACGGCCTCAAGAACCGCGGCGTGCCGCGGCCGGAGATCGACAAGCGGGTCAAGGAAGCCGCCGATATCCTGGAGATCGGCCAGTTCCTCGAACGCAAGCCGCGCCAGCTTTCGGGCGGCCAGCGCCAGCGCGTGGCCATGGGCCGCGCCATCGTGCGCGAACCGGCGGCGTTCCTCTTCGACGAGCCGCTCTCCAACCTCGACGCCAAGCTGCGCGTGCAGATGCGCGTGGAAATCCGGCGCCTCCAGCGCCGGCTCAAGACCACGAGCCTCTACGTCACCCACGACCAGCTCGAAGCCCTGACCCTGGCCGACCGGCTGGTGGTGATGAATTCGGGCCTCGTCGAGCAGGTAGGTACGCCGGTCGAGGTCTATGAGCGTCCGGCCAGCCTCTTCGTGGCCAGCTTCATCGGCTCGCCGCCGATGAACCTCATCACCGTCGATCGTTTCCACGGCGACACGGGCAGCCTGCCGGCCAATACCGATATCATCGGCATCCGCCCCGAGCACCTGCTGCTCGATGCGCCGGCCGAGGCTCACGCCAAGCTCGACGCCATTGTCGAACTGGTCGAGCCGGCTGGCGGCGAAAGCCACGTCCACGTCCGGCTGAACGATACAGAACAGGTGATCGTCGTGCTGCTGCAAGGCCGCCCGCAGATCGCCGAAGGCACCCGGCTGGCGCTTCACGCCCGCCATGCCGACTTCCATCCCTTCAATCGAGAGAGCGGCAAAAGGACCGACTGAGCCTGCCATGAGCGCATCGACGGCTAACACAATGGAACGCCCCATTTCCGGGGCCGGTCTGCGGATCGATCAGGTGCACGCGCACAAGGGAGCGTCGGCGGTCGCGCCGGAAAACACGCTCTCAGCGTTTCGTGCCGCCTATGGGCAAGGCGCGCGATGGGTGGAGTTCGACGTCTCGCTCCTGGGTGACGGCACGCCCGTAGTCATCCACGACGCGACGGTCGACCGCTGCTCGTCCTCAAAGGGCCACCTCAAGGACCTCGCGGTCGCCGACCTTGCCAATATCGATGCCGGCTCCTGGTTCGATGGCTTCTACAAGGGCGAGCGCATCCCGACGCTGGAACAGGCTCTGGAATGCTTCGCCGAGTTCGGCCTGGCAGGCAATCTCGAGATCAAGCGGCACAAGCACCAGACTTCGGTGGAGGAGCTGACCGGCAATATCCACGCCGTCCTCAAGCGCCGCGACCCCAAGGTAAAGATCTCGATCTCGAGCTTTGACATCGACGTGCTCAAGTCGATCGGCGCCATGGACCCGTCGCTTGAGCTGGCCATGCTCTGGGACAAGCTGCCGGAAAACTGGCGCGACGTCTTGGCCGATATCCCGACCAAGGTCATCCATCTTAATTACCATGCACTGACGCTGCCCTTCCTCGACGAGGTCGTCGAAAAGGGGCTGCTGGTGCGGGCCTGGACGTGCAACGACCCGGCCGAGCTGGCGCAGTTCTGGCCGATGGGGCTGGGGGCCGTGATCACCGACGAACCGAGATATTTTCTCAGCCGATAAGGTTGAAACGGAACGAACATGCTTTCCGACAGGCAGGCCGAAATCCTCTCGTTGATCGAACGCGAAGGTGCTCAATACATTGAGGACCTGGCGCGCCGCTACGGCCTGACGACCCAGACCATCCGCCGCGACATCAACTATCTCTGCGACCGGGGCTATGCCCGCCGCTTCCATGGCGGCGTGGACGTTCCGGTCGAAGGTCGCAACATCTCGGCCAATGCCCGCTTCGAGATCAACGCTGCCGCCAAGCAGGTGATCGCGCGGCGGATCGCGGCCGAAATCCCCGAAGGCGCCACGGTGCTCATGGGCATCGGCACGACGGTGCAATACGTGGCCGAGGCCCTGCGCGACCACCGCGACCTCACCATCGTCACCAATAACATCGACGTGGCGCTGACCCTGGGGGATGCCAAGCATCTCGACGTGCATTTGACCGGCGGCGTCTACCGCCCGGACGATCGAGACAGCGTCGGGCCGGACACGGTGCGCTATTTCCAGAAATTCCACGCGGCCTGCTGCGTGGTGGGCACGGGCGGGCTTCACCCCGATATCGGGCTCCTCGAATTCACCCACGAGGAAGCGCTGGTGACGGCGGCGATCATCGACAGTTCCGAACAGCGGTTCCTCGTCGCCGACGCCTCCAAGTGGTTGCGCCCGGCGGCGGTCAAGGTGGTGCCGTTCTCCCGCATGAGCCGGTTTTTCACCGACCATCTGCCTGATGATCCTTCTATTGCCGACAAGCTGCGCCAAAGCGGCGTGGATGTCGTTCTTTGCGGTTCGGAGACCTCATGACTTTCCTCGGCCCCGCTCCTGCGACCAGCGATCTGCGCGCGGTGCGGTATCTGTTCACCGATATCGACGACACGCTCACCACGCATGGTCGGCTGCTGCCGCAGACCTACCAGGCGCTCTGGGACCTGTCGGACGCCGGCATATCCGTCATTCCGGTGACGGGCGGGTCGGCCGGCTGGGCCGAGCATATCGTGCGCACCTGGCCGGTGGCCGCCGTGATCGGGGAGAGCGGTGCGTTCGTTCTGACTTCGGACCGCGGCAAGGTGGTCTTCGAGTACTGGGATGACGAAGCCACGCGCCGCCTGCGCCAGCGCGAGCTGCTGCAGCGGCTGGTGATGATGCTGGCGGGCACGGGGTTCGAGCTGGCGCACGACCAGCAGTTCCGCATCGCCGACGTGGCCATCGACCTCGCCGGCCACGCACCCGAGGAAATCGACGACCTGGCCAAGGCCATCCGCGCTACTGGCGCCCGGGCAGTGGCGAGCTCGATCCACATCAACACCTGGATCGGCGACTACGACAAGCGCGCCATGAGCGAGCGCGTGCTGCTCAAGGATTTCGGCGTGGCGCCGGCGGATGTGGCGGCGAGCACCGCGTTTGTCGGGGACTCCCGCAACGACGCGCCGATGTTCTCGTTCATCCGCAATTCGTTCGGCGTAGGGAATATCGCGCCGTACCTGGCGGAGCTGCCTCAGGCGCCGGCCTGGGTGTCAGAACAGCCGGCCGGCCGGGGGTTTGCGGATATTGCGAAGACGTTGTTGAAGGCTCGGGGGTAGGCGGCCCGCGTTCTTGGCACCCCCCTCCCAGCCTCCCCCGCAAGGGGGGAGGTGTTTCGATCGGGGTGTTGGAACACAATGCGCTCATTAGGCACGGTCAGCACCTCCCCCCTTGCGGGGGAGGCTGGGAGGGGAGTGCCAAGGGCGAGATGCCGACCGCACCGCTTCGCCCGCCACACTTCCCCTGACCTGCTGGGGCGATCTCGCTTTCCGTCTCGCCGACCTTGCCCCAACTCTTACTTCCCCGGGCGAAGACCCGGCAACTGTAATTCAGGTTGCGAAGCGTGTTCGGGTTTTCATGATGGCGTTGATGGTGACGAGGAGCTTTCTGGCGAGGGCGACGAGGGCGGGCTTGGGTGGTTTTCCGGCCTGGCGCAGACGGTGGTAGAAGGCGTTGAGAGGCGATTGTGTTCGCAAGGATGCAACGGCGGCCATGTAGAGGGCCTGGCGGACGCGGCGGCGGCCCCCGCGGATGGAGCGCTGTCCGCGCCGTAGGCCGCTATCGTTGTTGAGCGGGGCCAACCCGGCCAGGGTGGCGATCTGCTTGCCCGAGCGTCGGCCCAGTTCGGGCATCAGGGCGGCCAGGACAGAGGCGGTGACCGGGCCGATGCCGGGCACCGAGCGGATCAGGGCCTGGTCCTGTGCCAGGGCGGCATCGCTGCCGATCTGGTTCTGGATTTCGACCTCGATGGCGGCGATGGCCTGGTTGAGGCCGGCCATGTGCCGGTCCAGGTCGGCGCCGATGAAGGAATCGGTTATCTCGATCCGGCGCTGCTTTTCCTGGGTGCGCATGGCCACCAACTGGTCGCGGCGGCGGCTGAGCAGGCCGAGCCGCTCGCGTCCGGCCTCGGGCAGCGGGTCGGCCACGAGGCGCAGGGCCCGGCCCATTTCGGCAAGCATGGCCGCATCGAGCGCATCGGTCTTGGCGAGCCGGCCGCTGGCCCGCGCAAAGTCACGGGCCCGCTGCGGATTGACCCGGACATGGCCGATCCCGGCCAGCGCCAGTCCGGCGCGCAAGCTCTTGTCGTAAACCCCGCTCGCCTCCAGCACCACGAGAGTGCCTCCCGCTCCAGCGTGGCGGCGAATGCGGCGATGGCGTCCATGGTGTTGGCGATCCGCTGCACGCCCTCCCCGCCGGAAGAGGCGATATCCAGCCAGGCTTTCGAAACGTCGATTCCAATCCAGGTCGGTGATAGGGTCATGGGCCTGTCCCTGTGATCCGAGGTCCGTCTCGAGCGGCCTCGCGCAACTGTTCAGGTGTTTGTCAAAGCGGGCGGGGACCCGTGCCGGCTCTCGGTCTTTAAACCTGGGGCCCAACGGTCTCCCGCCCGTACCCAATATGACACAGCACAATTACACAGGGGCCTATTGCACTCCTCCACCCGAGTGGAGATATCCGTGGGCCCCGGCTCTGCGGCCGGGGAAGTTCCGTGGCGGGGTGGGTTCCGTGTTGGATGGGCCCGTGATCGGAGAAGCGTGGGTAGCAGAAGAGACCCTCGCTACCCCTTCCTGATCTCTGTTCGCCACGAATATTGCGGCCAATACCCCAGCATGCGTTTGGCCTTGTCGATCGAGAGCAGCGTGCCGTTGGTGGAGATGCCGGGTTTCTGCGGTACGCCTGGAAACACCTCGGCCAGGAGCGAGGTGTTGTCGCGGCTCATGACGGTGTCGGCATTGGCGATGATGAAGGCTTCAAAGCCCTTGAAGTCTGCCTCGATGGCGCGGCGCACGGCCTGGGCGCCGTCGCGGGCGTCGATATAGCCCCAGAGGTTCCATTTGCGCCCGAGCGGGTTGGCGTCGAAGCCCGGGAAGGCCTTGTAGTCTTCCGGGTCCATGACGTTGGAGAAGCGCAGGCCGACGATGCGCAGGTCCGGGTCCCAGCGGGCGAACTGGGCGGCCATGGTTTCGTCGAGCAGCTTGCCGAGCGAATAAGCGCTTTCGGGCCGCGGGAAATACTCCTCGTCCACCGGCACATAGGGCGGGGGCGTGTCGAAGGGGAGGCCGAGCACCGTTTCGCTCGAGGCGAAGACCACGTTCTTGATGCCCGCCTGCCGGGCGGCGAGGAAGACGTTGTAGGTCGAGGGCACGTTGTTCTTGAACGTCTCGGCATTGGGGCTGAGGCCCGGCGCGGGAATCGCGGCGAGATGGACCACGGCCTCGAACGGGCCGTGCCGCTCGTCGATCCCGCCGAGGATGGCCTCGGCCACCTGGCCGTAATCGGAAAGGTCGACCTTGACCGTCGGGCAGGGACCGTTGCGGGGCGCCACCGTATCGAGGTTCAGCACCTCGTAGCCATGGTCGAGCAGGTCGCGCACCACCGCGCGCCCGAGCTTTCCGCTGCCCCCGGTTACAACGACTTTCGGCATTCTCACCCTCTCCCCTGATGACGCCCTCAGCCTAGCAAGGCCAGCCGGGGCCAGCCAACCCAATCTGAACCGATTCTGAACGCGGGTCTCAGGGTGGGTTCAAGGCCCGGGCAATAGGGTGATCTCCATCGAACGCAACCCGAGCTTTGAGGGGACGAAATGAGAAAGCAGCACGAACAGCTTCTGGTGGCAGCCCTGGCGGGCCTGGTCATCGTCGGTGCCGCCGCCTTCGTCGTGCAGCCCGCAATGGCCGCCGGCTACCAGGTGGAACAGCAGGCGCAGGTGACCGGCGTCGCCAAGTGGGACCGCCTCAACATCCGCAAGTGGCCGGCCTCTTATTCCCAGAAGACCGGCTCGCTCAAGCCGCACACCTATGTGTGGGTCGAGCGGTGCATCGAGGCCTCGCAGGGCTCGGACTGGTGCCTCGTCGAGCGCGGCAACCAGATGGGGTGGGTGAACTCGGCCTACCTCACGCTCGCGGACGACCTGGACATCTGATTTTTCTTTTCGACCTCCTCCCGTCGACTCTCCGGTCACGTGCTATTCTCCGCAAATAGCACTGACCGGAGTTTTTTCTTTCATGACCGATGCCAATCCGATTCTTGCCGAGATGGTCCGCGGCAACTGGGTGGAGAACCGCTATCGCGGCGCCTTCGCCGTGGTGGACGCGGATGGCCGGATCATTGCCTCGGCCGGCGACATCTCCCGCCCGATCTTCCCGCGCTCGGCGGTCAAGTCGATGCAGGCGCTGGCCATGGTCACGGCCGACTCCATCGGCCGCTTCAGCCTGAGCGATGAAGACCTGGCGCTCGCCTGCGCCTCCCATCGTGGCGAAGACGTGCATGTGGAAGGCGTCACCCATTTCCTCGAAGAGCTGGGCCTGAGCAAGGACGACCTCGAATGCGGCGCCCATGCCCCCGGCGATTCCGAAGCGCGCCGGCAATTGCGCGAGCGCCATGAAGCGCCGTCGGCATTGCACAACAATTGCTCGGGCAAGCACTCGGGCATGCTCTCGGTGGCGCTGGCCATCGGCGCGCCGACGCTGGGCTACGTCAATCGCGACCATCCGGTGCAGGTGCGCGTGCGCTCGGCCATCGAGGCCGTGATCGGCGAAAGGCTGACCGAAGGCCGCTGCGGCACGGATGGCTGCTCGATCCCGACCTGGGCGGCGCCGATCGAAGCCTTTGCGCGCGGCTTCGCCCGCATGGCAACGGGCAAGGGGCTGCCGCCCGACCTCGCAGCCGGCGCGCAGCGGATTTTCGACGCCGCCACGCGCCACCCGCACCTGGTGGCAGGCAAGGAACAGCTGGACACCGTGGTGATGGAAGCCTTCGGCGGTCGCGTCATGCAGAAGGGCGGCGCGGAAGGCGTGCAATGCGGCGCCATCCGCGACAAGGGCTGGGGCTACGCCATCAAGTGCGACGACGGCAACATGGACGCCTCCCGCGCCATGGTCGCAGCGCTGCTGCTGGCGATCGCTGACCCGGACGAAAAGCAGGCCGAAGTGCTGCGGCGCTGGTCTGTGCAGACGGTAAAGAATGTGCGCGGGCTGGATGTCGGCACGGTGCGGGCGGTTGAGGGGGTGTGGGCGTAAGAGGCGCCGGTAGGTTCGCTCTTAGCTGACCGCGTTCCCGGCAACGCTCACATTCGCGAACCGCCCTGCATCGGCGGCAAGGTCGCCGCTGCGCATTTCGGTCCAGGCCATGCCGGCCAGCGGCGTCTCGGCGCCGGAGATGGTGTTGCCGGTGATCTGGGCGGAGCCGGCCCCTTCGGCGACGCTGGCGGCGATGCCGATCTGGGTGTTTCGCACCACGTTGCCGTTGACGAGGACGTTGCGCAGGAACGGGCCCCAACCTGCAAGGATGCCGGGGCCAGGGACGCTGTCGACGACATTGCCGGTGATGGCGACATCGGCCTCGGCGAAGATGCCGCAAGGCGTCGTGTCGGGATTGTTGGGCGAGGACGGCAGGATGTTGCGGACGATATTGCCGCTGCAGGTGGCCAGGTGCCCCTCGCTATCGAGATTGGCGATCGAGATGCCGAGCGCGGCCTTGTCGATGACGTTGTTGGCGATCACCGAACCGGAAAAGCCGAACTCGGAGAAGATCGCGGTCTCCCCGCTGTCGATGCAGGCATTGCCGGTGACCTGCGTGTTGGTCGTGGCGTTGAGGCGCACGGCCGAGAAGGCGCAGCCGGTGATGTGGTTGTTGGCGACAATGATCTCGCCGGCGCGGAAGACGTTGATGCCGTTCCCGTTCTGACCGTTGCCGCCGGCCTCGAAGGCGACATCGGCAATGCGGTTGCCGGTGACGATGGTGCCATCCGCCCCGCTGGCCGAGCGCCAGACGAGAATGCCGTTGTTGCGGCAGTGGGCGATGCGGTTGCTGGTGATGACGAGGCCGGTATTGTCGAGCGCGAAGATGGCGGTCGAGACCTCGGCGATGTCGCAGTTCTCGACGAGGCCTTCGCTGGCGAAGAGCGCCAGCCCGTTGCCGGCGGCATTGCGGAGGCTGAGATTGGTGAGGGTCACCGCGCGGCTGTTCTGGACGTCGATGAGGCCACTCTGTGCGCTGCCGGTTCCGCCACCGCTGCCGTCGAAGGCGATGCCCTGGATGGTGACGTTGGAACGGCCGGAGATCGAGAGCAGGGTGTCGCCGCCCGATAGGGCCAGGATCGTCTGGCCGGGCATGCCGGTGAGCTGGAGGCCATCGGGGACGATGAGGCCCGTGACGCGATAGGTGCCGGGCGGCAGGAAGAGTGGGCGCGCCTGGGCGGCGGCGGTGTCGAAGGCCTTTTGCAAGGCGCCGGTCTGGTCGTCGGGGCCGGGTATCGCGCCGAGTTCGGCGGCATCGAGCATAACGGCGGCGAAGGCGCGGCCCGAAAGGGCGGCGATGCCCAGGGCGGCGGCTGAGGCCAGCAGATGACGGCGGCTGAAGGCGGATTTTTCCATGCCGGTACTGTGGAGCGGCCCGCCCCGAGGCGATAGCGAAACCTCCGGATTTGGTGAATGACGGGCTCTTCCCAAGAAACGCGCGGCGGTTTCTTGTCCCGCTTGCGTCAGGGCGGCTATAAGACTCGCCAAATCATCCACTTCCGAGGCCCCTATGCTCGTTGACGACAAAGTCTATCTCGGCACCAGCACCCGTCCCGAATATCTCGCCCTCAAGTACGGCAATCGGCATGGACTGGTGACCGGGGCGACCGGCACGGGCAAGACCGTGACGCTGCAGATCATGGCCGAGGGCTTTTCGCGCCTGGGCGTTCCGGTCTTCGCCGCCGACATCAAGGGCGACCTCTCGGGCATCGCCATGGCCGGCACGCCGCAGGACTTCCTGCTCAAGCGCGCCAAGGAAATCGGCTTCGACGATTATACGTTCGAAGCCTCGCCCACGATCTTCTGGGACCTCTTCGGCCGGCAGGGCCACCCGATCCGCGCGACGATCTCGGAAATGGGGCCGCTGCTGCTCTCGCGCATCCTCAACCTCAACGACACCCAGGAAGGCGTGCTCAACATCGCTTTCAAGCTGGCTGATGACGAAGGCCTGCTGCTGCTCGACCTCAAGGACCTGCGCGCGCTCCTTGTCGAGGTGCAGCAGCGCTCGGCCGAGATCGCGACCAAATACGGCAACGTGGCCACGGCGACGGTCGGTGCGGTGCAGCGCGCGCTGCTGGTGCTCGAGCAACAGGGCGGCGAGGCGTTTTTCGGCGAGCGGTCGCTGGCCATCGAAGACCTGATGCGGACGACGCCCGATGGGCGCGGCTATGTGTCGGTGCTGGCGGCGGACGAGCTGATGCGCTCGCCCAAGCTCTACGCGACCTTCCTGCTCTGGATGCTCTCGGAGCTCTTCGAGGTGCTGCCGGAAGTAGGCGACCCGGACAAGCCCAAGCTGGTCTTCTTCTTCGACGAAGCCCACCTGCTGTTCGACGACGCGCCCAAGGCGCTGCTCGACAAGATCGAGCAGGTGGTGCGGCTGGTGCGCTCCAAGGGCGTCGGCGTCTATTTCGTAACGCAGAACCCGGTCGACGTGCCGGACACCGTGCTTTCCCAGCTCGGCAATCGCGTGCAGCATGCGCTGCGCGCCTATACGCCGCGCGACCAGAAGGCGGTGAAGGTCGCCGCCGATACGTTCCGGCCGAACCCGGCCTTCTCGACCGCCGAGGTGATTACCCAGCTCGGCACCGGCGAGGCGCTGGTTTCGGTGATCGAGGAAAAGGGCGCGCCCTCGATGGTCGGCCGCACCCTCATCCGCCCGCCGAGCGGACGCATGGGTCCGGTGCTGCCCGAGGAGCGCCGCACGATCATGGCGAACAGCCCGGTAGCCGGGCTCTACGATACCGCCATCGACCGCGAATCCGCCTTCGAGGTGCTGGCCGCCAAGACCAAGCAGAAGCAGCAGGACGAGGAGCGCCAGCGCGAACTGGACGCCCAGCTCAAGCAGGCCCGGAGCGACGACGCTGCCGCGCAGCGCCCCAAGGCACGCACGAGCACGCGCCAGACCCCGGCCGAGGCGGCGATGACCTCGTTCGCACGTTCGGCGGCGACCGCGCTCGGCGCGGCGCTGGTGCGCGGCATCCTCGGCAGCCTCAAGCGCGGCCGCTGACCATGCAATTGCCCGGTTCCGCCCCGTCGGCACGGCCGACCCTGGCCGTCTTCGCCTCCCAGCAGGGGCCGGGAGACCCCGAGCGCTCCTCGATCATGTCGCAGGCAGGCACCTATTTCGCTCGCAAGGGCGCGCGGATCGTTTGCCTCATCGATGCGCTGACCGTGCCGGTGCCGCTGATCACCAGCGCCCGGTCGGCAGGCGGGGAAGTGATCCTCATCGCCGACGAGCGCGTGCCGCTGATGCCCTCGTTCCAGGGCGTGGCGGTGGAGCGCATCGGGGAAATGAGCGAGCGCCTGGCGCGCGTGGCCATGCTGGCGGACGGCTTCGTCGGATTGCCGGGCTCGCTGGCCTCGGCCTCGAGCCTTTATTCGGCCTGGGTCAAGGGCGGCGGCGGGCAGGGCGGCAAGCCGGTGGTGCTCTTCAACCGCAACCACGCCTTCGAGGTGATGCGGGGTTACGTGGCGGACGTGGTTTCGCACAGCCGGAAGGGGCATGAGCAGGTGATCCAGTTCGCCGATTCCATCGAGGACACCTGGAACCGCATCACCCGGATGCTGGGCCTCCACTAGCGAATTGACTTCATCGAGAGCACGCGCGGGCGCATAATGGGGCGTTGCTGGCCATCGGGAGAAGGCCGATGAGCGATGCCGTAACCACACCGCGCACCAAGACCGAGGTGAAGACCCAGCGTCCTCGCCTCCACAAGGTTATCCTCGTCAACGATGACTATACGCCCCGCGAATTCGTGGTGGTGCTGCTCAAGGGCGAGTTCCGCATGAGCGAGGACCAGGCCTACCGGGTGATGATCACCGCGCACCAGCGCGGGGTCTGCGTGGTGGCGGTGTATATCCAGGAAGTGGCCGAGACCAAGGCCAACCGGGCGACCGAGATGGCCCGGAGCAAGGGGTATCCGCTGCTGTTTACCACGGAGCCGGAGGAGTAGGCCCGGTCGCTCGTTCGATTCTCGGGGCGTGGGTGGGTATCTTCTGACGGGGATGCGGCCGCAGGGACGAGGCTGGTGGGGGGCGGTGCGTAGCGCCGTGGGCGGTTGCGTTCGCGTGAAACATTGTTTCACGGAGTTTTTGAGATGTTTTTTGGTAAGGTTTTCCTGTGGGTTCGTCCAGTAACTATTTGAAATTTCTGGATATTCTCTCTCGCTTGCACCCTCAAATCGTTAAATTTTGACTCAATTTCGGGCAATCTTTGCCAATGTTGCGCGCGTTTTACGCGGATTTGGCAGCAATTTGCACAAAATGTATTTCGATCAACCTCTTAGGGCGCACAAGCGATGCCGCCATCATACCTCGGCGGCGGCCGAGGTGGACATCTTGGCTCAGTGGAATTCGTGCTGGCGGGGACGGCCGAAGAGGGGGATTACGTTGTCGCTCTTGCGCGCATAGATCCCGGCGGGCGGCAGGGTGAGGCGGTGGCGGCGTTCGGGGCCGTGATAAGCGGCGCTGCGCACCGGGTGATCCTGCCGGCGGGTGCGGGCGAGGACCCGCTCGAGGAGATAACGGGGCGACATCGGCTTGACGATGACCTCGTCGATCCCGGCGGAAACCGCGGCGTTGCGGGTCGTGTCGGTCACCGTGCGGGTGAGGGCGATGATCGAGAAGTCGCGCCGGTGGAGGTGCTCGTCCTGGCGCAGGGCGGCGGCGAGCTGGTCGGCGGGGGCGTCGTCGCAATCGAAATCGGCCACGACCACGTCTACGGGCGCCAGGCGCATATAGGTGGTGAGAGCGGCGCGGCTTTCGAACAGGCGCACGCGCAGACTCGGGCAGCCGGCAAGCACCATCGTCAAAATAGACGACAGCGCCGGATTTGCCGCGAGAACCGCTACTACCTTCACCAAGCCACCCGAACCAGTCTTCTTCGTTAACAAATCGTTACCACGCGATCCTCAACTGGAGAAGTATCTCGTGAGGACTAGCGGTGATTATGCGAAACGCTGGTGAAATAGCGGGGCGGGGGCGGGAGCGCGCCGGTTGTTTTGAGGGGGAGGTGGGGGCCGCTTGGGCCACTAGGGCGTCTGTTGCACTTGCTCGCCCCTCCCCACCACCGCACTTCCCCGGCCGCAGAGCCGGGGTCCACGGATGGCTCCACTCGGGTGGAGGGGTGCAATGGGCCCCGGGCCTTCGCCCGGGGAAGTGCGGTGGTGGGGCGGGTGAAGGGTGAGGGCGATAGGTGAGGGAGGTGAGGGCGGTGCCACCGGTTTCCTTCTCCCCTTGTGGGAGAAGGTGGCGCGGTAGCGCCAGATGAGGGGGCTCGGTGGTTGGGGCAACCCCTCACCCGCCCTTCGGGCACCCTCTCCCACAAGGGGCGAGGGCGATGGGGTGGGATCTCGCGCTGAATACAAGTCCTCGCCAGCCTCTCGATCTTCCCCGGCCGTAGAGCCGGGGCCCATGGATGGCGCCACTCGGGTGGAGGGGTGCATTAGGCCCCGGGTCTTCGCCCGGGGAAGTGCGGTGGTGGGGAGGGCGAGATGAGGGTGGAGCGGTGCCACCGGTTCCTTCTCCCCTTGTGGGAGAAGGTGGCGCGCAGCGCCGGATGAGGGGCTACGGTGGCTGTGGCAACCCCTCACCCGCCTTTCGGGCACCCTCTCTCACAAGGGGCGAGGGCGATGGGGGGCGATCTCGCGTTAAGGCGCTGTCTCGCCAATCTCTCGATCTTCCCCGGCCGTAGAGTCGGGGCCCATGGATAGCGCCACTCGGGTGGAGGGGTGCAATAGCCCCCGGGTCTTCGCCCGGGGAAGTGCTGTGGTGGGGCGGGGTGAAGGGTGAGGGCGATAGGTGAGGGAGGTGAGGGCGGTGCCACCGGTTTCCTTCTCCCCTTGTGGGAGAAGGTGGCGCGTAGCGCCGGATGAGGGGGCTCGGTGGTTGGGGCAACCCCTCACCCGCCCTTCGGGCACCCTCTCCCACAAGGGGCGAGGGCGATGGGGTGGGATCTCGCGATAAGGCGCTATCTCGCCAGCCTCTCGATCTTCCCCGGCCGTAGAGCCGGCAACTGTAATTCAGGTTGCGAAGCTTGTTCGGGTTTTCATGATGGCGTTGATGGTGACGAGGAGCTTTCTGGCGAGGGCGACGAGGGCGGGCTTGGGTGGTTTTCCGGCCTGGCGCAGACGGTGGTAGAAGGCGTTGAGAGGCGATTGTGTTCGCAAGGATGCAACGGCGGCCATGTAGAGGGCCTGGCGGACGCGGCGGCGGCCCCCGCGGATGGAGCGCTGTCCGCGCCGTAGGCCGCTATCGTTGTTGAGCGGGGCCAACCCGGCCAGGGTGGCGATCTGCTTGCCCGAGCGTCGGCCCAGTTCGGGCATCAGGGCGGCCAGGACAGAGGCGGTGACCGGGCCGATGCCGGGCACCGAGCGGATCAGGGCCTGGTCCTGTGCCAGGGCGGCATCGCTGCCGATCTGGTTCTGGATTTCGACCTCGATGGCGGCGATGGCCTGGTTGAGGCCGGCCATGTGCCGGTCCAGGTCGGCGCCGATGAAGGAATCGGTTATCTCGATCCGGCGCTGCTTTTCCTGGGTGCGCATGGCCACCAACTGGTCGCGGCGGCGGCTGAGCAGGCCGAGCCGCTCGCGTCCGGCCTCGGGCAGCGGGTCGGCCACGAGGCGCAGGGCCCGGCCCATTTCGGCAAGCATGGCCGCATCGAGCGCATCGGTCTTGGCGAGCCGGCCGCTCGCCCGCGCAAAGTCACGGGCCCGCTGCGGATTGACCCGGACATGGCCGATCCCGGCCAGCGCCAGTCCGGCGCGCAAGCTCTTGTCGTAAACCCCGCTCGCCTCCAGCACCACGAGAGTGCCCTCCCGCTCCAGCGTGGCGGCGAATGCGGCGATGGCGTCCATCGTGTTAGCAATCCGCTGCACGCCCTCCCCGCCGGAAGAGGCGATATCCAGCCAGGCTTTCGAAACGTCGATTCCAATCCAGGTCGGTGATAGGGTCATGGGCCTGTCCCTGTGATCCGAGGTCCGTCTCGAGCGGCCTCGCGCAACTGTTCAGGTGTTTGTCAAAGCGGGCGGGGACCCGTGCCGGCTCTCGGTCTTTAAACCTGGGGCCCAACGGTCTCCCGCCCGCACCCAATATGACACAGCACAATTACACAGGGGCCCACGGATGGTGCTACTCGAGTGGAGGGGGGCAATAGGCCTCGGGTGTTGGCCCCGGGAAGTTCCGTGTGGGGAGAGGTAGGGGAAAACGGGCAAGTACCCCCCGCCGCCCTCTCATAGAAAAACCCGCCCGCCTGATGGCGGACGGGTTCAAAAAATCCGGTTAACCCGAAAAGCTTACTTGCTGGCGGCTTCGTAGAGTTCGGCCACGTAGTCCCAGTTCACCAGGTTGTCGACGAAGGCCTCGAGGTATTTCGGGCGGAGGTTGCGGTAGTCGATGTAGTAGGAGTGTTCCCACACGTCGACGCCCAGGAGCGGCGTGCCGCCGTGGACCAGCGGGTTTTCGCCGTTGGCCGTCTTGGTGATTTCGAGCTTGCCGTTCTTGAGCGAGAGCCAGGCCCAGCCCGAACCGAACTGGCCGACGCCGGCCGCCACGAAATCGGTGCGGAACTTGTCGTAGCCGCCGAGATCGGAATCGATAGCCTTCTGCAATGCGCCCGGCAGGTTCTTGCCGCCGCCATTCGGCTTCATCCACTTCCAGAAATGGATGTGGTTGTAGTGCTGGCCGGCATTGTTAAAGAGACCGGCGTTCTTGCCGAAGCTCTCCTTGACGATGTCCTCCAGGCTCTTGCCTTCCAGGCCCGAACCCTCAAGCAGCTTGTTGCCGTTGGTCACGTAAGCCTGGTGGTGCTTGTCGTGGTGGTACTCGAGCGTTTCCTTGCTCATGTACGGACCAAGCGCATCGTATGCATAGGGCAGGGCGGGCAGTTCAAAAGCCATTTTCGGCCTCCTTGATTGAAGAAAATGACGCGCCGGGAACCGGCAGATGGATTTGACAATATACGCGTTGTTTTATTCGGGCAATGGCCTCAGGAGGAGACCTTGTCCAAATTTACGCATTTAAGGGCAAAGGCATAGCTCAGTGCCGTTTCCTTGAGGCGGTCGAAACGTCCGGACGCCCCGGCGTGCCCCGCGCCCATATTGGTCTTGAGGTACAACGGATTCGTGTCCGTTTTCGTTGCCCGCAGCCTGGCCACCCATTTGGCCGGTTCCCAATAGGTCACGCGCGGGTCGGTGAGGCCGGCGAGGGCGAAGATCGGCGGGTAGGCCTTGGCGGCGACCTGCTCATAGGGCGCGTAGGAGGCGATGCGCTGGTAATCGGCCTCCGATTCGACCGGATTACCCCATTCCGGCCATTCGGGCGGGGTGAGCGGCAGGGTGTCGTCGAGCATGGTGTTGAGCACATCCACGAACGGCACCTGCGCGAGGACACCGGCCCAGAGTTCGGGGCGCATGTTGGCGACCGCACCCATCAGCATGCCGCCGGCCGAGCCACCCATGGCCACGATCCGGTCGGGCGCCGCGTAACGGTCGGCGACCAGCTTTTCGGCAGCGGCAATGAAATCGGTAAAGGTGTTGACCTTGTGCTCGCGCCGGCCAAGCCGATACCAGCGATAGCCCTTGTCCATGCCGCCGCGGATATGGGCGGTGGCATAGACGAAGCCGCGATCGACGAGCGAGAGCGCGGAAACCGAGAAGGCGGCGGGCATCGACATGCCATAGGCGCCGTAGCCGTAGAGCAGCGCGGGCGCGGTGCCGTCGATGGGCGTTTCCTTGCGATAGAGCAGGGTGATCGGCACGCGCTCGCCATCGGCGGCCTCGGCGAAGATGCGGCGGGTGACGTAGTCGTCGGGATTGTGGCCCGAGGGGACTTCCTGCTCCTTGAGGAGGGTGCGCTCGCCGGTTTCGAGGTCGTAGTCGTAGGTGCGCGACGGCGTGGTCGGGGAGGCGTAGGTGAGCCGGAACGTGGTGGTATCGAACTCGTAGCCGACCGACATGCCGAGCGAATAGGCCTCCTCGTCGAAATGGATGGTCTCTTCGCGGCCGGTGCGCAGGTCGCGCACGACGATGCGCGGCAGGCCCTCGAAGCGCTCGAGGCGCAGCAGGTGGTGCTTGAGCACGATGATGTCGAGGATCAGCACGCCCTCGCGATGCGGCACGAGATCGGTCCAGTGCTCGGCGCCGGGCGTGGCGACGGGGGCGGTGACGATCTTGAAGTCCTCGGCGCCATCGGCATTGGTGAGGATGAAGAGCTCGCCATCGCGCTCGTCGATATCGTATTCGCGCTCGACCTTGCGCGGGGAGACGACGAAGGGCTTGCCGCCCTTGCGGGCATCGATGAGCCAGACTTCGGACGTCTGGTGGTCATGGGCGTCGATGACGATGAAATTGTCGGAAAGCGTCTTGTCGACGCTGACGAAAAAGCCCGGGTCCTTTTCCTCGTAGACGATCTCGTCATCGGCCTGGGGCGTACCCAGCACGTGGCGGCGTACGCGGAACGGGCGGTGATTGTCGTCGATCTCGGTGTAATAGAGGCTCTTGCTGTCGGACGACCAGACGCCGTCGCCGGCCGTGCGCTCGATAATGTCGGCGATCTCGGTGCCCGTGGCGAGGTCGCGGATGTGGATGGTGTAATATTCCGAGCCCTGGCGGTCGGCTGCCCAGCTCATGAGCGCGTGGCTGGGATCGTGGCTGGCGCCGGCAAAGCCGAAATAGCCGTCGCCCGCTTCGAGGTTGCAATCGAGCAGCACCTGCTCCTCGCCACCTTCGCGCGGGGTGCGCACGATGAGGGGGTACTGCTTGCCTTCGAGCATGCGCGAATTATAGGCCCAGGGGCCATCGGGGGTCGGGATGCCGGAATCGTCTTCCTTGATGCGCCCGCGGATCTCCCAGAAGATCTTATCCTGCAATTCGGCAGTCGGCTTGCCGAGCTCTTCCTCGTAATAGGCGTTCTCGGCCTCGATATAGGCGCGGATATCGGCCGGCAGCGTCTCGGGCGCATGCATCACTTCCTGCCAGTTCTCGGCCCGCAGCCAATGATAAGGGTCCTGCCGGGTAATGCCATGCACCGTGGCAGCATGCTGGCGGCGCTCGGCGACGGGCGGAGTGGGTTTGCTCATGGGGAAATACCGGTTGAAGTCGAGAGGTGATATCTAGGGTGCCGGGGTGGCCGCTTGCAATGTCTAGGAGCCGGGCCGGCAGTTTTCAGGGGCGAGAAGCGCGATCCCGAAGGGTTCGAAGTGCCTGAGGTTGCGGGTGACGAGTGTCAGTTCGTGAGCGCTTGCCGTGCCGGCGATCAGCGCGTCTGCCATGCCGGGCGCATGGCCCGCGCTCGACGCAGCGGCCTCCAGCCTGCCCGACAGTGAGGCGACAGCGGCATCGATGGGGAGGATGCGATCGTCGTAAGTCGAGACGAGGCCCGAGAGCCAGAGGCGCAAGGCCCTGGCCTTTGCCTCAACCTTGCGGCTTTCGAGAAGGCCGATGCCCTTTTCGATTTCGTGGATGGTAACGACCGAGAGGAAGAGCTGATCTTCGGCGTCCCGTTCGTCCAGCCAGGCGAGGAAGCCGGCAGGGGCGTCTGCACGGGACGGGGACAGCATCGAGATGACGTTGGTATCCAGCAGGTAGCCGCTCACAGATCTACATCCCGCGAGGGCGCGGAATTGCGTGCGAAATCCCCGCCGGGGAAGCCGCGCAGATAGGTGACGAGGCTGGCGCGCTTGCGGCCCAACGCCTTTCGGGCCACTTCGGCGGCGGCAAGCGGCACCAGCGCAGCTACGGGTTTGCCGTGGCGTGTAATGGTGACGAATTCGCCGCGAACGGCGTCGTCGACATAGCTGGACAAACCGGCCTTCGCATCCTTCAGGCTGACCGTGGACATGAGCACCTCGAAAGTAGTCACTTGTGACTATATAGGGATTGACCGAGGTGACGCAAGGCGACTTCAGGGGAGAGGGGCCAGCCAATAGCTCGTGCTTCGGCCGCCTTGTGGGTCGCGGATGAGGAGGCCGCGGCGGAGGAGGTCGTCTATGTCGCGGAGCGCCGTGTCCTGCGATGTCCTGGCGATGGCGGCCCATTTGGAGGTGGTGAGCTTGCCCTCGAAGCCATCGAGCAGGCGGTTGAGCAGCTGGCGCTGGCGCGGGTTGAGCGGCTCGGCAGCATGGTGCCGCCAGAAGTGCTCCTTGGCGAGGATGGCGGCGAGCATGGTGTCGGCGCCGTCGAGCGCCGCGTCGAGACAGGCGAGGAACCACAGCAGCCATTGGGTGATGTCGAGGTCGCCGTGCTGGGTGGCTTCGAGGATATCGTAATAGTCGCGGCGGCGCGCCTGGATCTGGGCCGACATGCTGTAGAAGCGCTGCGGGCTGTTCTCCGAGCGGGCGAGCAGCATATCCGCAAGGGCGCGCGCGATGCGGCCATTGCCATCCTCGAAGGGATGGATGGTGACGAACCAGAGATGGGCGATCGCCGCCTTGAGCACGGGATCGAGGGGCTGGCCGGCGTTGAACCAGGCGATGAAGCCGTTCATCTCGGCATCCAGCCGATCGGCATCGGGGGCCTCGAAGTGCACGCGTTCGCGGCCGGCCGGGCCGGAGACGACCTGCATTGGGCCGGACTGCGCCGTGCGCCACGCGCCGACGGTGATGCGTGCGAGACCGCTGCGGCCCGTGGGGAAGAGGGCGGCGTGCCAGGAGAAGAGCCGTTCGGCAGTGAGCGGCCGGGCATAGTGCTGGGTGGCATCGAGCATCATCTCGACGACGCCTTCAACGTGACGGTCGACGGGAGCCAGCGCGCCGATATCGACGCCGAGCCGGCGGGCGAGCGAGGAGCGGACCTGCTTGCGGTCGAGCATCTCGCCCTCGATTTCGCTGCTCTTCACCACGTCCTGCGTGAGGGCGAGGAGATTGGCTTCGTCACGAAGCGCGAAGCCGATCGATTGCAGGCGACCGAGCAGGTAACCCTGCTTGTGCCGCACGGCGGCGAGAGGCCCGGTCAGCGCTTCCGCGCTCCAGGAAAAGGCCGGCCAATCGGGGTTTTCGTGGATGTAGGTCATCTTTCACCGCACACTGTGCGGTGAATATAGGCGCTAATCGCCGCAAAAGGAAGGCTATTCGCCGCAAATGCTGCGGCGAATAGCCTGGTTAATCACCGCATCAGGCCTTGGGCTCGAAATCGAGAGCGGTGCCGTTCATGCAATAGCGCAGGCCGGTGGGCTGGGGGCCATCGGGGAAGACGTGGCCGAGATGGGCGCCGCAATTGGCGCAATGGGCTTCGACGCGGACCATGCCGTGCGAGCGGTCGACGGTCTCGCCGATCGCGGTGTCGCTGATCGGTTGCCAGAAGCTCGGCCAGCCGGAGCCGGACTCGTATTTGGTGACGCTTTCGAAGAGCGGAGCGCCGCAGGCTACGCAATGATAGATGCCGTTGCGCTTTTCCATGTTGAGCGGATGGGAGAAGGCGCGCTCGGTGCCGTGCTCGCGAGTGACGCGGAACTGCTCGGGCGAGAGCTCGTCACGCCACTCCTCTTCGGTTTTCACAACTTTTGGCTGGTCGGTCATGGGAACCTCCTTGTGGCCCTGATGTAGGCATTCCCGGCGTCTTTCGCCACCGCAAAACTCTGTGGTTATCGTCGCTTGACGGCCGCGGGCCTCCCGTTTCGGCTTGTCCTCGCACTCTCACCGGGTAAGGTACCGGCCCAGCAGAATTGCCGTCGTCTAAGCGGCGCCACCGAAAAACGCGAGTGTTATGTGGCCCCTTCGCTTGATCAGACCCTAGCGCTCGTCGCGATCGCACCCTTCCTGGCGGCCATACTGGCCCCCTTCATTTTCAGGTTCGCCGGCTCCTATTCGGGCTGGCTGCTGGCCATCGTTCCGGCAGCGATCTTCTGGGTGCTGCTCGGATTGGTCGAACCCATCCAGCAGACAGGCGCCATCACGGCGGGCATCGACTGGATACCCCATTACGGGCTGCGGCTCTCGTTTCTGCTCGACGGGCTGAGCCTCACTTTCGCGCTGACCATCTCGGCCATCGGCGCGCTGATCCTCGTCTATGCGGGGGCCTATCTCAAAGGCCATCCGCACCAGGGACGGTTCCTGGCCTTCATGCTGGCGTTCATGGGTGCGATGCTGGGGCTGGTGACGGCGGATAACCTGGTGGCGCTGGTCGTCTTCTGGGAGCTGACGAGCGTCACCTCGTTCCTGCTGATCGGCTTCGACCACCAGCGCCAGGCGGCGCGGCGGGCCGCGATCCAGGCGCTGGTGGTGACGGGCGCCGGCGGCCTGACGCTGCTGATCGGCGCGGTGATCCTCCACCAGGTCGGCGGCGCCTGGGAGATGAGCGCGCTGCTGGAGCAGGGAGCGCTGGTCAAGGCGAGCCCGGCATACCTCGCGATCCTTTTGCTTTTCGTCTTTGCGGCCTTCACCAAATCGGCGCAGGTGCCGTTCCACTTCTGGCTACCCAACGCCATGGAGGCGCCGACCCCGGTTTCGGCATTCCTGCATTCGGCGACCATGGTGCAGGCCGGCGTCTATCTCATGCTGCGGACTTCGCCGATTCTCGGCGGTACCGCGATCTGGGAGGGGCTGCTTGTCGTCTTCGGCGGAGTGACCTTGCTCTGGGGCGCGCTGGCGGCGCTGCGCCAGACCGACCTCAAGCAGATGCTGGCACAGACGACGATCGCATCGCTCGGCCTCCTGATCCTGCTGATCGGCATTGGCTCGGAACTGGCGATCAATGCGGCGGCGGTCTATTTCGTGGCGCACGCACTCTACAAGGCCGCGTTGTTCCTCGTGGTGGGCGTGATCGACCACGAGACGGGGACGCGCGACATCACGGCACTCGGTGGCCTGCGCGGCAAGCTCCCGGTGACGTTCGGCGCGGCGGTGCTGGCCGGGCTTTCGATGGTCGGGCTGCCGCTGACGGTGGGCTATCTCGCCAAGGAAGAAATGTATGCGGCCCTTGCCGGTAGCGATCCGACGCAGATCCTGGTGCTGATCGTCCTGATCGCCGGTAATGGCCTGCTGGCGGGCGTGGGGCTGGCGGTGGCGATCAAGCCGTTCTTCGGCGCGCATGTCGCGACGCCGACACCGGCGCATGAGGCCGGGCCGAGCCTGCTGGCGGGGCCGGTGGTGCTGGCCATTCTCGGCATCGCGGCGGGCATCAAGGCCAATACCGTGGGCATGTTCCTGATGGCGCCGACGGCGACGGCCGTGCTGGGCACGCCGGTCGAAAGCCACCTCAAGCTCACCGTCGACCCGACGAGCCTACTGCTCTGGCTCTCGGTGGCGACCTGGGCGCTGGGCGCGGCGACTTACTATTATCTCGAGACGGTGCGCGCCGTGCTGCGGCGCGGGCGGACGGCGGTGGGCTGGACGTTCGACCAGGGGTTCGATGCGGCCATGTTCGGGCTGATCCGCTTCGCCGCGACCGTGACGCGCTTCTTCCACCATGGGCGGCTCGAAGCCTATGTCGTGGTGCTGTTCTCCATGCTGATCCTCGCCATCGCCGTGCCGCTGATAGCGCTCGGTGGCCTGCCGGCCATGCCGGCCTTCCCGCCGCTGACCTTCTATGAATGGGGCATCATCATCGTGGCGATCACCGGGCTCGTCGCCGTGCTCGTCGCGCCCTCGCGACTGGTGGCCATCGTTTCGCTGGGCATCCAGGGGCTGGCGGTGGCCATGCTCTTCCTGCTGTTCGGCGCGCCCGACCTGGCCTTTACCCAGTTCATGGTGGAAGTGCTCTCGGTGGTGATCCTGGCGCTGGTGATGACCCGGCTCAAGCTCGACATGCGCGACCGCCGCGAATTCGAGGACTGGATCCGCGACGGCACGATCGCCATCGCGGCCGGCGTCTCGATCATGGTGCTGCTGCTGGTCGTGGTCTCCGGACCACTCGACATGCGGCTCTCGGACTTCTTCACGCAGACCAGCGTCGCGATCGCCCACGGGCACAACATCGTCAACGTGATCCTCGTCGATTACCGCGGGCTGGATACGCTGGGTGAGATCTCGGTCGTGATGACGGCCGGCATCGCCGTGCTGGCGCTGCTGCGGCGGCGCCGGGCGAGCAAGGCGGCGACGCCCGCGCGCAAGGCACGGAAGGGAGCGGAGGCATGAATACCGTGATCTTCCGCACCATCGCCCCGGCCATCGTCGTCGTGATGCTGGTGTTCTCGATCTTCGTGCTGCTGCGTGGGCATAACGAGCCGGGCGGCGGCTTTATCGGCGGGCTGATCGCGGCCTCGGCCATCACCATTTTCGGCATGGCCTCGGGTGCGAAACACGTGCGCTGGGCGCTGGTCTTCGATCCGCTGGCCTTTGCCGGGCTGGGCGTGCTGCTCGCGGCGTTCTCGGGGCTGGCCTCGCTCTTTTACGACGTGCCGTTCCTCACCGGGCTCTGGACCTATCTCCAGATCGGGGAGACGGAAGTGGCGATATCGACGCCCATGGTCTTCGATATCGGCGTCTACCTGGTGGTATTCGGCACCATCACAGCCGTCGCGCTGGCGCTGGCTGACGGGGAGAGCGAAGCATGATCGAAACGGCTTTCGCAGCGCTCGTCGGCGTCTTCTTCGCCGCGGCCATCTACCTGCTGCTGTCGCGCTCGGTGATCCGGATGCTGCTCGGGCTGACGCTTTTCGGCAATGCGGTGAACCTCCTGATCTTCACCGCCGGGCGCCTGACGCGGGAAGTGCCGCCCATCGTGCCCAACGGCATGCAGGTGCCGGCGGCGCCGATCGCCAATCCGCTGCCGCAGGCGCTGATCCTGACGGCGATCGTCATCGGCTTTGCCATGTTCACCTTCCTGCTGGTGCTGGCCTATCGCGCCTACCAGTCGCTCAATGCGGACAATACCGACACGATGCGGCTGACCGAACCCAGGGGCGGCCCGAACCCGCCATTGAGCTACTGAGATGATCGACACACTCACCTCTGCGGCCGACTGGGTCGTCATCCTGCCCGTGGTGCTCTGCCTTGCCGGAGCGGCGTTGCTGCTGATGGCGCGCCATGCCGGGGGGTATCTCGCGGGCTTCGCCATGCTGGTGGTGCTGGCGGTGATCGTTTGCGACCTGCAGCTTTTCGCCCGAGTCCTGGCGGAGGGCCCGCTGAGCATGACCATGGGCCGCTGGCTGCCGCCCTTCGGCATCAGCTTCACCGCCGACATCATGAGCGCCGGCTTCGCGCTGGCGGCGGCCGTGGTGACGCTCATCGTGCTACTCTACGTGCAGATGGACCCGGAAGGGCGCGACGGCACGAGCGGGCTCTATGCGCTGATCCTGCTGCTGCTCGCAGGCGTCAGCGGCGCGTTCCTCACCGGCGACCTCTTCAACCTCTATGTGTGGTTCGAGGTGATGCTGATCGCGTCCTTCGGGCTGATGGTGATCGCGGGGCGCGATATCGAGCTCGACGCGACGATCAAGTACGGCTTCCTCAACTTCCTCGCCACGAGCTTCTTCCTCGCCGCGCTCGGCCTGCTCTATGGGCTGGTCGGCACGCTCAACATGGCCGACATCATCATCTCGGCGCCCAAGGCCAATCCGGCGGCGATGGCCTCGGTGGCGGCGCTGTTCCTGCTGGCCTTCGGCACCAAGGCGGCGGCCTTCCCGGTCAATGCCTGGCTGCCCGCGTCCTACCACGCGCCGCCGCCGGCAATTTCGGCGCTGTTCGCCGGGTTGCTGACCAAGGTCGGCACCTATGCGCTGCTGCGCACGCTGGTGGCCCTGCTGCCGGGGAGCCGGGAAATCCTCGAGCCTGCCGTGGCGGTGATCGCCATCCTCACGCTCGTCATCGCGCCGCTGGGTGCCATCGCCGAGACGAACCTGCGCCGCGCGCTGGGCTTTATCGTCATCGGCGGCATCGGGGTGGTGATCTCGGGCATGGCGGTGCCCTTGCTCCAGGGAATTGCGGGCTCGGCCGTCTACATCTTCCACGCCATCCTCACCATGAGCGCGCTCTACCTCGTTGCCGGGCTCATCGAGCGCATGACGGGGGAGACCGATACGCGGCGCATGGGCGGGCTCTACGCCGCCAGCGCGCCGGTCTCGATCCTCTTCCTCGTGCTGGTCTTCGCGGCCGCAGGTACGCCGCCCTTCCTCGGCTTCTGGCCGAAGCTGCTGCTGCTCGGGGCAGGGACGGAGCTTTCCGGGCTTGCCGACGGCACGCTCGACTGGTGGGCGATCGCGGTGATCGTGGCCCTGCTGCTCAATGCCTTCCTCACCCTCATCGCCGGCACGCGCCTCTGGGCGCACATATTCTGGCGGCAGGGGCATGAAGGCGAGCGCTCGGAAGAGCCAAACGCCTCGCTGCGCCCGCTTGGCAGGGCCGAGACCTGGCTGGGTCTGGTGCCGGCCGCCGCGCTGGTGGCGCTGATCGTGGCGGCGGGCCTCTGGCCCGACCTGCTGCTGCGCTCGGGCACCGAGGCGGCGCAGGGCCTGCTCGATCCCCAGCGCTATATCGCGGCCGTCGGACTGGAGCAGGCGCCATGACCGAAATCTTCATCGGGCTCCTCCTCGCCATCATCTGGATGGCGATTTCGGGCTCCTTCACGCTGCCGAACCTGGTGATGGGCATGGCGGTAGGCTTCATCGCCATGCTGCTGCTGCGCGACCGCATCGGCGGCCAAAGGCTCTCGCGCCGCCTCATGCGCATCCTGGCGCTGGCGCTGCTCTTCATCTGCGAGCTTTTCGTGAGCGCCTACAAGGTGGCCGTGCTGGTGCTGACACCCAATATCCGCGCGCACCTCAAGCCCGGCTTCATCGCCTATCCGCTCACGGCCAAATCGGACCGCGAGATAACGCTCCTCGCGAACCTCATCACGCTGACGCCGGGTACGCTCAGCGTCGATGTCTCGGAGGACCGCAAGACGCTCTATATCCACGCGCTCGAGGTCGAGGACCGCGACGCGCTGGTGCGCTCGATCGCCACCGGCTTCGAGCGGCAGGTGATGGAGGTGTTCAAATGAGCGGCGCCGAATTCCTCAACCTCGCCACGCTCGTGGCGCTGGCCCTGCTGACGCTGGCGCTCTTCGCGGCCACGATCCGCATCGCGCGCGGCCCGACACTGCCCGACAGGGTGCTCGGACTAGATGTCCTGACGACCGTGGCCACCGGATATATTGGCGTCATCGCGGTGCGGACGGGCTTTATGCTCTATGTCGACATCGCCATTGCACTCAGCCTCGTGGCGTTTCTGGCAACTGTCGCATTCGCCCGGTATATCCTCATGCGCGGTGCAAAGGCGCGCGAGGGCTCCGAGAATGCCGGGGAGACGCGGCAATGATAGTCGAGCTCACCCAATACGTATCCGGTGTGTTTCTAGTTGCAGGCGCCATTTTTGGTCTGCTCGCTACATTGGGCATCCTGCGTTTACCTGATCTTTACACTCGAATGCACGCCGCCTCAAAAGCGGGGATTGTGGGGACCGGCCTTATTTTCGTCGGTATTGCAGTAGTCTCATTAGATGGTGCGGTCATTCTAAGATGCGTGATCGGGATATTGTTCCTGGTCTTGACCACACCCGTTTCGGCACACCTTCTAGCGCGTGCTGCCTATTTTGTAGGCTATCGACCGAGTGATCTGACTGTCATCAATGAGATGGAAGACAATACCGGTACAGAGCCCAAATGACCCGGCACGGATTCTTTTCATAATTTAACTTGCAACGCGTACTGAATCATGCAGAAACGTGTCTCGGATTTTAACGGAGCGTCGAATTCTCCCAGATCGCGCTCTAAGGAATACACAGAAGGTTCAGATATGAGCGAAATTGACGGTGCTGCGTCTTTGGCTGACAACGATCTCATCGAACTGAGTGCCGGGATCGTCTCGGCCTATGTTAGTCACAATGCACTAAGCCCCACCGACCTGGCCAAGTTGATTGTCGAAGTGCATGGGACCCTCAAGGGCCTGCAGTCGACCGAGGCGCCCGAGCCGGTCGAAGAGCTCAAGCCGGCCGTGCCGGTGCGCAAGTCGGTCGCTCCCGACTACATCATCTGCCTGGAAGACGGTAAGAAGTTCAAATCGCTCAAGCGCCACCTGCGCACGCACTACAACCTCTCGCCCGAAGAATACCGCGAGAAGTGGGGCCTGCCGGCCGACTACCCGATGGTGGCGCCGAACTACTCCGCCACCCGCTCGCGCCTGGCCAAGGACAACGGCCTGGGCCGCAAGGCCGACGGCAAGTAAGCGCCTCGGCAAGATCGAATTTGAAACGGCCGTCCTTCGGGGCGGCCGTTTTCGTTTGTCGCGCGCGATGTCCCACGATGTGGCGCACGATGTTCGCGATGCGGGCATAAGCGGCGGAGCGGGCCGCCGAGCCCTTGGCCGAGCGCTGTAGACACATGAGGTCGCGGCGGGGATTTCCCCAACGGCAGACCTGAACCACCGAACCTTGTGCAGGAAGTTATCCCCGTCCTCTCCACTTGCTGCATTATCATAGGAATAATATCCTATGTTGATTGGGAGGACATCGATGCAGATCCAGGTGGCAAATTGGGGCCAGAATGCCGGGAATACGCCGCAAGGGCTGGGGGAGGCCATGCAGGCGCAATTCCTGGGTGACTTCGCGGAAACAGGAATACTTTCCTTGGTTGCCCGCGAACGCGGCGTTCCGGTCGGCATGCTCATGCACCGCACGCGCAGCACGGCGGGCGTCGCCGAGGCGCGGCAACTGGCAATGTATCTCATGCACGTGGTGCTGCAGCGGCGCATGGCGGAGGTCGGCGCCTTTTTCGGGCGCGACCGCACCACGGTGTCCCACGCCTGCCGCGTGATCGAGGACCGGCGCGAGGACCCGGTATTCGAGGCGGAGGTGGCGCGGCTCGAAGCGGCGATCGGGGAGATCGTGGGATGCCTGCCGACCTGGCTGCGCGGCACGGGTGGCCAGCATGCGGCCTGATCGGGATGCCCTGCGCTTCGTGCGGGTTCTCGCCAGGGGCGGATCGGCGAAGCGGCGGGAACAGGAATTCGTGGCGGCGAGCGCGCGGCTCAGCGTGAGACAGGTGCGGGACCTGGTGGCGGCCGGGGTGCTGGCATTGGTGGGGGACGAATGCACGGCCGGGCCGGATGCGCGCACGTGGCTGCGGCGGGGGATGATCGAGGGGGATCAGTTCGCGGCACAGCATCAGGTGGCGGTGCGGGGTGCGGACGGGACAATAGTCAATCTCGCCGACAATGTGCTGGCACGGCTGGCGCGACCTGGGCGCGGGGAGGAGGCGTTTCTCGACGCTGCGCAGGTGGAGGCTGGGGAGCGGGTCCGGCGGCTGGCGGAACGTGCGCGTCTCCAGCCGCGGCTGACGATGAGCTATTCGGCGACGCATACGGTGAGCGGCAAGGCCGGTGGCGGGGCGGGAGAAATCGGGGATATGGCGGCGGATGCGCGGCGGCAGTTGGGGGAACTGGTAGCCATGCTACCGCGGGACTGCGCCGGGGTGGTGATGGATGTGTGCGGGCTCGAAAAGGGCTTGCAGGCGGTGGAGGCGGAACGGGGTTGGCCGCGGCGAAGCGCGAAACTGGTGCTGCGGATCGGGCTGGATCAGCTGGCGCGGCATTTCGGGCTGAGTGCGCAGGCGCGGGGGAAGGAGACGGGGAAGGTGCGCGGGTGGCTGGGGGATGGGGCTCGGCCGGGGGTGTTTGGGTAAGGGGGCAGTGGCTGGGGCTACCCCCACCTTCGTTCCCTCCCCGCAAGGGGGAGGGAGGCGATGGGGCGCGGGATGGGGTGGCAAGCCTGCGCAGTGCGTGGAGCGAGCGTGAGCTCGGGGACGTGGTGCTTTGGGCTCTCGGGCCGGTGGTCGTATCGAGCGGCGCTACAAACTCGTACTGCCCCGGGCGGAGACCCGGGGCCTATTGCACTGCGCCACTCGCGTGGAGGTATCCGTGGGCCCCGGCTCTTCGGCCGGGGAAGTGCGGTGGTGGGGCGGGTACGGTGCGTGGAGGAGGATAGGGGTGGTTCGGGGCAGCCAACGCCGTTGATGGCATCTGGCGGCGCCACAAACTCGTACTTCTCCGGGCGGAGACCCGGGCCTATTGCACGACGCCACTCGAGTGGAGGTATCCGTGGGCCCCGGCTCTTCGGCCGGGGAAGTATGGTGGTGGGGTGGGGCGGTGTTGGAAAGTGGGGTGGCACCGCGGTGGGTGGGCGCAGTGGTGCAGTGGTGCAGTGGTGGGGCGCGGAAATGCGATCGCAGGTGGCCGCTGGTGCTGCCGAGAGCTGGAGGCAGGTTTGACCGCCGGCGCTGTGAGGACACGAGCGGAGCTTTGGCCGATAGCCGGGGTTAGCCTATCGCGGATCGCCGTTTCGATGTCGCGCTCGTGGAGCTTGCGCTAGCTCGACATCCGGGCCTGGGCGACCGAAGTGCGAACCGCGCCCTACACCCGTGCCGTAGCCTCGGACCGTATCCGGTTCACCATTGCTACCAGGCCGTTCGAGCGTTGGGTGGTCAGGTGTTCGCGCAGCCCAAGTTCGTCGAAGAGGGCGATCGCGTCGGTTTGGGCGATTTCGGTGGCGGGGCGGTCCGAATAGATGGCGATGAGGATGGCGACGAGGCCGCGGACGATCATGGCGTCGGATTCGCCGCGATAGTGGAGGCGGTGCTGGTCGTCCTCGGAGGAGACGAGCCAGACCTGGGAGACGCAGCCATGGACGCGGTTTTCGGCGTTGCGCTCCTCGGGTTCGAGCGCGGGCAGGGCCTGGCCGAGTTCGATGATGTAGCGGTACCGGTCCTCCCAATCGTCGAGGAAGGAGAGGTTTTCAGCGATATCGAGGAAGGCTTGCGGGTGCGTCATGGCTTTTACTTAGTGCAAAGCGCAGGGCGATCCAACGGGGCAAAAGAAAAGAGCTGCAGACGCGGGGCAGCGTGTCTGCAGCTCAGCCGGACACCGGGCCACCTTCGGGGGATGGGGCCAATGGTCCGGCGCTAGCCCAGCCATGCCGGCCGCGGTCGGGGGACCGGGGCCGTTTCGACGGTCGATGAAATCTGCATGGGCGCGACCGCCTGGGGCTGGGCAGTGCTCTTGACGGCGGCAGAGAGGAGGGCCTTGCCGCCGACGCATTCGAGAGTGGTGCACTCGGCCTTTTCGATCTGCGCAACGATTGCGGACTGACCGGCGGCCACGGCCTGGGCAGTCACCGAGCCGGCCGCGGCGGGGAGGTCAACCCCGGGCCGGATCACGAGAAACGCCGCTACGAGCCAGAACGCCGATTTGAGAATGAACCGCAAGTCCGTTGCTCCACCGAAAGGGGACGAGTGCCGCCTTTTGCATGTCCAACACTATTGCCGGCGCTTTAATGGCGGATGCGGGCAATCGATAAAATTTGAATCAATTGCCCGAAGCCATGTGCAAGAACTTGTTTACGCTAACCGGGAAAACCAACCGCAGAACAAACACTTCGTCCCGGGAAACAGGGGCGCGTCGGGGTGCACTTAATTGTGTCTTAGGTCTTCGATGAAAGTGTGATTCCACGAATAAAAGGGGCACACCCCGGTGAGTTTTGTGATGCGTAGCCTTCTCTCTTTGGGCATTGGCAAGGAGATCGCCAGACCCGTTGCCCTGAGCGGCGGGCGCCCCGAGATTCTGCGTCGCCGCATTGCGGGCACGGCTGCCCGCGTCATCACCGCCGCTGGCGCCCTGGCGCTGCCGTTCTCGCTCTACATGCTCGTCGGCCGCGGCGTGCTGGTGCCGTTCATCGTGGCGATGGCGGGCCTGCTGACCGGCATCATGAGCCTGGCGCTGCACCAGCGCGAGCAGTACGACCGCGCCGTCGCCACCCAGATCTACGGCATGGCCGCGATCGGGCTTCTGGCGGCCATCACGCGTGCTCCATTCCTCGATTTCGGCATCGCGACGGCGCTGATGGCGCCTATCTATGCGGCGATGCTGGCCCATGGCGGGCTGCGCAAATGGAGCTGGGCGTTCGTAGCGGTCACCGCGGCGGCCTCGGCCATCGTGGCCATGCAGTTCGTGACGCTGCCGACTTTCATGGATTCCGGTTATGCCGGCATCGGCGCCTTCATCGTTTCGGGCGTGCTGGTGGGTTATGCCGCCACGCGCCTGGGCGCCGCGTTCGAAGTGCAGGATACGAGCAAGCTCAATACCTACCGCCACCTCGTCGAGCACGTGCAGGACGCCGTGATGCGATTCGGCGAGGATGGCGAAGTGCTCTTCACCTCGCAGTCGGCCGAGCGCCTTTTCGGTTGCCGCCGCTACGAGCTGTCGCGCGGCGGCCTGGGTGAGCGCATCCATGTGCTCGACCGGCCCGTCTACCTCACGGCCTTCGCCGACGCGAACCGGGACGGCAAGACGCGCACGATCGAAGTGCGCATGCGCAAGGACGACCTCGAGGGTTCGACCCGCGCCCCGCAATTCATCTGGGTGGAAGTCGCCTTCTCGCCCGTGATCGAGAATTCGGAAGGGCTGCGCCACGAAGTGGTGGCGCTCTACCGCGACATCACCGGCCGCAAGGACGACGAGGACGTGATGAAGGCCGCCCGCCAGGCTGCCGAGGACGCCTCGAACGCCAAATCGCGCTTTCTGGCGACGATCGGGCACGAGCTGCGCACGCCGCTCAACGCCATTGTCGGCTTCTCGGAAATGATGTCGACGGGCATCGGCGGCGAGCTGTCCCCGACGCACAAGGAATATGCCGAACTCATCCATCAGAGCGGCCATCACCTGCTCGACGTGGTCAAGATGCTGCTCGACATGTCCAAGATCGAGGCGGGCAAGTTCGAGCTCCAGACCGATGCCTTCGCGCCGGACGACCTGGTGGCGCCGAGCCTGCAGATGGTCGGCTCGCTGACCAAGGCCCGCAACATCACGGTCCGTACCGAGATCGCGCCCAAGATGCCGCTGCTGACGGCCGACGAGCGCGCCTGCCGGCAGATCGTGATCAACCTGCTCTCGAACGCCATCAAGTTTAGCCACGACTATGGCGTGGTGACGCTCTCGATGAAGCGGCAGGGCGAGAACATCAATATCTCGGTGCGCGACAACGGCATCGGCATGGCGCCCGAATCGATCCGCCGACTCGGTGAGCCGTTTTTCCAGGTTCAGGACGGTCTGGCGCGCCAATATGAGGGCACGGGGCTTGGTCTTTCGATCGTAAAAGGCCTGGTAGACCTCCACGAAGGCCGGATGCACGCGGTTTCCGAGCTTGGCGTGGGAACAACCATGACGGTTTTACTCCCGGTAAACGGTCCGGCGATTAAGCTGCCCGAAACGGCATCGGTCACCCCCATTCGCCGCGATACGAGCGCGCAGCAAACTTCCGTATGGCAAGACGAAAGAAAAAGAAGAGCTTAATGACGGCTTCGACCTTCACCCGCCTCCCCATGATGGCGGGTGGCGTCGTCGCATCCTCGGCTGGTCGGGTTGGCCTGTGGGCCATCTCGCACTTCGCACGAGCGCCCCTGGCCTATAGCAGCGTGTTCGTGCTCACCACGTTCTCGCTGATGGCGGCCAATAACGCTCTCTTCAACCAGCAGCACCGGCACCCGGCGCCCCTGTTCTCGGGCGGCGCCACGGCACAGGCCATGGCGCCGGTGATGGAGGACGTCGCCGAAGTGCAGCCGGCCGTGCGCCAGGCCGCCGCGCGCAACGTGCAGCCGGACTATATCAGCGATCCGGTCAGCCCGCAGACGACCGGCAGCGTGTCGCGCCAGGCGGTGGCCGAGATTCCCGATGGCGGGGCGATCGGCAATTCCAAGGTCTTCGAGGTCCAGAAGAAGCTGGCGCAGCTAAAACTCTTCGAGGGCAAGGTCGACGGTTATTACGGCCCGATGACCGCCTCGGCGATCCGCAAGTTCGAACTGGCCGCCGGCCTCAAGCCGCAGGGCGCGCTGACGCCGGACGTCGTCGAGATGATCCTGCGCGCGCCGGTCAACGACCAGATGACCATGCTCATGCAGGGCCAGGCGCAGCAGCAGCCGGCCCCGATCCAGCAGATGCCGGCCGTCCAGCCGCAGATGCAGGTGGCGGCGAGCAACAATGTCTATGTCGCCCCGCAGCAGCCCGCGATGCAGGCCCAGGCGCAGCCCCAGCAGGGGCAGGGCGTGCCGCCGCTGGTCTTCAGCCAGCCGGCCCAGCAGAACGAGCGCGTGTTGATCGCCCAGCAGGTCAAGCCGACCGCGGACGACGTGTTCAACGAAGTGGCCGACGGCGCGGCGAACGCGTTCGACTCACTGGCCAATACCGTGCAGGGTTGGGTGAGCGAGCCGGGCGGCGGTCGCCAGATCCAGGCGGCACGCAACCAGGCGCCGCAACCGCCGGCGCAGCTCGTCAATGCCCGCCAGCAGGCACCGGTGCAGCAGCGGGCAGCCGAACCGGCCCCGCAGCAGGTGGCTTCGCTGCAGGCGCCGGCCAATGCCGTCTCCTCCACCGATCCGCAGCTAGTCGCCAAGGTGCAGCGTGGGCTCGCGAGCCTCGGCTTCCTCGCCGGCTCGGTCGACGGCGTGCCGGGCGAGGCCACGGCCAAGGCGATCCGCAATTTCGAGGTCTACTACAATTACGACGTCACCGGAAAAGTGACGCCGCAGCTGGTGGACATGCTGACGGCCGCCGGAGCTGTGATATAGGGCTCCAATGAGCCAGCTCCGCACCGACCTGTGGTGCGCCGCCTTCGTGCGGCGCCACAACGATCTTGGCCAGTTCTGCGTGGTTTCGCGCCGTGGCGACCCGGTGGCCGGCCAGGTTTTCATCGAAGTCGATCATCTGAACGGAACCGTGTCGCTCTATGCGCCGGCCTCGGCTGTGGCGCGCTCGGAGGACGACGCGGCCGACCGGCTGTTCGAGCTGCGGTTCGACCACGTGGAGCCGGGGCAGGTGCGGGATCGGCTGGCGCGGGAAGAGAAGTTCGATCCGGATTTCTGGGTGCTGAACGTAGAGACGCGCGGGAGCGAGTTGGGGCTGCGGGTGGCTTAGTACACCCCGATTTAGCTCGTCTGCCCTCGCGACGTCAGCCCGACGCGCCGTTCGAGGGGCTGTGCGGACGCTGGCGGTTGCGGGCGGCCATGTCGCCCATGAAGCGGTGGAGCATGACGTTGAAGTGGTCGGGCTTTTCCCAGAAGGGGGCGTGGCCGGCGTCGGGGATGATGTGGACCTTGCCGCTCCAGAGATTGCGATAGGCAAGATTGCCGACATAGGAGAGGCGGGCGACGGGCTCGTATTGGCCGTCGATCACCGCGACCGGGACCGGCGAGCGCTCGACGACGCGCTTCTGGTCGGAATCGAGGCCCATCATGCTGGCCTTGAAGACACCGGTGCGCGCGTGGCCATCGGTGCGGCGCGCGGTTTGCGCGAAGGAAGCGGGGATTTGGCTCTCGCGGAAGCAGAGGCGCAGGAAGCGGGCGATATCCTCGTCGGTGAAATGGTCCTTGGAGGCCAGCAGCATGTCGCGGTGCATCTGGAAACCGCGCAGCAGGCCGATAGGCCCGCGATTGACCGGCGGTGCGCCGGTGATCATGAGGCCAGCCACGCGCGGATCGGTAGCGAGAAGCTCGATGCCGACATGGCCGCCCAGCGACCAGCCGTAGACGGCGGCCTTGTTGACCGACAATTCGTCGAGCACGACGCTCAGCACCTTGGCGAAGCCGCCGAAGGAATAGGTGGCAGGGTCTACCGCGTTGCTGGATTCGCCGTGGCCGGGAAGGTCGACGGCTATGATGCGGTACATTTCACCCAGCGCCGTGTTGATCTGCTTGGCGAACACATCCTTGGACGTGCCGGCGCCATGGATCATCAATAGCGGCAGGCCGCGCCCCGATGTCTCGCGGATGCGAATAGTGGCGTAAGGCGTGGCAATGGTCTTGTCGATCGCGGGCATGACGATCCCGTCTCCAGAAGTATCACGCCATTCTCATCGGCGGTTGTGTATTTGGCGTTGAGACTTGTGGTGAACAAATGCATAGCTGGCACTGAAGTATTTCGCTGATCCGGGGGGCTGGTGCGAATGACTGTCGGTGAGAATGCGCGGGACCAGGGCTATGTGCTCGGACATTCCGACCGCGAACTCGAGCGACTGGAACAGCAGGCCACCTTTTTCGGCGACATGACCCGCGACGTGCTGGTGCGCGCCGGCCTCGCACCCGGAATGCAGGTGCTCGACCTCGGATGCGGGGTGGGCGACGTCTCGATGATTGCCGCGGACCTCGTGGGCGCGGACGGGGCGGTAACGGGCATCGATATCTCGCCCGATGCGCTGGCCATTGCCGAACGCCGCGCGAAGGCCTCGGGCCGGGCGGCGGGGTTCCGGCTCAGCAGTATCGATGACTTCGAGGGCTTTGACGGGTTCGACGCCGTCGTCGGGCGCTTCATCATGGTGCACCTGCCCAAGGCGCGCGAGACGCTGGGGCGCGTCGTGGCGGGTGCGAAGCCGGGTACGATCGTGGCGTTCGCGGAACTGGACCTGAGCACGGTAAGCGCCACGGGCGAAACCCCGCTGCTCAATCGCTGCGTGCAATGGATCGCCGAGGTCTATCGGCGCGCCGGGCTCGACCCCAATCCGGGGACCGGACTCTTTGCCACCTTCCGGGCGGTGGGCCTCAAGCCGCAGATGTACGGCATGACGCGGATCGGCGATGGCGGGGACGTTCCCGGCTTCGTGTTCCTGGCGGAATCAGTGCGCTCGATGCTGCCGATGATCGAAAAGCTGGGCATTGCCAGCGCCGCGGAGATCGAGGTGGATACCTTGCTCACGCGGCTTCTGGCCGAAGCCAAGGCGGCTGACCCCTGCGTCTTTTATCCACGCTTCATCGGCGCCTGGGCACGGGTCGAATAAGGACTATTCGGCCGGTTCCTCGAAGAGGCCGGTGGGCAGGCCATCGATGCTGAACTGGTTCTTCTGACGGCGATAGGCGTCGAGACCGATATCCTTCTCCTTGGCCTCGGCCCAGCGGGTGAGGGTAGGGCGTTCGCCGGCATAGTCGAAGAGCGGAACGCCGAAGCCGCAGGATGTCTGCACCAGGTCGATATCGAGCGAAGCCATCTGGCGGGCGCCGAGGGGGTCGCTATTGCCGAACTGGTCGGCGAGCAGCGTGGCGTATTCGGCGCTGTCGCGGCGGATGATGCGGCCCCGGCCATAAAGGCGCAGAATCTTGGGCGGCCCCTCGAACGAGCAGAACATGATGGTCATGCGCCCGTCGATCCGCGTGTGGGCTGCGGTTTCGTTGCCGCTCCCGGTGAGATCGAGATAGATCACCCGGTTGGGGCCGAGGATCCGGAAGTGGTCCGTGGGGCGCGGCGAGACGTTGACGCGCGATTCCGCGGTGGCCGTGGCGGTGAAGAAGATTTTCTGCTTGAGGATGAACTCGTGCTGGACCGCGTCGATATCGGGATATTGCTTGGCCATGGCGCACCTCCGCGCCGGTTTCTAGAGGAACCGGCGCCGGGTGTCACCCGGCGCGGCGCGAGCCGATGCGCGAAAGCGCCTCGATCGCTTCGCTGAGCGCCGGATTGCGCTGCACGCGCTCGGCGGCAGTGCGGGGCTCGGTGGCGAAGGGACGATATTCGGGCTTGGTGAGCTCGAGAAGGTTCACGTCGCCACGCCAGGCGCTCATCAGGAAGGCCATCGAATCCGGGGTGACGGTGTCGAACAGGCGCGCGAACTCGGTGAGGACTGGCGACTTGTCGTCGTCATGCGACGTGGCGTGGATGAGGACCTTCAGCCCCTCATAGGCCGTGGCGCCGAAGGCGCGCAGGATGACGAAGAGGGCGGCGCCCGAAACGTCATGCGCGATCTGGCCGCAGCGAACCTCGTCGAGCCCGGTGATCTGGTGGAGGAGGCGGGTGACTTCGGGGCGCCGGTTCTCCGAAAAGAGCTTCATCAGCGCCCGGGTCAACTCGTCGGTGGCGACGCTGATCTGCTCGATGGTCTTCTTGATCGGCGCATCGGGCGTACGGCGCTCGCCGAAGGCCTTGATGACCTTGATGCGGTCGCTCTCGTTGAGATCGAAGAAGGCCGGCGCGAGGAGCGCGCAATCGAAATCGTCGCGGGCCGCCAGCGACCAGGCCACCTGGTAATCCATCTGCGCGGAGCGGGCGAGGGCGGAGAGATAGGGGCCTCGCGGGGCAATGGCGGTGTTGGTGGCGAGGGCGCGATAGACGCGGCGGCTGTTCATCTGGAAAAGCCGCGCCAGCACCACGTTGGAAAGGTCCGAGCGGCGGGCAATGGCGGAACAGGCGGCAACGTCGCCGGCCTCGATGGTCTTGAGCATGGTGGCTTCCGAGAGGGCCGGAGCGCCAAGGAGATAATCGGGCAGGTCGTCGCCGGCATTGGCCACGACCAGATCCTCGAGAAGAGGGGAGAGGTGCGCCGAGCGGCCGAGCGTGGCGGCGGCCTTGGTGCGGGCCGAGGGCGCGGCCGTCGAGAAGAGGCGCTGCACCAGGGTCTCGAACTGCTGGAGTTCGGCGGCGGTCGGCTTTTCACGCCGCGCAAAGGCATCGCAGGCCGCGACCAGCAGGGTATTGGTGCGGTCAACACCCCCGGTTTCGATCAGCAACTGAAAGGTCTCATAGGGTTGAAAGCCGAGCATCGAAGCCTGCGCCGAAGTCTGGAAAAGTCGCAAAATGAAACGCAAATCGCGTTCTACTCACTCTTTCCAGAGATTCGTTAGCGGACTGTTAACCTTGACGATCTCTTAATGAAAACCGTCGGATTAATGAGTCCGGCGCCTCGCCAGAACGGTTGGGGGCAGCAATAGGAGGCAAGCTTGGGAAAGCTCGTCCTGTTTGACAGGCCGGTGGAACCGGTGCCCAAACGCCCCCCTCGCGAGGGGATGGGGCAGATATTGATTTTCACCGGGGTCCGGTATGAGCGTCACGACAGGCCAGAACCGGATAACCGGACCAGCACCGGGAAAGCCAAGCGCAGGCGCGGGTAAGATCGCGAAGGCATTGCTGGCCCTGGCACTCGTCGGAGCCGTAGCCGCGTGTGCGCGGCCGGTGGGCGATTTCGGCCGGGCGCAACCCAGCTTCACCCACGACGTGGCCATGCCCGCCGTCGGCAAGTGGCGCGCGGCGCAAGCCGGCGAGCCCGTTTCCAATTTCAACCAGACCGACCAGGAACGGCTGATGCATGACCGCGTCTGGCGGTTCCTCATCGCCCCGCATGGTCGCGACTGGGCTTTCGACAGCTCGGTAGAACTGCAGCGCACGCGCATCTACCCGGCGCGCGACAGCCGCTTCACCGTCGACCGCTATTACGGCACGCTCAAGAAAGACCCCTACCAGTCCTCGCGCGTCCGCTACCGGCGCGTGGGCAGCGATATCGACACCGACATCGCGCTGATGCCTTCGACATTCGCCGCCATCTGCGACGTGATCGAGGTGGACCGCCAGCGCGCCGAAGCGCTGCGCTCGCTGGGCATGGGCAGTCCGATGTCGGCCGAGGTCGCCGCACGGCAGGCCGAGAACGGGCAGTACATCTCCTGGTTCACCCGCGCCGTTCGCTACCGCTACGATTCCTACTCATACGCGCTCGACCACCTGCTGGTGGAAACGCCGCACGAGGAAGCGCGCGCGGTCGATGCGAGCCTGAGCCGGTTGCTGGTCTATGTGCAGGCAGCCGAAAAGGCGGACTTCTGTCGTGGGGCAGGGGCGTTCAACGGCGGCCACGAGAGCCGGGCGCTGCCCTCGCGCATCTACATGACGCCGAACGACTACGAAGGCGAGTACCGCAAGTAGCGGACTATTCGGCCGCCAGGCCGAAGGACGAGATATCGGCCGCCGCCATGGTGCGGCGGGCGAGCTCGGCGGCCTTGACGTAGAGAGCATATTCCACATCGGCGGCAGACGTGCCCGGGCCGACGTCGGCCCAGACCTTGAGCGCTATGCGATGTTCGCTGACGCGGCCGCCCGAGACTTCGCGCAGGGTGACGCCGGCAGTGGCCAGTACACGGCCCGCCAGAGTCGCATGCGGACGGATTTCCGAAAGGCTCCAGTCCTTTAGCTGGAAAGACATCGCTATGTTCCTCTCGAATCCGTAGGCGGGAGGGGAACTATTGCGGCGCGAGGCCCGCAAGGAAACGTCGCCTTTCGTAGTTTGCACAGCTTGGTTGGTCGAATTGCAGCCATCTTTTCGGAGGACGGCTGCGCCGTGCCGGGTCGATGAACGGCAGATGAACGGGCGGTTGGCACGCCGTTCAAGCGTCGCGGGCCATAAGCCCCGAAACATCACATCCGGAGACGTTCTGTGCCCCTCTTTGCAAGAAAGATCGCCGCCGCAGCCATGGCGCTTGCGCTCGGTATCGCCCCAGGCCTGGCCGCCGACGTGGTCAAGGCCTCCCTTCCCAAGGCCGCCAACCCGGTCGGCACTTGGCAGACGACGAGCGGGGATGCCCGCTTCAAGGTTTCGATGTGCGGCGACGGCACGCAGATCTGCGCCAAGCTGACCTGGCTGCGCAAGGATGCGCGCAACGAAGACAACCTGCGCTATCTCAACAAATACGTGGTCGAAGGCGCCCGCGCGGTCGAGCTCAACAAGTGGCGCGGCACGGTCAACTACAAGGGCGAGGCCATCGCCGGCTCGATGACGCTCGTGGGAGATGTCATGAACCTGCAGGGCTGCAAGGGCGTGTTCTGCCAATCCATGCAGTTCCAGCGCCTCTGATTTTTTCGAACTTTTTTCGGACCGCCCGGACTATCCCCGTCCCGGCGATCCTGCACAAAGGGCGGCTCCGGCGGCCCTTTTTCGTTTTCTAAGGCGCGGTTTCGAGAAGTTATTCATGCGTCACGGCGATCGGCTATAGTTTTGCTACGGTCGCAGAAATGGGGCTAGCGCTCCCGGTCTTCGACCTCACGATAACGGAAACGGTCGCGGATGCGGGCGTTGAAGAACCGGCCTTTCGAGAAGGCATCGCGAAAGGCGGCGACGGTCTGGGGCGGAACGGCCTCGTAGTCGTAGCGCTTGCCGGTGGGCACGAACCAGACCGAGAGCGTGCGGCTCTCCGGATCGTAGCGAAAATTTTTGATCGCAGTCGACGGCATGGTGGCCTCGTGCAGTTCCAGAACTGGAACTCGTGGGGAAGCCTGCGGTTGCGCGCATGGAGGGCTGATTGGTCAAGGACGATGGCTTTTGGGCCGCGGTGCGGGCGGACTACGAAGCGCGCCAGGTGAGCGTGGAAGCGGTGGCCATGCGCCACGGGCTGACGGTCGGCAAGATCGCCTACGCCGCCAAGGAGAATGACTGGAAACGGCGCTACCTCAAGCATGTCAAACCCGAGAGCAGCTTCCAGCGGATGTTCCGCGTGATCGAAGCGCATCTCATCCGCCTGGAGGCAACGGAAATCACGATGGAAACCGAAGGCAGCAAGGAAGTCGCGCTCCTGGGCAATCTCTGCAAGACGCTCGAAAAGCTCATCGAGATCGACAAGGCCCGGCCGCAGGCCAAGCGCAACAGCGGCAACCAGAGCAAGGAAATGACGGACCTCACCAACAAGCTGGTGCGCCGGATTGAACAGCTTAAGCGCCGATGAAATCCTGCGCCTGCGCGCCATGCTCGTCGAGCTGGCGCTGACGGCGCGCAGCCGCGAGGAGATCGAACGGGCCATTCCACCGCATCTGCGGCCGGGGCTTTTCTATTTCTGGCCGGTCTGGGCCCGCGAACAGCAGGACCCGCCGCCGGGCGACTGGACGACATGGCTGCTCATGGGCGGCCGTGGCTCGGGCAAGACCCGGGCGGGCGCCGAATGGGTGCGCCAGCTCGCGACGGGTCCGGAGCCGGTGACGCCGATCGCGCTGGTGGGTGAAACCATGACCGAGGCCATCGCCGTGATGGTCAAGGGCGTGAGCGGCATCCTGTCGGTGCATCCGGAGGCTACGCGCCCGGTGCTCAAGGGCACGACGCTGACCTGGCCGAATGGGGTGGAGGCGACGGTGCTTTCGGCCTCGGACCCCGACCGGTTCCGTGGACCGCAATTCGCGGCGGCGTGGTGCGACGAGGTCGCCAAGTGGCCGCAGGCGGAAAGCGCCTGGGACATGCTGCAATTCGGCCTGCGTCTCGGCGACCGGCCACGGCAATTGGCGACGACAACGCCCAAGCCGACGCGGCTGCTGCGCCGCCTGCTGGGCGACGGCCAGACGATCGTGACGAAGATGAAGACCGAAGAGAACAAGGCGCACCTGGCCGAGGGCTTTCTCGATGCCGTGGTCGGACGCTATCGCGGCTCGGTGCTGGGGCGCCAGGAGCTCGACGGCGAGATGATCGAGGACCTGCCGGACGCGCTGTGGAACCGCGATATGTTCCGCCGCCATCGCGGCGGCGAGCTCGGGCGCGTGGTGGTGGCGGTGGACCCGCCGGTGACCGGCGGGCCGAGGGCCGATGCCTGCGGGATCGTGGTGGCGGCACGAGTGGGCGAGGGCGCGGCGATCCTGGCGGATTGGACGATATCGGGTGCGCGCCCGCTCAACTGGGCACGGCGGGCAGTGCGGGCGTTCAAGGAGTTCGAGGCCGATTGCATCGTCGCCGAGGTCAACCAGGGCGGCGATCTGGTGAAGGCCGTTCTGGCGCAGGTGGATACTGAAGTGCCGGTGCGCGGCGTGCGGGCAACGCGCGGGAAATGGCTGCGAGCGGAGCCGGTGGCGGCGCTCTACGGCAGGGGGCTCGTGGCGCATGCCGAGGGGTTGGCGGCGCTGGAGGATGAAATGTGCGCGTTCGGCGCCGACGGGATGGCGGAAGGGCATTCGCCGGACCGGGTGGATGCGCTGGTCTGGGCGGTGACGGAGTTGATGCTGGGCGAGAGGGTGGGGCCGCGGGTTCGGGGGTGGTGAGGTTGGGGGTATGGTGGTTGTGGCTCACCCCCCTCCCATCCTCCCCCGCAAGGGGGGAGGTGTTTCGATCCAGTTGCCGGTGTGTGAAGCGCTCAACAAGCACGATCTGCACCTCCCCCCTTGCGGGGGAGGATGGGAGGGGGGAGCCGCACCCCCGATCCCCCGTTCACTCCGCCGGCTGCAACAGCTCGATGCGGTTGCCGAACGGGTCGGCGATGTAGACGCGGTCGTAGCCGGGGAGTGGTTCGTCGGTGGTGACGTCGACGCCGGAGGCCTTGAGATGCTCGACCAAGGCCGGCAGGTTCGCCACGCGGAAGGCGGGGTGGGCCTTGCGGGCGGGGACGAAGTTCTGTTCGACGCCCAGGTGGACCTTGAGGTCGCCGTTGGCGAACCAGGCGCCGCCGCGTTTGGCGAGGTTTTCGGGCTTGGCTACTTCGGAGAGGCCGAGAATGCCTGAATAGAAGGCGCGTGCCTCGGGCTCGCGGCCGGGCGGCATGGCGAGCTGGATATGGTCGATGGCGAGAAGTGTCATTGACGTCCTTTGCGGAAGGTCCACGTGGCCGATCTGCTCTTTCTAGTCTGAATCAGGGATATGAACATGGCCAACTGGCTCACCCGCCTTGCCGGCGGGCGATTGAACGCGCCTGCCGAACGCAAGTCGAGCGGACCGCAGGCATTGTTTTCGCTGGCGCAACTGGGCGAGGCGAACTGGACCAAGCGTGGCTTCGTGAGCCTGGCCAATGAAGGCTTCGCCAAGAACCCGGTGGTCTATCGCTGCGTGCGCATGGTGGCGGAAGCTGCCAATTCGGTGCCGCTCGTGGTCGAGGAAAACGGCCGGCGCACGAGCGATCATCCGGTGGTGACGCTGCTCCGCCGCCCCAATCCGCGCCAATCGGGCAGCGAACTGCTCGAGGCGGTCTATGCCTACCTGCAGACGGCGGGCAATGCATATCTCGAGGCGGCGATCGTCGAAGGCCAGGTGCGCGGGCTCTTCTGCCTGCGGCCGGACCGGATGAAGGTGGTGGCGGGCAAGGATGGCTGGCCGGCGGCCTATGCCTATTCGGTGGGTGGACGGACCCGGCAGCTGAGCCAGGAGCCGGCGCCGGTGCCGAAAGTGCTGCACATGGCGCTCTTCCATCCGCTCGACGACCATTACGGTATGGCTCCGCTCGAGGCGGCGCAGCAGAGCCTCGATATCCACAATGCCTCGGCGCAGTGGAACAAGTCGCTGCTCGACAACGCGGCGCGACCCTCGGGGGCGCTGGTCTATTCGATGGGCGAGGGCAACCTTTCGCCTGACCAGTTCGACCGGTTGAAGACGGAGCTGGAGGAGCATTTCGCAGGGGCGATGAATGCCGGCCGGCCGATGGTGCTCGAAGGCGGGCTCGACTGGAAGACCATCGCGCTTTCTCCGCGCGACATGGATTTCATCGAGGCACGGCATGGAGCGGCGCGCGATATCGCGCTGGCCTTCGGCGTGCCGCCGATGTTGCTGGGGCTGCCGGGCGACAATACCTATTCCAACATGGTCGAGGCCAACCGCGCGCTGTGGCGGCAGACGGTGATGCCGCTGGTGCGGCGGGTGGCCGATGACCTGAGTTACTGGCTGGCGCCGGCTTTCGGTGGGGCGACTTTGGTGCCCGATTTCGATGCGGTGGATGCGCTGGCGGAGGATCGCGCGGCCATGTGGGAGCGCGTGGGGGCGGCTTCGTTCCTCAGTGATGAGGAGAAGCGGGAGTTGTTGGGGGTTTGAGGGCGCGGAAATCGCAACCACCACCGTACTTCCCCGGGCGGAGACCCGGGGCCCACGGATGCGCCACTCAGGTGGAGGGGTGCAATAGGCCCCGGCTCTGCGGCCGGGGAAGTACGGTGGTGGGGAGGGATGAGGGGCCCTCACAACCCGTCTTTGGCAAGGAGACATCATGGATGAACTCACGCGCACCGTCATTGCGCGGGGCGATCTGGCGCATCTGGCGCTGTTCCTATGGGCGACGATGAGTTCGACGCTGCTCGTCTGGGCGTTGCGGGAGCTGGCGGCGGCGAACAAGCGGTTCAACGACTTCGTGCACGAGATCGCCACGATCAATCAGCTGTTCAGGCGAAAGGACGAGTGATGGCGCAGAAGAACAAGCCCGAAGCCAACCAGGTTTTCCGGCAGTTTGCCTGGAACCTGGCGGGGACGCTGGCGGGCGTCAAGGCCGGGCAGGGCCAGCCAGCGGGCGGCAAGGGGGACAAGCGGTGAGCGGCATTCCGATCGACGAGACGGGGCGGTTCGCCGGCTATGCCAGCGTGTTTTCGCAGGTGGATGGCGGGGGCGACGTGGTGATGCCCGGTGCCTTTGCCCGGACCCTTGCCCGGCGCGGGGCCGAGCGCATCCGCATGCTGTTCCAGCACGACCCCAAGGAGCCGGTGGGCACCTGGGAGCGCGTGGTGGAGGACGGCTTCGGCCTCTGGGTCGAGGGGCGCCTGGTGCCGGGCGTGCCGCGCGCCGATGCGCTGCGCAGGCTTATCGAGCGCGGGGCCATCGATGGGCTCTCCATCGGCTTTCGCACGGTGCGGGCCACACGCGAGGCCAAGTCGGGGCATCGCAGGCTCTGGCAGGTCGACCTTTGGGAAATCTCGATCGTGAGCTTCCCGATGATGGAAGGCGCCCGCATTGCCGGCGTGCCCTCCGAAAACCGCCTGCAGCGCGCGCTGCAGCAGACGATTTCACTTCTCAAAACCTCCCAATAAGGAAGCTCTCATGACCGAGACGGTGACCGACGGCCTTGAAATCAAGGCCGGAGCGGGCAGTGACAATACTGCTCTCTTCCAGCTGATGAACGCCTTCGAGACGTTCAAGCAGGACAACGACGCGCGCCTGGAGCGCCTCGAAAAGCGCGGCGCAACCGATCCGCTGACCGAGGAAAAGCTGGAGCGCATCAACGCCGCGCTCGACGGCTACAAGGCGGCCATGGACCGGACGGCGCTGGATCGCGCCCGCCCGGCGCTCGAAGGTGGGCGCAGCGAAGCGGGCGACGAATACAAGGAGGCCTTCTCGGCCTACGTGAAGCGCGGCGAGGAGAAGTCGCTGTCCATCGGCACCAATTCCGATGGCGGCTACGTGGTGCCGGGCGAGACCGAGGCGGAGATCACGCGTCGCCTGACCGAGATCTCGCCGATCCGTTCGATCGCCGGTGTGCGCCAGGTCTCTTCGGCCGTCTACAAGCGCCCGATCTCGATCTCCGGCCCGGCGACGGGCTGGGTGGGTGAGAAGGACGCACGTCCACAGACGGCCAGCCAGACCATCGATGCCATCAGCTATCCGGCCATGGAGCTCTACGCCATGCCGGCCGCCACCGCGAGCTTCCTCGACGATGCGGCGGTGGATGTGGGTCAGTGGATCGCCGACGAGGTGAACGCGGCTTTCGCCGAACAGGAAACGGCAGCCTTCATCAATGGCGACGGCGACAAGAAGCCGACCGGCTTCCTGCACTCGACGCTGGTGGCTGAAAGCAGCTGGGCCTGGGGCAAGCTCGGGTACCTCGCGACCGGCGTCTCGGGCGATTTCCCGAGCGCGGACCAGTCCGACGTGCTCATCGACCTCGTCTATGCACTCAAGGCCGGCTACCGCCAGAATGCGAGCTGGGTGATGAACCGGCGCACGCAGGGCGCGATCCGCAAGCTCAAGGATACCGAGGGCAACTACCTCTGGCAGCCGGCGACGGCGCCGGGCGCCAATGCCACGCTCCTGGGCTTCAACCTGGTCGAGGCCGAGGACATGCCCAATATCGGCGCGGGCACCACGCCCATCGCCTTCGGCGACTTCCGCCGCGGCTACCTGATCGTGGACCGCCAGGGCGTCAACGTGCTGCGCGACCCGTTCTCGGCCAAGCCCTACGTGCTGTTCTACACGACCAAGCGCGTGGGCGGTGGCGTGGCCGACTACGACGCGATCAAGCTGCTCAAGTTCGCGGCGAGCTAAGCGGCGCAAGCGCTCTCCGACACCGTCACAACCACTGAACTTCCCCGGCCGCAGAGCCGGGGGCCCACGGGTTTCTCCACTCGAGTGGAGGATGGCAATGGGCCCCGGATCAAGTCCGGGGAAGTCCGGTGGGTGGGGCGACCATCGCAACCTCATCTACCGGTGCAATGGAGTACGGACCCTGGGGCTCGCCCCCACCCCGACCCTCCCCGCAAGGGGAGGGAGGACGGAGCCGCGGCAGCGTGCTCGAAATCAACAAGGACCAACGAAATGACGTCTTACCTTCTCGCCGGACCGGCGCAGGAGCCGGTGACGCTTGTGGAGGCCAAGGCTTTCCTCAGGCTCGACGACAGCGCCGAGGATGGGCTGGTCTCAACGCTCATCACCGCGGCGCGCCTGCATGTCGAGGGCATTACCGGCCGCGCGCTGATGGCGCAGGACTGGCGCGTGGTGCTCGACGCCTGGCCGCCCGACCGCAGCGTCAGGCTGCCGGTGACGCCGCTGATGAGCGTCACGAAGATCACCGCCTATGACGGCGATGGGATCGGACACGAGATTCCGGTGGCCCAGTTCTGGCCGGAGAACGGCAGGCTGCTCTTGCCGCTCAACGTCGCCGGCATGCCGGTGCTGCGCGAGCGGCAGGGTATCGAGGTCGATTACCGTGCCGGGTTCGGCGAGGCGGCTTCGAACGTGCCGGCGGATCTGCGGCAGGCGCTGCTGGCGCTGGTCGGCTACTGGTTCGAGCACCGCGACGCGGTGATCGTGGCGGGCTCGGGCGCGGTGGTGCCATCCGGCTTCGATCGCGTGATCGCGCCTTATCGGAGCGTGCGGCTATGAGCGAGCACATTCCGGCATTGGGCACGCTGACCGACCGCGTGCAGATATTGCGGCGCGAGATGACGGGGGAACCCGAGGGCGGCCATGCCACGCTCTTCGTGCCGATCGCCACGGTCTGGTCGCGGGTGCGTCCGCTTTCAGGTCGGCAGGGCGTGGGCGCCGACGGGCGCGGCGTGACGGTGAGCCACAGCGTGGTGATGCGTTTCCGCCCGGACGTGAAGCCGGGGGATCGCGTGGTCTATCGCGGGCGGCGGCTGGAGGTGGTGACGGCGGGAGATATCAACGGGCGGCGGGCGTATCTGAGCTGCTCGTGCGCGGAAAGTGCGGTGACGGGATGAGGGGGGCGGTGTTTGAGGCCTACCCCCACCCCTGTCCCCTCCCCGCAAGGGGGAGGGAGACGTCGAGGCGCGATCGGACCGGTACGCTCCCTCCTTGCGGGGGTGTTCCATGACCCATCCCATCGTTTCCCTCCAGGCGGCGCTGGTGACGGCGTTTCGCGCGGATGCGGCTTTGATGGCGCTGATAGGGGCCAACGCGATTTTCGATGCGCCACCGCTCGGGGGCGCGGGCAGTTACGTCGTGGTGGCGCGGCACGATATGCGGCCGCGCGATGGCGACCTGATGCCGGGCAACGAGCATCGGCTGGTGCTGCATGTCTGGCACGCTGACCCCTCGCGAAAGGGCGCGCTGGCCATTGCCGAGCGGCTGGCGGCGGTGGCGTTCGAGGCCGATCTCGACGATGCGGAACTGACCGTGACGCACCGCCGGCACGAAGGCACCGAGACGGCCATCGACAAGGATACGGGCAAGGCGCGGGCGGCCCTGGCGCTTCGCTTTCATACGGAACCCACACTTTAGGAGCGCCTCATGGCAGCCCAGAGCGGCAAGGACATGCTGTTGAAGCTCGATTCCACGGGATCGGGCAGTTTTCTCACGGTGGCGGGATTGCGCACGCGCAGCCTCGCCTTCAACGCGGCGGCCATCGACATCACCGACGCCGAAAGCGCCGGCCGCTGGCGCGAGCTGCTGGCCGGGGCCGGCGTCAAGCGCGCATCGGTCTCGGGCGCCGGAATCTTCAAGGACCAGGCCTCCGACGAGGCAATCCGGTCGCTGTTCTTCGGCGGCACGATCCGGGACTGGCAGCTCATCCTGCCCGATTTCGGCGTGGTGGCCGGGCCGTTCCAGATCACGGCGCTCGAATTCAAGGGCGACCATGCAGGCGAAGTGACCTTCGACCTGGCGCTGGAAAGCGCCGGGGCGCTGACCTTCACCGCTGCCAGCTGAGGAGACACGCAATGGCCAATCCGCAAAGGGGTGAGATCGAGGCGATGATCGGGGGCGAGGCGCGGGTGCTGTGCCTCACGCTCGGGGCGCTGGCCGAACTCGAGGCGCGGCTGCAGGCGGGAGACCTTGTGGGGCTCTCGGAACGCTTTGCCGGCGGCAGGATTTCGGCGCGCGACCTGACGGCGATCATCGGGGCAGGACTGCGGGGCGCGGGCAACGCGATTTCCGACGACGACCTGGCGCGCATGGCGATCGAAGGCGGGCTCAAGGGAGCGGCCGAAGTGGCGGCGCGTCTGCTCAAGGCGACGTTCGGCGAGGCGGAGCAATGACGCCGTTTCCCTGGGACGCGGCCATGCAGATGGGCTTCGGCGTGATGCGGCTTTCCTCGCGCGATTTCTGGGGCCTGACCCCGCGCGAACTGGCGGCTGCCTTTGGCGCCGCGAGCGGCAGGGCCGCTCCGCCGCGGGCACGGCTGGACGAATTGATGCGGGCATTTCCCGACGGAGGACGCAATGGCTGACACGCTGTTTCCCGATGGATTCCGGGGCGAACTGGACGGGGTTTCGGGCGAGCTCGAACGCATCGGCACGCTGGCCGATGGCGTGGCGCGGTCGCTGAGCAACGCCTTCCGAGGCGCGATCACCGACGGCAGGTCGCTCAACGGCCTCCTGGGCGACATCGCCCGCAGCTTCGCCGATATCGCTCTGCGAGCGGCGCTGAAGCCGCTGGGCAACCTAGTTTCGGGGCTGGTGGAAAACGTGTTTGCGGCGACCAACCCCGTGGTGCAGGGCGTGACGCCTTTCGCCAAGGGCGGGGTGATCGCGACGCCGAGCTACTTTCCGCTGGGGCGCGGGCTGGGCGTGGCCGGCGAAGCGGGCGCGGAAGCGGTGATGCCGCTGATGCGTGGGCCGGATGGCCGGCTGGGTGTTGCCGGCGGGGGGAGCGGGGTGAACGTGACGTTCAACGTGACCGCGAGCGACGCGCGCAGCTTTGTGGGCGCGGAGGCTGAGGTGGGGGCGATGCTCTTGCGGGCTGTGCGGCGGGGGAGCCGGGGGGCATAGGCCCAGGTTCACAGATTGGGCCGGCAGGTCTCCCTCCCCCTTGCGGGGAGGGGACAGGGGTGGGGGTGCGGCTGGCTCTGAGTCCTAGGCTCACCCCCACCCTTGATCCCTCCCCCGCAAGGGGGAGGGAGGCGGTGGGGCTTGGCCCGCACACTGACATTTACGGGAGTCTTCCATGGCTTTTCATCCGATCCGCTTTCCGCTCGATATCGCGCTGGGGGCGCGGGGCGGGCCGGAGCGGGCTACCGATATCGTGACGCTGGCTTCGGGCGCCGAAGAGCGGAACAGCCGGTGGGCGCATTCGCGACGGCGATACAATGCCGGCTATGGCGTGAAGTCGCGCGCCGACATGCAGGCGGTGCTGGCCTTCTTCGAGGAGCGGCGCGGGCGGTTCCACTCGTTCCTCTGGCGCGATGGACTGGATTTTTCGTCGGGCGGCGCCACGCCGGATCCGCTCGACCAGGTGATCGGCACCGGGGACGGGGTGAAGGCCGCGTTCGCGCTGGTGAAGACATATGGGGCCAGTTTCGACCCCTATCTCCGGCCGATCACCAAGCCTGTCGCAGGCTCCGTGCGCGTGGCGGTCGCGGGGGTCGAAACGAGCGCCTTCGCGGTCGACGAGATGACGGGAGTGGTGACGCTCGATGCGCCCCCGGCGCCAGGGGCGGTCGTCACGGCGGGCTTTCTGTTCGATGTGCCGGTGCGTTTCGATATCGATCGGCTCGATATCGAGCTGACGAGCTTCGACGCGGCCGAGGCACCCACCCTTCCCCTGATCGAGGTGCTGGAATGAAAGCGTTCGATGCTGCGTTTGCAGCCCATATCGCTGGCGGCGAGACGACTTTGGCAACCTGCTGGCGCATCGTGCGGACGGACGATGTGGTGCTCGGTTTCACCGACCACGACGTGGCGCTTGCCTTCGATGGCGTGAGCTACCTGCCGGCTCATGGGCTCGATGGCGGAGAGGGCACGGCCAAGCTTGGGGCGCAGGTGGATACGTCCGAGGTGGTGGGTATCCTGCATTCGGAGGCGATTACCGAGGACGACATCCTGCTCGGCCGCTTCGATGGTGCGCTGGTCGAGATCTGGCGGGTCAACTGGCGCGATGTCTCGGTTCGCGCGCTGCTGCGGCGCGACACGATCGGCGAGATCGTGCGCGAGGATGGCGCCTTTCGCGCCGAACTGCGCTCGGGGCAGCAGGCGCTCAACGTGCCCAAGGGGCGAGTCTACCAGGCGCTCTGCGATGCGGAGCTGGGCGACGGACGGTGCGGCGCTTCTGTCGAGACGCCGGTATTCAAGGCTGATGCGGGCGTGGCGGCGGTGCGCGATCGCTTCCGGTTGGAAGTCACCGGGCTCGATGAATTCGCCGAAGGCTGGTTTTCGTTCGGGCGCGTGACCTGGCAGAGCGGTCCGCGTGCGGGCAAGCAGGACCGCGTGGTGAGCCATGCGCGGGTGGGCGGAGCGGATATCCTCGCCTTCGACGCGCCGGTGGGCGATTGGGTCGAGATCGGCAATTCCCTGGTTGCCTATGCGGGCTGCGACCGACGGTTTTCGAGCTGCAAGAGCAAGTTCGCCAATGCCGTGAACTTCCGCGGCTTTCCGCACATTCCGGGCAATGACTTCGTCATGCGCTACCCCAAATCTGGCGACGTGCTGGAAGGGCAGGCGCTGGTCAAATGAGGGACGATGCGGAACGGATCGTGGCGGCGGCGCGCGCGTGGATCGGCACGCCGTACCGGCACCAGGCCTCGACGCTGGGTGCGGGCTGCGATTGCCTGGGGCTGGTGCGGGGCGTCTGGCGCGAGGTCTATGGCGACGAGCCGGTGGCCATGCCGCCTTATCGTGCGGACATGCGGGACGTGGCGTTTGCAGGCGCGTTGCTGGAGGCAGCGGAGACGCTGCTGGTTCGGGCCGAGGCGATGGAGGCGGGGCGCGTGGTGCTGTTCCGGCTCAACGGCGCGGCGGCACCCAAGCATTGCGGGATTCTGGTGGGCGAGGGCCGGTTCGTGCATGCGCAGGAGGGCCTGGGGGTGGTCGAGGCCAGCCTTGAGGGTTGGGCGCGCAGGGTGACTGGGGTGTTTGCGTTTCCATAAGGGAGGCCGGTTTTCCCGGCCCACCAGTTTTCAGCTTATTTCAGGGAGCCGTCATGGCCACTTTAGCACTCTCGGTTGCCGGGCAGTTCGTCGGCGGGTTCGTGGGCGGACCGATCGGGGCGACGATCGGGCGCGCGCTGGGGGCATTGGCGGGGGCGGCGGTCGACAATGCGCTGTTCGGCGAGAAGCCGCAGCAGCGGCGGATGGGCAGCGACTTCCAGTTGCAGGGTTCGGTCGAGGGCGGGGCGGTGCCACGGCTCTATGGCTGGAGCCGGGTCAGCGGCAACATCATCTGGGCGACCGAGCTCGAGGAGATGACGCGCGAGACCTCCGGCGCCAAGGGCTTTGGGCCGCAGACCTCGGAAAGCGAGATCTTCGCCAACTTCGCCGTGGGTCTCTGCGAGGGCGAGGTGCACCGGCTCGGTCGCATCTGGGCCGACGGCAAGCTGCTCGACACACAGGGGCTCAATATCCGCTTCCATCGTGGAACGGGCGGCCAGACGGTCGACAGCCTCATCGAGGGCAAGCAGGGGAGCGGCAATACGCCGGCCTATCGCGGGCTCTGCTACCTGGTCTTCGAACGCCTGCCGCTATCGCAGTTCGGCAACCGCATCCCGCAGATTTCGGCCGAGCTCTGCCGCGTCGTGGGCGAGCTGGAGCCGGCGATCAAGGCGGTGACCATCATTCCGGGAGCGACCGAGTTCGGCTACGACCCCGTGCCGCGCGTGCGGGTGGTGGGGCCAGGGCAGACGACGGCCGAGAATACGCACCTCATGGCGGGCATATCGGACTGGACGCTCTCGATCGACGAGCTGACGGCGATCTGCCCCAATCTCGAACATGTCTCGTTGGTGGTGAGCTGGTTCGGCAGCGACCTGCGCTGCGCGGACTGCCTTATCGAACCGCGGGTCGAGGGCTCGGCGCGCGTGGTCGAGGGCACGGAATGGTCGGTGGCCGGGCTGACGCGGGCGGGCGCCAGGGTGGTTTCCACCCATGACGGCGGGCCGGCCTATGGCGGCACGCCTTCCGACGCGGCGGTGCGGGCGGCGATTGCCGACCTCAAGGCGCGCGGGCTCAAGGTGACGCTCTACCCGCTGGTGATGATGGACGTGCCGGAAGGCAATACGCTGACCGATCCCTATTGGGGCGGCCACCAGCCGGCTTATCCCTGGCGCGGTCGGATCACCTGCAACCCGGCGCCGGGTGGGGCGGGTACGCCGGACAAGACAGGCGCCGTTCTGGCTCAGGTCGACGCATTCGTGGGGACGGGCGCCGACTGGCGTTATCGCCGGATGGTGCGGCATTACGCGAACCTGGCGGTGGCGGCCGGTGGGGTCGATGCCTTCATCATCGGCTCGGAAATGCGCGGAATGACGACGCTGCGCGGCGCCGGCAACAGCTTTCCCTTCGTCTCGGCGCTGGTCGCGCTGGCAGCGGAGGTGCGCGGCATCGTCGGGAGCGGGACAAGGCTCACCTACGCGGCGGACTGGTCGGAATTTTCCGGATACCAGCCGGATGGGGAGAAGTTCTTCCATCTCGATCCGCTCTGGGCGAGCCCGAATATCGATGCCGTGGGCATCGACAATTACATGCCGCTCACCGACTGGCGGGATGGTGACGACCATCTCGATGCTGCGGAGGGTCGCTGTGTCTACGATCGTGGCTATCTGCAGGGCCGGATCGCCAGCGGCGAGGGCTATGACTGGTACTATGGCTCGGATGCCGAGCGAGTGGCGCAGACGCGTTCGCCGATCGGCGATGGCACCTATGGCGAGCCCTGGGTCTGGCGGTTCAAGGATATCGAAGGCTGGTGGAGCAACGCCCATCATGATCGCCCGGGTGGCGTGAGGGCACCGTCCGCTACGGCCTGGGTGCCGCGCTCCAAGCCGCTGTGGTTCACGGAGCTCGGCTGCGGAGCGGTCGACAAGGGAGCGAACCAGCCCAATGTCTTCGGCGATCCGAAGAGCTCGGAAAGCGGGCGGCCATATTTTTCGAGCGGGCTCTCCGACCCGCTGATGCAAAGGCAGTTCCTGCGGGCGCAACTGGACTATTGGGGCGGGGCGGCAAACCCCGCCTCAAGTCTTTATGGCGGTCCGATGGTGGAGCGTATCTACCTCTGGACCTGGGATGCGCGGCCCTATCCGGCCTTTCCGGCCGACACTGGAAGCTGGAGCGATGGCACCAACCATCCGACCGGGCACTGGCTGACCGGGCGCGTGGGCGCCATGGCGGGGGACGAGCTGATCGCGGCCGTGGCGCGCGATCACGGCGTGGCGTTATCGCATGTCGAGGCCGTGCAGCCGCTGATCCACGGACTCAAGCTCGACGGCGTCGGCTCGGCGCGCGATGCGCTGGAGGAGGTGCTGGCGGTTTCCGGTCTTTCGGTGCGCGATGGGCAGAACGGGCTCGAATTTCGCCGGGCGCTGGAGCGCGAGGCGGTGCCGGCGGGCGAACTGGTGGCGGGCGAGGGGTCGATCGTTTCTCGACGACGCCCTGATCCGGGCGAGGCGCTGGGACGCGTGGCGCTAACCTATCTCGACCGCGAACGGGCATACCTTACAGGCACGGTCACGGCGATGCGGCTCGGCGGTGGTGCGACGGCGGGCGAGGGGTCGAACCTGGTGCTCGATCTCGCCGGTGCGCGGTATTCGGCCGAACGCATCCTGCTGGACAGGGCGGTGTCGGAAATCATCGAGTTCACGCTGCCGCCGTCCATGGCGGCAGTGGAGGTGGGCGACGTGCTCAGCCTCGATGGCGTGTCAGAGGGGCCGTTCGAGGTGACGGAAATCCGTGACGGTCTGGCCCGCAAGGTCAGCGCGCGGGCGCTGCCGCCATCGATGATTGCTGCAATTACTTCGGACAGGCCGCAGGCGCCTATGGCGCTGACGGGAGTCAGGGCAATGCCGGTGGTCGTGGTGGCGCATTTGCCGCCTTTGCCGGAAAGCCCGCTGCGTTCGCGCCTGCTGCTGGCGGCATCCGCCAAGCCCTGGCCGGGCGAGGTGGCCTTCGACGAGGAGGTGACAGGGACCGTGCTGGCGCGCGCGGCGGCTCCCGCGGTGCTGGGTGAACTGACCGCGGCGCTGCCTGCGGGCAGTTTCGGCGAGTGGGACGATACCAGCATTGTGCGGCTACGCGCCTATTCGGGGCATTTCTCGTCGGCGAGCGAAGCCGCGGTGCTGGCTGGGAGCAATCGGCTGGCGGTGCTGGGCGATGACGGCGAATGGGAAGTGCTCGGCTTTGCCGAAGCGGAACTGCTGGCGCCGGGACTCTACGAACTGAGCCATCTGCTGCGCGGCATGGATGGGTCGGCGAGCGGGGCGGCGGCGGTAGGGCGCAGGGTGTTCGTGCCGGATAGCCGAGCGGTTTCGATTCCGGTCGACGGCGCCTGGCTCGATACGACGATGAACCTGCGCGCCTTCGCCGGTCGGTCGGACGTGACCGGGCAGGCGCTTGCGGTGGAGATCGGCCTCGGCCCGGTGCTGCCGCTGGCGCCGACGAACCTGGTCGCGACGCGCGCGCTGCCGCTCGGGGATGTCACCTTCACGTGGAGCCGGCGCAGCCGCGCCGACCCCAACGGCACCGGGGCAGGCGTGCCGGCGCTCGAATATGTGCCGGAGGCCTATCGGGTGACGATCTTCAACGGCGCTTCGCCGGTGCGCAGCATCGACGTTGGCGCGGCCTCGGCCGCCTACCCGGCGGCGCTGCAATTGCTCGATTTCGGCAGCCTGCCGGCGAGCTTCACCTTCACGGTCGCGCAGATGAGCGCCGGATTTGGAGCGGGGCATCCCGCCCAGGGAGTTTTCCATGCCTGACGAAAACCAACGCTTCGCCGAATGCCTCAAGGTCGTCCTGGCCTATGAGGGCGGCTATGTCGACCACCCGGCCGATCCGGGCGGCGCGACCAATATGGGCATTACCCACAAGACCCTGGCGCGCTGGCGACAGGTCTCGCCCTGGTGGCAATTGCCCAAGAGCGAGGTCCAGCGCCTCAAGATCGATGAGGCCGCGAACATCTACCGCGCTTCCTATTGGGATCGCAGCAAAGCCGGCGCCCTGCCGGCGGGACTCGACCTCGCGCTCTTCGACTATGCGGTCAATTCCGGGCCCGACCGGGCGATCAAGAGCCTGCAAAAGCTGGTGAATGTCGTGCCGGACGGGCAGGTGGGGCCGCTGACGCTGGCGGCGATCCGCGACCGCGTCGCGGCGACCGGCATTGCCGGGCTCATCGATGCGCTCTGCAACCAGCGTCTCTCGTTCCTCACGCAACTGGCCACTTTCGCCGTCTTCGGACGCGGCTGGCGCAAACGCGTCGAGGACATCCGCGCGGCGGCCTTCGCCCTGGCTGGCGGGCCGCCCGCGACTGAAACCGCAACCGACTTCTGGAGTGACATCATGAATATCCTTGCAGGCTACAAGACCTATATCGTGGCCGCGGCGATGGTTCTCGCCGGGCTGGCCCAGGTGCTGGGCGTCGACATTCCCTCGCTGGAAGGCCATTCGGCCGGACAGTTGATCCTCGAGGCGATCGCGATCGTCTTCCTGCGGAAGGGGATCAAGAGCGATATCGGGAAGGTCTGAGGGCGGCGCTCTGCGTCCGTGAACGTGGATTGGGGGACGGGTGTTTGGGGCCCACCCTTACGTCCTTCCCTCATACCATCGGCTAGGTCCCCGGCGTTTGCCTCCTGCGCTTCCATTCATGTACTGTTCAGCACCCGCCTCTTAGGGTACGCGCATGAACAGGTTCCTTTTGACATTGATGGCTGGATTGCTGGCGGTGGGCGCGATGATTCCGACCTCCGCCTCACCCTCCCTGGCCCAGGCATGCCTGGGCAAGCGGGAGATCCAGCAGGCTGTGGCCGACGGGCAGATCCTGCCGCTGGCGCAGATCCTGGCCGCGGGCGGCATCGATGCATCGAGCGTGGTTTCATTCCAGGTCTGCGAGCGCGGGGGCGGGTTGGTCTACATGCTGCAGGTCTATGAGGGCGGCGAAGCCAAAACCATTGTCTTGAACGCGGCAACCGGCTCGCCATAAACTGATATTCGCTGAACTGCGGGGCGATTCATGCGCATTCTGGTGGTTGAAGACGACACCAATCTCAATCGGCAGATCAAGGACGCGTTGACCGATGCCGGCTACGCCGTCGACGTCGCCTTCGATGGCGAGGAGGGGCATTATCTGGGCGATACCGAGCCCTATGATGCCGTGGTCCTCGATATCGGCCTGCCGCAGATGGACGGGCTTTCCGTCCTCGAGCAATGGCGCCGCGACGGCAAGACCATGCCGGTGCTGCTGCTGACTGCCCGCGACCGCTGGAGCGACAAGGTGCAGGGCATCGATGCCGGCGCCGACGACTACGTGGCAAAACCCTTCCATATGGAAGAATTGCTGGCGCGCCTGCGCGCGCTCGTGCGCCGCGCCGCAGGGCACGCTTCGAACGAGATCACGGCCGGACCGGTGCGGCTCGACGTGCGCTCGGGCAAGGTGACGGTCGAGGGGCAGGCGATCAAGCTGACCAGCCACGAGCTGCGCCTCCTCAGCTACCTCATGCACCACAAGGGCAAGGTGATCTCGCGCACCGAACTCACCGAGCACCTCTACGACCAGGATTTCGACCGCGATTCCAATACGATCGAGGTCTTCGTTGGCCGGCTGCGCAAGAAGCTGCCCGATGAGGTCATCCAGACGGTGCGCGGCCTGGGCTACCAGATCGTCGGCGACTAGCCGATGCGGCAGCGCTCGATAGCGACTTCGCTTTTCCTGATTTCCGGCATCTGGCTGATCGTCGCATTGGCCGGAACCGCCTTCCTGCTGTCCGGCCTCTATTCGCAGGCGCTCGACACCGGGCTCTCCGAAACGCTCGATTTCCACCTCGAAACGCTGGTGGGCCGCACTCTCGAAGCGGGCGATCCGCGCAGCGACGCCATCGATCTCGGCGATCCGCGCTTCGATCGCCCCGCGTCAGGCTGGTACTGGGCGATCCGCGACCCCGACGGTACGGTGCTCAACCTTTCCCCCTCATTAGTCGGCATGAAAGTGCCGGTGATCTCGGCCCCGTTCGACGACACCAGCAAGCGCACGGCCGCCACCAAGGACGATTTCGCCACCGAAATCCGCGTCAACGAGCGCGAGGTCTCGGTCAACGGCGAGAAGCTGCGCATCCTCGTGACGGGCAATCTCGACGAGATCTTCCAGCTCGTCGACGATTTCCGCAGTCAGGCGTTGATCGTGCTGGGCGCAGTGGGCGTGATGCTGGCCATCATGAGCTTCGTGGTCGCGCGCATCGCACTCCGGCCGATCAACCAGCTGCGCACCGCCGTCGAGCGCGTGCGCGAGGGCGAGAGCGAAAGCGTCACCGGCACGTTCCCACGCGAGATCGCCCCGCTCGCCGACGAAGTGAACCAGCTGCTCAATTCCAACGCCCAGATCATCGAGCGCGCACGCAGCCAGGTGGGCAACCTTGCCCATGGGCTCAAGACGCCGCTGGCCGTCCTCCGCAATGAGGCCAATGCCGCGCCCAAGGATGGGCTCTCGCGCATCGTGCTCTCGGAATCGGACAAGATGACCCAGCTCGTCTCGACCTACCTCGACCGCGCGCGGCTGGCCGCCCGCACCGCCATCGTCGGCAAGAAGGCCGACGCCGCGATCCTCGTGTCGCGGCTGGCGCGCGTGATGCAGAAGCTCCACCCCGACCGCAATGTCGAATTCCGCCGTCCCGATGCCTCGCTGCCCTGGTTCCGGGGCGATGAGGGCGATCTCGAGGAAATGGCGGGCAACCTGCTCGACAATGCCTGCAAATGGGCCACGAAAAACGTGCGCGTGAGCCTCGTCGCAGACCGGCGCGAAGCTTCGCCCATGCTGGTGGTGCGGGTCGAGGACGATGGCAACGGGCTGACGGACGAGGAGGCCAGCAAAGTGTTGCGCCGCGGTGTCCGTCTCGACGAAAAAACGCCCGGAAGCGGTCTTGGGTTAGATATCGTTAAGGAATTGGTTGACGTCTACGGTGGTTCACTGCAATTGGGGCGATCAGAGCTCGGCGGCCTGCGAGCGGAGTTGAGGCTCCCCGCTGCCCGGCCCGGGCGGAACTGAATGCGCTTCTGCCGCATTGCGGCATTGTATCGGCTTTACGGGACTAACATGCACAAGCTCTCTCGCGCCCTTCCGCTTCTTGGTTTGCTGGCTCTGGCCGGTTGTTCGAGCACCGGCACCGCCGTGAACCAGCCGGTCAACACCGTCGCTGCTCCCGTCGTGTCCGCCCCGGCCCTCACCGGCCCGAGCCCGGCCCAGCAGGTTGCTGCCGCCCAGACCGCCACGATGGTCGATGCCTATGTCGATCCTGCCGTGCTGCCGATGATGAGCGCCAAGGAACGCGCCGACGCTTCGAGCGCCCAGTTCTACGCCCTGCAGTTCGGCCGTCCCGGCGCCCCGCGCACCTGGAGCGGTTCGGGTTCGAGCGGCTCGATCACCGTCGGCCCCTATGTGCGCGTCAACAATCTCGATTGCCGCGACTTCACCAACACCGTGACCGTCGCCGGCAAGCCCTATGTCCGCAAGGGCACCGCCTGCCGTGAAGTCAACGGCACCTGGTCGGTGGCATCCGTCGCCGGTTAAGCCCGGCTATTGGATTTTTTCTTTACCATCGCGGGGTAGGGTGGAGACCTAGTTTCTCAACCACCCCGCGAACATGTCCCAAGCCAGCACGCGATCTGCCCAGGATGCGCCGGCACACGATGCCAAGTCTTCCCGAACCCAGAAGGTGAAGGGATCGCCATTTCTTGGCATTCTCGATCCCATTATCGTCGAAGACCCGGCCGAATTCCTGTTCGGCGGCGCGCTGCCGCGCGAACATGCCGACCGGATCTGGACGTGGATGACGCGCGACGTCGCGCCCGACATGATCACGCTCGACGGCCCGAACGCCACCGATGCGGCGGCGTTCGACGCGATGATGCCCGCGCTGATGACCCGCGTGCGCGACGTGCTCGAAATCTCCAAGGACAGCTTTGAGGATGGTCGTCGCCTGCGCCTGCAACTGGGCGGCGACGAAACCTATGAGCGCCTGCCCGTGGCGCTCAACGCCCTGCGCCAGCGCGCGCTCCTCGAAAAGGCGCGCGCCTTCGGCCGTGCCACTAACGCCACCACCGACGAAAACGCCCTGATGGGCGCCCTGCAGGCCATGCCGCTGCAGGACCAGGCGGCGATGGCTTTGCTCATGCAGGCGACCGTGGGGCAGGTGGCCAATCCCAACAAGCTCATGGCCGCCGTCGTGCGGATCGCCGGTGCGCCCTCCGAGGCGGCCGTGACGCGCGCGGGTTTCGCCCCGCTCGTCGATGCGCTGCTGGCGCATGCGCAGAACCAGCTTTTCCACCTTTCGCCGATGGGCGCTTTCGCCGATATCGACCTCACCTGCCGCGCGCTCGATCGCTTCCACCGGCTGGCGCGGGCGGTCAACGGCTATGTCGAAATCAACCGCACCGGGCGTTGGGCGCAGGTGCTCGCTGGCCTCACCAAGGCGGTTTCCGGCCGGATCGAGCCCAAGCTGCGCGAGATCATGCCCGACCTCAATCAGGCCATGCGCCGCCGCGAAAGCGGCGACCGCGTAGATGCCGACCGCATGCTCTCGGCCATCAACGGCATCTACCTGCTCGCCACCGTCCGCGAATGCCGCGACTCCCTGGCCCTCAACGCGGCCTTCGAGCAGATCTGGAACCAGGTCGGCCAGGCGCTCGAAGTCCACATCAACCGCAACCTGGAAGCCATCAAGGCCAACGCCAACGACGCGGTTTCCGCCGAACGGCTCGAGGCCGGCATCAAGATGGCCGAACTGCGCTTCAACCAGGAATATGCCGACGTGCTCCGCCGTGCGCGGGATGCCGCGGGACGAAGGACGCCGTCTGGCGGGTGAGGGCACGGTGGGTAGGCGCCTTGGGAACGCGTGTGCCGCACGTACCGAAGCAGACTATCCCACCTTCTCCACCAGCCGCACCGGCACCTGGCGGCTCAGATCCCGCAGGATAAGCCGTGCATTGGCCTCGCCGTTCCCGACGAGCGCCGTCGCGCCGATCTCCCCATCCTGCCCCAGGATAACCCCCACGGCGGTCAGCGGATCGCTGCCGTCGGTGTTGGAATAGAGCTGGTTCCCGGCCTCGAAATGTCTCGGATCGTCCGCCACGAGCCGCCACACTGCCTGTGATGGTCCGAAGCGACCGTGGAGATGGGGAGGGCATCCGTTAGCCTGTGACGCAGCCTGCACTGCTGCCCGCGGCAGCAATCTGGGCACGATGCAGCGCTCGCGCGCGACTTCGCCAGCCTCGGCCTCCGGAACGATCCCCAGCGCTATGCTTGCCGCCAGATCGCCCAGCGTCACCGGATGCGCGGATTGCGCGAGGCTGCTTTCGGCGCGCGGACGGTTGAACAGCGAGAATCGTCGCGGAGCAGGAAGGGCAGGGCTTTGGGCCAGGCTCTCGCTGGCATCGAGATAGGCACCCGGCGCCTCCTCGGATTCCGGTCGCGAGACGAAGGCTGGCGCATCAGGCGACTCGTAGAGGGCATCGATCTCGATATCGAAAATGGGCACGGCACTGCGCCCGAACACCGCCGCTACTGCCGCCGCGCCGCTCTGAGCGCAGCCGGAAAGACTGCGATAGCCTGCCGCCGCCCCGGCGAGCGCAATGCCGGGTAGCGAGCCTGTCGCGACAAGCCGCCCATCGGCCCATTCGGCACCGCCACCGGCGGACAGCCACAACGCAAGCTCTGGCTGCCAGCCGCCAGAGACGATGAACCGTCCGGCCGTGAAGGTCGGTTCGGGACGCGCATAATTCTCCATCTGCAGCGACAGCGTGATTTCAAGGCCGCCCTGCCGGTGAAGGTTCACACCGACGGGCACCAATCCAGATGACAGCGGGACGCCGTAGGCCTTGCTGTATTCGATGAAGCGCGATTGCGGCCCCAGTCGCGTATCGCTCATGCGTGCGACGGAAAGACCATTGTCGAGCGCCAGCATGGCGAGGCGATAGGCTGGGCTGGTTGCGGTGTTGAAGGCTGAGCTGCGCCCCGGCCAGACCCCGAAGCGATCCGCCAGGTCGAAGGCCTCGACCAAACCCACGACACCAGGCAGGCGGTTGCCCGAAAACACCGGCAGCCGCTCCGCAGCACCGGACGCAAGGATGATGCGGGGGCTCGTGATCCTGAGACGGCGCGATGAGATGCCATCCTCGCCGGCAAGCACCTGATGCGCCTCGACGCTGTCATGCCCGAGCGAAAGCGCCTCGGTCCGGGTGAGAATCGTCACGTTGTCGAGGTGCGAAAGCGCAGTCGTCAGGCGGGGAACGATCGTGTCCGGCGGCTCCTCGTCCTCGATCGACCCGAACAGCCGCGCATCGCCGCCAAGGCTCTGCCGCCGCTCGATGAGGATGACGCTGCCGCCTGATTGTCCGGCAGCGACCGCAGCGGAGAGCCCGGCCACGCCGCCGCCGACGATCACGATTTCGGCCTCGAGAACCGCATCGGCTTCGCCGTCGAGCCAGGGTGCTATCCGCGAAATCCCGGCATCGTAGCGATGACCGAGCGTGGTGCGCGCGCCGCCGAACAGGCCAAACGGGCCACCGGCAGAATGCGCGCCGAGCGTGACGAATTCCTCGCCATCGCGAGCCGGCGTCCGCTGCATCGGCAGCGCCCGCCCGACCTCCTGCGCAAGTGCTGCCGGCGCGATGAATGGCGCAAAACGCTCGCCGAGCGCCAGCGGATAGCCGTTATGGGTCCCGGCGGTATCGACGCCGCTCGCCAGCAACGCCGAGAGCACTGTATCGCCGACAAAACCTACAATTGTGCGCCCGTCGACGGTGAATTGCAGCGGCGTCTCGCGGTCGATCTGGCTGCCCGCGAGGCTTCCACTATCTGGCAGACGGTTCGGTTGTCCTTTCATGCGACCACATCCACGATGAGCGAGCGATCCGCCAGCGGCGAGCGTGCCTCGATCCAGGTCGCTTCGGCATCACTGGCCGCGCCGGCCAGATAGCGGGCAAGCGGGGCCGCGAGGAAAGCGCCGGTGGCGCCGAGCCCGGCAATGGTGAAAACACCCGGCCGCGACAGGCCGAGCAGCAGCGCACCGTCAATTGCCGCCGCCAGGGGGAATGCCGCCCGGCCGGCGAGCCGCGCGCCTTGAGGCAATGCCGCGCCGACTTGACCTGAGGCTTCTTCCACCTCGCCCCGCGCCACGGCGATGACGCCCTGGTTGTCGAGCTGGTGCAGGGACAGACCCCGATCGAGGAACGTCATGAACGGCGCAGCCAGCTTTGCTGCGGGCGCGGTTGCTATGCCGGTAGCCGCGACCGCCTTGATGAGACCATTGTCATGAGACAGCACGGCTTCGTCGTCGGCGAGAACAATGAATTCGGCCTGGAACTCGCCGCTTCGCACGCGGCGGACGCCGAACGATTCCAGCCATGGCACGAATCCCCTGGCCATCGCTCCGCGATGGAGAAAGACGGCGTCCCTGAAGCGGTTGGCGGTCGCACCTTCCGGTAGGCCGGCTCCCGCCGCAATCGCTTCCACCTCGTGCCCGAAGCCGAGCGCCATGTGGCGCGCATGGCTGAGCGCATCGGCGCCTGCCGGCGATTCTGCAACGACCATGGGATCGAGCCGCGAAAAGGCAGCCTTGCCGGCGACGCGGGTGACGAGTTTGGTGGTTTCGGGTTCTGACGCCGCCAGCAGCGCCCAGGTTTCGGGCCGCGTCAGCGGCGCGAGCGAAAGATCGAAGCCGCGCGGCAACCGGTAATCGTCATGGAATTCGGCGACGAGACACACGCTGCGCTTGTGCCGTTCGGCCAGAAATCCGGCCAGCAACAGGGCCAACGGAGTGGCGCCGATGATCGCAAAATCGAACGCTGCTGTCTCCATGAGCGGCTAGCTGCCTAAAGCTGCGGCAAACGGTCCACAACACGGTAAAGTGTATGGGTACATTTCTGGTTGAAATAGCCATATAGATGCCATCGTCGCCGACCGAGACGAATCCGGGCTTATGCTTTTCTGGTTACTGGCCATCACGATCACCGCCATTGCGTGCGCCGCCCTCTACTTCGCCGCCGCCGGTCGCACCGTCCGCGCCGGCATGGACACCGGGGCGAATGCTACCGATGAGCACTATCGGCTGCAACTGGCTGAAATCAATGCCGATATTGCCGCCGGCCGCCTGGGCGAAGCCGAAGGCACCGCCGCCCGCGCCGAACTGGCGCGCGAGCTGATCCGCCTGCAGGGCGAGGATGGCGCCAAAAAAGGCGTCACCAGCAACCCCATCCTGGCGCCGCTCGCCGTGCTTGGCATCGCCATCATCGCCTTCGGCAGCTATGGCCTGCTCGGCAATCCGGGCCTTCCCGGCCAGCCGCTTGCCACCCGCGAGCGCCCGCTCGAGGAGCGGATCGACGTCAACGACGCGGTCAAGCGCATCGAAGCACAGCTCGAAAAGACCCCGGACGATGTGCGCGGCTGGACCGTCATCGCCCCCGTCTACATGCAGATGGGCCGCTACGAGGACGCCGTGACCGCCCTGCGCCACGTCAACGAACTGGCCCCTCCAACCGCCGATACCCAGACCGACCTCGCCGAAGCTATGCTCATGGTCAGCAAGGGCGAAATGACGCCCGAGGCGCAGGCCCTGCTCGAAAATGCCGTCAAGCTCGACCCCAAGCATGTCCGCTCGCGCTTCTACCTCGCCGGCGCCGCCACCCAGTCGGGTGACTATGCCGGTGCCGTCGCGCAGTGGAATGAGCTGATCGGCATGGCTGCTGGCAACGAGCCCTGGATCGCCGCCGCCAAGGAAGGCCTCGCCGCCGCGCAGAACGGCGTCGACGGCAAGCCGGCGGTCGCGCCCGAGGCCGCTACCGGCGACGCCATGACCGATGATACGATCAAGAGCATGGTCGAAGGACTTTCCGATCGCTTGCTCGCCAATGGTGGTACGATCGAGGAATGGACGCGCCTCGTGCGGTCTCGCCTCGTGCTCGGCCAGACCGATGCCGCGCAGGCCGCCTACGACGCCGCCAAGGCGGCTTATCCCGACGCTGCCCAGCGAACGGAACTTGACGCAACCGCCGCGCAGGGAGGACTGAAATAGCCATGGCCATGACCCGCAAACAGAAGCGCATCTCCATCATCGCCGGCCTTGCCATCGTGCTCGGCCTGGCGACGACGCTGGTGCTTGTGGCCCTGCGCGACCAGATCGTCTTCTTCTACACGCCGTCCGAAATGCAGGCCAAGGCCGTCGCGGCGGGCACGCCGGTGCGCCTGGGCGGCCTCGTCAAGGTCGGCACCTGGCACAAGAGCGGCCAGGACAATGCCTTCGTCATCACCGACGGCAAGAGCGAAATGCCGGTCACCTATGTCGGCATCCTCCCCGATCTCTTCCGCGAAGGGCAGGGCGTGGTGGCTGAAGGCGCGCTCGGCAATGCCGGCACGTTCACGGCCTCCAACATCATGGCCAAGCACGACGAGAACTACATTCCCAAGGAAATCGTTGATGACCTGAAGCGCCGCGGCGAATGGAAGCCGGATGATCCGGCCGGTTCGCTCAAGGCCCTGGCCGGAGGCTGATCCATGTCCATAGAGCTCGGTCACTTCGCGCTCATCCTCGCCTTCGCCATCGCCTGTGGCTCGGCAGTGATGGGCTATGCCTATTGGCGCAGCGAAGGGCGGATCACGCTCTTCGTGCGACAGGCGGCGGTCCTGCAGTTCCTGCTCGTGGCGGCCAGCTTCGCCGCGCTGATCCAGGCCTTCGTGACCTCGGACTTCTCGCTGCTTCTCGCCTACAACAATTCCCATTCTCTCCAGCCGCTGCTCTACAAGGTCACCAGCGTCTGGGGTAACCACGAGGGCTCGGTCGTCCTCTGGATCCTGATCCTCGTCGCATTCGGCGCGGCCGTAGCGATGTTCGGGCGTCGGCTTCCCAACGACCTTCTTAACCTCGTGCTGGCCACGCAAAGCCTGCTGGTTGCCGCCTTTACCGGCTTCGCGCTCTTCACCTCCAATGCCTTTGCGCGCCTCGATCCGGCGCCGTTCGAGGGCCGCGACCTCAATCCGATCCTTCAGGATTTCGGGCTCGCCGTGCATCCGCCGCTGCTCTACACGGGCTATGTCGGCTTCTCGATCTGCTTCTCCTTCGCCATCGCCGCGCTCATCACCGGCCGCATCGACGCCGCCTGGGCGCGCTGGGTTCGTCCCTGGACCATGCTGTCCTGGACCTTCCTGACGCTCGGCATCGCCATGGGCTCCTACTGGGCCTATTACGAACTCGGCTGGGGCGGCTGGTGGTTCTGGGATCCGGTGGAAAATGCCAGCTTCATGCCCTGGCTCGCCGGCACCGCGCTGCTGCATTCTGCCCTCGTGATGGAAAAGCGCAACGCGCTCAAGGTCTGGACGATCTTCCTCTCCATCATGACCTTCTCCTTCTCGCTCCTGGGCACCTTCCTCGTGCGTTCGGGCGTCCTGACCTCGGTCCACTCCTTCGCGTCCGATCCCACGCGCGGCATGGTCATCCTGTCGCTGCTGGCCGCCTTTATCGGCGGCGCGTTCACGCTCTTTGCCATGCGCGCCTCGTCCCTGCGGCAGGGCGGCCTCTTCTCGCCGATCTCCAAGGAAGGCTCGCTGGTCCTCAACAACCTCTTCCTCGCCACGGGCCTCGGCGCCGTGCTGGTCGGCACGCTCTATCCGCTGGTGCTCGATGCCCTCACGGGCCGCACGATCTCGGTAGGTGAGCCCTTCTTCAATCTCACCTTCGGCACGCTCATGGTGCCGCTCCTCATCCTCGTGCCCTTCGGCCCCTTCCTCGCCTGGAAGCGCGGCGACCTCATTGCCGTCACGCAGCGCCTCGCCGGTGCCGCGGCGCTGGCGCTGCTGGTGGTCATCGTCATCTTCATGCTGAGCGGCGCGCATATCTCGCTGGCGCCGCTGGGCCTGCTTCTCGGCTTCTGGGTCATGTTCGGCGCCATCGCCGAGCTGGTTGACCGCTCCAAGCTCGGCCGCATCCCGCTGGGCGAGAGCTGGCGGCGCCTCAAGGGCCTGCCACGCACGGCCTTCTCGACCGCGCTCGGCCATTTCGGCCTTGGCCTCACCGTCATAGGCATCGTCGTCACCACCGCCTGGCAGAGCGAACTCATCACCACGGTCGGAGCAGGCGAGACCATCACGCTCGATGGCTACCAGATCCGCCTCGACCGGCTCGATGAAGATGTGCCCGGCCCGAACTACAAGGCCGACCACGGCGAGTTCGTCATCACCGCTCCGGGCGGTGGCACGCGCCAGGCCGTCGCCGAGCGCCGCTACTATGTCGCCAGCGGCGAGCCGACCACCGAGGCCGCCATCCAGACCTACGGCTTCTCCCAGCTCTATCTGCAGCTTGGCGAGGACGAGGCCAATGGCCGCCATGTCGTGCGCGTCTGGTACAAACCTTTCGTGACGTTCATCTGGCTGGGCTGCCTCATCATGGCCGGCGCCGGCTTCGTTTCGCTCAGCGACCGGCGCCTGCGCGTCGGTGCACCCAAGCCGCGCCGCTCGACCGTGGCAGGGGCCGCCGAATGAAGCGTTTCGTCGCGCTCCTGGCCCTGTTGCTCGCCATGACCACGGCGGCAATGGCGCTCAATCCCAACGAGATCCTCAGCGATCCCGTGCTTGAGGCGCGGGCGCGCGACATCTCATCGGGCCTGCGCTGCCTCGTCTGCCAGAATCAGTCGATCGAGGACAGCAATGCCGATCTCGCGCGCGACCTGCGCATCATCGTGCGCGAGCGCCTGGTAGCCGGCGATACCGACGATCAGGTGCGCGAGTACCTGGTGGCCCGCTACGGCGAATTCGTGCTGCTCCAGCCCGTCTTTGCGCTGCACACGCTGGTCCTCTGGATCGCCGCGCCGATTCTGCTGATCGCCGGCATTGTCGCCGTCTTCATCGGCGTTCGCCGCCGTCGCCCGGCCGCCCCGACCGGAATCACGGCCGAAGAGCAGGCCGCGCTCGACAGGCTCGAAAGGGAATAGGCGGCCGGTCCTTAGGACCCTGCCAGTTCCTGTCGCGAACCTTTCCAATTTCTGCCCCGAGACTTACCAACTTGTAATGCGGATGAAACATGCCGGAAATATCGGGTGGCCCATAACCTAACCACTCTGTTGGGGAGCCGTTAGGAGAACATCAGAAATGCGCTCGACATTCTATTCCCGTACACGTCGTTGGGTAGGGGCGTCGGCCCTTGCCATCATCGTCGGTCTGGGTGGCGTTTCCACTTATGTGGCGACCGCTCAGACGGCAAATGCCCAGATCTCCGCGCCCACCATTGCCGCCCCGAGCTTTGCCGATCTCGTGGCTGCCGTGAAGCCTGCGGTGGTCTCCATCCAGGTCGAAGGCCAGGAAACCACCTCGCTCCGTGGCGGTGGTCGCAACTTCCAGTTCCAGATTCCCGACCTCCCCGACGATCATCCGCTCAAGCGCTTCTTTGATCAGTTCGGCAACCAGTTCGGCGATTCCAACCCGCAGGCTCCGCGCAAGTACCAGGCCGCCGGCTCGGGCTTCGTCATCTCCGCTGACGGCTACATCGTCACCAACAACCACGTCGTGAAAAATGCCGACAAGGTCACCGTCGTCTTCGACAACGGCGACGAGATGTCCGCCAAGGTGATCGGCACAGACGAGAAGACCGACGTTGCCGTGGTCAAGGTCGAAGGCAAGGACCTGCCGTTCGTGCAGTTCGCCGAAGACACCATCCGCGTCGGTGACTGGGTCGTCGCCGTCGGCAATCCGTTCGGCCTCGGTGGCACCGTGACGGCCGGTATCGTCTCGGCCCGTGGCCGTGACATTGGCGGCTCCTCCTACGGCGATTTCCTGCAGATCGACGCGGCCGTGAACACCGGTAACTCCGGTGGCCCGACCTTCGATACTTCGGGCAAGGTTGCCGGCATGAACACCGCGATCTTCTCGCCCAATGGCGGCAATGTCGGTATCGCCTTCGCGATCCCCGCTTCCACCATCAAGCCGATCGTGCAGCAGCTCATCGACAAGGGCACCGTCACCCGCGGCTTCCTGGGCGTCCAGATCCAGGACGTGACCCATGACATCGCCAACAGCGTCGGCCTCAAGACCGCCAAGGGCGCTCTCGTGACCCAGCCGAGCGAAGGTGGTCCTGCTCAGAAGGCCGGCATCAATTCCGGTGACATCATCACCGCCGTCGACGGCACCCCGATCGACAATGCCCTAGCCCTCTCGCGCACCATTGCCAACAAGGCCCCCGAGACCAAGGTCGAGCTGACCCTGTGGCGCAATGGCAAGGAAGAGAAGGTCACCGTCACCCTCGATACCCTCAAGGACCAGGCGGCCCAGGGCGACGAGCAGCAGCAGCAACAGCAGCCGGCCCAGCCCGAGGCTCCCAAGCCCTCTAGCGTCGGCATCACCCTGGTGCCCAATGCCGGCGGCGAAGGCCTCCTGATCCAGGACGTCAACCAGGACAGCATCGCTGCGGACAAGGGCTTCACCGTTGGTGACCTCATCCTCGAGGTCGACAACAAGAAGGTGGCCAACGTCGATGAGTTCGAAAAGGCCATCCAGGGCGTCAAGGACCGCGGTCTCGGCACTGCCCTCGTCAAGGCCAGCCGCGACGGCAATATCCGCTACATCGGCCTTCCGCTCGAAGCCAGCAAGTAGTTATAATTGCTAGAAAAGCTGGCCCCGGAGTTCTTCTCTCCGGGGCCAGCCATGCCTATATCGGTCGCATCCCAATCCTGACGGGGCTACGCCCATGAAAATTCTGCTGATTGAAGACGACCGGGAAGCTGCCAGCTACCTGATCCAGGCATTGGACGAAGCCGGGCACGTAACCCACCACGCCACCGATGGCGAAACTGGATACGCCATGGCATCCGGCATGGACTACGATGTACTCATCGTCGACCGCATGCTGCCGCGCCGCGACGGACTCTCGATCGTGGAATCCCTGCGCGCCGAGGACGACAAGACGCCCGTTCTCATCCTTTCCGCTCTGGGCGACGTGGACGACCGCGTCACGGGCCTGCGCGCCGGCGGCGACGACTATCTCACCAAGCCCTATGCCTTCACCGAGCTTCTCGCCCGCGTCGAAGTGCTGGCCCGCCGCTCGAGCCCGTCCGAAGCGGCCACCAATTTCCAGGTTGGCGATCTGTCGCTCGACCGCCTCTCGCGCAAGGTGGAGCGCGCCGGGGAGGTCATCGTCCTCCAGCCGCGCGAATTCCGCCTGCTCGAATATCTCATGAAGAATGCCGGCAAGGTCGTGACCCGCACGATGTTGCTGGAAAATGTCTGGGACTACCACTTCGACCCCCAGACCAACGTCATCGATGTGCATATGTCGCGCCTGCGCTCCAAGATAGACAAGGGTCATGCCACCTCCCTGCTGCAGACGATCAGGGGCGCCGGTTACATGATCCGTGACTAGCTTTTCCCAGCTCTGGCGTACCACTACAGTCCGGTTGACCGCGATCTTCGTCCTGATCTTCGTGGCCTTCTCCGTCCTGCTGCTGGCGGTGATTTCCTACCAGTCCAGCATCCAGATCCAGCGCCAGCAGGCGGCCGACATCGACCGCGAAATTCGTCAGATCACCAAGATCGATGACCGGCAGGGTTTTCGCGCCTCGATCATTGCGGTCGAGCGCCTGTCGCGCCAGCCCGGTCCGGGCATCTATTTCATCGGCGATCCTACCGGCCAGCTCATCGTCGGCAATGTGAGCTCGCTCCCGCCCGAGGTCCTCACCGATCCGGGCTCCTATACCTTCAACTACGACCGCCCGCGCCCCGCCGATCCCGATGCCGTCGACGCCGCCGACCCACCGCCCCCGCAGGGCAATGCCATGGTGCGCTCGGTCCTCCTGCCGAGCGGCCTGCACCTCGTCGTCGGTCGTGACGTCTATGAGCGGCGCGGCTTCACCGCCATCATCCTCCAGAGCTTCCTGTTCGGCGCGGGCGGCATCGTGCTGCTCTCGATCATCGCCGGTCTCGTCAATGCCCGGCGCGTTCTCGTGCGCATCGATGCCATCAACATGACCGCCAACAAGATCATGTCGGGCAACATGTCCGAGCGCATTCCGATCACCCAGCGCAATGACGAGTTCGATGGCCTCGCCACCAGCCTCAACGCCATGCTCGACCGCATCGAGCAATTGATGCAGGGCCTCAAGGAAGTCACCGACAACGTCGCCCACGACCTCAAGACCCCGCTGACACGCCTGCGCAACCAGGCCGAGTCCGCGCTGCGCGAAAGCGCCGACGAGGATGCGCGTCGCATGGCGCTCGAAACCACCATTTCGGAGAGCGACAAGCTCATCCGCACCTTCAACGCGCTGCTCATGATCGCCCGGGCCGAAGCCGGCGCGCCGTCCGGCGCCTTCGCCGATGTCGATGTCAGCGCCATCGCCGCCGATGTCGCCGAACTCTACGCTCCGGTGGCCGAAGAGGAAGGCATGGAACTGCGCAGCGAAGTGGCTCCCGGCATCCGTCTGCGCGCCAACCGCGAGCTCATCGGCCAGGCCTTGGTCAACCTCGTCGACAACGCCATCAAATACTACAAGGGCTGCGATGGCCGGCCCGGCATCATCACCGTCACCGCCCGCCAGGTCGGCGGCCGCGTGCTGATCGAAGTCGCCGACAACGGCCCCGGCATCCCCGCCGAAGACCGCGCCCGCGTCATCGAACGCTTCGTCCGCCTAGAACAAAGCCGCACCGAACCCGGCTCCGGCCTCGGCCTCTCCCTCGTCGCGGCAGTCGCTCGCCTGCACAAGGGCGAATTCCGTCTGGAGGACAATGCCCCGGGCGTCCGTGCCGTGATCGATCTGCCGGGGTCAGCGGGGTAGGGCGTTTATCGGCGGAGGCGGCTCCGCTCTCTCTGCTTCGGCTTTTGCCTCTGCCCCTACCTCCCTATACCTACACCTCCGCCTCTCCTCCACACTTCACCATCCCCACCCCTTACTTCCCCGGGCGAAGACCCGGGGCCTATTGCACCCCTCCACCGAGTGGCGCCATCCGTGGACCCCGGCTCTACGGCCGGGGAAGTAAGGGGTGGGGGAAGAGGCGCAGTGGTGAGGAAAGCGCCGCGGATGAGGGAAAGCGCAGTGGGTGAGGAAAGCGCAGCGGGTGAGGAGCGAACCAGGCGAAGCCACAACAGAGCCAGTGGCGAACATGCTGCGCAACAACCGATCCCACCACCACCTCACCTTGCCGCCCCCAGCGCCACCAGCTATCCCTGTGCCATGTCGCTCGCTCTCGCCCCGCTGCCGTCCGTCCCCCACGCCGCTTTCACCGATTGGCTCGCTACCCTCGATCCACGGGTGCGCGCACCCGTCGAGGCCAGCGCGCCGACGCTCGCCAACCTCTTCGCCGAAGCGCCCTATCTCTTCGATCTCGCCCGGCTCCACGCCCCCTGGCTCGCCGCCTTCCTCGAAACCGACCCCGACAGCGCCCTGCGCATCGAGCTGGCCGAAATCCGTGAAGCCGGCAAGATTGCCGCCACCGAAGAGGAGATCGCGCCCGCCCTGCGCCAGGCCAAGGGCCGCATCGCGCTGCTTGCCGCCGTCGCCGAAGTCGGCGGCGCCTGGACCACCGCGCAATCGACCGCGGCGCTTTCCGATCTCGCCGACGCCGCCCTCGATGCCTCGCTCGATTTCCTCATGCGCAAGGCCGCCGACAAGGGCGACCTCGTCCCCGGCGCCGATGTCAGCGCCGCCGGTTCCGGCCTCGCCCTTTTCGCGCTCGGCAAGCATGGCGGCCGCGAGCTCAACTATTCTTCCGATATCGACATCGTCGCCTTCTTCGATCCGATGAAGGGCGTCCTCGCCGATCCGATGGAAGCGACCAAGTTCTATTCCCGCATCGTCCGCGGTCTTGTCGCATTGATGCAGGATCGCACCGCCCACGGCTACGTCTTCCGTACCGACCTGCGCCTGCGCCCCGACCCCGGCTCGACGCCTGTTGCTATCTCCTTCGACGCCGCCATCGCCTATTACGAAGTCCGCGGCCAGAACTGGGAGCGTGCCGCCTGGATCAAGGCGCGCCCCTGCGCCGGCGATATCGCGGCCGGCGAAGGCTTTCTCAAGGAAATGGCGCCCTATGTCTGGCGCAAGCATCTCGATTTCGCGACCATCGCCGATATCCAGGCGATGAAGCGCCAGATCAACATCTCCAAGAATGTCGGCGACGTGCGGGTCGAGGGTCACAACGTCAAGCTCGGCCGCGGCGGCATCCGCGAGATCGAGTTCTTCACCCAGACCCAGCAGCTCATTGCCGGCGGTCGCGACAAGACCCTGCGCGTTCGCCCGACCGCGCAGGCCCTGGCTGCCCTCGCGGCCGCCGGCTGGATCTCCGAGGCGACCGCCTCCGATCTCACCGGCACCTACTGGTTCCTGCGCGCCGTCGAAAACCGCCTGCAGATGCTGCGCGACGAGCAGACCCAGATGATGCCCGAGACCACCGAAGGCCTTGCCGTCATCGCGCGCCTCATGGGCGATGCCGACCTCGCCGCCTTCGAAGCGCGCTATCGCGCCGCGCTCAATCTCGTCGTCGGCTATTACGGCGAGCTCTTCACCGAAGGCGAAACGCTGGGCACCGGCGAGGGCAACCTCGTCTTCACCGGCAGCGACGACGATCCGGGCACGCTCGAAACCCTCGCCGCCCTCGGCTTCAAGGACCCGGCGAAGGCCTCGCAGACCGTCCGCAAATGGCATTATGGCGGCTATGGCGCCACTCGCGCCGCCGCCGCCCGCGCCCATCTCACCGAGCTACTACCTGCGCTCCTGCGCACCATTGCCGGCGCCGGCAACGCCGATGAGGCGCTGGCCCGCTTCGACAACTTCCTCTCGCGCCTGCCGTCGGGCGTGCAGCTCTTTTCGCTGCTGCGCAACTACGAGCAACTGCGCACCCTGCTGGTCGCCTTCATGGCATCGGCGCCGCGCATGGCCGAGGCCGTGATCCACCGTGCCCACGTCATGGATGGGCTCATCGACCCGGCCTTCGCCAACGAGGTCTCCCGCCGCCGGGCACTGGTCTCGAAGGTCGATGCCTTCCTGGGCGAGGGCAGGGGCTATGAAGAGGTGATCGACCGCGCCCGCATCATCGGGCAGGAGCAGAAATTCCTGATCTCGGCGGGCCTGCTTTCCGGCAACGTCACCGCCGCCCGCGCCGGCGAGCAGTTCACCACCCTTGCCGAAACCCTGCTGCAGCGGCTCTTCGCGGCCGTCCGCATCGAGTTCGAAAAGCGCCACGGCATCGTACCCGGCGCTCGCACCGCGCTCCTCGGCTTCGGCAAGATGGCCAGCCGCGAGATGACGGTCACCTCCGACCTCGATTTCATCATGCTCTACGACGTCTCGGGCGACGCCGAGGAGAGCAACGGCGAAAAGCCCCTGGCCACCAGCCATTACTTCACCCGCCTCACCCAGCGCCTCGTCGCCGCCGTAACGGCCCCCACCTCCGAAGGCGTACTCTACGAAGCCGACATGCGCCTGCGTCCCTCGGGCAATGCCGGCCCGCTGGCCACCGGCCTCAATGGCTTTCGCCGCTACCAGATGGAAGAGGCCTGGACCTGGGAGCACCTGGCGCTGAGCCGCGCCCGCGTCATTGTCGGCGATGGCGATATGGCCGCCAGTGTCGAGGCGACCATCGCCGAAATCCTTGGCGCCCCGCGTGACCACGCCAAGATCATCGATGATGTCGTCTCGATGCGCGCCCTCATGGCCCGCGAGCGCAAGCCCCGCCACGCATTCGACCTCAAGCTAGCGTCGGGCGGCCTCGTCGATCTCGAATTCATCGCCCAATCCGCCCAGCTCGTCGCCGGCCCGACCATTGCCCGCCCGCAGGCTCCTACCAAGGAAGTCCTCGCCCGGCTCGGTGAAACCGGCCTCGTGCCCGAAGGCGCCCGCTTGGTCGAAATCCTCGACCTCTACGGCATGATCCTCCAGGCCATGAGTGCCGCCCTCATGGACCCCTTCAAGGAAGAGGCCTGGACCGGCGCCTTCCGCGAACTCCTCGCGGGCCTGACGCACTATCCGAGCTTTGACCTTTTGGCCCTCGACATCGAAACCATGCGCGGCGAGGTGAGCGCGGCCGCGCAAGCATGGTACGAAAAGGCAAAGGGGCTCTAGGGGAAGGATATCCCCGCCAGCGCGGAGTGCGTGCTGGGTCCGACCCGCGCTGGGGGAGTGAGTAGAGGGGGCAAGCCCCCTCAATTCACCTCGCGCAGGAACCGCGCCGGCCTCTGTGAAACCACGCGCCAAGTCGTTGCGGCGCCCACTACGGCGAGCAGCAGCACCGCGCCCAGATTCACGTAGAACAGCACCGGGCCGTTGAACGAGAAGCCCACATCAACCAGCAATTGCGAGAGCACCCAGGCCAGCGCGATGCCGAGCGGCGTTGCCAGCACGGCGGCGATCAGTGCCAGCAGGAAATACTGCACCAGCGTCGTGGCCGTAACCTCGGCTCGGCGCTCGCCGATCACCGTCTTGATCACGGCCTCCATCTCGCGCTGCCGCCGTCCGGCGGCGAGGCTTCCGATGACGACCAGAAGCCCGTTGCCTGCGGCCAAGCCTCCCACCAGCCCCGCTGCCAGCGAGAGCTGGCTGAGCGCCGTCGTGATCTGGCCCAGCGTCTTGCCGATGGCGATGAAGCGCACATCCGGCAGCTTTTCGGAAATCAGGTGCCCGACATTGTCTTCATTGCCCGGCGTCGCCGTGATGGTTGCGAAGAGCGTTGCCGGGAAATCCGAGATCGAGCCGGGCGAGAACGTTGCCAGGAACTCGATGCCACCCTGCCACGCATAGTCGCGGAAGCTCGCGATCTTGGCGACGATGGGCTCGCCGAAAATGGTGAAGGTCAGCTCGTCCCCGATATTGACCCCCAGCCCGGCCCGCAGGCTCTGGTGCAGCGACACCAGCGGCGAGCCCTGATAGTCCGCCTGCCACCATTGCCCATCGACGAGCTTTGAGGTCGCCGGCATTTCCGCCCGGTAGGTCAGCGGCACGTCGCCCGAAAGCAGGAACGAGGCTTCCGGCCCGCGCGTCTGTCCGCTTGCGATCGGCTTGCCGTTGATCGCCGTCAGCGATCCGCGCAGCATCGGCGTCGCGGTCACGGCCGAGATGGTCGGCTGCTCCTTCTGCACCGCGACCAGGGCATCGAGCTCATCCTCGAAGAGGTCGGTCGCGACGAACGTTGGTGCGTCGAACACCGAGGCGCCCAGGAACTCGTTGCGCAGGTTCACCTGCAGCACCAGCACCACCACCAGCATGGCCAGAGTCATGCCCACCGCCACGATCACCGACGAGGTGATCGAGCGCGCCCCTGAGATCGCCCAGATCGCCTGCCGTAGCACGCGATTCTCGGGTTCGGGCAGGCGCGGCAGCAACCATTGCGCGAACGACACCGCGCCCACGAAGATCGCCGCCGAAACGATGCAGGCCAGCGCGAAGATGGCGATGAGCCGAGTGTCATGCACCATGACATTGGCCAGCCACAGCAGCGCCACGGCCGCGATGGCCAGCGGCAGCATGCGCGGAATATCGGTCAGCATCCGCCAGTTGAACGGCGCCGCCGCCAGCCCGTTGGAGCGGAAAAGCTGCGCCGGGCTGATATATTGCACGCGTTGCAGCGGCAGGTACGAGAAGGCGAACACCACCAGCAGCCCGATACCGGAAGCCACAAGCAGCGGCTCGACATGCACCACCGGCGCCAGGTCTACCCCAATCGCGGTCCCCACCGTCGGCAGGATCAGCAGCGTGATGGCCGAGCCGATGAGCACGCCCAGTCCGATGCCGACGATCGCCACCATCGCGACTTGGGTGAAGAAATGCAGCAGCACGCGCCCATGATCGGCGCCGATGCTGCGGAACACCGCGATGATACCCGTGCGCTCGGACACATAGCTCGAAATGCCGGTGCCCACGCTCACCCCACCGATCAGCAGCGAAGCAAGGCCGGTGACGATCAGGAAGCGCATGAAGAGGTCGTAATAGCGCACCATCGGCCCCAGGCCGTCAGCTGCCGTGCGGATCGTCCAGCCGCCATCGGGCAGCGCCGCCGCCAATGTGCCGCGCGCTTCCTCGGGGTTATGCCCGTCAAGAAGCACCTTGTAGCGGAAGAACGTGCCGAGGCCGGGCAGGGGCGAGGTGCGGTCCGATATCACCGCCAGGCCGTCGGTCGAAACCATGGCCGGCAGCCCGAGCCGCAGCCCGCGCGCATTCATGTCCGGAATGTCGCCCAGCACGCCGCGCACCTCGAACGTCGTGCCGCCCAGGTCGATCGTGTCGCCCACCGAAATCCCGAGCTGGCTGAGCATCATGCCGCTCACCAGCGCGCCGAAATTGCCGTCGTGCTCGCCCAGGAACTCGAAGGGCTTCTGGTCGGCCGGCAGTTGCGGGCTGGAAACGTTGCCCATCAGCGGATAGGTCGGCCCTACCGCCACGAGGTCCACGAACGCATCCGAGCCGTTCGCCTGCGCGCCGATATTGGTATCGACCACGCGCGCATTCGCCCCGAACTTTGCGATGGCCTCGAGCTCTGCCGCCGAAGCCGGCCGGTCGGCGCGCGAGGCTTCGATATCCCCGCCCATGAGCAGGGCCGCGTCGCGATTGACCGCCTGGCTGATGCTCTGGCCCACCGAGTTGACGCCCGCGATGAGCGCGGTGCCGACCGCCAGGCAGATCAGCACCAGGCTGAACCGCCGCAGGTCTCCGCGCATGTCGAGGAGGCTCAGATAGATTGCCGCCCAGAAACCACGCATGAATCAGGCTTCCTTGCTGGCGGTCGTTTCCACCAGTTCGCCCTGCGTCATGGTGAAGACGCGGTCGGCGCGCGCGGCCAGCGACGGATCGTGGGTGATAAGCACCACGGCCGTATGCTTCTTGCGCGCAATGTCGAACATCACGTCGATGACGAGGCTGCCGGTCTTCTGGTCGAGGTTGCCGGTCGGCTCGTCCGCCAGCAACAGGCGCGGATTGGCGATCATGGCGCGGGCGAGGCCCACGCGCTGCTGCTCGCCGCCGGAAAGCGCGCTGGGGCGGTGGTGGACGCGGTTACCCAGCCCCACCGAGGTCAGCGCCGCCTCCGCCGCTGCGCGCGCCTGCTTGAGCGAGAGCTCTGGCGAGGCGATGCCGAGCGCCAGGCTCACATTGTCGAGCGCTGTCAGCGAAGGAATGAGGTGGAAGCTCTGGAACACGATGCCGAGGTTATTGCGCCGGAAGAGCGCGAGGCCGTCCTCGGTGAGCTTGCCCAGGTCCTGCCCGGCGATCTCGATGCGCCCGGAGGTCGGCCGCTCCAGCCCGGCCAGCAGCATCAGCAGCGAGGTCTTGCCGCTGCCCGAGGGGCCGACAATGGCCACTACTTCGGCCGGCTGGACCCGCATCGACACGTTCCTGAGAATGTGAAGGGGGCGTGATGCGACTTCCAGGGTGTAATTGACACCGGATACGTCGATGATTGGACCGTTGGAGGGCACGCTAGACTTTGACGTTTGGGTTGGATCGAGTTGGGTGCGAGAATTCGCGCTCCCGTTCGAAGACAGGATCGATTGTTCGTCTACGGATTCGTTCACACGTTTCCCCCGGGCCCCAAGCAAAAGCGCTAGCTTCCTTCTCATGGCTAAGCCAAAATAACACAAGAGTCATGGCCCAAGCACACAGGGTCAGAGGGATTTTTAGCGGTGACCCCAGGTGGGCGAAAGTACATGAAGAATTGGATTTCACGCATCGCGTTGCCGGCGATGTTGATGGCAACGCTGTCCGGACCGGCCTCCGCCGCGGATGCCGAGATGGCCTATCTCAGTTCCTACATCGGAAATTGGCGCGGTGAGAGCGTGCTGACGGGCGGCGAAAAGCCTGAGCCCTTCCGCTGCCGTCTGACGATCGCCAAGGGCAACCAGAGCAAGATCAACTATGCCGGCCGTTGCACCCTGATAAATATGAATCTTTCGGTGAGCGGCACCATCGCCTTCAGCGACGAGCACAAGCGGTTCGAAGCGGCGATGAGCTCCAATGCCGGCTTCAGCGGCGTAGCCGTCGGCGTGCGCCAGGGCGATCGGATCAGCTTCGATCTCAAGCAGCGCCAGGCCGACCGCGGCGGCAATGACGTCCGCATCGGTTCGCGGATCATCCTGCTCGGCAATTCCATCACCGTGGACTACGAGGTCGAGTTCAACGAGTCCGGCGACGTCCTCGTCGCGTCGGTGCCCTTCTCCAAGTAGCCGGCGCGCCCGCGCCGGTTGATTCGCCGATATCTGCGACATTCGCCTCTCGCGAGGAGTGAATCTGGCCGTCTCGGTAATCACAATTTGGTTGTCGCCCTCGTCCATCGCCTCCAGAGCTGTCGAGGGACGAGGAGCGACAGTCATCCGGGTCTGCTCTTCGACAAGCGGAGCGGTCCCGGGTTCCGGTGCGCTTCCGTCAGGGCGAAAGCGCAGCATTTGAAGTCCTAGGCGGCCACTGCCGGCAGCGCCTGTGCGTATTCGCGCAGCGGCAGCGAAATCGCCACCGTGGTGCCCAGGGCCGGGCTGGAATCGATGGCCAGCCGACCGCCGCTCTGCTCGGCGATGGCACGGGCAATGGCGATGCCCAGGCCGGAGCCGGTCTTGCGGGTAAAGGTTGCGTCCGCCAGGACGAACGGTTGGGAGAGGCTGGCAAGGCGATCTTCGCTCATGCCCAGGCCCGTGTCCGAAACTTCGATCACCACGCCGTCCGCCGCCGCGAACGCCGCCAGCTTGACGCTGCCGCCCTGCGGCGTGAAGCGGATGGCATTGTCCACGATATTGCCGAGCATCCGGTCGAGCGCCATGCAGTCGGCGGTCACGATGGCTTCGCTTCCCAGGCCCACCTCGAAGCGCAGGCCGGCGCGCTGGGCGCGCTTGCAGAAGCGCTGTGCGGTGTTGGTCAGCAGGCGATCGATGCTCACCGGTTCCTCGCGCATTGGCTTCTGTCCACCTTCGAGCTCGGCGAGCTCGAGGATGGTGGCGAAGGAATGCAGCAGGTGTTCGCCCGATTGCTTGATGGTCTCGATATAGCCCAGGTACCGGCTGTCGCCGAGCGGACCATAGGTCTGCTGCCGCACCAGTTCGGCAAAGCCGATGATGTGGTTGAGCGGCGTACGGATGTCATGGGAAAGGTGGGCGAGGAAATTGGTCTTGGAGCGGCTGGCCGCCTCCGCGCGCAGCTTTTCCTCGTGGTATCGGCGCGCAAGCTGGCGCTGCTCTTCGCGGATCGAATTGATGGTGGCCAGCAATTGTTCCATCTGCTGCTGGCTCTGCGAGGGCGCCGCTTCGCGCCGGCCGATGAAGACGATCACCACCATCGCCACCAGCATTGCGCCGAAGGCCCGCATCGCCACGCCGCCTGCGGCGCGGTCGAACTGCACGTCCTCCGTGCCGAGAAGGCGCATATCGTGAAGCGTCCGCGCGATGTCGAAGAGGATGAAGAGCGCCACCGCGAGAAGCGCGGTGAGAGCGACGGCGCGGGTAACCGGAGACGTCCTGGAAATCATCGACTGGGCAGAAGCCAGCAAGCCTTTCGACCCGCTCTGGTGGGAAACCGTCCGGCGAAAATCAGCCGATACGAATCCCTTTGCCTCGACGCCGGATGTCTCCGTCGACCGCATCAAATTCTCCGAAAATATTGTGAGGCGAAAGCCTGTCCCGCAACCCTATGCCGAGACTGTGAATCAGCCGCGAGCGTCTGACAAGAGGGGCTTCCAGGGGCATGAGGCCTGCCCCTGAAATTCGCGAGTCGCCAGAATCACTTAGCCGACGAGAAAAATTCTTCCGCAGGTAACGAAGCGTTAACCAGCAAGCGTCCTTCCGAGGATGTCCGCGGTATTGCGCGAGAGCGTCCCGGATTCCTCCAATGATCTCAAGGCTGATTCGGCTGCAGCCCGGCGCTGGGGCTCGTAATTGCGCCAGATCCGGAAGGCCGTTAGCACCCGAGCCGCAACCTGCGGGTTGCGCTTGTCTACGTCCGCCACGAATTCTGTGACGAAGCGGAAGCCGCTCCCGTCCGGCTGCGCGAACTGCACCGGATTGGCATTGGCGAAGCTGCCCACCAGCGAGCGCAGGCGATTGGGGTTGTTCTTGGGGAAAGTCGGGTCAGCCAGGATCGCCTTGATGCGGTCGAGCGTGCCCGCGTCGGGCACCTGCGCCGAAAGGCTCAGCCACTTGTCGAGCACCAGCGGGTCGGCCGTGTAGAGGGTGCGGAAATCCCCGAGCAGCGCCTGCGCCATCGGCGCATTGGCATGCACCAGCGCGCTGAGCGCCGCCATGCGGTCGGTCATGTTGGTCGCGCCGCGATAATGCGCCTCCGCCAGCGCAAACGCCTCGTCCGTGCCGCCGGCGACGAGTTGCGTCAGGCACGCATTGCGCAGCGCGCGCCGCTGCGTCGCCGCCTGAGCGGTCGAGAAGGGGCTGTCATCGGCCAGCGCATTATAGGTCAGCACTAGTCGGTCCTGCAGCCGCTGGGCAATCGCCTTGCGCAGCGCGCCGCGTGCCTCATGGATCGCCAGCGGATCGACATTCTGCCCGATCGCCTGAGCAATATTGTCCTCGGTAGGCATCGAGAGCGTCAGCGCCTTGAACGCATCGTCCCCGCTGCCGCCTTCAAGCGTCTCGCGCAGCGCATCGGCCAGCGCCTCGACGCGCGAGGCGTCCGTAAGCTTGCCACCCGCCCGCACCGCATCGAGCAGGATGCCGGTCGCCACCGTCTGCAGTGCCTGCCAGCGGTTGAACGGATCGCTGTCATGGCGTGCGAGGAACAATTGGTCCTCGGCCGAAAGCGAGGTCGTGAGCTTGACCGGAGCCGAGAACTCCCGCAGCAGCGACGGCACCGGCCGGTTGGCAATGCCCTCGAACGTGAGCTCCATCGCATCGGTCTCGAAGATGATCAGGTCGCCCTCGACCTTCCCGCCCGAAACCTTGCTCCATCCCATCGGGCTGCCGTTCGGGCCGATAAGCCCGAAGCGCACCGGAATGACCATGGCGCGCTTGTCCGGCTGGCCTGGCGTCGGATCGGTCCTCTGCGTCAGCTTGAGTTTGTAGGTCTGGCTGGCTGCGTCATACTCGTCGCTGATCGCCACCTGCGGCGTGCCGGCCTGCAGGTACCAGTGGATGAACTGGTCGAGGTTCACCCCAGCCGAATCCGCGAAGGCCGCCACGAAATCCTCGATTGTTGCCGCCTGTCCGTCATGGCGCTCGAAATAGAGGTCCATGCCCTTCCGGAAACCCTCGCGGCCCAGCATCGTGGCCAGCATGCGCACGACCTCGGCGCCCTTCTCGTAGACCGTGGTCGTATAGAAGTTGTTGATCTCGCGGTAGTGGTCCGGCCGCGGCGGATGGGCGAGGGGGCCACCGTCCTCGACGAACTGCGCCGAGCGCAGTAGCCGCACATCCTCGATGCGCTTGACCGGGCGCGAGCGCTCGTCCGAGGAGAATTCCTGGTCGCGATAAACCGTCAGCCCTTCCTTGAGGCAGAGCTGGAACCAGTCGCGGCAGGTCACGCGGTCGCCGGTCCAGTTGTGGAAATATTCGTGCGCGATGACGCGCTCCACATTGTCGTAGTCGGCGTCCGTCGCCGTCTCGGGAATGGCGAAGACCAGCCGGTCGTTGAAGATGTTGAGGCCCTTGTTCTCCATCGCACCGAAATTGAAGTCGGACACGGCGACGATGTTGAAGACGTCGAGATCGTATTCCAGCCCGAAGCGCCTTTCGTCCCAGGCCATCGAGCGCTTGAGCGCATCCATGGCGTAGAGGCACCGGTCTTCCTTGCCGTGCTCGCAATAGATGGCGAGCGCCACTTCCTTGCCCGAGGTGGTGGTGAAGCTGTCGTGGATCGCGCCCAGGTCGCCCGCCACCATGGCGAAGAGATAGGACGGCTTGGGGTGCGGATCTTCCCAGACGGCGAAATGCTTGCCGTTCTCCAGCTCCCCGCTGCCGGCAGGGTTGCCGTTGGCGAGCAGCACGGGAGCCAGTGCCTTGTCGGCGATCATCGTCACGTTGAACGTGGCAAGGTTGTCCGGCCGGTCGAGATAATAGGTGATACGGCGGAAGCCTTCCGGCTCGCATTGCGTGCACCAGGTGCCGTTCGAGCGATAGAAGCCCATGAGCCGCGTATTCTTCTCCGGCTCGATGGTCACGGTCGTCTCGAGTACGAACCGGCGCAGCGGCGGCTCGTTGATCGTGAGGCTCGATGGCGTCACTTCATAGGCCAGCAGGCCCAGCGGCGCGCCGTCGATGGCCACCGAATTGAGCAGCAGCTCGTCGCCATCCAGCACCAGCGGCGTACCCGGCTCCGTGCCTTCGCGCGGCACCACGTGGAGCAGGGCATGGATGACCGACTTTTCCGGCGCGATTTCCACCTCCAGCTCCACCCGGTCGATGAAATACGGGGTCGGAGCATAATCCTTGAGGTAGATCGTGTGCTCGGTTTCGGTGCGCATGAACGGCTCCCCAGCTCGTGCCTTAAACTATTGAAATTGCTGTTGCCCGATGGCTACAGCAGATTCGTCCGCTTCGTGTATTCTGTGCGGCTGGCAACCAACTCAGCCATCATTCCCGCCGAATCCGGCAGCATTGGGAAAGGGTTGAGCGTCCCGCCGGCACGCACCTCGCCTCACGTCATGTTCCGCGTCAATAGGTGCGTCATCCAAATTACATCCGGCGGACGAATGTTGCCGCCACCGCCTTGGTCGAGCAGTACCTCAACACTACTTGAGGTCGTAGCGAACGCGCTCCTTCTCGATCATGGGCGACAAACAAGGTGACGGCAAATGCTCAAGTGGTTTGAACGCCGCTTAAATCCCTATCCGCTCGATCCGCCGGCGGAACCGCCCAACGGACTCCTGGCTTTCTGCCTGCACTACAGCCAGGGCGCCAAGAAGTGGCTGGCCCTCATGGCGCTGGCTGCTGCCGCCATTGCCGGCGGCGAGATCCTGCTTTTCGGCTTCATCGGTGATGTGGTGAACTGGCTGGCCGAGGCCGACCGCGCCACCTTCATCCAGACCGACGGCTGGAAGCTCGCGCTCATGGGCGGGGTGATCCTCATCGTCCTGCCGTTGCTGGTGGTGGTTTCGACCCTCACCATGCACCAGACGCTGCTCGGCAACTTCCCGCAGCGCATCCGCTGGATGAGCCATCGCTACCTCATCCGGCAGTCGATGAGCTATTTCCAGGACGAGTTCGCCGGCCGCATCGCCACCAAGCTGATGCAGACCTCACTCGCCGTGCGCGAAGTGGTCATGAAGCTGCTCGACATGCTCGTCTACGTGGTCGTCTACTTCACCGGCGCGGTGATCCTGGCGGCCTCGAGCGACTGGCGCCTGGCCATTCCGTTCCTGTTCTGGCTGGTCGGCTACATCGCGCTGATGCGCTATTTCATCCCGCGCCTGGGCAAGATCGCCGAGGCGCAGGCCGATGCCCGCTCGACCATGACCGGCCGCATCGTGGATAGCTACACCAACATCGCCACCGTGAAGCTCTTCTCCCATTCCAACCGTGAGGAAGACTACGCCCGCGAGGCAATGGATAGCTTCCTCGACACCGTCTACCGTCAGATGCGCCTTTTCACGGTGCTCCAGCTTTCGGTGAACTATCTCAACGCCGCGCTCTTCGCGGCGGTGGGCGCCATTGGCATCTGGTCCTGGCTCGGCGGTGGTCTCACCCCCGGCGCGCTCGCCGTCTCGCTCGGCCTCGTCATGCGCTTCCAGGGCATGAGCCAGTGGGTCATGTGGGAAATGTCGGCGCTCTTCGAGAATATCGGCACCGTCCGCGACGGCATCAACTCCATCTCGCTGCCGCGCCTCGTCTCCGACGTTCCCGAGGCCAAGCCGATCGGCGCGGTCAAGGGCCACATCCGGTTCGACGACGTGACCTTCACCTATGGCTCGGACAAGGGCGTGATCGAGGGCCTGACGCTCGACATCAAGCCGGGCGAGAAGATCGGTCTCGTCGGCCGCTCGGGTGCCGGCAAGTCGACCATCGTCAACCTGCTGTTGCGCTTCTACGACCGCGAAAAGGGCGCCATCACCATCGACGGCAAGGACATAGCCAAGGTCACCCAGGAATCGCTGCGCGAGAATATCGGCGTGGTGACCCAGGATACCTCACTCCTTCACCGCTCGGTGCGCGAGAACATCATCTATGGCCGCCCCGACGCGACCGACGAGGAGATGATCCGCGCCGCGCGCCTCGCCGAGGCCGAGGACTTCATCGGCGAACTCGTCGATCCCAAGGGTCATCGTGGTTACGAGGCCCATGTGGGCGAGCGCGGCGTCAAGCTCTCGGGTGGCCAGCGCCAGCGCATCGCCATCGCGCGCGTGCTGCTCAAGAACGCCCCCATCCTCGTGCTCGACGAGGCGACCTCCGCGCTCGACAGCGAGGTCGAAGCGGCGATCCAGGGGCAGCTCCAGCACCTGATGGAAGGCAAGACCGTCATCGCCATCGCCCACCGCCTCTCGACCATCGCCGCGATGGATCGCCTCATCGTCATCGATGCGGGTAAGGTGGTGGAGCAGGGCACGCATGCCGAACTGCTCGAACAGGGTGGGCACTATGCCCGTCTCTGGCAGCGCCAGTCCGGCGGCTTCCTCGAACTCGACGAAGACGCCGAAGCGGCAGAGTAACCAGGGTTTCAACCAGCCAAGGAGAAGGAAAATGGCAGGAATTAGCGATAACGCGAACGCAGTTACGTTCAAGAAAGTAAAGCGAAAACAATACCATAAAGCCAAACCCTGAATCTATTTACGGGGTGGCGCAACCGAAATGAGAACGAAATGTTCGATCGCGTCATTGCCTATTTCGACAATCGCTACAGCCCTGTGGCTCTGGCGAAAAACCCGCAGCCGCCTATGGGGCTGTGGAAGTTCATCTCCTATTTCCTGGGTCAGTTCCGCGGCGCCTTCGCGCTGCGCATGGTGCTGGTAGCCGGAGGCTCCATCGCCGATGCCATGATGCCGATCTTCGTCGGCATGATCGTGGGCATGCTGGCCACCACCAATCCCGGAGACATGTTCTCGACCAACGGCCAGACACTGCTGCTGATGGCGGCGGTGGTGCTTCTCGTGCGCCCGGGCATGTTCATCATCGATACGCTGGTCCGCAACCACGCGATCGTGCCCAACATCGTCAACATCGTCCGCTGGCAGAGCCACTGGCATGTGATCCGCCAGAGCTGGACCTTCTTCCAGAACGACTTTGCCGGCCGCATCGCCAACAAGATAATGCAGACCGGCGAAGCGATCGAGACGGGTATCAACCTCACCATCGATGCGGCCTGGTATGCCCTGGTCTTCGTCGTGGTGGCGATCACCGTGCTGGCCGGTCTCGACCCGCTCCTGCTCGTGCCGATCGCGATCTGGGGCATCGCCTATGGCGTGCTGTTCCACATCTCCATGCCGCTCATCGCCCACCATTCCGAGCAGCTCTCGGAAGCCAAGTCGGTGATGACCGGTCGCATCGTGGATAGCTACACCAACATCCAGACGCTCAAGACCTTCTCGACCGGCGGGCACGAAGACGCCTACGTCGCCGATTCCATCCTCGAGCACACGGTCGAGTTCCGCAAGCTCATGCGGGTCTTCACCTACATGTGGTCGACCCTGTTCTTCCTCAATGCCTTCCTCGTGATCGCCATCACGTGGCTGTCGCTGCGGGGCTGGAACGAGGGCACGCTCAACGCCGCAGCCGTGGCGACCGCAGTGCCCTTCGCCCTCCAGATCATGAACATGTCCGGCTGGATCCTCGAAATCGGCTCGAACGTCTTCCGCCAGGTCGGCACGGTGCGCGACGGCATGGATACCATCGCCCAGCCCATCACCATGCTCGACAAGCCCGACGCGCCTCCACTCCACGTCAAAAGCGGCGAGATCGTCTACGACAACGTCTCGTTCAACTATTGGCGCGGCAAGCAGGGCTCGGTGATCGACGATTTCGACCTGCGCGTCGCGCCCGGCGAGAAGATCGGTCTCGTCGGACGCTCGGGTTCGGGCAAGTCGACCCTGGTCAACCTCGCCCTGCGCATGTTCGACGTGCAGGATGGCGCCATCCGCATCGACGGGCAGGACGTGCGCGAGGTCACCCAGGAATCGTTGCGCGCGGCCATCGGGCTCGTCAGCCAGGACACCTCGCTCCTCCACCGCTCGGTTCGCGAAAATCTCAAATACGGCCGGCAGGACGCCACCGACGAAGAGATGATCGCCGCCGCCCGACAGGCGCAGGTGCATGACGTGATCATGGGGCTGGGCGATCCTCGCGGCCGCACGGGCTACGATGCCCATGTCGGCGAGCGCGGCGTAAAGCTCTCGGGCGGCCAGCGGCAACGCATCGCCATCGCCCGCGTGCTCCTCAAGAACGCGCCGATCCTGGTGCTGGACGAAGCCACCTCGGCGCTGGATTCCGAGGTCGAGGCCGCCATCCAGGACCAGCTCCAGAGCCTGATGGCCGGCAAGACGGTGATCGCCATCGCCCACCGCCTCTCGACCATCGCGGCCATGGATCGCCTTGTCGTGCTCGAAAAGGGCCGGATCGTGGAAGAAGGCACCCACGCCGAACTCCTCGCTTCCGGCGGCCACTACGCCCACCTCTGGGAACGCCAGTCCGGCGGCTTCCTCGACCTGGACGCCGTGGAAGTCGAAGCCGCACAATAAGGGGAGGGGCCTACCCTGATCTCAAGCCTCCATCCCTCCCTCCCCCTTGCGGGGAGGGGTGGGGGTGAGCCCGGAACACCAACCCCGCCATTGCGTCTCCGTCAGAGGAGTGAGTGGCTAGCGCCGAGGCAGGCTCAGCATCGAGCGAGCTCAGCGAAAGCCACCACCGAAACAGAACTAACCGCCCCATTCACCACCACGTAACCTCACGGAACCCTATCCCCCTTGCCGCCATTAGGTCATGATCTAAGCTCACGACTCTCCAGTCGTTTTTCCCTCCGGCGGCCCTCATGAAGATTATCGACCAGCTCAACCGGACCTTCGAGAACTGGGTCGATCCCTTCGCTCGCAAGGGCGACCTCCAGCCGCCCGCGCCGGTGCTGCAGTTCTTCTGGTATTACATCCGCCAGGCCAAGCTGCCCTTCTTCGCGCTGCTGGTCCTCGGCGGCCTCGTCGCGCTCGTCGAAGCGGCGCTCTTCTATTACGTGGGCCGGCTCGTCGATATCCTCGATTCCTCCACCCAGGCCCAGGGCTGGCAAGGCCTGTTGGGCGGCTTCGGCAACGAGCTGCTCTTTATGCTCTTCGTGGTGGTTATCGCCCGCTTCATCATCACCTGGCTGTCGGCGGTGGTCGAAGAGCAGACCATCAATATCGGCTTTTACAACCTCGTTCGCTGGCAGGCTTACGCCCACGTCATCCGCCAGAGTCTCAACTTCTTCCAGAGCGATTTTTCCGGCGCCATTGCCTCGAAGGTCTGGCAATCGGGCGGCGCGGTGGGCGATTTCATGGTCAGCCTGCTCCAGGTCGTCTGGTTCATCGCCGTCTACGCTCTCACCACCATCATCCTCGTCGGCCAGCTCGATTGGCGCCTCGCCGCCGCCGTCATCCTCTGGATCGTCGTCTTCGGTTTCATGGCCCGCTACTACGTTCCGCGCATGCGCAAGCGCTCAGCCGCCAGCGCCGAGGCCGCCTCCGCGCTTACCGGACGCATCGTCGACAGCTTCGGCAATATCCAGACCCTGAAGCTCTTCGGCACGTCCAAGGGCGACGACGAATTCGTCCATGCCGGTTTCGACAACTACATCGCCGCCGTGCGCCGCCTTGCCCGCATGCTGGTGAGCGTGCGCAGCGCCATGGCCATGCTCTCCGGCATCATGATCGCCGGCATCGCTGCGCTCTCCGTGCACCTCTGGACCCAGGGCATCGTCACCGTGGGTGGCGTCGCCTTCACCATGGGCCTCATCCTGCGCCTCTATAACCTCCTCGGACGCATGATGACCCAGCTCAACGGCCTCATGCGCAATTACGGCACCGCGCAGAACTCCGCCGAACTCATCGCCCGCCCCCTGGAGCTCCAGGATGCCCCCGATGCCAGGCCGCTGGTCGTCACGAAGGCCGCCATCGACTTCAAGGACGTGAGCTTCCACTACGGCCGCGAAAGCGGCGTCATCGATCACCTTTCGCTTTCCATCAAGCCTGGTGAGCGCATCGGCCTTATCGGCCGGTCCGGCGCCGGCAAGTCGACCCTGGTCAACCTCCTGCTGCGCTTCTACGACCTGCAGGGCGGCCGGATCCTCATCGATGGCCAGGATATCTCGAAGGTCACCCAGGAATCCCTGCGCGCCAATATCGGCGTCGTCACCCAGGACACCTCGCTCCTCCACCGCTCCGTACGCGCCAATCTGATCTATGGCCGCCCCGAAGCCACCGACGATGAAATGATGGCCGCCGCCGCCCTCGCCGAAGCCGACGACTTCATCGAAGCCCTCATCGACCAGAAGGGCCGCACCGCCTACGACGCCTATGTCGGCGAGCGCGGCGTAAAACTCTCCGGTGGCCAGCGCCAGCGCATCGCCATTGCCCGCGTCCTCATCAAGAACGCACCGATCCTCGTGCTCGACGAAGCCACCTCCGCCCTCGATAGCGAGGTGGAAGCCGCCATCCAGCAGCAGCTCGATTCATTGATGGAGAACAAGACCGTCATCGCCATCGCCCACCGGCTTTCGACCATCGCGGCGATGGATCGCCTCGTCGTGCTCGACAAGGGCAAGATCGTGGAGGAGGGCACGCATGCCCAACTCCTCGAACTCGGCGGACATTACGCGCACCTCTGGGAGCGCCAGTCCGGCGGCTTCCTCGATACCAGCGAGGCTGCCCAGTAGTGCACGTTCCTGAGTCGCGCTAAGTCAACGGGCCTTCGTTTAGTTACTACCGCTATTCACATGTGCGGTTGACTCTGAAGAGGACTCCGGCTCTAAAGGTTAACAAACCGTTACTTTGGCTTGCAGAGAATCCGTTGGTCAGTAATAAGAAGAGGCAGAGGGTAGAATCACCCTCTGCCTCTTTGTTTTGAAGTCGCGCGGCCTAGCGTCACCGCTACCGGCAACAAAACCGCACTACTCTAGTCTGACAACTGGGTTCTAGCGTCTGAGGTTGTCGTAATCAAGGCGCCGAAAGTAATTCGCATGGCCGAGAAGAAGACCCGGACGGGTTATCGTGATGCCGGTGATGGTCAGTTCATCACCAAGAAGGAATTCGAAGTCCGTCCCGCCAAGGAGGTCGTCAAGGAACGAATTCCTCTGCCTGGTCGGGGCGACACTAAGAAATAAGAATAGGCGGGGGAAACCCCGCCTATTTTCTTGCTGGCATAAGGTGGCGCCTCGCGTCAGGCGGGCATCGGCACGTTGAGCGGCTTGCCCGTTTCCAGGTAGGTCTTGAGCCCAGCCAGGATGAGCTGCCACCCGCCGACGACACCCGGCGCCGCTTTCTCGTATTCGTAATGCGTGATGGTCAGCTTGCAGACGTCGCCCATCGGCGCGATGTCATAGGCCACGCGCGTCGCCGGCTTGTCCGGCGCCCAGGCGGCCAGGAAGGTGGTCACCAGCCGCTTTTCCGGCACGATCTCCACGATCTCGCCATCCAGCATGACCCCGCCCTTGTCGTCGGGGAACCAGTAGCGGCTGCCGACCTTGAAGTCGGAGGTGACGCGGCCGCCATAGTAATAGAGCTCGGTCTTGTCCGGGTTGACCAGGGCGTCCCAGAGCGCCTTGGGGGTAGTGCGGATATAGGTTTCGACAACGAAATCAGGCTTCTCACTCATGATCTGACGTCCCTCGAGATTGTTTTTCAAGTCCAATGCAAACCGGGCCAGTGGCTTGGCATAGGGTGCAATCCACCGGTCCGCGACCTCCTGGATCGGCGCGGCGTTGAGATAGTGATACTTGAACCGTCCCTCCCGGCGCGTGACCACCAGCGAGGCTTCTTCGAGAACCTTGAGGTGTTTCATCACCCCAAAGCGCGTCATCTCCAGTCCCGCCTCCAGCTCGGTCAGCGTCTGGCCCTGCCTGCTGTGCAGGCTGTCCAGCAGCGCTCTCCGCGTTGGGTCGGCCAGGGCTTTGAAGATGTCATCCACGATCTCGACGATAGGTGACTAAATGGTCACATGTCAAGCATGCGCCCGCCATTGGCAGAAGCGGGGACTCCGTCTAAGACTTCTGCGCGCTACTTAAATCGATTTCATGCGCGTCTTCGGGAGGGAAATCATGGCGAAGGCCAAGGCCGTCGGATCGGCTCGTTCGGGTTATTCGGAAATCTCGCTTTCGGGCGCCTGGTCGCTCACTTCGCCGGCCCGCAAGGGCACGTTCGGCATCGCGCTCCCTGGCGACGTGCACACCGCCCTGATCGACGCCGGCGAAATCCCCGATCCCTATTTCGGCGCCAACGAGCAGGTCGTCATGTGGGTCAACCGCACCCCCTGGACCGTCGAGCGCAATTTCGAGGCCGCGCCGGCCGATCTCGATGGCTACCTCACGCTCACCCTCTCCGAGGTCGATTGCATCGCCCGCATCTTCCTCAACAACGAGCTCATCGCCGAAACCGACAACGCCTTCCGCCGCTACGATTTCGATGTCACCGGCAAGGTCCTCGAAGGCCTCAACACCCTGCGCATCGAATTTGCCGTCACGCGCGACGTCGCCAAGGCCCGCGCCGAGGCGCATCCGTTCCCCATCCCCTTCACCAAGAACTACCTGACCAATGGCCTCGAAGGCGTGCACATGAATTTCGTGCGCAAGGTCGCCTGTCATGCCGGCTGGGACTGGGGCATCTGCCTCATGCCCACGGGCGTCTATGGCCGCATGGCCATCCGCAAGAGCCGCATTGCGCGCCAGGAAAGCGTGCAGGTCGACCAGGCCCACGGCAAGAAGTCGGTCGAACTGCAGATCACCACGCGCCTCTTCGCCTTCGCCGAAGGCTCGGTCGAGATCAGCCACGCCATCGATGGCCAGACCATCACCGACAAGGTCGTCGTCCGGCCGGGCGAAAACGTGCTCGTCCACAACCTCACCATCAAGAACCCGAAACTCTGGTGGCCGAACGGGCAGGGGGAGCAACCGCTCTACGAACTCGTCACCGATCTCGAAGGCGAGGTCACCCGCCGCAGGATCGGCCTGCGCAAGCTCGAATGGGTCATCGAGAAGGATGAGATCGACCACACCTTCAAGGTGCGCGTGAACGGGCGCGATATCACCATGATGGGCGCCAACTGGATTCCCGCCGACGCCATTCCCTCGCGCATCACCGAGCCTGTCGTCCGCGACCTCCTCGAAAGCGCCGTCGCCGCCAACATGAACATGATCCGCATCTGGGGCGGCGGCCAGTACGAGCCCGATTACTTCTACGACCTTTGCGACGAGCTCGGCATCCTCATCTGGCAGGATTTCATGTTCGCCTGCATGAGCTATCCGTCCAACCGTGAATTCCTCGATGATGTCCGCGTCGAGATCACCCAGCAGGTCCGGCGCCTCTCCCACCACGCCTGCATCGCCCTCTGGTGCGGCGACAACGAAGTCATCGGCTCGCTCACCTGGTACGACGAGACCAAGGCCAATCCCGAGCGCTACCTCGCCAATTACGACCGCATGTCTTCGATGCTCCAGCAGATCGTCGAGGATGAGGACCCGGCCCGCCGTTTCTGGCCGTCCTCGCCCTCGCTGGGCTACCTCGATTTCTCCGACGGCTGGCACTCCGACACCCGCGGCGACCTCCACTACTGGGACGTCTGGCACTCCGCCAAATCCTTCGAGGCCTATCGCACGGTCAACCCGCGCTTCGCTTCCGAATTCGGCTTCCAGTCCTTCACCTCGATGAACGTCATCGAGACCTTCACCAACCCCGAGGACCGCAACCCGTCCTCCCCGGTGATGGAGAACCATCAGCGCAACGATGGCGGCAATGCCCGCATCCTCGAAACCATGTGTCGCTACTTCCGCTTCCCGGCCGATTTCGAGCAGATGGTATTCCTCAGCCAGATCCAGCAGGGCCTCGCCATCAAGACCGCCATCGAATACTGGCGCTCCACCAAGCCGCGCTGCATGGGCACGCTCTACTGGCAGATCAACGACACCTATCCGGTGGCGAGCTGGGCCAGCCTCGATTACGGTGGCCAGTGGAAGCTCCTCCACTACATGGCCCGGCGCTTCTACCTCCCCATCAACGTCGTCGCCGTTCCCGACAAGGACGACATCGTCCTCAAGGGCATCAACGATACCGCCGACAAGGTCGAGATCACCCTCGACGTCCAGGTCGCCAATATCGACGGCAAGTCGAAGACCGTCCACGGCAAGCGCGGCAGGATCGGCCCGAACGCCGCCGCCGAACTCGCCCGCATTCCGTTGTCGAAGCTTGGCGAAGGCGATTTCCTCTTCTTCTCCTGGACCGGCGAAGATGGCCGCCCCCTGGGCGAAAACGACTACTTCCCCCGCGCCTACAAATACTACGACCTGCCCGAGGCCCGCGTGAAAGCCGCATGGTCCACCGTCGAGGGCGCTCCCGTCCTCACCCTCACCACCGACCGCCCGGCCTTCTTCGTCACCGCCAGCGTCGACCTCCCCGGCCACTTCTCCGACAACGCCCTGACGCTCCTCCCCGGCCGCGAAACCCGCCTCACCTTCACCCCGCGCAAAGGCGCCAAACCCACCCAAAAAGCTCTCGCCTCCACCCTCCGCCTCCGCCACCTCCGCGAAACCTACTGACGACCGCTTGGAGCGCGATCTCGCCCCATCGCCCTCTCCCCTTGAGGGAGAGGGTGCCCGAAGGGCGGGTGAGGGGTTCGCGCCACCACCGCCGACCCCTCATCCGTCGGCTCCGCCGCACCTTCTCCCCCTGGGGAAGAAGGGAAGAAGGGAAGAAGGGAAGAAGGGAAGAAGGGAAGAAGGGAAGAAGGAACCGCGACAAGCTCCCACCCATTCCCCATCCCCCGCCATCTCACCCCCATCCCCGCCCCACCCACCGCACTTCCCCGGACCTGATCCGGGGCCTATTGCCCCTCCCCACCCGAGTGGCGCCATCCATGCCCCCCGGCTCTTCGGCCCGAGATCGCGCAGGGGACGGTGATGGTGCGCAATGCGCCCTCGTTTCACCCCCGCCATCCGCCCAGTTTATCCACCACCCGTTCCCCAGCGTCTCCCTCCCCCTTGCGGGGAGGGGACAGGGGTGGGGTAAGCCACACCCACCACCCCGCACCACCTCCCGCCAATTGACATCCACCCCCATTTCCCCCCACGCTCGCCCGGCGCATCCTTCTCGCGCCTGGAACCTGACATGACTATCGCCGTCGCGCCCGTGCAGGAGCGCCGTCTCTTGGGTATTGGCCTCGTGCTGATAGCCTATTTCGTCTTCACGCTGATCGACTCGTCGGCCAAGTGGCTGGCCCAGAGCGGCATGCCGACGCCGCAATTCATGTTCGCGCGCTACGCCATCCACTTCTTCCTGATCACCGCCTTGCTCGCCCCGAGCCAGGGCAGGGCGCTCGCCCGCTCGCGCAACATCAAGCTCGAAATCATCCGCGGCCTGCTGCTGCTCAGCACCACGGTCTGCAATTTCATCGCCGTGCAATACCTGCCGCTCACCATCACCGGCTCGATCAATTTCACCATGCCGCTCATGATGTGCGCCCTCTCGGTGCCGCTCCTGGGCGAAACTGTCGGCTGGCGGCGCTGGACGGCCATTCTCGTCGGCTTCCTCGGCGTCATCGTCATCGTGCGCCCCGGCACCGACGGCTTCCATCCTGCCGCGTTGCTCTCGCTCACCGGCGCCTTCGGCTCCGCCCTCTATTTCATCTCCACGCGCAAGCTTGCCGGCGTCGATTCCCCGGCCACCCAGCAATTCTATGCCGGCCTCATCGCCACGATCTGCCTCGCGCCCTTCATCATCGGCAATTGGGAATGGCCCTCCACGTTCGCCGATTGGTTCGCCTTCATCCTCATCGGCGTGGCAGGCCTCACCGGCCACCAGCTCTTCTCGATCGCCGCCCGCTACGCGCCGGCCTCGACGCTCGCGCCCTTCGCCTATCTCCAGATCGTCTACATGACGCTTTCGAGCTGGCTGATCTTCAACCAGCCCCCCGATGTCGGCATCTATATCGGCGCGCCCATCGTCATCGGCAGCGGGCTTTATATCTGGTGGCGCGAACGGGCCATGGCGCGCAGCGTCACCACGATCAGCGAGGCCGAGTGATACTCCGGCACCTTTTGGTGCCGTCTTGAGGCGGCGCCGGCCGGGGCCTATTTTCCGGGCATGAAGATCGCACCCGAACTCTGGCTCCCCAATCGCACGGACAAGCTCCCGGCCGACATCGCCTATCTGCGCGAAAAATACCCGCGCGAAACCTGGGACGAGCACCGCAATTTCGGCGAGACGGCAGCGTTCTGGCTGCAGATGCACGACATGTTCCGCGAACTGGGCGGCATGCTCAAATCCGCTACCCACCAGTTCCGTGAAGACGCCATCGCGCCCGATGATTTCCATCGCTTCTTCACGCCGCGCCTGCGCTATTTCCTGCAGCACCTCGAAGGCCACCACCAGGTCGAGGATTACAATTACTTCCCGCTCTTCCGCAGCCACGACAAGCGCCTCATCGTCGGCTTCGATCTCCTCGAGGAAGACCATGAAGTGATCCACGATCAGCTTGCCGCATCCGCCGAAACCGCCCGCGCCATGCTGGCCGCGCTCCATGAGGAGGGCGACGCCCGTCGTTTCGCGGCCGATGCCTATGCCGACAAGTCCGATAAGCTTCTCGATTGGCTGCTGCGCCACCTCGATGACGAGGAGGATCTGGTCATTCCCTCCATCCTCGAGCACACTGAAGGTGCGCTTTTCGGCCGGTGATCGTCCGCGCGCCGCAACTCAACTCGGCCCTTCGGCGTTCCACCGACGCAATGGAGGATCCTGTCATGACCCAGGAAATCAAATACGAGATCGTGCAGCACGACGGCGGCTGGGCCTATAAGCTCAACGGCGTCTTCTCCGAACCCTTCCGCACGCACGACGAAGCCCTGGCCGCCGCACGCGAAGCCGCGTCCCGCCAGGAACTGCCCGACGAAACCCGCGACATCCTCTACGAGGACGAACGCGGCGTCTGGCACAATGAGGAATCGGAGGGTGACGATCGCCCGGATGCGGAAGTGATCCCCTGACCGCCATCCGCCGTACGCTGGGCATCCTTCTCGCGCTGGCAGCCCTCGCGGTGCCGGCGCTCGCGCATGATGCTGCCTGGACCACCGGCGCCACCGCGCCGGCCCAGCGCTCCGAAGTCGGCGCCGCTATTGCGGGCGGAAAGGCCTACATCATCGGCGATTACAACGGCGCCACCGGCGTCCTGGTCTACGATCTTGCTGCCGACGCCTGGAGCGAGGCGTCGGCCTTCCCCTACCACGTGCACCATCCGATGAGTGTCGGCCTCGATGGCAAGATCTACGTCTTCGGCGGCTACGTCGATGGCTGGCAGGCTTCTGCGAAATCCTGGGTCCTCGACCCCGGTAGTCAAGCCTGGACGCCGCTCGCCGACATGCCATCGCCCCGCGCCGCCGGTGGCGCTGTTGCCATCGACGGCAAAATCTACGTCGTCTCCGGCAGCACCACCAACGCGGTCAACGTCCCGACCGTCGAAGCCTACGACCCCGCGAAAAACACCTGGACCGCCCTCGCGCCCATCCCCACGCCGCGCGATCACCTCTCCATCGGCGTCATCGACGGCAAGGTTATCGTCGCCGCCGGCCGCGTGGATGGCGATCCGGCCCACAATCTCGGCACGCTCGAAATCTACGATCCTGCCACCGACACTTGGTCAACCGGCCAATCCATGCCCACACCCCGCAGCGGCGCCGCGTCGGCAGTGCTCGATAATCGCCTCTATGTCCTCGGCGGCGAAACCCGCACCGACGTCTTCTCCGAAGTCGAGGCCTACGACCCTGCCACCGACACGTGGCAGCAATTGCCGCCGCTCCCGACGCCCAGGCACGGCTTCGTCGCCATCGTCCATGATGGGGTCATCGTCACGCTGGTCGGCTCCCCGACCGCCGGTGGCGGCCGTTCCGGCACCGTCGAAATCCTCGCTCCCGACACCTGATCATTCCGCGGCCGGCGCCTGCGTCTGGGCGTTGGTCTGCCACGGATTGTAGGTGCCGATGCACCAGAGATATCCCTCCGGGTCGTAGCAGATGAACGTATCCCCGCTCTCGGTGTCGCGGCGAAGCTCGCCCACGATCATGCCGCCGGTCAGCGCCACCTTGTCGAACACCGCCTGTGCGTCCTCCACCACCAGATACGGGCTTTGCATGACGCCGCGCAGCGCCTTGGGGGTGGATTGCACCTGGTTGAATTCGTTGTCCTTGGGCGAGCCGAGCATGATCATGCCATCGCCCAGCGTCAGCTCCGCATGGGCGACACCGCCCTTGTCGTCGGGATAGACCGCCCGCGGCGTGAAGCCGAACGTATCGCACAGCCAGTCGATCATCTTCGGCGCGTCTTCGTAGATGAGGGTTGGAATGACGAGGCTACCCATCGTGCTCCTCCGCTTAGTGTTTAATCTCGCGGCCGAAATCCTTGCGGAGTTCCTCCTTGGCCGCTTCGAGCGTCTTGCGGTGTTTCGCGTCGAGATTCTTGCCCGCGCGGTTTATGTAGAACGTCAGCATCGACATCGCCGATTGATAGGCGCTGCCCTTCCTGCGGTTGCTGTGTTCCGCCGAACGTTTGAGTGAGTCCGCAATCTCCCTGGGGTCGTCGGATTCGAAGATATGCGGCACGAGATCAAGGGCATCGCTGTGCTTGGTGACCTCGCCCGACCACTTGTTCTGGGCATGCGGCATCGCGGCCTCCTTGTCGGAAATTGTCCTTGAGGCACAACCTTCCGTCAGAAGCCCCGGTTCCATTTTGTTTGATTGTGACGGTCGAGTGCCTTCCTGTGTCCCCGACAAATCGGAAAGGACGGCATGGCTTTCAAATTTGCTGCTGGCGAAACCATCGAAACGGGCCTCGGGCGCATCGTCGCCGAACAGGCCGCCAAGGCGGCACTGGCCGCGCGCGACGGCGCGGATGACCCGCAGGCGGCAATTCACGCCGTGCGCCGCCGCTGCAAGAAGATACGGGCCGCCCTGCGGCTCGTTCGCGGCAGCTTCCCCGATTATCGCCGCGAAAACGAAGCCGTCCGTGACGCCGCCCGCGCCCTCGGTCGCCTGCGCGACCGCCCGGTAGTCCTCCAGACTTACGATGCTCTCGTGCGCGAGGAAAACCTCAGCCCCGACACCGCCGAACGCGACCGACTCGTCCAAAGCCTCGCGACCAGCATGTCGGACGATCCCATCGCTGCCCTCGAAAGCTTCGCCGACGAGATGGATGAGCTCGTCGCCCGCTCCGAGGATTGGAAGCTCAAGCGCGACGGCTTCGTCGCGTTGGAGGAGGGGCTGGAAAAGACCTATCACCGCACGCGCAAGGCCCTGAAGGTCGCCCAGCGCCACCCGACAACGCTCCACCTCCACGACTGGCGCAAGCTCGCCAAGTATCACGGCCACCATCTTGGCCTCATCAGCCCGAGTGCGCCGCATATCCTGCTTGCCTCGCGAACCGCCGCCAATGATCTCGCCGACCTGCTCGGCCGCCACCACGATCTCGATATGCTGGCTGGCAGCCTGCCCGCCGACACGTCCCTGGCTCCCGCAATGGCCCGCCGCAAGCGCGAGCTCGAAGCCGAGAGTTTCCGCCTCGGCGGCGAGCTGACCGTAGAGCCTCCCGATGCCTTCGCAGCCCGCTGTTCGGCCTATTGGGCCGATTGGGTCGCCGAAAAGAAATGAGCGGGCCAATCGGCCCGCCCATCAATTCGTATCAACTCGGAGAACGCCTTACGGCCTGTGTTCCCAGCGGCCGCTCGCGTCGCCCTGCGTGATCAGGCGCGCGCTGCGACGGCCTGAAAGCAGCTGCAGCAGCCAGGTGATCGACACGAACAGGCGGTTCTTCACCCCGATCAGGAAGTAGATATGGGCCACGCCCCATACCCACCATGCCGGGAAGCCCTTGAGCTTGAGCCAGCCGAAATCGATCACTGCGGCGCGCTTGCCGATCGTCGCCAGGTCTCCGGCGTGCTTGTAGGCAAAGGTCGGCGGCTTCGTGCCGGCCAGCCGCGCCTTGATCGTCGCGGCGGCGTGCTTGCCGCCCTGCTTGGCCGCGTCGCCCACGCCCGGCACCGGACGTCCGTCCGGCCGCAGTGCCAGCGCCGTATCGCCCACCACGAAGATTTCGGGGTAGCCCGGCACCGTCAGGTCGGCCTCCACCTTCACACGGCCAGCGCGGTCCGCTTCCACGTCCAGCCACTTGGCTGCCGGCGAAGCCTGCACGCCTGCCGCCCAGATCACCGTGCGCGCCGCCAGTCGCTGGCCGCCATAGACCACGCCCTCGCGGTCGATCTCGGTCACCGCCCGGCCCAGTTCCACTTCGACGCCCAGCTTGCGCAGCGCGTCGAGTGCATAGGCCGAAAGCTCCGGCACGAAGTTGAGCAGCACACGGTCCGCCGCCTCGATCAGCACGACGCGTGCGTCCTCGGGACGGATATTGCGGAAGTCGCCACGCATGCTGGCTTCCGCCAGTTCCGTGATCGTGCCCGCCAGTTCCACGCCCGTTGGGCCCGCACCGATGATGACGAAGGTCAGCAGCGCCTTGCGCCGCGCCTCGTCGGGCTCGCGCTCGGCCTGCTCGAACGCCAGCAGCAGGCGGCGCCGGATGGCGGTCGCGTCTTCCAGCGTCTTGAGGCCGGGAGCGTTGGGCTCCCATTCGTCGTGCCCGAAATAGGCATGCCGCGCGCCCGTCGCCAGGATCAGGCTGTCATAGGGTATCCGCGCGCCGTCCTCGAGCAGCACTTCGCGCGCTTCCTTGTCCACGCCCGTCACGCTGCCGAGGAGGGTCTTGATGTCCTCCTTGCCGCGCACGAGGCTCCGGATCGGCCAGGCGATATCCGAAGTCGCCAGGGCGGCCGTCGCCACCTGGTAGAGCAGGGGCTGGAAGAGGTGGTGGTTTCGTCTGTCGACGAGTGTGATGTCGAGACCGCTTCCGGCCAGCTTCTGGGCGGCCATCAGGCCCCCGAAACCGCCGCCAACGATGACGACCCTGTGCTTCGCATTGCCGGTCATTCTCAAGAGCCCTCCGACGTCGCTCCTGTCCTTAGGTTAGAAGCGACGTCTGTTTCGGCAATCCCTTCCCCTTCAGGACTGCCATGCGTTCATTCCGCAGCAGCCCGCATGGCTGCCTCCTCGACAGCCTCCTGCTGACGGGTCGACCCACCCAGCCACGACGCCAGCGCCGAAAGCAGGTACAGCAGCATCGAGATCGAGAAGGCGATCTTGATGCCCACCATGAATGGGCCCGAAAGCAGGTCCGGGAAGAACGTCTGTCCCGTAATCACGGCAGCATGATCCGGCGGCAGGGCCGCCAGAGCCGTCGCTGGGATGAGTTCTCCCATCGGATTATAGCCGAGGAAGGCTGCAAATAGGCTAGCCACGGGCGGAGCGCTAGCGACTTGTGCTGCGACATCCTGAGGCAGGCCCTCTGCCACCAGCCGCGCTTCCATAGTCCCGGGCAGGCTCATCGCCAGCCCCAGGATCATCAGCGTGAAGAAGATGCCGATGGAAAGCACCTGTCCGGCATTGAGCGTCGTCGCCCGCACGCCCGAAGCCTGCCCGCGTTCCGCCGCCGGCACCGCATTCATGATCTGCGTGCTGTTGGGCGCGCTGAACAATCCCGTGCCGACGCCGTTGAGGAACAGCAGCAGCGCGAAGATGGGGTAGGGGAAGTTCGCCTCGAGCAGCATCAGCCCCAGGAACGTGAGCGCGCCCACCACCATGCCGATGGCTGCAAAGAGCCGCGCCCCGAACCGGTCGGCGAGAATGCCCGCCACCGGCCCTGCGATCAGGATGCCGAGCGTCAGCGGCAGCATGAAGATGCCGGCCCAGAGCGGGGTGGATTCGAACGTATAGCCATGCAGCGGCAGCCAGATGCCCTGCAGCCAGACGATCAGCATGAACTGCAGCCCGCCGCGCCCGATGGACGAAAGCATGCTGGCCGAAACGCCCGCCGCGAACGGCCGGATGCGGAAGAGCTTGAGGTCGAACATCGGCAGCTTCACCCGCTTCTCGATGGCGAGGAACGCCACGAGGAAGATAATGCCGAAACCCAGCTCCATCAGCACCTTGGGGCTGCCCCAGGCCATCAGCGAGGCGCCATCCGGCTGGATGCCGTCATTGACCCCGACAAGGATGAGGATGAGGCCCACCGCGAAGGTGATGTTGCCCCACCAGTCGAGCTTGCCATGCACCTGCCGCACGCCGCGATCGCGCAGCATGGCGAGGCCCCAGAGCGTCCCGATCAGGCCGATCGGCACGTTGATCCAGAAGATCCAGCGCCAGTTGATGTCTGCCAGCAGTCCGCCCAGGATCAGGCCGATGAACTGGCCCGCAATGGCCGCCATCGTGTTGATGCCCAGCGCGAAGCCGCGCTGATGCGGAGGAAACGCGTCGACGAGAATAGCCGTCGATGTCGCCGTGATCATGGCCCCGCCCACGCCCTGCAGGATACGCATCCACACCAGGTACCCCGCCGCGCTCGGTCCCGTCGGCATGAAGCTGAGGAGGAGGGCGGCGATGGTGAAGATGATGAAGCCGATATTGTAGATCCGCGCCCGGCCATACATGTCGGCCAGCCGCCCGAACGTCACCACCAGCACCGAGGTCACCACCATGTAGCCCATGATGGTCCAAAGCAGCGTGTTGGTATTGCCCGGATCCAGCGGATGCAGCCCGATGCCCCTGAAAATGGCGGGAAGGCTGATGAGAATGATCGAGGAATTCACCGTCGAGGCGAGCACCCCGAGCGTCGTGTTCGAGAGCACCATCCACTTGTGGGTGCCGTTTTGCGTCGATGTCATATGTGTGCGTGCGGAAACGAAAGGTTTCGGCTGCCGGGCAGGGGAGGCGGCCCGAACGGTCGTATCCCGCGGTAGTCGGAGGGTGTCTGGACGCGCCCTCGTCGCGCAATTGCAAAGCTTATAATTAGTATGCTAATTAATTCATATGACAGATTTTGCAAACCTGCTGCGCGATTTCACCGCCGATATCGCTGTCGCCCACCGGCACTGGAAGAAGATGTCGCGCCACGTCCTGGTTCAGCATGGCGTCACTGAAGCGGGCGCCATCCCGCTCGTCTGGATCAGCCGCATGGGCGAAAACGTGCACCAGAATGTCCTCGCCGAGCGCTGCGGCCTCGAAGGCGCCTCGCTGGTCCGTTTGCTCGATGATCTGCAGAAAGCCGGGCTTGTCACCCGTACGCCCGATCCCAACGACCGCCGCGCCAATCTCCTGCGCCTGACGCCCGAAGGCCGGGCTGCGGTCCGCAACATCGAAATCGACATGGACGCCTTCCGCGAACGCGTTCTCGCTGACGCCGATCCCGCCGACATCGAAGCCGCCATGCGCGTCCTCGCCATCATCAAGGCCAAGGCCGCCAGCGGCGAAGCCCTCGACCCCGCCGCCTGAGAAAAAGGGCCCCGCCACAAGGCGAGGCCCAAACTTTCCGGCTACGAGCCGATCACGCGTTGTCGCACTTCCTGGTCCGTCGCCGGGAAATTCCCGTCGGGCGTGGCCCGGTCGACCGCCTGCGGAATGACCGAAGCCAGCCGCTGGACCAGTTCGTCATAGGAAATGCCCGCTTTCTGCGCGAGCGCCGTCAGCGTATCGCGCCCAAGGGCAGTCTCCACCTGATCGGTCGAAAGCCCCTGCGTCGGCACGCCTGGTGTCACCCAGGAATCCGCCGTTTCCTGCTGCCCGGCATTGCGGAACGTCGAGAGCAGTTCGTCCAGCCCGTTCTTGAGCGAGCCGCCGACCTCGGAAGCCGTCCGGCCCACGACGTTGCCCGCATCGTTGAGCGTCTCGCCGAACTTGTTGTCTGCACCAGTGCCCGCACCCGCGCCCGAGCCGCCGCCGACCTGTCCGAGCACCTGCCCGATCTTGTCCCGGTTCTGGTAGCCGGCCACGGCCAGCAGGCCCAATAGCGCGAGCAGGGACGGCATCTTGTTGTCTGCCATGATGGATCTCCTTGGGTTTAGGCACGCCTGCGGCTGAAAAAGCCCCAGACCAGCAATACGATGACAGCGCCCACGATGGCGCCGATCAGCCCGGCTCCTTCGCCGGCCGAATACCAGCCGATGGCCTGGCCGAGATAGGTCGCGACGAACGCCCCGACCACGCCGAGCAGCGCGGTCAGCACGAAGCCTGACGGTTCGTTGGCGCCGGGTACGATGAATTTGGCGACGATGCCTGCGATGAGGCCGATGATCAAAGTCCAGATGATGCCCATCTTTTCCCTCGGGTCATGAAGTCATCGGTCTAAACGGGAACACTCCGCTTTGGTTGCCCGCCGCCCGCGACCGGCGCACTGCGCATGGCAGATTGAACCCAGCGTGTTTTGCGCTGGCCGGCCAAATTGTGTATGGCCACGCCATGACCTCTTTCGACCTCGAGCAGGCGCGCCGCTTTTCCGTGGCGCCGATGATGGAATGGACCGATCGGCACTGTCGCGTGCTGCATCGGTTGCTGACCCGTCATGCCCTGCTGTTCACCGAAATGGTCACCAGCGCCGCCCTGGTCCATGGCGATCCCGAGCGCCATCTGCGCTTCAGCGCCGTCGAGCAGCCCGTCGCCGTCCAGCTTGGCGGCTCCGATCCGGCCGAGCTCGCTCGCGCCGTCGCCCTCTGCGACCAGTACGGCTATGCCGAGATCAACCTCAATGTCGGCTGCCCGTCCGATCGCGTGCAGTCGGGCCGTTTCGGCGCCTGCCTCATGGCCGAGCCTGATCTCGTCGCCGAATGCGTCCGCACCATGCGCGACGCCACCGATACGCCGGTCACCGTCAAGTGCCGTATCGGCATCGATGATCAGGATACCGAGGAAAGCCTCGACCGCTTTGCAGACAAGATGGTCGCCGCCGGCGTCGATGCGCTTTACGTCCATGCCCGCAAGGCCTGGCTCAAGGGGCTGAGCCCAAAGGAAAACCGCACCATCCCGCCGCTCGATTATCCGCGCGTCTACCGCCTGGCCCAGCGCCTCGCGCCGCTGCAGATGATGATCAATGGCGGCATCGAAACGCTCGATGAGGCCGACGAGCATCTCCGGCACATGTCGGGCGTGATGCTCGGCCGCGCCGCCTACCACAATCCCATGCTGCTGGCCGATGTCGATGCTCGCATCTTCGGCGCGCCCGCCGAGCGCATGACGCTGCGCGAAATCATGCTGGCCATGGCCGCCTATGCCGATGGTGAAATGGCCCGCGGCGCCCGCATCAACCAGATCACCCGCCACATGCTTGGCCTCGCCAACGGCCTCCCCGGCGCCCGCGCCTTCCGCCAGATACTCTCAGTGGATGCCTGCAAGCCCAACGCCGGCCCGGAAGTCCTTTTCCAGGCCCTCGAAGCTGTGGAAGCCGCCGCCGACCGCCAGGACCGCGTGCTGCTCCCGGCGTGACGCCGTCTCGATGTCTCTTCGCCGGGACGGCGCGATCTACGGACGCGTCCGTGCGCTAATTCACCAATTCCAGCGAATTGCTGCTCACCGCGTACCGCGTAAGCGTCTCCAGGAACGTCATGCCCAGCAGGCTCGTATCGAGTGCATGTTCTTCTGCCACGAACGCCCGCACGCCCTCGCGCTCGATCCCGCCCACATTCATGTGCCCCAGCTTGACGCTGGCCGCCTTGCCCATGCCGTTGGCCGTCGACACCGAAACCGTGTAGCGCAGCGAATCCGTATCGATCCCTGCTTTCCTTGCGTCCTCGGCCGTCAGCACGACGGCGCTGGCGCCCGTATCGAAGATCAGCGGAATGTCGGCGCCGTTGATGCTGGCGCGCACCTGGAAATGTCCGCCCATGCCGCGGCGGAACGTGGCCGTACCGTTCTGGCTGTCCACCACCGCGATACCCGGCGCCAGTTCGCCGAACACGCGCCCGGCCAGGTTCTGGATATCGTCGCGCAGCGTATAGCCCACGATGGCGACGCCGAAGATGCCCATCCACAGCACCAGCCCGCCGAAGAGTTCGGCAAACCGGCGGCGGCGCGTGAACAGCCCGCCCGCGATGACGATGAGGATGACGAGCAGCGGCACCAGCTGGCCCGTCTGCTGTTGGGTCAGCCCGACGAAGCTCCCCGCATCGGCGCTGATCAGAAGGGCGAGGCCGGCGGCAACCAGCAGGGCGACTCCGATGAAGATCATACGCTCTTGGGCCTCGTCACGTGTACAGCTTCCATAAAGGTTGGCTTTGCGGCGAATTCAAGTAGCACCTGCCCGCTTTTCCGTGATGAGCCGGTTGAGCAGGGTAATCTGCTCCTCCTGGTACTTCACCAGCGCCTCCAGTTGCTGGGTCCGCATCTGGTCGAATTTTTCGTGCAGCGCAATGATCTCGATCTCAGCCTTGAGGTTGACCTCGTAGTCATGCGCCGCCGCGTCCCGGTCCTTCGCCGCCTGCCTGTTCTGGCTCATCATGATGACGGGAGCCTGAAGCGCCGCCAGCATCGAGAGCAGCAGGTTGAGGAAAATGAAAGGGTAGGGGTCGAACGCCCGGCCGGCCATTACGAGGTTCAGTCCCGCCCAAAGCGCCAGGAACAGGATGAAGGCCGTAATGAATGTCCACGAGCCGCCGAAGCGCGCCACCTGGTCGGCCAGTTTCTCGCCCAGCGAGAGCTTGTCGCGGTCTTCCAGCGGGAAGCGCGAGATTGTCCGACGCCCCATGGCCTGCCGCAACACCCGCAACTCGCTGTCGAGCAACTGGTTGGCTGCCTTGCCGAACCAGCGGTTGGCGGCCTCGTCGAGCGCGGAGGTGGAAAAATGGCTCATGCGTTTCTCCCGAACTTGGCCGGCCGGGAGCTTTTTCTCCCGCCGGCCGGTTAGACAAAAAGACAATTGTCCGTGTGGCTGGATTTCTGGTTATCTGGTTACTGGAATGGCCTAGGTGCCGTATGGTAACTATTGGGTCGATCGTTCAAGGAACCCGAAATGGCCAAGCTTACCCTCATCAGCTTCCCCACCTGCCCCTATGTCCAGCGCGCGATTATCGCGCTCAAGGAGAAGCACGTCGACTTCGACGTCGTCTACATCGATCTAGCCAACAAGCCCGACTGGTTCCTGGCCATCTCCCCGCTCGGCAAGGTGCCCGTGCTCAAGGTGGAGCAGGATGACGGCCGCGAAGGCGTCATCTTCGAAAGCGCCGTGATCCTCGAATACCTCGAAGAGACCGCGCCGGGCGCCAAGCTGCACCCGGCCGATCCGCTCGAGCGCGCCCAGCACCGCGCCTGGATGGAATTCGGCTCGCAAGTCCTCGCCGACATCTGGAAGCTCTCCGTCGCCGGCAGCGAAGCCGATCTCGATGCCGCCGAGAAGGCGCTCTACGCCAAGTTCGCGCGCCTCGAAAACACCGTCGTCGGTCCGTTCTTCGCCGGCGAGAAGTTCAGCAATGTCGATGCCGTCTTCGGCCCCGCCTTCCGCCAGATCGACGCCATCGAATCCGTGACGCCCACGGGCCTGCTCGACGCTTTCCCCAAGCTCAACCAGTGGCGCCAGGCGCTGCGCGAGCGCGAAAGCGTCCGCACCGCCGTGCCGTCCAACTTCGTCGATCTCTACCTTGAGCGCCTGCGCAACAACGGCGCCGCCGTCCTCAAGAAGGCCGCCTAGACGAAGATCAGCACTGCCGCAAACACCGCGACCTCGAGGAGCGCCTGCAGCGCTCCGATGAGGTCGCCAGTTTGCCCGCCCAGCAGCTTGCGGCACACCTGCGTCCAGCCCAGCGCCACCCCGATGGTGAAGACGATGGCCGTCAGGAACGCCAGCAGCCCCGCCGCCGGCGCCATGAAGACGAACCCGAGCACCAGCGCGAACGCCGCCCCGATCCCGAACGCCGTCTTCCCCACGCGTCCCGCCGCCGCCGACACCCCGTCCGCCCGCGCATTGGGCAGCGCCACCGTCAGCCACAGCGCTCCCGACCGCGCCAGGATCATCGTCGCCAGCCAGATCGCCCCCGCCTTGAGCGGATGAATGGCCAATATCGAACCCAGCGCCGCCACGCGCGCGATCAGCAGCAGCCCCAGCGCCGTCACCCCATAGGTGCCGTGCCGGCTGTCCTTGAGGATCTCCAGCCGCCGCTCTTTCGTCGCGCCCCCGAAAAGCCCGTCCGCCGCGTCGGCCAGCCCGTCCTCGGCCATGGCCCCCGTCGCCACCACGGCAACGGCCACCGCCAGCGCCGCTACGAAAAGCGGCGGCATGGCCAGCCAGCCGCCCAGCATCAGCACCGCCACCGGCGCGACCCCGATCACGAGGCTCGCAAACGGCAATACGCGCGCGATCCGGTTGAGATCGGGCTTTTCGTGCGGCCTGTCCCCCACCGGCAGGCGCGAGAAGAAGCGCAGGGCCATGATGAGGTCGTCAGCCATCCGCACCGGCTTGGGCGGGCGCGGCGCGTTGTCGTTGGAGCGGCGCGGAATGGGGCGTTCGCTTTCGGTGGGCGGTGCGACGTCCAATTTGTCCTCGGTTATGGGGGATTCGATTTGCCTTTATCATCTCATCGCTTCGACTTCCCGGCAAATTAGTGGCAATGAATGCAGGCCCGCGAGTCTCAACCGTCCTTCACTGGAGCCGCCCATGTCCGCCGCCGCTTACGCCGATATCGTCGACCTTCTGGCCATCGTCCCGGAGGGTGACGAAGCCGCCGTCGAAGCGATCCGCGCCCGCGAGGCCACGCTGACCAAGCCGCGCGGCTCCCTCGGCAAGCTCGAGGAACTCGTCGAATTCCTCGGCCGCTGGCAGGGTACGAGCGAACCTACGCTCGAAAATCCGATGGTTGCCATCTTCGCAGGCAATCACGGCGTCACCGAGCAGGGCGTTTCCGCCTTCCCGCGCGAAGTCACCGCGCAGATGGTCGCCAACTTCACCAATGGCGGCGCCGCCATTTCCCAGATCTGCGCGCTGCACGAACTCAACCTGCGCGTCTTCGAGCTGGCGCTTCAGTTGCCCACCGGCGACATCACCCGCGCCCCCGCCATGGACGACAAGATGTGCGCCGCCACCATCGCCTACGGCATGGAGGCCATAGCCGGCAAACCCGATCTCCTGTGCCTGGGTGAAATGGGCATCGGCAACACCACCGTCGCCGCCGCGGTCTTCGCCGCCCTCTTCGGCGGCAAGGGCGCCGATTGGGTTGGACGCGGCACCGGCATCGACGACATGGGCCTCTCCCGCAAGGTCGCCGCCGTCGACAACGCCCTGACATTCCACGCCGGCCACCTCGAAGATCCGCTCGAAGTCCTCGCCCGTGTCGGCGGCCGCGAGATCGCGGCCATGCTCGGCGCCCTCGTCGCCGCCCGCCACCAGCACATCCCCGTCATCATCGATGGCTTCGTCGCCACCGCTGCCGCCGCCGTGGCCTACGCGGTCAACCCCGCCGCCATCGACCACTGCCTCTTCGCCCACGTCTCCGCCGAAAGCGCCCACGCCCGCGCTCTCAAGGCCATGGACAAGAAGGCGCTCCTCGATCTCGGCCTTCGCCTGGGTGAAGGCAGCGGCGCCGCCATGGGCGCCGTCCTCGTCAAGACTGCCCTCCACCTCCACAACAACATGGCCACCTTCACCGAAGCCGCCGTCAGCGGCAAAGCGCAGTAAACCTCTTTCGAGCCAGTAACTGGATCGAGCACCTCCCCCCTTTGCGGGGGAGGTTGGGAGGGGGGAGCCCCAACATCAAAGTTAGGGCAGGGCCCCTACGGCCCTTAACTCGCGTCCGAGTAAATCTGCAGCCGCGGCCGCCGCTCGACCACCGGGGCCAGCGCATCCATCACTCGCGCCCGCGGGAACGTGGCGATCACCTCGGTCCCGAAGCGCAGCTTCGAGAAGAGGTCGAACCGCCCCTGGTGCAGCTCCATGATCCGCTGCACGATCGGCAGGCCCAGGCCCGCGCCTTGCTCCGCCGTCTTCTGCGCCAGCGAGCCCTGGCCGAACGAGGAGAGCACCGTCTCGATCTCTTCCTGCGGAATGCCCGGCCCGTTGTCGCGCACCGAGATCAGCTGCCCGCCATCGGCCGACCGCGCCACATTGAGCGCGATCTTGCCCGATTGCGGCGTGAACTTCACCGCGTTGGAAAGCAGGTTCAGCATCACCTGCCGGATGGCGCGCTCGTCGCCCCAGAGCTTGGGCAGGTTGTCGTCATAGGTGAAGTTGAGCTCGATGCCCTTGGCCTTGGCGCGGATTTCGACCATCCGCCGGCAATCCTCGGCGATATCGATGAGCTGCACCGCCTCTTCGTTGAGGTCGTACTTGCCTGCCTCGATGCGCGACAGGTCCAGCAACTCGTTGATGAGGTTGAGCAGGTGCTGCCCGCTGGCATGGATGTCGCCCGCATATTCCTTGTACTGCGGCACCCCATGCGGCCCCAGCAGTTCGGATTTGAGCACTTCGGAAAACCCGATGATCGCGTTGAGCGGCGTACGCAGCTCGTGGCTCATCGTGGCGAGGAACTGGGATTTGGCGATATTGGCCTGCTCGGCATGGCGCCGCGCTTCGTCCGACATCTGCCGCGCTTCTTCCAGCTCGGTAATCAGCGCATCCTTCTCGGCCTGGTGCGCCACCGTCTCCAGCTCCGAGCCGTGCAATTGCCGCGCGAGATAGACGAAGAAGAACTCCCCGCCCACCGCCACGGCCGCCAGCGCATAGTTGAGCGTGCCGCCCAGCACCACGAGGTTGATGCTCACCGTCAGCACGGCGGGCAGCGTGCTCACCAGCGTCGCCGCCGGCAGCGTGCGCGTAGCCACTGCATTGGTTGCCGCGCCCACCAGCACCATGGCGAAGAGCGCCACCGCCAGGTTCTGCCCGCCTCCGGTCAGCGTAAACAGCGCCACCAGCGCCCAGGCAATGCCATATCCGGTTTCCGCCGCCACGAAGCTGGCGGTGGTCCGCTGTGCGTCGAACTTTTCCTTGTCGGCGGCAATGAAGCGGCGGCAGACGAACACCACCGCGAAATGCGCCGCGATCACCGCGCCCGCCCATGCCGCGGCCGCCAGCGGCGGCACCCAGAGGCTGGAGAACAGCGCCAGGATCACCAGCAGCACCGGCATCGTCAGCGCGCCCGAAACGCGTGACGCTGCATAATCTGCAAGCAGCTTGTAATCGTAGGAAGCGAGAGTGCCCGAGCTCGAGGTGAGCCGCTGCCGTGCCTCGAATACGGCTTTTTGGGCCGTACGGCGCGGTCCCCGGCCCATCATGGACCGGACATCGGTCTCACTCGTAGCCGGATCGAACGGCATGTACTCTACTCGGTTACTGACTGATGCGAATAAGAAACGCTTTCGCTACTGTGGGATAAAGCCTTGCCACGTCGTAGTTAATGGTCGGTGAAGAGATTGCCTGCTCGTCGCAAATTGAAATCACGCCGAGCCGGCCTCGCCCAGTTCCTTCTCGTCGTCCTTCTCCTGGGCGCGGGCGCCGTGGCCGTCGCCATGCTCGACACCCGCGAGCCCATTTCCGGCGCCGCCTATGTCAATGACGGCGACACCATAACCATCGATCGCCAGCGCATCCGGATCGTGGGCATCGACGCCCCTGAACTGGACCAGCCCTGCACCGACGCCGGGGGCGTCCAATGGCGTTGCGGCCGCAGTGCGCGCGAGCATCTGGTCGACCTGGTCGCCAACAAGCCCATTAGCTGTGTATCCGAAGGGCGCGACAAGTACGGACGCATACTAGGACGATGCCGCGCGGGCGACATCGACCTCGGCGCGGACATGGTCGAAGCCGGCCTCGCCGTCTCCTACGGCGACTACAAGGTCCGCGAGACCCTGGCCCGGGTGAACGCACGCGGCATCTGGGCGGGCTCGTTCGAAGTGCCCCAGCAATGGCGCCGGACCCGTGGAGAGGATGAAGGCACGTTCGACCTTTGGGGGTGGCTGCTAGCCCTGTGGCGGAGTTGACAAGCGAAAGATTATTGCTTTGATGCAGGCCATGGGATAGGTGACGTGCAAATATTCTTGGATTTCACTCCAAAATTCGCAAACTCATTTCGGGGGCTGTAATGGCGCTTGACAAGATCGATCGTAAAATTCTGACGCTCCTTCAGAAGGATGCGACGATGCCGGTGGCCGAGATCGGCCGCAAGGTCGGTCTGTCCACCACGCCCTGCTGGCGCCGCATTCAGAAAATGGAAGAAGATGGCGTCATCAAGCGCCGCGTCGCTGTGCTCGATCCTGTCAAGGTCAATGCCGGCGTCACCGTCTTCGTCGCCGTCAAGACGAACGAGCATAACGAGACCTGGCTGCGCAAGTTCGCCGCCGTCGTCGAGGACTTTTCCGAGGTCGTCGAGTTCTACCGCATGAGCGGCGATGTCGATTATCTCCTGCGCGTCGTCGTGCCCGACATCGGCGCCTACGACACCTTCTACAAGAAGCTCATTGGCAAGATCGCGCTCACCGATGTGAGTTCGTCCTTCGCCATGGAGCAGATAAAGTACACCACCGCGCTGCCTCTGGAATTCGCCATCGTCAGCGACGAATAGCACCGCGCGCCGCCGCTGCTTGATTGTGACGTTCGACTCGCGATAAGGCCCGCCCACAGGCGGGGAGGCGATAGCCATGAACGAGATCACGGTTTTCAGTGGCAGTGCTCACCCCGAGCTGGCTGCCGAGATATGCAACTATCTCGGCGTTCCGCTGCAGGAAACGCGGCTCAAGCGCTTCTCCAACGATTGCCTCGAAGTCCAGCTTCAGGCCAATTGCCGTGAGAAGGACGTGTTCATCGTCCAGACGCTGAGCGCTCCGGTGCAGGAAAACCTCGTCGAGCTGCTCCTGATGCTTGATGCCGCGCGCGGCGCCTCGGCTTCCCGCATCACCGCGGTCATCCCGCACTTCTCCTACGCCCGGTCCGACAAGAAGGACAGCCCGCGCATTTCCATCGGCGGGCGTCTGGTCGCCGATCTCCTGGTCACCTCCGGCGCCAACCGCGTCCTCACCATGACGCTGCACTCGCCCCAGGTACACGGCTTCTTCAGCGTCCCGGTCGATCAGTTGCACGCCCTGCGCGAGCTCGCCGAGCATTTCCAGCGCTATGACCTGAGCCGCGCCGTCGTCGTTTCGCCTGATCTGGGCAACGCCAAGAACGCCGCCGCCTTCGCCAAGCGCCTCGGTGTCCCCGTCGCCGCCGGCGCCAAGGAGCGCATCAGCGACACCCAGGTTCGCATCACCGCGCTCATCGGCGAAGTCCGCAATCGTGACGTCATCGTCCTCGATGACGAAATCGCCAGCGGCGGCTCGATCATCGAGCTGCTCCAGCACCTGCGCGCCCACGGCGCCCGCTCGGTCCGTATCGCCACCACCCACGGCATCTTCGCCCGCGACGCCGTCGCCCGCATCGCCGCCGAGCCCGATATCCTCGAACTCGTCTGCACCAACACCGTCCCCATCGCCCCCGAAAAGCGCCACCCCAAGCTCACCGTCCTGTCGGTCGCCCCCGCGCTGGCCGAAGGCATGCGCCGCATCAACACCGGCGAATCCGTAAGCGCCCTTTTCGCCGACACGCCATCGCCGCCAAAGGCCGCGATCTCAGGCTGATACTACCGGGCAGGGACCAGGCAACCACCACGCCAACCACCGTCCCCGTCATCCCCCTCACCATCCCCACCACCGCACTTCCCCGGACTTGATCCGGGGCCTATTGCCCCCCTCCACCCGAGTGGAGATACCCGTAGGCCCCGGCTCTCCGCCGGGGAAGATCGAGAGGGTGGCGCGGAATTCTATTCAGCGCGAGATCCCGCCCCATCGCCCTCGCCCCTTGTGGGAGAGGGTGCCCGAAGGGCGGGTGAGGGGGGCAACCACCGAGCCCCCTCATCCGGCGCTACCGCGCCACCTTCTCCCACAAGGGGACAAGGAAACTGAGGCACTATCCGACCTCACCCCACCACCCCATCCTCATCTTCCCCGGCCACAAACTCCATCTTCCCCAGCCGCAGAGCCGGCAACTGTAATTCAGGTTGCGAAGCGTGTTCGGGTTTTCATCATGGCGTTGATGGTGACGAGGAGCTTTCTGGCGAGGGCGACGAGGGCGGGCTTGGGTGGTTTTCCGGCCTGGCGCAGGCGGTGGTAGAAAGCGTTGAGAGGCGATTGTGTTCGCAAGGATGCGACGGCGGCCATGTAAAGGGCCTGACGGACGCGGCGGCGGCCACCGCGGATGGAGCGCTGTCCGCGCCGTAGGCCGCTATCGTTGTTGAGCGGGGCCAACCCGGCCAGGGTGGCGATCTGCTTGCCCGAGCGCCGGCCCAGTTCGGGCATCAGGGCGGCCAGGACAGAGGCGGTGACCGGGCCGATGCCGGGCACCGAGCGGATCAGGGCCTGGTCCTGTGCCAGGGCGGCATCGCTGCCGATCTGGTTCTGGATTTCGACCTCGATGGCGGCGATGGCCTGGTTGAGGCCGGCCATGTGCCGGTCCAGGTCGGCGCCGATGAAGGGATCGGTCATCTCGATCCGGCGCTGCTTTTCCTGGGTGCGCATGGCCACCAACTGGTCGCGGCGGCGGCTGAGCAGGCCGAGCCGCTCGCGTCCGGCCTCGGGCAGCGGGTCGGCCACGAGGCGCAGGGCCCGGCCCATTTCGGCAAGCATGGCCGCATCGAGCGCATCGGTCTTGGCGAGCCGGCCGCTGGCCCGCGCAAAGTCACGGGCCCGCTGCGGATTGACCCGGACATGGCCGATCCCGGCCAGCGCCAGTCCGGCGCGCAAGCTCTTGTCGTAAACCCCGCTCGCCTCCAGCACCACGAGAGTGCCTCCCGCTCCAGCGTGGCGGCGAATGCGGCGATGGCGTCCATGGTGTTGGCGATCCGCTGCACGCCCTCCCCGCCGGAAGAGGCGATATCCAGCCAGGCTTTCGAAACGTCGATTCCAATCCAGGTCGGTGATAGGGTCATGGGCCTGTCCCTGTGATCCGAGGTCCGTCTCGAGCGGCCTCGCGCAACTGTTCAGGTGTTTGTCAAAGCGGGCGGGGACCCGTGCCGGCTCTCGGTCTTTAAACCTGGGGCCCAACGGTCTCCCGCCCGTACCCAATATGACACAGCTCAATTACACAGGGGCCCATGGCCCGCCCAGCAAGCCCCGCGGTTCCAACGCCCTCGCCCCAGCCACCATCTCCGGCCCATGGCCCAGGGTCCGTACTCAGTTGCACCGGTAGATGAGGTTGCGATGGCCACCCCACCCACCGAACTTCCCCGGACTTGATCCGGGGCCCATTGCCACCCTCCACCCGAGTGGAGATATCCGTGGGCCCCGGCTCTGCGGCCGGGGAAGTTCAGTGGTTGTGGCGCGGCAGACGGACAGCGCTTCCGTTGGCATCTGTCGGATGGGGAAATAAGCGCTCTGGGGTGCCGGGACTTATTGAGTACGAACCCTAGGAATTTCCCACCTTCTGGCCACCCCAAAAACTTATCCACCCCCCGGGCCCGCCGGGCTAAACTACCGCCGCCCACTCATAACCCAGCCATCGTCCCGAGAGTCGCCGCCCTCAAAACATCCCCCCGATTTCACTCCAAACCGCCGCAAAACCCCGCAAACATCGTCAAAATTCCCCCGAAATTGAGTCAAAATTTAACGATTTGCCGTCGCGTCGTTTCGAAACACCAATAAAAATCAACGCCGTAACGACGCTGACTCCTCCAAAACTTCGCAAAAAACCGCCGAAACCCCGTGAAACAATGTTTCACGCGCCTCTCACCCGCCGGTAACGCTCATATGCCGGGTCAGCGCCGGCTCCGCGTGGCTTCGGTCGAGCACGAAGTCGTGCCCCTTGGGCTTGAGCAGCATGGCCCGGTCCAGCGCCCCATCGAGCGCCCCGACGCCGCCTTCACGCAGCGCCACCCGCAGGTCGACCATGTCTTCCTGCCCCAGGCACATATAGAGCTGCCCGGTCGCCGTCAGCCTCACCCGGTTGCAGCTCTCGCAGAAATTGTGGCTCATCGGCGTGATGAAGCCGAGCACCCCGCCGGTCTCCTCCACCCGCACATAGCGGGCAGGGCCCCCGGTCGTCTGGTTGAGCCGGGTCAGCGTATAGCGTGCCGCCAGCCGGTCGCGCAGTTCCTTGAGCGGCAGGTACTGGTCCACCCGGTCGACGCCGACTTCGCCCAGCGGCATACCTTCGATCAGCGTCAGCCCGTAGCCGCGCCCATGCGCCCAATGCAGCATCGGCTCGATCTCGTCGTCATTGACGCCGCGCATCGCCACCATGTTGATCTTGATCGCCAGCCCCGCCTGCTGCGCCGCCTCGAGCCCCACCAGCACGTCCTCGATCCGTCCCCGCCGCGTGATCTCGGCGAACCGCGCCGGGTCGAGCGTATCGAGCGACACATTGAGCCGCCGCACGCCCGCTGCCGCCAGCCCCTCCGCATAGCGCGCCAGCTGGCTGCCATTGGTGGTAAGCGTCAGCTCCTCCAGCCCCTTGCCGAGATATCCGCCCAGCTTGCGGACCAGTTCCATGATGTCGCGCCGCACCAGCGGCTCGCCACCGGTCAGTCGCACCTTGCGCACGCCGCGCGCGACGAACGCCCGCACGATCGCGTCGATCTCCTCGAAGCTGAGCACGTCCTTCTTGGGCAGGAACGTCATGTGCTCGGACATGCAATAGACGCAGCGGAAGTCGCACCGGTCGGTAACCGATACGCGCAGGTAGCTGATCGTGCGTCCGAAGCGGTCGACCAGCGGCCGCGTCGCCGCGCCGTCGATATCCGCCGATTGGAAGAGAACCGTCATGGCCCAAGGTTTACAGCGGCATGCGCCAAACAGAAAGGGCCGACCCTTGGGTCAGCCCTGCAAATTCCAGTGTTGTCCGAACCCTTACTGGTGGACGACGACCGTGGCGCCGACCTTGGCGCGCTCGTAGAGATCGGTCACGTCCTCATTGGTCAGGCGGATGCAGCCCGACGAGACGGCCTGGCCGATGGTCCAGGGCTCGGACGTGCCATGCAGGCGATAAAGGGTCGAGCCGATATAGAGCGCACGGGCGCCAAGCGGGTTGTTCGGGCCGCCGGGCATATAAGCCGGCAGGTCCGGAACGCGCTTGCGCATGGCCGGCGGCGGCGTCCAGCCGGGCCATTCCGCCTTGCGGGTGATGCGGTGGGTGCCCGACCAGCGGAAGCCGTCACGGCCCACGCCGATGCCGTACTTCACCGCCTTGCCATCGTCCAAGACGAAGTAGAGACGGCGCTCGCTCGTCTCAACAACGATCGTGCCCGGAGCGAACTTGCCGGCGTAAGAAACGACCTCGCGCTTGATCGGCGAGCCACGTTTGCTTTTGGAAGCAACGACGGATGCTTCCTCCCAGCTATTGGTATCGGGATTATAGACGCGTGCGGCCGATGCGGGGGCGGCAAGCGAAATAGTAAGCAAAGCCGACAGCGCAACTGCTATCGCGGGCTTGAAGAAATTCATTTGTCCGACTGTGCCTCTGACAGTAAAGCCCGCGCGTCCACCCGCTTTGGGCCAGTGATTCCGGTGCTTACCCGGTTTTGATGAAGTCGCAAAGTTGCATGCCATGATTCGGCCACATCGCGGTAAGGTACAAACCAGTGTGTTGCTAGGAAGTTACAGCGCCCGTTCACCTATGCTTGAGGCCCCGGTTGACAAGGCCCCCCGCCGCCCTCTAGGGGCCTTGTTGGACGTCGTTATTTGGGGAAGCCGGTGAACGAAGATCTCAAGCGCGAAGCCGCCGCCATGGCGTTGCTCGAAGTGCGCCCCGGAATGAAGCTCGGTCTCGGCACCGGCTCGACGGCCAAACACTTCGTCGATCTCCTCGGCGCCAGGGTTGCCGAGGGCTTTGAAGTCCTTTGCGTCCCGACATCCGAAGTCACTGCCGCCCAGGCGCGCAGCCTCAATATTCCCCTCACCGATCTCGAAACCCTGCCGCATCTCGATATGACGGTCGACGGCGCCGACGAGATCGGCCCCGGCCTCGCCCTCATCAAGGGCGGCGGCGGCGCGCTCCTGCGCGAAAAGATCGTCGCGGCGGCTTCCGACCGCATGGTCGTCATCGCCGACGCTTCCAAGATGGTCGAGACCCTCGGCCGCTTCCCGCTCCCCATCGAAGTCAACGCCTTCGGCCTGGGCGCCACGCAGATCGAGCTCGAGCGGATCCTGAAACAGTTCGATGCCGACGGTGGTCTCGCCCTGCGCAAGACCAAGGCCGGCGAGACCTTCGTCACCGACGGCGGGCACTATATCTTCGATGCTTTATTTGGCCGTATTTCACAGCCAAAAGCGCTCTCGGATGCCTTGCTTGAAGTTCCAGGAGTGGTACAGCACGGTCTGTTTCTGGGCCTGTGCCAGCGTGCTTACGTGGCCGGTGCCGACGGCATCAAGACTTACGACGCCTGAACGGCGCAACCAAACGGGTGGACAACTCAATATGGGTACCAAAGCAATGACCAGTTTCCGCAAGCGCGCCGCGCTCGTCGTCGTGGCCGCGCTGTCGCTGGCCTCCGTCTCCTTCGCCTCCTTGCCGGCCATTGCGCAGGAACTTGCGCCCGAGCACATTGCGCTCGCCCGCAAGTATGTCGACCTTACCGACAAGTCCTCGGTCTACGAGATTGCGCTGCTCCAGGCCGGCGTGGCCACCATGCAGCAGCTCATCACCCAGAACCCGGAAGTCTCCAAGCAGCTCGACGCTGCCATCACCAAGACGCTCGACGAATACAAGGCCAAGAAGGGCGAGCTCCTCGACCAGTTCGCGCGCGTCTACGCGCTGCGTCTGTCGATGGAAGAACTCCAGCAGATCGTTGCCTTCTACGAGTCGCCGGCTGGCTCCAAGCTCGCCCAGGTGAACAGCGAGGCCAACCAGGACCTGCAGCGCGTCATGCAGGTGTTCCAGAACAACCTGCAGATCGAATTCATGTCGAAGGTCCGCGCCGACCTGAAGGCCCAGGGCATCAATCTCTGATCCGGCTGCAACCCAGCCATCCACGACTTAGGAAGGCCTCGCTTTGCGCGAGGCCTTTTCTTATGTAAGGGCAGCATCGTTTACCCAGCAGGAGTCGTCCCTTGAGCCAGACCTATGATCTCGTCGTGATTGGTGCAGGCTCCGGTGGCGTGCGCGCCGCTCGGGTGGCGGCAAACCTTGGTGCCAAGGTGGCGATCATCGAGGAATACCGGGTCGGCGGCACCTGCGTCATTCGCGGCTGCGTGCCCAAGAAGCTCTTCGTCTATGCCAGCCGCTTCACCGACATGTTCTCGATCGCCGAAAGCTTCGGCTGGCAGGTCGATGCCAAATTCGATTGGCCCACGCTCGTCGCCAACAAGGACAAGGAAATCGCGCGCCTCGAAGCCGCCTATGTCGCCGGCCTTGAAAAGCCGGGCGTAGAGATCATCCGCGATCGCGGCGAGCTGGTGGATGCCAATACCATCCGCCTCGTCAACTCCGGCACCGAGATCAAGACCCGCTTCGTCCTCGTCGCCACGGGCGGCCACCCTTACGTGCCCGATATCCCGGGCAGGGAACACGGCATCACCTCCAACGAGGCCTTCCACCTCAAGCGGCTACCGCACTCCATCCTCATCGAGGGCGGCGGCTACATCGCCGTGGAGTTTGCCACGATCTTCGCGGGCCTAGGTGTCCAGACTACCATCAACTATCGCGGCAACCAGATCCTGCGCGGCTTCGACGCCGACGTGCGCACCGGGCTTGAAGCAGGTCTTGAAGCGCGCGGCATCAAGCTGATCTACGAAACCACCATCCGTTCGCTCAAGCGCCACGACGAAGACATCACGGTCGAGTTCAGCGACGGCACCACCGCGCCCTACGGCGCCGTCATGTTCGCCACCGGCCGCCGCGCCAACATCCATGGCCTTGGACTGGACAAGGCCGGGGTCAAGCTCACGCCCGACAACTATATCGAGGTCGACGCCTATTCGAAGACCTCGGTCGACAACATCTACGCCGTCGGCGACGTCACCGGCCGCGCCGCACTGACGCCCGTCGCCATCCGCGAAGGGCAGGCTTTTGCCGAGACCCTGTTCGGCGGCAAGCCGACCGCCGTCGACCTCTCGCTGCTGCCGACCGCCGTCTTCGCCGAGCCGGAAGTCGGCGTCATCGGCCTCACCGAGGAGGAGGCTCTGACCGGGCACCCCGACCTCGAGGTCTACCTCACCCGTTTCCGGCCGATGATGAACACGCTCTCCACCCGCAGCGACCGCGTGATGATGAAGCTCATCACTGCCGCCAATGGCGGCAAGGTGCTGGGTGTCCATATCGTGGGGCCGAGCGCCGCCGAGATGATCCAGCTCGTCGCCATCCCCATGGCCATGGGCGCGACCAAGGCCGATTTCGACCGCGCCATTGCCGTGCACCCCACGGCGGCCGAGGAACTGGTGACCTTCAAGGCGCCGAGCTACAGCTACAAGGGTGGCGTCAAGCAATAACGTCCCTACCAATTGCTGCTTGGCACCGCCGCCCGAGCGCTGTAAACCGCCTCCAGCCCGCATGACGGGCAGACAAGGCGAGTAGCAGCACATGAGCACCTGGACCCCCGCAAGCTGGCGCGACAAACCCATCTCGCAGGTCCCGGCCTATCCGGACCCGGCGGCACTCGAGGATGCGGAGCGTCAGCTCGCCTCTTTCCCGCCGCTGGTGTTTGCCGGCGAGGCGCGCGAGCTCAAGACCTCTCTGGCCGAAGTCGCCCGCGGCAGGGCGTTCCTGTTGCAGGGTGGCGACTGCGCCGAAAGCTTTGCCGAGCACGGCGCCGACCACATCCGCGACTTTTTCCGCGTGTTCCTGCAGATGGCGGTGGTTCTGACCCACGGTGGCAGCAAGCCCGTGGTCAAGGTCGGTCGCATCGCCGGCCAGTTTGCCAAGCCCCGCTCGTCCGATACCGAAACCGTCGAAGGCGTCACGCTGCCGAGCTATCGCGGCGACATCATCCACGACATCGGCTTCTCCGAAGATGCGCGCCGCCCCGATCCGCAGCGCCTGCTGATGGCTTATCGCCAGTCGGCCGCCACGCTCAACCTGCTGCGCGCCTTCGCCTCGGGCGGCTACGCCGACCTCACCCGCGTCCACGAATGGACCGTCGGCTTCATGAAGGGTTCCAACTGGTTCCCGCGCTACGAGGAAGTGGCCAAGAAGATCGATGACGCCATCCACTTCATGGCGGCTCTCGGCCTCAACCCCGAGAACACACCGGCTTTGCGCGAGACCAAGTTCTATACCAGCCACGAGGCGCTGCTGCTCGGCTACGAGCAGGCGCTGACCCGCCGGGATTCCATCACCAACGACTGGTACGCCACCTCCGGCCACATGCTCTGGATCGGCGACCGCACCCGCCAGCCCGACCAGGCTCATGTCGAATACTTCGCCGGCATCAAGAACCCGATCGGCATCAAGTGCGGCCCGACGCTCTCCAGCGACGACCTGCTGCGCCTTCTCGACAAGCTGAACCCCAGCGATGAAGCCGGCCGCATCACCCTGATCGGCCGCTTCGGCGCCGACAAGGTGCGCGATCACCTGCCGCGCCTGATCGAGACCGTCCAGAAGGCCGGCCGCACCGTAGTCTGGTGCTCCGATCCGATGCACGGCAACACCGTCAAGGCCTCGACCGGCTACAAGACGCGCCAGTTCGAAAAGGTTCTCGATGAGGTCAAGGGCTTCTTCGAGGTGCACCGCCAGATGGGGACCTATGCCGGCGGCGTCCATATCGAGATGACCGGCGACGACGTCACCGAATGCACCGGCGGCGTTTCGGCCGTGACCGAGGCCAATCTCAAGGATCGCTACCACACCTATTGCGACCCGCGCCTCAATGCCAGCCAGGCGCTGGAACTGGCCTTCCTCGTCGCCGAGGAAGTGCACGCCCAGCCGGCTCGCCCGGCCAAGGTTGCGGGCGTCTAGGCCGCGCTGTCGAAAAGCTGAAGGCTGCGGGGAGGGGCGTGCCGCTCCTTTTCGCGGCGCGACACCGCAAAGCGGATCGCCTGCCGCAATTCGGCGTCGGCCACCGGCTTGGTCAATACGCCCAGCGTACCCGGCACGCCGTTCCCGAGCTGCTCGGGATTGGCTGTCATGAACAGCACCGTAATGCCCCGCTCCGCCAGGTCGCGCCCGATCTGCGGGCCGGTCGGACCATCGCGCAGGTTGATATCGACGAGCGCCACGTCCGCGCGTTCGGCGAGCCGCAGGGCGCTGGTCTTGTCCGCAGCGATGCCGACGGGCGCCAGGCCCATCTCGCCAAGGACACTTTCGATATCGATCGCGACCAGGATTTCGTCTTCGACGATCAGGACGCGTTCGGCGGATTTTTGAGTAGCTGTCGGCATTTCAAATCACTTTCAGACGCCCAACCCGCGACTCAGCCATATGGTTGCAACGCCGAACGCTCCATTCGCTAAGATTGAAAACAATAGTTACCGAAACTCTTAAGCCGCTCGCGTTTCGCAAGTGCTCGTCGGCCCGCCGCGCCAGCAGGGCAGGGCATTTAGGACAACATTAACCCTAATGAGCGATGAATAGGACGACGGGAGCCTGCCATGGGGGCGGCGAGCCGGAGGACACCATGTATCGTTTGGTCCCAGCCCTGACCTTGTCTGCCCTGGCGCTTCTCGCAGCCGCTCCAGCAATGGCCGCAGACTATCCCGATGGCTTCCGCATGGGTTACCCGGAGGATTATGACAACTACCAGCCGCTCGGCTTCGAGGCCGGCCTGCGCTACTGGTATTCGTGGGGCCAGCAAAAGGCCGATTTCGGCAACGGCGAGCTCAATTCCAACGACCGCGCGAGCATCGTCGAAGCTCACCTGCGCATCGATGACTATTCCACCCAGAGCTACGTGAAGGGCCTCGCCGGCTATTCCGCCGTCATCAATGGCGACTACCAGATCGGCGGCGCTGCCGGCGGGCCGATCGAGTCTGGCCGTGTCGCCTATGCCGGTGCGGATTTCGGCTGGTCGCCCTTCGGCTGGGCCCCGGCCGGCAACGGCATCTACGGCTTCGTCGGCTACCAGTACTGGAATGACTCCCCCGAGATGGGCCGCGGTCCTTTCGTCGTGAGTCTCGATGGCGCCGGCAACCCCAACGCCTTCAACAGCGCCGTGAACAACCTCGACATCAACGCCCTGCGCCTCGGCCTCGCCGGCCGCATGGATTTCGGCATGTTCGACGTCACCGCCGAAGTCGCCGCCATCCCCTATGCCTGGATGTCGGGCACGCTGGGCACCGGTTCGATCGCCCCGTTCAACTACGGCGGCATCAACTATTACCAGGCCTCCTCGACCAACATTTCCGGCTTCGGCTATGGCGCCATGGGCGAACTCATGGTCGGCTTCAAGCCGGTCGAGAACATGGCGATCCGGGCCGGTGGCCGCGCCTGGTATGTCGGCGGCAATCTCGATTACACCTACGATGCCGTCTCCACGGCCGGGCATCAGGGTTTCATCGGCAAGTCATGGGTCTCGGCCTTCCGCTACGGCCTCCTGGCGGAAATGACCTACAAGTTCTGACCTGCGCGCCCACTGCACCGCAGCCAATTCCTCCATCCGCTTGCCCTTGCCGGGGTGAGCGGATAAGTCTTTGCCGTCTTTGAAACCGGGCCGCTTTCCGTGACCGATCGTCTTCGCATCGCCCTTGCTCAGCTCAATCCCAAGGTCGGCGACCTCAAGGGCAATCTTGCCCTCGGCCGCCAGGCACTGGCCGATGCCGTCGAGGCCAGGGCCGATATCCTGATGTTCCCCGAACTCTTCCTCACCGGCTATTTCCCGGAGGATCTGTTCTTCAAGCGCCAGTTCGTGGACGACGCGATCGCCGCGGCGCGCGAGCTCATCGCCGCTACCGCCAACACCTCCGTCAGCCTCATCCTGCCCACCGTCTGGCGTGACGAGGAGGGCCTGCGCAACGCCATCGTCCTCGGCGAGAACGGCCGCGTCACCGCCCGCCGCTTCAAGCGTGAGCTGCCAAATGACGACGTCTTCTACGAGCGCCGCTATTTCGTGCCTGGCGATCTCGCCGAACCGGTGACCATCAAGGGCGTCTCCATCGGCATTCCGATCTGCGAAGACATCTGGCACGCCGAAGTCTGCGAGCACCTGGTCGACAACGGCGCCCGGCTGCTGCTCTGCCCCAACGGCTCGCCCTATTGGCGCAACAAGCAGGACACGCGCAAGGAACTGGTGCTGGCCCGCGTCAACGAAGACAACGTCCCCATGCTCTACCTCAACCAGGTCGGCGGGCAGGACGAGCTGGTCTATGACGGCGCTTCCTTCGCCATCGAGCCCGGCGGCCGGCTGGCGCTGCAGGGCAAGTCATTCGAGACCGATTTCATCGTCAGCGACTGGACGCACACCGATAACGGCTGGCGCTGCGAGCAGGGCGAGGTCGTACCGCTTGTCTCATCGGACGAAGCTCCCTGGCGCGCCTGCATCCTGGGCCTGCGCGACTATGTCCACAAGAACGGTTTCAAGCAGGTGGTGCTCGGTCTTTCCGGCGGCATCGACAGCGCCGTGGTTGCCGCCATGGCAGTGGATGCCTTCGGCTCCGAAAACGTCCATTGCCTGATGCTGCCTTACCGCTACACGTCGGAAGAAAGCCTGCGCGACGCCAAGGACTGCGCCGAGCGCCTGGGCGTACGCTATGACATCGTCTCGATCGGCGCTCCGGTCGATGATGCCCTTACCGAACTCGCGCCGGTCTTCGGCAACCAGCCGCAGGACCTGACCGAAGAGAATATCCAGTCGCGCATGCGCGGCCTCATGCTCATGGCCGTCTCCAACAAGTTCGGCTCGATGCTCCTCACCACCGGCAACAAGTCGGAGATGTCGGTCGGCTACGCCACGATCTACGGCGACATGAACGGCGGCTTCAATCCGCTCAAGGACATGCTCAAGATGCAGGTCTACCGGCTGGCGCACTGGCGTAACCAGCACCTGCCGGGCGATGTGCTGGGCAAGGCCGGCGAGATCATTCCGCAGGCTATCATCGACAAGGCGCCCAGCGCCGAGTTGCGCCCCAACCAGACCGACCAGGACAGCCTGCCGCCTTACCCCGTGCTCGATGCGATCCTCGAAGGGTTCGTCGAGGAGGAGTTGTCGGTCAAGGAACTGGTGGCGCGCGGCTTCGACCTCGCCACCGTCAAGCGCATCGAAAAGCTGCTCTACATCGCCGAATACAAGCGGCGGCAATCGGCGCCGGGCGTCAAGCTCACCGCCAAGGCGCTCGGCCTCGGCCGCAAATACCCCATCACCAACGGCTATCGCGACGATAGCGGGAACACTAATTGACGACCGTCCGCTATGCGCCGTCCCCCACGGGCCGGCTTCACCTTGGCAATGCCCGCCCGGCCTTGCTCAACTGGTTCTTCGCCCGCTCGCATTCGGGCACCTATATCCTGCGGATGGACGATACCGACACGGCGCGTTCGACCCGCGAATTCGCCGACGGCATCGAGACCGATCTTGCGTGGCTCGGCATCAAGCCCGATGCCCTCGTGCGTCAGTCCGATCGCACCGCGCTTTACGAAGCCGCCAAGCTCAAGCTCATCGAATCCGGCCGGCTATATCCGGCATACGAAACGGAAGACGAACTCGACCGCCGCCGCAAGCGTGCCCGCGCCATGGGCAATCCGCCGATCTACGATCGTGCCGCGCTCAAGCTTACCGACGACGATCGCCGCAAGCTCGAAGCGGAGGGCCGCAAGCCGCACTGGCGCTTCAAACTCGATGGCAAGCCGGTGCAGTTCACCGACCTCATCAAGGGCGAGCAGACCGTCAACACCGCCTCGATGTCCGACCCGGTCCTCGTGCGCGAGGATGGCTCCTTCCTCTACACCCTTCCTTCCGTCGTCGACGATATCGACCTGGGCATCACCCACGTGATCCGCGGCGAAGACCACGTCTCGAACACCGGCACGCAGATCGAAATCTTCGAGGCGCTGGGCGGCAAGGTGCCGTTCTTCGCGCACCACAACCTGCTGACCGATGCCGAAGGGCAGGGCTTTTCCAAGCGCCTTGGCTCGCTCTCGTTGTCCGACCTGCGCGAGAGCGGCTACGAGTCCCTGGCGGTCGCCATCATGGCCTCACTCACTGGCACGTCGCTGCCGATCGAGCCGTCGGAGAGCCTCGATGCCATCGCCGAGAAGCTCGAGCTGCGCATGATCTCGCACGGGCCGGCCCGCTTCGATCCGGCCGAACTCGACACGCTCAACGCCCGCATCCTCCACGCCATGCCCTATGAGGCGGCGCGCCCGCGGCTGGAGCACCTAGGCCTCGCCAGCGAGCCGCTATGGCTGGCCAACCGGCAGAACCTCAACCGGTTCGATGACATCGTGGAATGGGCCAAGCTCGTCACTGGCCCCGTCGAGCCTGTGATCCTGCCCGAGGATCGCGAGTTCATCGACCTGGCTCGCGACATGCTCCCGGCCGAGCCCTGGGACGAAGCCACCTGGATCCTCTGGACCAACGCCCTCAAGGAAAAGACCGGGCGGAAGGGCAAGGCGCTCTTCCTGCCGCTGCGCATGGCTCTGACGGGCCGTCACGACGGCCCGGAGCTCAAGGCCCTGCTGCCTTTACTTGGGCGTAAGGCGTGTCAGGACCGACTATCCTGACGCTCTTGTTCCCGAACTGAATGACGCGGTCGCCGGCTTCCGACGGCTGCGCGGTGACGGTCGGCGCAACCGAGCCCGGGCGACGGCGGGGCAGGGGAACATCGATCAGCGTCGCCTGCGCCACCTGGATGTTGTTGGCAGCCGAGCGCGAATAGCCGCGCGGGTCGCGCAGCGGCAGCGGGAAATCCACGTCGGCAAACTCGACCATGGATCGGCCCTCCTCGCCTCCCCCTCCGCCGCCGATCGTCGCGATCGAACCCTGCGGAGCAGAGGGCTTGCAGCTCGCCGTCAAGTCCACCGTCTTGCGGTAGGCAAAGGCATAGGACATCGAGGAATAGGCCGAGCCGTCGAGATTGACCATCTGCTCGGGCTCCTGCCCGGGGTTCTTGTAGTAGAAGAGGTCGACCGGCGTGCCTGGGCACGTTTCCTGGCACTGATAGGCGTCCTGGCCGAGATAGTCTGGCAGCGTGGAATAGCTGATCGGCCAGAAATAGCCGTCGCTCTTGCGCACGCAGACCGTGCGCAGCGTGCCGTAGCCCGCGCCGGTATATTCGTCCCCGATGATGTCGCCTTCGGTGAACTGGCCCTGCTGGTTGGTGTAGCCGCCGAAGAGGCGATCGAAGAGGCCGCCGCGATTGGCGGTGTTCTGCTGGGTGACGGTCGCCTGCGAACCGGAATTGCAGCCGAAACGCATCATCTCCTGGAGCACCGCCTCGCGCTGCTGGGCAACGGCATTGGCCGTCTGCACCGACTCGCCAAGATTGTCGCGCAATTGGCGACCCTTGATGATCTGGCGGGCGAGCTGCTGGCATTCCCGGTTCAACTGCTGACCGGCCTTGGCGGCCGCGTTGCAGCCCGTGCGCACATAGGCGCTTTCGGCGTCCTGCAACTGCGACGCCACCATCCGCGCCTGGTCGGAATTGCTCTGCCCCTGCCGGAAGGCGCTGTTGCGCTCAAGCTGGTTGAGCTGTCGCTGCAACTGCATGCAGGCATTGGCCTGCGCATAGGCATCGGTGACGTCGAGGAGCGCGCCCCCGGCCATCGCCACGAACAGGGCGAGGAAGCGGATAGCGTTTTTCATTGAAACCTGCATGCCCGGGTGCCTATCTCCTTGCGACGGCTAGCGCTCGATTGTGCCGAATCCGCGACCCCGTTTAAGGAAACCGTGAGATAAGCACCGCACTATGCTTCTCGTGGTTAGCCCAACAGCGCCGCCCCTGTCACGTCAAAGCGCCGAGAAGTCCCCGTAATGAAGCTTGCTACCCTCCGCAACGGCCGCCCTGACGGACAACTCGCCGTGGTTTCGCGCGATCTGAAGCGCTTCGTCTCGGCCGGCAAGGTTGCTCCCAACCTACAGGCCGCGCTCGACACCTGGGAAACCAGCGCTCCTGCGCTCGCCGAAATCAGCCAGGCCCTCAATGCCGGAGGCATCGCCTCCCAGTCCTTCGACCCCGGTGAGGCGCTGGCCCCGCTGCCGCGCGCCTATTCCTGGATCGACGGTTCGGGCTACCTCAGCCACCTCGAACGGGTCCGCACCCTCGCCGGCAGCAAGGATGCCGAACTGCAATCGGCCCGCCCGCTGCTCTACCAGGGCGGCTCCGATTCGCTCTCGGGCGCGAACGAGCCGATCCTCGTTTCGGACGATGGCCTCGCCGTCGACTTCGAGGCCGAGATCGCCGTCATCACCGGCCCGGTCCCCATGCTGCCGACCCGCTCGGAAGCTGCCGCCTCCGTCCGCCTCATCACCGTCTGCAACGACGTGTCGCTGCGCCGCCTGGTTGCAGACGACCTCCAGAATGGTTTCGGCTTCTTCCATTCCAAGCCTTCGACTTCTTTCGGTCCCGTTGTCGCCACGCCCGATGAATTCGGCTCGGCCTGGCGGGACAACAAGCTCCACCTCAAGCTGCGCATCACCGTCAACGACGCGCTCTTCGGCCAGCCCGACGCCGGTATCGATATGCATTTCGATTTCGCCGACCTCATCGCAGCTGCCGCCGGTACGCGTCGGCTCATCGCCGGGACCATCATCGGCTCGGGCACGGTCACCAACCGGCATGAGGAGGCCCCGCCCATCAAGCGCGATGGCATCGGTTTTTCCTGCATCGCCGAAGCGCGGGCGGTTGAGAAACTCAAATACGGCAAGGCCCGCACGCCGTTCCTCAAGGATGGCGATCGCGTCAGCATCGCAGTCCTCGACGCCGCTGGCGCCTCTGTCGTCGGAGCGATCGACCAGCGGGTCGCCATCTACCGCCGCTAGCGTCGAAACCGCTTGCTTTCCATCGCGTTCGCGGTCAAACATGCGCGCCATGAAAACCGTCAACGCAATCTGCATTACCGGCTGCATTATTATCCGCTAACCCATCGGGCGCGGCGCGGTTTTCTTCACCCCAACATCCAGACTATCGAAGACTCCGCGCCCGCGTGAAAACCGTTCTGTGGCAGGAATTTCATGGCTTCGGCTCAAAAAACTGGACTGCGCCTCTACAATACCCTCACCCGGACCCAGCAGGACTTCGTTCCGCTCGATCCGGCCAATGTGCGCATGTACGTCTGCGGACCGACGGTCTATGATTTCGCCCATATCGGCAACGCCCGGCCAGTAATCGTCTTCGACGTGCTGTTCCGCGTACTGCGTCATGTCTACGGCGCCGATCACGTCACCTATGTCCGCAACATCACGGACGTCGACGACAAGATCAACGCCCGCGCCGCCCGCGATTTTCCCGGCCTGCCGCTCAACGAGGCGATCCGCAAGGTCACCGAGAAGACCGCCGGTCAGTTCCGCTCCGACGTGGCCGCATTGGGCGCACTCGAGCCGAGCGTAGAGCCGCGCGCGACCGAAAACATTGATGAGATGCAGGCTCTCATCAAGGCGCTGCTCGAACGCGAGCACGCCTACGAGGCCAGCGGCGAAGTCCTCTTCGCCGTGGAGTCCATGCCCGATTACGGCCAGCTCTCTGGCCGCAATCTGGAGGACCAGTTGGCAGGCGCCCGCGTGGCGGTGGAAAGCCACAAGCGCAACCCGGCCGACTTTGTGCTGTGGAAGCAATCGAGCGCCGAGGAACCGGGTTGGCAAAGCCCCTGGGGGCGCGGCCGTCCGGGCTGGCACATCGAGTGCTCGGCCATGAGTGAGCGCTATCTGGGCCGCACCTTTGACATCCATGGCGGCGGGCTCGACCTCATCTTCCCGCACCACGAAAACGAAATCGCCCAGTCGCGTTGCGCCCACGGCACTCACGCCATGGCCAATGTCTGGATGCATAACGGCTTCGTGCAGGTGGAAGGGCAGAAGATGTCCAAGAGCCTGGGCAACTTCATCACCATTCACGACCTGCTGGCGACCGATAAGTTCGGCGGCCGCAAATGGCCGGGTGAAGTCCTGCGCCTCGCCATGCTCATGACCCACTACCGCGAGCCCATCGACTTCTCGGTCGCGCGGCTGGAAGAGGCGACCCAGCTCCTCGAAAAATGGGAGCGCTTCGCCAAGGGCCACGCACCTGGGGGTGATATCGACGCCGAAGCACTTGCGCATCTGGGTGATGATCTCGATACGCCCGGCGCCATCCGTCGCATCCATCGGCTGATCGTGGACGATGCTCAACCGGCCGCTGGCCTCGCCATCGCCGGCCTCCTCGGCATCAAGGTGCTGCGCGAGGCGGTGGTGGATGCTGGTACCGAAGCCTTGGTCGCCGCTCGGCTTGAAGCACTCAACACCAGGAACTTCGCAGAAGCCGACCGCATCCGAACCGAACTGGCCGGGCAGGGGGTCCAGTTGATGGACTACAAGGACCCCGAAACCGGCGAGCGTCGGACGAAGTGGGAAGTGAAGCGGTGATGGTACGCAATGGCTCGGAGGACGGGATGCCGGAGGGGTGGAGCGATCGATCCCCCTCATCCGGTCCTTCGGACCACCTTCTCCCACAAGGGGAGAAGGACGAGGGGCATGCTGAACGCGCCGCGAACGCGGGCTCACCCTCGCCCCTTGTGGGAGAGGGTGCCCGAAGGGCGGGTGAGGGGGGCGGGCCGCCAGCGCCGCGCCATGAGGAAACCCACCAGCCGGTCAGCCCGCGCTTGCGTGGCATCGCACGAAAACTCAGGCGCAACTCCACGGAGGCGGAAAAGCTGCTCTGGGAGTTGCTTCGGAACCGGCGGTTCGCGGCCTTCAAGTTTCGCCGTCAGGTTCCCGTTGGTCCTTTCGTCGCTGACTTCGCCTGTTTCGATGCCATGCTGATCATCGAACTGGATGGCAGCCAGCACTTCGAAAGCCAGCGAGACGCCGCGCGGGACAGCGAGCTTGGCCGCCGTGGCTTCCACATCCTCCGCATCTGGAACAACGACCTCGCCGCGCCCGATAGCGTGCTCGATGCCATCTGGCACGCTCTCCACAGGAGCACCCTGCAATGACCGTCATCATTGATCACGTCGGCCTTTCGGCCACCGATTTCGAGAAGTCCAAGGCCTTCTACGCCGAGGCTCTCGGCACGCTGGGTATCAAGCTGCTTGCCGACTGGACCTTCGGCGACAGCCGTATCGCCGGCTTCGGCATCGATCGGGCGACGTTCTGGCTGCACTCGGGCAAGAAAGTCCGCGGCGAAGCGCATCTGGCGTTCCGGGCGCGCAGCCATGCCGAGGTCAACGCTTTCTATTCGGTGGCGCTCTCCATGGGAGGCACCGATAACGGTGCGCCCGGCCCGCGGCCGCATTACCACGCCAATTACTACGGCGCTTTCGTGCTCGATCCCGACGGACACAACATCGAGGCCTGTTGCCATGAGCCAGAATGAGTTGACCGGTGGCTGCCAATGCGGCGCGGTGCGTTTTCGCGCCGAAAGCCTTGGGCGGCCTTCCATCTGCCATTGCCGCATGTGCCAGAAGGCCTTTGGCAGCTTCTTCGGGCCGCTGGTGACCGGCCATGGTGTGATCTGGACACGAGGCCAGCCAAAGCTCTTCCGCAGCTCGAACCTTGCCAGCCGCGGCTTCTGCGCCGATTGCGGCACGCCGCTGACCTATCAGGCCGACGGGCACGAAATCGAACTGGCCATCGGGGCGCTGGACCATCCCGAAATGGCTGCTCCGACCATCCAGGTAAACCCTGCCGACAGGCTTCCCTATTTCGAAGGCCTGGCCAACCTGCCCATGCAGCAGCGGTCCGCGGAGCGCGAGCCCTTCTACGCGGCAGTGGTCAGCTACCAGCACCCCGACCACGATACGACACGTTCCGGAGACAGCGCATGAGCGAGAGTTTTTCCGGCGGCTGCCAGTGCGGCGCCGTCCGTTTCCGGGTCGAGGGCCCGGTCAATCACGCCTCGATCTGCAATTGCCGTATGTGCCAGAAGGCATTCGGCAATCTCATGGCCCCGTTTGCCAGCTTCAAGGCGCCCGTGGAATGGACGCGTGGCCGCCCGACGCTGTTCCGTAGCTCCCAAGCCGTCCAGCGCGGTTTCTGCAACAAGTGCGGCACACCGCTGACCTACCAGGTCGGCGAGGGCAATCCGGCGCTTGCCATTGGCGCCTTCGACCGGGTCAACGACATCGTGCCGACCATCGAATTCGCCCGTGAGAACCGGCACCCAGTGCTCGACAACCTCGATGGCCTCATTCCCGAAGATCTCGGTTCGACCGACGAGGAGCGCAACATGCTGGCGATTCTCCGTTCGTTCCAGCATCCCGACCGCGACACCGACAACTGGCAGCCGCAAGGCTGAGAGCTGATGACAAAAGAACGCCTGTATCTCTTCGACACCACCCTTCGCGATGGCGCCCAGACCGCCGGCATCGAGTTCTCGCTCGAGGACAAGATTTCGGTGACGGCCCTGCTTGAGGAACTCGGCGTCGATTACATCGAGGGCGGCTATCCCGGCGCCAACGTGGTGGATACGGAGTTCTTTTCCGAAAAACGCACTCGGCGCGCCACGTTCACCGCCTTCGGCATGACCAAGCGGGCAGGGCGCTCCGTCGGCAACGACCCGGGCGTGCAGGCGCTGCTCAATTCGCAGGCGCAGGCCACCTGCTTCGTCGCCAAGGCCTGGGACCAGCAGGTCATCCTCGCGCTGGGCATTTCTCCCGAGGACAATCTCAAGGGCCTCACCGAAACCATCGAGGCAGGCCTCGCGGCCGGTAAGGAAGTGCTGGTCGATGCCGAGCATTTCTTCGATGGCTACAAGGCCAATCCGCAATATGCCTCGCTCTTCGTCGAGACCGCTCTGGCGGCCGGCGCCCGTTGGGTGGTGCTGTGCGACACCAATGGCGGCACCATGCCTTTCGAGATCGAGGAGATCGTCAAGGCGCTGCCGGTCGATCATGCCCGCCTGGGCATCCACGCCCACGACGACACCGGTCAGGCCGTCGCCAACACGCTGGCGGCAGTTCGCGCCGGCGTGCGGCACATCCAGGGAACGCTCAACGGCATCGGCGAGCGCTGCGGCAACGCCAACCTCATGACCATCATCCCCACGCTTGCGCTCAAGCCCGGCTTTGCCGATCGGTTCGAGCTGGGAATCGATGCCGCGCGCCTGCAGAACATCACCCGCATTTCGCGGACATTTGATGAGCTTCTCAATCGCGCGCCCAGCCGTCAGGCGCCCTATGTCGGCGCGTCGGCCTTCGCCACCAAGGCAGGCATTCACGCTTCGGCACTGGCCAAGGACCCATCTACCTATGAGCACGTGCCGCCCGAAGCGATCGGCAACGAGCGCTCGGTGATGGTTTCCCAGCAGGCGGGCAAATCCAACCTGCTGATCACGCTCAAGCGCCACGGCATCGAGATCGGCAAGGACGATCCACGGCTCGATACGCTCCTGCGCCACGTCAAGGAGCGCGAGGCTCGCGGTTATTCCTACGACGGCGCCGATGCGTCCTTCGTGCTGCTGGCCCGCAAGACGCTGGGAATGCTGCCAGAATTCTTCGATGTCGAGAACTACCGCACGAGCGTCGAGCGCCGGCACAATTCGCGCGGCGAGCAGATCGCGGTGACCGAAGCCATCGTCAAGATCCGGGTCGATGATGACCTGCTCATGTCGGTGGCCGAAGGTAATGGCCCGATCAACGCGCTCGACCTCGCCTTGCGCAAGGACCTCGGCAAGTATTCCGACAAGATCGGCGACCTCGAGCTCGTCGATTTCAAGGTGCGTATCCTGGACGGCGGCACGGGCGCGGTCACCCGTGTACTGGTGGAAAGCAGGGATGGTAGCGGGGAGCGCTGGTACACCGTCGGCGTGTCCCCCAACATCATTGATGCCTCATTTGAGGCGTTATATGAGTCAATCACCTATAAACTGTTGAAAACCGAGGAGCCGGCCCAGTTTCCGGCGTAATCGGACTTTCGCGACAACCCGGTTTGTAGGCGCATTTGCGCCTGCGAACCTCTTGGAGGCTAAACTGGCCGAGACCACCCCGAAACGTCCCCTTGCCGTCACCATCGGTGCGGCAGTCGCCACGTTGGTCATTATTGCGGGGGTTCTGACAGGCCCCACGCTCCTTAGCTGCTCCGGCAGCCCCGAAGGTTTCGGCGCCTGTGTCTCCGGCAAGCTCTCCGATGTCGGCATCCTGCCCAAGCCCGCTCCCGTGGCCGTTGCGGAAACCACCGCACCCGCCACGACGCCCGAGCCCGCTGCTCAAACCGCCACGCCCGAAACGACGCAACCGGCGGCCACCTATCCCGACATCATCACCCCCACTTTCGGCCTGCTGCGCGCCGAGCCGAATGGCTCCGTGGTTATCGCCGGTAGCGGCAAGCCTGGCACCGAGGTCGAGGTCTTCTCCAACGACGCTTCGATCGGCAAAACCAAGGTCGAAACGAGCGGCGACTGGGTGCTCGTCCCCGAAAAGCCGTTGCCTGGCGGCGGCGTGGAACTGACGGTCGGCGAAGCCGGCTCGAAGGAGCGCTCCGGCCAATCCTTCGTCGTCGTGATCGATCCATCCCACAAGAACGAACCGCTGGTCGTGGCCAGCGTGCCAGGCAAGGCCAGCGAAGTGCTGCAGGGGCTGGCAAAGCCCTCCACCGAGCAACCGATGCAGGTTGCGACCGCCGAGGAGCCCAAGACGGCAACCCCAACGTCTGACGCAAACGCCCCCGTCACCGCTCCCGAAACACCCGCTGCTGCGCCCGCCGCAGAGCAGCCCGCTGCTACGGTTGAAGCGCCTGCGAACAACGCCACCAACACTGCCGCTCCTGCTCAAAGCAATCCTGCGGCCACCACGGCCACCGAAGCGCAGAACGCTCCGGCTGCGGCTCCCGCCGCAACGCCAGCTGAACCCGCCACTCCGGCCGCGACGGAAACCGCTACCGCCGAGCAGCCTGCCCAACCGCAGGTGCCCGCAACGCAGCCCACGGCCAATGGTGGCGAGCAGCAGGTCGCCGCGGCAGAGGCGCCGGCCGCTACTCCGGCGACTCCGACCGAGCAGGCGCCCGCGCAACTCCTGGCGCCGCCGACTATCGACGCCATCGAGATCGACGGCACCCATAACTTCTTCGCCGGGGCGGGCCCTGATGGGGCGACCGTCCGCCTTTATGTGGACGACAAGTTCGTTGCCGACAGCATCGTGCGCGGCGGACGCTGGCTGGTCGAGACAACGCAGAATGTTCTGACCAAATCCGCTCAACTGGTCCGCGTCGACCTGCTGCGTCCGGGCACATCGGAAGTGGCCGCGCGTGCCGAAGTGAACTTCGAAGTGCAGCTGCCAGGAGCGGAAGCTCCGGTGGCCGTTGCTCAGGCCGAAGCTCCGGCTGCCACGCCTCCTGCCGCCGAACCCGCGACGCCGTCGACCACCGAAGCACCCGCGACGGCTACAGCGCCGACCGAGCAATCTGCCAACACTCCGGCTTCAGTGCCCGAGACTCCGGCACCCGCGCAAGCTACCGAAGCTGCCGCCCAGCCGCAGGCGCCCGCCGCACCCACGCAGTCGAACGTTCCGACCATGGTGGCTGTACCTGTCGGCAACGATCCTGAAGCCCAGCGCTTTGCCTCGGGAAAGGCCATCATTCGATCGGGTGACAACCTCTGGACGATCGCCCGCCGCGTCTATGGCCAAGGCATCAAGTACACGACGATCTACGAGGCCAACACCACGCAGATCCGTGACCCGCACTGGATCTATCCGGGCCAGGTCTTCTCCCTGCCCGAAGACAAGCAGTAGGCGATACGCATAGCGGACGTGCTCGGCGTCCGTCCGGCACTTTCTCTTCCCCGGCCCCATGTCGGGGAAGAAGATCCATGACGCCAGCCTCATGCTGCCCTCATTTGGGGGAATCGCACACTTTGGTATAGTTCTAACTTGCGGATGAGAGTGCCTTCTTCTATCGTAATTTAACGATGAAAAATCCGATCATGCAGGACGACGATCTGGCCGCCATGCTTCGCGCGCTGGGACACCCGGTGCGGCTTTCGATTTTGCGCATCCTCGGCGCGCAGAACGATTGCTGCTGCACGGATGTCACGCAGTGCCTGCCGCTGGCCCAGTCCACCGTATCCCAGCACATCAAGGTGCTGCTCGATGCCGGACTGATCGAGCGCCAGGCCAAGGGTACGCGTAACTGCTACTCGCTCCGCACTGATCGGCTCGATGCTCTTAACTCCGCCTGCGGAGGCCTGTTCTCGGGTCTCAGCCAGGCCCCGCAACGGTTGCCGGAAGCGGTCTGATGTCTTCTCCTGAAATGTCGCAAAAGAAGCCCCGGGTCAGTGCCGAGGAGGGCTCGCTGCTCTCTACGGTCAGGAATCTGTGGGGATATATGTGGCCGGAAGGCCGCCCTGATCTGAAGATGCGGGTGGTGCTGGCCATCGCCGCGCTGCTGGTATCGAAGGTCGCCACCACGCTCGCGCCCTTCGCTTACAAGGGCATCATCGATACCCTGGGGCAGACCGGCGGCAACCAGGCGCTGATCATGGGCATCGCCGTCCCCATCGTGCTGGTGGTCGCCTTTGGCGTTGCCAATGTGGTGGATGCCGGCTTCCAGCAATTGCGCGACGTGCTGTTCGCCAGCGTCGGTCAAAACGCCGTCCGCACGCTAGCCTTCCAGACCTTCAATCACCTCCACCGCCTCTCGCTGCGCTTTCATCTGCAGCGGCGCACCGGCGGGCTTTCGCGCGTCATCGAGCGCGGCACGAAGGGCATCGAAACCATCGTCCGCTTTACCATGCTCAACACGGCGCCGACCCTGGTCGAGTTCGTGATCGTCGGCGTGGTCTTCATCTCGATCTTCGGCATCAGCTATCTGGGTGTGCTGATCGTCACGATCTGGCTCTACCTCTGGTTCACCATCAAGGCGAGCAACTGGCGTATCGCCATCCGCCGCGACATGAACAACTCGGATACCGACGCCAACTCGAAGGCGATCGATAGCCTGCTCAACTTCGAGACCGTCAAGTATTTCAACAACGAGGACCTCGAGGCGCGCCGGTTCGACGCTTCGATGGCCACCTATGAGCGCTCGGCCATCCGCATCTGGAACTCGCTGGGTGTGCTCAATTTCGGCCAGGCGGTCATCTTCTACGTCGGCCTCACCATCATGTCGGCCATGTCGATCGTGGGTGTGCTGAACGGCCGCCTGACGCTGGGCGACTTCGTCCTGCTCAACACCTTCCTGATGCAGATCTATCGGCCACTCAACATGATCGGCTTCGTCTACCGCGAAATCCGCCAGGGCCTGACGGATATCGAGGAGATGTTCAAGCTGCTCGACCAGGATCCGGAGATCGTCGACAAGCCCGGCGCCACCCCGCTCAAGATTACGGGTCCGGTGATCCGCTTTGACGATGTCCACTTCCAGTATGATCCCGACCGCCCGATCCTCAAGGGCGTAAGCTTCGAGGTGCCCGCCGGCAAGACTATCGCGGTGGTGGGCCCATCGGGTGCCGGCAAGTCCACGATTTCGCGACTGCTCTATCGGTTCTACGACGTCTCCAGCGGCTCGGTGACCATCGACGCGCAGGATGTCCGCGACATCACGCAGAACTCGCTTCGTTCGGCCATCGGGATGGTGCCGCAGGATACGGTGCTCTTCAACGACACCATCGCCTACAACATCCGCTACGGCCGCCCCGACGCGACCGATGAGGAGGTGCACGAGGCTGCGCGCATGGCCCAGATCGGCGAGTTCATCGAGTCGCTGCCTCGCGGCTACGACACGCCCGTCGGCGAACGCGGCCTCAAGCTCTCAGGCGGCGAGAAGCAGCGCGTGGCCATAGCCCGTACCATCCTCAAGGCGCCGCCGATCCTGGTGCTGGATGAGGCGACTTCTGCGCTGGACACCAAGACCGAGCGCGACATCCAGTCCGCACTCGATGCGGTGTCCAAGAACCGCACGACAGTGGTCATCGCCCACCGGCTCTCGACCGTCATCAATGCCGATGAGATCATCGTGCTGCGCGACGGCCAGATCGCCGAGCGCGGCCGCCATCCCGACCTGCTGATGCGTGACGGCCTCTACGCCCAGATGTGGAACCGCCAGCGCGAAGCGACCGAAGCAGAGGAACATCTGCGCGCGGTGCAGGACGACAAGGACGGGTTCCTCGGGCGGAGTTCCTCGGCAGAGAACGAGCCGGCGGAGTAAGAAGCGGAGCGGGCGGGACCTGGCGCCGCCCGCACTCGATACACGTTCCCCGGCGACGGCCCGGGGATCAGACTACGGCCCAGCGCATGTTGCACGATCTTCTAGGCCTTTGCCGGACGGGAGAGATTTGAGCAACACAGCTCTGGCGGCGCGCAACGCGCGCTGCGTACCGCAGCCGGAGCGTGCCCCCTTACGCTGCAGCCTTCCGCGAAAACAGTTCGCCCCCATTCACGATCACAATTCCCGCCAGTACCAGCAGAGCTCCGATGGCGAATGAGGGATCGATCGGATCGTGCAGCACGATCACGGCGCTGGCCACGCCGAAGAGCGGGGTCATGAAAGAGAGGATGCCCAGGCGTGTGGCGAGGTAGCGCTTGAGGAGCCAGAACCAGACGAGGAACGTCAGCAGCGTCACCACCACCGACTGAAAGCCGAGGCTCGCGATGGCAACCGGCGTGAATTCGACGTGGGTTGCGCCCGTCACCACTGCGATGATCAGCATGAGAATGGTCGCGACGGCGACCTGGTAGAACAGCGTCTTGGCGGCAGGCGCCTCCGAGATGCGGCTATTGCGGATGACCACAGTCGTAAAGCCCCATGACGCCCCGCCCAGCAGCGCCAGGAAGTCGCCGAGGAGGACGTTGCTGGCCTCTCCGCCTGCGCCGCCATTGCCGACAAAGGCAATCCCCACACCGATAAAGGCGACGAGCACGCCCAGCCATTGAATGTGCGACATACGCTCCTCGGGCAGGCGCAGGTGAAGCCCAAGCGCGGCCCAGATCGGTGAGGTGTAGACGAATACCGACACATGCGAGGCATAGGTATAGTTGAGCGCCCAGGCGATGAAGAGAAACTCGAGCGTGAAGAGCACGCCGATACCGATGCCCGGCGCGAGTGAGCCGTCGCGGAACTGGCCGAGACCATCCTTGGCGACGAGGTAGATTCCAAGCACAACCGCCGTGAAGCCGGAGCGGATGGCGATCTGCATGACGGTAGTGACATCGGGCGCCGCCAGCTTGATGGCCACCTGCTGGAAGCCCCAGCACAGGCACAGCACGAGCATGATGCCGAAGGCCGTGGCGTCGAGTGGCCGGCGGACTGCTTTGATTTGCATAGAAGGACTCGGAACCTGACGAGAGGTCCGCACCATCTGCCGGAGGGCAGGGGAGAGCAACCGCAATTTGGCGATAGCTGCCGTGAAAAACACGAAAGGGCCCGCATCGCTGCGGGCCCTTTCTCATGTTCTGCTGATTGCCTTACTCGGCGGCATCCTGGCGGGACACGATGGTCACGCCGTCCTTTTCGGTTTCGACCAGGCCGTTGCCATCGGTACGGATGTACTTCTTGGCGCTGTCGGCATCCGGCGGGATCTCCACCGCCACGCCTTCCGGCGTTTCCGCAACCTGGCGGCGACGGAAGGGCGAGAGCAGGGCGCCGAAGCCGCGGCCGATGAGCGTACCCACCCAGCCGAGCTGGTGCTTGATCACGTGCGGGGCCGTGATCATGGTCGGAACCATGATCAGGGTCAGGGCCGTCGAGAAGAACAGGCCCGAGACCAGTGCGGCTGACAGGTGCACGAACCAAGAACCGGCGAGGCCCCCCACCACAATTTCGCGGCGGATGAAGTCGAACTCGATGTTGAGCGCCATCGGGATGACGCCCAGCGCCGTCACGGTCGCGGTCAGCAGCACCGGACGCACGCGCTGTGCGGCCGTGAGCAGCATGGCCTTGACCGGCTCGACGTCATCGTCGCGACGGTAGTGGTTGTAGGTGTCGATCAGCACGATGCCGTTCTTCACCACGATACCTGCCAGGGCCACGATACCCAGGCCCGTCATGATCGCCGAGAAGCTCATGCCGGTCACCAGCATGCCTAGCAGCACGCCTGCGAGAGACATGATCACCGTCGAGAGTGTCACCAGCACCTGGTAGAAGCTGTTGTACTCAAGCAGCAGCACGAAGAAGATCAGGAACATCGCCATGCCGAATGCCTGCACGATGAAGGCATTGGTATCGCCGATCTGCTCTTCCGCACCGCCATAGGCGATGTTGATGGTCGAGGGCCATTCCTGCTTGGCCTGCCAGGCCTTGAGTTCCTCGATCTTCTGGTCCGTCGCTACACCCGGCAGCAGGTTGGCAGCCACGTTCATCACGTAGACGCCATTGCGACGCTGGATGTTGGCCACCTTCGGTACGGCCTTGCGCTCGATGAAGTTCGAGACAGGGACGAGACCGGCAGTGGTCATGATGCGCAGGTTGTCGAGCGTATCGAAGGTGCGCTCGTCCTGCGGCAGGCGAACGCGGATATCGAGTTCGTCGGTCGCATCATCCGGACGGTACGTGCCCAGCTTCACGCCGGAAGTCACGAGCTGGACATAGGGCGAGAGCTCACGCACGCCGATGCCGTACTTGGCAGCTTCCGCACGATCGATCGTCACTTCCCAGTCGATACCGGGGGAGGGGCGGCCGTCTTCGACGTCCACCGTATCGCCCAGGTCGTTTTCGATGAAGTTGCGCAGCTTGGCAACCGCAGGAGCGAGGTCGGCATAGTTGGTGCTTTCGACGCGCAGGTTGATGGCCTTGCCTGCCGGCGGGCCGTTTTCCTGAGCGGCGATCTGCACCTGCAGACCCGGGATGTCCTTGGTGCGCTCACGGATATTGGCAAAGATCTCCTCAGCCTTGACGCGGTCGTTCCACGGCAGGAGCTGCAGGTTGAACTGGCCGATCGTATCCGGCGGGGCGCTCGAGCCCATCATGTTCCCGCCCGAACCGGCGAAGGTCATGATGGAGTCTTGGATGCCCGGAACCTGAAGGATCTGCGTCTCGACTTCCACCAGCAGGTCACGGATCTCGACCGGCGAGTAGTTGCCGCGGGCGATGACGTTGACCGTGCCGAATTCCGGTTCGGACGCCGGGAAGGCTTCCATGCCGGTTGGGTGGGTGATGTAGAGGCCGAAGATCACCGCGATGATGCCCAGGCCCACTGGCAGGGTAATCAGCGGGTAGTGCAGCAGCACCGAGAGCAGGCGCACGTAGTGACCGGAGAAGCCGCGAACCTTCTTGAGGTCGAACTTGTCCGGATACATCACGATATCGGCGGCTTCCTTCTCTTCTTCATCGATATGGGCACGGGCGATGATGCCGCCGATGACCGGCATGAAGATGAGGGCAGAGACCAGCGAGGCCACCATGACCACGATCACGATGATCGGCAGGTAGCTCATGAACTTGCCGATGATGCCCGGCCAGAAGAGCAGCGGAATGAACGCGCCGAGCGTCGTGAAGGTGGCCGAAACCACCGGCACGAACATCTTGCGCGCGGCCATGATGAAGGCTTCCTTCTTGTCGTAGCCTTCGGCGAGCTTTCGTTCCGCGTATTCCACGACCACGATCGGGTCGTCCACGAGCACGCCCACTGCCAGCACGAGGCCGAACATGATCATCATGTTGACGGTCATGCCCATGAGCTGGACGACGAGGAAGGCGATCATGAACGAGATCGGGATCGAGGTGCCGATCATGATGGCAGGACGGATACCGAGGGTCGCCACGCAGGTGATCATCACCAGCGCAACGGCGGTCAGCACGGCTGCTTCAAGCGAGCGGTAGAGGCTCTTGGTCGAGTCGGCCTGGTCCACCAGGAACGAGTGCTCGATGCCATCCGGCCAGCTGGCCGTGAACTCAGACGTAACCTTGCGGACTTCGTCGGAGATTGAGATGACGTTGGTGCCGAGCTTCTTGACCACGCCCAGGGTGATGGCCGGCTGGCCGTTCACATGGGCATATTCGGTCGCGTCCTTGAAGGTACGCTGGACAGTGGCCACGTCGCCGAACGTCACGACGGTATTGCCGTCGGTCTTGAGCGGCAGCGAGTAGACGTCGGCGGCATTGGTGATGAGGCCGGGCACTTCAACGTTGAAGGCACCCTTGCCGGTGTCGAGCGTGCCGCCGGGCACGACCATGTTGTTCTTGGCCAGCGCGTCCATGAGCTGGGCAGCGGTGAGGCCGTAGGCTTCGAGGCGATTGGTGTCGATGGTGACGGCAAGCATCTCATCACGTGCACCCGAAATGGTGACGCTCTGCACGTCCGGAATTTCTTCCAGGCGCTTCTTGAGATCCTTGGCCTTCTCGACGAGGGCGCGCTCAGGCACCGAACCGTAAAGGGCAACCGACAGCGACGGCATGCCCGAGAACGAAATCTCGGTCACCGTCGGGGTGGTTGCATCGGTCGGCAGGTCGCCGGTCACGCCGTCGAGCTTGGCGCGGATGTCGGCGAGGGCTTTGTCCTTGTCGGCATTCACGTTGAACTCGAGGAAGACCGAGGCATGGCCGGTGGTCGAGGTCGTCGAATAGTTCTCGAGACCGTCGAGGTCCTTGATGCGGTCTTCGATAGGCTTGGCCAGCAGGCGCTCGGCGTCATAGGGCGAAACGCCGGTCTGGCTTACCGAAACGTAGAAGTAGGGGATATCGATGGCCGGGAAGCTTTCCTTCGGCAGCGACGTATAGGCGCCGAAGCCCGCGATCATGAGCAACGCCATGATCGTCAGGACTACTCGCGGCATCCGAAGGATGCGTTCGATGAAATCAAGCATGATTAAGCCCCATCAGCCTTGCTGGCGTTCACGGTCTGCCCGGTCTGGACGAATTCCTGCCCGACAGTGATGACATCCAGCGTCGTGGGCAGGCCCGTGACCAGAACGCCATCGCGTGTATCGCTAATGATGGTGACCGGGAAGAAGGCCACCTTGTCGTTCTCGACGGCGCGCACGCCAAGCGTGCCTTCGTCGTCAAGGGTCAGCACAGACTGCGGCAACAGTTGAGCTGCGGCGGAGCCGAGATTGACTGTCGCCGATGCGGTCAGGCCAGCCTGGAGCGAGCCATCGGCATTGGGGATCTCGATCTCGATCGGGAACGAGCGGGTAGCGGCATCGGCCACCGAGGCGATGAAGCTGACCTTGCCCTCGGCGGTCTTGCCGGTAACGGTCGAAACCGTGGCGGGCAGGCCGAGGCGGGCATAGCCGATCCGGGCTTCCGGCACGTTGCCGGTGAAGAGGATCGGGTCCATCTGGACGATCGTAGCGCAGGGCGCACCGGCAGAGAGCATGGAGCCGACCGTGGTCAGCGGATCCTGCACGATGCCGCCGCTCTTGGCCCGGATTTCGGTGCGGTCGAGTTCGGCCTTGGCCTGGTCGACGGCCGCCTGGGCGGCCTTGAGCGAAGCCTCGACGCCAACCAGGGTGTTGGAGGCGGCGGAGCCCTTGTTCACCAGCGCCTGCGTGCTGGTATAGGCCGTCTGCGCCTGGGCGAGGGAGGCCTCAGCCTGTGCCACGGCAGCCTGGCGGGTACCCTGGTCAAGGGTGCAGAGAAGATCGCCGGTCTTGACCGCCTGGCCCTTGGACACGGTAACCGAAGCCACGATGCCGGTGGTTTCGGCAGCAGCGGTCACGGTGGCCTTGGCCTTGGTCTGGCCGCGAAGCGGAACTTCGATCGGCATGTCCTTGGCGGTGAAGGTCTGGATGCGCACCGAGCGGGCCGGCGCGGTTTCACCCTGGGTCTTTTCCTGCCGCTGGGCAATGGTCAGAGCAGGGTCGACGTCGGTATGGTGCTCGGGTTCGGAGAGTACGCCCGAAGTTTCGAGCGCAGTCTTGACCGGGCCTTCCTTGCCGCCGTCAACGAGTTCAACGATATGGCGTTCGCCATTGCCCGGACCCTGGCCGCCCTGAATGAGCGTCCCGGTCGAGAGCCATGCGCCTGCCGCCAATATGATCAGGAAGGCTACGCCGTAAGAAAAAAATGCACGCATAATCTAAAAAACCCCCGCTATTCTGCCGCTTCTGCGGCCTCGGTGTCAGGGCGCGCCATCGCGATTAGCTCGCGCATATGGGAAGCCATATGCTGCTGCGCAACCTCCATCACCGATAATCCGTAACGAACCACCCAGGCGTCTGCGGCGCTGAGCGGCTGGTGAGACTGGAGGACGTCCTCCAGCTTTTTCTTGTCTTCACCCATCTTGTTCAGCTGCTCGTTGAGCCGGGTCTCGACCAGGCTGGCCGGCAGCAGATGCGCGTAGCGCGCGAAGAGGAGGAAGGGTGAACGGTAGACATCTTCGCCAAGCGGCTCGAACAGCGACGCGACGAAGGCGCGCCGGCCGGCTTCCGTGATGGCGTAGATTTTCTTGGCCGGCTTGCCGTCCTGCGGCTCGACACGGCTGGTGACCAGGCCTTCGGCTTCCATCTTGGCTAGCGCAGGGTAAATCGAGCCGAAGCTCGCTTCCACGAAATAGGCGCACTCGCCCTCCACCGTCATCCGGCGAATCTCGTATCCCGTCGCTTCGCCCTCATAGAGGATCGAAAGGCAGACCGTTCTGACATTCATGTGGCTGGTCTCCGGCGAACACTATGCTCGCCAAGTATATGGCGGCCGTATATATGCCGAACGAGTATATGGCAAGCTTGCTGAGAGTCGGAAGGCGCGCGACCGGTTAACGCAGTCTTGTGGGCTTGCAGGCGGGTCGCGGATACAAAGGCGTTTACAGACAACGCCTTACTGGAACCTTAGTCGGGAAGCTGCAAATCCGCTACATCCCGCATTTGCATGGCTGCCTTGCGCGCAAGGTCTGGACTGCTGGCTGCCACGAAGAACGGATTAATAAACCCATTTGCGGCTTTTCCATAGCGAAGCGGCTGTTCGTCGAGCGTGATGACCACGCCGCCGGCTCCCTCCAGAACCGCCTGGCCAGCCGCGGTATCCCACTCGGATGTAGGCGTGAAGCGCGGATAGAGTTGCGCATCGCCACGCGCCAGCAAGCAGAACTTGAGCGATGAGCCGACCGACACGTCGCTTTCGACTTTGAGCGCATCGATCAGGCTGGCCAGCGCCCTGTGTCCGTGCGAGCGGCTGGCGACCACGCGCATCGGCGCGCTACAATCGACATGGATCGCCACCCGCTCCTCGGCGCGGCCATCGACGATGCGGCAGGCAAAGGCCCCAGCCTTGCTTCCCGCGAAGCATTCGCCGGTCGCCGGCGCGAGCACGACGCCGAGCGTTGGCGCACCGTGTTCCACCAGCGCGATATTGACGGTGAACTCGCCATTGCGTTTGACGAATTCCTTCGTGCCGTCGAGCGGATCGACCACGAAGAATCGATCGCCAAGGACGGGGATGCGTCCCGCAGCTGCACTCTCTTCCGCCAGCACCGGAATACCTGTTGGCGCCAGCATGCGCAGGATCACGGCCTCGGCCGCAGCATCGGCCTGGGTGACCGGTGAGCCGTCAGATTTTTCAATGACCTCGAACGGACGGCTATAGACGTCGTTGATCACGCGCGCGGCGGCGATCGACGCATCGAGCATGAGTTCGAGAAGGTCGGTCATGGTGTTCAGTGGCCGATCTCGATATCGAGCCCGAGATCGAGTGGGCGGGCAGACATGGTAATCTGGCTGGTCGAAATATAGTCGACACCGGTCGCCGCAATCGCCTTGAGGCGCTCCAGCTTGACGCCGCCGGAAGCCTCCAGCGTTGCGCGGCCTGCCGTGAGCTCGACTGCCTTGCACAATGTCGCATCGTCCATGTTGTCGAGGAGAACGATTTTGGCGCCAGCTGCCAAAGCCTCCTCCAACTGCTCGAGCGTTTCGACTTCGATCTCGATGGCGACCAGATGTCCCGCAAAGGCGCGCGCAGCCTTGAATGCCGCCGTCACACCACCGGCGACGGCGATATGGTTGTCCTTGATGAGTATCGCGTCATCGAGCGCATAGCGGTGGTTGACGCCCCCGCCGCAGCGCACGGCGTATTTCTCGAAAGCGCGCAGCCCCGGCGTGGTCTTGCGCGTGTCGCAGATGCGCGTGCTGGTGCCTTCCAGCTCACGGGCATAGATGCGTGTGAGAGTTGCGATGCCGCTGAGGTGGTTGATGAAATTGAGCGCTACGCGCTCGGCCATCATCATCAGTCGGGCATTGCCCCATACGCGCGCCACCACGGTACCGGCTTCTACTGTGTCGCCATCCGCCACCGACGCTTCGAAAGTGAGGCCGTCGCCGATCAGCCGGAACGCCGCAGCGGGCAGGGCAAGACCCGCGATCACGCCGGCTTCGCGCACCGAGAGCACTGCTGCCGCTGTCGCCTGTGGAGGAAGCGTTGCCTGGCTGGTCAGATCGCCTGCCAATCCCAGGTCTTCCTCGAGCGCGGAGAGGACTGCCTTGTCGACCAACGGTCGGGGCAGTTCAGCCACCGGTGAAGTGATGATATGCATGTCCCGCCTCCCGGCACGTTGGCGTCGGTTTACGCGCGCACGCGCGTACTGACAAGACGTCGCGGCCTTGGGTCCGTACTCAATTGCACCCGTAGATGAGGTTGCGATGGTCGCCCCATCCACCGGACTTCCCCGGACTTGATCCGGGGCCCATTGCCACCCTCCACTCGAGTGGAGGAATCCGTGGGCCCCGGCTCTGCGGCCGGGGAAGTCCAGTAGTTGTGGCGTGGCCGACGGACAGCGCTTCCGTTGGAATTGTCGGATGGGGAGATAAGCGCTCTGGGGGCGCCGGGACTTATTGAGTACCGACCTAGCTGCGAGTCTTCGCTGGCGGTGCGATCGAGCCGCGCGGCACTAGCGGGCATTCCATCTTGATCTTGCGAGCGCTGGTGTCGCCGGCCCGTCGATCGAGCAACGCGCCCACGGCCCAGCGAGCCATTTCATCGTGCGGCAGGATCACCGTCGAAAGCGGTGGCTGAGCATAGGAGGCGAGGTCTTCGTCGTCGAACCCGACGATGGAAATATCGTCTGGCACTCGCAGTCCCTTTGCCCGAACCGCATCATAGGCGCCGATCGCCATACGGTCGTTGAAACAGAAGATCGCCGTCGGCGGGTTGTCGAGTTCGAGCAGCTTTGCGGTGAGCTCGCGCCCGCCATTGACCGTCCAGCCCCCCGTAACCAGCAGGTCGGGATCGACGGCGACATCCCAGGTCGTCAAGGCCTGGCGGTAACCCTGCGCGCGTGCCCGTGCTGCCTCGATCCACTGCTCACCCGCGAGGTGCGCGATCCGCCGGTGCCCGACCTTCAGCAGCGCCTCCGTAGCAGCGTGCCCGCCGGCCACGTCACCGGGAACGACGGACGGGTAACGCGCACGCTTCTCATAGCAATTGAGCAAAACCGTAGGCAGGTTGCCGAGCCGCTTGGGCATATCGGCGAGCTGGGTGGTGACCAGCGTCGCATAGATCACCCCGATGGCCTTCTGCTGCGCCAGCATTTCCAGCGCAGCGTTTTCCAGCTTGGGGTCGCCGCGCGTACAGAAAGTCGCCAGCAGCACATCCTGCAGCGCGGCTTCGTCGCGCGCGCCTTCGATGAAGGGCATGGCAAAAGGCGTGGTGCTCACCTCATCGAGCAAAAGGCCGATAACGGGGGAGGCGTTTTCCGGAACGGAATGGCGCGGCCCCTTGCGATAGCCGAGCGCCTCTGCCGCCTCGAAAATGCGCTGGCGGGTCGATTCCGACACACGCGCATTGGCAACGCCATTGAGCACGAGCGACACCGTCGCCTGCGAAACGCTGGCGCGTTCCGCCACGTCGATCATCGTTGCTCGTTTACCCATGTCCTCAACCGGTTGATCGGTCACTGCTAATCGCCTTCCTGCCACGGGGCGCCGCCGTTTGCCAAAGTTATTTGCAAAGGCCGCTCCCGCTGCGCTCTTGCCAAGGCCGGAATCCTCGACTAGCGTTGCTAATAATATAACTAATAAGATTACCCAAGGGGGAGTCATGACTGTACGGGCAACCGTGACCGAGGCCGGCGCGCGCGAGACCATCTCGCTGGACGGTGCCTGGAACTTCCGCATGGATGGCGAGACGAGCTGGCGCACGGCCAATGTCCCCAATCCGTGGCAGGCCGAATTCGCCGATCTGCGCCACTCCTTCGGCAAGGCTGTCTACACGCGTGGCTTCGTCCTCCCGTCCGAATGGCAGGGCAGGGAGATCGCCATCCGCTTCGGCGCGGTGAACTACTTCTCGGAGGTTTACCTCAACGGCAAGCTGCTCGGCTCGCACGAGGGCGGCTATCTGCCCTTCGAATTCGTGCTGCCGGCTGCTGACCTCGCAGGTGACAACACTATCGAAGTCCGCGTGGCGCTCCCCAATGCCGATGCCAGCCAATATCCGGACTACCCGTTCGGCGAGATCCCGCATGGCAAGCAGAGCTGGTACGGTCCGCTAGGCGGCATCTGGCAGTCCGTGACGCTGGAAGCACGCGACCCGCGCCATCTCGTCAATGCCGCGATCCGCTCTGATCTCGCCACCGGCCGCGTGACCGCGAAATTGGAATTCTCGGCCGCCGCGCAAGGCGCCGCGGTTGAAGTAGTCGTCACCGGCCCTGGCGGCGAGGAGGTCGCAGCCGCCTCGGGTGCAGCTGGCTCGGACATCTCCTTCACCATCCCGAACGTCGCGCCCTGGTCGCCGGAATCGCCCAGCCTCTACAGCGCCCGCGTCGACCTCAAGGCCGCCGACGGTTCGCTCATCGACCGCAGCCGGCATACCTTCGGTTTCCGCACCATCGAGACGCGCGACGGCAAGTTCTTCCTCAACGGCCAGCCGCTCTATCTGCGCGGTGCGCTGGATCAGGACTATTACCCCGAAGGCATCTGCACGCCGCCCTCGCTCGAATTCCTTGAGGATCAGGCGCGCAAGGCCAAGCAACTCGGCCTCAACCTGCTGCGCTGCCACATCAAGGTTCCCGATCCGCGCTACCACGAGGTGGCCGATCGCCTGGGTCTCCTCGTCTGGACCGAAATCCCGAACCTTCAATATTTCTCGCAGCGCGGCGGTGAACGTCTGCGCGAGACCATGGCCGGCATCCTGCGCCGCGACGGCAACCACCCCTCGATCATCGCCTGGACGATCATCAACGAGGACTGGGGTACGCGCGTCTATGAAAGCGCCGAGCACCGGGAATGGCTCAAGGACACCTATGATTGGCTCAAGGGCGAGGACCCGGCGCGGCTCGTGGTCGACAACTCTGCCTGCATCCCGAACTTCCACGTCAAGACCGACATCAACGACTACCACTATTATCGCTCGATCCCCGAGCGTCGCGAGGAATGGGAGAAGCTGACCGAGGAATTCGCTGCCGGCGCCGATTGGACCTTCAGCCACCATGGCGACGCCGAGCGTCGCGGCGACGAGCCGCTGGTCGTGTCAGAATTCGGCGTCTGGGGCCTGCCTTTCCCCGAGCAGATCCGCACCGCAGAAGGCAATGAGCCGTGGTGGGCGGAAACCGGCGGCAATTGGGGCGATGGCGTTGCCTATCCGCACGGCATCGAGAACCGCTTCGCAACCTACCATCTGGCCAAGGTCTTCGGCTCGTTCGAGGGGTTCATCGAGCAGGTGCAGAAGTACCAATACGCCAATCTCAAATATGAGATCGAGTCGATGCGCGCCTATCCCTCCATCCAGGGATACGTCATCACCGAGCTCACGGACGTGCATTGGGAAGCCAACGGACTTCTCGATATGAACCGCAACGTGCGCGGCTCGCTCACCAATTTCCACGAGGTCAACGCCGACCTCGTCATCGTTCCGCAGCTGGAGCGCCACTCCGCTGTCGCGGGCACCGAGGTCTCGCTCAGCCTCAAGGTCGCCACAGGTGGCCGATGGGTTCCGGCCGGCGCAAAGCTCCTCTGGTCGGTCGAAGGCGGCCAGTCCGGCGAAATCGCGGTCCCTGCTACGCCCGGTCTCGCCGTCGCTGACCTCGGCGCCCTGCGCGTCCAGCTTCCCGAAGCGAGCGAAAGCCGTATGGTGAAGGTGTCGCTGGCCCTTGAGGCTGCCGGCGCCGAGCTTGCCCGCAACCATATCGAAATCGCGGTTTATGCGCCGCGTGTAACTTCCGGTCTCCCCAAAATCGCCACGAGTGATGCCGGGTTGGCTGCCCGCGTCACGGTGCTCGGCTACGAAGTGGTAGACGCAGCCGCTGCCGACGTAGTGCTGACTCGCTCGATCGATCCTTCCGACGTAGCTGCCATGCAGCAGGGCGCACGCTACGCCGTGCTCGCCGACGGCAAGGCCAAGACCAATCGCAACCTGCGCACCGATGTGCCGGCACGCGAGCAGCCCTTCATGCCTATTGTCGATGAGACGCCGGGGCAGCCGATGGGCGCCGAGGCGCTTCTGCCCAATATCGGCCTCGTCGAACGCCAGGGTACCATCTGGCGCGGCGACTGGATCGCCAGCTTCAGCTGGATCAAGCGGCAGGGCGCCTTCGCCACGCTGCCGGGCGGTCCGTTGCTCGATGTCTCGTTCGACAAGGTCGTGCCGCGCCACGTGCTGACCGGCTTCCGGTCCTGGGAATATGATGGGCTCGTCCATGCCGGATTGGCGGTGGGCTACCTCAACAAGCCGGCCGCGCTCATCGCGCAGCGCTCTATCGATCGGGGCGGCGTGGTCGTCACCACGTTCCGTCTCACCGAGGACGCCCCCGGCGCCGATCCTGTAGCTACCGCACTTCTGGATGCAGTGATCCAGACCGCCGCAAAGCTGGATGGAAAACCAAAGGCCTGATTTAGAAACAATAGTGAAATCAGTGACTTGATATAAATATCAAACTATCGGGTGCATATCGAATTTCGCGTTGACAAAGGCGACCCCTAAGATAGTTTGACCGACAGGGAGCAGCGCCGGGGTAACCGGCGTGGATCGGGCAAGGCCGGTCCGAAATTTGAGGCCGACTTCAGGGAAGGCCGAGGGAGGAAAAGCGTGGCTGATATTCGGCTCAAGAGCGTCAGCAAGCATTTCGGTGCGGTGCGCGTGATCGAAAACGTGTCGCTCAACATCGAATCCGGCGAGTTCATCGTGTTCCTCGGGCCATCGGGCTGCGGCAAGTCCACGCTGCTGCGCATGATCGCCGGGCTGGAGGGCGTCGACGCCGGCGAAATCTGGATCGGCGACCGCCGGGTCGACCAGCTGCCGCCGGCCCAGCGCCAGATCGCGATGGTGTTCCAGAACTACGCGCTCTATCCGCACATGACGGTCAAGGACAACATGTCCTTCGGGCTCCAGAACATCCGCATGCCCAAGGCCGAAATCGAGCGGCGCATCGCCAATGCGGCCAAAACGCTCGAGATCGACCACCTGCTCGAACGTAAGCCGGCCCAGCTTTCGGGCGGCCAGCGCCAGCGCGTCGCCATCGGCCGCGCCATCGTGCGCGATCCCAAGGCGTTCCTGCTCGATGAGCCGCTCTCCAACCTCGATGCCGGCCTGCGCGTGCGCACCCGCGTCGAACTGGCCCAGCTCCACCAGCGCATGCAGGCGACGATGATCTTCGTCACCCACGACCAGACCGAGGCCATGACGCTCGCGAGCCGCATCGTGGTGCTCAACAACCGCAAGGTCGAGCAGGTCGGCACGCCCATGGAAATCTATTCGCGCCCGGCCTCACGCTTCGTCGCCAATTTCGTCGGCTCGCCGTCGATGAACTTCCTGCCGGTGAGCCGCGTGACGGATCGCGATGGCAAGGCGCTCGTGACGCTGCCCGACCAGTCCGAGATACAGACGCAGATCCCGACCAATTCGCTGCCGAGCGGGGACGGGCTGACGCTGGGCATCCGTGCCGAAGCCGTTCGCGTGGCCGTCGATGGCAGCACCAGGGGCAAGTCGGACGTTATCGAGCGGCTGGGCGAGCGGACGTTGGCCTATGTGCGGCTGTCGGACAATTCCACCATCGTCGCGGAGGACACCGGTAACAGCCGGTTGGCGGTGGGGGAAAGCGTGAGCCTGCGGCTCGATGGCGCTTCCGCGCATCTCTTTGATGCGCAGGACAAGGCGTATCACGCCGCCAGTTGAGACTACCCCGGCGCTCCGGCAGCTCCAGCCGGGAAGCCGAGGGGGATCGGCAGATCCGGAACATTTGCCGAAAGGGCGCTTGGAGCGTTTACCCACAAGGGAGGAATAACGTGAAGACTTTGATGAAGCTGGCAATGGTGACAACCGCGCTGATGTCGTTCAGCTCGATGGTCCATGCCAAGGAAACCGTAGTTTGGTGGGACTTCCTGAGCGGCGGCGACGGCGTACGCATGAAGGCGCTGCTCGACCAGTTCAACAAGGAGCACGCCGACACCATCGAAATCCAGGCGACGACGCTGGAATGGGGCACGCCCTTCTACACCAAGGTGCAGACCTCTGCCGCCGTTGGCGAGGGTCCCGATATCATGACCTATCACCTCTCGCGCCTGCCGCTCGGCGTCTCGACCAACACTCTCGGCGAGATCACTGCTGACGATCTGGCCGGTGTCGGCCTCAAGGAAAGCGACTTCGCTGCCACCAACTGGCAGGCCGCCCATATCGACGGCAAGCAATACGCCGTGCCCTTCGATATCCACTCGATCGTCCTCTACTACAACAAGGACAAGCTGAAGGCTGCCGGCCTCCTCGATGACAATGGTCTGCCCAAGGGCCTGGATGGCGTCGATAACTTCAAGGCAGCCCTCCAGAAGCTCAAGGACGGCGGCACCCAGTACGGCGTTTCGACCGCTACCGCCGACGGCGCTACCCAGTGGCGTATCTTCTACTCGCTGTTCAACCAGCAGGACGGCAAGTTCCTCGCCGACGACAAGTTCCTGGATGGCGACAATCTCGACAAGGCCGTAAAGGCCGCCACCGTCGCAGCCGACTGGGTCAAGGATGGCCTGGCTCCCGCCACCACCGAATACCCGGCTTCGATCGCGCTCTTCACCTCGGGTGAAGCGGCCATGCACATCAACGGCGTCTGGGAAGTCCCGACCTTCACCGACTTGGCTGCCAAGGGGCAGCTCGGCTTCGAATGGGGCGCCGTGGCCCTGCCGACCTTCTTCGATCACCCGGCTACCTGGGCTGACTCCCACTCCTTCGCCATCCCGAACAATGTCGGCAAGGACATGACCCCGGAAAAGCGCAAGGCCGTGATGGAAGTCATCGCCTGGATGAACCAGCACTCGCTCTCCTGGGCCGGCGCCGGTCACATCCCCGCCTATGGTCCGGTTCGCGACAGCGCCGAGTTCAAGGCCATGCAGCCGAACGCCACCTACTCGGTGCTCGCTGAAACCGCTGCCTTCGACCCGGTCTCCAAGCTCGCCGGCGTGGCTTCGCCCGTCTACGACGCCGCCGGCAATTACCTGATGCCGGCCGTCAATGGCGAGCTGGAAGTCCAGCAGGCCATGGAAGAGATGCGCGACGACCTTCAGGGTCAGGTCGAGTAACAACCAAGCGAAGCCGGCCGCCTCAAGCGGCCGGCTTCGAGCCTTCGGGCGAGGGGACTTTCGATGATCAAGAACCGGACCGCCGAAGTTACAGCAGCGCTGATCCTGGTCGCGCCCTTCGTGCTGATCTATGCCGTGCTCTTCATCTATCCGACCATCCAGATGGTCGCGATGAGCTTTACCAACGCCCCCCTGATCGGCGAGGGCGAATGGGTTGGGTTGAAGAACTACGCCAAGATGTTCGCCGACCGCAAATTCCAGACCTCAGTCATCAACACGTTCTATTTCGTACTGCTGACGGTCATTCCGAACACGCTCATCGGCCTCGCCATCGCCATGATGGTCAACCGCCTCAAGGGCTGGCAGCAATCGCTGATCCTGGCGCTGTTCTTCCTGCCCTACATACTGCCGGTCTCCGTTGTCTACCGCATCTGGAACTGGATGTTTGATCTGCAGTTCGGCGTCATGCAGTACCCGATCGAGTTCTTCACCGGCCAGCGCATCCCGGTCTTCCGGACGCCTGCGCTCTTCCTGCCGGCCGTGGCCTTCGTCACCATCTGGTGGACCTGCGGCTTCAATATCCTGCTGTTCCTGGCCGGCCTGCGCGCCATTTCCCCGGAGATGTACGAAGCCGCATCGCTCGACAATGCCGGGCGCTGGAAACAGTTCACCCGCATCACCTGGCCATTGATCTGGCCGGTCACGGCGCTGGTGCTCACCATCCAGCTCATCTTGCAGCTCAAGATTTTCGACCAGGTCTATCTCTTCGTGCAGGGCGGACGCGCCGACCCCTCCATGGTCATGGTGCAGTACATCTACGTTACCGCCTTCCAGAAGAGCCAGGGCGGCTACGGCGCGACCATCGCCGTCGCTCTCTTCGTCATCATCATTGCCATGTCGGTGCTGCAGTTCACCGTCCTGCGTGCGCGAGGTGAAAAATGAGTGCCGTTACCGAAAGCAGCGCCGGCACGATCTCGCAGCGCCAGCTCCGCACGCTGAAGGCCTTCGACCTCGGCGGCGCGATTCTCGCCGTCATCACGGTCCTTTCGGCCATTGTCTGGGCCTTCCCGCTCTACTGGGGCATCATCACTACCCTCAAGCCGGAATTCCAGGTGGTCGAGCCCGGCTTCAATCCGTGGCCGCGTACCTTCACGCTCGAGGCCTATATCCACATCCTGACCCACACCAATATCGGGCTCTGGTATCTCAACTCGCTGATGACCTCGCTGGCCGTTACCGTGCTCGTGGTGCTGATGGGAGCAGGGGCCGGCTATGCGATCAGCCAGTTGGATTTCCCCGGCCGCCGTATTCTCTGGTTCATGATCCTCGCCAGCTTCATGGTGCCGATCCAGGCCCTGATCGTGAATCACTTCGTGCTGATGAGCCAGTTCAAGCTCATCAACAGCTGGCTGGGCGTCATCCTTCCGCAGCTCATCGTTCCGGTGGTGGTGATCGTCTACAAGCAGTTCTTCGATAGCGTGCCCAAGGAATTCCGCGAGGCGGCGGTCATGGACTCCGCCAGCGAGTTCCGCATGCTCTTCAAGATCTTCCTGCCGATGAACTGGGGCGTCACGACCGCGCTCGCCATCATCACCTTCATCGGCGCCTGGAACGCCTTCCTCTGGCCGTTTCTCATCACCACCAAGGAAGAGATGATGAACGTCACCGTCGGCATCACTCAGGTCCACGATGCCTTCGGCGTGCAATACGCTCGCGAGCTCGCGGCCGCCGTCCTGGCGGGCCTGCCGGTGGCGATCGTCTATCTCATCTTCCAGCGCCGCGTAACGCAGGCGATCATGCTCTCGGCCGGCGTGAAGGGCTGAGGACTCCCTTCTGTTCAGCCTGAAGGCCCTGCTTCTCCCGGCAGGGCCTCTTCTTTTTCAGGTGCTTTCGACGGGCAGCAAGTAGGGCGGGTACCGGTCCTTGTCCAGCGGCGGCAGGTCGATCATGCGCGGCACCGTGCTGGCCTGCGCCCGGATAAGGTGCTGCCGCAGCGCGTCCGCTGCCCCATCGGGATCGCCGGCAACGATCGCCTCGAGCACCGCCAGGTGTTCTTCGAACGCCAGCACCATCTTGGGCGTCGATCCATAGCGCTCGAACGTATGCATCGTCGTGATCAGCGAGCGCTGGCTGTCCTTGATGATGCGCACCATCTGCACATTCGGGCAGGCATGCACGATGTCGATATGGATATCGCGCTCGACCTGGTTGAGTTCAGCCGGCGAAACGTCTCCGCGCGCCATCACCGCCTTCAGCCGGTCCCGCGCCGCGATCACGCGGTTGCGGTCGAGCAGCGGGTAGGCGCGCTTGAGCGCCTCGGGCTCCATCAACTGCCGGATCTCGTAGTACTCCGAGATCTGATCGGGCGTGAGCTTATCTGCATACCAGCGCAGCTTGTCCTGCCGCACGAGCCCGACAGTTTCGAGCCGCGTCAGGATCACGTGTGCCAGTGTCGGGCTGATATGGTGGTGCTCGGCCATGGCCAGCCGGTCGATGGCGAAGCGCCCGAAGGCCACGCAGGAGGAAATGGTCGCCTCGACCTGCGGATAGATCCTGTCCGACGCCCCGGAAAGCCCGAAGGCGTCCCGGTCGCTCTGGCTGAGCTCGAGACCCGCCTCGTAGAGGTCCTTGCGTACCGGTGCCACCGGGCGACCCGTATAGGACACGATGAGGCCGCGCCCGCCGAAGCGCAGTACAAGCCAATCGGCCGCCAGCTGTTCGAGCGCGGTGCGCGCCGGACCGCGGCCGATATCGAGCGCTTTCGCGATCGCGGCTTCACCAAGCACGAGTCCGTCGGGAAACGTGCGTTTCTCAATGTGGCGCCGCAACAGCGCATAGATGGACTGGCTGATCTGTCTGGGGGCGCCAAGTCCCTCTGGCAGGTCCAGAACCTCAGGATCGTTCGTCATCGCCGGGCTCCCATTTTCGTCGTGGGATGAAGACCCTAGGCGGGGGAAAGTGGCTCCACAAAGGCGCCTATTGCCGCAACCACCTGCTCGGTAACGCCTGGGTCGCTTAGCGAATGGCCCGCTCGCTCGACCACCCGGATATCACAATTGCCCCATTTTTCGGCAAGCTCAAAGGCAGTGGCCGGGGGGCACAGAAGGTCATACCGACCCTGCACGATAACCCCGGGAATCCTGGCGAGACGGCCAGCATTGGCCATGAGCTGCCCAGGCTCCAGGAAGCAGTCATTGCTGAAATAATGGGCTTCCATGAAAGGGGATGCGGCGAGGGGTGTCGCAGGGTCTGCGATGGCCTCGAAGTTGAGGCGACTTGCCGCAGGAATAACTTCGGACAGCGCCCGCTCGGTGTCATTCCACGCGCGCGCCGCCGGTCCATGCACCGCCGGATCGGCATCCAGGATTCGACGCCAATAGCCGTCGAGGGAGTTTGCGCGCTCCATCCCGGGCAGAAGGCTCAGGAAATCCCGATACAGGCCGGGATGAAAACGTGAAAGCCCGGTGCCGAAAGCCCAGTCGAGCTCCTCGCGCGTGCCAAGGAACGTCGCACGCAACACGATTCCGCTGACGTGCTCAGGATGAGCCTGGGCATAGGCAAGCGCCAGCGTTGCCCCCCATGACCCGCCGACGACCAGCCATCTATCGATCCCAAGTGTCTCCCGGATCAACTCCATGTCTGCGATGAGGTGCTGGGTCGTATTCGCCTGCCGGCTGCGGCGCGGAGCGCTCCTGCCGGCCCCACGCTGGTCGAACAACACGGCACGGAACTGCGTCGGATCGAAAAGTCGCCGGTGTCCCGGCTGGCACCCGCTGCCGGGTCCTCCGTGCAGATAGACCGCCGGCGTGCCGTCCAGCCTGCCCACCGTCTCGACATAGACCTCGTGCCCGTCGCCGACCGGCATCATCATCGTCGTCAGTGGTGTGAACGGATCGGAATGGCTTCCGTCAGGCGCCATGCGCGTTCTCTTCGGGCTCCAGCGTGCCGCCCGAGAAGTTGCGGTAGATATACCGATTGGTGCCTTCTGCCGCTTCCGTCTCGGCGATCTTGAAGATCTTGTCATGGAGCGGGGAGAGCGAACAGGCCGGATCGGTATTGCCGGCGCTGCCCGTCAGGGCGAAAGCCTGGCAGCGGCAACCGCCGTAATCCTGTTCCTTGAAGGCGCAGCTCTGGCAGGGCTCCGGCATCCATCCGGTGCCGCGGTACTTGTTGAAGGCGTCCGAGTTCTGCCAGATCCAGGCGATCGAATGGTTCGAGCGCACGGACTCGAAATTGAGGTCCGTGATCGTCTCAGCTGCGTGGCACGGCAGGATCTTGCCCGCAGGCGTGATGTTGAAGAACTGCCGGCCCCACCCGCCCATGCACTTCTTGGGTCGGGTCGCGTAGTAGTCCGGAATGACGAAGTCGATCGCAAGGATGCCCTTGAGCCGCGCCTGCGCCTCCTCGACCACCCGGGTCATTTCGTCGATCTGCTCGATGGATGGCATCAGCGACGCGCGGTTCTTGAGCGCCCACCCATAATACTGGACGTTCGCCACCTCGATCCGGTCGGCATCCATGGCCACTGCCATGTCGATGATCTCGGGGAGCTGGCTCATGTTCTGCCGGTGCATCACCGCGTTGACCGTCAGCGGCAGTCCCACCTCGCGGGCCCAGCCTGCGGCTTCCAGCTTCTTGGCGTGTCCGTTCTGGAACCCGCCGATGCGGTTGGCCAGCACCGGGTCTGCAGCCTGAAAGCTGATCTGGATATGCGAGAGCCCGGCATCGGCCAGTGCCTCGAGCTTCTCCTTGGAGAGCAGCACGGCCGAAGTGATGAGGTTGGAATAGAGGCCGACGTCGCTTGCATGCTGCACAAGCTCCACCAGGTCCTTGCGCACGGTTGGTTCGCCGCCCGAAAAATGCACCTGCAGCACGCCGATTTCGGCAAGCTCGGTCAGAACCTTCTTCCACTCCTCGGTGGTCAGTTCATTGCCCGCCCGCTCCATCTCCACCGGATTGGAGCAATACCCGCATTGCAGGGGGCAACGGTGCGTCATCTCAAGCAAAACAGCCAACGGGATGCCGTATTGTTCCGCAACCGAGCGGTTGCCTTCCAGGATGGCAACGCCATCCCTTGGATCGGACAGAACCGGGCTGGAATGGGTAATCGAAGGGCTCATGACTTGGCCTCCACCAGGAACCCGGACTCGGCCAGGTCCTGCAGCATGGCAATGACGTCCGCAGCGATTTCCTCGCGCGGCGCCGTATACTTTTCGACCAGCAGGTCGATAATCGCGGCGACTGTCCGCTCCCCGTCGCAAAGCTGCAGGATCTCGACGGCGATCTCGTCGGGAGCCATCACCCGCTCGGGCACCAAGAACACCCAGCGCCCCCGGCTCTCGTCGAACCGCAGCTTGGCGCCGCGGGCGAGGGTAGGGGTGCTCTCCTCGCTGACGCTCATCCGCCGCCGTGCGGCCGGTGCGACCGGGGCTGTCATTTCGCTTCCGGCACGAAGGCGCCGGGCGGAGTGTGGCCTTCGACATAGGCGTGGTAGAGCGCGTCGAGTTGCACCCAGAGGACGTTGGTCTTGAAGATCAGCGCGTTGCAGACAAGCTTGCGCTGCTCGGGCGTCGTCGCGTGTTCCTTGACATAGGCCAGTGCGAAATTGGCGTCCCGAGGGGCCTGCTCCAGCCTGCGCTGGAAATAGGTCATCACGTTTGGATTGATGAAATCGTAGTGCTTGAGCATCCCCGAGATGCGCTCTTCGTGCAGGTTCGGAGCGAAGAGTTCGGTCAGCGAGGAGGCGATGGCCTCGAGCGGCGTGCGATCGCGTACGAAGTGCACATAGGCATCCACGGCAAAGCGGGTCGCCGGCAGGATGCCCTCGGCGGATTCCACATAATCGGTGTCCAGCCCCAGCCCCTCGGTCAGCTTGAGCCAGCGCTCGATGCCGCCCTCGGTGCCGAAATTGCCGTCATGGTCTTCAATGCGGTGCCGCCATTCGAGCCGGATGTTCCGGTCCCGGAACCGCGACAGCACCACCGCGTCCTTGATGGGAATTGAGCTCTGGTAATAGTAGCGGTTGAGGGCCCAGGCCTGCACCTGGCCCTTGTCGAGCTTGCCGCCATGCAGAAGCTTATGGAACGGATGCAGGCTGTGGTAGCGCGTGGCCCCGATGTGGCGGAGCTGGTTTTCCAGTTCCTCCGCCGAGTTGAGAGGCGCGTCGGTCGCAACCGAAAAGGCCGTCATCGCAGTCATTGCTTGATCTCCATGCCGTCCGACGGGATCAGCCATCCCGCCGCTTCCGCTGCTTCCCGCTCCGGCGAGCCGGGCAGGAGGGCGGGATTGGAATTGTTGATGTGAAGGAAGACCTTGCGGCCAATTCCGGAATCGGAAAGTGCGGGGATCGCCACCTCCATGGCGATATGACCCATCCGCTGCCCGGTCTTCTTGGAAAGCCCCTGGGCGATCATTTCGTCATCGCGCCAAAGCGTGCCATCGAAGAACACCAGCGGCGCGTTCTGGAGCCTGGCAGCCACGTCCGGCGTCACCATCGAGCAGGCCGCCAGGAATACGAAGCTGTCGCCATCCGCCTTGCTGCGGACAACGAGCCCCAGCGTATCGCCCGGCTGCTCGTCCGCGATGCCCTCCAGATACCAGGCCGCCTTGCCCGGCGCCTCGAACGCCTCGATCTCCAGTCCCGACGGCGAACCATCTGGCAGCCTCGGCTCGAAAACCGCTCCTGCCTCGATCGGAATCCGTTTCACAAGCTCGGGATTCAACACGTTGAAAATGCTGTTCGATTTGAGGATCGAGAGCACGCGCTGGTGCGCATGGATCTCGAAGGGCCAACCCTCGCGCAACGACAGCAGCCCTGCCACCGCGTCGACCTCGCCATTGGTCAGGATCACGCCCGCAATCGGGCTGTGCCGCAGCTTGCCGCCCTTGGGGTGCAGGGACGGCGTATCTATGATCTGCTGGCGGATGTCGGGGGAGGCGTTGATGAGGAACCAGTGCTCCCCATCGGCACTCACCGCCACCGAAGCCTGCGTCGAGCGCAGTTCGGGCTGTCCGTTTCGCGCGGCCGAGCAGACGGCGCAACCGCAGTTCCACTGCGGCACGCCACCACCCGCCGCGGCGCCGAGAACGATTATGCGTAGCATGAGCTTCAGCGCCCGCGGCGGGATCGTTGTTACTTGCGCGTAGCGCAGGCGTACATGTTGATTTCCATGCTAACCGGCACTTCGACGATCTTCGGCTTGTTCCAGGCCATGAGTTTTCTCCTCAGATGTTCAGGCGGCACGATTGCCTGCCTGAGGAAAAAGCTAAGGAGCGAGAGAGATTTCGCACTCTATGGCAGCGATAGGCATTGCCTATTGCTAGAGATCGTTCACCGCAGGCCGATCGAGAAACGGTGGCGTCGCCTCGATTGACGGCAGCCGGAAAGCCTCACCGACTTCCTGCAGCGCATCGATGAGGCTCGCATAGGGCTCGAGCCGCCGGTATTGCGAGGGCAGCATCGCCACGATATGGCGCGGCGGCGCCTGCACCTTGTAGAGCCGCACGCCCTCGAAAGCCTGCGTCCCCGCGACCGTCGAAAGCGCCGGCGCCAGGCATACGCCCATCCCCGCCCGCACCAGCCCGATGGCCACCTCGAAACTGCGGCACTGCGCGGCGACGCGATGTTCAGGCAGCATCTGGTCGTACCAGTCTTCGACGCGCTTGGCGTGCTGCGTGCCGAAGATGAACTGGATCGACTGGTTGAGGATAGCTCGATCCTCGCGCCGCATGTCCTTGTTGGCGTTCCTCACCTTTGAAAGGTCCAGCCGGTCGGGCACGACCAGCACCATCGGGTCATCCACGATCGGCACCTGCAGGAAACCGACGCCCGCCTGAGCCAGCGAGCTCGAAGCCACGAGACCGATGTTCACCCGCCGCCCGTAAAGCTGTTCGAGCACGTCGGCCGGCGCATTGTCCTGGATGTCGAAATCCACATCGGGAAACTTGCCGTGCATGCGCGCCAGCGCCGATGGGAGCAGTACGCGGAGCACCGAGCTGATGCCGCTCAGCCGCACCGTAACCCGCCGCCCGCCGCTGAATTGCGCCAGCCCATCCTCGAGGTCGCGCATGTTGCGCAGTACCGTCTCGGCGCGGCTCATCATGTAGTTGCCCGCGTCAGTAAGGACCATCTGGTTGGAGCGCCGGTCGAAGAGCCGCGTGCCGACGATTCCCTCGAGCTTGGACAACTGCTGGGACAGCGACGGCTGCGCCAGTCCGAGCTGCTTGGCGGCCTTGGTCAGCGTGTCCGAATGCGCTACGGCCCAGAAAATGCGCAACTGATGCAGCGTGATTTCGGGGCGCTTGGCATCGGCCTTTGCGGGGCGCGGCGAGCGGAGCAGGGCGTTGATCTGGCCCAGGAGCTTCTCGCTGTTGTCGATTTCGTTTTCGTCCATGGTCAGAGCTTGCCCGATATGGCCACCTAAATCACCTCTAGGATTGTGAGCCTGCTAACTTTCCAATGATCAACATTACGAAACGAGGACTCGCCACTACGACGTGATGACCGGGAGGAACCGGTTGCCCTCGCTGGACAGGAACGTCTCGAACGCCTTCATGGCCGGCGAGATCGAGCGATCCGCGCGCGTGACCGAGAACCATTGCCGCCGGATCGGGGTGCCGACGACATCGAGCACCACCAGCCGCCCCAGTTCCACTTCCTGCGCGATCGTGTGCCCCGAGATGAAGGCGAGGCCCAGCCCGGCCATCACCGCCTGCTTGATGGTTTCGTTCGATTCGAGTTCCGTTCCGAGGTCGTCGATACGACCGGGAAGCTCGCCGAGGAAGATTTCGAGCGAGATGCGCGTGCCGGATCCGCGCTCGCGCACGAGGAACTTTTCCTGCCCGATCCGCTCCTTGCTGATCTGCCTGGCCCGCGCCAGCGGATGATCGGGCGGCGCCACGAAGACGAGCGGGTGCTCGCCGAACGATGCGGCACGCACCGGCAACTCGCGCGGCGGGCGACCCATCAGCGCCACGTCGACCGTATGATTGTTGAGGCTGGCAATGGTCTCGGCGCGGTTGCCCACGAAGAGTGTCACGTCCACATCGGGAAACTGCTTCATGAACGCGGCCATGATGCTGGGTGCGAAATACTTGGCGGTCGAAACCACCCCCAACCGCAGGGCCCCCTTGCGAACCCCCTTGATGGCGTCGATCTCGTCGCCCAGCACCAGCAGCCTTTCCTCGATGGCCTTGGCCGCCTCGGCGACCGCCAGACCTGCGGCAGTGGGACGCATCCCCTCGTTGGTGCGGTCGAAGAGCTGAGTGCCCACGAGCTTCTCGAGGTCGCGCAATTGCAACGTCACGGCCGGCTGCGAGAGGCCTAATTCATTGGCAGCAAATATGATTTTTCCGGCCTTCTGTACGGCCGCCGCAGCGCGGAGCTGCCTCAAAGTGATGTTCTTCATGACAGAACTATAAGTTTCGCAAATAGGCTTTGCATAGAGAATAAATTTTACTTGCCCGATTCCTGCTGATCGTCTGAACGCATCGCAAAAGACCGGCGCCCATCGAGGCAAAGCTGGCGGGCGGTATCAAGGAGGAGGAGCAGCATGCCCGCGCCGTCGCTAGACGATCACCTCAATGCCTTTGTCGGCACCTCGTCCGCCGAATGCCTGGCGGTCGCCGATGTCATCCGCAAGCTGGCCGGCGCCGCCGTCGAGGTGCGCGAGGCGATCAACCTGGGTGCGCTCGGCAATGCCTTTGCCGGCATCGCTTCCACCAATGCGGGCGGCGACGTGCAGAAGGACCTCGACGTCCTCGCCGACGAGATTTTCCTCAACGCCATGGCCGGCGCGCCTGTCGCGCTCTTTGCGTCCGAGGAACTGGAAAACCCGGTCGTGCTCGACCGCGACGCCCATATCGCCATCGCGATCGATCCGCTCGATGGCTCGTCCAATATCGAAACTAACGTCTCCGTCGGTTCGATCTTCTCCCTGTTGCCGGTGGTGCGGCCATTGGAGGCGAGCGGCATCGAGACGTTCCTGCAGCCGGGTATCTCCCAGCTCGCTGCAGGCTTTTTTGTCTATGGGCCGCAACTGGCGCTGGTGCTCACGCTCGGCGCCGGCACCCATATCTTCGTCTATTCGCCGCGCCAGAACACTTTCGTCGAGGCCTACCCGGATGTGCAGATCGCCCACAAGGCGAGCGAGTTCGCCATCAACGCCTCGAACTACCGCCACTGGGATTCCCCGGTGCGCCTTTATGTCGACGAATGCCTCAACGGCTCCACCGGCGCCCACGGCCGCGATTACAACATGCGCTGGATCGCCTCGCTCGTGGCCGACACCTATCGCATCCTGATCCGCGGCGGCGTGTTCCTTTATCCGGGCGATAGCCGCAAGGGCTACGGCAAGGGCCGTTTGCGCCTCGTTTACGAAGCCAATCCGATTGCGATGCTGGTCGAACAGGCGGGGGGCCTGGCGACCGATTGCATGACCCGCACCCTCGAAATCCAGCCCACAGCGCTCCACCAGCGCGTGCCGCTGGTCTTCGGGTCCGCGTCCGAGGTCACGCGCATCGAACATTACCACGCCGAAGCCGGCCAGATCGGGGAGCGCTCGCCGCTCTTCGGGCATCGCGGCCTGTTCCGGTCATAACGGTCGCGGGGGAGGGGAACTTGTCGCAACTGCATCCGATCATATCGATCACGGGCTCGTCGGGCGCCGGCACCACATCGGTCAAGCGCATCTTCGAGCTGATTTTCCGGCGGGAGAACATCGGCGCCGCCTTCATCGAAGGCGATGCGTTCCACCGCTACAACCGGGCGGACATGAAGGCCAAGATCGCCGAGGAGGAAGCCCGCGGCAATCCGAACTTCACCCACTTCCACCCGGATGCCAACGAGCTCGAAACGCTCGAATCCATCTTCGCCGAATATGCGCAGTCCGGCACCGGCCGCACCCGCACCTATATCCATGACGACGAAGAGGCCAAGACCTACGGCCTGCCTGCCGGCAATTTCTCGCCCTGGCGCGAGTTCGGCGAGAGCGACCTGCTCTTTTATGAAGGGCTTCACGGCTGTGCCGTGACTGACAAGGTCAACCTGCCGCGTCATGCCGATCTCAGGATTGGCGTCGTCCCGGTCATCAATCTGGAATGGATTCAGAAGATCCATCGCGACCGCTCGGCGCGCGGCTATTCGGCCGAGGCGGTGATGGACACCATCCTGCGGCGCATGCCCGATTACGTGCGCTACATCACGCCCCAGTTCACGCAGACCAACATCAACTTCCAGCGCGTGCCGATCGTAGACACGTCCAATCCCTTCATCGCCCGTTGGATCCCGACGCCCGATGAATCCATGCTGGTCATCCGCTTCGCCAATCCGCGCGGCATCGACTTCCCCTACCTGCTCTCGATGATCCACGACAGCTTCATGTCGCGGCCCAATTCCATCGTGGTGCCCGGCAACAAGCTCGATCTGGCCATGCAGCTCATTCTCACCCCGCTGATCTTGCAGCTCATCGAGCGCAAGCGCCGGGCCGCCTGAGGAGGCGAAATGAACGCCATCGCGCTCCCTGACATTTTCGAAGCGGACATTGCCGGCCGCACGGTTCTGGTCCGCGCCGATCTCAACGTTCCCATGCACCATGGCGTCGTCACCGACGCCACCCGCATCATCCGCTTCGCCCCCACGGTCGCCGCCCTTCAGCAGCGCGGCGCCAAGGTGGTGGTTCTCTCCCATCTCGGCCGGCCCAAGGGGACGCATAACCCGGTGCATTCGCTGGCGCCGGTCGCCAATGCCCTCAGCCAGGAACTCGATACGCCGGTGCGCTTCGGCTCCGATTGCGTCGGGGGCGCCGCCGAGGCGGTCAGCCGTACGCTCGAGCCCGGCTCGGTCGCCATGCTCGAAAACCTGCGCTTCCATGAGGGCGAGGAGGCCAACGACCGCGCCTTCGCCTATCTGCTCTCGGCCAATGGCGACATCTTCGTCAACGATGCCTTTTCCTGCTCGCATCGCGCCCATGCCTCGACCGACGCCATCACGCGGCTGATGCCGTCCTATGCCGGCCCGTCGCTTCTGGCCGAGGTCGAAGCGTTGACCTTGGCGCTCGACGATCCCGATCGTCCGGTAGCGGCCGTGGTCGGCGGCGCCAAGGTCTCCACCAAGATCGACATCCTCACGCACCTCGTCAGCAAGGTGGATTTCCTCATCATCGGCGGCGGCATGGCCAATACCTTCCTCGCCGCCTTCGGCCATGATGTCGGCCGCTCGCTTTATGAGCCCGATGCCCTCGCCACCGCGCGCCGCGTGCTGGTGCAGGCCCAGAAACACAATTGCGAAGTCGTTCTCCCCAATGACCTCGTGGTTGCGCGCGACTTCGCCGCCAATGCGCCAAGCGAAGTCGCACCCACCTCTGCCATCCCGTCCGATGCCATGGCCCTCGATATCGGCCCGGCCTCGCTGGAAAGCGCCATCGGCGTTCTCGAACGCTGCCGCACGCTCCTCTGGAACGGCCCGCTCGGCGCCTTCGAGATCGAGCCCTTCGGCCGCGCCACGTTCGCGCTTGCCCAGGCGGCCGCCGGCCTCACAGCGGCCGGTCGCCTGCTCACGGTCGCCGGGGGAGGCGATACCGCCGCCGCCCTCGGCGCTGCCGGGGTCGCCGATCGCTTCACCTACCTGTCCACGGCCGGCGGCGCCTTCCTCGAATGGCTCGAAGGCAAGCAATTGCCGGGCATCGCCGCGCTCACCTCACCCGAATCCGCCATGGAGAACATCTGAAATGGCCCGCATCACCCTCAGGCAGCTTCTCGATCACGCCGCCGAGCACGGCTACGGCGTCCCCGCCTTCAACATCAACAACATGGAGCAGGGGCTGGCCGTGATGGAAGCGGCCAAGGACGTGGATTCCCCCGTCATCCTCCAGGCCTCGCGCGGCGCCCGTTCCTATGCCGGCGACATCATGCTCGGCCGCATCATCGATGCGCTTGAGGAGATGTTCCCCGATATTCCGCTTTGCATGCATCAGGACCACGGCAACAACGTCGCTACGTGCCTCTCGGCCATCCAGCACGGCTATACCTCCGTCATGATGGACGGCTCGCTCAAGGAAGACGCCAAGACGCCGTCCGACTACGACTACAATGTCGGCATCACCGCTGAAGTCGCGCGTCTCGCCCACATGGTCGGCGCTTCGGTCGAAGGCGAGATCGGTGTGCTCGGGAGCCTCGAAACCGGGGAGGGCGATGCCGAGGATGGCCACGGCTTCGAAGGCAAACTCGATCGCCACATGCTGGTGACTGATCCCGAAGAAGCCCGTCGCTTTGTCTCAGAAACCAAGGTCGATGCCCTGGCCGTCGCCATCGGCACCAGCCATGGCGCCTATAAGTTCACCCGCGAGCCCACCGGCGAAGTGCTGGCGATGGAGATCATCGAAAAGCTCCATCAGGTCCTGCCGAACACGCATCTGGTCATGCACGGCTCGTCCTCCGTTCCCAAGGAATGGCAGGAAGTCTTCAATTCCCACGGCGGCGAAATGCGCGAGACCTGGGGCGTGCCGGTCGATGAGATCGTGCGCGGCATCAAGCACGGCGTCCGCAAGATCAACATCGATACGGACCTGCGCCTCGCCGCCACCGCCGCCATGCGCAAGGTCGCCGTCACCGATCCCTCCGAGTTCGACCCGCGCAAGTTCTTCAAGCCGGCCATGGACGCCATGCGCAGCGTCTGCCGCCAGCGCTTCGAGGCCTTCGGCACGGCCGGCAATGCCTCGCGCATCAAGGTCATTCCCTTGAGCCAGATGGCCAAGCGCTACGCCTCGGGCGCGCTCGACCCGAAAACCTCGGCCCAGCACGCCGCCTGAACATCACGAGATTTTTGAAAGGAACCGTCATGGATACCGCCGCAAAGACCGTCAGGGGCAAGGACCGCTACAAGTCCGGCGTCATGGAATACCGGAAGATGGGCTATTGGGAGCCCGACTACGAGCCGAAGGACACCGATGTCATCGCGCTCTTCCGCATCACCCCGCAGGATGGCGTCGATCCCATCGAAGCCGCTGCCGCCGTCGCCGGTGAATCCTCCACCGCCACCTGGACGGTGGTGTGGACCGACCGCCTGACCGCCAGCGAGAAGTATCGCGCCAAGGCCTATCGCGTGGACGAAGTCCCCAACGCACCCGGTCAGTATTTCGCCTATATCGCCTACGATCTCGATCTCTTCGAGCCCGGCTCGATCGCCAACCTCTCGGCCTCGATCATCGGCAACGTCTTCGGCTTCAAGCCGCTCAAGGCCCTGCGCCTCGAGGACATGCGTTTCCCGGTCGCCTATGTGAAGACCTTCCAGGGCCCGGCCACCGGAATCGTCGTCGAGCGCGAACGCCTCGACAAGTTCGGCCGCCCGCTGCTCGGCGCCACCATCAAGCCCAAGCTCGGCCTATCCGGTCGCAACTATGGCCGCGTCGTCTATGAGGCGCTCAAGGGCGGTCTCGACTTCACCAAGGACGACGAGAACATCAACAGCCAGCCGTTCATGCACTGGCGCGACCGCTTCCTCTACTGCATGGAGGCCGTCAACAAGGCTGAAGCCGCCACCGGCGAGATCAAGGGCACCTATCTCAACGTCACGGCCGGTGACATGGAGGCCATGTACGAGCGCGCCGAGTTCGCCAAGGAACTGGGCTCCTGCATCGTCATGATCGATCTGGTGATCGGCTACACCGCCATTCAGTCGATGGCCAAGTGGGCGCGCAAGAACGACATGATCCTGCACCTCCACCGGGCGGGTCACGGCACCTATACGCGCCAGAAGAGCCACGGCGTCTCCTTCCGCGTCATCGCCAAGTGGATGCGCCTGGCCGGTGTCGACCACATCCATGCCGGCACCGTCGTCGGCAAGCTGGAAGGCGATCCGAACACCACCAAGGGCTACTACGACATCTGCCGCGAGGGCTTTAACCCCATGCGGCTCGAACACGGCGTCTTCTTCGACCAGGATTGGGCGAGCCTCAACAAGCTCATGCCGGTGGCCTCGGGCGGCATCCATGCCGGCCAGATGCACCAGCTCATCCATCTTCTCGGCGAAGACACGATTCTGCAGTTCGGCGGCGGCACCATCGGCCACCCCATGGGCATCCAGGCCGGCGCCACCGCCAACCGCGTCGCGCTCGAAGCCATGATCTACGCCCGCAATTCCGGCCGCGACTACCTGGCCGAAGGCCCGCAGATCCTCCAGGAAGCCGCCCGCCACTGCCTGCCGCTCAAGCAGGCCCTCGATACCTGGGGCGACGTCACCTTCGATTACACCTCGACGGACTCGCCCGATTTCGTGCCCGTCGCCACGGCCGCCGAATAAGGAGCAACTTTCATGCGCGTTACCCAAGGCACGTTCTCGTTCCTGCCCGACTTCAACGACGACCAGATCCGCACGCAGGTTCAGTACTGCATCGACAACGGCTGGGCCGTGAACATCGAGTTCACCGACGATCCGCATCCCCGCAACACCTATTGGGAGATGTGGGGCCTGCCGATGTTCGACGTCGCCGACGCCGCGGCCATCATGCTCGAGCTCGACTCTTGCCGTAAGGTCCACGACGGCAAGTACATACGCCTGTCGGCCTTCGACGCCTCGCACGGCTGGGAGTCGATCCGCATCTCCTTCATCGTCAACCGCCCGAAGGAAGAGCCCGGCTTCCACCTCGAACGCGACAACGGCCCCGGCCGCCAGCAGCACTACCACCTGCGCAGCTACGCCACCGACAAGCCGGCCGGCGAACGCTACCTCTGACCAGTTTTGCGGGGCCGGATCCTTATCACATTGCGGCCCAGCAAGTAGTCGGCGCGCCCGGGTTCCTCAGTCCCCGGGCGCGCCCGACAGACCGGTGACGAGCGGCGTCGACCCGATGCCGTGCCACAACCACTGAACTTCCCCGGCCGCAGAACCGGGGCCCACGGATGCCTCCACTCGAGTGGAGACCGGCAATAGGCCCCGGGTCTTCGCCCGGGGAAGTGCGGTGTCTGTTGAGCCGCAAAATGCACGAATATACCGAGGACCAAGCCATGGACGCACCCACGCCCCAGATCGATCTCCGCCGCGAATACGAGGAGTCCGGTGTCGCCGACGTCCTGCGCGAACTCGATCGCGAGCTCGTCGGCCTCGTCCCGGTCAAAACCCGCATCCGCGAAACCGCCGCGCTTCTCCTCGTCGACAAGGCACGCCGCGACCTCGGCCTCACCCAGGAAACCCCGACGCTCCACATGAGTTTTACCGGCAATCCCGGCACCGGCAAGACCACAGTGGCGCTGCGCATGGCCGACCTGCTCCACCGCCTCGGCTACATTCGCAAGGGCCACCTGGTCTCGGTCACCCGCGACGATCTCGTCGGCCAGTACATCGGCCACACCGCCCCCAAGACCAAGGAAATCCTCAAGAAAGCCATGGGTGGCGTGCTCTTCATCGATGAGGCCTACTACCTCTTCCGCCCCGAGAACGAACGCGATTACGGCCAGGAGGCGATCGAAATCCTGCTCCAGGTCATGGAGAACCAGCGCGACGATCTCGTCGTCATCGTCGCCGGCTACGGCGACCGCATGGAAAAGTTCTACCAGTCCAATCCGGGCTTCCGCTCGCGCATCGCCCACCACATCGATTTCCCGGACTACACCGACGACGAACTGCTCCAGATCAGCGAGCTGCTGCTGGAGCAGCAGAACTACCACCTCGATGACGGCGCCCGCAAAGCACTGACCGAGTACATCGCCATCCGCCGCACCCAGCCGCATTTCGCCAATGCCCGCTCGCTGCGCAACGCGCTCGACCGCGCCCGGCTGCGTCAGGCCAATCGCCTCTTCGACAGCGCCGATGGTCCGATGAGCGCCGAGACGCTTTCGACCATCTCCGAACCCGATATCCGCAAGAGCCGCGTTTTCGCGCTCGGGAAGATCAAGCCATGAGCCTCATCATCGCCCCCTCGGTCCTCTCGGCCGACTTCTCCTGCCTCGGCGAGGAAGTCGAGGACGTCATGGAGGCCGGCGCCGACTGGGTCCATCTCGACGTGATGGACGGCCATTTCGTCCCCAACATCACCTTCGGCCCGCCCGTCATCAAGGCGCTGCGCCCACACACCTCGGCCGTCTTCGACTGCCACCTGATGATCGAGCCCGCCGATCCCTATCTGGCGGCCTTCGCGGCAGCGGGTTGCGATATCATCACGGTGCATGCCGAGGCGACCAAGCACCTCGACCGGAGCCTGCAGGCCATCCGCGACCTCGGCCGCAAGGCCGGTGTTTCGCTCAATCCCTCGACGCCCGAAAGCGTCATCGAATACGTGCTGGACCGGCTGGACCTCGTGCTGCTGATGACGGTGAACCCGGGCTTCGGCGGCCAGGCCTTCATTCCTTCGGTTGTGGAAAAAGTGAGGCGCGTCAAAGCCATGATCGGGCGCCGGCCGATCCATATCGAGATCGACGGCGGGGTGACGCCCGAGACTGCGCCAATGGTCGCAGGGGCGGGTGCCGACGTATTGGTCGCAGGGTCAGCCATCTTCAAAGGCGGTAAGGAAGACTATCGCCGCAACATCGAAGCCATTAGAAGGGCTGTCGCGGCGCAACGAGCCGCCTGATAGTGAATGCCTGTGGGGGCAGCCAAGATCCGATGTTTGAAGAACAAATCCAACCTGCGATGACAGAAGAAGGCACGGTCGCCTGGCCGCGCGTGATTCTCTTCGACCTGGACGGGACGCTCATCGATTCCGTTCCCGACATCGCGGAGTCCGCCAACCTGATGCTGGCGCGCGAAGGTCTCAACCCGCTCACCATCGACGAAGTGCGCGCGATGATCGGCCACGGCATCCGCGTGTTGACCAAGCGCATCTTCGCCGCGCGCGGACAGGACCTCGACGGCGAGGCGCTGGACTACAAGACCGCCATCATGTCCGGCATCTATGCCGAGAACCTGACGGTGCGCACCACGGTCCATGCCGGCGCGCGCGAGATTCTGGCGCATTACCGCAGCCTGGGCGCCAAGCTGGCGGTGGTGACCAACAAGCCGCAACTGGCGACCGAGACGGTGCTCGACGCGTTCGAGCTTTCCGGCGACTTCGACCTCGTGGTCGGCGACAGCGGCATGCCGCGCAAGCCCGAACCCGACATGCTGCTGCACGCCATCAAGCAGCTCGGCGCTTCGCCGGCCGACGCCATCATGGTCGGCGACAGCCCGGCCGACATTGATTCCGCCCGCGCCGCCGGTATTGCCTCGGTCGGCGTTCGCGGCGGCTATACGAACGTGCCGCTGGAAGACCTCCGGCCCGGCGCCATCATCGAGCAGCTTTCCGACCTGCCCAAGGCGGTCGAAGCTCTGCGTGCGGATGTCTGAGCTCAAGGCTCTGATCTTCGACGTCGACGGCACCCTGGCAGAAACTGAAGAGCAGCACAGACTGGCGTTCAACGCTGCTTTTCACGACGCCGGGCTCCCGTACGAATGGTCGGTGGATCGCTACCGCGAACTGCTGGGCGTGACCGGCGGCAAGCAGCGCATGGCTGCGTTCTTCGCGGGGATCGGCGACACGACGAGCCCTGCTGCCATCGCCGAACTGCATCGCGCCAAGAACCGGATCTATGCCGAGGCCGTGGCCGATGGCCAGGTTCGCCTGCGCACAGGTATCGCGCGGCTGCTGATGGAGGCGAGGGAAGCCGGGATGCGGCTCGCCATCGCCACCACCACCAGCCGTGAAAACCTGCTGGCGCTGCTGCATGCGACCATGGGCTCGGCCCACCGCATCTTCGAGGTGATGGTCACCGGCGAGGATGTCGCCGTGCTCAAGCCCGACCCCGAAGTCTACCTCAAGGCGCTGACGCAGCTTGGCCTGCCGGCCGAGAACTGCCTCGCCTTCGAGGATTCAGCGGCGGGGCTGGAAAGCGCCACGCGGGCAGGGCTGCAGACGGTGGTGACGCCATCGCTCTATACCAGCCACCACCGGTTCGGACCGGCGGCACTGGTGGTGAGTTCGCTCGGCGAACCCGGAAGCCCGCCGCGCGTGTGCCAGGGTGGACTGGCGCCGGATACGCATGTGGACCTGGCGGTGCTGCGGGGATTGGTGGGGTAGGGGAAGCCCCTGCCTCCCCTCCGAATTGAGGGATAAGATTGCAGCTCGGGCTCGCGGCGGCGAGCAGGCGCTGGCGGGGATAAGAGATCTGGGCGGGGCGCCGGGCGTGAAACAAAATGTTTCACGGCGATTTGTGCGGAATTTTGGGTATTCCTGGCGGCGTTTGTCGACGTAACTCGTTGATTTGTTTGAGTTCGACCTGCGTTTCGCCACCGCAAATCGTTAAATTTTGAATCAATTTCGACTATTGTTTGGCCAAGTTTTACGCGTTTTCGCGCGGTTTCTGGCCAATTTCAGCGATCTATCTGAGCTGCTTCCTCCGGTTCGACGTTGTGCGAGAAACATGCTGCCTCGCCTGGTTCGGTCATTTTACCGCGACGCCGGCTCGGGAGGATAAGGGGGCCGCCGCGGCGACCCCTCGGATGCCTAGTTCAGCGTGTTCTTGAACACCTGACCGCCGCGCATGATGAGGGGCAGGTGGGCGCCGTCCGACATGAGACGGGTGATGTCTTCGAGCGGGTTGCCGTCGACGACGACGAGGTCCGCATGGGCGCCTTCGGCGATGACGCCGATCTTGCCTTCCATCTGGCACAGCTGCGCGCCGATAATGGTGGCCGAGCGGATGATCTCGGCGGGGGTGAGCACCTTGGCCAGCAGTTCGAACTCCATGCAATGGTAGGAGCGCAGCTCGCCCAGCAGGTCGGAGCCGAAAGCCATCGGCAGGCCGGCATCGCGCATGATTTCGAGCGACTTGAGGCCGCCCTTACGGACGGTGTCGATCTTGGCGAACTCGGTCTCGCCGAACCCGAAACGCTTGCCTTCGAGGTGCAGGGCTTCGTATGCGACAAGCGTCGGCACGGCGATGCAGCCCTTGTCGGCAGCGATCTTCGCCGTCTCGGGGGTGATCAGGTTGCAGTGCTCGAGCGAGTGCACGCCGAGCTCGGCGCAACGGCGGATGGCGGCGTCGGTGTAGACGTGGGCGGAGACATAGATACCGGCATTCTCGGCTTCCTCGACGATGGCGAGGATTTCGTCACGCGAGAACTGGATGGATTCGATCGGGTCGTTCGGCGAGGACACGCCGCCATTGGCCATGATCTTGATGAATTTGGCGCCGCCCTTGATCATCTCGCGGGCGACCTTGCGGCAATCATCGACGCCATCGACGATGTAGCCCATCGAGCCGAGACGCTCGTGCATCATGGTCGGGCGGTCGTCGGTGCGCGGGCGGAGGTCGGCATGGCCGCCGGTGGTGGTGAGCCCCTTGCCGCAGATGACGAGGCGGGGCCCGTCGATGAGGCCTTCATCGACACCCTGGACGAGGCCAATATCGGCGCCGCCGAGATCGCGCAGGGTGGTGAAGCCGCGCTGGAGCGCTTCTTCCATGACGCGCGCCGAGCGCAGGGCCGCCAGCGAAGTCGGGGCGATGATGTTGGCCCAGAGGTTGAGCGTCTCGGCGACGACATGCACGTGGCAGTCGATGAGGCCGGGCATCAGCGTCTTGCCCTTGAGGTCGATTTTTTCGGCATCGGCGGAGAGGTTCTGGCCCACGGCACGGATGGTGCCGTCCTGAATCAAAACATCAAGTCCTTCACGCAAAACGCCAGCTTCGGCATCCAGCACCCGGCCGCCGGTAAAGAGAGTGGATGACATTTTTCACCTAAGGGATTGAGGGGATTCAGGGATTGTAGGTTCGAGTCTGGGGCTTACCCCCACCCCTGTCCCCTCCCCGCAAGGGGGAGGGAGACGATGGGGCATGATCGAGCAAGCAGGTCTCCCTCCCCCTTGTGGGGAGGGAACAAGGGTGGGGGTGAGCCTAGCTCACCGGTGATGACACGCCGCCAACCGCCCGCCGGCGCGCGGGGTCAGTTCCGGCTCGGTCGTCTTGCACACATCGGTCGCCAGCGGGCACCGTGTATGGAACGCGCAGCCGCTGGGCTTATTCGTCGCGCTCGGGATGTCGTCGTTGCGGGCCTCGAATTTGTGCCGGTTGCGCGGGTCGAGCGAAGGCGCCGACTTCATCAGCAGTTCGGAATAGGGGTGGATCGGGTTGGCGAAAATCTCGGCCTTCGGTGCCCGCTCGACGATCTTGCCGAGATACATCACCGCCACTTCATCGGAGATGTGTTCCACCACGCCCAGGTCGTGGGAGATGAAGAGGTAGGAGACGCCGAGGTCGCGCTGGAGGTCGGCCAGCAGGTTGAGGATCTGCGCCTGCACCGACACGTCGAGCGCCGAGACCGGCTCGTCGCAGACGATGATGTCTGGCTTCAGCGCCAGCGCACGGGCAATGCCGATACGCTGGCGCTGGCCTCCAGAGAACTGGTGGGCGAAATTGTTGGCCTGGTCGGGGCGCAGGCCCACGCGGGCCATGAGCTCGGCCACGCGCTCCTTGCGTTCGGCCATGGTGCCGATGTTGTGGATGTCGAGCGGCGCGCGGATGATCTCGGCGACGCGCTGGCGCGGGTTGAGCGAGGAGAACGGGTCCTGGAACACGATCTGCATGCGCTTGCGATAGCTGCGCAGCGTCGCGCCGCGGAAGCTGCCGACCTGCTGGCCGTCGAAGCTCACCGAACCCTCCGTGGCCTTGACGAGGCCCATGAGCGCGAGGCCCGTCGTGGACTTGCCGCAGCCGCTTTCGCCCACGAGGCTCAGCGTCTGGCCGCGACCGATGGAGAAGTCGACGCCGTCGACGGCCTTGACCGAGCCGACCTGACGCTGGAGGACGCCCTTGCGGATGGGGAAGTGAACCTTGAGGCCATGGACCTCGAGCAGGGGAGCGTTGGCTTCAGACATTGTCGTGTTCCCAGCAGGCGGCGAAATGGCCGGGCGATTTTTCTACGAAAGGCGGACGCTCTTCGAGGCAGCGCGCCGAGGCGCCCGGGCAGCGGGGCGCGAAGGCGCAGCCCTTGGGCAGGTTCCAGATCGGCGGCACCGTGCCCGGAATGTCGGTCAGGCGCTCGGCGCTCTGGCCGCGCGGAATGGCGCCCATGAGGCCGCGCGTATAGGGGTGGATCGGGTTGTCAAAGAGCTCGGTGACCGAAGCTTCCTCGACCTTGCGGCCGGCATACATGACGATGACGCGGTCGGCGACTTCCGCCACGACGCCGAGGTCGTGGGTGATGAGCACCTGGGCGGTGCCGAGGCGCGTCTGCAGGTCCTTGATGAGCCCGAGGATCTGCGCCTGGATGGTGACGTCGAGCGCCGTGGTCGGCTCGTCCGCGACGATGATGCGCGGCTCGCAGGCGAGCGCCAAAGCGATCATGGCGCGCTGGCGCATGCCGCCCGAGAGTTCGTGCGGGTATTGGGTGGCGCGGCGCGCCGGGTCGGGCATCTGCACGAGCTTCAGAACTTCGACGGCGCGGGCCCAGGCCTGCTTCTTGCCGACCTTGCGGTGCTGGCGCACGCCTTCGGCGATCTGTTCGCCGATGGTCAGGACCGGGTTGAGGGCGGTCAGCGGCTCCTGGAAGATCATGGCGATCTTCTCGCCGCGATAGTCTTCCACCTGATGCTGGCCCATGGCCAGGAAGTCCTTGCCGTCGATCTCAATCTTGCCCGCCGCCACCGACGCTGCCTCAGGGAGGAGACGAAGCAGCGCCAGTGCGGTCATGGACTTGCCGCAACCGGACTCTCCGACAATGCAGACGGTTTCGCCGGCGGCGACGGACAAGGCCATGTCGGAAACCACGTCAAACGCACCGTTCTCGCTGGCGATGCGGACGTTCAGTCCTTCGACGGCGAGCACAGGGGCCCGATCCTGATTTTGGATTTGAGCTGTCATTGGCGTGGTTCCGTTCTTAGTCCGGAGTGCGCTCGGAACGAACGCACTCCCTTTCCTTGTGATCGCGCTATCAGTCGGTCGAGCCTTCGAGGTTGCCGACCATGAAGCCGTAATCGCCGGCTTCAACGACGTTGCGCGTCAGGTGCTGCATGATCATCACGCCGTTCTCGAACGGGGTCGGGATCTCTTCGATCACTTCGAAGTCGTAGGGGCTCACGACGCGGCCGAGAAGCTGGCCGCCCTTGATGACTTCGCCGTTGGCCGGGCAGAGCGGCTCGAGCCAGCCGCCGTGCTTCGGACGGATGCCGGCGAGTTCGGTGACCACGATCTGCTTCGGGTTCGGCTGCACCGCGCCTTCGATGACGCCGAGGTGGCGCAGCATGTTGAGGAGGCCGTTGACGGTGCGCTCGACATAGGGGCCCTGGTCGACGATGCCGCCGCCCAGTTCCACGGTCACCACCTTGGTGCCGTGGCGGTCCATCGTCACCGACTTGGTGGTGCCGGCATAGACGGTGCCCGCCTTGCCCTCGACCGGACGGTAGAGGCACTTGGAGCCGAAGGCGCGCGACAGCGGCTCGTCGTTCCAGATGTAGACATAGTCAACGGTCGGGCGGTCGGTGCCCGAGTGCAGATCGATATGGTAGTCGAGTTCGTTGAAGTAGTGGTTGGCCAGCGCGTCGGCGAGCTGCTGGGTGTAGTTGCCGCGCGGGTCGCCGGGGAACTCGCGGTTGAGGTTGAGCTCGTCGAGCGGGGTGAAGCGGTGGTTGACCGCGAAGGCGCGCGGATTGGCAACCGGCAGCAAGAGGATACGGCCCTTGAGCGGCAGGTCCTTGATGGCGCGGAAGAGTTCGAGCACTGCTTGCGAGCCGGCATTCTCGTTGCCGTGGATCGAGCCGGAAATGCCGATGGTCGGGCCATCCTGCTCACCAACCAGTTCATGGACGAAAAGCAGGGCGTCGCTGCCATCCGCATGGGTGGTGAACTTGTGCCGCAACTTGTTGATAGCCTTGACCATTCTATAGTCCTTTTTCAGTCGGATTTATTTCTTGGCGTTGCCGCCGCGCGAAAGCTGGCGCGGATCGAGGATGTCGCGCAGGCCGTCGCCGAGGAGATTGAATCCGAGCACGGTGATCATGATCGTCGCGCCCGAAACGATTGCCAGCCACGGCTCGTCACGCATGAAGCGCGTGCCGTAGGCCAGGGTCCAGCCCCAGGTCGGGGTCGGGGGAGGAAGGCCGAAGCCGAGGAAGGAGAGGGCGGATTCCGCGATGATCGCGGTGCCCAGACCGAGCGAGGCCAGCACGATGATCGGGCCCAGCGCGTTCGGCAGGATTTCCTTGAAGATGATCCGCGCCGGATTGGCGCCGAGCGCCTTGGCCGCCTGCACGTAGTTCTGTTCGCGCAGCACCAGGGTCGTCGAACGGACGACGCGGGCATACTCGGTCCAGAACACGATGACGAGCGCGATGGCGACATTGGCGATGCCCGGGCCCATCACCGCCACGATGGCGAGCGAGAGCACGATGGCCGGAAAGCCGAGGAAGATGTCGGTGATGCGCATCAGGAGCAGGTCGACCCAGCCGCCGAAATAGCCTGCAACGAGGCCCACGGTGGTGCCGATGATGGCCGCGCCGCCGACCGACATGATGGCGATCGAGAGCGAGACCTGCGCGCCATAGACGAGACGCGACCAGAGATCGCGGCCGAAATTGTCCGTGCCCAGCCAGTGGGCGGCGCTCGGCCAGGCGAAGCGGTTGCGCATGTCCATCTGCTCGACGCCATGGGTCGCCACATAGGGGGCGAGCAAAGCGAGGAGCACGATGGCGAGCGTGATGAGCGCGCCGATGACCAGTGAGGAATTGCGGAAGATACGAGGTACGCGCATGGCTATCACCCGAGCCTGATGCGCGGATCGACCGCGGCATAGAGGAGATCAACGACGAGGTTCACCAGCGCGAAGATGATCGCGAAGGTGAGGACGATGCCCTGGATCAGCGGCAAGTCGCGCTGCGAGATGGCCGAGATCGTGAGCTGGCCGAGGCCGGGCCAGGCAAAGATGCTTTCGGTCAGCACCGCGCCGCCGAGCAGGGCGCCGAAGCGCAGGCCGATGACCGAGAGCACGGGCAGCAGTGCGTTGCGCAGGGCATGGCGGATGACGACGCGCGGACGGCGCAGGCCCTTGGCATAGGCGGTGCGGACAAAGTCCTCGCGCAGCACTTCGAGCATCGAGGTGCGGACCAGGCGGCTGATGATGGCCGCCGAGTTCACCGCCAGCGCGAGGGCCGGCAGGATGATGTGCGCCAGCGAATCCCAGAGCACCTGCGGCTTGCCGGTGAGGGCCATCCAGAGCGCGGAGGGCAGGGGCTCGCCGCGACCGATGGAGGGCAGCCAGCCGAGCTGGACGGCGAAGAACAGCATGAGCAGCAGGCTGAGCCAGTAAACCGGCATCGAGACGCCGAGCTGGGCGAAGAGCATGGCGACGGTATCGACCCAGGTGCCCTGCTTCATGGCGGCGATGACGCCGAGCGTCATACCGATGAGCGTGGCAAGCACGAGGGCTACCACGGCCAGTTCGACCGTCGCACCGAGGCGGCTCATGATGATTTCGGAGACCGGCAGGCTCTGGAAGATCGAGCGGCCCATGTCTCCGTGGAGCAGGGCGACGAAATAGTCCCAGAGCCGGATATACCAGGGATTGTCGAGGCCGAGCGCGGCCCGCAGGTTCGCGATGGCGTCCGGAGAGGCTTCCTGGCCGAGCAGCACGGAGGCCGGATCGCCCGGGATCAGCAGCAGCAGGCCGAACGTCACCACCACCATCCCGATAGCCATCGGGATGAGCAGCAGCAGGCGTCGTGTCACGTAAGCAATCATGCGATGACGATCTCTTCGAGCTTGCGTGGATATTTCGTGAGGCTGTTCGGCCCCTTCTCGGTGACATGGACGGTATCCGCGATACGGAAGCCGCCAAGGTCGGGCACGTAGAGCGCCGGCTCGGTCGAGCAGACCATGTTCGGGCGCAGGATGGTCTCGTCGCCCCCCTCCACCCATGGCGGCTCATGGAACATCACGCCCATGCCGTGACCGACGCGGTGCAGGCAATATTCGCCCATGCCGCTGTCGCGGATATAGGCGAGGGCGAGGTTGTCGGCCGACGCGCAGGTCTTGCCCGCGATCAGGGCTTCGGTCGCCATCTTCTGGGCTTCGTAGGCGACGGTATAGAACCGGGCCTGGTCGGCGCTGGGCTCGCCGAGGATGAAGGTGCGCTCGCTTTCGGCGGCGCGGCCACCGACGCGGCAGCCCAGCGACAGCATGAAGCTCTCGCCTTTCTCGAAACGGCGCGCGGAGGGCATGCCGTGCGGATAGGCGGAGTTGAGGCCGCCATAGACGAGGCCGCCCGAAATGCCCTGCACGAACATGATGTCCTCATGCTCGGTATTCATCACATCGAGCGCATGGCGCATGATATGGCTCTCGACCTCGATCTCGGTCGGCATCAGGCCGCCTGAGCGGAAGGCCTCGGAGATCATGGCGACGCCGGCGGCGACCATGCTGTCGGAAATCCGCGCAGCTTCCTGCTGCAGCACGATTTCTTCCGGATACTTGGTGAGACGCATCGTCGAGACGATGCCGCTCGGCCTAACCTTGGCATTGGGGAAGGCGGCGGCGATCTGCGGGGCGCGGGCCATCGAAATGCCGGCGCTGTGGCCGATCGTGCCGGTGACGTTGCCAAGCGCGCGCGCCAGCACGTCGAACGGCTTGTCGATGCCGGGAAACTCGAAATAGACCACCGGCTCGGCAGCGACATGCTGCTTGGCGCAATGGGTGCGCTCGAGTTCGGGAATGAGGAGCAGGGCCTTGTCCTGCGTCAGCGCGAAGACGACGGGGCGCTCGGTCGTATAGTGCGAGAAGCCGGTCGTGTAGATCACATCGTCATTGCTATCGAGCAGCAATACGTCGATGCCGGCCTCGGCCATGCGGGCACGGATGTCGCGGTGCACGCGGGCGTAATAGTCTGCGCTCAGGCGCTGCTTGAAAGTCATGACGGGCTCGGAAAAGGAATTGAAGTAGGTGGCCGGCGCGTTTGGGCCCGCGCCGGCCTTTCTCAGCAGGATTAGTCCTTGTAGCCGATCAGGCCGCGGAGATTTCCGCGTGGGGTGGCCTGAACTTCCACCGGGATGTCCTTGCTGTAGAACAGCTGGTAGCCCTGGTCGGACACGATGTAGTAGGGCAGGTCGGACGCCAGGATCTTGGCGGCTTCCTGATAGTCGGTGGCACGGGCAGCCTGGTCGGTATCGGTGCGGCCCTTCTGGAGCAGTTCATCGACCTGCGGGTTGGAATAACCGCCCCAGTTGGTCGAGCCGCCGGTGGTCAGCTGGTTGAACAGCAGACGGTCCGGGTCGACGATATTGAGCCAGCCGAGCAGCGCGATCTGGTGCTTGCCCTGCTGCACGTAGTTGGTCGAGAACGACGGCCAGTCGGTGATCTGGGCCTGCGCGTCGACGCCAGCCGACTGCATGATGGCCTGGATGAACTCGATGGACTGCACGCGGTTCGGGTCTTCGCTGTGCGTGGAGAGAACCACGGTCAGCTTGTTGCCGTCCTTGTCCAGGATCCCGTCATTGTTGCTGTCGGTCCAGCCCTCTTCGGCGAAGAGCTTCTTGGCGCCTTCCACGTCGAACGTCGGCTGCTTGATGTCGGCGGAGTAAGCCCAGGACGACGGCAGGATGATCGAGGAAGCGACCTGATCCACACCCTGGTAGATGTCGTTCACGATGGTGTTCTGGTCGATCAGCATCGAGAACGCCTGACGCATCTTGGCGTCGGCCAGGATCGGGTCCTTGGTGTTGTAGTTGATGTAGGTCACGCCCAGGCCCGGCACGATGACATTACCGAAGCGGGTGTCAGCGGCGAGACGGGTGATGTCCTGCGGCGAGAGCGGGGACTGGATGGCGTCCAGGTCGCCTGCTTCGAAAGCCTGCGCGCGGGCGCTGTTGTCACCGATGATCTTCATCGAGACCTTGGTGAGCTTGGGCTGCTCGCCCCAAAAATTGGGGTTGGCTTCGAGCTGGATGTCGCTGCCGCGGTTCCAGGCGGCGAGCTTCATCGGGCCGGCGCCGAGCGGCTCGGCACCGATATCCTTGCCACCTTCGACGGCGGCCTTCGAGACGATGCCGATATCGAGGTAGGAGAGGAGCGGGGCATAGGGCGCGTCGAGCGTGAACTTGACGGTCTGCGGGTCCACGGCCTCGACCTTGGTGATCGGGGTGTAGAGGCCGCGCATCGGCGCGTTGAAGTCCTTGTCGATGATCGAGGTGAAGGTGAACACCACGTCATCGGCGGTCAGCGGCGAACCATCGGAGAACTTGAGGCCATCGCGCAGCTTGAAGATCCAGGTCGTCGGATCGGGCGTTTCCCAGCTTTCGGCCAGGTCCGGCACGGCGCTCAGGTTCGGCGTGATGTGCACGAGACCCGAATAGATGAGGTCGATGGCGCGCGAAGCGGTCGTATCGCGCGACAGGCGCGGATCGAGCGTGCCGGCATCCACGTCCATGCCGACGACGAGCGTATCGGGTGCATTCTGGGCCCAGGCGGGGACGGTGGTCCCGGCCATGGACAGCGCCAGGATGGCGGCGCTGGTCGAAAGAAGCAGTCTCTTCATGGTTCTTCCCTTGTTGAACGTTTTAGACATCCCCGGACTTTTCGCGCGCCCGGGTTGTTACGCAGCGGCCTGCCCCTTTCGACCATCGTCCGACTTTGAACGGCGCAGATGGGCGAGATAGGGGACAAGCACGTTTTCAAGTGCGCCCAGGTCGGGCGAATGGCGGTATTCGAAGCAGCGCTGGCCGGGGCGGGCGAGGCCCGCCACTTCGTCGGCGCCGGTGGCGTAGATCACCACGTCGCACACGGCGATGGTTTCGCTCAGGTCCGGCGCCGAGGACCACGTGACGCGGATATCAGCCACGTGGGGCGCAAACTCGCGGATCGAGGGGCGCATGATGGCGATGAAGTCCTGGAAGTGCGTGACCGCGGCGATCTTGGTGCGCGGATCGAGGCTGGCGAGGGCCTGCCGGGTCTTCTCGGACGGAATGAAGCGCAGCGCGAGGAGGCGCGCATCGGGCACGAGGGCCTGCACTTCCATCTCGCGATGCACGAAGGTCAGCACGACATCTGCCTGGTTGCAGGTGGCGCGAGCCTCCTCGGAGGTCTTGAGTTGTTCGAGCGTGACGATGCGCACGGTATCGTCGGCGGCCAGCACGTTCTTGATCTCTTCGACATAGTCGCGCGTGGGGCCGGGGAAGATGCCGACGAACACGATTTCAAGCCCGGAGCGCGGCTTGCGCATCTGCACCTGGGCAGTGACCATGGAAACGAGCGCCATCGGGGAAACGCCCAGATGCTCGGCCTTGCCGAGCAGCGCATCGATATCGGCACGCAGCGCGTTGATGGGCTGATCCTCGCGCAGGCGCACATTGGGATCACGGGCGGTAAAGGCGCCGAGGCCCCGCTTCATCTCGATGAGGCCGGCATCGCGCAGGTCCTGGTAGACCTGGCTGACCGTCATCGGCGCGATGCTCAGGTCCGCGGCAAGCTGGCGCACCGAGGGAAGCTTGGTGCCATAGGCCATGTCGCCGTGCGAAAGAATGTAACTCAATAGCCCATGGAGCTGCGTGCTCACCGGGACGGGCAGCGACTTGTCTATCGATGTGGCGTCCAGCGGGAACATATTGAACATGGGTGTGCTAACCATCCAGTACACTCAAACCGTAACACGTGTTACGCGACGCGCAAGTGGGTAGGACAAAAAATGTTCATATGGGGAAAGTGCGCAGAAACTGAGCGGAAAGGTTAATGGAAATCAACCTTTGCCGGTGCACTCGCGAAACTAAACCGGTTTTCAAGTGCGGCCGAGTGCTGTAACGAAGGCCCCGCTTTGACCGCCATCACATGCGAAGAGGTGTACTAATGGACTATGTCAACCTTGGCCGGACGGGCCTCAAGATTTCCCGTATTGCATTGGGTTGCATGACCTTTGGTTCGCCCAACTGGGCCAAATGGGTGCTCGACGAGGCCGGCTCGCGCCCGATCATCGACAAGGCGATCGACGAGGGCATCAACTTCTTCGACACCGCCGACATGTACTCGCTTGGTGCGAGCGAAGAGATCGTGGGCCGCGCCGTGCTGGCGCGCCTGCCGCGTCACAAGGCGGTGATCGCCACCAAGCTCTACAACCCCATGAGCGACGACCCGAACGACCGCGGGCTCTCGCGCAAGCACATTTTCGAGGCAGTCGACGGCAGCCTCAAGCGCCTGGGCACGGACTATATCGACCTCTACCAACTCCACCGCTTCGACTACGGCACGCCGCTCGAAGAGACGCTGGATGCGCTCAACGATGTCGTGCGCATGGGCAAGGTGCGCTATCTCGGCGCGTCCTCGATGCATGCCTGGCAGTTCATGAAGGCCATCGGCATGCAGCGCCAGAACGGCTGGGCGCCGTTCGTCTCCATGCAGCCGCACTACAACCTCATCTATCGCGAGGAAGAGCGCGAAATGCTGCCGCTCTGCCTCAACGAAGGCGTGGGCGTGATCCCCTGGAGCCCGCTGGCCCGCGGCCTTCTCGCCGGCAAGCGCAACGAGGGCGTGACCTCGGTGCGTGCCGAAACCGACAAGACCGCCAACGCGCTCTACGATCGGAGCAAGGCGCAGGACGACGCCATCATCGCCGCCACCCGCAAGGTAGCCGAGCGTCATGGCCGGCCGATGGCCCAGATCGCCTATGCCTGGGTGGCAAGCCGCCCTGCGATCACCGCGCCGATCGTGGGGATTTCCAAGCTGGAGCAGTTCGGCGACGCCATCGCGGCGCTGGAGGTGAAGCTCACCCCCGAGGACGTGGCGGAAATGGAAGCGCCCTACCACGCCAAGCCGGTGGCAGGGCACGTCTAAGAGAGAATTGAGAGGGCGGAGGAAACTCCGCCCTCTTCGTTTCAGCCGGCAGGCACCGCGCCGCTGCTGCGCGCGCCGCGCAGGGCGATGACCGCCAGGATCGCCGCCGCAACCGCGACGATCGCCGCGCCGAGGAACGCCGCCTGGAAGCCGGCGAGCATGTCGGCCGCACGCCCCGAGGCCAGAGCCACCATGACCGCGAGCCCGATCGCGGAACCCACCTGGTAGCTGGTGTTGATGAGGCCGGAAGCCAGGCCCATCTCCTCCGGCCGCGCGCCGGACATGCCGGCCATGGTCGTGGGGATATAGGCGAGCGACATGCCGAGGGCGGCCAGCAGCGAAGCGGGCAGGACGTCGACCACGAAGCTGCCCTCGCTCGGCAGGCGGGCGAAGAGCAGCAGCGCGCCACCCATCAGCAACAGGCCGACGATGACGTTGGCCTTGATGCCGAACCGCGCCACGAGCCGGCCGGATACGGCGACCATCAACACCATGATGGTGACGGTCATGGGCAGGAGCGCCAGCCCGCTGAACAATGCGGAGAGGTGCAGTACCTGCTGCAGGTAGAGGTTGAGGTAGAACCAGAGCGGAATCCACGCCGCCCCGAGCAGCCCCATCAAGAGGTTACCCGCCGCCAGGTTCGGCGCGCCGAGAATGCGCAGCGGCAGCAGCGGTTCGCGCTGCAGGGCCTGCGAGATGAAGAAGGCGACGAGCAGCCCGAGCGCGGCGGCGAGGAGGCCCCAGGCACGCAGCGAGGTCCATTGGCCCGGCTCGGTGGTGACGATGGCATAGACCGCCAGCACCAGCGCGCCGGTGACGAGGAGCGCCCCCAGCCAATCCACCCGTCCGACGAGCGGCGCGCGATAGCGCAGCACGAGCGGGCTGACGAGCAGCACGAGGATGCCGAGCGGCACGTTGATGAGGAAGGTCCAGGGCCAGCTCATCCACTCGGTGATGACGCCGCCCAGGAACACCCCGGCCGTGCCGCCCGCCGCAGCCGCCGCGCCCCAGAAGCCGAAGGCCTTGCCCAGTTCGCGGCCATTGCCGCCGAAAAGGGTCATGAGGATGGTGAGGGCCGAAGGCGCGATGAGCGCTGCGCCCACGCCCTGCAGCGCGCGCCCGGCAAGGAGCTGCGCCTGCGAACCGGCGAGGCCCGCCACGAGCGAGGCGACGGTGAGAATGGCGAAGCCGAGCATGAACATGCGCCGGCTGCCGAAGATATCGCCCAGCTTGCCGCCGAGCAGCAGCAGGCCGCCGAAGGCAATGACATAGGCGTTGAAGATCCAGGAGAGCCCTTCGGCGGAAAAGCCGAGCTGCTGCTGGATGGCCGGCAGGGCAATGCCGATGATCGAAGTGTCGAGGATGACGATGAATTGCGCCGCGCAAAGCAGCGCCAGCGCCCACCACCGCAAGGGGTCAGGTGCGTAACTGGTCATTCCGGATGTCCTTTACGACTGGGGTTGCAAGGGGCCGAAGCCCACGGGCGGGGAGTCGTAAAGTTTGCCAGAATGGGAGGGTCAAGGGGGTGACGCTCCCCCTGAAGTCTCGGTCGCTCTTCCCCGACGAAAGCTGGGGAAGAGAGGCGCCTGCGTGGCTCGCGCCTCGTTACGCGCCCTGCGCCTGAACCGCGGTGACGCCGAACTTCTGGCGCTTGCGCACCTTCGGGGCCGGGGCCTCTGCCAGCTCTTCGAGAATCGGGCAATCAGGACGGGTGTCGCCGTGGCAGTGGGCGGCGAGGTGGCGGAGCGTGTTGCTCATTTCCTGGAGCGCCCTGGCCTTGCGCTCGAGTTCCTCGATATGGCCGAGCGCGATGGCCTTGACGTCCCCGCTGGCGCGCGAGCGGTCGCGCCACAGGGCGAGGAGGTCGCCCATCTGCTCGACGGAAAAGCCGAGATCGCGGGCGCGGGCGATGAAGCGCAGGGTATGGACGTCGTTTTCCATATAGACGCGATAGCCGGATTCCGTGCGATGCGCGCTGCCGATCAGCCCGATGGATTCGTAGTAGCGGATCATCTTGGCCGAAATTCCAGAGGCCTTGGCTGCCTGGCCGATATTCATCGCACGCACTCCTGCTGTTGCAGCCGAGATGGTCGTTCCGGATGCCCTTGGCAAGGGCTTTCGAAGTCCGGCGACATGGTGGTTTTGCCAGCGCCGGGTGTCAAACCGATTTGCAGCCGGTCGCCTAGCGCTGCTCATCGCTCAGCTGGCTGAACCACAATATGCCGATCAGCGCGCCCTTCACCGGCGGCAACAGCAGGAGCGAGACGACGAGGACGATGGGGATGAAGATCGCCAGCGAAAGCAGGGGATTGATCCGCAGTCGGGCCGCTTCGAGAAGCACGAAGACGAGGATGTGGCCGAGCACGGTGACGACGATGAAGGGGAGGAGGAGGCCGACCTGGTAACGGTCGCCATAGGCTTCGCCGCAGACGTTGCAGTGTTCGACCGGCTCGAGATAGCGCGCATAGAGCTTGCCGCGCCCGCAATTGGGGCAGCGGCATTTGAGGCCATTGAGGGCCGCCCGCTGCCAGGAGCTGCGGGTCGGCTGATTGGTCGATGGAGCCATGACGCTTCTCCGGACAAAGCGCTACGCAGCTTCAACTCCCCGGCGCGGCGGCTGGTTGCCGCGGCGCGGGTCAGCTCATCGCGTTGAGGAGGTTGCCTGAAACGTGGCCATCGGCGAGGAGGCCGGCCTTGGCCTGCCAATCCATCACCGCGGCGCGCGTCTTGGAGCCGATGACGCCATCGGCGGAGCCGATCTGGTAGCCGCGCTTGAGGAGCAGTGATTGCACCTTCTGGCGCCCGGCACCGTTGAGGGCCGTATCGTTGGGCCAGGGCGAAACGAAACCACCGCCGCCGATGATCCGGTCGGCGAGATGGCCGACGGCAAGGGCATAGCTGTCCGAATTGTTGTAGCGCTTGATGACGTCGAAATTGGCCAGCACGGCGAAGACCGGGCCATGGCCGCCCATCGGCATGAAGAGTCGGGCGGAATCGCTTGCGCGCGGGAAAGCCTTGCCGTTGGCGCGGGTGACGCCGGCGCCGCTCCAGTCGCGCAGCGAGGCGGTGGTCTTGGACCAGACGTGGTTGTAATCGAAGCCGCGCGGCAGCTTGACTTCGTAGCCCCAGGTCTCGCCCGGCCGCCAGCCGAAGGAGCGCAGGTAATTGCCGATGGATGCCTGGGCATCGGGCACCGAGTTCCAGATGTCCTTGTGGCCGTCGCCTTTGAAATCGACGGCGTATTTCATGAAGCTCGAGGGCATGAATTGCGGATGGCCCATGGCGCCGGCCCACGAACCGACCATCTGGCCCGGCTTGACGTGCCCCGCCTGGAGGATTTCGAGCGAAGTGATGAGCTCGCTGCCGAAATAATCGGCGCGCCGACCGCCATAGGCAAGGGTGCCCAGGGCGTGGACGGTGTTGTTGCCGCCCATATAGCCACCGTAATTGGTCTCGATGCCCCAGATGGCGAGGATGGCCTCGGGCTGCACGCCATAGCGGCCGCCGATGGCGCCAAGGGTCTGTGCCCACTCGCCGCGCATGGCGCGGCCAGTGCCGACCTGGCGGTCATTGACGCGCTTGCCGACATAGTCGGCAGCGGTGGTGGCAAATTCGGGCTGCTTGCCGCTGAGGTCGAGCACCTTGGTGATGGGACGGAAATCGCCCATCGCGGCATCGAAAATCCGCCGCGAGACGCCGCGCGCCTTGGCCTGCTGCCAGACGCGATCGACAAAGCCGCCCACGCCCGCCGCGAAAGCCGGCGAAATGGCCGACGACGCCAGGAGCGTAATGGCGCCTGTCGCGAAGGCGCGACGCGACATGGAAAAGGGAACCTGTTTGGCGGTGCGGAACATGGCAGCCTCAAAAACTGGAAGGGGCCCATCTCGTGCACGGAGCAGGACGAGAGCATTGCCCATAGAGTCGCCGACTGCAAATTAAGATCGTATTAAGCGTGATTGGCCGGCCAAAGGCCGGGCAAGGGCGCTGCGCGAACTTCCGTCCCCTTCTGGCAGGGCGGGGTGACGAAGCGCCTGCCGGAGCGGCCGAGGCCGGAATGTGCCGGATTACCGCCACGCAGCCCAGATCGTCAGCAGGCCGAGCGAGCCGAATATCACCCACTGGAAGAGGCCCAGCGGCGTGCCGAACCACGAATAACTGATGGCGATGCAGATCGCCGAGATCACGAGATAGTGTCCGCCCAGCAGCCAGGCGATAGGCCTGCGCCACTCCGTCCTGAAGGCGGCGACGGCCATGGCGACCCCGCCCATGACGATGAGGGCCGCAATCTGCCACCACATGAGATCGATGATGGTGGTGACCTCACGGGGCAGGGCGGTGGCGTGCATCGGCTCCAGCACTTTGGAGGTACCGACGGCGATGTGATATCGCGCGCCGACGGCCGATAGCGCCGCGCCGAGCAGCAGGCCATAGCGGCGCAACGTCCATCTGCGCACCGGCAGATCGAGGGGATTGTTGAGGCTTATCATCGCAAGGCTCCATTCCATACGGAGCCGTATGGTACGCCGATGTTGCGAAGAGTCCATACGGTGGCGTATGGTTATTTCGCGATGCCGTTTCGGAGCTGTGCGTGACAGAAAAAGCCAACCTCACTCCCCGCGACTGGGTGATTGCCGGCCTGGCTGCCCTCGGCGAGGGCGGGCTGGATGCCGTTCGGGTGGAACGCCTTGCCAAGCGGCTCGGCACGACCAAGGGTTCCTTCTATTGGCACTTCGCCGATCGCCCGGCGCTACTCGAAGCCATGCTCCAGCTCTGGGAGCGGGAGGGCACGGCGGAGCCGGTGGCCAAGGCGATAGCGATCGCCGATCCCGCCGAACGGCTCCGGCAGATCACCAAGGGCGCTTTGAGCGTGACCGGGCGAGGGGCCAGCGTCGGTGGCGCCGAAACGGCCTTGCGCGCCTGGGCGGCGCAGAACTCCGAGGTCGGCCAGCGCTTCGCGCGAATCGAGGCAGAGCGGATTGCGGCCCTGAGAGGGGCGCTGGCAGCGCTCGGCTATGAGGCGGCCGAGGCGGGACGGTTGGCCAAGGCGCTCTACCTCACGCTGATCGGGCTCTATTCGGTACGGCCCTATGCCCCGGAACTGGCCGAGGATCAGGCGCTGCTCGACCTCGTCGAACGTGTCATTGCCGGTGCACCTGGACGCTGATTTGCGTCACCGGGGAGCTAGTTGCGCCTGACGCCGAGCTAGCTCCAATTGGTTAATTTCTGTCCGGCCAGAACTGTGTAAACATACGCGGTTATACAAAACGTTAGGGTTAATAAAGAAACCGACCTGTTTGTATAACCGGCTATGCTTTGGCCGGTTTGGGCCACTTTCAACTACAAGCCCAGATGTGAAATCCCGCGATTAATCGAGTGTTAATCGGGGCCGCCGGCCCAAGGGAATTTCATGACTGCAGACAATAAGTCCGGCCGTTCGCCCAACGAATTCGCTGCTGGACAGGTAACGTCGGGTAACAAACTTCCGCATGTACAGGGTCTGCCTTCGGCTATTGCTGCCGCGGGTGCCGTACGGGTCGCAGAGGTCACCGACGGTCCGGCGCGGGTCATCGTCGAGATCGGCGAGGGGCACACGGCCCGGCTTCCCGAAGGCGCCGATATCAGCCAGGTGCGCCAGAACGGCACCGACCTCGAATTCGTCCAGCCGGATGGGTCCGTGGTGGTGCTGCCGAGCGGCGCGGTGCAGGGGCTGACCCTTTTCGTCGGCGGCGTCGAAGTTCCGCCCCAGGCGGTAGCGCAGCTCTTCGCGGCAGACGGCATCGAGACGGCAGCCGGCCCGACGAGCGGCGGCGCGGACGGTTCGCATGGCAATTTCGGCTGGGTCGACCCGGAGGGCATCGGCGATGGCCTCGGCTATGCCGACCTGCTGGCCCCGACCGAGCTCTTCCTCAACGTTCCCACCTTCGACGAGCGCGGCGGCGAACCCATTGCTCTCCGCGGCGCGGATCGCGTGAACAATGACGTGACGGTGACGCCGCCGGCAGGCGATGCGGGCAATCCGAGCGCCGGTGCGGCCGGGACCTTCGTTTACGAATCCGGCCTGCCGGGCGGCTCCAAGAACGGCAGCGGCGGCGAGACGACGAGCGGGCAGGTGAGCTTCTCGGCTGCCGACGGCGTTGGTTCGATCGCGATCGGCGGCAAGGCCATCGACCTGCTGGCCGGCTTCCCCCAAACGCTGCTCAGCGATGCGACCGGCAAGCTGGTGGTGACGGGCTATAGCTTCGATCCCGTAACCGGCGCCGGTACCATCAGCTACACCTATACGCTTGGCGTCAACACGTCGGGCGACCACACGTCGGTGTCGTTCCCGGTGACGATTACCGATACGGACGGCGATATCGGCACGGGCACGCTGACGGTCAACATCGTCGACGATGCGCCCACGGCCAATGACGACAAGCAGACGCAGGCCCACGAAAACGATCCGGTGACGGTCGATGTGATCGGCAACGACGTGCGCGGCGCCGACGGTGTCGACCTGGCGACGGCCGTGAAGTTCGTTACCGGCAGCCTCGCCGGTGGCACGGGTGTCATCACCTATAACGGGGACGGTACCTTCACCTACACGCCCGCTGCCGGCGAAGAGGGCACGGTGACGTTCCAGTACACCATCACCGACAGCGACGGTGACGAATCCACGGCGACGGTGACGATCGAACTGCAGCCCGATTCCGCCCCGGTCATCTCCGTTGCCGCGACCGACGTGGCAACCGACGACGACGGCACCCTGGCTGGTGGCGTTTCCACGAGCGGCGGTTCGGTGACCATCGACTACGGCGCCGACGATGCCGGCTCGAGCTTCGAGCTGACGGGCATCGGGGCGCTCAAGACCGCCGACGGCAAGGTGGTGGAATTCGCCAGCGACGGCGCCGGCGGCCTCATCGGCACGGTCGACGGCGGGGCGCGGCAGGTGATCACCATCACCGTGACCGCAACGCCCAATGGCGACGGCACGGTCACCTACAATTACCTCGTGACGCAGTATGAAGCGGTCGGGCATCCGGGCGCCGATGTCGAAGACAACGTGAATGTGCAGGTCGATTTCCTCGCCACCGATGGCGATGGCGGCCAGACGGTTTCCGGCTCCTTCGACCTGACCGTCAACGACTCGCTGCCCGTTGCAGCGGGCGACAGCGCGACCCAGGCGCACGAGAACGAGCCGGTGACCGTCGACGTGCTCTCCAACGACGCCCAGGGCGCCGATGGCGTTGACCTGGTGAACGGCGTCAAGGCTGTTGCGGGCAGCCTGAGCGGTGGCACTGGCGTCATCACCTATAACGGGGATGGCACCTTCACCTACACGCCCGCAGCCGGCGAAGAAGGCACGGTGACGTTCGACTACACCATCACCGACCGCGACGGCGACAGCTCCACGGCGACGGTGACTATCGAGCTCAAGACCGATTCCAAGCCGGTGGTCGTCGTGAACAACGCCACGGCGGTCGTCGATGAGGACGGGCTGCCGGGCGCCAGCGCCGATCACGGCCGGGCGGGGGAGGTCACCTCGACGGGCAGCGCCGCCTATACCGGCACGATCACGGTGGGCTACGGCAATGACGTGCCGGCGGATGCCCTGGGCGCGATTCAGCTCTCGGCCTCCGGGCTCGACAGCCAGCTCAAGGCGCTGGGCGGCGACGTCGCCTGGACGCTCTCGGGCGACGGCCGCACGCTGACGGGCGCCGTGGGCGGGGTGACGGTGATGACCGTTGCCATCGTCTCGGCCGGCGCAGCCAATGCCGCGGGCCAGGTGACCTATACCTATGAGGTCGTGCTCGAAAAGTCGGTTACCCATGGGGCCGGCGGCGAGGATGCGGTGACGCTCAACGGCATCTCGTTCGTCGTGACCGATGCCGACGGCAGCCAGGGCAATGGCTCGTTCGACGTTCAGGTCGTCGATGACATGCCGGTGCTCGGGGAATTCACCACGGGCGTGATCCCGAATGAAACCGGCACGGTTTCCGGCCTCTTCGCCGTGGCGCCGGGCGCCGATGGCATCGATCATTTCGAGATCACCGGCCCGGCCATCAAGGGCATCACCTACCAGACCACCTATGGCGAGAACGGCACCACCACGCTGCACGGTATGTCGGGCGCGACCGAAGTGTTCTCGCTGACCGTCCGCGCGGACGGCACCTATACCTACGAGCTGCACACCCCGCAGACTGGCACCTCCAAGACCGTCAGCGACACGGCGATTTCGGCCGGCCAGAAGCAGAGCTATTTCGATGTTGCCGGCGGTACGGTGGAAATCCAGGCCATGGGCGGCCATACCATCAACCCGTCGGGCGCTGGTTTCGGTGTCGACAACAACAACATCGAGCAGGGCGACCGGTTCAGCCTCGAGTTCTTCAAGGTCGGCGACACCGCGCACAACAACACGCCTGGCGTGAACGGCCAGCTCGTCGAAGCCCTGACTTTCAACGTGGACGAGCTGGGAAGCGGCAGCCGCACTGTCAGCTGGACGGCCTATAACTATGCCAGCGACGGCACGACCGTGATCGGATCGCAGTCCGGCGTGGCGCAGGTCGTCAACGGCGTGCTGGTCATTGACCCGTCGATCCCGTTCAATGCCATCGAGATCGACTGCACCGCCGGCAAGTTCAAGATCGAGAGCTGGTCCTACGACGTCGCGATGCCGCCGCCGGACCTGCACCTCGATTTCAAGGTTGTGGCGGTCGACGGCGATGGCGACCAGTCTTCGGCCCAGACGGTTCATATCGACCAGGTCTCGGCTGCTTCGGGAAGCGACTACACGCTCAACGGCACGAATGGCGACGACGTGATTGCAGCCAGCGCGCACCATGACACCATCGTGGGCGGCAACGGCTTCGATATCGTCGACTACAACGGCAGCCTCGGCAACCTGTCCATCCGCCTCGCGGATGACGGACATGCCTCAGGCGCGCCGGCCGACATGGCGAACCCGGCTGCCGGCACGATCGGTGGCGGCGACGCCGACGGCGACAAGCTGACCGGTATCGAAGGCATTATCGGCGGCCTGGGCAATGATCTGCTCATCGGCAACAGCCACGACAATTTCCTGTCGGGCGGCGCCGGCAGCGATATCCTGATTGGTGGCGCGGGCAACGACATTCTCGCCGGTGGCCCTGGCAACGATACGCTGACGGGTGGTGCGGGCAACGACACGTTCGTCTTCTCCCATACGGGCGCGGCGAACGCGGACACCATCACCGACTACGTCGTCGGCGAGGATGCGATTGACCTCCAGGAGCTGCTGAACGGCCATTTCAACGACGCGCAGTCCAGCCAGTACGTCAACCTCTCGGCATCGGGCGGCAACACGATCCTGAGCGTGGACACCACCGGCAGCGGTAACTTCACCGGCCACGAAGTGGCGACGCTCCAGGGCGTCTTCGCGGGCGATGTCACCATCGTCATCGACGGCGAAGCGCATACGTTCAAGGTCGCCTGACCTGACAAAAAGGGCGTCGGACCGGTTCCGGCGCCCTTCGCCTTTCATCCATCCCACGCCTTGACCTTACAACCATGGCAAGGCCCAGAACGGGCGCCGGGTCGATTTATGGATGAAAGGAAAGAGGATGCATTTGCTTCCCAAAGTGATCGCTGCGGCTCTCGTGCTGGTCGCGGCACCGGCTATCGCGCAGGATCATTCGATGCATGGCGGCGCCGCCGCGCCCGAATCGAAGCTGCCGGCGATCTGCCTCGAAAACGCCAAGGGCCATGACATGTCGGCCATGGCGGCCGCTCCTGCGGAAGGCGACGAGGCGCACAAGGCGCTGGCCGCGACGATGGATGCCATGCACGGCGACATGGCAGCCGGCATGACGGCGACCGATATCGATGTGGCCTTCGTCTGCGGGATGATCCCCACCATCAGGGCGCCATCGACATGGCCAAGGTCGAGCTGCAATACGGCAAGGACGAGTGGGCGCGCGGCATGGCGCAGAAGGTGATCGATGCCCAGGAGCAGGAGATCGCCGACATGCTCAAGTGGCTGGAAGACAAGAGCAAGTAAGGCGAGGGCGCGGTGGTGCCGACTGGCGGCACCACCCTGATGCGTGTCAGGCGGCCGCCGAAGCCGGCTCCGCCTTCCGGCCCATCCCCGCCCGCAACGTGCCGGTGAGGATGAGGCTGAGGCCGAGGAAGGGCAGCAGCATGGCGAGCCCGCCGCGCATGCTGGTGTGCTCGGCAACGAACCCGATCATCGGCGGCCCGATGAGGAAGCCGGTGAGGGCGATGAAGGACAGGGTGGCCACGCTCGAGGAAGCAGGGCGATCCTTGAGGCTGGCGGCAGCGCTGACGGCCAGCGGGAAGCCCACCGAGACACCGAACCCGACCACGGCGAAGCCGACGATGGCGACTTCGGGCGAGCCGGCGAAATAGACGATAGCCAGCCCGATCAGCGCGCAGGTGCCGCAGAAACGGGCGACGGCCACTGCGCCATAGCGCGTGCGCAGCCAGTCGCCGCTGAAGCGGCCGGTGGCCACGAGGGCAGCGAAGACCGAATAGCCGATACCGGCCTGGGCGGTGGGTGAGCCGAAGACATCGCGCAGGAACACTGCCGACCAATCGGCAACCGCGCCTTCCGTCATGCCGATGCCGAAGACGAAGAGGCAGATGCCGAGCAGCATTGCGCCGGGCGGCTGCCATCTGGCCTTGGGCGCGGTGGCCGCGGCAGCGCGCTCTTCCTTGCCATGGTCGGGCAACAGGTTGCCGACATAGAGGGCGACCGGCAGCACGATGATTGCGGCAAGCGGAATTGCGATGGCGGCGGGAACGCCGAGGGCGGCAAAGACCGAGCCGACGACGCTGCCGACCATGATGCCCAGGCTCCAGAAGCCGTGGCACGTGCTCATGATCGGCTTGCCGCCGTGCTTCTCGACCTCGTCGGCCTTGACGTTGAGGCCGAGCTCAAGCGTCGAGACGGCCGAGCCGGCAAACATCAGCGCCACGAAGAGCGTTTCGGCATTCCAGGCCAGCGCGGGAAGGGCCATGACGGCGCTGTAGACGATGAAGCCATAGATGATAGTGGCGCGCGCCCCGATGCTGGCGACGAGGCGACCGGCAAAGGGCAAGGTGAGGAGGGTGCCGACGGGCATGCCCAGGAGCGCCAGCGCCAGTCCCGCGGGACCCACGCCCAGATGCTGCTGCACATCGGGAATGCGCGGCAACCAACTGCCGAAGGCAATCGGCTGCAGGAAGAAGATGAACATTATCAAACGGCTCGGAGACATCTGCCGGACTCGAATCGATCAATTGAAAACGAAACGGCGCAATCCAATGATTGCGCCGTGGGGCTTTTCCTAAGCGGTGCGGGCGGTGCCCATGGGGAAGGGCGCGTAGCCGATGAAGCCGGTAAGCTTCCATTGCCCGCCGACCTTGCGGCAGAAGTAGAGCGTCTGCCAGTTCATGATGTCCTTGCCGCCATCGGCCCGGGCGATGGTGCCGTCGAACTTCTTGTGCGCCACCGCGATGTCGCCGTTGATCTCGATGTGCTGGAGATTGGTGGCGCGGAAGATGCCGGTACGCTGATCCTCCGCATATTTGACCTTCTTCGCCTCGGCCGCCTGCCGCAGCCACTCTTCGCGATAGACATCGAGGGTCGGAAAGCCGATGCGCCAGGAATCGGGGTTGTCGGACTTGCCGGCGTCGATGCCGAGGAAGCCTTCCCTGACGAAGTCGCCATCCACCATGCCCCAGTCGCCCGCCAGGAACGCGTCGATGTCGCGCTCGACCAGCATCGTCCATATCTCGCGGCGGTCGGGGTCGTTGGGGAACGGGTTGGTCATAAAGCTGGACATCAGCGTACTTTCGTTGTCAGGTTTCGGTCGGGAATGTTCGGCAGGCGTTCATCAATGTGGCGCGGCTGTGATCAGCGCGCGCCAGCATGTACCAAATTTACATTTATGCGGTCCCCTCCGCCTGTCCATGAAAACCTCCATCTCATGCACAGGAACAAGTGGGCGCGCCCAGGACGGCGCCTCGTTTCTCACCATAATGCACGAAATTCATGCGGTAAACGCCCAAAAGCCGGGCTTAACGTACCTCAGAAACCGATTTCACCGTTCCGGCTTAGATTGGTATGCGCAATCGTTTCGAACCCGCTTGACATCCTCCACGACAGGACCCTAGTCTTGAAAATCGTTTACAAACGTAGCGGCAAATAACCGCACTAAAAGACCAAGGGTTAGGGGCGTCATGAAGGTAGGGATTATCGGGCTGGGCTTCCGGCTCGGGTATTTGGCGCACGTATTCACCGAAATGGTGCCGGGTTTCGAAGTGGTCGGCTATGTCGATCCCGAGCCTGCCGGCGCCTCCTACGCCACCGAGCGCGGCGTCTCCCTCGGAACGATCTATCCCACCCTCGAAGATCTGCTGGAAAAGGCTGAGCTCGACGTGCTCATGGTCGGCTCGCCCAACCACATGCATCTCGGGCATATCCGCACCGGCCTCGAACACGGCAAGAAGGTCTTCACCGAAAAGCCGGTCGTGACCTCGGTCGAGGAAACCCTGGCGCTGGCCGAACTCATCAACCAGTACGGCTCGGACAACGTGATGGTCGGGCTCGTGCTGCGCTACGCCCCGCTCTACAAGGACCTGCGCAAGGCGCAGGCCGAGGGGATGCTCGGCGATGTCGTCTCGATCGAGGCGGCCGAAACCATTCCGCCCTATCACGGCGCCTTCTTCATGCGCGACTGGCGGCGCTACGAGCGCTTCGCCGGCGGCTTCATGCTCGAAAAGTGCTGCCACGACCTCGATCTCTATAACGGGGTCATGGGCTGCCGCCCGAAATACGTGTCGTCCTTCGGCGGCCGCAAGATCTTCATCCCCGAGAACGCGCCGGAAAGCCACGGCATCAACGACCTCGAAGTCTACCATCGCAAGCCATCCGGCTGGATGGGCAGCGACAAGGTGTTCGACAGCGACGGCGACATCATCGACTACCAGGTGGCCAACGTCGAATACGAGAACGGCTCGGCGCTGATGTTCCACACCAACCTCTCCGTGCCGCACGATTTCCGCCGCTTCGCGGTCATCGGCTCCAAGGGCATGGCCGAGGGCGACTTCATCCGCAACTACTTCCAGGTGACGGATTCCCGTACGTCCAACCGCCTGGTCGACACCACCTACCAGCTGTCCGAACTGTCCCAGCACTATGGCGCCGACGAGCAGATGGCGACCGACATCGCCCGCCACGTGACCAACGGCGATCCGCTGCCGGTCTCGGTGGTGGACGCGCTTGAGGCCGGGCTCCTCGCCCTTACCATGGACGAGGCGCGACGGACGCGAAGCGTGGTGGACATGACGCCCATCTGGGAACGCTTCGACACTGCACTTGGCCGCAAGGTCTGAGGGAGGACGCAATGAACAGGCAAGGTACCGCCACCCTCTTCGCCCTAGCTCTTCTGGCTCCGGCTACGGTCTACATCCTTGCCATTGTCGCCTATCCGCTGGTCGACACGTTCCTGCTCTCGTTCACCAACGCTTCGCTCAAGCCGCAATCGGACTGGATCGGCTGGGCGAACTATCAGCGCATCTTCACCGCCGGCAATTTCACCGAGGTCATCATCAGGACGTTCATCTGGACGTTCTTCTCGGTGTCCATCAAGATGATCATCGGCACCTGCGGCGCCGTGCTGCTCAACGCCGCGCTGCCCGGCCAGACGCTCTTCCGCATCCTCACCATGCCGCCCTGGGTCGTGCCCATGGCCATCGGCATCTTCATGTGGGGCTGGATGTATAACGGCCAGTTCGGGATGATCTCGGGCCTGCTGCAGAATTTCGGCATCATCAACAAGCCGATGGCGTGGCTGGCCTATGGCGAGACCGCCTTCTGGGCGACGATCATCACCGACGTCTGGATCGGCGTGCCGATGGTGACGATCTATTTCCTCGCCGCCATGCAGTCGATCCCCAAGGATCTCTACGAGGCCGCCTGGACCGACGGGGCAGGGCGCTTCTACCGCTTCCGCCGCATCACGCTGCCGATGATGATCCCGGCGATCATCACCATGTCGCTGCTTTCGCTCATCGCCACGTTCAACTCGTTCGACATCATCTGGATCCTGACCCAGGGCGGTCCGTCCGGCCAGACCACCACGATGATCATCGACACCTACAAGACCGCCATCGGCTCGCGCAAATACGGCGAAGGCGCCGCCCGCGCCGTGGTGATCTGTATCTTCGTGACGCTCTTCTGCCTCGCCTACTTCCGTGCTGTCCGCAAGCTAACCGCCGGAGAAGCCAAATGAGCCATCTCGCCCGTAACGCCGCCGCCGCCGCCACGGCGGACACCGAAGTATCGGACGAAAGCGCCGTCGCACCGGCCAAGCGCAAGAAGTCCCGTCGTTCCGCCAAACCGATGATCGACCGCTACCGCTGGTACGAGGTCGTGGGCATCTATGCCGGCATCGCGGTGTTCCTGTTCTTCGTGCTGGCGCCGTTCATCGAAGGCTTCCTGGTTTCGCTCAAGCCGCTCGCCCTGCTGTTCTCGACGCCCTACAGCTTCTGGCCCAAGAACGGCTCGTTCGATGCCTATTTCTCGATGTGGCAGAGCGTGCCCATGCTCGGGCTCTATATCTTCAATTCGTTCTTCATCTCGACCGTCGTCACGCTCATCGTCGTAGCCATCGTCGTGCCCGCCGCCTATGCCTTCGCGCGGTTCCCCTTCACGGGGGCGGGCCTGATGCTGGGCGGGTTCCTGGCGGTCAACATGTTCTCGGGCGCGGTGCTGCTCATCCCGCTCTTCCGGCTGATGCGCACGATGGGCCTGCTCAATACCTATTGGGCCATGATCGTGCCGGGCGCCGCCTTCCTCATCCCGTCCTCGATCTGGCTGCTGCGCACCTATCTCATGCGTATCCCGCGCGAGCTGGACGAAGCCGCCTGGGTCGATGGCGCCAGCCGCCTCTACACCCTGCGCCGCGTGATCCTGCCGCTGGCCATGCCCGGCATCGTCGTGGTCTCGATCATGACCTTCATCGGCGCCTATGCCCAACAGTTCATCTTCGCGCTGACCTTCAACTCCAAGTCCGAATTCATGCCGCTGCCGATTGGCCTGTTCGCCTTCTTCGGCAAGCAGGAAGTGGTCTGGAACGAGCTGATGGCCGCGAGTTTCGTCGGAATCCTGCCAGTCATGATCGTGATCGTGTTCTTGCAGCGCTACCTGGTGGCCGGCCTCACCGCCGGTGCCATCAAGCAGTAGGGAAACGGCCCCTTTGGGCCGTCTATCAAGGGAGACTACTAATGAACAAAATTACCGGACTACTGGCCGTGTCGATGCTGGCTCTTGCCAGCGCCGCGCCGGCCGCGTACGCCCAGGACGTGAAGGAAATCACCTTCATCAACTGCGGCGACGAGCTGACCGCAGGCTATGCCGACTACTTCAAGGAATGGGAAGCTGCCAATCCCGGCTTCAAGGTCGTTCCGGAAATCGTGGGCTGGGGCCAGTGCCAGGATAAGGTAACGACCCTCGCCGCCGCCGGTACCCCGGTCGCGCTCGCCTATGTCGGTTCGCGTACGCTCAAGCAGTTCGCCCAGAACGACCTGATCGTCTCGATCCCGATGACGGACGAGGAAAAGGCCTCCTACTACAATTTCGTTCCTGAAACCGTGACGTTCGACGGCACCCAGTGGGGCGTGCCGGTGGCGTTCTCCACCAAGGCCCTGTTCTGGAACAAGGACCTGTTCAAGGCCGCCGGCCTCGATCCGGAAACCCCGCCCAAGACCTGGGAAGAAGAGATCGCCTTCGCCAAGGCCATCTCCGAGAAGACCGATGCAGCCGGCTTCGGCGTTGTCGCCAAGACCTTCGACAACACCATGCACCAGTTCCTGCATTGGGTTTACACCAACAATGGTTCGGTCATCGACGCTGACGGCAACATCACGCTCGACAGCCCGCAGAACCTGGCTGCCCTGACCGCGCTCAAGGACATCACCCAGTACGCCGAAGAAGGCCCGACCGCCTACGAGCAGAACGAAGTTCGCGCCATCTGGCTCGACAAGAAGCTCGGCATGATCCACGCCTCCGCTGGTGCGGCCATCCGCGCCCAGGAAGCTGGCCTCAACTGGGGTGTCGCTCCGCTCCCGCTCGGCCCGGACGCCAAGGGCCCCGGCACGCTGCTGATCACGGACTCGCTGGCCGTGTTCAAGGGTACCGGTGTTGAAGAGCAGGCCATCAGCCTCGCCAAGTTCCTGACCTCTGGCGAACGCCAGTGGGCTGCCGAAATGGCCCAGGGCCTGACCCCGCTCCGTCCGCTGCAGCCGCAGACCGACGAACTGCTGGCCAAGACCCCGTATTGGAAGCCGTTCCTGGATGGCATCCAGTTCGGTGGCCCGGAGCCGCTGTTCACCGACTATATCGGCCTGCAGAACACCATGATCGAAATGGTCCAGTCGGTCGTGACCGGCCAGGCCGAGCCGGCTGATGCCCTCAAGAAGGCAGCCGCCGAACTCGAGCAGTACAAGTAAGCCATGACCCCGCGGGTCGCCGTCGCCAAGGTTCTCCCGACGGCGGCGACCCGCAACCACAAGCTTTCACCCGGCCTTGAGCGCCGGATGCCGGAGACCTGACAGCAATGTCCGCACTCACCCTTTCGCGCCTGCGCAAGTCTTTTGCCGAAGTGGAGATCATCAAGGGCGTCGACCTGGATGTGAACGAGGGCGAATTCGTCGTCTTCGTCGGTCCTTCAGGCTGCGGCAAGTCCACGCTTCTGCGCATGATCGCGGGGCTGGAGGACGTGACCGACGGCGAAATCGTCATCGCCGGCAAGGAGGTCAAGAACCTGCCGCCGGTCAAGCGCGGCATCGCCATGGTGTTCCAGAGCTACGCGCTCTACCCGCACATGACGGTCTTCGAAAACATCGCCTTCCCGCTGCGCGTGGAACGCCTGCCCAACGAGCAGGTTAAGGAGCGCGTCGGCCGCGCCGCCAAGGTGCTGCAGCTTGAATCGCGCCTCGAACACCGCCCCGGCATGCTCTCCGGCGGCCAGCGCCAGCGCGTCGCCATCGGCCGCGCCATCGTGCGCGAGCCCAAGATCTTCCTCTTCGACGAGCCGCTCTCCAACCTCGACGCCGCGCTCCGCTCGGAAATGCGCATCGAGCTGATGGAACTGCACAAGCGCCTCGGCTCCACCATGGTCTACGTGACCCACGACCAGGTCGAGGCCATGACCATGGCCGACAAGATCGTCGTGCTCAATTCCGGCAAGATCGAGCAGGTGGGCTCGCCCCTCGAACTCTACCACAACCCGGACAACCTCTTCGTCGCCGGCTTCATCGGCTCGCCCAAGATGAACTTCATCAAGGGCAAGTGCACCTCGATCGAGGGCGGCAATGCCACGATCGACCTGGGCAAGGTCGGCTCGGTGACGCTGCCGCGCCGCGGCAAGGCGGGCCTGGTGGGCAAGGACGTGCTGGTGGGCATCCGCCCCGAGCACCTGACGCTGGGCGGGGGCGAGTTCCAGCTGACCTTCACGCCCAATATCGTGGAGCGCCTGGGCATTCATACGGTGTCTTACTCGACGCTGCCGGCCGGCGAGAGCTTCACGGCGCTCTTCGAGGGCGACCCCGATATTGCCGAGGGCAAGCCGGCTACGGTAAGTGCCGACCCTGCACAGTGCCACCTTTTCGACGAAAACGGATTGGCCGTTAAGCCAACCGCCTGACGCCGGCATTCCGCCGCGGAAGGGCATGTAGGAGATAGTGATGCTCGACCTCGTCGGATACCTGCAGACCGAGAAGGAGGCTTTCAGCCGGTCCGAAAAACGCCTGGCTGACCTCATTCTGTCGGACGTCGAGGCGGCGCTCAGCTCCTCGATCGTCGACCTGGCCGCGTCCGCGGAGGTATCGCCGCCCACCGTCACGCGCTTCTGCCGGCGCGTGGGCTGCGAGAGCTTTTCCGAGTTCAAGGTGCGACTGGCGCAGAGCCGGTTCGTCGGCCAGCGCTACCTGCAGCCGGCTGAAGGCCCCAAGACCGCCCGCGACATCGCGCAGAACATCATCAATCACGCGCAATCCTCGCTCTACGCCTTCTTCGACGCCATCGACCCGGAGGCGATCGAGCAGGCGGCCGAGAAGATCGCCGACGCCAATTACCTGCTGCTTTTCGGCTCGGGCGGCGCCTCATCGATGGTGGCCACCGAATTCGAGAACCGGCTGTTCCGGCTGGGGCTGCGGATCAATTCGTGCCTCGACCACCAGGCCCAGCTCATGCGCACGGCGGGCGCGCCGAAGGGAACGGCGGTGATCGCCTCCTCGATGAGCGGCAACAACGAGCAATTGGCGCGCACGCTCGCCATTGCCGGCGAATACGGCATGCCGCGCATCGTGCTGACGCGCCCGGGTTCGCCCGTGGCGGCCGAGGCCGACGTGCTGCTGGGTATCGACCTGCCCGAGCAGCCCGACATCCTGCGCCCGTCCTCCTCGCGCTACGCCTATCTGGCCATGATCGACGCGGTCTCCCAGACCGTGGCGACGCGCATCCAGACCGCCGCCGTGGCCAGCATGCGGCGGATCAAGCACCAGCTCATCGTCACCCGCGACGGTGAAGACAGCCAAGCCCTCGGGGACTAGCCATTGTTCCCGTGCCCTCCGAACCTCCCCGGGCGCTGAGCCTGGGGCCGCGACCAACACGAGACATTTCATGCCCAGCTTTTCCCTGGTCACCACCTGGACGCCCGCCAAGGATGGCGAGCCGCTCGGTTACGGCATCGAGCTGACCAATACCGGAAGCGAGCCGGTCAGCGGCTTCCAGCTCGGTTTTTCCGGCCCGGCCCGCATCGATCCGCACGCCACGCTCGAAAACGGCAAGCTGCTCAAGCGCCTCTCGAACCACACATTGATCGCCCCGCCCGACGGCTATGTGCTCGAACCTGGTCAGACCTGGACGGCCACGGCGCGCGGCCTGTCCTATGGCCTGCGCCATTGGAGCGACGGCGCCAATTCCGGCTATGTCGTGCTCGCGGACGGCACCGTCGTCGTTACCGGCACCGCGCCGACCAAGGGCAAGGGGCACAACGCGCCGCTGCTCAAGGGCGCGGCCAAGTTCCCGGTGCCGGCCAAGGCGGCTGTGCCGGTGTCGATCATTCCCTGGCCGAAATCGGTCGCCACGACGGGTGCGCGCATCGCGCCGCCGGGCTTTGACCTCAAGCCGCAGGGCGAGGCCGCCAATCGGGCCGCGGCGGCGTTCGCCGGGCTGGTGGATGATCTCTTCCCGGTCGAGGCGTTGGTACGTCCGGCTTCGGAAGCTGGCATGCCGGTCAGCATCGTCGAAAAGGCGGGCATGGGGCCGGAGGCTTATGAAGTCGCTTTTGGTGAGAACAGCGCCACGGTTTCGGCGACCACCCGGCAGGGCATGTTCTATGGGTTGGTGACGCTCGGGCACATCCTGCGTGGCGCGCGGCAATATCCGCAGACTTTCCTGTTCCCCACCGGCGGCACCATCACGGACGAGCCGGCCTTCGAATTCCGCGGCAGCCATCTCGACGTAGCGCGGCAGTTCTATACCGGCGCCGAGGTCATGCGGCTGATCAAGCTCATGTCCTGGAACAAGATGAACAAGTTCCATTGGCACCTGACGGAAGACGAGGCTTGGCGCCTCGAAATCGACGCCTATCCGCAGCTCACCGAAATCGCCGCCTGGCGCGGCCACGGCAAGGCGCTGCCGCCACTGCTCGGCTCCGGCCCGCAGCCGACGGGCGGCTATTACAGCAAGGACGTGGTGCGCCAGGTAGTGGCGCTGGCCGATAGCCTCGGCATCGCGGTGATCCCGGAAATCGACATGCCCGGCCATTTCTACGCCGCCCTCCAGGCGCTGCCCGAGCTGCGCGATCCCGCCGAAAAGGGCGAGTATCAGTCGGTTCAGGGCTTCCCGAACAACAGCCTCAACCCCGCGCACGAGCCGGTCTACAAGTTCGTGGAGACGGTCGTGGACGAAGTGCTGGAGCTCTTCCCGGCCAATATCTTCCATCTCGGCGCCGACGAAGTGCCGCTGGCCGCGTGGTCGGGCTCGCCCCTGGCTCTCGACATGATCGAGAAGCTGGCGGGGCCGGCGATGCGCGCCAAGCACGAGAAGCAGTTCAACCAGCTCGGCAACCACCACGGCGCCGACGAGATCGAAGGCTCGCCGACGGCGGTGCTGCAATCCGAATTCATCAAGCGCGTCCACAAATACATCGCCAGCAAGGGCGCCGTCACCGGCGGCTGGGAAGAGGCGGCACATGGCGATGCCGTTGACAAGGAAAAGTCCTATGTCATCGGCTGGCGCAATGTGGAGATCAACAAGGCGCTCGCCGCGCGCGGCTTCGACATCGTGGTGTCGCCGGGCCAGCGCTACTACCTCGACATGGCCAACGGCATTTCCTGGGCCGAACCCGGCGCCGGCTGGGCCGGCTGGTCCGGCCCGCAGGAAACCTACGAATTCGACGCCGGCGAGGGCTGGAGCGAAGAGGAACTCAAGCACCTCAAGGGCGTGCAGAGCTGCATCTGGTCGGAATCCATGACCGACCGGGCGATCTTCGACCGGCTGGTGTTCCCGCGCCTGTCGGCCGTGGCCGAGGCCGGCTGGACCCCGCGCGAGCGCAAGAGCTGGAACCGGTTCAAGGACACCGTGGGCCTGATGCCGATCATGTACGGAAACTGGGCGGCCGAGTAACAGCCGCCTGTTTGGGGGAGAAAAGCCGCCGTCGGGAGATGGCGGCTTTTTGTTTTGGGGCGGGGCGGGAGCCCAGAGCCCAGAGCCCAGAGCCCAGAGCTGAAAGCATCAGTTGCAGTCGTTGCTCTCGGCCCCATCCCACCACGGACTTCCCCGGGCGAAGACCCGGGGCCTATTGCACCGCTCCACTCGAGTGGAGGTATCCGTGGGCCCCGGCTCTGCGGCCGGGGAAGTGCGGTGGTTGGGGCGAGAATGGGGACCGGGGCCGGGGCCGGGGCCGGGGCAGGGGCAGGGGCAGGGGCAGTTAGCAGCTTTCGGTGAGGAAGAGCCGTGTTCTGTCCAAGAGCCCCGCGGTTCCCGACTACCCTGCGAACGGGTTTTCCACCTTCGGCCAGATGTCCTTCCGCGCTTTGCGGTACGGCGTCGTGGCCGGCGTGTTGGGATAGGGCTTGCCCGCCGAGCAGTAGATGATCTCGGACGCGATCTTGGAGAACGAGTCGTAGAAGTGGTTGGTCGACTTGATCAGCAGGATTTTTTGCTGGGTCGGGTCGATGCCCATCACCGAGAAGAGGCTGGGGTCGAAACTCTGGGCGCGGGTGGAGTTGAGGATCACCTCGAAGCCGTCGAAGGCGATGACGGCGGAATCCCCGAACGGCGCAAAACTTTCGCCAAAACGCATTTCGGCGTTGCGGACGAGGCGGACGACCTTGACCAGCTTGTCGATGGGCTCGCCCGTGAACGGGGCCGATTTGGCGCCGAAGCGCAGGGCGATCTCGGCGCCTTCGCCGGCGGCGAAGCAGATCTGGACAGCGATGGGGTCCCAGATGGTGCCGACGGCGACGCCTTGGGCATCGTGCTTGATGAGTTCGGCGAGGATGACCGTGGCGTCGCCCGCCGTACCGCCGCCCGGATTGTCCCAGACATCGGCGATCACCACCGGCCCCTTGGGGGCGGCGAGGGCCTTGGCGACGGCTTCGCGCTCGTCGAGTTGCTTGACCATGAAGGTGCCGCGCATGGAGAACAGTTCCATGCCCAGCTTCTCGGCCAGGGCATCGCCCTTCGCCTTATTGTCGTTGGTGATGACGATGACCTTGGTGCCCATTTCGGGCACGTCGCCGGCCATGAAGCCGTGGATGATCGAGATCGAGAGCAGGTCGGGATCGCTCTTTTCGAGGGCGTAGAGCCGATTGACGAACGAGCGCATCGGGTCCTGCGAGGTCGGGAACACGTCGATCATGCGGCAATCGAAAACCGACATGACCGGCCTGGCCTTGCCGGTGAGCTGGTCGACGGCGATGCGCCAGAGGTCTTCGGCGCGCTCGACGAAATCGGTATGCGGAAATTCCTTGAACACCACGAAGAAGTTGCTGGCGGCGGCGCGCTTGGCGGTGAAGTGGCTATGCGGATCGAGTTCGGCGCAGACGAGGACGTCCGGCCCGACGATGTCGCGCACGCGCGTCAGAAAATCGCCCTCGGGGTCGTCATAGCCCTGCGCCACCATGGCGCCATGCAGGCCGAGAACCACGGCATCGACCGGCATCGCGGCCTTGAGTTGCCCCAGAATTTCGTCGCGCAGGCTCTCATAGGTCTGGCGGTTGATGAGCCCGGCGGGGTCGGCCCAGGCGGCGGTGCCCTCGATCAGTTCCCAGCCCAGTTCGCGTGTGACGCGGCGGCCGACGGTGATGGGGGCGGAGCAGAGCGTGGGCGTTTCAGGATGCTGGCCCGGCGGCGCGTAGAGGGATGCTTCGAAGGCTTTGCGATCGATCGAGATGGGGGAGAAGGTGTTGGTCTCGGTCGCCAAGGCTGCGGTGAACACGCGCACGGTAATCTCGCTGGGAAATGCGTAAGAAATTTACATGAAATGGCGTCTTGAGGGCGCCTTTAGTGTCACAAAACGGGATAAAGCACTTCCTGACGAAAGTCACTTACAAAACCGCCCCGTCCCGGCGCGTGCGACGAAAGTCGCAGAGATGTGAGAGGCCGCTTCAGGCTCCGGGCGGGTAGCGGTGCTCGTTGCCGCGGAAATCGCGAACCGTGAAGCACCCGTCGCCGCGCGCCTCGATGCTGGCCGGGCGGATCTCAGCTTTACCGTAACCGCCCGGAATATCGAGGATATAGACCGGCTGGCAGAGGCCCGAAATGCGGCCGCGGAGGCCCGCGACCAGTTGCTGACCTTCCTCGATCGAGACGCGGAAATGGCTGGTGCCCGGCGCGAGATCGGGGTGGTGGAGGTAATAGGGCCGGATGCGCATCTCGACGAAGCTGCGCATCAACTCGGCGAGCGTATCGGGATCGTTGTTGATGCCGTTGAGCAGCACCGTCTGGCTGATCATGGCGATCCCGGCATCGATCAACCGCGCGCAGGCCGCGCGGGTTGCCGCGTTGAGTTCGCGCGGGTGATTGGCGTGCAGCGCCACATAGACAGTCTTGCCACAGGATTTGAGCGCCGCGATCAGGGCGTCGTCGATCCTGTCGGGCTCGACCGCCGGTACGCGGCTATGGAAGCGCACGACCTTGAGGTGATCGATCCGCGCCAGCTTCTCCATCATCTCGCCGAGGCGGCGCGGCGAGAGAACGAGCGGGTCGCCGCCGGTCAGGATGACTTCCCAGATTTCCTTGTGCTCGGCGATATAGGCGATGGCCTTGTCCAGCGCTTCGGGCGTGAGCGTGCCGAGCCCCTGCGGCCCCACCATTTCGCGGCGGAAGCAGAAGCGGCAATAGACCGGGCAGACGTGAACCGCCTTGAGCAGCACGCGATCCGGGTAGCGGTGAACGATGCCTTCCACGGGGCTGTGCGTCAGATCGCCGATCGGGTCGTCGCGCTCGAGCGGGGTCGTAACGAGCTCGGCGGCGCTGGGTACGAACTGGCGGGCAATAGGGTCGTCGGGATCGGTAGGATCGATCATTGCCGCCACGGCAGGCGAGATGGCGATGGCGTAGCGCTCTGCGACGCGCGTGATGTCTTCGATCTGCGCGGCTTCGATATAGCCGGCCTCGGCCAGTTCCTGCGGGGTGCGGATCGGGCGGTTCATTTCAGGCGCTCCGCGACGGGCACCCAGAGCACCTGGTCGATACGGGTCGCACCGGCGGCCAGCATAACGAGACGGTCGAAGCCGAGGGCGACCCCGCTGGTGTCGGGCATCAGGGGCAGGGCGGCGAGCAGGTCTTCATCGAGCGGATAGCGCTCGCCGTAAAGACGCTCCTTCTCTGCCATTTCCAGCATGAAGCGGCGACGCTGCTCGTTCGCATCGGTGAGTTCACCGAAGCCGTTGGCCAGTTCGACGCCGCATGCATAGAGCTCGAACCGTTCCGAAACCCGGCGATCATCGCCGGCACGGCGGGCGAGAGCGGCTTCGGCGGCAGGATAGCGGTCGAGGATGGTGATACGGCCGAGGCCGAGATTGGGCTCGACTTTTTCCACCAGGATGCGGCTGAAGAGGTAGGACCAGGTGAATTCGGCCGGCACGGCGAGGCCGCGCTCGCGCATCTGGGCGGCAAGCGCCTCGGCATTGGTTTCGCCTTCGGCATTCATGGTGGCGAAGAGGTCGATGCCGGCATAGCGGGAGAAAGCGTCGATGACGCTCAGGCGCTCGGGCTCGGCGAAGGGATCGGATTCGCGGTCGCGATAGCGCAGCTTGGCCACGCCGGTTTCGCGCGCGGCAATGCGCAGCATCTCGATGCAATCGGCGATGACGGCATCGTACGACTCGTTGGCGCGATACCATTCGAGCATGGTGAACTCGGGATGGTGCAGCGCGCCGCGCTCGCGATTGCGCCAGACATGGCCGATACTGGCGATGCGGCGCTCGCCGGCGGCCAGCAGCTTCTTCATCGAGAATTCGGGCGAGGTGTGGAGATAAAGCGTTTCGCCCAGACCGTCATTGCCGATGGCGTTGGTGGCGAAGGCGTGGAGGTGCGTTTCGTTGCCGGGGGAGCGCTGCAGGCCGGGCGGATCGACGAGAACGAAGTCGTGCTGCGCGAAATAAAGCCGGATGGCCGCTTCGATGCGATTGCGCGCCAGAAGGATCGGACGACGGTCCTCATGTACGCTCGGCGTCCACCACGGGGAGACTTGCGGTGTCGAAGAGGCGGGGGGCAAGTGAAACGTCTTTCGTACTGGGGTCTGGCGGTTTTGATGGAATTGCGGTAAGGGCGCACCACGAAATCAATGCGCGGCCCGGCCTAGTTGCCGTTCCTATTAGGCCGCCGCCACCCGTTGAACAAGGAAGAAACTATGGTCAAGGTCATCGCGTCCTCGCTGCGCAAGGGCAATGTCGTGGAAGAGGATGGCAAGCTCTACGTCATCCTGTTTGCCGAGAACGTCCATCCGGGCAAGGGCAATTCCGTGACCAACGTCGACATGCGCCGCATCTCGGACGGCGTGAAGGTCACGCAGCGCTGGCGTACGGTCGAAATGGTCGAGAAGGCCGATGTCGACGAGCGCGCCTACCAGTTCCTCTATGAAGACGGCGAAGGCTTCCACTTCATGGAGCCGACCACCTACGAGCAGCTCACCGTCAGCAAGGACGTGGTGGGCGACCAGTCTGCCTACCTCACCGACGGCATGCAGGTTTTCCTGCAGACCTTCGAAGGCGTCGCCATCGCCATCGAACTGCCGCAGCGCGTGACCCTCGAGATCGTCGAGACCGAGCCGGTGGTGAAGGGCCAGACGGCCTCCTCCTCGTTCAAGCCGGCGCAGCTCTCGAACGGCGTCAAGACCATGGTGCCGCCCCATATCGGCGTCGGCACCCGCGTGGTCGTGATGACCGCCGACGGCTCCTATGTCGAGCGCGCCAAGGACTGATCGGTCCTCAAGGAATTCAATCTTTGCGAAAGGCCGGCCGCTGCGCCGGCCTTTTGTTTTGGCCGGGCGGCTGGTAGTCGTTGCGGATGACCTCAGGCATCCATCACGTCACGCTCATCACCCGAAAGGTGCAGGCCAATGTCGATTTCTACGCGGGCTTTCTCGGCCTGCGACTGGTCAAGCGCACCGGCGGCTATGAGGATGCCGAACAGCTCCATCTCTTCTATGGCGACAGCGAAGGCTCGCCCGGCTCGCTCATCACCTTCCTCGTCTGGGAAGATGGTTCGCAGGGCAGGGTGGGACTGGCGCAGGTTGGCGAGATCGCGCTGGCCGTGCCGCCGGTCAGCATCGGCTTCTGGCTGACGCGGGCACTACGCTTTGGGATCAAGCATCAGGGACCGGTTGCCGAATTCGGCGAGCCGGTCCTCAAGCTGACCGACCCGGATGGGATCACCGTCAAGCTGGTCGGCGTGGCCCTCGAAGGCGGGGCGCCGCCCTGGAGCGTGGCCGGCATTCCCGAGGCCGATGCGGTGCGCCGCATCCGCGGCGTGACGCTGATGAGCGACGTGCCGGACCAGACGGGCGCGTTCCTCGCCGCCCATTTCGGTTATGCGCACGCGGCGCGCAGCGGTTCGCTGGAGCGCATGGTGTCCGAGAGCGGCGACATCGTGGATATTCGCGACGCCAGCGGCTTCTGGCCGGGTGCGCCGGGCACGGGCGTGGCCGACCACGTGGCGTTCCGCGCGCCCGATCGCGAGCGGGTGGATGCGGTGGAGCGGGCGCTGCGTTCGCGCAATGCCAGCATCGTCAACGTGCACGACCGAAAGTACTTCTATTCGCTCTATGTCCGCGAGCCGGGCAACATCCTCTTCGAGTTCGCCACAGACGCGCCGGGCATGATGGTGGACGAGCCGGCAGAGACGCTGGGCACGCAATTGATGATTCCGCCCGAGCGGGAGGCCGATGCCGAGACGATCCGGCTGCTTCTGCCGCAATTCTCGATGCCCGACGAAGATCGGGTGCGCTATGTCGACCTGCCTTTCGTCCATCGCTTCCACGTGCCGGCTAACCCAGACGGCTCGACCATCGTGCTGCTGCATGGCAGCGGCGGCAACGAGGCCGACCTGATGCCGCTGGCGGCACGCGCAGCGCCGCGGGCGACCTTGCTCGGCGTGCGTGGCCGCGCCACGGAGGAGGGGACGGCACGCTGGTTCCGGCGCGAGGGACCGCTCAATTTCGACCAGGCTGATATCCGTGCGGAAGCGGAAGCCTTCGAGGCTTTCGTGGCCGGCGTGATGGAGGCCTATGAGGTCGATCCCCGGCGCACGACGTTCATGGGCTATTCGAACGGCGCCAATTTCATGCTGGCGGTGATGCAGCTGCGCAGGGACGTGGTGAACCGCGCTATCGCGCTGCGACCGGTCAAGGTGCTGGCCGATAGCGAGGGTGCAGACCTCTCGGGCACGCATATACTCATCGTGCTGGGCAAGAACGATGCGCTCTTCCGCGAGCGCGGAGATGAACTCTTCGCCGAACTCACCCGGCTCGGCGCGGATACTGCGCTGGCCGAAGTGGATCATGGGCACGAGCTGGGCGAAGACGATGTGGAAACAATCCGGCGCTGGCTGGCGATCTAGAGCGGGCCACCTCGCTAATCTGTGATCGGATTTTCCCCAGCCAATTCATGTTTGGCCTTGCTGCAAGTTTTTTTGTCGCAAGTTGAAATGCCTGCTTTGACAATAGCCTGCGCCGCTTCATAGTAAGTCCGTCGGTTTAGATTCCTCCCCGCTTCGGGCCGGCACTAGCATTCCAGCCGAAAAGGAAAATCGCCCGATCGATGACAGGCTCAGTGTTGCTGCTTTTTCTCATTGCGTTGCCTTTTGCCGGAAGCCTGCTCGCCGGTTTCCTGCCCACGAACGCTCGCAACACGGAAGCCTGGTTTGCAGGTGCGATTGCCTTTTTAGGCCTAGTGGCCGCGCTTCTGGCCTATCCGACCATCGCCGGCGGCGAGGTCATTCGCTACGAGATTGAATGGCTGCCCTCGCTGGGGCTGAACTTCGTCTTCCGCATGGATGGCTTCGCCTGGATCTTCGCGGTCGTGGTGACGTTCATCGGCGTGCTCGTGGTCATCTATGCGCGCTATTACATGTCGCCGCAGGACCCGGTGCCGCGCTTCTTCGCATTCCTGCTCGCCTTCATGGCCTCGATGCTGGGCGTGGTGCTGTCGGGCAACCTCATCCAGCTCGTCTTCTTCTGGGAAATGACGAGCATCTTCTCGTTCCTGCTGATCGGCTACTGGTACCACCTGCAGGCCGCGCGCGATGGCGCCCGTATGGCGTTGACGGTGACGGCCATGGGCGGCCTGGCGCTGCTCGTGGGCGTGCTCATCATCGGCAACATCGTGGGCAGCTACGATCTGGACGTGGTGCTGGCCTCGGGCGACGCCATCCGCAACAGCCCGCTCTACCTGCCGGCGCTGATCCTCATCCTGCTCGGCGCCTTCACCAAGAGCGCGCAGTTCCCGTTCCAGTTCTGGCTGCCGCAGGCGATGACGGCGCCGACGCCGGTTTCGGCCTATCTCCATTCGGCGACGATGGTGAAGGCGGGCGTATTCCTGCTCGTCCGGCTCTGGCCGGTCATGGCGGGCACCGACGCCTGGTTCTGGATCGTCACCTATACGGGGCTCATCACGCTCATCGTGGGCGCCTATTCGGCGATCTTCCAGCAGGACCTCAAGGGGTTGCTCGCCTATTCGACCATCAGCCATCTCGGGCTCATTACGGCGCTCATCGGCATGGGCTCGCCGCTCGGGCTCGTGGCCGCGATCTTCCACATCCTCAACCACGCCACGTTCAAGGCCTCGCTCTTCATGGCGGCGGGCATCATCGATCACGAGGCGGGGACGCGCGATATCAACAAGCTGAGCGGGCTCATCCGCTTCATGCCGTTCACCGCCACCCTCGCCATGGTGGCGAGTGCGGCCATGGCCGGCGTGCCGCTGCTCAACGGCTTCCTCTCCAAGGAGATGTTCTTCACCGAGACGGCCGTCCGGAACCCGAACCCCTTCATCGACTATTCGCTGCCGATCGTGGCCATGCTCGCGGGCATGTTCAGCGTGGTCTATTCGTTGCGCTTCATCATCGGCGTGTTCTTCGGCCCGCCGCCGACCGAACTCGACCGCACCCCGCACGAGCCGCCGGCGCTGATGCGCCGCCCGATCGAGCTCCTGGTGCTGATCTGCCTGCTCGTCGGCATCATCCCCGGCATCACCATCGCGCCCTATCTAGCCACTGCTGTCAGCTCTGTGCTCGGCGCCGAGACGCCTTATTACAGCCTCTCGGTCTGGCACGGCTTCAACGCGCCGCTGCTCATGAGCATGGTGGCGCTGATCGGCGGCGTGCTGATGTATATCGCGCTGCGCGGCTACTTTGCCCGCGGCATCGACGGCCCGCCGGTGCTCCGCCGCCTCAAGGGGCAGCGTATCTTCGAGCGCGTGCTGGTGACCGTGTCCTGGAAATGGGCGAGGACGCTGGAAAACGTGCTCGGCACGCGCCGGCTCCAGCCGCAGCTCGCTATCGTGGTGACCATCGCGATCCTTGCCGGCGGCATTCCGCTGGCCAGCGCCTTCTCGTTCCCGACGCTCTCGGCGGCAGGGATCGATCCTGTGCTGGCGATCCTCTGGGCCATCGGTCTCGTCTGCGCCATCGGCGCGGCCTACCAGGCCAAGTTCCACCGGCTCGCAGCCTTGATCCTGATGGCGGGCGCGGGGCTGGTGACCTGCATCACCTTCGTCTGGTTCTCGGCGCCCGACCTGGCGCTGACCCAGCTCGTCGTCGAGATCGTGACCACGGTGCTCATCCTCCTCGGCCTGCGCTGGCTGCCCAAGCGCCTGCCGGAATCGGAGCCGCGCGGTGGGCTCGGCACGCTGGTGCGCCGCTATCGCGACCTGGCGATCGCCGTGATCGCGGGCGCGGGCATGACGCTCATCGCCTATTCGGTGATGACGCGGCCGCTCTCCGACAGCATTTCCAGCTTCTTCCTCGAGCGCGCCTACAGCGAGGGTGGCGGGCGCAATGTCGTCAACGTCATCCTCGTCGACTTCCGCGGCTTCGATACGATGGGCGAAATCACCGTGCTCGGCATCGTCGCCATCACGGTCTTTTCGCTGCTCCGCCGCTTCCGTCCGGCGACCGAAAGCATTGCCAAGCCCGAACAGCAGCAGCTGCAGAACGCCTATGACGAGGCGCGGCCTGAGCGTGAAACCGACAGCACTATCCGCGAATACCTCACTATCCCGGCCGTGATCATGAACTGGATGTTCCCGGTGATCACCGTTCTCGCCGTCTACCTGCTGCTGCGCGGCCACGATGCGCCTGGCGGCGGGTTCGTCGCCGGCATCACCATGTCCATCGCGTTCATCCTGCAATATATGGCGGGTGGCACGCGCTGGGTCGAGGCGCGCCTACGCGTGCTGCCGATCCGCTGGATCGGCTCGGGCCTCCTCGTCGCGGCACTGACCGGCGCCGGCTCGTTCCTCTTCGGCTACCCGTTCCTCTCCTCGTTCTTCCAGTATGCCGAGGTGCCGCTGATCGGGAAGGTGCCGATGGCGAGCGCGCTGCTCTTCGACCTGGGCGTCTTCATGCTGGTGATCGGCGCCACCGTGCTGATCCTCATCGCGCTGGCGCACCAATCCATCCGTGCGCCCAAGCCCGCCCGCGCGCCCGATCCGGCGCCGGGTGAATCGCGCATCAAAGTCACGACGGGAGGCAGATGATGGAACTTCTCATCGCTCTCGCCATCGGTGGACTGACGGGTTCGGGCGTGTGGTTGCTGCTGCGCCCGCGCACCTACCAGGTCATCATCGGGCTTTCGCTGCTCTCCTACGCCGTCAACCTCTTCATCTTCTCGATGGGGCGGCTGCGCTCGAACGCGGCGTCGGTGCTGCCGGGGGCAGGGGCCGATATTTCGGGCTTCTCCGACCCCATACCGCAGGCGCTGGTGTTGACCGCCATCGTGATCGGCTTCGCCACCACGGCCCTGTTCCTTGTAGTGCTGCTGGCCGCGCGCGGCTTCTCGGGCACCGACCATGTCGACGGGCGGAGGGACTGAGATGGACATCATTCTCAACAACCTCGTGATCCTGCCGATCCTGCTGCCGCTGGCGACGGGCGCGCTGCTGTTCCTGCTCGACGACAGGCTGCGCGTGGCCAAATCCACCATCAGCCTCGTTTCGAGCCTGTTGCTGCTGCTGATCGCGGTGTCGCTACTGCAAAGCGTGGACGCCAACGGCTCGGTGACGCGCACCTATCTCCTCGGCAACTGGCCGGCGCCGTTCGGCATCGTGCTGGCCGCCGACCGCCTCTCGGCGCTGATGGTGCTGCTGGGCTCGATCCTCGCCATCTGCGCGCAGCTCTTCTCGCTGACGCGCTGGAGCAAGGCCGGCCCGGCCTTCTTCAGCCTGGTGCAATTCCTCATCATGGGACTGAGCGGCGCGTTCCTCACCGGGGACGTCTTCAACCTCTTCGTGTTCTTCGAAGTGCTGCTGGCCGCCTCCTATGGACTGGCGCTGCACGGCTCGGGCCCAATGCGCGTGAGGGCGGGGCTGCACTACATCGCCATCAACCTCGCCGCCTCGATGCTGTTCCTCATCGGCGTCAGCCTTATCTACGGCGTCACCGGCACGCTCAACATGGCCGATCTCGCTGTGCGCATCCCAACGGTCGCGGCCGAAAACCGGCCACTGCTCGAAGCGGGCATGGGCATTCTCGGCGTCGCCTTCCTCATCAAGGCGGGTGTCTGGCCGCTCTGCTTCTGGCTGCCCACGACCTATGCCGCCGCCAGCGCTCCGGCTGCCGCGCTCTTTGCCATCATGAGCAAGGTGGGCATCTACGTGCTGCTGCGCCTTTCGCTGCTGCTGGTCGGCGATGGCTCGGGCGCTTCTGCCGGCTTCGGCAGCGCGCTGCTGCTCTATGGCGGCATGGCGACGATTGCCTTCGGCACGATCGGCGTCCTTGCCTCGCAAGGCATGTCGCGCCTGGCGGGTTACTCGATCCTCGTATCCTCCGGCACGCTGCTTGCAGCGGTCGGTCTCGGCCTCACGCAGGTGACGAGTGGAGCACTGTTCTATCTGGCCAGTTCGACCCTGACGGCCTCGGCGCTGTTCCTCCTCATCGAACTGGTGGAGCGGGCGCGTATCGCCGGTGCCGACATCCTGGCCGTGACGACCGAAGCCTATGGCGAGGACGAAGAAGACCTCGAAACCGAAGAGCAGGTGGGCATCGCCATTCCGGGCATCATGGCCATCCTCGGCATCTTCTTCGGCGCCGCGGCCCTGCTGCTTTCCGGGCTGCCGCCGCTGTCCGGTTTCATCGCCAAGTTCGCCATGCTGCACGGCATGCTCGCCGCACAGATGGGCGCGATCCCCGCTTCGACCTGGGTGCTCGTGGCACTGGTCATCATTTCGGGCTTCGCGGCGCTTATCGGCATGACGCGCCTGGGCATCTCGACCTTCTGGACGTCACTCGAAGGCGCGGCGCCTCATGTCCGGCTGGTTGAGATCACGCCGGTCGCGATCCTGCTCTCGCTCTGCCTGCTGCTGACCGTTTGGGGCGGCCCGGTGATGCGCTACATGGATGCGACCGCCGCCGGCCTCAGCCAGCCGCAGCAATACATTTCGGACGTGCTCGAAACGCCGCGCATCGGAATAGAGACCAGCGGGGAGGCGGTACATTGAAACGCATTCTTCCCTATCCGCTGCTTTCGCTCAGCCTGCTCGTCATGTGGCTGCTGCTCAACCAGAGCCTCGGCCTCGGCCAGATCCTGCTGGGTGCGTTCATCGCCGTCATGGCGGGACTGGTGACGGCCGCGCTCGATCCGCCAAAGCCGAAGGTGCGCAGCTATTTTGCCATTCTCAAGCTGCTCTGGGTGGTGACGATCGACGTGCTGCGGTCCAATATCGAGGTGGTCGGCGTGATCCTCTCCGGCCGCAGCCGGGAGACCAACCGCTTCATCGAAATTCCGCTCGAACTGCGCGATCGCGTCGGCCTGACGATCCTGGCCTGCATCATCACCGCGACGCCCGGCAGCGCCTGGCTGAACTACGATTCCTTCCGCGGCGTGGTGCTGATCCACGTGCTCGACCTGCAGGACGAGGCGGTCTGGATCGCCACCGTCAAGCAACGCTACGAGGCCCTGCTGCTGGAGATTTTCCAATGAGCGCTGCCATCATCCTCTGTTCGGTGACCATCGCGCAGGTGCTGCTGGCTATCGCCATGGCGCTCGCCGCGTTCCGTGTGATCTATGGCCCGCGCGCGCAGGATCGCGTGCTGGCGCTCGATGCGGTTTATCTCTGCGGCATGCTGATCCTCGTCTGTTTCGGCGTACGAACCGGCACGACGCTCTACTTCGAGGCGGCGCTGATCATCGGCATGCTCGGCTTCGTGAGCACGGTGGCGCTGGCCAAGTTCCTCATGCGCGGGGAGGTGATCGAATGAACCTCGACGATTTCCCGCTCTGGGCCGCCATCGTCATCGCCGTGCTGGTGCTGGCCGGCGCGCTGCTGACCCTGCTCGGCACGGTCGGCCTCGTGCGTTTTCGCACCTATTACGAGCGCATCCATGCGCCCACGCTCGGCACCAGCTTCGGTACGCTCTTCATGGTGCTCGGCTCGATGCTGTTCTTCTCGCTGCAGCAATCGCGGCCGGTGGTGCATGAGATCCTGATCTTTATCTTCATCACCGTCACGACGCCCGTGACACTGATGCTGCTCGCGCGCGCCGCGCTCTTCCGCGACCAGGCCGAGGGCAAGGAAGTGCCGGGAGCACAAAAGCTCAACGAAGCGATGCAGCGCGGCGAGGACTAGCGTCATGATCGGGGAGGCGATCTCGGCCTTTCTCGCCAGCCATGGCTATCTTGCGGTTGCGCTGCTGGTGGGTCTCGAAAGCATCGGCATCCCGTTGCCCGGCGAAACCGCGCTGATCGCAGCCTCCGTGCTCGCCGGCGCTTCTGGCAAGCTCGATATCGGCTGGGTGATCGCCTCCGCCGTGGCCGGCGCGGTGATCGGGGATACGATCGGCTATTGGGTCGGCCGCACGGCGGGCATTCCGCTGCTCAAGCGCTATGGCGCACGGGTCGGGCTCACCGAGCCACGGCTCAAGGTGGGGCGCTACCTCTTCATGCGGCATGGCGGCAAGGTGGTGTTCTTCGGCCGCTTCGTCTCGCTGCTGCGCACGCTCGCCGCCGTCATGGCGGGCGCCAACCGCATGCCATGGCCCGAATTCGTGCTGTTCAACGCCACCGGCGGCATCATCTGGGCCTGCATCTATGGGTTCGGCGCCTATTATGCGGGGCAGGCCATCGACCGGATCAGCGGGCCGGTGGGCTGGGCGCTGTTCGCCATCGGCGTGCTGGCCATCGTCGGCGCCGGCCTCTTCCTGCGCAAGCACGAGCAATCGCTGATCGATGCCGCCGAAAAGGCGCTGCCCGGACCGCTCGAATAATACACGCGAAAATGCGGGCAGAGGTTTTCGGTTACGTAACCTTTTGACCGTCCATATGCTTTTTCATTTTGGGCGCGGTTACGGCACGGCATTTCCTGTATGCCGTCGCGCGGTTTTGGGGAGCATTTCATGAAGAGGGTACGGAGCCTGCTGGCGGCGACAGCGGCGATAGCGGCATTTGGAGGACCGGCCATCGCGGCCGATACGCCGCAATGGGTTCGGTATGCGGCCATCTCTCCGGATGGCGACGCCATCTCCTTCACCTATCGCGGCCAGATCTATGTGGTGGATGCGCAGGGCGGCCTCGCCGTGCCGGTGACTTCGCAGGGCTATTACAGCTATGGCGCCGTCTGGTCCCCCAATTCGGAAGAACTCGCCTTCGCCTCCGACATCAACGGCGATGACGACGTCTATGTCACCAATTTCGATACGGCGCGCCTGACGCGCCTCACCTGGTCCTCGCGCCCGGAAGTGCCGACCAGCTTCACGCCGGACGGCAAGGGCGTGCTCTACAACATGCTGCGCCTGGGTGACCCCAAGGCGTCGCTGCAGGGGCCGCAGAGCACCAAGCCGCAGCTCTACCAGGTGACGGTAGACACCGACGACCAGCAGCTTGTGCTGCCCAACTACGCGCAGCAGGCGGTGTGGAACCGCAGCCATACGCAGCTGCTCTATACCTATAATCCCTCGAACGACCCCGACACCCGCCAGCATCGCGTCGAGAGCAATGCGCGCCAGATCTGGCTCTTCGACGCCAGGAGCGGCAAGTATAGCCGCCTCGTCGAGGGCACGGCCGACATGCTCAACCCGGTCTGGGGACCGGAGGACAAGTCGGTCTATTATGTCAGCGAAGCCTCGGGTTCGCTCAACGTCTGGAAGCGCGACCTCGCCTCTGGCGAGGACACGCAACTCACGAACTTCACCGAATTCCCGGTCCGCTACCTCTCGGTCTCGGACAAAGGCGACGTGGCCTTTACCTATAACGGCCAGCTCCACCGCCTGTCGGCAGGCGAGACCGAGCCCAAGAAGCTCGAGATCGGCGTTCCCGAACAGCTCATGGACCAGGCCGAGCGTTTCGAGACGACTGCGACCAGCGAATTCGCCGCCTCCCCGACCGGTTCGCATTGGGCGGCCGTGGTCAATTCGGACGTGTTCCTGATCGACCGGAGCGGAGAATACCGGCAGATCACCAATACGCCCGAGCAGGAAAAGGACGTGACCTTTTCGCCCGATGGCCGCTGGCTGGCTTATGCCTCGCAGCGCGACCATGACTGGGGCCTCTACTTCGTCGAAGTGGCCCAGGACGGCCAGGGCGGCCTTCCCTTCGTGCACAACGAGGAAGCGATGCTCATCGAGGAGGGGCACAATTACTTTCAGCCCTCCTTCTCGCCCGACGGCAGCCGCGTGGCCTTCATCGCCGACCGTCGCGAGGTCAAGGTGCTCGACCTCGAGACGCAGGACGTGGCAACGCTCTTTGCGCCCGAGGATTACAATACCAGTTATGGTGACGGCGACCTGTGGTTCAGCTGGTCGCCGACCTCGCAGGACCTGCTGGTGCAATGGCGCCAGGTTCCGTTCTCGCCACTGTTCAAGGCAGGCATCGTGCCGGCCGACGGCTCGGGCCCGATCCAGCCGATCACCTCGGCCATCACCGACGTGACGATGGGTCTCTGGAGCCGCGACGCCACGCAGATCATCGGGCTCACCTCGATGTTCAGCCTGCGCACGATCGACCAGGGCGCGGTGCTGCGTGACTTCTACCGCGTGTTCCTCTCGGACGACGCGCGCGGCGACTTCATCGACGCTTATGAGGGCCTAATGCCGCAGCCGGGCACTGCACCGGAAGAAGGCTACGATGCCGACGAGGACGTGCCGCCCGGCGCCAAGCGCTACCCGTTCCAGGAGGCGCGGCCGAGCTATCTCGAAGGTCGGCTCTCCTCCTACAGCGAGCGCTTCCTCTTTGCGGCGGCGCTCGGTGACAACCGGCATCTGCTGACGCTCGCCGTCGACCCTGACGGTTCGCTGTCGGTGGATGCGATGGACCTGAAGAGCGGCGACGTGCAGGTTATCACCGATCTCAACAGCATCGAGGACATCCAGAGCGTTGCGTTGTTGCCTGAGCTCGACGTGCTCGACATCAAGGCGGCGAGCGGCGTCTATACGATCCCGCTGGCCGATCCGAGCCAGGTGCAGTTCACCCCGCTCAGCATCAGCTATTCGGCACAGCGCTCGGCACGTCGTGCCGCGACGTTCGAGCAGGTCTGGGCCGACATCAAGTACAAGTTCTATCGCCCCGATATCGAAGGTCGCGACTGGGACAAGATCGGCAGCAATTATCGCGCGTTCCTCTCGGATATCGCTACCGACCGCGAGCTGTCCGAGCTGATCGACGAGATGCTGGGCGAACTGAGTGCTTCGCACCTCTTCGTCTCGTTCAGCCAGCCGCCGCTGCGGCAGGCCCTGGCCACCCGTACCGGTGCTCTCGGCCTCTTCCCCGACTACGCCCATACGGGCGGCGGCGTGCGCATCGCCTCAGTGCAGCCGGGCGGGCCGCTGTCGCGTCCGAGCTTTGACCTCGAAGCCGGAGACTCGATCGTGGCCGTCAATGGCGTAGGCGTCGCCGGGATCAACGATCTCGACCGCCTGCTCAATGGCATGGTCAACAAGCCGATCGCCCTGACGGTGAGCCGCGTTGGCGAAGAGGGCGAGGATACGCTGACCGTGCGTCCGTTCGACGTACGCCAGGAAATCATGCTCAACCACAGCAACTGGGTGGATAGCCGGCGTGAGCTGACCAGCCAGCTTTCCAACGGCTGCCTCGCCTACCAGTACCTGCCCGAGATGAACAACGACGCCTATGTGAGTGCCTATGGCCGCCTGCTCTCGGAGAATTCCTCGAGCAAGGCCGCGCTCGTCGACGTGCGCTCGAACAGAGGCGGCAACCTGCACCGCCAGATGCTGACCTTCCTGTCGGGCGAGGCCTACGGCCAGGTCGGCTTCGAAGGCCGGCCGTGGGAAGTGGAGCCGCTGGACCGCTGGAACAAGCCGAGCACGGTGCTGATCGACACATTCTCGTATTCGGACGGCAGCGTGTTCCCGCAGGCCTACCAGGACATGAAGATGGGCTCGCTCGTGGGCGACAAGCTTCTGGGCACCGGTACGGGCGTCAACTACATCGAGTCCCCGCTGATGCCGGGCCTGGAATACGGTGTTCCGGTGCAGCCCTTCCGCAAGATGGACGGTTCCTACTACGAGAACCGCGAAATCACCCCGGAGGTGTGGGTGCCGTTCGACCCGAACATGGCCGCGCAGGGCAGGGACTACCAGCTCGAAATGGCCGTCGAGACGCTGATGGAGCAGCTCGGGCCGGATGCCTGCCCGGCGCCGGCGGCACAATAAGCACGGGACAAAGGCGGCGCCGAGGTGCCGCCTTTTTCTTTCCCCGCGTGCGAGCGGAGTTCACTCCCAGTCAAAACTGATTTCACTCCCGGACAGGACGCCGGCAGCCAAACCGGGCACGCTCCTCCTCAAGAATTGGGAGGCGCATATGCGGTTTTCAGGGAAGACGGCGCTCATCACGGGCGGCGGCACGGGCATCGGCGCCGCGGTGGCGCGGCGCATTGCGAGCGAAGGCGGCAACGTGGCGTTGGTCGGTCGCCGCAGAGAGCCGCTGGAGGCCGTGGCGCGCGAGATCGGGGCTTCGGTATTTCAGGCCGATGCCTCCGACGCCACCAGCATGAAGGCGGCCATTGCGGCGATCGTGGCCAAGTTCGGCGGGCTCGACATCCTCATCGCGAATGCCGGCGGGCACGGCGTGGGGCCGACGCTCACCATGTCGGACGAGACCTGGAACCTCGCCGTGCAGCTCAACCTCAACACCGCCTTCGTTAGCGCGCGGGAGAGCCTGCCTGAGCTCATCAAGTCCAGGGGCAATATCGTCGTGCTGGCTTCGATCGCCGGCCTCTTCGCCGGTCCGGATGCGGCCGGCTATGTGACGATGAAGCATGCCTGCATCGGCCTCGCCAAATCGCTGGCCCGCGACTACGGGCGCAAGGGCGTGCGTACGAATACGGTCTGCCCGGGCTGGGTGACGACCGCCATGGCTGACGACCAGATGCAGTTCCTGGTCGAAAAGCACGGCTTCAAGAGCGTGGACGAGGCCTATGCGCTGGTGACGCGGGATGTGCCGATGGGCCGCCCGGCCTCCGCGGAGGAAGTCTCCAACGTCGTCTGCTTCCTGGCTTCGCCCGAGGCGGCCATGGTCAATGGCGCCATCGTGACCGTGGACGGCGGAGCGTCGACCGTCGACCTGCCCACGCTGGCCTTTGTGCAATAACGAAAAGAACAAGGAGGAACCCAATGGCCGTCGAGAACCCCAAGGACTGGAAGACCTACGATCAGTTCGCCTATGGCATCGACACCAACCGCTTGCCGGCGACCAAGGCGCTGGCCGGAAGCAGGCACAGCGTCGTCTTCGAGGATGGCCGTCGCCTGGAGCTGGGCTTTGCCGATGGCTCGGTGACCTGGTCGGACGGAAAGGACAGCGCGAGCGATGCCTGCGAAGTCATCGAGGTGGCGCCCGACACCTATTTCATCGAGATCATCTTCGCCGGCCGGCCAAAGGATGCCGAGACGCTGATCCTCAACCTCAAGTCCAGAAGGGCGCTCTCGATCTATTCGCTGGTGCGCGAGAAGGAGGAGAGCGTCGGCGAGCCGCAGGTGGCGCAGGTGTTCCGGCCCGGTATCGTCGATGGCGGCCCGGCTACGGGCATGGTGCCGCAGGAAACGCGCGACCTCATCGGCCTGCGTGCGCATTTCACCTACAGCCCCAACCACGTCTACGAGCACACCTATCTCTCGTCCAAGCGCTATGCCTGGCAGAACCTGGTGGGCGTGCAGCGCGGGCACGGCGACGTCGATCTCGCGACCACTTACAAGTTCGACGAGGACCAGTACGTCTTCACCTTCCGCGAGTTCAAGATCGCGGTGGCCTCGACCTTCTTCTACAATTTCAAGGACCTGCGCTCGACCGGCAAGTTCCTCGGCATTACCGGGGACGGCCGCATCCAGAACAGCCCGGCCGGCGCGCATATCCGCAAGGTTTCGATGACCTATTACCTGCCGGGCCAGGAACCGGTGTGAGGAGTTTCAAGCATGCGCACTGCCTATGACGTGGTGAAAGCCCACTACGACGCCAACGATCGCCGCGACATGGACGGCATGCTGGCCGACATCGCGCCCGATTGCCGCTGGACCGAAATGGCCGGCTTCCCTTGCGCTGGCACCTATGTCGGGCGCGACGAAATCTTCCGCAACGTCTTCCTGGCGCTGGGGGAGATGTTCGATGGCTACAGCTTCAAGCTCGAACGGCTGCTTGATGCCGGCGAGGACGTGGTGGCAATCGGTGTCTACAACGGCACGAACAAGCGGACGGGGAAGGATTTCACCGCCCGCGTGGTGCATGTCTGGGGCGTGGCCGGGGACAAGATCCGGCGGTTCGAGCAGTTCACAGACACCTGGAGGGTAGTGGAGTCGATGCACTGACGGGGGCAGTGCAGGCTTCACGAACCCTCTCCGGCTGTGGGGTCGGAGAGGGTTTTCGTTGGGGCAACGCCTCAATTCACCCGCCGGCGGACCTCGCGCGGCGAAGCATCGAACCTTGCCCTGAAGGCCCGCGAAAAATGCGCGCTGGAGGAGAATCCCAGCGAAAACGCGATATCTGAGATCGACTGCGCTCGGTCGCCCGAGCACAGCCGCTCGCGCGCCTTTTCCAGCCTGAGGTTCCAGAGATAGTCGGCCGGAGTCGTGGCGTCGTCTTCGAAGGCGCGAAAGATGTAGCGGGGAGAGCAGCCCATGCGGCGGGCGATCTCGGCGACGGTGATGCCGGGATCGGCGAGATTGGCTTCGATATAGGCCTTCACGCGCTGCAAGAGTACCTGGCGGGAGGCTTTGGTGGGCTCCTGGCTCATGTCGCCCTCGAGCATGGTGTTGACGAGGCTGAGAAGCGTCTGCCCGACGCTGGCGCGGGCGGCATCATCGAGGCGGGCCGCTTCGCCGAGCGTCGTACGCATCAGGGAGAACAGCACCTGCTGCAGGCCGGCATGCCGCTCCTCACTGCGGAAGGGGCAGGTGAGGCGGTCGAGGATCGGCCGCGAAAAGGCGCCGCGGGGCATTTGCAGCAGAACCAGATCGACCGGGCCGGGATTGGAGAGCAGGTAGGGGCGCGTCGGGTCGTAGATGACGACGGCATCGGCGCTGACCCGGGCGCGGCGGCCATTCTGGCGTAACTCGGACAGGCCTTCGGTCTGGATGATGAGCTTGATGGCGTCCGGATCGTAGGAATGGAGCACGACGCGCTCGCCGAGGACATCATGCGCACCGGCGTGAAGGGCGGAGAGGCGGACATCGCCGAGATCGGTGGAGACGAGGCGCCGGTCGCCGCGCTCGCCCGGAAAGGCGAGGGTGACGTTGCCGAAGAGCGCGCGGGCAGCGGCGGCGAAATCCGGACCTTGGGCGTCGTGATACATGGGGAACGCTCCTATTGGGCGAGATAGGCGCCGTGGAGGATTTCGGGGTTTTCGCGCAGCGTGGCCGAAGGGCCGTCATAGACGAGACGCCCGCGTTCGAGGACCATGGCATGCTGGGCGAGATCAAGGGCGAGATTGGCGAACTGCTCGATGAGCAGCACGCCGATGCCCTGGCCAGCCGCGAGGGTGAGCGCTTCGGCGAGGCGGCGGACCACGGTCGGTGCGAGGCCGAGCGAGAGTTCATCCACGATCATGAAATCGGGGCGGGCGATGAAGGCCTGGCCCATGGCCACCATCTGCTTCTGGCCGCCCGACAGATCCGATGCCTGCTGGCGGCGGCGCTCCCCAAGCTCGGGGAAGATCGCGTAGACGCGGTCGAGGCCGGATTTCCGGGCTGCGGCAGTGGGATCGAGCGCGGCGACGAGGAGGTTATCCTCGACGCTCAACTGGCCGAGGACGCGGTGGCCTTCCGGCACGAGCGCTACGCCGCGGCGGCGGATGCGGTCGGAGGGGAGGCCGGTAAGGGCTTCCTCGCCCAATCGGACCTTGCCGCCATCGGTGGGGATGGCGCCGGCCATGGCCATGACGGTGGAGGACTTTCCGGCGCCGTTGGCTCCGAGCAGGGTTGAAATCCGGCCGGGGGCGACGGCGAAGCTAACGCCGTGGATGACGCGCTTGCCACCACGGGCGACTGTGAGATTCTCCACGAGGATCGAGCGGGCGACCATGGCTAGAATTCCCCCAGATAGGCGCGGCGGACATCCGGGCTGGCAAGCACCTCTTCGGTAGGGCCAAGCGCGAGCATGCGGCCATAGTCGAGCACCAGCGTTTCCGTGCACATCGAGCGGATGAGCTCGACGTCGTGATCGATGAGCAGCACCTGGGCGCCGAGTTCGCCGGGGATGCGCAGGATCATCTCGCGCAGGGTGGCGCTCTCTTCGTTGGTGAGGCCGGCGGCAGGCTCATCGAGGAGAATGAGACGCGGCTGGCCGATGAGGCATTTGCTCAATTCAACGAGGCGGCGCTGGAAGAGGTTGAGGGCGCGGCCGAGCGTATGGGCAGCACTGCGCAGGTTGGTGAAGGCAAGGGCCGCATCGACCGCCGCGGCGCGTTCGGAGGGCGCAACGACGTGATCGGCGATGGCGAAGAGGTTGCCGGCGACCGTGAGGTCTTCCACGACCTGCTCGGTCTGGAACGAGCGGCGCAGGCCCGATTTCACGCGGCCCCGCGGGTGTAGCGCGAGAAGGTCGCGGCCATCGACAGCGACCTTGCCGGCGGCGGGGCTGACGAAGCCGGAAAGGACGTTGAGCAGCGTCGTCTTTCCGGCGCCGTTGGGGCCGATCAGGCCCGAGACTGGCGCGGAGATGGTGGCCGTGAGGTTGTCGATGGGACGCACGCCGCCGAATTGCACGACGAGGTTTTCGATGGCGATCATGGCCTGGCTCCCCGGCGGGTCAGCCGTTCGATGAGGCCAGCGATCTGGCCGGCGATACCCGCTGGAGCGGTGGCGAGAGCCTGGAAAAGCGCGACGCCGAAAATGCCGATGGTGACGTAGCCGTCTATGCTCAGATCCGTGAGGAGGGCGGGCACGGCGCGCAACAGGAGGCCGGCAATGACGGCGCCGTACCAGTTGTAGACGCCGCCCACGACGGCGAGGGCAAAGAGGTTGAGGCTTTCGAACGCCGTGAAGGCGCGACCATCAAGCTGGCCGACATTGCCCGCCAGCAGCGCACCGGCGATGCCGGCGAGGAAGCCGGACAGGGCGAAGGCCCAGGCCTTGTAGGCGAGGACGTTGACGCCCGAGGCGATGGCCACGTGCTCGCCCTTGCGGATCAGCGCCCAGGCGCGGCCGGGCTTCGCCACCTTGTGCCATTGCGAGATGAGCAGGCCGAGCGTGGCGATCAGCGAGACATAGACGAAATAGGGCACGGAGCCTTGGGCGATATCCGGTCGCGGCAGCATGGCGCGGCCTGCACCATCGGCGCGACCGAGGAAGCCGGCACCGCCATCGGGAAAACCCCAGGCGCCGATAATCGTCTGGAAGCCACCGGCCAGCATGAGCGTGACGAGAGCGAGGTAGAGACCGCGCAGGCGCAGGGCGGGAATGCCGAAGATGAGGCCGACGATTGCGGCCACTGCGCCACCCGCGAGCATCGACAGCTCGAAGGGCGGATGCCAGGCGTGGCCAATGCGCAGCGTCACCCAGCCGCCGACGCCGACGAGCGCGAATTGGCAGAGCGAGACCAGCCCAAGCTGGCCGTAAAGGATGGCCAGGCCCGTCACCGAAAGCGAGAGGGCCACGGCCGAGGTGGCGGCGGTAAGCCAGAAGGAATTGGCGAAGACCGCGACCGCTAGCGTGAACACGGCCATCACGATGGGAATGGCGTAGAGTTCGCGAGGGATGCGGATGGTGGATGCGGGGGCCATGGGGCGCGCCAGGGTCTGGTTTTCAACACTCATCGGTCTTTGAGCGCCGCCTGTGCGGTGCTTCCCAAAATCATGACGGCCACGAGGGCGATGACGAACGGCGCGGCCGAGCGATAGGGCGAAATCCAGTCGATCGGCGTCAGCAGCGCTTCGGCGACGCCGATGCCGAGCCCGGCAAAGGCAGTGATCCAGAGCGAGCGCAACTGCCCGAGGATGGCGGCGGCAATGGCCGGAATGACGAGGAAGGTCAGGAACGTGCCTTGCAGGCGCACGAGGTCGGCCAGCAGCAGGCCACCGAGCCCGGCAAAGACGCCGGTGATGATCCAGGCGGCCGTTTCGGTGCGGGTGATGCGTACGCCCAGGATCGCCGAGAGGTCGCGATCATTGGCCAGTGCGCGCATGTCGAGCCCGAGGCGGGTGGTGTTGAGCAGCAGCGTGATGCCGGAGACGACGACGATCGACAGCACCAGCGCGATGATGCGCGTGAAGGTGAGGCGGACGCCGAACAGCGTCAGGTACATCTGGTCGGTCGGAAACTGCAGGCGGCGCGGCAGCTCGCCCCAGACCACACCCATGAGTGCGATGAGGAACAGCGCCAGCGCCAGCGTGCCGACGGCGCGGACCACGGTGTCGCGATAGGATAGCAGGGGGGCGAGGAAGCGCCCGTAGAGAAAACTGACGAGGGTCGAGGTCAGGACCGCCGCGAGGATGGCGAGCGGCAGCGGGTAGTCCCACTCCATGAGCTGCCAGGCCACATGCGCGCCAAGCGCACCGATGGCGCCGAACGCGAAGTTGAGCACGCCCGTGGCGCGGAAGAGGACCAGCAAACCCACGCCCGAAAGCGCGTAGACGGCGCCGATGCCGAGGCCCGAAATGATGAAAGGCAGGAAATTCATTGACCCGTCCCCGTGAGAGTGGCGCGTCCCCGGCATGCTGCTCCGGGGACGCGCTGGCGTCAGGACCTATTGGTTGATCCCGGCGCTCTTTTCGAAGGCGCGAATATCGGCCAGTTCCGGATCGGGCGAGGGAGCGCAATCGGAAACCACCTTCCACTTGCCGCCTTCGCTGACCGCCATGCGCGTGGTGCTGTTCGCGTTGTGGCGGGGCTGGTCGGCGCCGAAATACCAGGGCGCGCAGAAGATATCGCTCTTAAAGCCCTTGATGTCGGCCACGGCCTTGCCGGCGGTTTCGCGGGTGATGTTGGCCGGATCGATGCTCATCAGCGCCTTTTCAGCGATACGTGCAGCGAGATAGCCGGCCTGGGCGAAGGTATCGCGCGGGTCGCTCTTCTGGCCGTACTGGTCCATCACGGCGAGCCAGTTCTGGTTGTCGGGCGTGGTGGCCTCGAGGTCGTTGAACTCCATGTTCACGTAGAACTTGCCGTCCCAGCCCGGCCCGATGGTCTCGGGGACCGAGAGGTCATAGGCAGACGCAGCCGAGACGAACTTGATCTTCTCATTGAGACCCTGTTCCTCGGCAGCGACGAGCAACGGTACGGCCGAACCCTTGGACATACCGAGCACGATCACGTCCGGATTGGACGAGGCGGCCTGGAGCATGACCGAGGTGGAGTCGGCGCTGCCCTGGTCGATAAGGATGGTCGAGGCCGGGAAGCCCTTTTCCTTGGCGAGCAGCATCACGCCGTCGCAGGACCACGAACCTACGTTCGGGATGTTGGGGCCGATGCAGACCACCGACTTGGCACCGAGCTGGTCGAGCGCATAGCCCATGGCGCCGAGCATCGAGACGCGCGGGCCGGCATTGGTGGGCGCGATGGCCGACGCGAAGAAGCACTCGCGCGGGACGCCGACGCCGGCGACCACGGTGATGCCGGCCTTCTTGTAGAAATCGGCATTGGCCCCGCATTCCACGAACGAGGAATTGCCGACCATCAGCACGGCCTTCTGGTCATCGACCAGCTTGGCGGCGAGCTGGGCTGCGATCTCAGGGTTCCACTGGTCGTCCTCGACCATGTATTGCACCGGCCGCCCGTGAATGCCGCCATTGGCATTCAGGCAATCGAAATAGGCTTTGGCGGCACGGGTCGAGTTGGAAAAGTCGTCGGGGCCGGTCTTGCCTGTAATGGCGCCGATGATGATCGGCTCCCCGGTCGCTGCCTGTCCCGTGCCTTCGCCACAGACCGCCGCAGCGCTGGCGCCGCCGGCCGACATCAGGATGAAGGTCAGTCCTGCGGCGAGTGCCGCCAATTGCAGTTTCATTCGTTCCTCCTCCACTGATCGCTTCTTTCGCTCCGGCCGCCGCGATCAGACATTTGCGGCCGGAAGATTTCGTCGCCCCTGTCCCCGTCGCGTCCTCCACGCGCCGGGTGAAGGACGATCAGGCGCTAATGGCCTTGCCGGTGATGAAGGCGGCCGCACGAGCGGCGATCATCATCACGGGGGCGTTGGTATTGCCCGAAACCAGGTTGGGCATGATCGAGGCGTCGGCGACCCGCAGGTTCTCGACGCCGTGGACGCGCAGATCGGGTCCCACGACAGCCATCCTGTCCGCGGCCCGGCCCATGCGGGCGGTGCCGGAGGGGTGGAAAACGGTCTTGGCCGTCTGCCGGATGTAGTCGCGGAGCGCCGCCGGGTCCTTCTCGACGCCTGGCTTCGGCAGCACGCGGCGCTTGACCAGCCTGGCGAGGGCAGGGGCTTCGAGGATGCGGATGGCAAGCTGGACGCCGCGCACCAGCGTCTCGATATCGGCCGGATCGGAGAGGGCATTGGCGTTGAAGAGCGCCGGATCGCCGGGATTGGCCGAGCGCAGCTTGACCGTGCCGCGCGAGCGCGGACGCAGGAAGCATGGGCCGATGGACAGTCCGTGGCCGGGCTCGGGATCGCGATCGACGAAGCCGATCAGCGTCGGAATGACGTGGAACTGGATATCAGGCTGGCCAACGCCCGCCGTATCGGCAAAACCGCCGGCCTCGACGACGTTGGACGCGAGTATGCCTTTGCGGGTGAGGACGTATTCGAGCATGTGCAGGGCGGCTTTCACGCCCTTGTCCTGTCCCAGCAGCGAGATGGGATCGCGCGTTTCGCCCTGCACCGGGACTTCCAGGTGATCCTGGAAGTTCTCGCCCACGCCCGGCAGGTCCGCGACGACCGGGATGCCGAGGCTCGAAAGGTGCTCGGCATCGCCGATACCGGAAAGCTGCAGGATTTTCGGGGTGGCGATGGCGCCTGCGGAGAGGATGACTTCGCGGTCGGCGCGGTATTGCGTGCCGTCGAGCAGCATGATGCCGGTCGCGCGATTGCCCTCGAAGGTGATGCGAGCGACCTTGCGCTCGGTGAGGATGGTCAGGTTGCGGCGGCTCTCGGCCTCGCGCAGGAAGGCCTGCGCCGAGCTCCAGCGGCGGCCATTGTGGGTCGTGCTCTGGTAGAAGCCGACGCCCTCCTGCTCCTCACCGTTGAAATCCGCATTGGCCTTGAGGCCAGCTTCCTGCGCGGCGTCGACGAAGGCGCGCGTCAGCGGATGGCGGTGACGCGGGTTGGAGACGAAGAGCGTGCCGCCTTGGCCGTGATAGGCGCCGTTGAACGCCTCGTTGTTCTCGAGCGAGCGGAAGGCAGGGAGCACTTCCTCGTAGGACCAGCCGGGGCAGCCGGACTGCGCCCAGGTGTCGTAGTCGTTCCGGTGTCCCCGGATATAGATCATGGCGTTGATCGAGGACCCGCCGCCGAGCACATTGCCCTGCGGGACGATCGAGGGGCGTCCGTTGAGACCCTTTTCGGGCTCGGAGGCGTAGGGATGCACCGCCTCGCCCTTCTCCAGCACCTTGAAGAAGGTCGCGGGGATGTGGATCCAGGGATCGGTGTCGTGCTTGCCGGATTCGATGAGCAGCACCGTGCAGGACGGATCTTCGGAGAGCCGGTTAGCCAGCACGCACCCTGCCGAACCGCCGCCAACGATGATGTAATCGTAGCGTTCCATGGCTCAGCTCAGGACCGTCTGGGCGACAGTCAGTTCCTTGAGGCCTTCGACGCCGAACTGCACGCCGATGCCGGATTGCTTGATGCCGCCATGCGGCGCATTGGGTTGGATGGCGCCGTGCTTGTTGACCCAGGCGATGCCGCATTCGAGCCGGCCGGCCAGTTCGCGTGCCTTTTCGATATTGCTGGACCAGATCGAGCCGCCGAGGCCGACCGGCAGGCTGTTGGCGCGCTCGATGACCTCGTCGATATCCGCGTAGCGGATGATCGGGAGTGCAGGGCCGAACTGCTCCTCATCAACCAGCCGGAAACCGTGGTCGACATCGGCCACCAGGGTAATCGGATAGAAATAGCCGGGTCGCTCCATGGGCGCGCCGCCGGTCAGGATGCGTCCGCCCCTGGCGCGGGCGTCCTCGACGAGGTCGCGCACCTTGTTGAACTGCATCTCGTTCTGGATGGGGCCGAGGATCGAGGCTTCGTCCTGGCCGTCGCCGATGGTGACGGTGCGGGCGTAGGCGGCGAGCTCATCGCAGACGGCGTCATAGAGGCTGTCATGGACGTAGAGGCGCTTGAGGGCCGAGCAGGTCTGGCCGTTGTTGATGAACGCGCCCCAGAAGAGGCCCTGCGCGATCTGCTTCGGATCGGCATCGCCAAGGACGATGCCGGCGTCGTTCCCGCCGAGCTCCAGCGTCAGGCGCTTGAGCGTCGCGGCGGCCGAGGCCATCACCTTGCGACCGGTCTCGGCCGAGCCGGTAAAGGTCATCTTGTCAATACCCGGATGCGCCGTCATCAGGGCGGCGAGCGCGTTGTCGCCCGTGATGACGTTGACGACGCCCGGCGGCAGCACCTCGTTGACCAGCTCGATCATGCGAATGGTCGAAAGCGGCGTCTGCGGCGATGGCTTGAGGACCACGGCATTGCCGGCGCGGATGGCGGGGATGATGTGCCAGGAGGCGATCATCACCGGCCAGTTCCACGGCGTGATCGAGCCGACGACGCCGATCGGCTTGCGATGCAGCTCTACGCGCCCTTCGTTATTGTCCTGGAGGATTTCGACGGGCAGCGTCAGGTCGGCGGTGTAGCGGGTCCAGGCGAGAGTGCCGCCCATCTCGAAGCGCGAACCGAGGCCGTTGAGCGGCTTGCCCTGTTCGAGCGTGAGGAGCAGAGCCAGCTCTTCCTGGTGGGCGGCGATGATATCGGCGACCGCGTGGCAGGCCTTCTTCCGTTCGGCGTCGCTTGTGCGGCTCCACAACCTGAAGGCACGCGCGGCCGCCTGGACCGCGAGATCGAGCTGTGCGGGCGTGGCCAGGGGCATCAGCCCGACGGTTTCGCCGGTCGAGGGGTTCCTGACTTCGACATGAGCGACGGTCTCGACGCGCTTGCCGTCGATCACAAGGGCATAGGGATTCAATTCGGGCTCCTCCCAGAACTGAGAGGAGTATGAATCGCCGGCCGGAACGCGTCTTGGAGAGGGACGCGGGGCGAATTGGACTCAAACGCGGGGCGAGACGCCTATTGCTTCAGGAGGTCACGCGGCGCGCAGGCAAACAGCTCCTTGAAGCTGCGGTTGAAGTACGAGATGTCGTTGAACCCCGTGGAATAGGCGACCTCCGCGATGGTCTCCTTGCTTCCCGCCTCGCGGATCTGCTCGATGCGCTCGCGCGCAAGGCGCAGGCGCCGGTCGCGGATCACGGTGGTGCAGGTGACGCCCAGACCCTGGAAATCCTCCTGCAGCGTGCGGATCGAGACGCCGATCTGCGTGGCGAGCCACTTGGCGCCGAGCTCGGCATCGGTGAGGTGGCGGTCGATGAGGATGTCGACGATTTCGAGCCGCTTGCTGGCGCTGTCGCTGACCGGCGCCAGCGCAGTCTCGCCGCCGCCCGTGACGAAGGCCTGGCGGGTGGCGTTGAACATCAGCTCGCGCAGATGCGGCGAGCCGTCCTCGTCCGAGGTCATGATCTTGGCGATGAGCGCGCGCAGCATCACGGCCATGGGGTCATGGCCATCGAGCTTGCGGGCCACGTCGAAGCCGACCTTGGCCTCCGAATACATGATCTGCCGGGGCAGGTGCATCGAGAGGTGGTTTGAGAAGAGACCGCCGAAATGGAACGTGGTCGGCTTGGTCGAATCCACCAGGATGCAATCGCCGACATCGAGGATGCTCTGTCGGCCGTAATGCTCGACCCCGCACGAGCCCTCGACCTGCACGATGAGGAAGAGGTGTTCCTTGGCATCGCGCCGGATGTCGTCCATCGAGCGATGCACGCGGTCGAGATTGTTCGAGACATGGGCGAAGCTCATGCCGCCCACATCGATCCCGCGCGCGGCGCCGATGACGCCATCGCCCTTGCCGACGGTCACGGGATTGAAGTTCCCGCAGATGGTGTGAAGGTCGTCCGCCCATTGTTCGTAGGGAACGACCGACCAGGTGCGCTGCACCAGGTCCTGGCTCTGCAACAGTTCCAACCCTGCCTCCCTACAGTGTTGGCCTATTCGGCCCAAAGTGACTGCCGGACCATCCGGCGGTCAAGTCTCAAACCGCGCGATTGGCGACCGGCGCGCGACCTCCTCCATCGGCGACGAGCACGGTACCGGTGACGAACGATGCGTCCTCGCTCGCCAGGAACAGGCAGCACGCCGCGATTTCCGACGCATCGGCAATGCGGCGCAGGCCGATGCGCTGGCGCAGGTTCTCGAATTCTTCCTCGCGCGTCGTGCCATTGGCTCGGGCGACGTCATCCATCTCCATGTCGCTCATCGGCGTGCGCACCCAGCCGGGCGCGATGACATTGGCGCGGATGCCGTCGGCGCCGTGCGCTACCGCGATCGAGCGCGTATAGGCGACGAGCGCTGCCTTGCTCGACGCGTAGCTGGTCATGCCCGGCCCACTGTTGAAGGCGGCGACCGAAGCGATGTTGACGATGGCTCCCCCACGTCGGCGCAGCAGAGGCAGGGCAGCGCGGCAGACATTCATCGTACCGGTGACGTTGATCGCGAAGGTCTTTTCCCAGCCCTCGTCGGTGACGGTTTCCGGATAATCCGTGAGGATGATGCCGGCGGCGCTGACAAGGATGTCGAGGCTCTCGCCGCAGGCCTCGATGGCGCGCGATACGTCGGTCTTCGAGGTGATGTCGCCGTGGACGACCTTCGCGCCGGCAGCCTTGCCGGCTGCATCGAGGTCCGCGCCGCCGAGACCGAAGAGGATGAGGCTTGCGCCCTCGTCAGCGAAGCGCTCGGCGGTGGCGCGGCCCATGCCGGTGGCGGCGCCGGTGATGAGAGCGGTCTTGCCCTGAAGCCGGCCGGTCATGATTGCCCCCAGAGCGAATGCACGGCGTAGCCGGTCTCGGGGAGGGTCGAGCCGCCATCGACAACGATGGTCTGGCCGGTCATGTACCGGGATTCCTCGGAGGCGAGGTAAAGCATGGCATAAGCGATGTCGTCGGGTTCACCCATGCGGCCCATAGGGATTTCGGCGCCGAGGGTCGCCATCATCTCCAGCGTGCCCATCTTGCCGCGCCCGGGCTTGGCGATGAAGCCGGGTTCGACCCCGTTCACGGTGATGCCGGTGCGCGCCAGTTCGAGCGCCGCACCGCGGATAAAGGCGTTCACCCCTGCCTTGGCCGCCGAATAATGCGCGCCGCCGCCCATCGCGACCCGCGCGGAAACCGATGAGGTGACGAGGATGCGGCCCCAATTGTTGCGTTTCATGTGCACAATCGCGGCCTGTGCCAGCCAGATGCTGGCCTTGAGGTTGATGTCGAGCGCGGCCTCGAGCTGATCCTCGGTCAGGTCCTCGATATCGGCCCAGGGGCAGCCGCCGGCATTGTGGACGAGGATATCGAGCCGGCCATGCCGCTCGGCGACGCCATCGACCAGTGCGCGCAGGCTTGCCCGGTCGGTGCCGGGAAATTGCGCGGCGCTGACATTGGGCGTCGCGGCGGCGAGCGCCTCGGCATGTTCGAGTGTACGATTGGACGCAACGACCATGGCACCGGCCTCGGCAAGACGGGTGACGATGGCGGCGCCGATCCCACGGCCGCCGCCAGTCACCAATGCCACCTTGCCGGTGAGGTCGAAGGCCATCAGACGATGCCTTCCTGCTTGAGGAGTTCGACGAACCGGCCGAAGACGGCGGTGTGGTGGTCGACGTCCGCCTCGGTCGTGGCCGGGCACATCAGGAACATGGTGTGGAACGGCGTCACCAGGATGCCCTCGTTCATGTAGAAGGCATGGAGCAGCGTTTCGAGATCGCCGCGCCGCGTGGCGATGACGTCGGCACCGTTTCGCGGCGGGCGGGGGGTGAACATGATCTCGGCGCGCGCGCCGATCTGCGTCACATGCCAGGGCAGGTTGTTGGCCGAGATGACGGCGCGGGCACCCTCGGCAAGGCGCCGGGCATTGGCAATCATCTTCTCGAAATTGGCTGGTGTGAGCACACTTTCGAGCACAGCCTTCATCGTAGCGATGGTGAGCGCATTGCCCGCCAAAGTGCCGCCGATGCCCAGATGCGCCGATTGGCGCTGGCGCGGGTTAACATAGGGCACGGCCGCCCAGATCTTTTCGGCCGTCTCCTGGCTGACCCCGAAAATGCCGGCCGGAATACCGCCCGCAATGGCCTTGCCGGCCACGAAGAAGTCGGGTTCGAGACCGTGGAGGCGCGTATAGCCGCCGGGGCCGGACGAGATCGTGTGGGTTTCGTCGATGATGAGGAGAGTGCCCGTCTTGCGGGTTTCCTCGCGTGCGAAATCAAGGAAGCCTTCGGCGACCGGGATCATGCCGAAATTGGTCATGACCGGCTCCATGAGCACCACGGCAACGTCGCGATCGGCAAGCGCGGCGCGCACGGCATCGAAATCGTTGAACTCGACGACCTTGGAGACGTGGGTGTGATCGACCCCGTTGGGATGGATCATGTTGCGCAGCGACACCTTGCCGTCGCGCAGCTCGACATGCGCCTCCTCGACGCCGCCATGGTAGCAGCCGGAAAAGACCAGCACCTTGTCCCGCCCGGTGACCATGCGCGAGAACCGGATGGACCCGCGATTGGCGTCCGTGGCCGAAGTGGTGAGGGTCCAGTAGGGAAGGCCGAAGCGCCGGGCCAGTTCTTCGCCGACCCAGAGGCTTTCCTCGGTCGGAAGCATGGTCGTGGTGCCGCGCTGGAGTTGGCGGATAGCGGCTTCGGTGACGGCCTCGGGTGCGTGGCCGCACATGCCGCCGGTATCGCCCAGGCAGAAATCGACATAGGACTTGCCGTCGACATCGGTGAGGCGGGCACCCTTGGCTTCCTCAACATAGAGCGGGAAGCCGCCGGCCCAGCGGCGCATCCAGTGCGACGGGCCGCCATAGAGGAAGTGGCGCTTGCCGCGCTCCCAATTGGCGCGCGAGGCGGGGTGGCTATCGGCGAAGCGCTGCTGCTCGCGGTCGATCAGGTCGTCGATGGTGGCGGCATTGGAGGCGAGGGCGGTCACTTGAGGTCGATCCAGGCGGTCTTGAGGTCGGTATATTTGTCGAGGGCGTGAAGCGACTTGTCGCGGCCGAAACCGGACTGCTTGAAGCCGCCGAGCGGCACGGTGATGTCGGCGCCACCATAGGTGTTGACGTGTACGACCCCGGCATTGATGGCGCGCACCATGGTGTGGGCGGTCGCGAGGCTGGAAGTCCACACGGCAGAGGCGAGGCCGTAGACGGTGGAATTGGCAATGGCGATCGCCTCCTCCATCGTCTTGAAGCGGGTTACGGCGAGGACTGGCCCGAAGACCTCTTCGCGCGAAAGCGTCATGTCGGGCGTGACGCCTTCGACGATGGCCGGGGACAGGTAGAAGCCGCCGGTTTCCTCGAGGAGGCGCTTGCCGCCGGTGCGGACGGTGCCGCCTTCGCGCTGCGCGCTTTCGAGGAAGGCGATGTCCTTGGCCAGTTGATCGGCGCTGGAAATGGCCCCGATATCGCTTTCGAGGCTGAGCGGATTGCCCACCCTGTATTTCACCGTCATCGCCGCGAGCTTTTCGAGGAAGGCGTCGTAGATGCCCTCCTGCACCAGGAGGCGCGAGCCGGCCACGCAGACCTGCCCGGAATTGCGGAAGATGCCGTTGGCGCTGACCTTAACCGCCTTGTCGAGGTCGGCAACGTCATTGAAGACGATGTTCGGCGACTTGCCGCCCAGTTCGAGAAAGACGCGCTTGAGGTTGGACTGCGCCGAGTATTCGAGCAGCTTGCGGCCGACCGGCCCCGAGCCCGTGAAGGCCAGCGCGTCGACATCCATGTGCAGCGCCAGCGCCTTGCCGGCAACCGAGCCGCGCCCCGTGACGACGTTGAAAACGCCTTCGGGCATGCCGGCTTCGAGCGCCAGTTCGGCGATGCGCAGCAGGGTGAGCGAGGCGATTTCGGCGGGTTTGAGCACCATTGTATTGCCGGCGGCGAGGGCAGGGGCGACCTTCCACGAGCCGATCATCAGCGGAAAATTCCACGGCACGATGGCGCCGACGACGCCCAGCGGCTCGCGATGGACGAGGGCCAGCACATCCTGGCTGGTCGGCGCGATCTCGTCATAGACCTTGTCGACCGCCTCCGCGTAGTAGCGGAAGGTGCCTGCGGCCGAGAGCGGCTCGGCCTTGAGCGCCATGGATATCTCGGTGCCGTTGTCGCGCACACCGAGCACGGCGAGTTCGAGCGCGTGTTTCTCGATGAGATCGGCCAGCTTGAGCAGCACCTTCTTGCGGAAGCCTGGGCCGGCGCGATGCCAGGCCGGGAAGGCGGCACGAGCGGCAGCGACGGCACGGTCGACATCGGCGACGCTACCTTCGGCGATGCTGGTGAAGACCCTGCCATCTATAGGGCTCACGACATCGAACACGGCCTCGCCCGCGAGGCGCTTGCCGCCGATGACATGACCCTGCGGAGCGATGGATTGCGCCGCCAGCCGGTCGATTGCGCCCTGTTCAAGCATTGCCGTCTCCTCCCTCGCAGACTGCTTGCGAGGCTCTGCTTATAGGTTCATTATCCGAACCATGATTTCATAAACAGACTTGCAAACATCCTGACGTGGTGTCAATGTATTTCACACGTTAAGTAATGATGCGAGCCGAAACATCGTTGGTTGACGCGGCCCGAACCCCAGGCTGGGCGGGCATCAAGGGAGAGAATATGAGCACTGTCGGCAAGGCAATCACCCTGCTCGAGGCTTTCGAAGTCCAGCGGCCGGAGCTGGGTCTGACCGAACTCGCCAAGATCGTCGGCTTCGACAAGGCCACCACGCGGCGCCTGCTGCTCTCGCTCGCCGCGGGTGGGCTGATCGAGCAGGACGAGAGCTCGCGGCTCTACCGGCTGGGTCCGGCAACGGTGCGTTTCGCCCGGATCCGCGAGGCGCATTTCCCGTTCCTCGAAAGTGCGCGCTCCTTCGTCGTGGCGTTGGCCGAGGAAACCGGTGAGACCGCGCATCTTTCCGAATTCGATGCCGATTTCCTTACCTCCACCTATGTCGAGGAATCGGCTCAGCCCAATCGCATCAGCGTCTCCATCGGCGACCGCTTTCCGCTCCACGCCACGGCCTCGGGCATCGCCTACCTGGCGTTCACCAAGCCCGACTACGCGCGTACCTACCTCGCCCGCAAGCTCGACAAGCACAGCCCCTTCACCGTCACCGACCCCGAAAAGCTCTTCGCCATGCTCGATGAAACGCGCGAGCGCGGCTACTCGATCAGCGACCAGGGCAGGGCCGAAGGCGTCTTCAGCGTCGGTGCGGCGGTGGTTGATCGCGAGGGCTATGCCATAGGCGCGCTCTCGGTCGCGAGCCCGCTCGCCAGGGTGAGCGAGGAAACGGCGCAGAGGCATGGCGAGGCCGTGCTGGTCGCGGCCCAGAAGATTTCGGCGCGCCTCAACGGGCGCAGCGTTCCATTCGCTTCCCGAAGCGCAGTCAAAGACAAAGTGGCATGAGCACTCCGAGAATCCTGGTCATCGGCACTGGCGACACCAAGGCCGACGAACTTCGCTTCATCGAGAACTGCATCCGCCAGGCCGGCGGGCAGCCCATCTCGATGGATGTGAGCGTGTTGGGCGAGCCGCCTTACAAGCCCGACTACGACAAGCACACCGTACTCGCCGCCGCCGGCCACCATCTCGACAAGGCCATAGCGGGTGGTGACGAAATGTCGGCCATGACCTACATGGCCGAGGGCGCTGCCGCCCTGACGCGTCGGCTGCATGCCGAAGGCAGGATCGATGCCTTCATCGCGCTTGGCGGCACGATGGGTACGGACCTTGCCCTCGACGTAGCGCTGGCGCTGCCGCTCGGCGTGCCGAAATTCGTGGTTTCGACCATCGCCTATTCCCACCTGCTGCCCCCCGACCGCATCGCGACGGATCTGATGATGATCCTCTGGGCCGGCGGGCTCTATGGGCTCAACAGCATCTGCAAGGCCGTGCTGTCCCAGGCTGCGGGTGCGGTGGTTGGCGCGGCGAAGGCCGTGGTGGTGCCGACCAAGGCCAAGCCCGTGATCGGCATGAGCTCGCTCGGCAAGTCGTGCCTCGCCTATATGGTCGACCTCAAGCCGGAGCTCGAAAAGCGCGGCTACGAGCTGGTGGTGTTCCACACGACCGGCATGGGCGGACGCGCCCTCGAAGCGCTGGCGGCGCAGAAGGGTTTTGTCGCCGTCATGGACTTTTCGCTCCAGGAGCTGGCCAATTTCCACAATGGCTCGGTGGTCAATTCCGGGCCGGATCGGCTGGAAAACGCCGGTATTGCCGGTATTCCCCAGATCGTCGCGCCGGGCGCCATCGACATGATCGACATGCCGGCCTGGCAAACCCCGCCCAGCCACCTCCAGGCGCGTACCTACTACGCCCATAACCGCCTCATCGGCATGGTGACCGCCGACGAGGAAACCCGCCGCGAAGTGGCGCGCAAGATCGGCGCGAAACTCTCGACCGCGACGGCGCCCGTGGCCTTCATCCTGCCGACGCGCGGCATCGAGCAGTGGGACCAGGAGGGCGAGCCCTTCTATGATCCTGCGGGGCTGGCCGCCTTTGTCGATGAGATGGGCAGGAGCGTTGCCGCGCCCGCCGAACTCCACGCCATCGACGCGCATATCAACGATCGCGCCTTCGTCGAAACCGCGCTCGCCATTCTCGACCGCTGGGTGGCCGCAGGCATCGTGCCGGCCGGACGCCCCGACGCGACGGAGGCGGCATGAGCGCGCTGGGCGTAAAGGCACTGGTCCTCGATTTCGGCGGCGTCGTTTCCAAGACCCTGTTCGAAACCCACGCGCTGACCGAGGAGGCCCTGGGCCTGCCCAGGGGCGCGCTGACCTGGCGGGGGCCCTTCGATCCCTCGACCGATCCCCTCTGGCAGAAGATGCAGCGCGACGAGATTTCCGAGCGCGACTACTGGCATGCCCGCACCCGTGAAGTCGGCCGTCTGGTCAACGAGGACTGGTCGGACATGCAGACCTTCGTCAAGCGTGCCCGCGGCGCCGACCCCGATGCCGTGATCCGCCCCGAAGCGCGCAGGGCGATCGGGCAGGTGCATGTGGCTGGCTACAAGCTCGCCGTGCTCTCGAACGAACTCGATCTCTTCTACGGCGCGGAATTCCGTACCAAGCTGCCGCTGCTCAAGCCGTTCGCGACCATAGTCGACGCCACCTATACCGGCATCCTCAAGCCCGACCCGCGCGCCTACCAGCAGGTAGCCGACGAGCTGCGCCTGCCGCTCGAGGCCTGCGTCTTCGTGGATGACCAGTTGCGCAACATCGCCGGGGCCCGACGGGCCGGCATGAAGACCGTGCATTTCGATGTGACAAACCCCGCCAAGTCTTATGACGAGGCGCTCGCCTATTTCGGCCTTTGAAGAAAGCGATCCCCATGCGCGATGACAATTTCCTCGTGGAGCAGAACGCCCGCAGCATCTGGCACCCGATGGCTCACCCGGCCGACATGCGCGCCAACCCGCCGCGCATCATCGCCAAAGGCGAGGGGACGCATGTGACCGATATCGAGGGCCGCACGGTGCTCGACGCCGTAGCCGGCCTCTGGAACGTCAATCTCGGCTATAGCTGCGACCCCATCAAGCAGGCCATCGCCCGGCAGCTCGACGTGCTGCCCTATTATTCCGGCTTCCGCGGCACCTCGACCCCGACTTCGATCGAGCTGGCCTATGAGGTGACGCAGTTCTTCGCGCCCGAAGGCATGGCGCGCGCCTTCTTCACCTCCGGCGGCTCGGACTCGGTCGAGACCGCGCTGCGCCTGGCGCGGCAATACTGGAAAGTGCGTGGGCAGGCTGACAAGACCAAGTTCCTCGCGCTCAAGAAAGGCTATCACGGCACCCATTTCGGCGGCGCCTCGGCGAACGGCAACGCCAATTTCCGGCGCAATTACGAGCCGCTGATGCCCGGTTTCTTCCACGTGCCGGCCCCCTGGACCTATCGCAATCCGTTTACCGAGAGTGACCCGGCCAAGCTAGCCCAGCTCGTCGGGGCGGCCATCGAGGACGAGATCGCCTTCCAGGGCGCAGATACCATTGCCGCCTTCATCATGGAGCCGGTTCTGGGCGCCGGGGGCGTGATCGTGCCGCATGAGACCTTCATGCCGCTGGTCCGCAAGATCTGCGACAACCACGACATCCTGCTCATCGCCGACGAGGTGGTGACCGGTTTCGGCCGTGCCGGCGCGTGGTCGGGTTCGCGCCTCTGGGGCGTGCAGCCGGACATGATGTGCATCGCCAAGGCCATCACCTCGGGCTATTTCCCGCTCGGCGCCACGCTCATCGGCACCAAGGTCGCCGAGGCCTTCGAGGCCGACAAGACCACCTTCGGCAATATCGGCACGGGTTACACCTATTCCGGGCACCCGGTCGGTTGCGCTGCGGGCATCGCGGCCCTCGCCGAAACGCGCCGGCTCAATCTTGCCGAGAACGCCCGGCTGCGTGGAGAGGAATTGCTGGCCGGTCTCAAGCGGCTCCAGGATAAGCACCAGGTAGTCGGCGATGTGCGCGGCAAGGGCCTGATGGTGGCGCTGGAGCTGGTTTCCGACCGCGCGACCAAGAAGGCTGCGGACAAGAAGCTGATGGGGCAGGTGGCCGATACCGCCTTTGCCCAAGGCATCATGATCCGCATTTCCGGACCGAATATCATCCTGTCGCCGCCGCTGATCCTCAAGGCCGAAGAGGTCGATACGATCCTCGGTGCGCTCGATGTCGCCCTGGGCGGTGTTTAACTTGATTGTTGTAATCAGGTTAGTCTAAGCCTGTCCCCGTTCAGAATGGGGAAGAGAATAAATGTCCGAAGCCAAGTCCGTGCTGCAACCGGTCGATGCGCAGGCGATCAGGCTCGCCAAGACGCTGCTGCGCGCCTCGCGCTACGGCGCGCTGGCGGCGCTGGAGCCGGCAACCGGCGCGCCGTTGGTGAGCCGTGTCGGCGTTTCGACCGATATCGACGGCACCCCGGTGATCCTCATTTCGGGCCTGGCCGCGCATAGCGCTGCGCTGCGCAACGATCCGCGCTGCGCCCTCCTGCTGGGTGAGCCGGGCAAGGGCGATCCGCTGGCTCACGCCCGCATCAGCATCGATTGCCGGGCAGTGGAGATTGCCCGCGACAGCGACGAGCACAAGCGCCTCGAGGGTCGGTATTTGCGGCACCAGCCCAAGGCGGCGCTTTATGTCGGTCTCGGCGATTTCCGCTTCTTCCGCCTCGCGGTACAGAAGGCGAGCCTCAACGGCGGCTTCGGCCGTGCCTATGCGATGAAGGCCGAGGAGGTTCTGACGCTCTCGCCGGCCAATGCCGACATTGCGACGGCCGAGGCCAATGCCATCGAGCACATGAACGAAGATCATTTCGACGCGGTCGAACTCTATGCGCGCTATTTCGCCAAGGCTGAAGGCGGCCGTTGGACACTGGTCGGGATCGATGCGGATGGCTTCGATATCGCCAGCGGGGATGTGGTGGAGCGCGTGTTCTTCCCGGAGCCGCTGAAATCGTCGGACCAGATCCGTGAGGAATTGGTGGCGATGGTCCGCGAGGCGCGGAAGGGGTTGGGGACGTGAGGTCGGAGGGAGCCGGCTTCTAGTTCTTACGCCGCACATGGCCTCCCCGGCGAAGACCGGGCCCGGAAGATCGTTCCGAACGCTCGGAACCCTCCGCACCCGCTCCGCCGAGGACGCGAACTTGAACCTCTAGTCGTTGGCCCCTGGGCCACCGCGGGTCGACTCGAACAGGAACCACACGCGGCGTTCGGTTTCGTCGATCCAGACTTCGAGAAGGCTGGTTGTGGCGACGTCGCCGTAGCCGGAGGCCGTGTCGTGCACCTCGCGCAGGATCGTCACCAGCCGCTGGTTGTCGTCGCGCAGCTCGGCCAGCATATCCTGCGGATCGACGTAGTCGGCGTCGTTGTCGGCCAGGCGCTGGTGGCGCGAGATATCTCCGATCGAATGCAGGGCCAGCCCACCGATCTTGCGGGCGCGCTCGGCGATCGGGTCGGTCATGGCGAAAATCTGTTCGCCCTGCTCGTCCAGGAGCAGGTGGTAGTCACGGAAGTGGTGCCCGCTCACATGCCAGTGGAAATTCTTGGTCTTGAGATAGAGCGCGAAAACGTCTGCGAGCAGGCCCCGAAGCGCGGCCGAGATGTCGCGCGTCGCATCGGCCTTGAGGTCGGTGGGGGTTGCCAGTCGTGCACGGCGGGCCTTTTCGGCCGCATTGGTACGTTCGCTCATCGTTATCAGTCCTCCTGAAAGCAAGCAGGCAAAGGCGGCCGTGCCAAGGGCACGACCGCTACATTTCCCTAACGCCTCAAGAGGATAAAGGTTGCCGGTCTACCAGTGGTGACGGCGGCGGCTGCGCAGGTGGCGGATGATTGGCGCCGACGCGATGATGAGGCCGATCACGATAAGCAGCGCCAGGCCGATGGCGCCATAACCGATCTGCATGTCCCGGCTCCTTACTGTGTAAAGAGCTTGGGTAGGCCAATATGGTAAACGGATGGATAACGCCGTGCCCATCAGGCCGCGGCGTCACCCGCATCGCCTAGGTAGAGGTGGTGGAGCCGGGCCGGATCCTTGGCCAGTTCGCTGCACCCGCCCTCATGCACCATCTGCCCGCGCCGCAGCACATAGGCCCGGTTGCCGATGGCCAGGGCAAGCGCGGCGAACTGTTCGACCAGCACCACGGCGACCCCGGTATCGGCGAGCTTGCGCACCGCGCCCATCAGGCGGCTGACGACCACCGGCGCAAGGCCGGCCGACATCTCGTCGATCATCACCACCTTGGGTCGCCCGACCAGCGCGCGGGCGATCACCAGCATCTGCTGCTCGCCGCCCGACAGCATGCCGGACTTGATGGTCCGCCGCTGCAACAGCTCGGGAAAGAGCGCATAGGCTTCCTCCAGCCGGGCCTCCGGGTGAAGGGCGACCTGGAGGTTTTCCTCGGTGGTCATCTCGGTGAAGACCGCGCGACCCTGCTCGACATGGGCAAGCCCGGCGCGGGCCTTGAAGCCGGCATTGGCCTTGGTGACGTTGGCGCCGTCGAGCGTGACCGAGCCGCCGGCGGTCGGGATCACGCCGGATATGCCTTCGAGGAGCGTCGTCTTGCCGGCGCCGTTCGAGCCCAGCAGCACGCTGATCTCGCCGGGCAGTGCCACGAGGTCGACGCCCCGGACGACCGGCACGCCCGCGCGGTTGACGACGAGGCCTTTGATTTCGAGCGCGCTCATGCTGCGGCCTCCTCAACTTCGATGCCCATATAGGCCTTCTGCACCACCGGCAGCGCGAGCACCGTCTGCGGATCGCCCGTGGCGATCACCTGGCCGAAATCGAGCACGGTGATGCTCGAACAGGCGCGGCGGACGAGATCCATGTCGTGCTCGATGAGCAGCACCGCCGAGCCGAATTTCTGCGGAATCTCGGCGATCCGCTCGCCCAGCTGGAGCGCCTCGGCATAGGACTGGCCGGCCGCCGGTTCATCGAGGAGGATAACGGGCGGGCGTGCCGCGACGACTCCCGCAACGTCGAGCAGGCGCCGCGTCCCCGCATCCACCATGGCGATCAGCGTGTCGGGCGTCGGGCAATCCAGCCATTGGAGCACGGCATTGAGCTCCTCATCGCCGATATTGCCGGCGGCGAGGCGGACATATTCGCCTACGCGCAGCTCTGGCGCGATGCGGGTCGTCTGCCAGGTCCGGCGAATGCCGATCTGCGCGCGCCGGGTTGCCGAGAGCGCATCGACTGCCTGCCCGTCGAGCAGGACCGAGCCTTCATAGCGCGGCAGGAAGCCGGCAATGGCATCGACCATGGTCGATTTGCCCGCGCCATTGGGACCGATAAGGCCGACCACCGTGCGTGCGGGCACGGTGAGGCTGATGTTCTTGAGCGCCACGACATTGCCATAGCGCACGGTGAGCCCCTTGACCTCGAGAGCGGTGCCGTCCGCATGCTGTGCGGGCGAGGGCAGGGGGCCGGCAACCCGGGCAGCGCCGCTCTTCCGCTTTGGCATGAGCTTGCGACCGAGCCGCGCCCAGGTCTCGCTGATGGTTTCGCCGGTCGAGAGGGCCTGCACGGCGCCCAGGGCGAAGAACACGGCCCCCACGTCCTGCGGCAGGTTGAGACGGCGCAGCAGTTCGGGGAAGAGCGTGATCAACACGCCGCCCAGGATTGCGCCGAGCGTGAAATGCGCGCCCACCATCGTCGCCACCGCAAAGAGCGAAAGCGACTGCATCATGTTGAAGTTTTCCGACACCAGCGTGCCGAGATAGCCGGCCAGCAGGCCGCCCGAAATTCCGGCGATGAAGGCACTGATGGCGAAGGCCGAAAGCTTTGCCCGCGGGACGCTGATCGCATTGGCCGCCGCCGCGCGCTCGGAATGGCGCACCGCCAGCCAGGAGGCGCCCAGCCGCGAGCGGTTGAGGAATTCGAGGCCAACCGCGATCACGCCATAAACCAGCACCACGAAGATGAAAAAGCCCCGGTCGCTCTCGAAGAATATCGGGCGCGGCACCTGCGTGAAGGTGGTCTGGCCGGGGAAGGTGATGGTGGCAAGCACCGTATCGAACGCGGCAGCGAAGCCGAGCGTGACGATGGCGAGGTTGATGCCGCGCAATCGAAGCGCCGGCAAACCTATCGCGATGCCGACCGGCACCGCCGCCAGCCCGCCGGTGACGATCCAGACCGGCAGCCCGCCCGGAAAGCCCGAAACGTTGAGATAGCCTGTAACCCAGGCGCCGACGCCAGCAAACGACATCTGGCAGAGCGAGATCATGCCCGTGCGGCCGGCAACGAGCCCGAGGCTTTGCAGCGCGATGCCGACGATGAAGACGGCGGTGATGAGGAATACCCAGTAATTGGGCAGGAGCGCATAGACCAGTACGCCGATGACGGCGACCGAGAGCGCGGTGTTGAGGGCGGCGCGAAGGCTAGCGTGCTTCATCCCAGCGGGCTCCACGTTGGGACCAGAGGAGCACCGCCAGGATCACCAGGAACGGAACGGTGCTTCGGTATTGACTGAAGGCGTCGAGACCCGAAACCAGGCCTTCGACGATGCCGATCATGAGCCCGCCCAGCAGCGCTGCGCGAAAGCTCCTGAACGCGCCGATAAGGGCGGCTGCGAGCGCCGGAACGACGAGCAGGCTCAGCGACATGAAATCGGGCGAGCGCAGCGGAGCGATAATCATAAGCGCGAACGAGGTGACGGCGCCCATCACGGCCCAAACGCCGAGCGCGAGGATACGCACGCGGATGCCGATGAGCTCGGCCGCCATCGGACGCTCGGAGAGCGCGCGAAGCTGGAGGCCGGTGCGGGTGCGGGCGAGGAAGAGTTCGGCGAGCACGGTGAAGACGACCGCAAGCATGACGGTCAGCACCGCCGCGTTGGTCACCTCGACGCCGGCAAGCCGGAAGGCCGAGCCCGGAACGAGGTCCGGAAAGGCATGCGGGTGCTGCCCACCCGTGAGGCGCAGGCCTACTGCGACTATGCCGACGAGCAGCGCGGCGGTGACGGCGGCCTTGGTCGAGGCATTGGCGCCGGCGAACCAGGTAGTCATGACGAGGCCGATGATGAGCGCAGTCAGTGCGCCGGCGACAATGCCGGCAATTGCGCCCGGCAAGACCGGCACGCCGTGCTCATAGAGCGCGACCATGACGAAGGTGCCGGTTGCGCCGATGGCCGCGCCGGTGAAATTGACGACCGCCACCAACCGGTAGGTGAAGATCGCGCAGACCCCGAGGATCGCATAGGCGCCCCCCGCGGAAAGCCCGGCCACGGCCGGAGTGAAGAAGGAATTCATGGGCTTGATCCGGGGCGTTCCGGGCGGCCTCCTGGCCGCCCGGTAATCAGGTTGCCGCTCAGTTGGCAGCGGGGAGCACGAACCAGTCCGGCGTCTTGACCGTCCACACGCCATCCTGCAACTGCATGACCTTGGTGGCCTGCATGGAGGCATGCTTGGGCGCGTCGCCGAAGACATAGGCCGAACCGGCAATATCGTATTTCATCGGCTTGCCCGCCTTGAGCGCGGCGGTGACGGCTTCGCGGGTGACCGGGCCATCGATGCCGGCGATCACGTCCGAGACGACCTTGGCGGCCAGGTACCCGCCCTGCGAGAAGGCGGTCTTGGCAAGGCCCGCCTTGTCCATGGTCGCGATCCAATCGGCATTGGCCGGGCTAGAAGCCTCGGTATAGGGCTCCCATTCGGTGCCGACATAGATCGGTTGCTTGGAGGCGGCGAGCGCCTTGGCCACGCCCTCGGTATAGCCCGGGGCGAGGAACAGCCAGTCGATGCCCTCGACCTTCTGCGCGTCGGCGGTATTGACCCACTGTACGACACCCGGCTCGACCTGGTTGGTGAGCACGGCATCGCAACCGGCATCACGCGCCTTGATGACATAGGGCGTCAGGTCGCCCTGCGCGGGCAGGGTGAGGTCCATCAGGTGAACCTGCTTGCCGTTCATCTGCTCCCAGGCGCGGATGGCGCCGGTATAGGCTTCCTGCGTACCGCCGAGGATGAGGAAGAAGGCGCAGACCTTCTCGTCCTTGAGCTCCTTGGTGGCGTAGTCGAGCATGGCCGTGGTCAGCGTGAAGGGACCGACATTGACCGGCGAGACGCTTGGCGCGTTAAAGCACAGCGCATCCACGCCCACGCCCTGCACGGCCAGGACGCCCGAGCGATCGTAGGTAGCCGCGTTCACGGCGCAATCGAGAAGGCTGGCGCCGCCGGCCATCACCACCACGCCCTTGTTGTCGATGAGGTCGCGGGCCGATTGCGCCGCTACCTGCGGGTCACCCTTGTCGTCGGCGATCGTGTATTCGACCTTGCAGCCGTTGATGCCGCCGGCGGCATTGAGCTGTTCGAATACCGCCGCGGCGGCCTTGGGGGCATCGGAGAAGTCGACGACGCCGGTAACGGTCGAAACCGCCCCGATCTGGATCGGACCGCCATCGCAGGTCGGGCCGGCGGCAGCCGCCGAGCCGGTCATGGCTGCCAGGCCAAGGCAGGTCGAACCGGCCAGTACCGATAGTGTCAGTAGATGCTTCATGGGTTTCCCTTTCCCTCTTTCAGTGAGCGCGGCTTCTTCAGGCGGCCGCGCTTCTGATCCCTTGCGGGGCGAGACGGGCGAACTTCGAGAGAGTCCGCGCAATCATCTCGCGCTCCATGTTCCTCACGATGAAAACCAGCCGCGTGCGCCGATCGTCCGATGGCCAGGCCTCAAGCCGGCGCGGCGGATGGAAGATGTGCTGCACGCCATGGATGACCACGGGGCGCTCCGGCTCCTCGGCGATATGGACGAGCCCCTTGACCCGCAGCAGGTCGGCGCCCTTGAGCGCGGCGAAATAGTCCAGCCATTGCCGGAAATCCGCCCACGCCACAGGCTCCTCGACGACGAAGGCGTAGGAGGCGATGTCGCTCGAATGGTGTGAATGGTGATGCCCGCAATGTGGATCGGTGCAGGCGTGATCGTGCTCGACGGCCTGGGCCGCTTCTTCCGCCCATTGGGTCCCGGAGGAAAGTCCGAGCACGTCGGCAAGCCGCACCTGCCCATCCACCACGGCGAGCCGTCGCGCCATGGGATTGATCGCGGCGACTGCGGCTTCGATTTCGTTCAGCGGCGCAAGATCGGTCTTGGTGACGACAATGAGGTCCGCCACCGCTGCCTGCTTGCGCGCTTCGGGGTGCCGCATGAGCGTATCCGCGCCGTTAGCGGCATCGACCGTCGTTACGACGCCGTCGATCCGGTAGCGCTGCGCGAGGTCGGGCTCGACCATCAGCGCATGGAGGATCGGGGCGGGATCGGCGAGCCCCGTGGTTTCGAGGATGACACGTGTCACCGGCGGCAGCCCCTCGGCGGCGTGCCGCGCCTCGAGGTTCTTGAGCGTCTCGACCAGATCGTCGCGCACCGTGCAGCAGACGCAGCCATTGTCGAGCAGGGCCAGGCGCTCTTCGGTGACCTCCATCAGCAGGTGATCGAGGCCGATTTCCCCGAATTCGTTGATGATCGCCACCGTCCCGGCCAGGTCGGGCTCCGAGAGCAGCCGATTGAGCAGCGTGGTCTTGCCGCTGCCCAGGAAGCCGGTGAGGACCGTGACCGGGATCATCGCGAATACACCTCGCGGCCCTCGAAATAGGTGGTGAGCACCTGGGTGTCGGCAATGGCATCAGCCGGCACATCGAAGATGTTCTGGCTGAGCACGATGATATCGGCGGACTTGCCGACCGCTAGCGAGCCTATGTCCTTGTCGAGCCCGATCGCCTTGGCCGAATTGAGCGTGAAGACCTCGACGGCGGTCGCCAGGTCCAACGCCTGCTCGGCCCAGAGCGACACACCCGGGAAGGCGCCCGAAGGGTTCTGGCGCGTGACGAGGCCTTCTATGCCCGACCACGGATCCGGGTTCGGGATCACCGGCCAGTCCGAACCGCCCGCGAGCAGGGCGCCCGCGTTGAGCAGGTCCGCATTGGGCCAGAAGCGCTCGGCGCGCTCGGTGCCCATTGCTTCCTTGTGCCCTTCGAGGAACGTGGTCGGAAACCAGATCATCGGCGAGAGATCGGCGGCGACGCCGAGTTCGGCGAAACGGGCAATATCGTCCGGTGCGATATAGCTGGCATGGGCGATGTGGTGGATGAGCCCGGTCGGGCCGTTGAAGCTGCGCACCACGTCGATCGCATCGAGCGCCTGCGTCACGGCGGCATCGCCCGCGCAGTGGATCTTGACCGAAAGGCTCTGGGCCTCGCACTTGCCCAGCCAGCGGATAAGCTCGGGATAGGTCACCATGGTCGCGCCGCGGAAGCAGCAGCCATGGATCGGGTCTTCGAGATAGGCATCGTGAAATGCCGCGGTCTTCGCGCCCGGCACGCCATCGAGGAAGATCTTCACATAATCCGGCCGCACATGCGCCGAGCGATAGTTTTCGCGCAGGGCAAACAGTTCGTCGCCCGCGATCCCGAACATGAAGTTCGGCTCCATCGCCGGCATGGCGCCGACCGCCCAGGCGGTGAGCTCCCCGCGCTGGTCGAGGCTGTGAAGCGCCGAGAGCGTCGACTGCATCGAGGCCGCTTCGAGAAAGGCTGTCACGCCGAAGGAATTGAGCGTCTTGATCGCCTGCGCCGCGGCCGCACGCCCCATTTCCTCGGTGAACTGTTCCGCTGCCACCCGCTCGACGATGCCGGCCGCAGATTCGATCATCATGCCGGTGAGCTTGCCGGTTTTGGGATCGCGCCCGAACGAGCCCATTTCCGGATCAGCCGAAGCCTCGTCGATCCCTGCGAGACGCATGGCCTCCGAGTTCACCCACCGATTATGGGCCGTCTCGTCACGCAGGCAGACGGGATGCCCCAGCGCCGCCGCATCGAGCTGCGCGAGCGCCTCTGTGGTATTGAGTTCGGCAATGGCGTCTGCTCCCCATTGCGCGCCCATGATCCACTGGCCCGGCGCTGCCTTCTCGGCTGCGGCGCGCACGAGCGCACAGATTTCCGCAACCGTTGCATCGCCGGAAAAGCGCAACTCGAAAAGGTCGGAGGTGCCGCCCATCAGGACATGGTTGTGCACGTCCACGATCCCCGGCATCGCCATCCGCCCGCCCAGGTCGATGATCCTGGCGCCCGGCTGCGCAGACCGAACTTCGCTCTCCGAACCGAGCGCCACGATGCGCCCATTGGCGATGCCGACGGCCTCCACCCAGGGGCGGGCGCGGTCGACGGTATAGAAACGCCCGTTCGTCAGGATCAGCTCGGCTGCCGCCATCGAATTCGCCCCTCCCTTGGTGGTTCAATAAATGAACCGCAAATCCAAATATAGATTGGGGCAGGCAGGGCAGGCTTGTCAATATAGTTCACGTGTTAAGTAACTGCGCAGCCCCAATATGGCGCTTATTCCTCGTTGGGGATTGCGGCGCGTAGCCCGCCCGAATACCGTCCGTGCAACGAAGCGCGGCCGAGCGCGTTCGCCTGATCTAGAGCAAGTCCTTGAGTTACCTGGGAGTCCCCGCTTCGTGACGTCCATGCAGGTGTTGTCGTTCGTAGTCATCGCACTGATGATGATTGCGTTCGTATGGGGACGAATCCGCTACGACCTGGTGGCGGCCGGGGCCCTGGTCATCTCGGTAGCCGTCGGCATCGTGCCGGTCGGCGAGGCGTTTTCGGGCTTTTCGGACGATATCGTCATCATCGTCGCCAGCGCGCTGGTGGTGAGCGCGGCCGTTGCCCGTTCCGGCGTCATGGAGGTGGCCATCAACCGCCTCGCGCCCAACCTTTCGCGGCCGCGCTCGCAATTGATTCTGCTCGTCCTCACGGTCACGATGCTCTCTGCCTTCATCAAGAATATCGGCGCGCTGGCTATCATGATGCCGATCGCGCTGCAGATGGCCACGCGCTCCGGCGTCTCGCCCTCCATGTTCCTGATGCCGATGTCGTTCGGCTCGCTCCTGGGCGGCCTGATGACCCAGATCGGCACCTCGCCCAATATCATCGTCTCTCGCCTGCGCGTCGAACTCACCGGCGAGAGCTTCACGATGTTCGATTTCACGCCCGTCGGCGCGCTGTTGGCGGTGGTTGGCGTCATCTTCCTCGTGCTCTGCTATCGCCTGTTGCCCGAGCGCCGGCGCGAGAACGCCTCCATCCAGGAGGCGGTGGCGATCAAGAACTACACCACCGAAGCCCGCGTCCCCGAGGGCTCATCCTCGATCGACAAGACCGTCGGCGATCTCCAGAAGCTCGGCGGCGGCCGGCTGATGGTGACGAGTCTCCTCGATACCAACGGCCGCCGTCGTACGCCGTTTCCCGACGCCGTGCTGCGCCAGGGCGATATCCTCATCCTCGAAGGCGAGCCGGAAGCGCTGGACAAGGCAGTCGCCCGCGGCGGCCTCACGCTGTCGCATAGCCGCCAGGAAAGCATCCAGGATGAGGCACGCACCGAAACGGTCGAGGCCGTGGTCGGCGTCAATTCTCGACTTATCGGCAGCACGGCCAAGGAATTGCTGTTGTTCGACATGAGCGGGGTCAACCTGCTGGCGATCAGCCGCCGCGAAACCCGCTTCACCCAGCGTCTCGGCTCCATCCGCTTCGAGGATGGCGACGTGATCCTGCTGCGTGGCCCTGTCGGCACGCTGCCCGAACTGCTCCAGGAATGGGGCTGCCTGCCGCTCATCGAGCGCGGCCTGCGCCTCGGCAGCTTCCGCAACGGCATCGCCCCCATCGTCATCCTGCTCGCGGCGATGGCGGCAACAGCCGTGGGCGCGGTCACGGTGCCTGTGGCCTTCTTCACGGCGGCCCTGATGATGGTCATCACTGGCGCCCTGCCGCTGCGCGAAGTCTATTCGCGCCTTGATGCCTCTATCCTGGTGATGCTTGCCGCGCTCATCCCCGTCAGCCAATCGCTGCAGACCACAGGCGCGACGGCGCTCATCGGCACATGGCTATCCGGCGTCGCCTCGGTGCTGCCGCCTTATGGCGCGCTGGCGCTGATCCTCGTCGTGGCCATGGCGGTGACGCCTTTCCTCAACAACGCGGCAACCGTGCTGGTGATGGCGCCCATCGCCGCCACCTTTGCCGGTGGCCTCGGCCTGCGGCCGGAGCCGTTCCTGATGGCCGTAGCCATCGGGGCAGGGTGCGATTTCCTCACGCCCATCGGGCACCAGTGCAATACACTGGTCATGGGTCCGGGCGGCTATCGCTTCGGCGACTATTGGCGGCTTGGCCTGCCGTTATCGATCCTCGTGGTGCTGACGGCCGTTCCTGCGCTGATGCTGGTCTGGCCGCCCTGATCAATAGCCGCTGGCGCCCTTGGCCGGTGCCGGCACGCTCTTGAACTTCGCCGCAAGCGCGCTCGTCGCCTGCGAGAAGAGCGTCACATCGGTGCCCACGGCCACGAAGCTCGCGCCAAGATCGAGATAACGCTGCGCCAGCGCGTTGTCGGCGGTGAGTATGCCGGCCGGCTTCCCCGCCTTGATGATGCGGGCCAGCCCGTCCTCGACCACCGCCTGCACCTCCGGCGCTCCCGGCCTGCCAAGAAAGCCCATATCCGCTGCCAGGTCCGATGGTCCGATGAAGACGCCGTCCACGCCCTCGACCGCAGCAATAGCCTCGAGGTTCGCCATCGCCGCCCGGCTTTCGAGCTGCACCAGCAGGCACATCTGCTCGTTGGCCGTCGTCAAATAGTCGGGAATACGGTTGAAGGCCGAGGCGCGGGCCATGGCCGCGCCGACGCCGCGCACGCCCTTGGGCGGGTAGTTCATGGCACGCACCAGTTGCTGCGCCTGCTCGGCAGTCTCGACCATCGGCACGAGCACGGTCTGCGCCCCGATATCGAGAAGCTGCTTGATGATCCAGGTTTCCCCGATCGGCGCGCGCACCACGGGATGGGTCTTGTCACCGATGGCCTGCAACTGGGCTGCCATCACGGGCAGGGTGTTGGGCGCATGCTCGCCATCGACCACCACCCAGTCGAAACCCGCCCCCGCGCACAGTTCGGCGGCATAGGCATTGGCCATGCCCAGCCAGAGGCCGATCTGGCGGTCGCCATGGGCGATGGCGGCTTTGAACTTGTTAAGGGGAGCAGGCATATCGAAAATCCTCAGGCGAAATAGGCGCTGACCGTGCCGTAGGGGCCGAAATCGGCGACGATGGTGTCGCCGTGCCGGGCCTCGACCGGTCGGATGAATGAGCCCGAAAGCACCACGTCACCGGCTGAAATGGAAGAGCCATACTGCGCCAGCCGGTTCGCCAGCCAGGCAATGCCTGCGGCCGGATGGTTGAGCACGCCCGCACCCAGGCCCGTCTCCTCGATCTCGCCATTGCGCAGCAGGATCGCGCCGATCCAGCGCATGTCGGCATCGAGCGGACGCACGGGGCGGCCACCGGTGATGATGCCGGCATTGGCGGCATTGTCCGCGATGGTATCGAAGAAGGTCCGCACCTTCTTGGTCTCCGGGTCCACGCGCTGGATGCGCGTATCGAGGATTTCGATGGCCGGGGTGATGAAGTCGGTGGCGTTGAGCACGTCGAAGATGTTGACGTCCGGCCCCTTGAGGTCCGACTTCATGACGAAGGCGATCTCGGCTTCCACGCGCGGCTGGATGAAGCGGTCGGCCGGAATGGTGGCGCTGTCCGGGAAGAACATGTCGTCGAGCAGGATGCCCGAATCCGGCACGTTGATGTTGAGCGCATATTGCATTGCCTTGGACGTGAGCCCGATCTTCCAGCCCCTGGCCTTGCGTCCAGCCGCGATCTTGCGGCGTACGAGGGCTGCCTGCACGGCATAGGCGTCGTCCATCGTCGCCTGCGGATAATCCAGGCTCAGGATGCGTACCTGCGTGCGGGTGCGTTCAGCCTCGAAAAGCCGCGCGGCGGCGTCTTCGACCTCTTGCGGGGTCATCATGCGGATACTCCTTCGTCGACCACGCCATTCCGCAGCGTGCCGATCCCTTCTGCCTCGACCTCGATCGTGTCGCCCGGCTTGAGCCAGATCGGCGGGTCGAACCGTGCACCGGCACCGGTCGGCGTGCCGGTCACGATCACGTCGCCGGGCACGAGCGTGGCGAAGGTCGAGATGTAATTGATGAGCTTGCGGAAGCCGAAGATCATGCGGCTGGTCCGATCGTCCTGGCGGATCTCGCCGTTGACGCGCGTGGTGAGCCGGATATCGGCGATCTGGTCTTCCGAGACATAGGGGACGAGCCACGGGCCGATCGAGCCGGTGCCGTCGAAATTCTTGCCCTGCGTCACGTTGAACTTGGCGTGTCGCACCCAGTCGCGCACGGTGCCTTCATCGCAAAGCGTCAGCGCCGCGACATGGTCGAGCGCGGCGGCCTCCGAAATGTGCCGCCCGCTCTTGCCGATCACCAGCACCACCTCGCCCTCGTAGTCGAGCTGTGGCGAAACCGTGGGGCGCGTCAGCGGCACGTCGTGCCCGACGAACGAGCGCGCAAAGCGCGGGAACAGCGAGGGATTGGAGGGCGCGGCCTGGCCGTCCTTGTATTCCTCGTTGCGGTCCGGGTAGTTGACCCCCACGCAGATGATCTTTTCGGGCGATGGCACCGGAATGGCATAGGTGAATTCGCCCTCGGCGAAATCCGCCGGTTTGCCCGCTGCCTCGTCCACGAGCTGCCGCAGCACCCCGGCCTCGATCACTTCGCGCAGGCTTGGCCACTCGGTGCGCGTCAAGTCTACGAAGCCGGCATCGGTGATGGCGCCATACCGGGTCTTGCCGGCGGCCGTGACGGTGGCGAGGCGTCCGTATTTGCTCATTGTTCTTGTTCCTTAGGCCGCTATGCCGCCGAGGCAGACATATTTGATCTCGGTGAACTCCTCGATGCCGTACTTCGAGCCTTCCCGGCCCAGGCCCGAGGACTTGATGCCGCCGAACGGCGCTTCGGCAGTGGAGATGAGGCCGGTATTGACCCCGACCATGCCGTATTCGAGCGCCTCGGCCACGCGCCAGACACGGGCGAGATCGCGCGCGTAGAAATAGGAGGCGAGCCCGAATTCCGTGTCGTTGGCCTGCGCGATCACATCCGCTTCGTCCTTGAAGGCGAAAAGCGGGGCGAGGGGGCCGAACGTCTCCTCGCGGGCCACCGCCATCTCGGGCGTCACGCCGGTGAGGATCGTGGTCTCGAAAAACGTGCCGCCCAGCGCATGGCGCTTGCCGCCAAGGCTCACCTGCGCGCCCTTGCCCAACGCGTCGGCGATATGCTCCTCGACCTTGGCAACGGCCTTGTCGTCGATGAGGGGACCGAGCACCACGCCATCATCGAGACCATTGCCGATCTTGAGCTTTGCCACGGCCGTCGCGAGCTTTTCGGCGAAGGCGTCATAGACGCCCTCCTGCACATAGATGCGGTTGGCGCAGACGCAGGTCTGGCCATTGTTGCGGAACTTGGCGATCAGCGCACCTTCGACCGCCGCATCGAGATCGGCGTCATCGAAGACGATGAAGGGCGCATTGCCACCCAGTTCCAGCCCGAGCTTCTTGATAGTCGGCGCGCTCTGCGCAAAGAGCTGCGCTCCGATCTCGGTCGAGCCGGTGAACGTGATCTTGCGGACGGTGGGGTTGGCCGTCATCTCCGCCCCGATCTCGGAAGCCGAGCCGGTGAGCACGCTGAAGAGCCCCGCCGGGACACCCGCGCGCTCGGCCAGCACCGCCAGCGCAATGGCCGAAAACGGCGTCTGCGAAGCAGGCTTGAGCACCATGGCGCAACCCGCCGCCAGTGCCGGCCCCGCCTTGCGCGTGATCATCGCGTTGGGAAAATTCCAGGGCGTGATAGCCCCAACCACGCCGATCGGCTGCTTGAGCACCATGATGCGCTTGTCGCGCTGATGGCCCGGAATGATGTCGCCATAGACCCGCCGAGCCTCCTCGGCGAACCATTCGATGAAGCTGGCGCCATAGGCGATCTCGCCCTTGGCCTCGGCCAGCGGCTTGCCCTGTTCGAGCGTGAGAATAAGCCCCAGGTCGTCCTGGTTGGCCATCATCAGCTCGAACCAGCGCCGCAGGATCACCGAGCGCTCCTTGGCAGTCCGCCCGGCCCATTCCACCTGCGCGACTCGCGCCGCCTCGATGGCCTCGCGCGTTTCAGCGGCGCCGAGCCTGGGCACGTTGCCGATCACCTCGCCGGTGGCGGGGTTGGTCACGGCGACGACAGCGGGCGCCTTGGCCTCGATCCAGCGGCCCGCGACATAGGCGGCCTGCCGGAGAAGCGTCGAATCCTTGAGTTTCATGCGGTCTTCTTCTCGATTGCGAGGGAACGGGCGATCTCGACAATGGTGTCGAACGCGACATCGGCATCGGCCTCGGTCATGTCCGAATGGCCGGCCTGGAAGCGGATGACGAGCTTGCCCTCGAAAGTGCTCTGCGTGAGATAGATGCGTCCGTCATCGTTGATGGCGTTGACCAGCGCGAGATTGAGCGCGTCGAGGTCGGCTGCGCCGCGCGGGGTGTAGCGGAACGAGAACAGCGACAGCATCGGCTCGCTGGCGATCTCGAAATCCGGCTCCGCCTTGAGGCGCCGGGCCAGCTTCTCGGCCCATTTGACGTGATTGCGGATCATGGTGCGCAGGCCCTCGAGCCCTTCCGCGCGCAGCACGAACCAGAGTTTCAGCGCCCGGAACCGGCGGCCGAGCTGCACCGACCATTCCGAGAAATTGACCACGCCGTCATGGCCGTGCGTCTTGAGATATTCCGGCTTGATGGCGAGCGTGCGCACCAGGTCTTCGGGATTGCGCACGAAATGCGCCGAGCAGTCGAACTGCACGGAGAGCCATTTATGCGGGTTGAAGACGACCGAATCCGCCATCTCGATCCCGTCCCAGAAGTGCCGGAATTCCGGGCAGATCATCGCCGAACCGGCCCATGCCGCATCGACATGGACATAAAGCCCGTGCCGCTTGGCGATCTCGCAGACGGCGCGGATATTGTCGGTCGAGCCCACGCTGGTCGAGCCCACACAGGCCACGATGCCCGCCGGCAGGAAGCCGGCAGCTTTGTCGGCCACGATCGCTGCTTCAAGCGCCGCCGGGTCCATCGACTGCAGCGCGCCTACGGCCGGAATGCGGACGAGGTTTTCCTGCCCGATACCCGAAATCCAGATCGCCCGGTCGATCGAGGTATGGACGAGGCTGGAGCTATAGACCCGCAATTGCGGGTTGGCGGCGAGGCCCTTGGCATTGCCATGCCATTCGAGCGCGCGCTCGCGCATGGTCAGCACCGCAGCCAGCGTCGAGGACGAGGCCGAATCCTGGATGACGCCGCCAAATCCCTGCGGCAGTCCGATTGCCTGGCGCAGCCAGTCGATCATGCGGATTTCGAGTTCTGTCGCCGCCGGCGAGGTCTGCCACAGCATGCACTGCGCGCCCATTGCCGCCACCAGGTACTCGGCGATCACCGAGGGCGGCGCGGCGCTGGCGGGGAAATAGGCGAAGAACCGGGGATGCTGCCAATGCGTCATTCCCGGCACGATGAGATTTTCGAAATCGGCGAAGATCTTCTCCATCGGCTCGGCCTTTTCGGGCGGAACCGAGGGCAGGGCGTTGAGCACCTTGCCGGGCACCAGCGGCGCGCGCACCGGTCGCTCTCGGAGGCCTTCGCGATAATCCACGCCCCATTGCGCGGCCTTGGTGGACCAGGAGCGGAAATCGTCGTTGTTCATGAAAGCCTCCGGTTGCGGGGATCAGGGTGCGATGATGGGCTGGGCTGCCAGCTCCGGATCGCGCACCTTCGCATCGGCGAAGGAGCTCCCTTCCTCGAACCACGAGCGCGGCGCGGGTGCGCCCCACAGGGTCTGCCGCTGCGGGTCCTTGAGGTCCCAGCGGATCGGTTCGAGGTCCGGGTCCACCGTCTGGTAGTCCGAGCAATAGATCTCGATGCGGTGATTATCCGGGTCGCGGACGTAAAGGAAGAAGGCGTTGGAAATGCCGTGCCGCCCCGGCCCGCGCTCGATATTGGCGACCCAGCCGGTCGTGGCCATGAGGTCGAGCAGGTCGATGATGTTGAGCGGGGTCGGCACCCAGAACGCGACGTGATGCAGGCGCGGGCCGCGGCCATTGGTGAAGGCGATATCGTGCACGCCGCCCTTGCGATGCGTCCACGCCGCCCACAGCCGCCCGCTCTCGGCGTCCTCGGTATATTCGGTCACCCGGAAGCCGATTTCGTTATAGAAAGCAACGGACTCGTCGACATTGGGCGAGAAGCAGTTGAAGTGGTCGATGCGGAGGGGCTTCACCCCTTTGTAGAGCGCGTATTTCTGGTGGATCGGCGGCAGGCGCTCCATCTTCGAATAGAATTCGAGCGGAATGCCGTGCGGGTCATGCGTGCGGAACGTGCGGCTCTGGTAGGGGCGCTCGACCCATTCCACCGGCAGGCCCTTGCCCTTGAAGAAATGCGCCGCCTTGTCGAGGTCCTCGTCGTCGAACACCTTGAAACCCAGGTCGCGCGCTTCGGCGCGCTCGCACTTGCGCAGCACGATGCAATGGTGACCGCGCTCCTCGAGCGCACGCAGGTAGATCGTGTCCTTGGTCTCGTCAGTCACCTGCAGGCCGAGCGTATCGACATAGAAGGCGCGGGATTTGGCAAGATCGGTAACGGCCAGTTCCACGTGGCTGAGGCGCACGATGTTGAACGGCGGGTAGAGAACGGGTTTGGGTAGAGACATTTTTCCTCCTGTCGGCGCGTGGGCGCCGCGGCGACGTTGCTCCTCCCGCGGAGCGCCGCCTTGATCGAAATCAAAGGCCCGGGGCTTTTCAGTCCCCGAGCTTCTGGATATTTGCCGGCGCCGTGGCGAAGGCTATGTTCTTGGTTTCCATATAGAAATCGAACGACCAATCGCCGCCATCACGCCCGATGCCCGAATTCTTGACGCCGCCGAACGGCGTCGGCAGGTGGCGCACGTTTTCCGAGTTCACCCAGATCATGCCGGCCTGCAGCGCATCGGTGAAGCGGAAGGCGCGGGTCACGTCGGCCGTCCAGAGATAGCCGGTCAGGCCGTACTGTACGTCATTGGCGATCGCCAGGGCTTCCGCCTCGTCCTTGAACGGAATGGCGCTGAGCACCGGCCCGAAAATCTCTTCCTGCGCGATGCGCATGTCGTTGCGCACATTGGTGAAAAGGGTAGGGGCGACATAGGGGCCACCGCCCGGTCCGTCGATCTTGCGTCCGCCGGCCGCCAGCGTCGCGCCTTCGGCAACGCCGATCTCGAAATACGAAAGCACCTTCTGCTCATGCACCGGATGCACCAGCGGCCCGATGACCGTCTGTGGATCGAGCGGGTGCCCGACCTTGATGCGATTGGCGCGCTCGGCAACCTTGGCGGTGAAGGCGTCGTAGATCGACTCCTCGACCAGCAGGCGCGAGGACGAGGTGCAGCGCTCGCCATTGAGCGAATAGATCATGAAGACGGCGGCATCGGCCGCGCGGTCGAGGTCGGCATCGGCGAAGACGATCACCGGGTTCTTGCCGCCCAGTTCGAAATGCACGCGCTTTAGCGTGTCGGCGCCCTGCTTCATGATCATCGAGCCCGTCCGGCTCTCGCCCACGAAGCCGATGGCCTTGATGTCCGGGTGCTCGGTCAGCGCCTTGCCCGCGTCTTCGCCCATGCCGTTGACGAGGTTCAGCACGCCCGGCGGCAACCCGGCTTCCTCGGCGATCTCGATGAGGAGCCGCGCGGTGAGCGGGGAGAACTCGGCCGGCTTGTGCACCACCGTGCAGCCTGCAGCCAGCGCAGGGGCGATCTTCCACGTCGAGAGCATGAACGGCGTGTTCCACGGCGTGATGATGCCCACCGGTCCGATAGGCGCGCGCGTGGTCATGTTGAGCTGGCCCGGCGCACGCAGCACCTTGCCGTCACGCGCCTCGGGCGCGCGATCGGCGAAGAAGCGGAAGTTCTCCGCGCCGCGCAGCGCCGCCTTGGACATGAATTTGAGCGACTGCCCGGTATCCATGCATTCAACGAACGCGATCTCTTCGGCGCGGGCGACGATGAGGTCGGAAATCTTGTGCAGCAGCTTCTTGCGCGCCTCGCCCGGCAATGCGGCCCAGGCGGGAAATGCTTCCTTGGCGGCCTTCGCGGCGCGGTCGATATCGGCCGCCTTGCCCCGCGCTACCGTCGCCAGCGGCTTGAGATCGACCGACGAGATGCTCTCGAAGGTCGAGCCGTCGGCCGACGCTACGTCCTGGCCGCCGATGCGGTTGAGCACGCCATCGCGCTTGAAGCGGGCGAGGTAACCCTCGGCCTTTTTGAGGTTATCTTCGAAATCGGACATGGCAGTCGTACCGTTTACTTGCCGCGCAGGCGGGGGTGGATGGCATTCTTCTTCCAGCTCAGGTCCGGATGAATTTCCCGGATCTCGAGCGAAAGGGCGAAATGGGGGGTGTCAAAGAGCGGCGCGAGATAGTCGCCCACTGCCTTGAAGATCGCCTCGCCGGTTCGTCGCTTCTCTTCATCCGTCCGGCCCTGGCCGATACGGAAGGACATGTCGATGAAGCCGTTCTCGGGCAGGGCGTCGGCGATGCTGTAGGCCTCGGCCCGGAAAGCCCGCACGCGCACCGCCCCGACCTCGAAGAGCCCGGTCTCCAGCACTGTGAGCGAAATCAGCGCGCAAAGCGCCTGCATGTCGACGCGCTCGTCGAGATTGGCAGAATATTCGATCGAAAAATGCGGCATCGGCTCCCTCCGACTCTGCGGCCGGTTGAATGTACTTAACGTGTTAAATAAATTACGGTCCGTGTCAAGCCGTTTGCGCGACCCGTTTGCCATCGGCGGGAAAAACGGAATATAGCCGCTATTGGCAGAGCATGGCCTGCCATACCAGAGACTTGTCGGAGGCCGTCGTGCTGCCAAGAAATACTCGCAGATCGCTGCCCATGTCGCTGCTGCGCGCTCGCGAGGCGGTAATGCTCAACTTCCGGCCCATGCTGGCCCGGCACGACGTCACCGAGCAGCAATGGCGCGTTCTGCGCGTCCTGGGGGAAAACAGCCCGCTCGATGCCACCGAGGTCGCCGAGCGCGCCTCGATTCTGGCGCCCAGCCTCACGCGCATCATCAAGGCGCTGGAAGATCGCAGCCTCATCACCCGCGGAAAGTTCGAGGACGACGGCCGCCGCGTGCAGCTCGCCATCGCCCCCGCCGGGATGACCATGATCGAGGAACTCGCCCCCGAGCGCCGCGCCATCTATCGCGAGATCGAACGCAAGTACGGGCCGGAAGAGCTCGAAAAGCTGCTCGACATGCTCGAAGCCCTCATCAAAAGCCAGGAATAGACGGCAGCTCCGCCGGCATTCCTGCGCTCATATACTTAACACGTGAAATAAGTTGACAGCGATCGGGAAACGCTGTCAGACTTTCCGAATGCACCAATGGTTCGAATAATAAACCGATCGGAGGAGGTGCATCACGGTTGAGCAGGAGGGAGCCTTGACCACAACAACTTCCGACGGCCAGGCCAATCAGCTGCGCAAGAACAGCCTTGGCGTTGCGGCCGTCACCTTTCTCGTCGTTTCCGCCGCTGCGCCGCTGACCGCGGTAGCCGGCGGCGTGCCGCTCAGCATGTTGCTGGGCAACGGGGCGGGCATCCCCGCCACCTTCATTCTCGTCACTGCGCTGCTGCTGCTCTTCGCGGTCGGCTATGTCGCCATGTCGCGCCACGTGCGCAATGCCGGCGCCTTCTACGCCTATACTACCCGCGGGCTGGGTGGCGTGGCCGGTGGCGCCGCGGCGATCATCGCCATTGTCAGCTATAATTGCATGCAGATCGGCGTCTTCGGCCTCTTCGGCGCTGCCACCTCCGGGCTTCTGGCCGGCTGGGGCATCAACCTGCCGTGGTGGGCTTGGTGCTATCTCGGCATCGCGCTGGTGGCCGTGCTGGGCTACCGCCGCGTCGATATCTCGGCCAAGGTCCTCACCGTCCTCGTGGTTCTCGAATACCTCGTGGTGCTCATCCTCGATTTCGCCATCATCGGGCAGGGCGGCGACAGCGGCCTCAGCCTCGCGCCGTTCACGCCGGCGCAGTTCTTCCAGGGCTCGCCCGCCATCGGCATCCTCTTCTGCTTTGCCGCCTTCATCGGCTTTGAAGCCACCACCATCTATTCCGAGGAAGCCCGCGAGCCGACCCGCACGGTGCCCCGCGCCACCTATATCTCGGTGCTACTCATCGGCATCTTCTACATGTTCACCTCCTGGCTCATGGCCAATGGTGCGGGCGTGGACAAGCTCGTCGGCGAGATCGGTGCGCTCGAAGACCCGACCACCTTCCTTTTCACGCTCTCCGACCGTTATGTCGGCACCTGGCTGAGCCAGTTGATGAGCATTCTCTTCGTCACCAGCCTCTTTGCCGGCGTCACCGCGTTCCACAACGGCGTCGCCCGCTACATGTACGTCGCCGGCCGCGAAGGCCTCTTGCCCTCGGGGATCGGCGTGACGCACCGCCAGTTCCAGAGCCCGCACGTCGCCTCGATCGTCCAGACCGTCATCGCCGTAGCAGTGATAACGCTCTTCGCCGTCACCGGGCAGGACCCGGTGCTCAACCTCTTTTCCTGGCTCACCAATGTCGGCACGTTGGGCATCATCGTCTTGATGGCGGCGACGTCCTTTGCGGTCGTGGCCTTCTTTTCGCGCAATGCCGGGCTCGAGGCCAATCCGCTCAAGGCGTGGATCTTGCCGGTGCTGTCCGGCCTGGCCTTTCTCGTCGTGATTTCGCAGATCGTCATCAACTTCGGCAACCTCTCGGGCGCCTCCGGCACCCTGGGCTGGTTCCTGCCTGCCATCGTGCTGATCGCTGCACTGGTCGGCGCCGCTCTCGCTATCGGCCTGCGCTCGCGCAGTGCCGCGGCGTTCGAGGCGCTGGGCAGCGCTCGCTACTAGCGTCTCCTCCCTGGGGGCAAGCAGGGGCGGCGGTCTTCGGGCCGCCGCCTCACTTTCTGGTTGCTCTCGGCCGCCGCTTGGAGTACTTGGGCGCTGCTTCAATCTTCGCCGATTGAAGTTTTGACCCGGCCGGAGTTTCCACCTCCTGGCCGGGTCATTCATTTTGGGCGACTCGCCGCTTTCGCTATGCTCCTGCTGTCTGGCAGGAGGTTGAAAATGGCAGGCACCGGGGAATCCTGGCTTATCTGGGCGTTGTTGTCAGCCGCTTTCGCGGCGTTGACCGCGATCTTCGCCAAGGTGGGCATCGAAAACATCAATTCCGATTTCGCCACCTTTATCCGCACCATCGTCATCCTTGTGGCGGCGGGCGGCATGGTCTTTGCCACCGGCAACTGGCAATCGCCCAGCACCGTCTCCAACAAGACCTGGCTGTTCCTGCTGCTCTCGGGCCTGGCGACAGCCGCGTCGTGGATCTGCTATTTCCGGGCGCTCAAGCTCGGGCCCGCGGGGCAGGTGGCGCCGATCGATAAGCTCAGCGTCGTGCTTGTCGCCGTCTTCGCCTTCACCTTCCTCGGCGAGCGCTATTCGACCGTGAACTGGGTGGGAATTGCCCTGATCACGGCCGGTGCGGTGCTTGTCGCCGTCCCCTAGGGTCCGTCCTCAACAAGTCCCGGCGCCCCCAGAGCGCTTATTTCTTCGTCTGACAGAGTCCAACGGAAGCGCTGTCCGTCTGCGCGCCACAACCACTGAACTTCCCCGGCCGCAGAGCCGGGGCCCACGGATTGCTCCACTCGAGTGGAGGGGGCAATGGGCCCCGGATCAAGTCCGGGGAAGTCCGGTGGGTGGGGCGGCCATCGCAACCTCATCTACCGGTGCAATTGAGTACGGACCCTAGCCGCCGAAGCTGCCAAGCTGGGTCGGGACATGCACATAGGTGCGGTCGACATAGAGCAGGGCGTTGCCGTCCGGCCGATGGCGGACGCCCGTCACCCGCCCGATCATCACGTTATGCGTGCCCACATGGTGCACCATCTCGATCTCGCAATCGAAATTGACGATGGCGTCGGCCAGCGCAGGCGTGCCTGACGCCATCTTGAGCCATTGCGCCGCCGCATAGCGCTCCGTCATGTCCTGCGTCCCGCCGGCGAACTTGCCGGCCAGGTGCATGTGCTCGTGGGTGAGCACATTGACGCAGAACCGCTTGTTGGCGAGGAACAGGTCGCACTGCGCCGACCGTCCGTTCATGCAGACCAGCAGGGTAGGCGGCTCGTCCGACACCGAGCACATCGCCGTGGCGGTGAACCCGCCACGGCCGGCAGAGCCGTCCGTGGTGATGATGTTGACGGGCGCGCAGACCCGCGCCATCGCGTTGCGGAATTCGGTCTTGGTAACGAGGTCGGGCATCTACCCCTCCTCTGGCGTCAGTTGCTCAGGGGCGGCAGCCAGGTGTCGCCGGTCCAGCCGTTCTCGTCGTAGTCGCTCATGCAGGTATCGACGAGTTCCTCCATCTGCTTGAGCCGCCCGCCGCGCTCGGCGCCCTTGAGCACCTGCAGCCGCACCTCTTCAGGCGCACCGGCATAGTTGAGCTCGTAGAGCGCATGGCGTCCGCCGAACTCCGTGCCCGTCGCATCCCAGAGCAGCTTCATGATCTTGATGCGCTCGATATGGCTCATGTCGTTCGACCCGCGGACATATTGCGCCAGGTACCGGTTGATCTCCGGATTGTCGAAGTCCCGCGCCGATGACGGCAGGTAGATGAGCCCCGAGGCGATGACCTTGCGGATCGTCTCGATCACGCGCGGATAGGCTTCGGACATGAAGGTGCGGTACGAAAGCGCCGCCTCGAGGTTCGGCAGCACCGCGCCATTGGCCCATGGCTGCGGATTGTAGGCCATGGCGTTCGAAAAGCTCCAGAACATGTGCCTGAGAGCAATGACCTCGCCGAGCGCCGCCTGGTTGCCGCGGAATGCATCGCCGCCGGTCGCGCGCAGCGCTTTGGCCAGGAGCCCGGCCAGGAAGTCCAGCTTCACCGCAAAGCGCGTGCAGCCCTGGAAGCAATAGCCGTGCATGAAGCCCGAGGCCGGGTGGAACGACAGAATTTTCGGCGCATCGCGCAGCACCAGCACGTCTTCCCAGGGGATGAAGACATTGTCGAGCACGAGGATGGCGTCGTTCTCGTCGAACCGCGAGGAGAGCGGATAGTCGAAAGGCTGCCCCACGCGATTGGCGGTCTCTTCATAGGAGACGCGGCAGAACATCTTGATGCCAGGTGCATTCATCGGCACGATGAACATCACCGAAAGCGACGGGTCTTCCGTCACCGTGGCCGAGCTCTGCGCCAGGAAATTGTAGTGCGTGAGCGCCGACGACGTCGCCACCACCTTCGCGCCCGACACATAGATGCCCGCATCGGTTTCCTTGGTGATGTGGACGAAGACGTCCTTCACCTGGTCGGCCGGCTTGTGACGGTCGATGGGCGGGTTGACGATGGCGTGGTTCATGAAGAGCACCGCTTCCTGGGCACGCTTGTGCCAGGCCTGCGCGTTCTCCTTGAACGGGCCGTACCAGTCGGCATTGGCGCCAAGCGTGTTCATCAGCGCCGCCTTGTAGTCGGCGGTGCGCCCCATCCAGCCATAGGACATGCGCGCCCACTCGGCGATCGCGCCCTGCTGCGCGACGAGCTCGGAACTCGACTTCGCCACGCGGAAATATTTGTGCGTATAGCCACCCGAGCCGGTATCGGTCGGCGAGGTCAGTGTCTCGCGCCGGTTCTGGTCGTGCAGCGCATCGTAGAGCCGTGCCAGCGAGCGGGCGGAATTGCGCATGGCCGGGTGGGCCGTGACGTCGGCAACGCGCTCGCCATTGATATAGACCTCGCGGTCGTCCCTCAGGCTGGCCAGGTATTCGGCGCCGGTGAACGGGCGCGACTTGTCCGCGCGGAAATCTTCTGATCGCATCACGATCCTCCTCTTTGTCCCGAGGATAGGCGCGTCCGCTTCGCGACGGCATGGACAAAGGAGTAAAATCGCTGGTACTTTTTCCGGCGAAATGAAACAGGTCGATATTCCGGATTTCTTTGTCTACGGCGAACCCAGTCGCGCACTCGACGTGGGATTTCTCCATGTTGAAACCGTAAGAGAAAGAAATAACATACATTTAGGCAAGGTTCTGCCGCACAAGCATGCGCAGATGGGGCAGATCACCTTCTGGACCAGCGGCCGGGGTGTCTATCGCATCGAGGACCAGGTCTGGGACTTTTCGGCGCCGACTGCGAGCTTCGTCCCCAGCAATGTCGTCCATGGTTTCACCATCGAGCCGGGTACGGACGCGCTGGTCGTCTCCGTCGCCGACGGCATGCTCAAGCAACTGGCCGCCCAGACGAGCCTGGCGCTCGATGGCCCCGTCTTCGTCGGTGGCGAGCCGCACTCGCCAGCCTGGACCGGACTTGCCGACACTCTGGCCATGATCGCACGAGAATACCGCCAGGGCGTCCGCAACGACGACATCCTGACCAACCTCGTCGCCGTCTCGCTCTCCTACATAGCCCGCCTCAATGCCGACCGGCCGAGCATCGCCTCGTCTCCCGCGCTGGCGCTCGCTCTGGCATTCCGTCGCTCGGTCGACGAGCATTTCCGCGAGGGCTGGCCGATGGAAAAATATGTCGATCTTCTCGGCACCACGCCGCACCTACTCGACAAGGCCTCCCGCCAGGTCCTCAAGATGCCGCCCAAGGAAGTGGTGCTCAGCCGGCGCCTGCTGGAAGCCAAGCGGCTCTTGCTTTTTACCATCCGTTCGGTGGAGGATATCGCGCTCGAGACCGGCTTCAGGGACCCGGCCTATTTCTCCCGCTTCTTCCGTCTGCGCGAAGGCGAAGCGCCCGCTGCCTGGCGGCGTCGCAACGGCTAGCGCGAATTATTGGACGGATTGCGAAGTCACGGGATTGTGGGCCAATCGCGCCCCGGTAACCTCCGCTATACTCCTGACTCTACTCGGTTAATGCAGGCTGCCGCCCAAGCGCTTGCGGCGACAATGCGGGTACTGGCTGAGCAAGGGAGCTGCTTCGATGACCTTTTCTTCCAATTTCTGGGAATTTCTCTGGCTGATCGTCTCCACGTTCTTCTTCATCGCCTACCTCGTGGTGCTGTTCCAGATTATCGTCGACCTGTTTCGCGATCGCTCGCTTGGCGGCTTCGCCAAGGCGATCTGGGTTATCTTCCTCATCGTCTTCCCGCTGATCACGGCGCTCGTCTACCTCATCGCACGCGGCGGTGGCATGGCCGACCGGCAGTCCCAGCAGGTCAACGAAGCGCGTGAGGAGGCGGATGCCTATATCAAGCGCGTCGCCGGCACCAACGCCGCCGACCAGATCGCCAGCGCCAAGGTCCTGCTCGACCAGGGCACGATCACCCAGGCCGAGTTCGAAAAGCTCAAGGCCAAGGCGCTCGCCTGATCGTCGCTGCAAAGTCCTGTCGTGCCGGGCTGGCGAACGCGGCCCGGCGCGACTACCTTGAGGTGATGCGCCCGAACCCCGACACGCCTCCGCCGCCCCAATCGGGCATTGCCATCAAGACCGAAATCGTCGTCATCGGAGCCGGGCAGGCGGGCCTGTCGTCGGCCTATCACCTCAAGCGTCGCGGGCTCGATGTCGGGCGCGGCTTCATCGTCCTCGATCAGTCGCCCCAGGCCGGCGGCGCCTGGCAGTTCCGCTGGCCATCGCTGACCCTGAGCACCGTCAACCGCATCCACGATCTTCCCGGCATGTCCTTCGCCGAAACGGTGGGCGAGGGCGCCGACGAGGTCGAAGCCGCCATCGCCGTGCCCCGCTACTTCGCCGAATACGAGAAGGCCTTCGGCCTGGAAGTCGTCCGCCCCACCACGGTGCTGGCTGTCTGCGAGCGCGCCAGCCGCCTGCGCGTCGAAACCGATCGCGGCCACTTCTCGGCACGAGGCATCATCAATGCCACGGGCACCTGGGAAACGCCGTATATCCCCGACTATCCCGGCCGCGACCGCTTCAAGGGCCGCCAGCTACACACCCGCGACTACCGCACCGCCGCCGAATTCGTCGGCCAGCATGTCGTTATCGTCGGCGGCGGCATATCGGCTATCCAGCTTCTCAACGAAATCTCGACGGTCACCTCCACCACCTGGGTCACCCGACGCGAGCCGATCTTCCGCGAAGGCGGCTTCACCGAGGAGGACGGCCGTGCCGCCGTAAAACTCGTTGAAGACCGCGTCCGCAACGGCCTGCCACCCAATTCCGTGGTTTCCGTCACGGGCCTGCGCAACACACCCGCCATCGAAGCCATGCGCGCCCGCGGCGTCCTCAAGCGCCTGCCGATGTTTGCCGAAATCACCGAAGACGGCGTGCGCTGGGACGATGGCAGCGTCCAGCATGCCGACGTCATCCTCTGGTGCACCGGCTTCCGCTCCTCGCTCGATCACCTCGCGCCCCTGATGCTGCGTGAACCGAGCGGCGGCATCACCATGACTGGCCGGCTCGCCACCCAGGTCCTCAAGGACCCGCGCATCCATCTCGTTGGTTATGGCCCCTCGGCCTCCACCATCGGCGCCAACCGCGCGGGTAGCGCCGCCGCTTCCGAACTCATGGGCTTTCTCGGCCTGCCCACAGCGGCGTCGACCCGTGCCACGGCGGCAGTTTGAGACGTATTGCCAAATAGAGGGACAGCCACCCCATCGCGCCTTCGCTCAAGGCAGGTAGGCTCGTAGTGCCTTCAACTCGAAGGCTTAAGCCAGCCAACGGGGAGGGGCAGAAGATCACCAATTCATCTGTCACCCCAACATCGTCGCAGACGTCCCCGGCCGAAGTGCCGGACCTCACCAATATTTCCGCCGAGGCTTGCCCATGAGCAACGCCTCGTCAGCCTCCGCCGATCTCCCGCCGGATTCTCCGCTTGCCGGCATCGTCGCCGACGTCCTCGCGCGGCTCCACGAAGTCGCCGACCAGCCCGATGCGAAGATCACCTGCAACAGCCTGATCGAGCTCCTCGGCGGCAAATCGCACGCCTTGGCGATCCTCGTCTTTTCGCTGCTCAATCTGCTGCCTGGTCCGCCCGGCTATAGCGTGGTTATCGGCCTCGCCATCATGGCCTTCTCGGTGATGATGATGGCCGATCGCCCGATCCGGCTCTGGTCCTTCGTCGGCGACCGGCGCCTGCCGCTTGGCCTCATGCTCAAGCTGCTCGAATTCCTTGCGCGCTTCACGCGGGTCATCTCGCGTTTTTCCAAGGCCCGCTTCACCTGGATGGCCTCGCGCGGCTTCCTGCCCTTCGTGGCGGTGTTCGCGTTCCTGCTGGGCGGGGCAATGCTCTTCCCCATCCCCTTCACCAATACGCTGCCGTCACTGGGCCTCGCCATCATCTGCGTGGGCATCCTCAACAAGGATGGGGTCGCAATGATGCTCGGCACAGTCATCGCCCTCATCGGCGTGGTGCTGCTTTATGTCTGTCTGTGGCTTATCTTCGTGGTGGGGCTGGCAGTCGGCGAAGCCGTGGTCGACGAGGTCGACGACCTGCTCCACTGACGAAGATTAGTGATGATCGCCGTCGATCGGCGGTCGCTCCAGCCCCTGCGTCTGCAGCATGCCCCAGCCCATGGCGCCGAGCAGCAGCACGAAAATCGCAATCGTGCCGATCAGATACAGTGTCTCACCAGTAGTCATCGCGTCCCCTCCTCGCAATGCGAGTGTCGAGTTTGGCACAATGACACGAAAGACGAAAGGTTCCGGCCAGCAGGCTTGGAACGCGGTCGCACCAGCCGGTCTCCATCCCCTTGCGGGGAGGGGGGCACTTACCCCAACCTCGCCCCGCTGCCGGCATCAAACAAATGCGTCTCCCCAACTCGCGGCATCAGCCTCACGGCATCGCCCGGATTGGCCCGAACCCGCTCATGGAACAGGGCGATGATCTCCATCTCGCCGACCTTGGCCGTGATCTGCGTATCCGACCCCATCGGCTCCACCAGCGTCACCACCGCCGCCAGCCCGCCCGTTTCGACGATATCGAAATGCTCCGGCCGCACGCCGAAGATCGCCTGCTGTCCCTCACTGACCGCCGCGCCCGTCGGCACTGCCAGCTCGTTCCCCGCCTGATCGCGGAACGCGCCGCCCTCGATCCGCCCCGGAATGAAGTTCATCGCCGGCGAGCCGATAAAGCCCGCGACGAAGAGGTTCGCTGGCCGGTCGAACAGCTCCAGCGGCGCACCGGTCTGCTCGACCTTGCCGGCATTCATCACCACGATCTTGTCGGCCATGGTCATGGCCTCGACCTGATCGTGCGTCACATAGACCGTCGTGGTCTTGAGCCGCTGATGCAGCCCCTTGATCTCGCCGCGCATCACCACGCGCAGCTTGGCGTCGAGGTTGGAGAGCGGCTCATCGAACAGGAATACCTGCGGATTGCGCACGATGGCGCGGCCCATGGCCACGCGCTGCCGCTGCCCGCCCGAAAGCTGCCCCGGCCGGCGCTGCAGCAGGGCCTTGAGCCCCAGGATATCCGCCGCCCAGTTCACGCGCTCGGCGATCTCGGCCTTGCTGGCGCCGCGATGCTCCAGCGAAAACCCCATGTTCTTTTCGACCGTCATGTGCGGGTAAAGCGCATAGTTCTGGAACACCATGGCGATGTCCCGATCCTTGGGCTCAAGGTCGTTGACCACCCGGTCACCGATCTCGATCTCGCCCGATGTAATGGGCTCCAGCCCCGCGATCATGCGCAGGAGCGTAGACTTGCCGCAGCCGGACGGACCTACCAGCACCACGAACTCGCCCTCGGCGATGTCGAGGTCCACCCCATGGATGACATGGGCATTGCCGTAGCTCTTCTTGACGTTGCGAAGGGTAACGGGGGCCATGGGCTAACCTTTGAGACCGGTATGCGCGAGGCCTTCGATGAACTGGCGCTGCGCGAAGATGAAGACGATGAGGACGGGGATCGCTGTAAGCGTCGCGGCCGCCAACTGGATGTTCCACATCGGGCCCTGATAGACGTCGACATACTGCGTCAGCGCCTGCGGGAGCGTGAAGCGCTCGGGGCTCGTCAGGAACACGATGGGCTCGAGATAGAGGTTCCAGGAGTGGAGGAAGGTGAAGATCGCCACTGCTGCCAGCGCCGGACGGGCGAGGGGCAGGGCGATGGTCCAGAAGATCTTGAATCGCCCCAGTCCATCGACGCGCGCGGCTTCCTCCAGCTCGCCGGGCAGCGAGATGAAGAACTGGCGCATGACGAAGGTAGCGAAGACGCTGGGCGCGCCGAAGATCGGCACGAGGATCAGCGGCCAGTGCGTGTTCACCATCCCCCATTTGAGGAACATCTGGAACAGCGGCACGATGGTGACTTCCGACGGGATCAGCAGCCCCAGCAGCACCACCATGAAGATGAAATTGGCGCCGGGGAACTTGATCCGCGCGAAGGCGTAGCCGGCCATCGAGGACACCGCCATCGTGCCGATGGTGACGATGGCCGCGATATAGGCCGAGTTCCAGTATTGCTGCGCGAAGGGCTGCAGCTTGAACACCTGCGCATAGGTGGAAAAATCGTAGGAGCGCGGGATGAGGTCCGGCGGGAAGGCGAAGATCTGGTCGATGGGCTTGACCGACGAAGTCACCATCCACCAGGTCGGGAAGACGAAGGGGATGGCGAGCACGCAGAGCAGCCCGTAGATCGCGACCTTGGCGCGGGGGGAGAACTCAGTTTTCATAGAACACGATCCTCCGGCGCATCTGCCACTGGGCGAAGGTGAGAACGGCGACGATCACGAACAGCAGGATCGAGATGGTGGCGCCGTAGCCGAAGCGGTGGAACTGGAAGGCCTGCTGGTAGAGGTAATAGACGAGCACCGTCGTCGACATGCCGGGCCCGCCCTGCGTCAGCACCGCGATCTGGGCGAAGACCTGAAGCGAGCCGACGATGGTGATGATCGAGGTCAGCATGATCGTCGGGCTGATGAGCGGCAGCGTGATGCGGCGGAACTGCTTGAAGCGCGAGGCGCCATCGACGCGGGCGGCCTCGTAGAGCTCCTTGGGCACGCCCTGGAGGGCCGCAAGGAACAGCACCATGTTGAGGCCCACGTTCTTGAACACCTGCACCACGATGACCGAGATCATCGCGGTGGTGGGGTGGCGCAGCCAGTTGGGGCCTTCGATCCCGATCATGGCGAGCAACCCGTTGATGCCACCATTGGCTTGCAGCAGGAAGCTCCAGACGATGGTCCAGGCCACGAGCGAAACCACGACGGGCGAGAAGTAGAGCGTGCGGAAGACCACGATGCCCTTGAGCTTCTGGTTCACCAGCACGGCCAGCAGCAGCGCCAGGCTCATGTTAAGGATGACGAGGCCCACCGAGAAGATCGCGGTCGCGCCGAGCACTTCGGGGATCGCGGGGTCGGCGAGAAGCTTGCGGTAATTGGCATCGCCCTGGAACTTGAAGGTGCCCGCGAGCACGTTCCATTCGTGGAGCGAATACCAGAAGACGAGGCCCAGCGGGATCAGGACGAAGACGATGATCCCGATGAGCTGGGGCGCGATGAAAAGGTAACCGGCGAGGCCGTCGCGGCGCTCGATGGTCCAGAAGGGGCGCTTGCGCGCCCGATCCGGTGGCTGTTGCGTGGCGACGGCCATTGGTTCGGTCCTTACTGGGCGAGCAGCGGCTGGATACGGTCGCAGACCGACTTCAGCACTGCCGGAACGTCGGCGTCGGCCACCCAGAGGGCGTCGAGCGCGGCACGGGCCGTCTGCTGGATTTCGGCAAAGCCGGCATGGCCCGGCTTCACGACGCCGGTGGAGATGCCCTTGACCACGACAGCCTCGATCTGCTCGGGCGTGAGCAGCGGGTTGGCGGCGCCGAGCACTTCCGCGTTCAGCAGCGAGGCGCGTGCCGGCGGGAAGAACTGGGCGAGCTTGGCGCTGTTCTCGGGGTTGGTGAAGAAGGCGAGGAAATCGGCGGCGGCCTGCGGGTTCTTGCTGTTGGCGAAGACGCCGATGCCGGCCTGGCCGATCACCGCATATTCACCGGCCGGGCCGGCGGGGAGGGGCACCAGATCCCACGAGAACGGGTTCTCCTTGGGCAGCAGCGAGGCGCGGCTGATCTGGGTGATGGTCATGGCGGCGTCGCCAGCGAAGAAGTCGGCGCTGACGCCCGGGCCGGGAATGGCCTTCTGCTTGAAGATGGCGTCGTGGATGAAGGTCATCGCATCGACCATCGGCTGCTCGGTCATCGTGCAGGTCTTGCCGTCCGCGCTCCAGGGCGAAGCGCCCCAGCCGTTCCAGATGGAGGCCAGGTTGTCCCAGACCTTGTAGTCGAAGTCGCGGACGATGAGGCCCTGCTTGCCCGAGGCGGCGACCGCGGCGTTGACGGCCATGGCGTTCTGCCAGTTCCACTCGCCGGCGGCGATCATCTCGGCCGGCGTCTTCTGGCCGGCGGCCTTGATGACGTCGTTGTTGACGAACATGCCGAAGGGCGAGGTCGAGAACGGATAGGCATAGATCTCGCCATCCGCGCTCCAGAGGGCTAGCGAGCTCTGCGTCACGTCGGCGAGGTTGTAGCCTTCGGTGCCTTCGAACGTGGCCTTGAGCGGAGAGAGCGCGCCCGAGTTCACGAAGTCACCGGCCGTCGTTTCGAGGATCCAGGCGAGATCGGGAGCGTTGCCGCCGGCGATCTGGGTGGTGAGCGTGGTGGTGTAGCCATCGAAGGGCAGGGAGTCGAAGGTCACCGTCACGTTCGGATGGTTGGCCTTGTAGGCGTCCGCAATCTCGTTGAAGAGCTTGAGATGCGCCTCGTTGGCGGTCCACAGCGTCATGCGCAGGTTGACGGCGTCCTGCGACAGCGCCGTGCCCGCCATGAGCGGCAGCATGATGCCCGCCGCGAAGGCGGCTGCCTTCAGTTGGGTAATTCTGGTCATTTTGACGTTCCTCCTTTTTGGTTCTTAATAGCCCCGGACATCCGGCCAGCGGGTCTCGATGCCCTCGCCATAGAGCCGGGTCTGGAAGTCGCCGAGCAGCGCGTCGTCTGCCTGCACGGCATGCGGCGTCAGCCGGTTTTCAAGGCAGTGCGCAGCCAGCAGGCCCGCAACTTCGCCGATATTCCACTCCACCGGATGCAGTCGGTAGCAGCCGTTGGTGATGTGGGTGGTGCCGATATTCTTGCCCGCCGGCAGCAGGTTCTTCACGCGCTGCGGCAGCAGCGCGCCGAGCGGGATCTCGAACGGGCACGAGCCCACATCGATATAATTGTCCCCACCCGTCGAAGGATGCAGGTCGATGCGGTACATGCCCACGCCGATGGAGTCGCGATAGTTGACCGCGCCCCTCTCCCCGCGCACGGCGAGCGAAAGGTCCTGCTCCACCACGGTCGTCACCGCACGGATGCGGCGGCTCTCGCGGATATAGGGCGCCATGGCGAGGCCATGCTCGGTGCCCGTCATGTCGCCGCGCAGGCGCAGCCCCTGGAAGCCGAACCCGCCATCGGTGCGCGGCGCCTCGGTCTGCAGCCAGTAGAAGACGGAATAGGACAGGTCCGCGGCTGCCTTGAGCCGCTTGGCGTACTCGTCCTCCGAAATATCGACGATCGGTGCCTCGAAATAGTCGATCATCGGCCAGTTCACGAGGCAGATATCGGACTCGTAGGCGCCCGGCATGAAGTTGCGCCGCGCCGCGATGCGCCGGAACGTCCACAGGTTCCCGTCGCCCGGATTGCGGCGCTGATCGGCATCGACCAGCAGCGGATCGTCATCCGGGTTCGGCGTGAACGAGCGGGTCACGATCTCGAGCGTGCGCGGATGCGGTGAGTTCCAGCCGAGCAGCGGCCCGCCCCAGAAATGCGGCTGATAGGCTCGCCAGAAATCGTAATTGTCCGGCTTGTCGATCACGTGGTTGCCATCGACGTGGTCGACGGCAAAGCAGATCGAAACCGCCTGCTGGTTGTCCGGCTGCGCCTCGCTCGGGGCGCTGGGCTCGCCTGTCTCGGCCTGAGATTCGAACCCCTTCACATATTCCGTGCCCGTCATCGGCAGCAGGTCGCCGAGCTCGGTCGCGTCGATGATATAGGGCGCGCTCGCCACCACCTTGTCGCCCGTATCGCGATGCTTGAGCGTCACCGACCGCACGACGTCGCCATCGACGTCCGCGCCGACGGGCTTATAGGGCTGCAGCACCGTCAGCCGTCCGCCGCCGCGATAGGGCAGGAGCATCGCCTCCATCACCGCCAGCGCCACGCGCGGCTCATGGCAGAGGCGCGATACGTGCCCGGCGCCGGGGTTGAGGTCCACCCAGCCGCGCGAACGCTCGGTCAGCGGGTAATGGTCGCGATAATACTGACGGATACCGTTGCGCAGCGCGCGATAGGAGCGGGTGACGCCGAACTGCTCGACCCACGAATGCTCGTCGGGCGGCACGGCCTGGCTGGTGAGCTGGCCGCCGATCCAGTCGAATTCTTCCGTCATGATGACCGAGCGGCCGTTGCGCAGGGCCGCCAATGCTGCCGCCACGCCGCCAAGGCCGCCGCCGACCACCAGGATATCTGCCGAGTATTCTTTCACTTAACGCTTCCGGTTTGAGGAGGGCCAAGGGTTGTTCCCTCGGCTGTTTCGCAGGGCAGCAGCACCTGTCCGCCCTTGCTGTTGGTCTCGATCCGTTCGACGAGCATCGCCGTGGCGCGCCGCGCCATCTCCTCGCGGGGGATCGAAAAGGTGGTGAATTGCGTGCCGGTATGGGCCGGCCGCACATGGCTGCCGAGCACCACGATAGAAAGATCGCCCGGCACCGAAAGATGCTGCGAGCGCGCCGCCGCCTCGACGACGATCGCGTCTGCCAGTTCGGTGAAGAACACCACCGTCGCCCCGCTGGCGCGAATGGCCGCCAGCACCTCTGCCGCCGGCCCGCCGACGGTACCGATGTGAAGCACCAGTTCCGCCCCATCGAGCCTGGAATTGAATCCGTCCCAGCGGTCGATCGAGGATTCCGGCCCCTTAGACGGCCCGACATAGGCGAACTTGCTGTGCCCCCTGGCCTTGGCCAGCTCCAGCAGCTCTGCCGTCGCCTTGGCATAGTCCGCGCCCACATAGGGCACCGGTCCCCCGGCATCGGCACGGCGGCCGACCGCGACATAGGGGAAGTCGCCCTTGACCAGTTGCTTGAGTTCCGCGCGGTCGAAATCGCGTCCGAGAATGACGCAGCCATCGGCCAGCCGCAGGCGGTTGTTCTCGTCGAAAATCTTGCGTCGCCCGCCTGTACGCGCCACGCCGGTCAGCAGCAGCAGGTCGTAGCGGTGCTCCTGCGCGCTTTCCTCGATGCCCAGCAGGAAGGGCAGGAAGAAGTCCGCCTGAGCGCTCGGGAAGGCCGGTTCGTAGGTGAAGACGCCGAGGATGCGGTTGAGCCCCTTGGCCATGCGCCGCGCGATCGGATCGGCCACATAGCCGGTGTCGCGGATGGCCTTGAGCACGCGCTCGCGCGTCTCGTCGGGGATGCGCCCCTCGGCCGCCTTGGCGTCGTTGAGGACGAGCGAAACCGTAGCCTGGCTCACGCCAGCGAGCTGCGCGATATCGCGCTGCGTCAACCGTCCTGCCTTGACCAAGAAAGCCCTCCCTTGACTGCTAATGCGTATTAGCAGCTAATGCGTATTAGCAACATTGCGCGGCGGGAGTCAACGGGGTGCCGATCACACGTTTTGGGGATTTTTGCCTGGGGCAGGGCATCCGCACCCTGGCCGTCTTCGGGGATTCGATCACGGTAGGTGAGGGCGCCACCAGCCCCGATCGCTCCTGGGCACGCCTTGTGGCGAAACGGCTCGGCGTCGAACTCGCCAACGCCGCCATCTCCGGCACCGTGCTCCAGGGCTCCCTCATGGCCGATGGCCAGCCGCGCCCCGGCAACGGCATCTCCCGTTACCGCGGCGCGTTGCTCGGCGACGCCCGGGCCGACGCCCTTGTCGTCCTCTACGGCTACAACGACGCCCGCTACACCGCAGCCCCCGAAACCTTCAATCTCGCCGCCTTCGTCCGCGATTACCGCGCGATCCTCGCCGACGTCGTCCCCGCCTACGGCAACGCTCTCTGTCTCGGCAGCCCGCCCTTCATCCCCACCATCGGCTTTGCCAGGGGCGGCCCCGGCTTCACCAACCAATCCCGCCCCGGCTTCGCCGCCTTCGCCACCGCCGTCCGCGCCCTCGCCACCGAATTCCACACCTTCTACGCCCCGGTCTACGAAACCATGGCCACCCACCCCGACGGCTCCCTGGCGTCCCCCGACATCACCCACCCCAACGACCTGGGGCACGCAGTGATCGCAGAAGCAGTGCTGGCTGCGGAACGGCTCTAGCCGACCCGCCCTGAAGTTGACCGATCTGCACGCCCGCCTCGCCCCTCGATCCCACGCGCCCTTCAACCTCCCAACCTCCCAACCTCCCAACCCCGCCTTGACACTCCAAACCCGCCCCACCACCGCACTTCCCCGGCCGAAGAGCCGGGGCCCACGGATCGCTCCACACGGGTGGAGCGGTGCAATGGGCCCCGGGTCTCCGCCCGGGTACCGTGTCGGTTGCGAGCGCAGTGGGCACCCCCGCTATAGATTTGTTCCCTATTTGTGCTAATCTCCACTACACACCCAAGGAACTCCCCCATGGCCCAACGGGCTGGAAACGCCGACCTCCCGCTCCACAGCGGCTACGTGCCGCGCTGGCTCAGCCAGCGCATGGCCCGGCTCGGCGCGGTCGTCACCCAGGCCATCATCCACGAATACGGTCGCGACGAATTCCTGCGTCGGCTCTCGCATCCTTTCTGGTTCCAGTCCTTCGGCGCCGTGATGGGCATGGATTGGCATTCCTCCGGCATCACCACCAGCGTCATCGGCGCCTTGAAGCGTGGCCTCGGGCCACTCGAAAAGGAGCTCGGTCTCCATGTCTGCGGCGGCCGCGGCAAGCACTCGCGCGAAACCCCCGCGCAACTGATCGCCATCGGCCAGCGCATCGGCTTCGATGGCGAAGCCCTCGCCGAAGCCAGCCGCCTCGTCGCCAAGGTCGATAGCGCCGCCGTGCAGGATGGCTTCGATCTCTACCTCCACGGCTTCATCGTGGCCGATGACGGCAAATGGGTCGTCGTGCAGCAGGGCATGAAGGGCGATGCCCGCCAGGCTCGCCGCTACCACTGGCTCTCCGAAGGCCTCACCAGCTTCCTCGACGATCCCCACGCCGCCATCGACGGCAAGGGGCAGGGCAATATCGTCAACCTCGCCGATCATCGTGCCGAGGCCTCGCGCCGTGCCCAGCTTCGCATGCTCGGCGAACTCGGCCCCGACAGCATCGTGGCCGAGATCGGTCGCCTCGAAGGCAAGCCGGTCGAGCCCGTCGAAACCGACCAGCCCCTGTTGCCCCATCTCATCATGCCTGCGCACCACGACGTGCGCCCCAAGGACGTGATGCTGCGCCGCCTTCACGGCGCGCTCGCCGCTGCTGCCGATCGTGGTCCCGAGGATTTTTCCCAGCTCCTGCTCGTGCCGGGCGTCGGCGCCCGCACAGTCAAGTCGCTGGCCATGGTCGCCGAAGTCATCCACGGCGCCCCGCACCGCTTCGCCGATCCCGCCCGCTTCTCGATGGCCCATGGCGGCAAGGACGGCCACCCGTTTCCGGTGCCGCTAAAAGTCTATGACGAGACCATCCGCGTGCTGAAATCGGCCGTCACCAAAGCCCGGCTCGGCAGCGAGGAAGAACTGGGCGCCATCCGCCGCCTCGACGAACAGGCCCGCCGCCTCGAAGCCAAGGCAACCGGTCCCTCGCTCGACGCGTTCATTGCCGAGGAACGTCGTCTCTCGCCAGCCTATGGCGGCCGCACCGTCTGGGACGATGTGGCCGAGCCCAGGCGCAAGGCGGAGCAGGGCTAAGGAGCCAGTCATGGCCAGCGAAATCTCCATCAAGCGCGTCTACGAACCCGCATCCCCCTCCGACGGCACCCGCATCCTCGTCGACCGCCTCTGGCCCCGCGGCCTCAGCAAGGAAAACGCCCACTACGACCTCTGGCTCAAGGATGTCGCCCCCAGCACCGAACTGCGCGAATGGTTCGGCCACCAGCCCGACCGCTGGCCCGAATTCCAGAAGCGCTATTCCGCCGAACTCTCCCGCAACCCCGCCATGGCTGAACTCAGAGACCTGGCCACAAAAGGCCACGTCACGCTGCTCTATGGCGCGCACGACGAAGAGCACAACCAAGCCGTGGTCCTGGCGGACGTCCTTAAATCGCGGCATTAGGCGGCTAGGGCGGGGCGCCCTGGTTGCAGACCAGCACGTCCGGGCCAACCCAACTCCCCTCAACGTGTCGGGCCCCACCGTTCCTTCTCCCCTTGTGGGAGAAGGTGCCCGAAGGGCGGGTGAGGGCGGCGCCCCAACCCCGATGTCGCGGTCACGCGCTCATGGAAATCTCTTAGGCTCGCGAGCCACTTCCGGCGCTCGCCGGTGCCCACCCTGATCCAGCCCCTACCGCGGCGCCGGCCCCGTAGTCCCCCGCACCACCACATGCGTCTCCAGCATATACCGCACATCCCGGATCGCGCTGCTGTCCAGCACGTCCATCAGCAGCGAAAACGCCGCCTTTCCCGCCTCGACCGAGCGGTTGGAAACCGTCGTCAGCGGCGGGTAGGTCGCTGCGCCCAGCACGTCGTCGCACCCGACCACGCTGAATTCCTCCGGTACCCGCACGCCGGCTTCGCTCATTCCCGCCAGGATGCCCTGCGCCATGAGGTCGTCGAACGCCACCACTGCCGTCGCCCCCGATGCCCGGATCGCCGGCACGGCATTGCGCCCCGCCTGGAACGAGGGCACCGCGGCCGCGATCGTCTGCACCTCGAGCCCGAGCGCTGTAGCCGACTTCCGCACCGCCATCCGGCGCTGGGCGTTCGACCATGAGCTCGATGGTCCCGCCACATAGACCAGCGATCTGTGCCCAAGCTCGGCCAGGTGCGCCACCGCTTCGCTCACGCCTGAACCGCTGTCGATGAGAATGCGCGAAATCCCCGCCACGTCGCGGTTGATCAGCACCAGCGGCCGCAGCGCGGCATGCGCGTGGATGCGCTCGTCCGAAAGGCGCGAGGAGGCCAGGATCAGCCCCTCGACCTGTCCCGAAAAACGCCCCACCAGCTTGTCTTCCTGCTTGGCCTTCTCGTCCGAATTCCCAAGGAACACGCAGAAATCGAAGCGGTCCGCTTCCATCTGCGCCGAGCGGATCAGCGGGGGAAAGAACGGATTGGCGACGTCGGGCACGATCAGCGCCACGTTGCCGTGCCGGCCGGTGGAAAGTGCACGCGCCGTGTGGTTGGGCACATAGCCCAGTTCCTCGGCCACCGCGAGGATGCGCTCCACCGTCTGCTGGCTGAGCATGTCCGGCCGCGTAAAGGCGCGCGAAACGCTGGAGCGTGCAACGCCCGCGGCCTTCGCCACCTGGCTGATGGTCACTCCATCCCGACGTCCCGTCATCCTCGCCCCACGCGATTCGTTGATTTTGCCCAGAAATCGGCGGCAACAAAGCATGCCGGGACAAGTCCCGCAACAGCTTGACATGCAACCGGTTGCATTAAATAGTCGCCGGACTTCTTGGCGCCAATGCGGCCGTGGCCGTTGCGGCGCCCTTATCGCATACTGGAGTTGGTTTTGAGCTCGACTGTCGCCACCCGTACCCAGCAGCCGGCCAGCCGCCATGTCGAGCGGCTCGAAGTTCTCACCTTTCCGACCCGTGCCGCCATGGGCGCCGCCGGCGCCCGCGATGTCGCCGAGGCCCTGCGCGAGCGCCTTGCCGCCAAGGCCGAGGTGCGCATGGTCTTCGCCGCCGCGCCCAGCCAGTCCGAAATGCTGGCCGCGCTTTGCGAAGCTCCCGGCATCGATTGGTCGCGCGTCGTCGCCTTCCACATGGATGAATATATCGGCCTGCCTGCCGGCGCTCCCGAGCGCTTTGCCAGTTGGCTCGATGCCAATGTCTTCGGTCGCCTGCCGTTCAAGGCCGTGCACCGCATCGTGCCCGAACCCGATCCCGAGGCCGAGGTCCGGCGCTATGCCGCGCTGCTCGATGAGGCTCCGCTCGATTTCATCTGCCTGGGCATCGGCGTCAACGGCCACATCGCCTTCAACGATCCCCCGGTCGCCGATTTCCGCGATCCGCTCGACGTGAAGGTCGTTGAACTCGACGACGTTTGCCGCCAGCAGCAGGTGGATGACGATTGCTTCGATCGCTTCGAGGACGTTCCCGAGCGCGCCGTCACCCTCACCATTCCGCGGCTCCTGCGCGCCGATCGCCTGTTCTGCGTCGTGCCCGGCAGCGTCAAGCGCGCGGCGGTTGCCGCGGCGCTCCATGGCCCGATTTCCACCGACTGCCCGGCCAGCATCCTGCGCCAGCAGTCCAACTGCACGCTTTACCTGGATGCGGAGTCCGATCCCGATGCCTGAGACCAAGACCATCGATGCCGACGCGCTCTGCGCGGCCTATTTCGGCGAAACCCAGTCGATCATGCAGCGCATCCTGGGCGAGGAGCGTGACGCACTCGACGCCGCCGCCGCGCGCGTGGCCGACCAGATCGCTGCCGACCGCCTGGTCTATATCTATGGCCCTGGCGGCCACTCGAACCTTGCCAGCCAGGAAGTCTTCTTCCGCGCCGGCGGCCTCATGCATGTGAGCGCCATTCTCGACGAAGGCACGCTGCTCTCCAACGGCGCCCTGCGCTCCATGGCCATCGAGCGCACCCCCGGCTACGGCAAGGTCGTCATCACCGACCAGCGGCTGGGCGAGGGCGACCTGCTCATCCTCGTCAACGCCTATGGCATCAACGCCGCGCTCATCGATGCGGCGCTCGAAGCCAAGCGCCGCGGCGTCTTCGTCATCGGCGTCAGCTCGCGCCAGCACGCGGCCAATACCGCGCCCGATCATCCGGCGCGCCATCCCACCAAGCATAACCTGCTCGATATCGTCGATCTCGCCATCGATACCAAGGTGCCGATCGGCGATGCCGTGGTCCGCGTTCCCGGCATGAGCCAGGATATCGCCGCCATCTCGACCTTCGCCAATGCCTTCGCGCTCAATTGCCTGGTCATCCGCACGGTCGCCAAGCTCGTCGAGCGCGGCATCGAGCCGCCGGTCTGGCGCAGTGGCAATGCCCCGGGCGGCGACGAAGCCAATGCCCGCTTCATTGCCCGCTTCCACGATCGGGTGCGCGCACTGTGACGGCACGCCAGACCATTACCGGCAAGGACCCGGCCACCGGCATCACCCTTGCCGTCGGCATCGAGGATGGGCGGATCGCCGATATCACCCGCCCGTCCGAACCGGCCGAGGCCTATATCGCCTCGGGCCTGGTGGACCTGCAGGTCAATGGTTTTGGCGGCATCGATCTCAATACCGGCACGGTGACGGCGCAAACCGTCATCGCGCTCTGTGAACGAATGGCGCTGGAAGGCGTCACCACCTTCCTTCCCACAATCATCACCGCCGCCGAGCCGAGCATCCTCGCCGCTCTCGCCGCCATTGCCGAAGCGCGCCGCATCGATCCGCTGGCTGCGCACATGATCGTCGGCATTCACGTCGAAGGCCCCTCGATTTCCCCGGTCGATGGCCCCCGCGGCGCTCATCCGCTCGAGCATGTCCGCGCGCCCGCGCTCGCCGAATTCGAGCGCTGGCAGGCCGCCTGCAACGGCCTCGTCAGCATGGTGACGCTCTCGCCCGAATACCCCGAGGCCATCGCCTACATCGCCGAGCTCACCCGCCGCGGCGTTCACATCGCCATCGGTCACACCGCCGCCACCCCCGAGCAGATCCACGCTGCCGCCCAGGCGGGCGCCGTGCTCTCCACCCATCTCGGCAACGGCGCCGCCGCCAGCCTGCCGCGCCACCCCAATTTCATCTGGGCGCAACTGGCCGACGATCGTCTCTCCGCCACCTTCATTGCCGATGGCCATCACCTCCCGGCCGATACCTTCAAGGTCATGCTGCGCGCCAAGTCTCTGGCCCGCTCCGTGCTCGTCTCCGACACCGTCGCGCTCGCCGGCCTCCCGCCCGGCATCTACGAGCAGCAGGTAGGCGGTCGCGTCGAGGTCACCGCAGAGGGCAGGGTGGGCATTGCCGGCACGCCCTATCTCGCCGGCGCCGGCCTCCCGCTCAACGCCAACGTCGCCATCGCCATCGATCTGGCCGGCCTCTCGCTCGCCGAAGCCCTGCGCCTCGCCACCGTCAATCCCGGCCGCTTCGCCAGGGATCGTGGTCTGATGCAGGTGGGTCAGCCCGCCGATCTCATTGCTTTCGATTGGCAACCCGGTGCTCGCCGCCTCGCTCTGCGCGAGGTCTGGGTCGCAGGGCAGAGGAAATCCGCATGATCCGCGCCGGCGCCTCCATCGTCGATATCACTCCGCCTGCGGGCCTGCTGCTCTCGGGCTTCGCCGCTCGCAGCGAGCCTGCCACCGGCGCCCATGACGCGCTGACCGTGCGCGCCGTCGCCGTCAACGACACCGCGCTCGCCGTCGCCGATGTCATCGGCCTCCATGGCGAGATGAGCGCCCGCATTCGCGCGGCCTGCAACCTTCCGCAGGACAACGTTCTCATCGCCGCCCTCCATAATCACGGCGGGCCCGTCTCTATGGCCGGCCGCCTCAGCCTCGCCTCCGATTCTGCTTATCTGGCGCGGCTCGAAGCCGCCTGCATCGAGGCCATAAACCAGGCCGTCGCCAATCAGCGTCCTGCCACGCTCGCCGCCGGCCTCGGCACCGATCCCGACGTCGCTCGCAACCGCCGCCATGCCGGCGGCACCGTCGACCGCGCCGTCCCCGTCATCCGCATCCGCGCCGAAGACGGTACGATGATCGCGGTCGTCACCTCCTACGCCTGCCATCCCGTGGTGCTCGGCGCCGACAATCGCCTCTGGACCGCCGACTACCCGCACTTCGTGCGCCGCGACATCGAGGCGGCCTATCCGGGCGCCGTGGCCCTGTTCCTCACCGGCTGCACGGGCGACGCCAATACCGGCCACTCCGCTCACGCCTCGGTCAGCCTTGCCGCCAATCCGGATCGCACTTACGAGGCCGCCGAAAGAATCGGTGGCCGCATTGCGCAGGCCGCCCTTGCGGCGCCCGAAGCGCCGCTTGGCACTCGCATCGCCGTCGGCAATGCCGAAGTCGTCCTCCGCCAGGAACGGCGCGAGACCGCGCCTCCCAAAACCCTTGCGGCAGAGTGGCGCAGCGAAATGGCCGGTGCCGCTCCGGCACGGGCGGCCCTTCTCGGCCACTGGATCGATTGGGCCGAAAACATCGCTCCGCAGACCCTCGCGCCTATGGTCGAGCGCGTCACCGTGCTCGATTGGGGCGGGCTGCCCATCGTCGGCCTGCCGGGTGAAATCTTCGCCGAAACCGCGCTGCATATCCGCGCGCAGCTTCCGGCTGAAAGCCCCGCGATCATTGCCGATTTCGCCGAGGACAATCCCGGCTACATCTCGCCCGCCAGCGAATTTCCGTTCGGTGGCTACGAGGTCGATGAGGCGCATCGTTATTACGGCCAGCCCGCTGGTTTTGCAGCAGGTTCGGCCGAGGCGCTGGCGGATGCCGCCATTGCGCAACTGGCTTCCCAGGGCCTTACGAAGTGAAAACCTGGGGACACGAAACCCGCGGAACGCTTGACGCGCAACCGGTTGCATGCAAGCTTTTGCGGGCTATCACAGCACCGCGTCAATAAAGGGGAATGGGATGACTACTGCGGTCAAAACACAGAAGAATGCACTCACGAGGGGATTGGCCAAGGCGGCGCTGCTGAGCGGCGTGCTTGGTGCGGGTTTCTTCGCCGGCCTGTCGGCGGCTTCCGCTGCCACGCTCACCGTCTGGTCGGGCTATCCGGAAATGGCGCCGTTCTACGAGCACGTCGCCGAAGGCCTCAAGGCCGCTCATCCGGACCTGACCGTCAAGGTCGAGGCCATCGCCCTGCGCGAGCATGAAAAGCGCATCGCCCTGGGCCTCACCTCGGGTTCCGCCGGCCCGCTCATCATCGAGCTGCCCGGTTCCACCGCCAGCCGCTACATCGAGAACGAGCTGCTGCCGGCTGCGCCCGATGACGTCTCGGCTTTCGTCAAGGACCCGGCCAATTTCGGCCAGTTCTTCATCGATGCCGTCAGCAAGGATGGCGTGGTCTACGGCGTGCCGCTGTTCCGCGGCCAGGGTTCGCTCTTCTACAACACCGACATGTTCGCGGCGGCCGGTCTCACCGAGCCCCCCAAGACCATGGAAGAATACAGCCAGTACGCCGAGAAGCTGACCCAGCGCGACGCTAACGGCAACCCGACCGTGTCGGGCTGGTCAATGCGTCTTTCGGGTGGCGGCCAGGGTATTGCCGAAAAGTTCTGGATCAACCTGTTCCAGTACGGCGGCAACGTCCTCGTCCAGTCGGCTGACGGCAAGTGGAAGGCCGATTACGCCAACGAAGCCGGCCGCAAGGCGCTCAAGCAGTACCTGGAAAACGTCCACACGCTCAAGACCGTCACGCCGGAAATGCCGGCCGACGCGGAAGCCTTCGAGCGTGGCCAGACCGCCATGTTCATCCGTGAATCCTGGGTGATCGGCGATATCGCCTCCAAGGCTCCGGACCTCAAGTACGCCACCGCCCCGCTGCCGCGCGGCTCCATCGCCCTGCCGACGAACCTCTATGTCTCGGCCGAAGGCGATGACGCCAAGCTGGCCTGGGAATACACGCAGGCTGCCAACTCGCCTGAAAACCTCGTCTGGCTCCTCCAGAACGTGGGCTGGCTCCCGAACCGCTCGGGCGTCGACTACTCGGTCGTCACCGACAAGGTTCCGGCTTTCGGCGCCTTCGTGAACTACCCGGAAGGCTATGAGTTCTTTACGCTCCCGGCCATCGGCCCGATCGAGGAAGTGCTGACGCGCCTCGCCGCCCAGCTCACCAACGCCTTCGGCAACGCTGCCCTGGCGGGGGATGATGCGGCGATCGACGCCTTCCTCAAGACCGCCGCCGACGAAACCAACCAGATCCTCGCCCGCGAAGATCTGCTGGCGCAGTAAGCGCAAACGTCGGACGATATTTCTTCGGGGCGGTCCGCCGCCCCGAAGCCAGTTTTCAAGGGGGAGCCATGCTCAAGCGCAAACGATGGATATTCGCGATGCTCGCGATCCTGCCCACATTGGCGATCTTCGCCTATGTGCGCATGTTTCCGATCGCAGATACGCTCAGGCTCAGCCTGCACAAGTGGGATATCCTCTCCAAGAAGAAGCCGTTCATCGGCCTGGCCAACTTCCAGGAGCTGATGGGCGACAGGCTCTTCCAGGAAGCGCTGCTCAACACCACCATCATCGCTTTCGGCGTCCTCATCATCACCATTCCACTGGCGATGGTCCTGGCAGCCCTCATCTTCCACCGCACGCGCTCCCGCTTCGCCGGTTTTTACGAGACGGCGGTGTTCATTCCCCACGTGGTTTCGCTCGTTCCGGCCGCCATGGCCTGGAAATGGATCTTCGACGCCCGCCTCGGGCCGCTCAACGCCTTCCTCGGCCTCTTCGGCATTCAGCCGCAGGCCTGGCTGTTCGATCCGGTGCTCTCGGTCATCTGCGTCATCGTGCTCTGCTCCTGGCAGGCACTCGGCTACGCCGTCCTCATCTATATCGTTGGCTTCAAGAGCCTGCCGGTCTCGCTCTATGAAGCTGCCAAGCTCGATGGCGCCTCCGGGCCGCAATCGTTCTGGCACCTCTCGATCCCGATGCTCAAGCCCATCACCCTCTACGTTTCCGTGGTGACGCTTGTTTCCGGCTTCAACGTCTACGCGCAGGCCTTCGTCCTCGCCTCCGACGCGCAGGGCGCGCCCGGCCGCCAGGTCCGCGTGCTGGTGCTCGACATGCTCGAGAACAGCTTCCGCAACTACCGCGTCGGCTACGCCGCCTCCGAGGCCGTGGTGCTGCTGGCCATTGTGCTGGTCCTCACCCTCGTCCAGTTCACCCTCCTGCGCGAGAAGGGAGCCCGGGCATGAGCGAAGCCGTCAGCGACATCGCCATCGAACAGGCCGAGGGCGCACGCCTGCGCTTCAAGAAGCGCGCGGTCGATCTTTCCATCGACATCGTCCTCTTCCTCTTCGCCATCCTCATGATCCTGCCGCTGGTGTTCCTGGTGGCCAACGCCTTCAAGACCCCGCAGGAAATGCTGGCCTGGCCGCCCACGATCATCCCGGCCAATCCGACGCTCGACAATTTCGCGGCCGTCCTCGGCCAGACCCCGCTCCTGATATGGATCGGCAACAGCCTGCTCTTCGCCGGCCTCTCGACCGTTGCCATCCTCGCGACCTCGGCCATTGCCGGCTACATCCTGGGCAAGTTCCGTTACAAGACGCTCAACGTCATCTTCGCGCTGTTCCTCGCCACGGCCATCGTGCCGTTCGAGGTCTACATGATCCCGCTCTATTTCCAGGCGCAGGCGCTCGGCATCCTCAATTCCACCTGGGGCCTGCTGCTCGGCTATCTGGTCATGAGCTTCGGCATCTTCCTCATCCGCCAGAACGTCATCCACTCGATCCCCGATGAACTCCTCGAAGCCGCGCGCATCGACGGGGCGGGGGAGCTCTGGATCTTCTGGCGCATCGTGCTGCCGCTGCTGCGCGGCGCGCTCGGTGCGCTGGGCGTCCTCGCCTTCTTCCAGGCCTGGACCGCCTTTGCTTGGCCGATGATCGTCACCACCACCCGCGAGAGCTACACCATCGAAGTGGGCCTTGCCCTCTTCCAGACCGGCTTCACCGTCGACCTTGGCCGCCTCAGCGCCGCCTCGGCCGCCGTGCTGGTGCCGTCGGTGACGCTCTTCATCCTGCTGCGCCGCAACTTCGTCCAGGGCATCGCCTCGACGGGCCTCAAGGAATGAGCGTGACGTCGTCCATGCCTCTCTTCATCGAAACGGCCCGCAACACCTATGCGGCGGCCAATGCCGGCACCATCGACTGGTTCCTCGGCAGGCCGCCCCTCGACGGCGCCTTCCTCAACACCAAGGTCAACAGCATCTCGCTGGCCGATTACGGTGCCGCCGACGGCATTCGCGGCCCCGATTTCACCTATGGCTGGATACAGGGCAGGGGCCTGGAAGCCCTCGTCACCCACGCCGCCTTCTTCGCGCCGACCGATCCTGCCCTCGCCGCCCGCATGGATAAGGCTGCTCGCGCGCTCTACGACAGGCTGGCCGCGCTCCAGCAGTCCGGCCACGTCTATTTCTGCTACGACGCCGCCATGCGCCCGGTCTATCCGTCCGGCGACGCCCTGCTGCCCCAGCTCGCACCGGCCGACATCTTCACCTATTCGGATGCCTTCGTCGCCAAGGGCCTCGTCGCCGCTGCCGCGCGCTTTGCGCCCGCCGATTTGCCGCGCCACCTCGACTATTTCGCCCGCGTCATCGCCTCGATCGAAGCCGGCCGCTTCCAGATGGATGAGCGCCGCCCGCTCTCCTCGGAAAGTCTCGCCGTCCAGGCCGATGATTTCGGCCCGCGTATGATCCTCCTCGGCGCCGCCGCCATGCTGGTCGATGCCGGCGTCCCGCAGGCCGCCGAATATGCCGACCGCTTCATCGCCCACGTGCTCGATCGCCATTACGATGCCGCCTCGGGCCTGCTGCGCAATGCGCCGGGCGAAGATGCCTGCAATGTCGGCCACGCCATCGAATTCGTCGGCTTCGCCCTCGATTACCTGCCCGCCGACGCCGATCCTGCGCTCATCGAAAAGCTCGAGCGCATCCTCCTGGCCTCGTTCCGCGCCGGCTATGTCGAGCCCGGCATCTGCCTTTCGGTCTCCATCTCCACCGGCAAGGCGCTGAGCCCCTATTGCCCCTGGTGGTCGCTGCCCGAAACCATCCGCTCCGCCGCGCTCGCCTACCAGCGCACTGGCAATCCGGAAGCGCTCGCGGTCTGGCAGCAGGCGCACGACGCCTTCTTCACCCGCTACTGGCGCGGCATCCCGGCTCTGGCCTTCCAGACCATGACCGCCGACGGCCCCGTGGATTTCGTGCCCGCCACCCCGGATCTCGATCCGGGCTACCACACCGGCCTCAGCCTTCTCGCAGCCATTCACGCCGCCGACGCGCTCCTGCGCGCCGGCTCCGACAATCGTTCAGCCTCAAGGTAAGTCTCATGGCGTCTGTGCAAATCCAGGATGTCCGCAAGTCCTACGGTCAGCTTCAGACCATCAAGGGCGTCTCGGTCGAAGTTCCCGATGGCGCCTTCGTCGTGCTGGTCGGCCCCTCGGGCTGCGGCAAGTCCACGCTGCTGCGCATGATCGCCGGCCTTGAGGAAATCTCGGACGGCACCATCCGCATCGGCGGCAAGGTCATCAACGATGTCGAGCCCAAGAACCGCGACATCGCCATGGTGTTCCAGAACTATGCGCTCTACCCGCATATGACGATCGCCGAGAACATGGCGTTCTCCCTGAAGCTCGCCAAGCGCTCCAAGGCCGAGATCGAAACCCGCGTCACCGAAGCCGCCCGCATTCTCGGCCTCTCCGATTATCTCGAGCGCTTCCCCAAGCAGCTTTCCGGCGGCCAGCGCCAGCGCGTGGCCATGGGCCGCGCCATCGTGCGCAATCCGCAGGTTTTCCTCTTCGACGAGCCGCTTTCCAACCTCGATGCCAAGCTGCGCGTCCAGATGCGCACCGAGCTCAAGGAACTCCACGCGCGCCTCAAGACCACCACCATCTACGTCACCCATGATCAGATCGAAGCCATGACCATGGCTGACCGCATCGTGGTCATGCGCGATGGCATCGTCGAGCAGGTCGGCGCCCCGCTCGATCTCTACGATCGTCCCGTCAACACCTTCGTCGCCAGCTTCATCGGCTCGCCCTCGATGAATTTCATCGCCGGCACCATCACCGATGATCGCGCGGCCATCACCACCGCCAACGGCGACCGCCTGCCGCTGGTGCAGGGCATCGAGGCACGCGGCCCGGTGAGCTTCGGCATCCGCCCCGAGCACCTCTTCGTCACCGGCGAAGGCAAGGGCTTTGAGATCGAAGTCACCGCCGTCGAACCCACCGGCTCGGAAACCTACGTTCAGGGTGTCCTAGGCGACCAGAAGATCTCCGCCCTGCTGCGCGAGCGCGTGGCCGTTCAGGTCGGCCAGAAGCTGCGGCTCGACATGGCGCCTACCAATGTCCACCTCTTCGATTCCGCCAGCGGCCAGCGCCTCGGTTGAACCATGGCCAACCGCCTTTCGGCCGGAACCCTCGGCCAGCTCCCGCCCACGGTCGGCGCGCCACGCTATGATCGCGCCGCCGTAACGCCCGGCATCGTGCATCTGGGCGTCGGTGCCTTCCACCGCGCGCACCAGGCCGCGTTCATCGATCAATGCCTTGCCGATGGTCAGTCCGGCTGGGCCATCATCGGTGCTTCGCTGCGCAGCCCCGATACCCGCGATGCCCTCGCGCCGCAGGATGGCCTCTACACCCTGGCCGTCCGCGACAGCGACACCGAGCGTCTCGACGTCATCGGCTCCATCCAGAGCCTCATAGTCGCGCCCGAGGACCCCGAAGCCCTGCTGGCGGCGCTCGCGGCGCCCTCGACCCGCATCGTGACCCTCACCGTCACCGAGAAGGCCTATCTCCGCAACGGCGACGGCGCCCTCGATCTCGCCCATCCCGATATCGTGGCGGACCTTGCCGACCGCACCCGCCCGCGCACCATGCACGGCTTCATCGTCGAAGCCCTGCTGCGCCGTCGCGCCGCCGGCGTCGCGCCCTTCACCGTGCTTTCCTGCGACAACCTTCCGGCCAATGGCCGCACGGCCAAACGCGTCCTCGTCGATTTCGCCACTCGCATCGATCCCGAGTTCGGCCGCTTCGTTGACGAGCACGTGGCCTGCCCATCGAGCATGGTCGACCGCATCGTGCCGGCCACCACCGATGACGACCGCGCCCGCGTTTCGGCCAGCCTGGGCCTCGAAGACGCCTGGCCCGTTGTCACCGAGCCTTTCCGCCAGTGGGTGATCGAAGACGATTTCCCCCTCGGCCGCCCCGATTGGGAAAAGTTCGGCGTCACCATGGTCGCCGACGTGACGCCCTTCGAGGAGATGAAGCTGCGTCTCCTCAACGGCGCGCATTCCGGCATCGCCTATCTCGGTCAGATCCTTGGTCACGCGACCGTTGCCGACGCCATGGCCTCCCCGGCCATCGCCCGCTTCGTCGCCGGCCTCTGGCGCGAGTCCATCGAGACGCTCCCCCGCGATGCCGGCCTCGATCCCGTGCCCTATACCGGCGAACTCGCCCGCCGCTTCTCGAACACCGCCCTGCGGCACCGCACTGCGCAGATCGCCAATGACGGCTCCCAGAAGCTGCCGCAACGCATCGTGGCGCCGGCGCTGGAACGGCTGGCGCAGGGCAGGGGCATCGCCCACCTCGCCTTCGCCGCCGCCGCCTGGATCGCCGCTCTCGCGGCCCGTTCCGGCGACACCTTCACCGATCCGCTCGACAGCCAGCTTGCAGCACCCGCCGCCAACGGCGCAGTCGGCGAAATCTTCGATCTCACCGGCTTCGCCCGCAGCAACCCGCACCGCGAAGCGCTGCAGGCGCAGGTCGAGCACTGGCTCAAAACCATTCACGCCGAGGGCGCCGAGACGGCCCTGGCCATTCTTGATAGGGAATTCGCGCAATGAAGCAGACTTGGCGTTGGTTCGGTCCCGATGATCCGGTGACCTTGGCGCATGTGCGTCAGGCCGGCGCGACCGGCATCGTCAGCGCGCTCCATCATCTCAACGATGGTCGCGTCTGGCCGGACGACGAGATTGCCAAACGCAAGGCGCAGATCGAGGGGGCAGGGCTCTCCTGGCCGGTGGTCGAGAGCATCATCGTCCACGAGGACATCAAGACCCGCACCGGCCGCTATCGCGAGCTCATCGACAACTACAAGCAGTCGATCCGCGCCGTCGCCCGCGCCGGCATCGAGACCGTCTGCTACAATTTCATGGCCATCACGGATTGGACGCGCACCGATCTCGATTACGTCATGCCCCATGGCGGCACCGCCCTGCGCTTCGACGTGGTGGAATTCTGCGCCTACGACGTCTTCATCCTGCGCCGCCCCGGCGCCGAGGCCGACCATCCCGCCGAGCGCGTGACCCGTGCCGAAGCCTGGCTCAAACAGGCCAGCGAGAGCGACCTCGCGCGCCTTGAGCGCAATCTCATCGAATGGGTGCCTGCGCGCGAATTCGTCTACGACCGCCAGAGCCTCAACCGCATGCTCGACGTCTACAACGAGCTGTCGGTCGAAGGCTTCCGCGCCAATCTCTTCGAGTTCCTGCGTGAGATCATTCCGGTCGCCGAGGAAGCCGGGGTCCGCATGGCCATCCACCCGGATGACCCGCCGTTCCCGCTCTTCGGCTTGCCGCGCGTCGTCTGCTCGGCCGCCGATGCCCGCGCACTGCTCGCCGTGGCGGATTCCCCGTCCCACGGCCTCACGCTCTGCACCGGCTCTTACGGCGCCAACCCGGCCAACGACCTCGTCGCCATGGCCAGGGAGTTCGGCCCGCGTATCCACTTCGCGCACCTGCGCAACGTAAAGAAGGAAGGCGATGGCTCCTTCCACGAGGCCGAACACCTCGAAGGCGACACCGACATGGTCCGCGTCGTCCAGGCTCTCCTCGCCGAGGAAGCCCGCCGCAAGGGTGAAGGCCGCGCCGACTGGCAAATTCCCATGCGCCCCGACCACGGTCACGTGATCGTCGACGACATCGGCAAGAAGGTGAATCCCGGCTATTCCGGCATCGGTCGCCTCAAGGGCCTCGCCGAACTCCGCGGCGTCATGCGCACCATCGAAACGCTGGGCTACTAGGGGCTAACCGCGCTCCGGCCCCCCTTCTCCCCTTGTGGGAGAAGGTGCCCGAAGGGCGGATGAGGGGGACCGCCCCCACCACGAACTTACAATAACCCTCCACCCCGGTGAAAGCCGGAGCCCGGAAGCCGCTTCAACGCGAACGGAGCAGCTCGACCGAACCCCGGCCTTCGCCGCGGAGGACGGTTTCGGGCAGGGGGACTAGAGCCCCTGATCCCGTCGAACCCCTTGGGATCAATCCCCGCGCCGCGAAGCTGCGCATTGCTCGGCCGGTGATGGCTGGCAATCGCGTTCGAAACCGCGATCGCCGCACCCATGCTGGCGATCCACGAGCGGGTAACCCCTACAAAGCTGACCTTGGACATTTTCTGCTCCTTCACACTCCCCAAAGATGGAGTGTCCGCCGGGCGCGACAAGGGCCGCGTCCGGCAGGGGAGCCATGCGTGAAAGCTAGTCCTCGTTGGCGGCCAGTTCCGCCAGCACCCGCCCACGCCCGCGCGCCCGCAGGATCAGCGGCACGACGAGCGCCAGGAAGGCGAGGAACAGCAGCGTCGCCGAGATCGGCGAATGCACCAGCACCGTCGGATCGCCTTGCCCGATGGCCAGCGCCCGCCGCAATTGCTGCTCGGCCAGCGGCCCGAGGATCAGGCCCACCACCACCGGCGCGATCGGATAGCCGAACCGGCGCATCACATAGCCCATCACGCCGAACGCCAGCAGCATGCCCAGCTCGAACACCGACGGGTTCGCCCCGATCGTGCCGAGCGTGGCGAACAGCAGGATGCCCGCATAGAGCCACGGTCGCGGGATGGCCAGCAGCTTCACCCACACGCCCACCAGCGGCAGGTTGAGGATCAGCAGCATGAAGTTGGCGATGAGAAGGCTCGCGATCAGCCCCCAGACGAGGCTCGAATTGTTGGTGAAGAGCAGCGGCCCCGGCTGGAGCCCGTATTGCTGGAAGCCCGCCAGCATGATCGCCGCCGTCGCCGATGTCGGCAGCCCGAGCGTCAGCAGCGGCACGAGCGTACCGGCCGCCGAAGCATTATTCGCCGCTTCGGGCCCCGCCACGCCTTCGATGGCGCCATTGCCGAACTCTTCAGGATGCTTGGTGAGCTTCTTTTCCGCCGCATAGGAGAAGAACGTGCCGATCTCCGCGCCGCCCGCTGGCATGGCCCCGATGGGGAAGCCGATCAGCGTGCCGCGCAGCCACGCCTTCCACGACCGCGCCCAATCCTGCGCCGTCATCCACACCGAGCCCTTGACCGGCTCGATCTGGTCCGGCGCCCGCTTGCCCTGTCCGGCAATCGAGAGCGTCTCGCCGATCGCGAACATCGCCACCGCCAGCGTCGTCACCTCGACGCCATCCAGCAGGTCCGGCACCCCGAACGCCAGCCGCGATTGCCCGCTCTGCAGGTCGATGCCGATCAGCCCCAGCGCCAGCCCGATGCCGAGTGCTGTGAGCCCTCGCAGCGCCGATTCCCCGAACGCCGCCGATACCGTCATGAACGAGAGCACCATGAGCGCGAAATATTCCGCCGGCCCGAACGAGAGCGCGAATTTCACCACCCAGGGCGCGATGAACGCCAGCGCAATGGTCGCGATGAGCCCCGCCACGAACGAGCCGATGGCCGCCGTCGCCAGCGCCGGCCCGCCGCGCCCCGCCCGGGCCATCTTGTTGCCCTCGAGCGCCGTGACGATCGAGGCGCTTTCTCCCGGCGTATTGAGCAGGATCGAGGTCGTCGAGCCGCCATACATGCCGCCGTAATAGATGCCGGCGAACATGATGAGCGACCCCGCCGGGTCGAGCTTGTAGGTCACCGGCAGCAGCAGCGCCACCGTCAGCGCCGGCCCGATCCCGGGCAGCACGCCCACCGCCGTGCCGAGCGTCACGCCCACCAGGGCATAGAGCAGGTTCATCGGCTGGATCGCGACCAGCAGGCCCTGCATCAGAAGGTCGAAGGTCTGCATGTCGCGGGCCTATTTGAAGAGGAGGTTTTCGAGCGGGCCCGCCGGCAGCGACAGCTGCAGCAGCTTGGCGAAAAGGACCCACACCACATAGGAAAGCCCGATGCCGATCGGGATCGAGAGGTAGAACTTGCGCTGCCCGAACCCCCGTGCCGTCGCGGCGAACAGCAGTCCGGTGGCGATGGAGAACCCCGCCACGTTGAGCAGCATCATCTGCGCCGCCAGCCCGCCCACGATCCAGGCGATCGGCCCGATCTCGTCATGCTCGCGCTCGGGAAATTCCCCGCGCACCGCCTCGAACACCGTCCAGATCGCGAGGATGAAGAGGAACGCAGCCACCACATAGGGGAAGGTCTGCGGCCCGATGCCCGAATAGTTCGCGGTCACCCGCAACGTCGAGGCGTCCCAGGCGATGACGCCCGCCAGCACGGCGAGCGCGATCGCGATCAGAAGCGCCGCCCAGTCCGGGCGACGCTCCTTCCTGCCGTTCAGCGGCGTCTCGCTCATTTGACGAGGCCGATTTCCTTGAGGATGCCGGCGGTGGATTCGATATCCTTGGCCAGCTGCGCCTTGAAGTCCGCGCCGGCCAGGAACGTATCCTGCCAGCCCTTGGTCTTGAGGATGTCCTGCCAGGTCTTGGACTTGGCCATCTTCTCGATATCGGCGGTGATGGCCGCGACCTGGTCATCGGAAAGGCCCGGCGCTGCCGCGACCATGCGCCAGTTCTGCACGGCCACGTCCACCCCGGCTTCCTTGAGCGTGGGGGCATCGATGCCTTCCAGCCGCTCCTCGCTCGAAACCGCCAGCACGCGCAGCTCGCCGGCCGCCACCTGCGACTCGAACTCGCCATAGCCCGAAATGCCCGCCGTCACCTGGTTGCCCAGGATCGCCGCCAGCGCTTCGCCGCCGCCCGAGAAGGCGATGTAGTTGATCTTGGTCGGATCGACGCCCGATGCCTTGGCGATGAGCCCCACCGCGATATGGTCGGTGCCGCCCGCCGAGCCGCCGCCCCAGGAAACCGAGCCCGGATCGGCCTTGAGCTGGGCCACGAGGTCCTGCATCGTCTTGATCGGCGAGGCCGCCGGCACGACGATCGCCTCATATTCGCCCGTGAGCCGCGCGATCGGCGTCACCGCGTCGAGCGTCACCGGGGAGGCGTTGGTGAGGATCGCGCCGACCATCACATAGCCGCCCACGATCAGCGCATTGGGGTTGCCCTTGGACTGGTTGACGAACTGCGCCAGCCCGATCGTGCCGCCGGCGCCCGGAACGTTGGTCACCTGCACGCTGGGCGAAATGCCTTCGTCCTGCAGGGCCGTCTGCATCGAGCGGGCGGTTTGGTCCCAGCCGCCGCCCGGCGCCGCCGGCGCCATGATGGTGTAGTCGGCGGCCTGCGCGGGCAGGGCCATTGCACCGGCCACCAGGCCGGCGAGAATGAAATGCTTCATCGTTCCTCCTCCACGCTGCGGTCTGCAGCGCGCGATTGCCATTCGGGCTTGGGAACTCTCTCCTCATGCGACCGCTGGTCGTCATGGCTCTTGCGGCCATTTCGTCACCTGGTCGGCTGCGAGGTCCTCCCAAACCTCTGCTGGAGCGCGCTGTGCGATCGCTCCAACGGCAGATGAACACAAGTAGCTGTCACGAACCTGTCATCACTGACCGCGCAGCGCCATATTCCAGCGATCGATGAGGCGCATGCGCTTGACCTGGTCGAGATATACCATGAGACCGGGCCCTACCGGAACCGGGCTGAGCGGCGCGTCGGCCTCCGCCCGCATCGCCGCCATCGTATTGGGCCCGCTCACCTGCGGATTGATCGCCGCGATATGCATGTCCTGCGCCAGCACCGCCTGGCCGCGCGCCGACATCATGAATTCGAGATATTTGCGCCCCAGGTCCGGCGCCGACGCCGCCTTGGGCACCAGCCCGATCCGCGACATCACAGTGGTATAATCCTTGGGCAGTACGATCCCGAGGTCCGGATTGCGCGTCGCCCAGTCCGCCGCGTAGGAGCCGAGGATATTGTAGCCGAGGATGAACCGCCCATCCCCGACCCGCTCCAGGATGGCCGAGGTCGTCGAATAGAGTTTTACCCCAGCATCCCCCATCGCCTCCACCAGCGTCCATACGTCCGAATACTGGTCCTGGTCGCGCGCCAGGAACAGGAATCCCACGCCGGCCCGCTCGATGTCGTAAGTCCCCACGCGCCCCGAAACCGCCTCCGGATGGTCGCGCAGATAGGCAATGAACTCGCCCCGCGTCTGCGGCGGCGGCGCCTCGGCAAACGCCTTCCTGTTGTAGACGAACACCGCCGGCTCGAAGGTCAGCGCGTAAGCCGTGTTGCGCCAATTGGCCCAGCGCGGCCATTGCGCGCTCATCGCCAGGTCGCTCTCCTGCGCATAGCCGTCATTGGCGAGCTTGACCTGCAGGTCCATCGCCGAGGAGAACGCCACATCCGCCGTTGGCCGCCCGGCATCGGTTTCCTCCACGATCCTGTCGTAGATTCCGCCTGTGAGCATATCCTCGTAAACCACGGCGACATCCGGGTTTTCCGCCTGGAACGCGGCGATCATCGGCGCGTTGAGCGGCGCATCGAGCGAGGAATAGATGGTGAGCGTCCGCGCCTCTGCCTTTCCCGATACGGCTGGATAGACGGTCGGCTGCGCCGCCGCCGGCAGGGCGATGGTCAGCAGGGCGAAGGCGAGGATCAGCGCGCGGTGCATCACGCATCTTTAGCAGGCGGCGAGCCTTTCACAATCGGCAAGGCACCGGCTAATGTGCATGCAAGGGTGGAGGACCCATGCGCATACTGGTCGTCGAGGACAATCTGACGCTCGCCGAAGGGCTGAGCGCCGTGCTCAAGGGCAATGGCTACGCCGTCGATTCCGTGCATGACGGCGTCTCCGCCGAGGCGGCCCTGCGCACGCAGACCTATGACCTCGCCGTCCTCGATCTCAACCTTCCCGAAATGGATGGCCTCGAACTCCTGCGGCGCCTGCGCGCCCGGCAGGGCAACACCGCCGTCCTCATCCTCACGGCTCGCGGTGCCTTCGAGGATCGCGTCAAGGGCCTCGACCTCGGCGCCGACGACTACATGACCAAGCCCTTCGACGTCAGCGAGCTGGAAGCGCGCATCCGCGTGCTTCTCCGCCGCCAGGCCGGGTTGCGCGGTGCGCAGGTGAGCTTCGGCCAGGTTGTGCTCGATCTCAACAGCCGCACTGCCTCGTCCGAGGGCCGGCCCCTCGATATCCCCGCCCGCGAGCTGAGCGTGCTGGAAACCCTCATGCTCCGCGCCGGCAAGGTCGTGGCCAAGGAAGCGATCATCCAGTCGCTCTCGGCCTTCGATGACGACCTGAGCGCCAACGCCGTCGAGCAATACGCCTCGCGCCTGCGCAAGCGTCTCGCCCCCTTCGGCCTCACCGTCCGCACCGCGCGCGGCCTCGGCTACTATCTCGACAGGCTCGGCGCCGAGGGATGAGTGCCCGCACCACTTACTCGCTGCGCCGGCGCCTCCTCGTCCTGCTGCTGGCGCCGCTCCTGCTGGTCGCCGCCCTGGCGCTGCTCGACACCTATCGCGAGGCCTCCGCCACCGCCAACACCGTCTCGGACCGCGTATTGGCCGGCTCCGCCCTCGCCATCGCCGAACGCGTCGTCGTCGCCGAAGACGGCAGCCTCGAAGTCGATATTCCCTATGTCGCCCTCGAAATGCTGACTTCGTCTGCGCAGGATCGCGTCTTCTATCGCATCGATGGCCCGCCCGGCACGTTCGTCACCGGCTATGAATCGTTGCCCTCTGTCGGCAAGCGGGCAGGGGAGGACATGTCCTTCTTCGACGATCGCTTCCGCGGCGAGCCCATTCGCCTCGCTGTCCTCGAGCGTTCCGCTTCCTCGGGCCTCCAGGCCATCCCCTTCCGCGTCATCGTCGCCGAAACCACCATTGCCCGCACCCAGCTCACCAACGCCCTGTTGCTGCGCTCCGCCATCCGTCTGGGCATCATGCTGCTTGCCGCCGCCGCCATCGTCTGGATCGCCGTCAGTGCGTCCCTGGCGCCGCTCTATCGCATGCGCGCCGCCATTTCCCGCCGTTCTCCCGATGATCTCAGCCCCATCGAGGAGCCCGTGCCGCGCGAAGTCGGCAGTCTCGTCGACACCATGAACACCTTCATGCGCCGTCTGGATTCCGCTCTTCAGAGCCTCAAGCACTTCACCGGCAATGCCAGCCATCAGCTGCGCACGCCGCTCTCGATCATCCGCACCCAGCTCGCCCTCGCCGAGCGCGCCAAGACCCTCGATGGCGCGCTCGCGGCCACCAAGGTCGCCGACGCCTCAGTGGCCGATGCCGAACGCATCCTTGCCCAATTGCTGCTGCTCGCCCGCATCGATTCCGATCGCGGCGTCGGCGAGCCGGTCGAGCTCTCGGCCCTTGCCCGCGACATCACCGCCGACCGCGTCCCTAAGGCGCGAGCAGCCGGCGTCGATCTCGGCTTCGAAGGCGAAGATTGCGTAAAAGCGCGCGTTGATGGCCTTTTGGTGCGCGAAATGCTCGGCAATCTCATCGATAATGCCATCGAATATGCCGGCACCGGCGCCGAAGCCACCGTCCGCGTCTACGCCGCCGACGGCGCCGCCATCCTCGAAGTCGAAGACACGGGCCCCGGCATCCCCGAGCCCCAGCGCCACGGTGCCCGCCACCGCTTCCAGCGCGGCGCGGAAACCAAGGGCGGCATGGGCCTGGGCCTCGCCATAGTCGAAGAAATCGCCACCCTCTTCAGCGGCACCCTGACCCTCGCCGAGGGTCCTTCTGGCCAAGGCCTCAAAGCCCAGATACGCTTCCCGCAGGTGGCCGAACTCGACCCAGCCACCACCCCCTAGGCCGCGGTGGAGATCTGGCCGGAAGGATAGATCTGGGTTCGGGCCCCCAACCCCTTCTCCCCTTGTGGGAGAAGGTGCCCGAAGGGCGGATGAGGGGACCCACTCCCTCCACCACCCAGCAGTTGCCGCTCGAAAATCTTATCCCCCCGCACCGCGAGCATACTACGATGCGAACACCCCCTCGCGCCGGCGCCTCACCGCCGCGAACTTATCCCCGCCAAAAACAATTCCCCAATTTCAGCGAAAACCCCCGCAAAACCCCGAAAACTTTGCCAAAGATTCCCCGAATTTCATTCAAAATTTAACGATTGCTCGTCGCTCATGATTATCGAACAGAAGCAAAATCAATAACTTAAGAAAATATCTTCCCGTAATTCCCTAACAAAAACCGCGCTAAATCCGCTTTCCGGACACCTTTTCGAAGAAATGCGCACTGTCCTCTGCGATTCGCAGCCCGATTCCCTCGCCCGGCCGCAACGCCAGCCGCTGCGTTGACAGCACCGTCAGGTCGATATCCCCCATCCGGGCGATGATCTGCGTTTCCTCCCCGGTCGGCTCGATCACCTTGACTATGGCCTTCGCCCCATCCTCCGCCAGCACCAGCCGCGTTGGCCGCACCCCGCAGAGCACATCCTCGCCCGTCGCCACCGGAGCCGGGCATGAAATCCCGCCGGTCCCCACGAACCGACCATCCTCGATCCTGCCCGGAACGAAGTTCATCGCCGGGCTCCCGATGAACCCGGCCACGAAGCTGTTCTGCGGATGGTCGTAGAGGTCGAGCGGCGTTCCCACCTGCTCGATCACCCCGTCGCGCATCACCACGATCCGGTCGGCCATGGTCATGGCCTCCACCTGGTCGTGCGTCACATAGACCGTCGTCGTCCGCAGCCGCTGGTGCAGCTCCTTGATCTCGGCCCGCATATGCACCCGCAGCTTGGCGTCGAGGTTCGAGAGCGGCTCGTCGAAGAGAAACACTTCCGGGTTCCGCACGATGGCCCGTCCCATCGCCACGCGCTGCCGCTGCCCGCCCGAGAGCTGGGAGGGATAGCGGTCGAGGAGATTGCCCAGCGTCAGGATCGCCGCCGCCTCTTCCACCTTCCGCTTGATCTCGGCCTTCTCGACGCCCCCCAGCTTGAGCGAGAAGCCCATGTTCTGAGCCACTGTCATATGGGGGTAGAGCGCGTAGTTCTGGAACACCATTGCGATGTTGCGCTGCTTGGGCGGTACGTCATTGACCACCCGCTCGCCGATCGAGATCGTTCCGCCCGAAATCTCCTCGAGCCCGGCGATCATCCGCAGCAGCGTGGACTTGCCGCATCCAGACGGTCCCACCAGCACCACGAACTCGCCGTCGCCGATCTCGGCGGTAACCCCATGGATCACCTCCAGCCCGCCATAGGCCTTGCGAACGGTGTCGATACCAACCGAAGCCATGAAGTTTCCGCCTCAGATGATTTCGAGATAGTCGCGGTCGGGCAGGGCCGGGAAGGGCGCCGCCGGCTGCTGCTGGTACCAGAACGCCACCGAGGCGATGTCGTCCTGCAGCGGCAGGTAACGCCGATCCTTTTTCTCGGTCCGCCACCCCAGCGCCTGGATCGTCACCCGCAGGTCGTTGTCGAACCGGATCGGGTCGTTGAGGTGCCAGCGATACATCCCGAACCGCTGCTGGCTGCGATAGGTCCCATCGGGCCGCAACACCTGCGGCAGCCCGGAATAGGGCGAGGTGAACTCGCGGTAGCGGCTCTCCATCGTGTCGTCGACCACCCCGCCGTCGAAATTGTAGGCGCCGCAGAAATAGTCCTCGGTGCCGGTCCCGCAGATGGTCGGGAACTTGCTGTCCCCATCCATGAAGAACTTGATCTCGCCCTCGCCCCACCAGCCGGCATTGTTGACACCCCAGGCCATGTAGGTGCCGACATAATGCCCGCGCCCCTCCACGCCATCGAGGATCGTGTAGTCCTCCTTGAACGGCAGCGGGTTGGTGCGGCGGAACTGGGCATGGAAATAGGCCGCGTCCTCAGGCACCTCGGTCAGCGCATAGTTGATCTGGTAGTAGATGATGCCGAAGTCGTCAGGGTCCCGGTTCTCGATGGTGATCTTCGCCGACTTGCGGAACGGCATCTCCCAATAGCAGTTGAACGCCCGCCCCGGATTGACGCAGACGGCAAGCGAGGAAACCTGCGCGAACTGGTTCCAGCCCGAACAGAAGAAGTCGCCCACCGGGCACTCAACCGACGGGTTCTCATTGCCGTCCCAGTAGACGCGCAGGATCAGGTCGCGCCAGCGCAGGTTCGCCGTCGTCAGCCAGATCTGCTGGATCGCGCCCTGGCCCTCGATCTCGCCCAGCACCCGCGTTTCTCCCGGCTCGATCCGGATCGAGGGCGAAATTTTCCAGCCCTGGCCGAGGCCGCGCGCATGGACCGCGCCGGTTCCTTCGGTGGCCATGCCGCCCTTGCCCTTCTCACCGGTGAAGTTCTCCGGCGAGATCGACCGCGTCCTGGCGTTAGACAGCCGATAGAGGTTGGAGAGGTTGACGCCCAGACCATTGAAACTGCTTGTCATTATTCGCTTCCGTTGAGTGGGTCTCTACTTGAGGCCGCTGGTCTTGATGGATTCCATGATCTGCCGCTGGAAGATCAGGAAAAGGATGAGCATGGGCAGCGCCACGATGGTCGAGGCGGCCATGGTGTAGTTCCAGGACGCCGCGTACTGGCTCTTGAAGTTGGCGATCGCCACCTGCACCACCCAGAGGTTGGGGTCGGCCGCCACCGTCAGCGGCCAGAGGAAGGCATTCCAGTTGGCAAGGAAGAAGAGGATTGCCAGCGCCGCGATGATCGGTCGGCTGAGCGGCAGGATCACGCTGAGGTAGATCCGCCAATAGCCCGCCCCATCGATCACCGCTGCCTCCTCCAGCTCGCGTGGCAGCGACAGGTAATATTGGCGCAGCAGGAAGATGCCGAACGCGTTGAAGATCGAGGGGACGATGAGCCCGGCATAGCTGTTGAGCATGCCCATCGACCGCACGAGGATGAAGAGCGGCACGATGATCACTGGCAGCGACACCAGGAACGTCGAGAACATGGCGAGGAAGATCGCCTCGCGCCCCGGAAAGCGCAGCCGCGCCAGCGCGTAGCCGGCCATGGTGTGGAAGAAGAGCGCGATGATCGTCACCACCGCCGACACGAAGAACGTGTTGAGCAGGTAGCGCCAGAACGGCACCTCGGTCAGCACATAGATGAAATTGTCGAACGTCGGCTTGTCGGGGATGAGGTTGGACTTGAACACCTCGGTCGGCCCCTTGAAGGCGATCGCCAGCATGTAGAGCAGCGGAAAGATCGTCATCGCGGCGAGGACGAGCGTCACCAGCATCCAGACCATCCGGACCGAGTTGACCTGGCGCGACGAATAGAGAATAGCCGGCCGGTCACTCATACTGGAACCTCCCGCCCCGCGTGAGGAAGAAGAACACCACCGTGATCGCCATCAGCACCACGACCAGCAGCGTCGCCAGCGCCGCCGCATAGCCGAAGGCCGAATACTGGAAGGCCTGCTGGTAGATGTAGTTGATGAAGAGCGCCGTCGAATTGGCCGGTCCGCCGCGCGTCATCACATAGACGAGGTCGAAGGCCTGCGCCCCCGCGACCGCCGCCACCGCCGAGACGAGCAGCACGAAAAAGCTGGTCGGACGGAGGAGGGGCAGCGTGATGTACCAGAAGCTCTGCACACGCCCGGCGCCATCGATCTTGGCCGCCTCGTAATATTCCTTCGGGATGTCCTGCAGGCCGCCGAGGAAGATCAGCATGTAAAAACCCATCAGGAACCAGACGCAGGCGCCGGTCACCGTGAACAGCGCGAAGTTCGGGTTGCCGAGCAGCGACACCGAGCCGAGCCCGACCGAATAGAGCAGCCGCGTGATGATGCCGAGCTTGTCGACAACCATGAGCTGCCAGACCAGCGCCACGACGACGAGGCTCACCATCTGCGGCGCGAAGAACATGGCGCGCATGACCGTGTTGAACCGCCCGTTGCGCTGGACGAGCAGCGCCAGTCCCAGCCCGAACACATAGAGCAGGGGCACGAGCATCACCGCGAACAGCAGCGTCACCTTTAGCGATTGCCAGAAGAGGGCATCGCCCCACATCCGCGCATAATTGGCCAGTCCCACGAAGGTGAAATTGCCGAAGCCATCGACCTCGAAGAGGCTGATGACGAGGGCCAGGATCATCGGCAGCCCGATAAAGAGCAGCAGCCCCAGCGCATCGGGGAGTACGAAGAGATACCCCGCGATGGCCTCGCGCCGCCGCGCCGAGAGCCGGACAGTGGCGGGCTGAGTGCCCGCCACTTTCTGCGATGTGGTCGCGATGCTCATCAGAGGATCGGTGCGCCCTTGTAGTTGGCAAGGAAGGCATCGAGCTGCTGGGAGGCCGCCGTAGCGGTCGCCTGCGGATCGGCCCCGCCGAGCTGGGTCGCCTGGATGGCATCCGAGATGATCTTGTAGACCTCTGGCGGCACCCGCGGCTCCGCGCGCGTCCCCGGATGGATCTCCTTGGAGAAGATCCCCATCTTGCCCTTGTTGAAGGCATCGCCGCCCTTTTCGAGCGCGCTGTCACGCGGCGGCATGTCGGACTTGGCGACCGTGCACCAATCCACCACGCGCTGGATCGAATCCGGCGCCATCGAAGCCAGCGCCCAGGCGATGAACTTGGAGGCGGCCTCCGGGTTCTTGCCCTTGGCATTGGCGACGAACGCCCAGCCGCCGCCGACGGTCACGTACTTGCCGCCATTGGGAACCGGCAGCTTGAAGATGCCGTAGGGGACGTCCGGCGCATTGTTGTCCATCGCCGAGATGCCCCAGATGCCGACATTCTGCATGGCGCAATAGCCGGAGCCCAGATTGGCGACGATGTCGCCGCCGCCACCGCCCAGCATTTGTCGCGGCGCCGCGCCCGTATTGATCGCATCCTGCCAGAGCTTGAGCGCCTGCACGGTCGCCGGCGAGTCGAAGGCCGACTTGCCGTCGGCGGTCTGGAAGTCGCCGCCGCCCTGCCACATGAAGGGGTACCAGGTGAAGTTCTGGTAATAGCCCGGCCCGGTCTCGAACTGCAGGCCGTAGCGCTCGCCGGTCGTCAGCTTCTTGCCGAGCTCCAGCAGTTCGTCCCAGGTCTTGGGCACGTCGTTTTCGTTGAGCCCGGCATCCTCGAAGGCCTTGACCGAGTAGTAGAAGGCCATCGGCTCCACTTCCATCGGCACGCCGTAGATCTTGCCGTCCACCATGCGGTTGGCGATCACGCTCTGCGGAAAGTCCTTCTGCGCTGCTTCCTCGATATGCGGCGTCAGGTCGGCGAGCACGCCGCCATTGTAGTAGCGCAGGAAGTCACCGGGCGAGATGATGAAGATGTCAGGTCCCTGGCCCGAGGCGAAAGAGGTCGCGAGCTTGGTGCCCGAGATGTATTCGGAGCCCACGACGTATTCGAGATTGACCTTGGGATCGTTGCCGGCGTTCCAGTCCTCGACCATCTTCACGAACCAGTTGACCTGGGTCTTCACGTCGCCGCCGGGGGCGTAGAATTGCCAGAAGCTGAGGGCGTTGTCCTGGGCGAAGGCCCTGCCCACCATCGGCAGGCTGCCCGCCATGCCGGCGGCGCCGAGCGCCGTCGCGCCCCTGAGAACGGATCGCCGGGACCAGCCCCGCGGTAGGTTGTCGTTCGTCATTCACTCCTCCCTTGAGTGTCTTGCGCGAGGTGTCTCGCGGCTTTTTCAGGCGGTTTCGTACTCCATGAGAACGCAGGGGATGACTTCCCGGCGCGGTGCTGGCTCGACTTTGCCTCCAAGCCGGTCGAGCAGCATTTTCGTTGCCGTCCGGGCCAGCACTTCGGGGCTGTTGCCCACGGTGGTCAGCCGCGGCCGGACGTATTCGAGCTGGGCGATGATGTCGAAGGCGGCCACGGCGATATCGCCGGGCACCTTGACGCCGCGATCGTAGAATTCGGTGAGTGCGCCGATCGCCATGAGCGAGTTGGCGAAGAACACCGCCGAGGGCAGGGCGCCGCCATGCTTCTCGAAGAGCCACCGCACCGCCTCGCGCCCCGACGGTTGCAGGAACGACCCCTCGAACCGCAATGCCGGATCGATGGTGATGCCGCCATCCGCCAGCGCCTTGTCGAACCCCGCGCTGCGCGCCGCCGATTCCTTGAAAGCCCTCGGCCCCGTCACATGCGCGATCCGGCGATGGCCGGCTCCGACGAGATGCTGTCCCATCAGGTAGCCGCCGCCGAAATCGTCGAGCGCGACACTGTCGGCGGATTGCCCATGCAGCGAGCCGATGAAGACGGTCGGCACGTCGATCTTCTCGATCTGGTCGAGCATGCCATGCAGCGCGAAGTCGGCGACGATCGCGCCATCCACCCGCTTGCGGCTGAGCTGCTTGAGATATTCGCGCCCATGCAATTCGGGATGCCCGCCGGGCACGTCGGTGTTGAACACCAGCGTGTCCATGCCCGACCGCTCGATCTCGGTCTGGAGCGTTTTGACCAGCTCCGTGAAATAGGGATTGAGGATATCCGGAATGAGGATGGCGACGATATTCGTCCGCCCCGTCCTCAGGCTCTGCGCCTGCGGGTTGGGCTTGTAGCCGAGCTCATCGATGGCAGCCAGCACACGCTCGCGCAGCGGCTGGGAAACGCGATCCGCGTGGTTGAGCACGTGCGAAACCGTCGTCCGCGAAACACCCGCCCTCTCCGCCACTTTCGAGATCGTGCTCATGCCCGATTGTTACTCAGCGCAAAATCGATTTGCAAATGGATTTGCAAATCCATTCAGTGCGATTGCGCAAAGAACCCGAGCAGCTTGAAATCATGGGATTTTACGCTGGCTTTACGCCACGGACGGGCATTCGCCGTAGCGCCGTTACGCGACCGGGGTCTAACGCCGAACCATCCTTTTCGGATGGAGCAATCATGTTTTCCGATCTCGTGTTTCTCGCTGGCGGGATGGCGTCCTTTCTGGTCGCCGGCCTGTTGGTGCTCGCGCTGGAGCGGCTCAAATGACCCTCGACATCGTGCTGGGCGTCATCCTCGCCATCGTTCTCTTCATCTATCTCATTGCGGCGCTGCTGCGCCCTGAGCGCTTCTGAGCGGAGCGATCATGTTTTCCGATCTCATTCAGATACTCATCTACGCGGCGCTCCTCGTCGGGCTCGCCGTCCCCATCGGCCTCTACATGGCGCGCGTCTATTCGGGCGAGCTCAAGTTCCTGCGCCCGCTGGAGCGCGGCATCTTTGCCGTCGCCGGGGTAAAATCCGACCAGGGCCAACATTGGAGCGCCTACGCGCTTTCGCTGCTTGCCTTCAATGCAGCCGGCTTCCTGCTGCTGTTCCTGATCCTCAAGTTCCAGGACCTGCTGCCGTTCAATCCGGCAGGCTTTCCGGGACTTCCGGCGGACCTGGCGTTCAACACCACCGTCTCCTACATCACCAACACCAACTGGCAGTCCTATGGCGGGGAGTTGACGCTCTCCAATTTCAGCCAGATGGCGGGCCTGACCACGCAGAACTTCCTTTCCGCCGCCACCGGCATGGCCGTAGCGGCCGCCGTAGCGCGCGGTCTTGCGGCGCGGCAGATCAAGGCAATCGGCAATTTCTGGGTCGATATGGTGCGCTCGACACTCTACGTCCTGCTGCCGCTGGCGATCATCCTCGCCATCGTGCTCGTCTGGACCGGCGTGCCGCAGACCCTCGATGCCTCCGTCTCCGCCACCACGCTCGAAGGCGCCAGCCAGTCCATCTCGGTCGGCCCGGTCGCCTCCCAGCTCGCGATCAAGCAATTGGGTACCAATGGCGGCGGCTTCTTCAACGCCAACTCTGCCCATCCGCTCGAAAACCCGACCGCGCTCAGCAATCTGCTGACCATGATCGGCATCTTCGTCGTCTCGGTGGCTTTCCCCTTCACTTTCGGGCGCATGGTCAACGACAAGCGCCAGGGCAGGGCGCTTTTCGCCGCCATGGGCGTGATGCTCGTCCTCGGTTTCGTCGGCATCTATGCCGCGGAAAAGGCAGGCAATCCGCTGCTCGCCGGCATAATCCAGGCAGATGCGGGCAACATGGAAGGCAAGGAAGTCCGCTTCGGCGTCGTCAACTCCGCACTCTGGGCGGAAGCGACCACGGCCGCGTCCAACGGCTCGGTCAACGCCATGCATGACAGCTTCACCCCGCTCGGCGGCATGATCGCCATGGTCAACATGGCGCTGGGCGAAGTCGTCTTCGGCGGCGTGGGCGTCGGGCTCACCGGAATGCTGTTGATGGTGATCATCACGCTCTTCCTCGCCGGTCTCATGGTGGGGCGGACGCCGGAATATCTCGGCAAGAAGATCGAGGCGCGGGAGGTCAAGCTGGCCGCCTTGACCCTCATGATCATGCCTCTCGGCGTGCTGGTCTTCTCCGCGCTCGCGATCCTCGTTGGCACGGGCCAGAGTTCGGTCCAGGACGCAGGCCCGCATGGGCTTTCCGAGCTCGTCTATGCCTATGTCTCGGCTACGGCAAACAACGGGTCCGCCTTCGCCGGCTTCACCGCCAACGTCACCTGGCACAATACCTTCCTCGGCATCGCCATGCTGATCGGCCGGTACGGTTACATCATTCCGGTACTCGCCATAGCCGGCTCCATGGCCACCAAGAAGATCGCCCCGGCCTCGGCCGGCACCTTCCCCACGCACGGCGCGCTGTTCGTCGGCCTGCTCGTGGCTTCGATCCTGATCGTGGGGGCGCTCACCTTCCTGCCGGTACTCGCTCTCGGCCCGATCGCCGAACAGGTCTCGCTCGCCGCGGGCCAGAGTTTCTGAGGTTTCTCACATGTCCAAGCAACCAACACTCACCCGGGAAATCGGCCTTTTCGACCCCGCCATTCTCACCAAGGCGGCAGGGCAGGCCTTCACCAAGCTCAACCCCAGGGGGCTGATGCGCAATCCGGTGATCTTCGTGACGGCTTTGGTATCGCTGTTCACCACCATCCTTGCCATTCGCGACGGCATCGTCGGCTCGCCTTCGTTCGGCATCGGCCTGCAGGTGGCGATCTGGCTCTGGTTCACCGTGCTGTTCGCCAACTTCGCCGAAGCCATCGCCGAGGGCAGGGGCAAGGCTCGCGCCGATGCCTTCCGCGCCACCAAGTCGTCCGCCCGCGCCAAGGTGCTGATCGACCCAAAGAACCGCGACCTCTTCGAATGGCAGGACCTCGCCGATGTCGACGTGGGCGAGATCATCGTGGTCTCGGCCGGCGACATCATCCCGACCGACGCCGAAGTCATCGAAGGCATCGCCTCGGTCGACGAAAGCGCCATCACCGGCGAATCCGCCCCCGTCATCCGCGAATCCGGCGGCGACCGCTCGTCGGTGACCGGCGGCACCCGCGTCGTCTCGGATTGGCTGGTGCTCAAGGTCACGGCCAAGCCGGGCGAGACCTTCCTCGACAAGATGATCGCGCTGGTCGAAGGCGCGAAGCGCCAGAAGACGCCGAACGAGATAGCCCTCGACATCCTGCTGGCGGCCCTGACGCTGGTCTTCCTCTTCGTCGTCGTGACGCTGCCCTTCTTCGCCATGTGGTCCGGCACGCAGATCCCGATGGTGTACCTCGCGGCGCTCTTCATCACGCTCATCCCCACCACTATCGGCGGGCTGCTTTCCGCAATCGGCATCGCCGGCATGGATCGGCTGGTAAAGGCCAATGTCGTGGCCAAGTCGGGTCGCGCGGTCGAGGCGGCCGGCGATATCGACGTGCTGCTGCTCGACAAGACCGGCACCATCACCTTCGGCAACCGCATGGCCGATGCCTTCGACCCCGTGCCCGGCATTTCCGAGCGCGATCTGGCCGAGGCGGCGTTCCTGTCCTCGCTGGCCGACGACACGCCGGAGGGCAAGTCGATCGTCGAGCTGGCTCGCCGCAAATTCGGCTTTGCCGACAATCCGCTGGGCAACGAGGCCACGTTCGTGCCCTTTACCGCCCAGACACGTATGTCGGGTGCCGACCTGGCCGATGGCACCGTGTTGCGCAAGGGCGCCTCAGACGCTGTGCTCAAATATGCGCACCAGCATTCAGGCCCCGAACTCGACGCCATCATCCGCCGCATCGCGACGTCGGGCGGCACGCCGCTGGTCGTCACCAGGGATCGGCGCATCCTCGGCGTCGTGCACCTCAAGGACGTGGTCAAGCCGCAGATCCGCGAACGCTTTGCCGAGCTGCGCAACATGGGCATCCGCACCGTGATGATTACCGGCGACAATCCGCTGACCGCAGCGGCCATCGCGGCGGAGGCAGGCGTCGACGATTTCCTCGCGGAGGCCACGCCCGAGCGCAAGCTTGAGCTGATCCGCACCGAACAGGCCAATGGCCGCCTCGTCGCCATGTGTGGCGATGGCTCGAACGATGCGCCGGCCCTGGCTCAGGCCGACGTCGGCGTGGCGATGAACTCCGGCACGCCCGCTGCCAAGGAGGCCGGCAACCTCGTGGATCTCGACAGCGACCCGACGAAGCTCATCGAGATCGTGCTGGTCGGCAAGCAATTGCTGATCTCGCGCGGAGCACTCACTACCTTCTCGATCGCCAATGACGTGGCCAAGTATTTCGCCATCCTGCCGGCGCTCTTCATTCCGGCCTATCCGGGGCTGGCCGTGCTCAACGTCATGGGGTTGGCTTCGCCCGAATCGGCAATTCTCTCGGCCCTGATCTTCAACGCCCTCATCATCGTGGCGCTGATCCCGATCGCGCTGCGCGGCGTGCGCTACAAGCCCGCTTCCGCTTCCGCGCTCCTGTCCCGCAACCTGACCATATACGGCCTGGGCGGCCTTGTCGCCCCGTTCATCGGTATCAAGCTGATCGACCTCGTCGTCAGCGCACTGCACCTCGTGTGAGGAGAAGAACCATGTTTGCAGATCTTCGCCCGGCAATCGCCACGCTCGGGCTCCTGACCCTCCTCACCGGCGTCGCCTATCCGCTGGCTATCACCGGCATCGGACAGGCGGCTTTCCCTCGCCAGGCCAACGGCTCGATGATCGAGAAGGATGGCAAGGTGATCGGGTCGGCCTTTGTCGGCCAGTCGTTCCAGTCGGACCGCTATTTCCATGGGCGACCGTCGGCCACCGGTCCCGATCCCTACAACGCTGCGGCGTCTTCGGGCTCCAATCTCGGCCCCAGTTCGAAAGTGCTGGTGGAGCAGGTCAAGGAGCGCGCTGCGGCGCTGGGTGGTTCAGGCCCGGTGCCGGCCGATCTCGTCACCGCGTCCGGCTCCGGTCTCGATCCCGATATCAGCCCGGCGGCAGCCGTCTGGCAGGTGGAGCGCGTTGCTGCCGCGCGTGGGCTCACCAAAGAGCAGGTGGAACAATTGGTTGCCCAGCATACCCAGGGCCGCGACTTTGGTATGCTCGGCCAACCCAGAGTCAACGTGCTGGCGCTCAACCTGGCGCTGGACGCGCTCAAACCGTAGGACGCGATGGCAATCGTCGAACCTGCACGGCCCACCCCCGAAGCCCTCCTTGGCGAAGCGCGCAAGGAGGGCCGCGGCAAACTCAAGGTCTTCCTCGGCGCCGCACCCGGCGTGGGGAAGACCTTCGCCATGCTCCAGGAAGCCGACAACCGTCGCGCCGCGGGCGTCGACGTCGTTGTGGGGCTGGTCGAAACGCATGGGCGCGCCGAGACCGCACTGCTCCTCGAACCGCTGGAGCAGCTACCGCGCCGCCGCCTCGAATATCGCGGCCAGATGCTCGATGAACTCGACATCGATGCAGTGCTGGCCCGGCGCCCGCAACTTGCGATCATCGATGAACTCGCCCACACCAACGTCCCGGGCTCGCGTCACCTCAAGCGTTGGCAGGACGTGGTGGAGATCCTCGATGCCGGCATCGACGTCACCACCACGCTCAACGTCCAGCACATCGAGAGCCTCAACGACGTCGTCGCGCGCATTACCGGCGTCCGCGTGCAGGAGACCGTGCCCGACGAAATCCTGCGGCGCGCCGACGATATCGAGATCATCGACCTGCCGCCCGAGGAACTGATCGCGCGCCTCAAGGCCGGCAAGGTCTACGTGCCCGGCAATATCGGTCGCGCCCTCGAGAACTTTTTCACCAAAGGCAATCTCACCGCCTTGCGCGAGCTTGCGCTGCGGACGGCCGCAAGCCGGGTCGATGCCGAGATGCTGGCCTATATGCAGGCCAATGCGGTGCGTGGCCCGTGGCCGACCCAGGAGCGCCTGCTGGTCTGCATCAACGAGGCGCCGATCTCCAAAACCCTCGTGCGCGCCGGCAAGCGCATGGCCGAGCGCGCCAATATTCCCTGGCTGGTCGCCACTGTCGTGACGCCGCGCCACGAGGCCATGGGCGAGGTGGCGCAACGCGGCATCGCCGAAGCCATGCAACTGGCCGAAAGCCTCGGCGCCGAGACCGTCACCATTCACGCCGAAAGCAATGCCGCCGGCGAAATCCTCGATCTGGCGCGGCATCGCAACGTGACGCGTATCGTCATCGGCCGGCCGAGGCCGCGCCGGTTCTGGCACTTCCTGCGCGAGGCAGTTGCCGACAAGCTTCTGGATGCGGCCACCGATTTCGAGTTGACGGTCGTCGCCGGCACCAGCCAGGCCGAGACGCCCAAGCTGCCGCATATCGATCTCTCGATAAACTGGTGGGGCGTCGTAGTCGGCGCAGCGGGCGCTGCCGTCGCCACCGGCATCGCCTGGGCGATCCAGGAGGTCTATCCGGTTCCGGTGGCCTCGCTGGCAGTGATCTACCTTGTGGGCGTGCTCTTCGTCGGCGCGCGCTATGGGTTGCGGCCGGCGCTGGCAACCAGCCTCATCTCGTTCCTCGCCTACAACTTCTTCTTTTCCGAGCCGCTCTACACCTTCACCATCAGGCAGGTCGAAGATGTGGTGGCCATCTTCCTCTTCCTCGTCGGCGCCATCTTCACCGGCACACTCGCCGGTCGCTTGCGGGCGCAGGTGCAGTTCATGCGTGCCTCGCAGCGCCGCACGGAAACACTCTACGACTTCGCGCGACGGATCGCCGAAAAGACCGATCCGGACGACGTTCTCTATGCCGGCGCCTACCACATCGCCGCCACGCTCGATTGCCGCTCGCTGATCCTCATTCCGGGCGAGGGCGGCCAGCTCGAGCAAGTGCAGGGCTATCCCAGTATCGAAGAGCATCTCGACGCCCGCGCCATCGGCGCGGCGCAATGGGCATTCGAGCACAACGAGCCGGCTGGCGCCGGTACGCCAACGCTGCCGACCTCCAATTGGTTGTTCGTGCCCCTCGCCACCGGCAAGCCGCTTGGCGTCATCGGCGTGCAGTTCCGCGATGCCCGCAAGAGCCTGGATCCTGAAACCAAGCGGCTGTTATTGGCCGTGGAGGATCAGGTTGCCGTTGCCGTCGAGCGGACGCGCATGGCCGGCGACCTCGAAAACCTCCGCGTGCAGGCGGAAGGCGAAAAGCTGCGCTCGGCGCTGCTCAATTCGCTCAGCCACGACCTGCGCACGCCGCTCGTCTCGGTGATCGGCGCCATTTCCAGCCTCGGCGAACCCGGACTTCGCCCTGAAGATCGCCGGGCGTTGCTGGAAACGGCGCTCGATGAAGCCCGTCGCCTCGATCGTTATGTGCAGAACCTTCTCAACATGACACGGCTGGAATACGGAGCCCTGGCGCCGCGCAGCACTGCAGTGGAGCTCCGCGAAGTCGTCGGCGCCGCTCGCCACGACTTGCAGCGCGTGCTGAAGGGACACAGCGTTCGCATTGATCTGCCAAGGGATTTGCCGCGCGTGGAAGCCGACCCGGTGCTCCTGACCCAGGCCATCGCCAACGTGCTGGAAAACGCCGCCAAATACTCCCCGCCAGGCTCGGAAATCCTGATCTCCGGCTCGACGAAAGGCGGCGACGTAACGTTGGCTGTCGCCGATGCCGGTCCCGGCATTCCTGCCGCTGAACGCGAAAAAGTCTTCGAACTCTTCTACCGCGTCACCGAGGGCGACCGCCGGCCATCGGGAACCGGCCTGGGCCTTGCCATCGTCCGCGGCTTCGTCGAGGCCATGGGAGGCAAGGTGCGCGCGGATGAAAATCCGACGGGGCAGGGTGCAGTGATTTCCATCACTTTGCCGCTTGCTGCCCAGCCCGCATTACCGCAGGAAGCAGAATGACCAACGAAACCCCGCATCGCATCCTGCTCATCGAGGACGAGGCGCCCATCCGGCGCTTCCTCACCATCGTTGCAGGCAGCGCGGGCTTCGAGACCATCGAGGCCGAGCGCGGTCGTGCGGGTGTCGAGCTGGCAGCCACCTCGGCGCCGGATGTCGTGGTGCTTGACCTTGGTCTGCCGGATATGGATGGCAAGGCGGTCATCACGGCGATCCGTGAATGGTCGCAGGTGCCAATCCTCGTGCTTTCGGTACGCGACGCCGAGACCGAAAAGATCGCCGCCCTCGATGCCGGCGCCGACGACTACGTCACCAAACCTTTCGCCACCGGCGAACTTATGGCGCGCCTTCGCGCCCTGTTGCGCAGCCGCAAGTCACCCGAGACCGAGCGCTCGGTTCTGACCACCGGCAAGCTCAGCATCGACCTGGCGCGGCACGAAGTCCTGCTGGATGGCGAGGAGATCCGGCTGACGCGCAAGGAATTCGACGTGCTGGCGCTGCTGGCACGCTTCGCCGGTCGGCTGGTGACGCACCGGCAGCTGCTCTCGACGGTGTGGGGACCGGCCCACCTCGAGGACACGCACTACCTGCGCATCGCCGTCGGCCACCTTCGTGACAAGCTGGGCGACGATGCTGCCGAACCGCGCTTCATCGTCACCGAACCGGGTGTCGGCTACCGCCTTATCGCGGGCGAATAGCTGAACGGTCACTTTGGTACGGTTGGCCAAGTTCGTGGATTTCCAGCCAATTTTTTCGACGGCGAAACGGAGTAACGTACCTCCACGACAACGGTGGAGGGGAACGACTTGCGTAAGACTCTCGCTCGCCTGCTTGCTGGAGCCATGCTTCTCGCAGGCTTCATGAGTGGCCCATCGCTCGCTCAGGATGCCAATGCCTTCGTCATCGTACCCGATCATCCCGGCGGTGTCGGCGTCTATGGTTGCTATCGCGCCAACCAGCCCCTTTACGGCCCTTACATCCTGACATTCTGCCTTGAGCGCCGAGGCACCTACCAGATCCGCGGAGGCGGCGTGCGCTGCGACGGTCGCCTCACCTGGTGGACTTCCGGGCGCGACGTGATGGTCGATATCCAGCGCGCCTCCTGCGGCGGTGGCGTGGCCTGGGAGGCGGCGAGCATGGATTGCCGGCCGACCGGGCGTTCGCTCAATCCGCTTGGACAACTGGCGCGCCTCGCGGCGCTGCGCTGCACATATCACCCCACCGTTCGGTTCAAGGGCCGCAGGGTCTTTACCGCCAACCGCATCTAAGGAGGCCACCATGATTTCGTTGCACGTCATGCGCTCGCTCGCATTTGCTGCGGCACTCGCCTTTGGCCTGGCGGGAGCCGGCGCTACGCTGGCCCAGCAGCCATTCGTCATCGTTCCGGACAACCCGGGCGGCGGTGGCGGAGCCGTTCGCGGCAACGCGGTGGCGACCGCAAACGTCAACGTTCGCCAGGGCCCGGGCACCAATCACCGCGTGGTCGACGTGCTCCAGCGCGGCGACAGCGTCTTCATCAACCGCTGCCAGAACAATTGGTGCCTCATCGAACATGCCGGCCCGAGCGGCTGGGTCTCCCGCAACTACCTGCGTGAGGTCATCGACACCGGCCGCCCGGGGGGCGGTGGTGGAGGTGGCGGCGGCGTCATCATTCCGCCGATCGGCGGAGGTGGTGGCGGCAACCGTCTGGTCTGCTTCTTCGAGCGGGCAGATTTCCGCGGTCCCAATTTCTGCGCCCGTCCGGGCGAGAGCGACCGCAATCTGGGCTCGTGGGGTCGCCGGATCATGTCGATCCGCATTGATGGCCGCACGGCGGTGGATGTCTGCACGCAGCGCAATTTCTTCAACTGCTCCGTCTTCTCGCGCAGCGTGCCGGTGCTCAACCGTATGCTCCAGAACAATGTCGGCTCGTTCCGCGTCCACCGCTAACAGGAGGGTATCGCCATGATCACCAGGAGAAACGGTCCCGGCCTGCTCGGGCGTACAGCCCAAACCATGGCGAGAACCGCCGTCATCGCCGGCACCGCCACGGCAGTGTCGGGCAAGGTCGCCGCCAAGCAGGCAGGAAAGCACGCGGCCGGCGCCGGCAAGGAGCCGCCCGCGCCGGCGGGCCTTACGCAGGAAGCCATGGCCCAGCTCGAGAAACTCGCCGAGTTGCACAAGTCCGGCATCCTGACCGACGAGGAATTCGCCACGCAGAAGGCGCGGATACTGCAATAGCCGACCCTTCGGGCGGTGGCCTCTCACTCTGAGGTTGTCGCCCGCCAACCGTTTACGATTTTTCCGAGTACAGGGTGTGCCATGACGTCTGCCGACGTTTCTTCGAAAAGCTTGATGCAGCGCTTCCTCGATGGTGTCGAGCGGGTAGGGAACATGGTGCCCCATCCGGTCATCATCTTCCTGATCCTCATCGCCATCGTCATCGTGCTTTCCGCCGTGCTCGGGGTCTTCGGCACCGCCGTGACCTTCGAGCGCATCAACCCTGATACGCACGAGATCGAGCAGGCCTCGACCGCCATCCGCAGCCTTCTCAACGCCGACGGCATCCGCTTCATGTACGAGTCGCTGATCCCCAATTTCATGGGGTTCACGGCCGTGGGCCTCATGATCGGCGCCATGATCGGCGCCGGCGTCGCCGAGGAATCGGGCCTGATCTCGGCGCTGATCCGCAAGCTCGTTGCCGTGGCGCCGGGCTGGGCGCTGTCCTACATCCTGGCGCTGGTCGGTATCCTCGCGAGCATCGCGGCCGACGCTGGCTACCTCGTGCTGCTGCCGCTTGCCGGCGTGGCCTTCCTCGCCGTCGGCCGAAATCCGCTGGCCGGCCTCGCGCTCGGCTTCGCCTCGGTTGCCGGCGCCTTCACGGTCAACATGCTGATCAAGCCGCTCGACGCGGTGCTGGTGGAATTCACCAACGACGCGGCGCGACTGGTCGACCCCAATGCTTCGATCGGCCTTGCCTCCAACATGTGGTTCTCGATCGTCTCGGTGGTCTTCCTCACCGTGCTCATCGCCTTCATCAACAACCGCATGATCGAGCCGCGGCTGGGGCCCTATGATCCCTCGCGTTCCGACGGCACGCTCGGCGACGGCGACAACACGCTTTCTGCCGAGGAATCGCGCGGCCTGCGCTTCGCGCTCTTCGGCCTCATCGGCCTGCTCGTCGTCTTCGCGCTGCTGACGCTGCCCTCCTGGGGACCGCTGCGCGACCCGCAGACCGGTGAGCTCATCGGCAATTCGCCATTCATGAACGGCCTCATCGCCTTCATCATCCTGATCTTCCTCGTGACGGGCTGGGCCTATGGCATCGGCGCCGGCACGATGAAGACGCTGACGGATGTGATCAAGGCCATGGAAAAGGCCGTCACCGGCCTCGGCGGCACGATCTTCCTCTTCTTCGTGCTGAGCCAGTTCGTCGCCTATTTCACCTACACCAATATCGGCACGGTCATGGCCCTCGCTCTCGGCGGCGGGCTGCAATCGGCCAATATCGGCGCGCTGCCGCTGCTGATCGGCTTCATCGTCGTGGTGGCGGTGATCGACCTGTTGCTGACCGGCGCCATCGCCAAGTGGGCCATCTTCGCCCCGGTCTTCGTGCCCTTGCTCATGAAGCTGGGTGTCGAGCCGGAAGCGGTGCTTGCCGCCTATCGCGTCGGCGACTCCCCGATGAACGCCATCACTCCACTCAACGCCTATTTCGCGCTGATGGTCGGCTTCGTGCAGCGCTATGACCGCACTGCAGGCGTAGGCACCGTCGTTTCCCTCATGCTCCCCTATGTGGCCTGGATCTTCATCCTGTGGACCGCGCTCTTCGCGATCTGGCAGGCAGTCGGCCTGCCCTGGGGCGTTTAGACCAATCAGGAACGGATGAACCAGATGACCGCTCCCGCTATCCCGCTCGACGTGGCAGCCGCCGAAGCCCACCTGATGAACTTCCTTTCGGTGGAAGGCATCACGGGCCAGGAGGCCAATATCGCCGCCGCCGTGATCGCTGCGCTCAAGGCCGCCGGTGTGCCCGAGTCAGCCATCCGGTTCGACGACGCCAACAAGCGCATCCCGCTGCCCACGCAGACCGGCAATCTCATCGTGCAATTGCCGGGCACGCGACCGGGTCCCCGGCTGCTCTTCTCTACCCATCTCGATACCGTGCCGCTCTGCGCCGGCGTAAAACCCCGCCGCGAAGGCGATCGCATCGTCTCTGATGGAACCACCGCGCTGGGTGGCGACGCCCGCACCGGGGTCGCCGCGCTCGTCGTCGTCGCAGAGACTGTGCTCAAGAACAACCTGCCGCACCCGCCTATCACGCTGCTCTTCACCGTACGCGAGGAAAGCGGCCTCCATGGCGCCCGCGAGCTCAACCCGGCCGAACTCGGCGGCGTCGAGATGTGCGTCAATATCGATGGCCAGCTGGCGTCCGAGCTCATCGTTGGAGCGGTCGGGCAGGAGAACTGGGAGGTCGAGATCACCGGTCGCGCGTCCCATGCCGGCGTCGCGCCCGAAAAGGGTATCTCCGCCACGATGGTCGGCGCGGTCGGGCTCGTCGAAGCCCGCAACGCCGGCTGGTTCGGCAAGGTCTCTAAGCCCGAAGGCAACGGCACCAGCAATGTCGGCATCTTCGGCGGTCGCGACGGCAAGGCGGCGGGCGATGCGACCAACGTCGTCACCGACTACGCCTTCATCAAGGGCGAGGCGCGCAGCCCCAATGCCGCCTTCGCCACCGAGATTGCCAGAGGTTACGAGGCCGCGTTCGGACGCGCGAAGGCCAGCGTCGTCGATCACGAAGGGCAGGGCGCCGAAGTGCGCTTCTCGCACGTGACGGCCTATCCGCCATTCGAGCTTGACCAGCACACGCCGATCGTCGAGCGCGCCACGCGGGCGCTGAAAGCCCTAGGGATCGAGCCCAACTACCTCTTCTCCAATGGTGGGCTGGATGCCAACTGGCTCGACAAGCACGGTATTCCGACCGTGACGATCGGCGCCGGCCAGGCCGAGATCCACACGATCAAGGAATACGTGAACCTCGCCGAATACGAAAAGGGCTGCCGCCTCGCCATTCTGCTGGCGACGCTCGACGCCTGATGCGCATGCCTGAACTGAGAGTGTCGCCCCAGTGAGCCCCATTGTCCTGACGGCGATCATCATTGCCGCAATCGTCGTTCTCTTCATCTCCAACCGGCTGCCGGTCGTCGTTGTCGCGCTGCTGACCCCGCTCGCGCTCTGGGCGGTCGGCGTGCTCGATATCAACCAGGCCATGGCCGGGTTCGGCGACCCGGCGGTGATCTTCATCGCAACGCTCTTCATCGTCAGCGTCGGCCTCGAGGTCACGGGCGTAACGGCCTGGGCCGGGCAACTCCTGATCCGGTTTGCCGGCGAGCAGAGCCGAACGCGGCTTCTGGTCCTCACGATGTCGCTGGTCGCTGGGCTCACCGCGCTCATCAGCGTCAACGGCGCCGTTGCGGCGCTGTTGCCGGTGGTTGTGGTCATCGCGGTGCGCCTCAAGCGCTTCTCCTCGCAGCTCCTCATTCCATTGGTCTTCGCCGCCCATGCAGGCTCCAAGCTGGCGCTGACCGGCTCGCCGGTGAACGTGCTGGTTTCCGAGGCGGCCGGCGATGCGGGCGTCGGGACCTTCGGTTTCTTCGAATTCGCGCTGGCCGGCGTGCCGCTGCTCATCGGATCGATGGCGATCATCATCTTCTTCGGCGAGCGTTTGCTGCCGCACCGGAACGGCGCCACCATGCCGGCCGATTTCAGCCGCCATGCCCGCACGCTGGTCGAGCAATATGGCCTCGCCAGCGGCGTGCACCTGCTGCGCGTGCGGGCGACCTCGCAATTCATCGGCGCCGACCCCAAGACCTTCGTCCTGCCGGCTGGCTCAGGCGTGCAACTGGTGGCCATCCAGGAGGGCAGCACCGCCCAGCCGCTCCACCGACGCGCTATCGCCGAAGGCGATCACCTGCTCATCCGCGGCGAGGCCGAGGCCGCTGCGATCCTGGCGGCGGATACGCATCTCGCCTTCCGCGACGAACAGGATAGCGGCGGCGGCGAGAAGACGCTTTTCAACGAGCGCTCGGGGCTGGCCGAAGTAGTCATCCCGCCACGCTCGGGGCTCATCGGGCAATCGGTCTTCCCCGGCATGCTGACGGAAAGCGGCGACCTCATCATCCTTGCTGTTCACCGGACCGGCACCGAGATCACCGCCGAAGACCCCGCCGCCAGCGGTGGTGAGGTCACGCTGCAGGCGGGCGATACACTGCTGTTGCAGGGCACCTGGAAAGCGCTCGATACCCACCTCAACGATCCCGACGTGCTGGTCGTCAGCTCGCCCGATCTCGTGCGGCGCCAGGCGGTGCCGATGGGGCCGGGCGCGCGGCAGGCCATCGTCATCCTGCTGGCCATGGTGGTGGTGCTTGCCACCGGCATCGTGCCGCCGGTCGTGGCCGGCCTGCTGGCTGCGGGTGCTGTGATCCTCTGCGGAATCTTGAACGTCGAGCAATCCTTCCGCGCCATCAACTGGACGACGGTCATTCTCGTCGGCGCCATGATGCCGCTCTCGACCGCAATGGTCGAAACCGGTGCGGCCAAGCTCATCGCCGAAACGCTGGTCTATGTGCTGGGTGGGGCCGGGCCGATGGCGCTTCTCGCCGGCCTCTTCGTGCTGACCGCAATCCTGGGGCAGCTGATCAGCAACACGGCTACCGCCCTGATCATCATCCCGATCGGCGTTGCGGCTGCGGCCAGCATGGGCATATCCCCGCGGCCGGTGCTGATGAGCACCAGCGTTGCGGCGGCGGCGGCGTTCCTGACACCGATCGCCACCGCCACCAACCTCATGGTGATGGGGCCGGGCGGCTACAATTTCGGGGATTACTGGAAGCTCGGCCTGCCGCTCCTGGGCTGGTTCTTCATCATCTCGGTCTTCTACGTGCCGCTCATCTGGCACTTCTGACGAGAAGGCTACCCCAGTGATTCAAGATCAATGGGATAGCCGGGTTTGATGAATCGGATTGTCAGCCGACGAGCGCGCGGCGGAGGTTGCCGTTGGCCCTGGCCAGGGCGGCCACCGCATCGTCCTTGGAGACGTCGAGCGAAAGCATCACCACCGCGACCTTGATGATCTGGCCGGCCTCGGCGAAAGCCTTGGTGGCTACTTCGATATCGGCACCGGTCAGGTCCGCGACCATCAGTGCCCCGCGCTCGCGCAGCTTGGCATTGGTCGCCTGCATCTCGACCATCTTGCCGCGATAGACGAAACCGAGGCGGATCATGACGCCGGTGGAAATGCAGTTGAGCGCTGCCTTCTGGGCGGTGCCCGCCTTCATGCGGGTAGAGCCGGCCAGGATTTCCGGACCTGTCTCGATGAGGATCGGCAGCTCGCACGCCTCGCCCACGCGCCCGCCGCGGTTGTTGTAGATGCCGATGGTAAGGGCGCCGATCTTGCGGGCATGCTTGAGGCCGGCGATCACGTAGGGCGTGCGGCCGCTGGCGGCGACGCCGATCACCACGTCATTGGGGCCCACCGAAACGCCGTCGAGGTCGGCAACGCCGGCAACTTCATCGTCCTCCGCGCCTTCCTTGGCGCGCAGGAAGGCGCCTTCGCCGCCTGCCATCAGGCTGATGGCGCGGCTGGACGGCCAGTTGAAGGTGGGGGGTAGCTCGGCGGCGTCCTGCGTGGAAATACGGCCGGAGGTGCCCGCGCCGATATAGATGAGGCGACCGCCCGCCGAGAGCCGCTCGGCGCTCATGTCGATCGCCTTGGCGATGGCTGCGCCCGCGCTTTGGACGGCGCCGATGGCGAAGTACTGGCCTTCGAGGATGCCCGCCACCAGGTCGGACGTGCTCCAGTCCTCGAGCGTTGCGTAGCGGGCGGAGGCGGTTTCGGTGGTCGACATTGTCTAGTCCGTCGTGAGGTGGTGAGTACGCGCCATGCCGGCGGCGTGGAGCGCTGCATCGGTTTCGGGGAAGGATACATCTTCTCCCTGCAGCGCGGCGAGAAGCGAAGTCTTGATGACCGGGTGCAGGCGAACGATGCCGCCGACATAGCCGATGGGCAGGCTGCGCGTACGCTTGACCAGCGCCGAGCCCAGCCGCGCCAGCTCGACCCCGGCATCGCTCAGGATCTGGAGGGCGAGGGGGTCGCCGGCGACGGCAGCTGCCGCCACCTGCTGCGCCAACTGGCCGATGCGTCCGCGATCGCCGCCATAGACGAAGGCGCGGGTGTCGTCCCAGGTGTCCCCGCCCATGGTGTCGAAGAGAACGCGGGCAAGGATCGCCGCTTCCGCCGGTCCGCCTGTGTCGTCGATGCGACGATAGATGAGGTCGAGCGCGCGCAGGGCGATCCAGGTGCCCGAGCCGCCATCGTCGATGAGGAGCCCGCGGCCGCCGACGCGAATGGTATTGCCGTCAGCCAGCAGATGCAGGCCGACCGAGCCGGTGCCGGCAGCGATGAGGTGCCCAGTTCCCGGCGCGAAGACCGCCCGATAGGCGAGCTCCATGTCGTCCATGGTGATCATGGCGGCGCCCGGCGTACCGAAAGCCGCCGCCATGATTTCCCTGACGTCGTCATAGGCGCGCGGACCGAGGCCCGTGGCGCCGATCGTGATCGCCCGCGGCGTCACTTGCGCAGCGGCGCGGATGGAGCCGATGACATTGGCCAGTTTCTCGCGCTCGACCGGGTTGAACGTGTGCCCGGTCGCGCCGCCCGCAGCACCGCGCGCAAGCACGGAACCATCCTGGCCGACCAGCACCCAGCGCGAGGCTGTGCCGCCGATATCGATGCCGAGAAAGCTGTCGCTCATGCGCCCAGCACTTCCTTTGCGAACACCTTGGTGATCTCGCGCGGATTGGTGATCATCGTGCCGACGACCACCGCATAGGCGCCTGCGTCGATAGCAGCGCGCGCCAGTTCGGGCGTATTGTAACGCCCTTCGGCGACGATCGGCGCCTTGACCCGGGCCGCGAGGGCGCGGACGAGGTCGAGATCGGGGCCGGGCGTCTTGGTGGTGTATTCGGTGTAGCCCGCGAGCGTCGTCGAGATGTAGGTCGCGCCCCATTGTTCGGCGGCGATGCCTTCTTCGAGCGTCGAGATATCGGCGAAGACTTCGGCGCCCAGCTCGTCGCGGATGCGGCGGATGAGGACTTCCGGTGCCTCGCCGTCGCGGGAGCGGGGGGTGCAGTCGAGCGCGATGATGTCGGCGCCGGCTTCGACTAGAACGCGGGCGGAGTCGAAGTTCGGCGTGATGTAGACCGGGTAGGCGTCCGAGAACACCTTGTTGATCCCGATCACCGGCAGGCCGGCAGCCTTCACCGCCTTGACGTCCTCGGCACCATTGGCGCGGATGCCGGCAGCGCCGCCGTCACGGGCGGCAAGCGCCATCGCGGCCATGAATACCGAGCCGTGCAGCGGATTGTCCGCGCGGGCCTGGCACGAGACGATGAGGGATCCCTTGGGAAGCTTGTAGTTCATTTCACGGCTCCTGCAGTCATGCCGTTGATGAACTGGCGCGAGAGGACGATGTAGATGAGGATGATCGGCGCGGCCGACAGGGTAAGGCCCGCGAACAGCACGCCCCAGTCGGTCGTGTATTCGCCCATGAAGCTGGTGAGGCCCTGCGGCAGCGTCTTGAGGTCGTCATTCTGGATGAAGACCAGCGGGAAGAAGAAGTCGTTCCAGATCGGCACGACATTCTGGATGGCGGCGATGACCATGGCCGGACGCACCAGCGGCAGCATCACCGACCACATGATCCGCAACTCGCTGGCGCCGTCCATGCGGGCGGCGTCCTCGAGTTCGTTGGGCAGGGTGCGGATGAAGCCGGTGAGGATGAACACCGTCGTCGGCAGGCCCATGGCGACATAGACGAGGATCAGCGAGAGCTGGTTGTTGAGGATGCCGAAATCCCGCATCAGGATGAAGAGCGGAATGATGGCAAGCTTGAGGGGCAGGGTGAGGCCCGCCAGGAAGAACATCAGGATGAAGCCCGAGCCCTTGAACTCGTAGCGGCCGATGGCATAGGCGGCCATCGTGCCGAGCACGATGATCAGCGCCATGGACGAGCCCGTGACCACGACCGAGTTGAAGAGGTAGCGCAGGAAATTCGTCTGGGTCCAGATCTTGATCAGGTTCCCGACATGCGTGAAATCGGGAGGCGAGAACGGCGAGGCGAAGATCTGTGCGTTCGTCTTGAAGGCCGAGAACACCATGATGACGATCGGCGCCAGCATGATGAGGGTGTTGGCCCACAGGATGACCTGGATTAGGCCGTCGCGGCCGAGCGTCGAGAGAAGCCCGGGACGATCGTAGTTCGCGCCCTTGGCGGCGGTTGCGGTGCTCATAGCTGGATCTCCCGCGCGCGCAGCCTGGTGGTGATGATGCTGGCGAGCACGGCAACGAAGAGGAAGATGAGAACGGCGAGCGCGCTACCGGCGCCGAAATTCTGCGCCGCGCTCGACTGGTTGCCGAAGGCCGTGCGGTAGAAATAAAGGCCGAGAACGTCGGTCGAGCCATAGGGCGAGCCATCGAGACCCACCATCACGTAGGGCAGTTCGAACCAGTTGAAGGCGCCAACGAAAAGCAGGGTGAAGACCACGGTGGCGCTGGGCGCCACGAGCGGCCAGACGATCTTGGTGACCTTGGTCCACTCGCTCTCGGTTTCCATGCGCACGGCATCGAGGATTTCCCCCGGAATGCGCTGCATGCCGGCCAGGAACACCAGGGTCGGGAAACCGACCATGTGCCAGGCATTGGCGACGATGAGCGAAGCCAGTGCGGTCGAGGCCTGGCCGAGCCAGGGTTGGGCAAGAAAACCGAGGCCGACGGCCTTGAGCGAGACGTTCACCACGCCGAACAGCGGATGATAGAAGAGCTTGAAGAGGTAGCCCACGATGATCGTGGAAAGCACGACCGGCAGGAAAACCGTGACCCGATGGAAGCGGGCGCCGGGCAGACCGCGCCAGAGGCAATAGGCCAGGATGAAGCCGACGCCGTTCTGCAGAACCATCAGGGCGAAGAAGACGATGACGTTGTGCCCGAAGGCGTTGCGAGTCCAGCTCGCATAGGGCTCGGTGAAGAGCACCTTGTAGAAATTGGCCAGGCCGACGAATTCGCCCCGCGCCAGCCCGTTCCAGTCGAAGAACGCGTAGGCGAAGGCGGAGATGATCGGATAGACGATGAACATGGCCACGAATGCAAGGGGCGGCACCAGAAGTGCCGTGATCCACATTCCGCGTCCGGTCAGGCGCAAACTGGGCATCGGAGTTCCAAATATCCCTCGCAAGGGTGGACGGAAGGGGCCGGCGGATCCAAGGGACCCGCCGGCCGTCGAACGATGATTACTTCTTGAAGGGCTCGTACCAGGTGGCCAGGCCATCCGTGAGGGCCTTGCCGATCTCGGCCGGGGTGGCCTTGTTGTCGAGCAGCTTCTGGACTTCGCCCTGCAGCAGGACCGAACCGGACGGCTCGCCATAACGGAAGTGGACGAGCATCAGGTAGGGGATCGAGTGCTGGTTGAGTTCAGCAACGTGGCCGAGCAGCGGATCGTCGAAGGTGACGCCCGGGACGGTCGAGATGTTGTTGAGCTTGTTGGCGAAGACCTGGCCGAAATCCTTGCTGGCCACGAAGTTGAGGAACTTCAGGGCAGCTTCCGGATGAGCGGTCTTGGCGTTGGCGGCATAGCCACCGTCGAAGTAGATCGCCACGAGCTTCTCGTCGTCAGCCTTGACGCCAGGAGCGGCGAAGACGCCGAGCTGGATGTCCGGGTTCTGGGCGCGGAAGTTGGCGATTTCGTACGAACCACCGGCGAACATCGCGGCCATGCCCGAAGCGAAGAGCTGCTGGGCGGACGCATAGTCGAGGCCGATAAAGCCATCCGGGAAGTAGGCCGAGATGTCCTTGAGCTTGGCAAGGCCATCAAGGTAGCGCGGATCGTTGAAATCGGTCTTGCCAGCGATCAGGTCGTCATAGAAGCCGCGGCCATAGATCGAGGACACGAGGGCGCCCACGATGGTCTCGTTCTGCCAGGCGGTTGCCGTACCGTTGGCGAAGGGGATGATGCCCTTGGCCTTGAGGTCTTCGGCGAGCTTGATGAACTCGTCCCAGGTCTGCGGTTCCTTCAGGCCATTCTGATCGAAGATGGCCTTGTTGTAGATGACGAACTGCGTCTGACTGGCGAACGGAACGGCGTAGACCTTGCCATCCGAACGCATGGTCTCGGCAGCGACGGCGGCCGGGCTGAAATCGGCAAGGGCCGGCACGGTGTCCTTGCTGATCGGCATCAGGTAGCCGCCATTGGCAATGGCTTCCAGACCACCGAAGGCGCGAACCATCATCAGGTCCGGACCGGTGCCGCCGGCGAGGGCCGTCGACAGGATGGTGTTGTAGTTGGCAGCCTCAAAGGACTCCAGCTTGACGGTGATGCCCGGATTTGCGGCCTCGAACGTCTTGATGAGTTCTTCGTAGACGGCCTTGTCTTCCTGACGCCAGCTCCAGAACGTCAAATCCTGAGCCAATGCCGGCATGGCAATGACCAGGCTGCCCAGGACGGCGCCCAGGCGAAGCAGGTTCTTTTTCATTGATCCCTCTCTCCTTTAAGTCGGAATACTCAAGCGGCGAGCCGCTTACCGTCTTCGGCCGAGAAGAAGTGCACGGCCGCCGGATCGGGCGTCACCGTAATCACTTCACCGGCCGAAAAATCTTCACCCGGATGGGCGCGGGCCACGATCTGCTTGCCGTCCGCCAGCTGGGCGTAGACGTAGGCATGATCGCCCAGATATTCGGCGTAGATAACCTTGGCGGTAAACCCGCCCTCGTGGCTGCCACGCGCAACGGTCACGCCATCCGGCCGCACGCCGAGCACGAGCGCCTTGCCGCCATCGGCGGGCAGGCGGTCGAAGCTGATCGTGCCGCCATTGGGCACGGCGAGGCGGTTGCCGTCGCGCGTCACATCGACAAGCGTCATCTTGGGCGAGCCGATGAAGGTCGCCACGAAGGTGTTGGCGGGCGTCTCGTAGAGCTCGCGCGGCGAGCCGACCTGCTCGATGCGGCCCTGGTTCATCACCACGATACGGTCGGCCAGCGTCATGGCCTCGACCTGATCGTGGGTCACATAGATCATGGTCGCGCCCAGCTCGCTGTGGAGGCGCGCGATTTCGAGGCGCACATCGGCACGCAGGGCGGCGTCGAGGTTGGAGAGCGGTTCGTCAAAGAGGAACACGTCCGGCTTGCGCACGAGGGCGCGGCCGATAGCGACGCGCTGGCGCTGGCCGCCCGAGAGCTCGCGCGGACGGCGCTTGAGCAGCTCATCGAGCTTGAGCATGCGCGACGCTTCGCTGATGCGGCTTTCGACTTCGGCCTTGTCGAGGCCCATCAGCCGGGCGCCGAACGCCATGTTCTCGTAGACGTCCATATGCGGGTAGAGCGCGTAGGACTGGAACACCATGGCAATGCCGCGCCTGGAGGGAGGCACGCTGACCATGGAGCGGTCGTTGATGATGAACTCGCCCTCGGTGATCGGATCGAGACCGGCGATCAGGCGCAGCAGGGTAGACTTGCCGCAGCCGGAGGGGCCGACGAAGACGACGAATTCCTTATCGCCGATCTCCAGGTCGATGCCGTGCAGGACCTCCACTTCCTTGAAGCGCTTCTTAATTCCACGCAAAGATAGACGCGCCAAGAACTGGTCCTCCGTAGTCTGTCATCTCGCATACCAATATAAGTCCATTCCGTTCGGGGCAACTGGGTTTTGCCAGCCTGTGGATTGCGGCACTTTGACCGCACAGTGCCGGAGAGGGCAGGGATATGGGGAAGGAATTGAACTGGTAAGTAAAAGGTATTGTGCGCACTGCGCGCCTATCCCATACTTCGGGAAGGAAGCGCGGGGTAGCTCACAATTCCAATTGGCGGGAAACGATTTGCGGTCGCAACGATCCGCAGCCGCCTCACATGACTTAAGACTATCAAAGGGATGGTGGAGACAATGACGTTCTGGCAGTCGCAAAGAAAGTTGCTCGCGGGTGTCGCACTCGCAGCTTTGGTCGGCACGCTTGCCGTTTCGGCGCCGGTGCAGGCAGCGACGCTGCGCATGGCCTGGTCGCAGGACGCTACGGGGCTCGATCCGCACAAGCAGACCGCGTTTTCCTCGCTGCGCCTGCTCGAGCTCGTCTACGAGCCGCTGGTGCGCCTGGATGCCAACCTGACGGTCGGCCCGGCCCTGGCTGATTCCTGGGAATTCGCGGCCGATGGCAGCATGCTGACCTTCAAGCTCAATCCGAACGCCAAGTTCCACAATGGCGAGGCCGTGACGTCGGCCGACGTCAAGGCGAGCTTCGAGCGTATCCTGGACGAAGCCACCGGCGCCGTGACGCGCGCCAACTTCCTCTCGATCTCCAGCATCGACACGCCCGACGCCGGTACGGTGGTCTTCCACCTGTCCCAGCCCGACGCGCCGATCCTGACGGCCATGAGCGACATCAACGCCGCCATCGTGCCCGCCAGCGAGATCAAGGCCGGCACCATCGGCACCAAGGCCATCGGCTCGGGCCCGTTCAAGCTTGACAGCTGGGAGCCCAATTCCAAGGAAGTGCTGAGCACGAACAAGGATTGGGCCGGCGGCACCGTCGCGCTCGACGGCATCGACATCAGCGTCCTGCCGGACGAGACGGCGATCCTGGCGGCCCTGCGTACGGGCCAGGTGGATTTCGCCCTGCTCAACGACCCGCTGGTCGCCACCCTCGTGCCGCGCGAAGCCAACCTGCAGCTCAATCGCCAGCCGGGCCTCGCCTACAACGTGCTCCAGCTCAACGCATCGCGTTCGCCGATGACCGAGCTCGGCGTGCGCCAGGCGATCTCCTGCGCCATCGACCGCCAGGAGGTGCTCGACACCGCGCTCCTGGGCGAGGGCAAGGTCACCGGTCCCCTGACCATTCCGGCCTACGCGACCGACCCCAAGGAACTCTTCTGCTACACGCCTGACCTCGAGAAGGCCAAGAAGCTGATGGCCGATGCCGGTCATGCCGACGGCTTCGAGGCCACCGTGATCGCCGCCACCGGCGAGCCGCCGGTTGCCGCCTCGGAAGCCCAGGTCATCCAGGACCAGCTGGCCGAGATCGGCATCAAGCTCAAGATCGAGACCATGGAACTCAACGTCTATGTCGATCGCTGGCTCAAGGGCGACTTCGACATGGCCGTGGCGCTCAATGGCGGTCGTGCCGATCCCTACACCATGTACAACCGCTACTGGACCAAGGACGGCAACCTGCAGAAGGTCGCCAACTACATCGACGACACGCTCGATACGCTGATGAAGCAGGGCCGCGCCGAGACCGATCCGGCCAAGCGCAAGGAAATCTTCGCCCAGTTCGAAAAGCACCTGGCCGAGATGTCCCCGTGGATCTGGCTCTCGACCTCGTACAACTACACTGCCCAGCAGAAGAACGTGCAGGGCTTCGTGTCGACCCCGACCGGTACGCTGTTCGGCCTGACCAAGGTCACTGTCGGCCAGTAATTTCCGGCCGCCAGGCCAGAACGAACAAGGACGGCGGCCCAGGCCGCCGTCCGCTTTATCAGGCTCCTCGATGAACTATGTCACCCAGCGACTGGTAACCTTTCCTCTGATCCTCCTCGGGGTGTCGGTTCTGGTCTTCATTGCCATCCGCCTGGTTCCCGGCGACGCCATCACGGCGATGCTCGGCACCGAAGCGGGTCTCCTCACCGCCCAGCAGCGCCTCTCGCTCGCCACCTATTTCGGTATCGACCAACCCTGGCCGACCCAATACTGGCATTGGCTGACCGGCCTGTTCCGCGGCGACCTGGGCGTCTCTGTGACATACGGCAAGCCGGTTCTCGACGTGATCCTCGAACGGTTCCCGCTGACGCTCGAGCTGGCGCTCCTCTCGATGGTCATCGCCCTCCTGGTCGGCATTCCGGCCGGCATCCATGCGGCGACCCACAACGAGAAGCCCTCCGACCTCATCGTGCGCATCGTGGCCATGCTCGGCCAGTCGACGCCGAACTTCGTGGTCGGCCTCCTCATCATATATTTCCTCTCGGTCGGGTTCGGCGTGCTGCCGACCATGGGCAGCGTCGCGCCGCTCTGGCAGGACCCCATCGGCAATCTCAGCCAGTTGATCCTTCCCGCCATCACCCTCGGCTTCGCCTTCGCCGCCTCGGTGACGCGCATTTCGCGCTCGGCCATGCTCGACGTGCTGCGCGACGACTATGTCCGTACTGCGCGCGCCAAGGGCGTGCCGCAGCGGCGCACGATCTGGCGCCATGCTTTCCCCAATGCGCTGATCCCGGTGGTGACGCTCTGCGGCGTCGAGTTCGGCTACCTGCTCGGCGGCGCCGTCATCGTCGAGCAGATCTTCGCGCTGCCCGGGCTCGGGCGCATGGTGCTCGACGCCATCAGCCAGCGCGATTACGCGCTGGTGCAGGGCTCGGTGCTGTTCGTGGCGCTCAACTTCCTCATCGTCAACCTGCTCGTCGACATGGCCTACGTCGCCATCGATCCGCGTATCCGGCTCGGAGGGCAGTGACATGGAAATGCTCAAGGCCATCGCCCGCCATCCCAGCGGCAGGATCGGCGGCGCCATCATCGCGCTCTACATCATCGTCGCGCTCTGCGCCGCCTTCGGGCTGACGCCGCACGACCCGCTCAAGCAATACCGCATCGACCGCCTGATGGCGCCGAACGGCACCTATTGGATGGGCACGGACCTCTTCGGCCGCGACATGACCAGTCGCCTGATGATGGGCATCGGCCAGTCCTTCATCGTCGCCTTTGTCTCGGTGGCCTTCGCCAGCGTCGCCGGCACCATAGTCGGCCTCATCGCCGCGTGGTGGGGCAGGGGCTGGGACGGCGCGCTGATGCGCGTGATGGACGTGCTGCTCGCCTTTCCGGCGATCCTCCTGGCGCTGCTGATCGTGGCCATTGCCGGCCCCGGCACCTGGACCAGCATCGTCGCCATCGGCATCGTCTACACCCCGATCTTCGCGCGCGTCGTGCGCGGGCCAGCGCTCTCGATCAAGTCGCGCGAATATGTCGACGCGGCCCGCACCTTCGGCAGCAGCCAGTTCTATATCCTCACCCGGCACATGCTGCTCAACCTCGTGGCGCCACTTACGGTACAGGTGACGCTGGCTCTGGCCTGGGCATTGCTGACCGAGGCGGCGCTGAGCTTCCTCGGGCTCGGCACGCAGCCGCCGACGCCTTCGCTGGGGCTGATGCTGAGCGACGCCCGCAACCTCATGGAATCGGCGCCCTGGCTGCTGATCTTCCCGGCGCTGACGCTGATGCTCGGCATCCTGGGCTTCAACCTCTTCGGAGATGCCCTGCGCGATATCCTAGACCCCAAGACGCGGAGGGCCCGGGCATGAGCCTCCTGCTTTCGGTCAAGGACCTGCATGTCGGCTTCGGCCGCGACCCCAAGGTCAATGAAGTCGTCCACGGTGTGAGCTTCGACATCGCGGCCGGCGAGACGCTGGCCATTGTCGGGGAAAGCGGCTCGGGCAAATCCGTGACGGCGCTCTCGGTCAACCGACTGGTCGATTTCGGCGGCGGCCGCATCACTTCCGGCTCCATCGACTTCCAGCGTTCGGATGGCTCGGTGCTCGACCTGGTCGGCGCCGGCGAAGCGCAACTGGAGACGATCCGCGGCCGCGAGATCGGTATGATCTTCCAGGAGCCGATGACCTCGCTCAACCCGGTCCACACCATCGGCTGGCAGATCGAGGAGGCGTTCCGCCTACACAAGGGCCTGCGCGGCAGCGCGGCCAGGGCAGCGGCGCGCGAGGCGCTGGAGCGGGTGCGTATTCCCGATGCCGAGCGCCGGCTCGCCTATTACCCGCACCAGCTTTCGGGCGGCATGCGCCAGCGCGTGATGATCGCAATGGCGCTCGCCTGCAGCCCGCGGCTCCTCATCGCGGATGAGCCGACCACGGCGCTCGACGTGACGGTGCAGGCCCAGATCATGGCGCTGCTCGCCGAGCTGCGGCGCGAGATGAACATGGGCATGATCTTCATCACCCACGACATTGGCCTGGTGGCCGGCGTCGCCGACAAGGTGATGGTGATGCAGAATGGCGTGGCAGTGGAGCAGGGTGAGCTGAGCCAGGTGCTCGACAACCCGCAGCACGACTATACCAAGCACCTGCTGACGGCCGTGCCGCATTTCAGCGGCGGCCGGTCGGTGCGCAGCGACGAGGCTTCGGCCGAGGGCAAGCCCATCGTTTCGGTTTCCAACCTTGCGGTGCGCTTCCCGGTGCGCTCGGGCTTCCTGCGTCGGCCGACCGGGGCAGTGCACGCGGTCGACGGCGTCGACTTCGAAATCATGCGCGGCCAGACCCTGGCCATCGTCGGGGAAAGCGGCTCGGGCAAGTCGACGACCGCCCGCGCGCTGATGGGACTGGTGCCCCCGACGCGCGGCGTGATCGAGACGGGCGAGGCCAGGCATCGCGCGGCCCATGCCCAGCGGTCGCTGCAAATGGTGTTCCAGGACCCGTTCGCCTCGCTCAACCCGCGCCTGACGGTGCGCAACCTCCTAGCCGAACCCGCTATCGCGGCAGGGCAGGCGAACGACGAGGCGCTCAAGAAGCGCATGGAAGCGCTGCTCGAGCGCGTCGGCTTGAAACCCGACAGCCTCGACCGCTACCCGCACGAATTCTCGGGCGGGCAGCGCCAGCGGCTCTGCATCGCCCGGGCGCTGATGCTCAACCCCGATGTGGTCGTGCTCGACGAGGCGGTTTCCGCGCTCGATGTTTCGGTGCAGGCGCGCGTGCTGGAACTGCTGATCGACCTGCAGAAGGAATATGGCCTGGCCTATCTCTTCATCTCGCACGACATGGCGGTGGTCGAGCGCATCGCCCACCGGGTGGCGGTGATGTATGCGGGGCGCGTGGTCGAGATCGGCGACGCGGCGGCGGTGCTTTCCAACCCGCAGCATTCCTATACCAAGCGCCTGATCGAGGCGGTGCCCTCGGTCGACCGGCGGCACCAGCGGTTCGAGCTCGATACGCGCCAGGTGCCTTCGCTGGTCCGGCCGCTCGGCTATGAGCCGGAGGCGGCGCAATGGCGGCAGGTCGGCGCGGACCATCGTGCGCTGGCCGAGACTTGATGGAGCCAATGGATGACTGACCAATCCGCCTTCGCGGATCGCTTCGAGCGGGCCTTCGCGCCGCTGGCTGCCTCTATCGAGGCAGGCCGTATTCCGGGCGGCGTGCTGGGCGTCGTCGATGCCGACGGCACGCGAATGACGCGGGCGATCGGCAGGGCGCAGGTGGTGCCCTCGGTCCGGCCGATGGAAGAGGATACCTGGTTCGACCTGGCCTCGCTGACCAAGGTGATCTTCACCACCCCGCGCATTCTGGCTTTGGCCGAAGTGGGGGTGATTGACCTCGACGCGCCGCTCACCAGCCTGCTGCCGGACTTCCACCAGTACAACCCGGATGCCTGGGCGCGGAAGATCACGTTCCGCCAGTGCCTCGGCCACCAGACGCCGTTCCCGGCGGTGTTCCCGCTCTACACCTATAACCGCGACCCCTACCTGCTGCGGGCCTTCGTGCTGCAGCACGACTGGCCGGCGGGGCCGTCGGTCTATTCGGACATCAACTTCATCCTGCTCGGCCTGGCGCTGGAGCGCCACGCCGGCAAGTTCATCCGCGAGATGGACCCGGGCGCCGGCTTCGCCTTCTCGGCGGCCCCCGACAAGTCGGCGGCGACCGAGAACTGCACCTGGCGCTACCGCGTGCTGAGCGGGGAAGTGCACGACGACAACACCTCGGCCTTGCAGGGCGCCGGCCATGCCGGGCTCTTCGGGACGGCGAGCTCGGTGCTCGACTTCGCCCAGGGCGTGCTGACGCAGACGGGAATATCGCCGTTCGCCGTCGACCTCATGCGCAAGCCGCTATCGGCGCGCCGGACGCATGGCTGGGAGCGACCCTATGAGGGTTGGTCGGGCGGCGAGAACTGCACGCCCGAAACCATCGGCCATACCGGCTTTACCGGCACGGGGCTGTGGATCGACTTCGCCAATGGCCGGGCCTGGACGCTCTTGACGAACCGCGTCCACCCGACCCGGCATTTCGACAGCGGCATCCTCCAGCTACGGCGCGCCGTCGCCGACGAAATCAACAAGGAGTAGACGATGGCACCGATCTGGGCCGTAGGGCTGATGACCGGCACCGTGCTGGATGGCAATATCGACGTGGCGCTGCTCAAGACCGACGGCGAGCGCATCGAGGCCTTCGGACCCTATACGCTGGCCCCTTACCCGCAATCGATCCGCACGCTGCTCGAAGAGACGCTGCAGCAGGCGCGGGCCTGGAATTTCGAGGGGCCCGAGCCCGCGATCTTCGCCGAGGCCGAGGACGCGCTGACCCGGGCGCAGTCGGAGGCCGTGCGGAACCTGGTCGAGGCCAACGGCATGACCATGGCCGATATCGGCGCGGTGGGCTTCCACGGCCAGACCGTGCTGCACCGGGCGCCGCAGCCCGGCCGCATCGGGGCGACGCGCCAGCTCGGCAATGGCGAGCTGATGCATGACCTGCTCGGCTGCAAGGTGGTCTACGATTTCCGCTCGGCCGACGTGGCTGCCGGCGGGCAGGGCGCACCGCTTTCGGCCGCCTACCACCAGGCGCTGCTCCGCTCGCTGGGGAGCGATGGGGATACGGCGGTGCTTAACCTCGGCGGCGTGGCCAACGTCACCTGGTGGGACGGCGCCGACACGCTGATCGCCTTCGACACCGGCCCGGCCAACGCGCCGATCAACGACTTCGTCAAGGCGCATGGGCGCGGCGACATGGATCGCGACGGCGCACTGGCCTTTGCCGGCAAGGTGGACGAGGAGCGGCTAGCCAAGCTCCTGACCCATCGCTACCTCACCGCGCCCTATCCCAAATCGCTCGACCGCTTCGACTTCGGCGCGGCCATGGCCGATGGGCTCGGGCTCGAGGATGGCGCGGCGACGCTGACCGCCTTTACCTGCGGCGCCGTGGGCAAGGCGCTCGACCTCCTGCCGCGCAGGCCCTCCCGGCTGGTGGTGTGCGGCGGCGGGCGGCACAACCCGGCGATCATGGCCATGCTCAAGACCCGGGCGGGCGTCGAAGCCGTGCCGGCCGAGACGGTCGGCTGGCGTGGGGACGCTATCGAAGCCGAGTGCTTCGCGTTCCTGGCGGCGCGCGTTCTGCGCGGAATGCCGATCAGTTTCCCCACCACGACCGGTGCGCCGAAGCCTATGCAGGGCGGACGTATAGCCGGTTAGCAATGGATTGCAGTGTTTTTGTTAGCCATGTTTGTCAGGTTATGGCTACAGGCGTTTGATTTTGTTGATAGTTACGGATCGGAACCGTCTGCCAATCGTTAAATTTTGACTCAATTTCGGGCAATGTTCGCGAGTCTTTCGCGGGTTTTGCGACGATTTGGAGTGAATTTGGGGATTGTTGGCGGGACGATGTTCCGATGCTGGGTTCGATGAGCTGCGAGTGTGGCTCTGGGATTTTAGCCCGGATGGGGTAAGGGGGGATAAGTTTCCCCTGCACCCGGCGCGTTCCCGCTAGGGTCCGTACTCAATTGCACCGGTAGATGAGTTGCGATGGCCACCCCAACCACCGGACTTCCCCGGACTTGATCCGGGGCCCATTGCCATTCTCCACTAGAGTGGAGGAACCCGTGGGCCCCGGCTCTGCGGCCGGGGAAGTTCAGTGGTTGTGGCGCGGCAGACGAACGGCGCTTCCGTTGGAATCTGTCGGATGGGGAGATAGCGCTCTGGGGGCGCTGGGACTTGTTGAGTACGGACCCTAGCGCAGTGGCTTTTGCAGGAACGTGCGCGTTCTGCCCGGGGGGAAGTCCTTGAGCTCGCCGAAGGGGACGTAACCCTGCCGTTGGTAGGTCTTCAGCGCGACCGGATTGAAGGTGTCGATATAGGCGGCGTGGCAACCGCGCGATCGGGCTTCGGCTTCGGCGGCTTCGAGCATGCGGCCGGCTGTGCCCTGGCCGCGCAGGGCTTCATCGACCCAGAGCCATTGCACGTAGAGCCAGCCCCAGGCGGTGTAGCCGCTGGTGCCGGCCTTGATCTGCCCGTCTTCGTCGCGGACGAAGACGGCGAGCGGCTTGCGGTCGGAGGGGCCGGCATCGATCTCGTTGAAACCGGTGAGGCCGGCGGCGATGACGGCCAGGTCTTCGGCAGAAGGATCGGCGGTGAGCGAGAGATGGGTGGCCATGGGGAGTCCGGAAGAAAGGGCTGCTTCATCGGAACCACGAGGCGGGTCGCAACGTCAAGCTGGACGGCGGGCGTTTCGATACATACATTATCCATACACGTGGATCCGATGTGTGAGTCATGCCCAAAACCCTTTCCTGGTTGCCGGAACTGTCGCGCGATGGCGCGCCGCTCTACCTGGCGGTGGCCGATGCGCTGGCCGCCGATGTCGGCAGCGGCCGGCTGCCAGGCGGCACGCGGCTGCCCTCGCAGCGGGCACTGGCGGATGCATTGGGCGTCGATTTCACCACGATCAGCCGCGCCTATAACGAGGCGCGCGATCGTGGGCTGATCGAGGGCCGGCCAGGGCAGGGCACGTTCGTGCGCGGGGCGGTGGCGGCGGCGCGACGCGCCAGCCAGGGCGGCGGCGTCGACATGAGCATGAACCTGCCGCCGCTCTTCGACGATGCCGCCGTGGCTTCGCGCATGTGGCGCGAGATCGGGGCGATCGAACAGGACGGCGGCCTGCCGCTGCTGCTGCGCTACCAGGAAGCGGGCGGCAGCGCGGCGGATCGGACGGCCGGAGCGAACTGGCTGGCGGGGAGGATCGGTACGGTCGACCCGGCGCGCGTGCTGGTAGCGGCGGGCGCACAGGGGGCGCTGTCGGCGATACTGGGCACGATTGTCGCGCCGGGCGACGCCATCTGCGTCGAGCAACTGACCTATCCGGGCATGCGGGCGCTGGCGGCCTTTTCAGGCGTGCGACTGCTGCCCGTGGCGATGGATAAGCACGGGCTGGTGCCCGAGGCGCTGGAGGATATCTGCCGGATAGACAAGCCCAAGGCGCTCTATTGCATGCCGACGATCCATAACCCGACCACCATCACCATGCCGCCGGCGCGGCGCGAGGCCCTGGTGGAGGTGGCGCGACGACACGGCCTGCCGATCATCGAGGACGATGCTTACGGCATGCTGCCGACCGATGGCGCGCCGACGCTCGCGCGACTGGCGCCTGAACTGACCTATTACATCGGCGGCATCGCCAAGACGCTCTCGCCGGCACTGCGGATCGCTTATCTCGTCGCGCCCGATCTGCGGGCGGCGCTACGGCTGACCGGCGGAATCAGGGCGACGACGCTGATGGCCTCGCCGCTTTCGACGGCCATCGCCACGCGCTGGATCCAAGGCGGCACGGCGCAGGCGGTGCTGCACGCCATTCGCACGGCGGCGGCGGAGCGACGGCGGGTGACGCGAAGCCTCCTGCCGCAGGCCTTGCTGGACGATGCCGGCTTCCATGCGTGGCTGCCGCTGCCGGGGCGCTGGCAGCGCGGGCCGTTCGTGGCCGGCCTGCGCAATGCCGGCATCGGCGTCGTACCCAGCGACGCCTTCGCCGTGGGCGAACCGGTGGAGGCGGTGCGGCTGGGCCTGGGCAGCGCGCCGACCCTGGGCGACCTGGAGCAGAGCCTTGCCATAATAGCGGACCTGCTGGAGCAGCCGGCGGGGCTGGCGAATATGGTCATCTAGTCGCAGTCCATACACTTGCAATCACCGCACGATCAATCTACATACAGATTGCTGCTGTATGGAGTGATTGCGTAAGTGTATGGATGATCTCCGGCAGCTTCACGCGAAGGAGATGGCAATGGCCGCGCTCATGGCCCAGGAAACCGAACTCGAACCGCGTCCGTTCTGGCCGGCGGTTCTCAATGGCATGCGCTGCCGGTGCCCGCGCTGCGGCAAGGGCAAGCTGCTCCGCAACTACCTCAAGGTGAACGACGTCTGCTCCGAATGCGGGGAAGAGCTGTTCCACCACCGGGCCGACGACCTGCCGCCCTATCTCGCGATCATGATCGTGGGCCACATCCTGGTGACGATCATGTTCCACATGGAGGCGATCGGCGCGGGAAGCCCCTTCGTCTACCTCGCGGTCTTCGTGCCGCTTTCCATCATCATGCCGCTGGCCATGCTGCCCTCGATCAAGGGCGCGGTCGTGGGCCTGCAATGGTCGCGCCGCATGCACGGCTTCGGCAAGGCGCAGGCGGAATAGGGGACGGAAATGACTGAAGTCGAAGTCTGGATCGTTGTCGGCATCACTGCCGTTTTCGTCGGCCTGCTCGTGGCCGTGGGCTGGGGCATGCTGCTGACGCGCGGGCTCGATCGCCCGGCCATCGACAAGGGCAAGATCGTCGAATGACGCCAGTGTCGCGGTGGGTCAGTGTCGCCTGAGCGCAAGCCAGATGGCGGCCAGACCCACGGCGACCGAAAGCGCGCCGGCCACCGCCCAGCCCGGGGCGGGGCCCTCGATGGCCTCGCATTCGGCGACGCACAGGATGGGCTGGATGGTGACCAGCCCGGTGCCCTGCAAGAACCACAGGCATCCGAGAATCCCGATCACCACTCCGAACGCAAACAGAAGCCACCGCATCGCATCACTCGTCTCGTTCCGTAGAGGGTCCTAGTCCAACACGGATCGCACGGTGATGGAACCGCCTTGGGCACACGGCGCGATGACGTCTTGTCGATTGAGCCGGTTCGGCTACCTTCGCTGCAGGTGCAACGCCGCGCTTTCGGAGGAGCCATGGCCGTCAAGCTGTCCCAATCCAACCTTGCCGCCTTGCCGTCCGGCGTGGCCACGCCGCGATACGACCGCAGCAGGCTCGAGCCCGGCATCGTCCATATCGGCGTAGGCAATTTCCACCGCGCGCACCAGGCAGTCTATCTCGATGCCCTCTTCAATGCCGGCGGGGCGCTGGACTGGGGCATTGTCGGGGCAGGCGTGCGGACGGCCGATGCCGATATGCGCGCCAAGCTCAAGGCGCAGGACTGGCTGACGACGGTGGTCGAGCAGGAGGCGGAGTCCTCGCAGGCGCATGTGACCGGGGCAATGGTGGATTTCATCGCGCCGGGGGACAGCGCGCGGCTGCTCGATATGCTCGCCGATCCGGCGATCAGGATCGTGTCGCTGACCATCACCGAGGGTGGGTATTACATCGATCCGGCAAGCCAGAAATTCGATCCCAACCACCCAGATATCGTGGCGGATGCCAGGGATATGGCAGCGCCGAAGACCGCCTTCGGCCTGATCCTCGCGGGGCTGATGCGGCGGCGGGCGGCGGGGATTGCGCCGTTCACGGTGATGAGCTGCGACAATATTCCGGGTAATGGCCACGTGACCGAGAACGCGGTGGCGGGGCTGGCGGCGCTGGTCGACCCGGCGCTGGCGGACTGGGTGCGCGCGGAGGTCGCATTTCCCAATTCGATGGTGGACCGCATCACGCCGGCGACCTCGGCGCGCGAGCGGGAGCTGCTGACAAGCCAGTTCGGCGTCGAGGACAATTGGCCGGTCTTCTGCGAGGGTTTCAAGCAATGGGTGCTGGAGGATGATTTTCGGCTCGGGCGCCCGGCGCTGGAGCAGGTGGGCGTGCAGTTCGTCAAGGACGTGGCGCCGTTCGAGTTGATGAAGATCCGCATTCTCAATGGCGGCCACGCGACGATCGCTTATCCGGCGGCTCTGCTCGATATCCATTTCGTGCACGAGGCCATGGAGGAGCCGCTGATCCGGCGGTTCCTGGCCAAGGTCGAGCGCGAGGAAATCCTGCCGATCGTGCCGCCGGTGCCCGATACGAGCCTCGAGGAGTATTACGCGCTGATCGAGCGGCGCTTCTCCAACCCCAAGATCGGCGACACGATTACCCGGCTCTGCCTCGATGGCTCGAACCGGCAGCCGAAATTCATCCTGCCCTCGGCGGCGGATCGGCTGGCGCAGGGGCGCAGCGTCACCGGGCTGGCGCTGGTTTCGGCGCTGTGGTGCCGGTACTGCTACGGAGAAACCGACAGCGGCAAGCCGATCGCGCCGAACGATCCGAGCTGGGACCGGCTCAAGGAAACGGCGCGGCGGGCCAAGGCGGACCCGCGGGCGTGGCTGGGAATGACCGACATCTTCGGGAAGCTGGCAGAGAACCCGGCTTACGTGGCGGCGTTTTCCAAGGCGCTGAAGATGCTTTGGGAGCGGGGTACGCGGGAGACGCTGACGCGGTATATGGCGGATAAGTTGTAGGGGGTGGGTGTGGAGCTTGGGGCTACCCCCACCCTCGATCCCTCCCCGCAAGGGGGAGGGAGGCGTTGGGGGGCGGTCCGGGTTGGGACTCGGGGTTCTCACGCTGAAGTTTCCACGCCTACGGAACTAACGGCGCTGGCGGAGTTGGCAAGTCTGCAGAACTAGCACGTCCTCGGAGCCAGCACGTCCCCAGAGCTAGCACGGCTGTAGACTAGCTACGCCAGAACTCGCCACGCTCACTGAACTTCCCCGGGCGAAGACCCGGGGCCTATTGCACCCCTCCACTCGAGTGGAGGTATCCGTGGGCCCCGGCTCTTCGGCCGGGGAAGTGCGGGGGTGGGGTGAGGGAGGTGGTTGAAGGGGGGAAGGTGGTTAAAGGGGGTTGAAGGGGGTTGAAGGGGGTTGAAGAGTGGGCGAGGCAGCGTGGGAGATGGAGGCAGAGTGCGGAGGCCGAGGCAGACTGGAGAGGGATGGCTGGCCGAGCGGCTACGATAGCGGTTCGCAGGTTATGGCGTAGCTTGTGGTCCAGGGCGTGTTCGCCTTGAGCGCCGTGCTGGTGCGGATGCCCTTTCGGGCTAGCGGGCTGTTCCTGTTGAGCGCGTGGGCTAGGCCCAGGTCGAACGGGCCTGATATGGGTTCGATGCCGATGGCGCGGAAGCGGCCGTTCCAGGGGTAGAACTGGCGGCCGCCATTGGACATCCAGAGCAGGCATGAGGGCAGGGCTTCGGCGTCCCAGGTGAGGATGGCGCGGTAGCCTTCGACGTGGTTTTCGAGCGCCACGCGGCCGCCCGTGCCGGTGAGGAGGACGAGGTCTTCGCTCGGTTGGGCAAAGGGCAGTCGGGTTATGTCGCGGTTGAGTGCGGCAGGCGGCTGGTCGCGCTGGTCGGGCGCGAGGGCGGAGCGGCCGGGTTCGACGTCGACCGGGAAGGTCCAGGCGCGGGCCTGCGCGGGGAGGACGAGGCGGGCGGCGCCGGGCTCGTCGGGGAGGCGGAAGACCGGGTGCAGGCCGATGGGCAGCTCGACATCGCGCCGGGGATGGATGGTGAGCCTGAAATCGACGGCGGGCTGGCCGGGACGCGCGGAGACGGTACGTTCCAGGCGCGCGATGGGGTGGTCGGTGGGGTAGGCGATCGAGAGATCGACGCGGCCCTCACTCGTGCTGTCGAATTGCCAGTCGTGGTGGGAGCTGAAGCCGTGGGCCTGCGTATGCCATGGAGTGGCGATGGCTGGCGGCAGCCAGTCGGACGGCAGGTCCGTGCGGGTCTGGGGGACGCCGAAGGGGACGCAGGGCCATTCGCCGCGCAGGCGCTGGAGGAGCGGTTCGACCCTGGCGAGCTCCTCGGGCGGGTCGTCGGACCAGGGGGCGACGGCGAGCGGGGAGACGGGGCGTTCGCCGCCGATGTCGAAGAGGATCGGCCCGGCCATGCCGGCAAGGCTCTGCACCTCGCCCGAGACGTGACTGCCGGCGAAGCGGACGGTGCGGCTCATCGGGCCGGCATCTCGTCGGCGAAGTAATCGGGATGCTCGCGGCGGATGGAGTCGAGATCGCGGAAGACAGATTCGAGATGCTGCTCGATCCGCGTCTCGGCGCCCTTGGCGTCGTGCGCGATGAGAGTCTGGAGGATGGCCTCGTGCTCATCGGCGATGACGAGCATGCGATCCTTGCTCAGGAGCGACAGGCGCCGCACGCGGTCCATGTGGAACTTGGCCTCGCCCAGATCCTCCCAGATGGCCTCGAAACCGGCGGCCTTGGCGATGAGGGCGTGGAAGAGATCGTCCGAAGCCATGAAATTGCGATCGTCGCCCAGCTCGGCGAAGGTGCGCTGCATGACGATTTCGCGCTGGAGTTGGGTCTTGATCGGCTCGGCCAGCTTCTCCGCCGCCAGGCGCACGAGCGGGCGTTCGAGGGAATCCCGGATGAAGCGCGCCTTGGCGACGCGCTGGATGCTGATGGGCGATATCAGCGTGCCGCGCTGCGGGTAGATATCGACGAGGTTGCGACGTGCGAGGCGCCCGAAGGCCTCGCGCACCGGCGTGCGGCTGACGCCGAACTCGGCGGCCAGCCGGGCCTCGGAAAGCTCCTGGAAGGGCTTGAGGTCCATATCGAGGATGCGGTTGAGCACAAGCTCGTAGATCTGCGTGGCAATCGAACCGCTGTCGGAGCGGTGCAAAGTTCGCTTGTCGAACTTCGGTTCTGATCCCGCCACTGTATCTTTCCCGGTTGTCACCAAAATCTCCGGCTAGTTTGTCGAAAGCTGCAGGCCCGACATGAAATATTTGCGCAGCACTATAAACAATAGCACCGTGGGTATGCTCGTAATCAGGCTCGCTGTCACCACCACATTGGGACCGGTGGACGCGTAGGTCCCCTGCAGCGATTGCAGGGCGGTCATGATCGAGCGCACTTCATTGCCGCTGGCCAGGATCGATGAGAACAGCAGGTCGTTCCAGATCCAGGTGAATTGCAGCAGGCAGAGGGCCACCAGCGGCCCCTTGGCATTGGGCACGATCATCGAACGGAACACCCGCCACTCGCTGGCGCCCTCGATGCGCGCGGCCTCGTCGATCTCCTTGCTGATCGTGGCGAAGGAATTGCGCAGCACGAGCAGCGGGAAGGGGATGCAGATGGCGGTATAGATGAGCAGCATGCCCAGCCATGAATTGATGAGGCCAAGCCGCTGATAGCCGAAGAAGAGCGGCACCAGATACATCTGGAACGGGAAGAGCGTGCCGGCAAAGATCAGCATGAACCAGCCATTGGCGCTGCGCAGCCCGAGCCGCGTGAGGCCATAGGCGGCGGCCGCCGCCAGCGCGACGGCGAGGATCGAGCCGAAAAGGCTATAGGTCAGCGAGTTGAACATGGCCTGGCTCATGCCGGCCAAGGTCCAGGCCTGGACCACATTGTCGATGAACGGGGCCAGGGAATCCGGCAGCTCCAGCACGCCCTTCTGCGCGTATTCGGGCGTGGTTTTGAAGACCGTGACGAAGAGATAGTAGAACGGCGTCAGGTAAAGCAGCAGCAGGACGAGCGCGAGGGCGAACCTGCCCATGCCCTTGCCGGAGCGCTGGCGCTCCCTGGCCTTGAGGCTGGCGAGGAATTCCGGATTTGAAAGATCGACGGCCATGAAATCCCTCGCTTAACGGATGCGGTCCTGCACGCGGCTCTGCAGCGTGGCGAGCGCCCAGGTGACGACGATGACCATGGAACTGAGGACCACCGCGATGGCCGAGCCATAGGCCCAGCCGCTCTTGGAGAAGGTCTCGTAGTACATGTAGACGGCCAGCGAGAGCGTGCGCTTGCCCGGATAGTCGGACGCCATGACCCAGAGGAGGTCGAAGGCGGTGAAGCCGGCGGCGACGTTGAGGATGGTGACGACGAGCACCGTGGGCAGCAGCAGCGGCCAGATCACGTGGCGGAAGATCTGCCAGGACGAGGCGCCATCGACCCGCGCCGCCTCGATCGGATCGCGCGGGATCGCAGCGAGGCCGAGCAGCAGCAGGACCATGGTGATGCCGAGCGTCTGCCAGGCGAAGGTGAGGATGATGGCGGGCGTGATGGTGCCGGCATCGTAGAGCCAGCCGAAATCATAGGGCTGCCCGGTGGCGGTCGAGACGAGGCTGTTGATCACGCCATGCGGGGCATAGACGTAATACCAGATGGTGCCGACGGCGGTGGGCGCCAGGATGCGCGGCAGGAAGAAGAGGCTCTTGAAGGTCTCCTGCAGCGGCATGTTGCGCAGGAGCAGCGCCAGGCCGAGACCGAAGGCGAGGGGAATGGTGACGGCGCCGATGACCCAGAGCGCGGTATTCCAGACGGCTTCGGAGAAATAGGGGACGTTGACGAGACGCTCGTAATTGCTGGTGCCGGCGAATTCGTCGAGTCCCTTGAAGCGCTGCCACTTGGTGAAGCTCAGGATGACGTTGAAGACCACGGGCGCGAGCAGGAAGACGAAGACCATCAGCACGGCCGGCGCAATGAAGAGCAGCGCCACCGACCCGCTGCGGCGCGCGGCTGCGCGCTCCCGGCGACGGGATTCGGCGAGGATTTCGGCTGAAAGGGCAAAGTCCTTGGCTGGCATCGATCTCGTTCCGTGGGGAAGGGACCGGCCGGAGACTGGCTCCGGCCGGCACGGGATTGCTTAGCGGCTGGCCCAGTAGTCGGCGTTGAGCGATTCCATGTCGTTCATCACCTTGGTGGCGTTGTCCGCGGTAGGATTGAGCATGAAGGCGCCCATCTGGGCGACGAGATCGCCCTGGAGGTCGGCCGGCACGGCCTCCCACCAGCGCACGATGCTGCGCGGCTTGGCCTCGGCCACGAGGTTATTGACCTCTTCGATGATGGCGTTGGTCGGCTTGGCCTTGAGGTTGCCGTTGAAGATCTGGACGGCATCGGTGGCTTCGGGCGTCATCAGGTAGTCGACGACCTTGGCCATGTTCGGATTGTCGGCCAGGGCCTTCTGCGACACGACGATGGGCGCTGCTTCCACGATAATGGAATTGGGCACGTCGGGCGTGACGGTCGGCATGATGAAGGCGCCGAAATCCTCGCCGGGCTTGAGGCCCTTGTCGGCGATCGAGCCGGCCATCCACTCCCCGATCAGGAACATCGCGGCCTGCTGGTTCACGAAGAACTTGGTGTCGTCCTGCTCGCGCGGGTCGGTGTAGTAGCCCTTGGCGTAGAAATCGGTCCAGAGCTGGAAGGCCTTCTGCACTTCCGGGCCGTTATAGGGGACGGTGCCGTCGGTGAGGCCGACAAAGGCATCCGGGCTCGTACGGATCATGAATTCGGAGAACCAGATGAGGCCCATCCAGCCGCCGACATTGGGAGCATTGAACGGGACGTAGCCGGCGGCCTTGAGCTTCTCGCAGGCGTCGAGCAGTTCTTCCCAGGTCTTGGGCGGGGCGGCGATGCCGGCCTTTTCGAAGGCGTGCTTGTTGTATAGCACCGGCCAGCGGGCGACGTTGAGGAGGGCGGCATAGGGCTTGCCGTCAACGGTGACGAGTTCGCGCTCGGCTTGAGAGAAATTGCCATCGGCGATGGCCTTGTCCCAGGCTTCGGTGAGCGGGGCGATGGCGCCGGTCTCGGCCAGCGCTTCGAGCTGCTTGCCGTTCCACCAGGTGAAGATCGGCGGGGCATTGCCGCCGGCGACGGAGGACTGGATGAAGGCCTGGTACTTGTCGGTCGGGGTCAGCAGCTCGGCCTTGACATTGAGGCCGGATGCCTCGCTCGCGCCCTTGGTGAGGGCGGTGAACCCATCCTGCCAGCCGTTCTTGTCGTTGTAGAAGGTGATATCCTGGGCGGTTGCGACGCCCACCGAAATGGTCATGGCAGACACGACGCCTGCTATGGCCATCAGCTTTCTGAGTGACATTTCTCTCTCCCTTGGTGGCTACACTCGGATCGCCGCTGTCACTTGCGAACCGAATTCTCTGTGGTCTTGTCGAAAAGGTGGACGCGCGAGCCGTCGATGCGGAAACGGCGCCGCTCGCCCGGCTCGATGAGCTCGGGCCGCTGCATGCGCGAGACGATCTCGGAGCCGGCGATGTCGAGGAACAGCAGGCTCTCGTTGCCCAGCATTTCGGCGAAGGTGACGGGCGCCTCGAAATCGACGCCGAATTCGGGCCGCAGCCCGTGGCCCTCGGGCACGATGTCCTCGGGCCGGATGCCCACGACGATGGGGCTGCCATCGGCGGGCAGGTCGAACTGGGAGGCATCGATGGGGATGTCGAGGCCGGCGGCGCGCACGGTGGCGCCCTGCACGGTGCCCTCGACCATGTTCATGGACGGAGCGCCGATGAAGCCGGCAACGAACATGTTGCGCGGGCGCTCGAAGACTTCGATAGGCGAGCCGATCTGGGCGACGTTGCCATCCTTGAGCACCACGATCTTGTCGGCCAGCGTCATGGCCTCGACCTGGTCATGCGTGACGAAGATGACGGTGGCGCCGAGCTGGCGCTGGAGGCGCTTGATCTCGACGCGCGTCTGGTTGCGCAGCTTGGCGTCGAGGTTGGAGAGCGGCTCGTCGAAGAGGAAAACCTCGGGCTCCCGCACCATGGCGCGGCCGATGGCGACGCGCTGGCGCTGGCCGCCGGACAGTTGCGAGGGGCGGCGCTCGAGATAGGGATCGAGGCCGAGCATCCTGGCAGCCTCGTCCTGGCGGCGGGAAATCTCGGCCTTGTCGACGCCCGCGATCTTGAGGCCGAAGCCGAGATTGTCCTTGACGCTCATATGCGGGTAGAGCGCGTAGGACTGGAACACCATGGAGATGCCGCGATCGCGCGAGGGCACGTCGTTGACGAGCTTGTCCCCGATCCGCAGCTCGCCATGCGAGATGGTTTCGAGCCCGGCGATCATGCGCAGGATCGTGGACTTGCCGCAGCCTGAAGGGCCGACGAAGACGACGAAGGTGCCGTCCTCGATGTCGAGATCGACGCCCTTGATGGCGACGAAATCACCGTAGATCTTGACGATATCGCGGAGCGTTACTGTTGCCATGCCGCGCCCCTACCTGGCCACCGGTTCGGCATAGCGCGTCTCGGGCTGGACGGCGTACCAATCGGGGCGCTGGGGGTCGCGGTCGTAGGCATAGCCGCCGACCTCGCGGAAATGGGCGGCGTAGCGCTCGAGCTTGTCGCGATCGACCTCGATGCCCAGGCCCGGGCCCTTGGGCACTTCGATCTGGCCATCGACATACTGCATCTTGCCGCCGACGATGATGTCGTCGAGCAGGTGGTGGTAATGCGCGTCGGCGGCGAAGCTCATATTGGGGAGGGCGGCGCCAAGATGGAGCATCGAGGCGAGCTGGATGCCGGCTTCGCCCGAGGAATGGACGCTGGCGCCGAACTGGAAGGTTTCGAGCACCTGCCCGGCGCGATAGGCCTGCCGCAGCCCGCCCCAGAACGTGGTGTCGAGCAGGATGACGTCCACCGCTTCGAGGCGGATATTGGCCGCGAGCTGCTCGAAATTGACCACAACCGCATTGGTGGCGGTAGGGATCGAGATGCGGTCGCGCAGGCGCCGCATGCCTTCGAGCCCGTGGCAGGGATCCTCGAAATAATCGTTGCGGATATGGGCGATGGCGCCGGCCACGCGGATGGCCTCTTCCACCGACCAGGCGCCGTTGGGATCGAGCCGGAACCGGTCGCCGGGGAAGGCGTCGGCCAGGGCCGAGAATACTTCGATATCGTGGTCGGGCGCGAAGACGCCACCCTTGAGCTTGTGGGTGGTGAAGCCATGGGCGGCCTTGAGGCGCCTGGCCTCGGCGACGATGTCGGCCGCGCTTTCCTCGCCACCGAGGCCGGTGCCTTCGCCCGGATAGCGGTAGAAGAGGTAGCTGGCGAAGGGAATGCTCTCGCGCAGGGCGCCGCCGATGAGGTCGCAGGCGCGGATGCCGAGGGCCTTGCCGGCCACGTCCATGCAGGCCATCTCGATGGCCGCGTGGAGCTGCATGCGGTTGTTGTAGAGGCTTGCCACCGGATTCATGATCTTCCAGCGCAGCTGTTCGAGCTGGAGCGGATCGTGACCCTTGAGATAGGGCAGGAGCCCTCGGATGGACTGCTCGGCGGCTTCCCCGCCGCCGCCCAGCTCGCCCCAGCCGGAGAGGCCTTCGTCGGTCACCACCTCGACGATAGTGCGGATGAAGCGGCCCCAATGCGCGCCATGGGCGTGCCGAAGCGGCGCCTCCAGCGGCAGGGCGACGGTGGTGGCCTTGATATCGACGATCTTCATTTACGAACCCGGTCTTCTGGCTTGGGAGCGCCGGCGATGCGGGCGAGAACACCCCCGTCGACGCGTACGGTTTCCCCGGTCATGAACGAGGCCTGGTCCGAAAGCAGGAAGGCGATGACGGAGGCGATTTCTTCCGGCTTGCCGCGCCGGCCGAGCGGATGCATGCCGTCGATGACGGCGTCGAGGCTCGCCGGATCGGGATCGAGGCCGATGGCCCAGCGGAGCATGGGCGTATCGACCGAACCCGGCGCGACGCCGTTGACGCGCACGCCGTTCTCCGCCTCGTCCATGGCCATGCCCGTGACGAGGCCGATGAGGCCGTGCTTGGCCACGACATAGGCCAGCGCGCCTTTCTGCGCCGCCATGCCCTGGATCGAAGCGGTGAGAACGACCGCGCCCTTGTGCTGGCGCAGTTGCGGCATTGCTGCCTTGGCGACGAGGAATGCGCCGGTGAGATTGACCGACATCACCTCGTCCCAGAGCTCGCGGGACGTGGTGACGACATCGCCGTAACGCTGGATGCCGGCATTATGGGACAGGCCGCCAAGTCCGCCGAAACGCTCGACCGCGAGAGCGACGGCGGTTTCGCTGTCGGCGGCGTTGGCGACAGAACCGACGGAGGCGACGGCGCGGGGGCCGAGGGCCCGGACCGTCTCGGCGAGCGCATCGCCATTCACATCCATCAGGACCACGGACTTGCCCGCGGCGACGAGGTTTTCGGCAACTGCCTTGCCTATGCCCATAGCCGCGCCGGTGACCAGCACTGTGTTTTTCGGATCGCTCATGTCTCGCCCAATTGCTCTTGCCAAGGAAATGTAGAGCTAGCATACTAGTGTTGTCAATCGCGCTCCGGTGGAGATGAGCGGTGGTAGAAAACCGCCGGTTCGGGCGCGTCACGCAGGGAGACTCGACTTGGTCCTCTACGCCTTTGCCGGCAGCCTCACGCAGCCTGCGCCGCATTTCGCTGCCGCGAACGGGGAGGGCATTTCGGTCTTCCGGTTCGACGACGAAGCGGGGACGCTGACCGCAATAGGAGCACCGCTGCGCGTCGAGGACGCGAGCTGGATCGCGGCGGGGAAGGGCGGCAGCCTCTACGCAACCACCGAGACGCCGGACCATCGGCAGAGCGCGCTGGCCGCGCTGAATTTCGATGCCGTTTCGGAGACGCTGCGGCTGCTCAATGTCGAGCCGCTTGGCGGGCTCGAGGCCTGTCATCTGAGCCTCGATGCAGTGGGCGAGACGGTGTTCGCGGCGAGCTATGGCGGGCATCGGGAGGACGGGCCGGATTTCGGTGTCGCAGTGATGCCGGTGCGGGCGGATGGCAGCGTGGCGCCGGCCTCATTCCTGAAGCGCCATGAGGGCAAGGGGCCCAATGCGGCGCGCCAGGAAGCGCCGCATGCTCATTGCGTGGTGCCTTCGCCGGATGGACGGTTCCTGTTCGTGGCCGATCTCGGGATCGACCGGCTGGTTGCCTATGAATTGCCGGGGATGGCGCGCCGGCCCGATCTCGATGCGGCGCTGCTGCCGGGGCTGGGTCCGCGGCATTTCCTGTTCGATGGCGCGGGGCGGCACCTCTATCTCGTCAGCGAGCTGATCCCGACTGCTGTCTCGTTCCGTTACGACGCGGCAAGCGGGCGGCTGGAGCAACTGGCTTCGCTGCCGATCGAACCGCCGGCGGGCGGCAAGGACCAGCCCGCGGGTATCGCGCTCAGCGGCGACGGGCGACACCTCTATGTGTCGCTGCGGCTTTCCGACGACATCCTGTTGCTGGCGATCGACGAGGCCACCGGCATGCCGCATGCGGTGGGCCGTACGCCCTCTGGCGGGGTGACGCCGCGCGACCTCAAGCTGTCGCCGTCGGGGCGGCACCTCATCGTCGCCAACCAGGATTCCGACCGCCTCACCATCTTCCGGCGCGATGCCCAGAGCGGCGCGCTGACCCATCGCAACGACACGGAAGTCGGCACGCCGATGACCGTGGCGCTAGCCGAATTCGCCTGAATTTCAGTCCAGTCGCCCAAGGCGCAGCAGAGGAAGCCATGACTGTCAAAGAATTCCTGATCATCAACCACACGCATACGGATTTCGGCTTCACCGACTATCCGGACACGCTGCTGCGGCATCACAACGCCATCATCGACGATGCGCTGAACCTGGTGGAAGAAGAGCAGGATCGCCCGGAGGACTCGCGCTTCCGCTGGACCTGCGAAGTCTCCTACATCACGGCCAACTGGTTCCGGCAGGCCTCGGACAAGCAGAAGGACCGCTTCCGCGATCTCTATAAGAAGGGGCTGCTGGGTGTCGGCGCGATGCCGGTGCACTGGACGCCGCTGATCAGTCCGGCCAACGCCATCCGCTCGCTCAAGAACCTGCACCTGCTCAAGAGCGAGGGCATCGACGCCAAGGTCGCCATCCAGTGCGACGTCAACGGGCTCGGCTGGTTCTGGACCGATCTGCTGCTCGACATGGGCGTCGACAGCTTCCTCATGGCCTCCAACCCCCACCGCGGCATGCGCTTCAACGACATGCAGCGCGTCTTCAACTGGCAGGCGCCATCGGGCCGCGACCTCTTCACGCTCCATGGCTGGCACTATTCGGTGGGCGTCAACACGTTCTTCTTCGGCGACAACGACATCGAGCGCACGCAGACGACGATCGATCGCGTGCTGGGCGAACTCGACAAGCGCGGGCAGTATCCGTACCCGGTCGCGCTCATGCCGATCACCAACCAGGCGGCGCCGGACAACGGCTTTCCGACGCGCGGCGTCTCCGATTTCATCGAGCGCTGGAATGCGGAAGGGCGCACCCCCAAACTGCGCTATGCGACCGTTGAGCAGGCCATGGACGGCGTGCGCAAGGCGGTGGCGGCGAGTGGCGAAAAGCCGCCAACCTATCGCGGCGACTGGTCGGATTTCTGGGTGGATGGCGTCGGCTCGACCGCCTACGAAACCGTGCTTGCCCGTTCGGCCGAAAGGCTATTGCCGGTGACCGACCTGCTGGCCGCTTTCGCGCAGACGGGCGACGACCGGTTGCTGGACAAGGCGGCCGACGAGATCCAGCTCTATGACGAGCATACCTGGGGCGCTTTCTGCTCGGTGACGCACCCGGATTCCCCGTTCACCCGCATCCAGCTCAACTGGAAGACCGGTCGCGCCCATAACGGCTTCGCGCTGGCGCAGGAAGCGGTGCGCAAGGAAGCGCAGAAGCGGGCGCGCGAAGTGGTGGACGGCAAGATCGAAGGCGATTTCCGCCTGCGCCGCATCGACCGCGTCGGCGACAAGGTGGCCAAGCCCGGCGACAAGCCGCTCAACGGCCTGCCGCTCATTCCCGAGGAGCAATCCTATTACGTGCTCAACCCATCGAGCGTGGCGCGTTCGGTGCGCTGGCCGGTGGTGCACGACCATGCCGGCTCCTCGCCGCAGACGCTGCTCGACGCCTATGTCACTGACCGCTTCCTGCCGGGCATGACGGTCCGCAACAGCGACCAGCCTTCGGCGAGCCATATCATCGCTGTCGACCTGCCGCCCTTCGGCGAGGCCGTAGTGAAGCCGGTTCCGGTCGAGCCCGCCAAGGATATTGCGATGGGCGAGAGCTGGATCGAGAACGCGAATTATCGGCTCGAAGTCGATGTGCGCGATGGCTCGATCAGGTCGCTGGTCGAGAAGGCGTCGGGCCGCGAATGCGCGTCGCCGACCCAGCCGCTGGGGCAACTGGTCTATGAGACGCTGGAGAAGGCAGGGCTCGAGCGCTACGGCACGTTCGGCGGCGGCTATGACTGGAGCCACATGGAAACCGTGGTCTGGCCCAAGCACACGGCCTATGCCCGCCGCACGGCTGACCAGGTAAAGGTGCGCGGGACGCGCCAGACCTCGATGGGCATCGAGATCACGCTCGATCTCGCCTGGTATCACGGCGACAAGGCCACGATCACCTATCGCCTGCCGCACGATGGACCGGGCGTGGAGGTGGAAAGCGTGATCCACAAGCAGCCGATCGAAACGCCGGAATCCTTCTACATGTCGTTCGGCGCGCCGGGCGAGAAGGCGCGGATCAGCCTCGACGTGGGCGACCGCATCATCGATCCGGTCAAGGAGCAGGTGCGCTATTCCTGCGAGGCATGGATCGCGGTGCAGGGCTTTGCGGCGGTTGAAACCGATGCCGGCGCGCTGGTTGTCGCTTCGCCTGACATTCCGGTGGTGCAACCCTTCGGCATCCAGACCGGCAATGCCGGCTCGGGTCGCGAGGGTGATGCGGCGAGCCTCGCCTTCTGGGTGCTCAACAACCACTGGGACGTGAACTTCGCCGCTTCGCAGACCGGCCGCATCCCGGCCCGTTTCCGCCTGCTGCCGCAGCCGAAATTCGATGCCGCTGCGGCTCGGGCCTTCGCCGAAACCACGGGCACGCCGCCGGTGATCGTGCGCGCCTATGAGAGCGCGACGAAATCGGCCAACCCGCTGGTCAAGGTCGATGCGCCGGTGGAGCTGGGTGCGCGGGTGCGCAAGGGCTGGAACGAGGGGCTGGTGCTGACGCTGGTCAATCACTCGGACAAGGCGGTCGACGCCAAGGTGAGCCTGCCCCAGCACGGCATTGCCAGCGCGAAGCTGGTCGACCCGATCGAGCAGCCCAAGGGCGACGTGCCGTTGAGCGGGGGCGTTGCCAGCGTCACGGTGCCTGCCGGCTCCGCGAGCTTCGTCCACCTGACCCTGTCCTAACTTTTGCGAGTAGCACCGTGCCGATCCAGGAAATCCATCTCGTCAGTCACACCCACACCGATTTCGGCTTCACCGATTACCCCGATACGCTTCTGCGGCACCACAACCGCATCATCGACCGGGCCATCGATATCTGCGAAGCCGAAAGCGGGCGGGAGGACCGGGCCCGGTTCCGCTGGACCTGCGAGGTGGCGGCGATTACCGCCAACTGGTTCCGCACGGCCTCTACCGCGCAGAAGGACAGGTTCCTGCGCGTCCACCGCGAAGGGCTGATGGCCGCCGGCGGCATGGCGGTGCACTGGACGCCGCTGATCTCGCCGGCCAATGCGGCCCGCTCGATGCGAATGGTGGATTTCCTGCGGCGCGAATGCGAGCTGGACGTGCGCGTTGGCTGGCAATGCGACGTCAACGGGCTGGGCTGGCACTGGCTGGACCTGCTCATCGACATGGGGATGGATGGCTTCGTGCTGGCCCCGAACCCGCATCGGGGCATGCCGTTCGACACCCAGCAGCGGGTATTCAACTGGCAGGCGCCTTCCGGGCGCTCGCTGTTCGCGCTGCATGGCTGGCACTATTCGGTCGGCGCCTGGGGCTTTTTCCTGGGCGACGACGACATGGAAAAGACCCAGGCGGCCATCGACCGCATGCTGGCTAACCTCGAAAAGCGCGGCGGCTACGAGCTCGATACGATCCTCTGCCAGGTGACCAATCCGGCGGCCATCGACAATGGCTTTCCGACCAATATCTCGGCCTTCGTCGAACGCTGGAATGCGGAGGGCCGGACGCCGGTTCTGCGGCTATCGACGCTCGACCAGGCGCTGGCGGCGGTGAAGACCAAGGCGACCAACGCGCCGACATGGCGCGGCGACTGGCCGGATTACTGGGCGGATGGCGTCGGCTCGACGTCCTACGAGACGGCGCTGGCGCGTTCGGCGGAGCGGCACTTGCCGGCGCTGGAACTGATCGGCGCGCTGCGGGGCAAGGAGGCGCCGCTCATGGCTTTGGCCACCGACCGGCTGCAGTTTTACGACGAGCACACCTGGGGCGCGTTCTGCTCGGTGATCCAGCCGGATTCTCCGTTCACGCGCTCGCAGCTGAGCTGGAAGACCAGCCGGGCCTATGAAGGCTTCGCGCTGACGCAGGAGGCGCTGGCCGACGAGGCGCGCAGCCTGGCGCGCGAGCGGACGGGGCAGGCGATCGAGAACGACCTGCCGATCCGTCGCGGCCAGCCGGGGCCGACCCCGATCGAGGAGCAATCCTATTACGTGCTGAACCCGACCGGGGTGGCGCGGCGCGTGCGCTGGCCGGTAACCTGGGACTATGGCGGCGCGGCGCCGCAGACCATTCTCCACGCCTATCTGAGCGACGAATATCTGCCGGGCATGAAGGTGGACAAGCAGGGCTTTGCTTCGTCGGTCACCCATATCATCGACGTAGAACTGCCGGCATTCGGCGAGGCGGTGGTGAAGCCGGTGGCGGTGGAGCCGCCGGGCGAACTGGGCGAGGGATGGATCGGCAATGGCGGCTGGCGGCTTGAGGTCGACCCGAAGACCGGGGCGATTGCCTCGCTGGCGCGAGACGGGAAAGAGCTCCTGGGTGAGCAGCCGCTTGGGCTGCTGATCTATGAATCGCTGCGCCATCCCGAGAAGAGCCGGGCCAGCATCTTCGGCGAGTCCGGGGACTGGCAATATGACTGGTCGCGGCTCGAAACCATCGCCTGGCCGCGGACGGCGCCGGAATTCGTACGGCGGCCGGCGGAGGCGGTGGCGATCGGCGAGACGCGGCGAACGCTGTTCGGACCGGAAATCGACGTGCATCTGGCCTGGAGCCACGGCGACAAGGCGGTGGTGACCTATCGCCTGCCCGAGGACGGGGCCGTGGAGATGCGGATTGCGGTCGACAAGGTGGCCGTCGAGGCGCCGGAATCGCTGCATGTGCTGTTCGGGCGCGGCAGCGGCGAGGCGGATTTCCGCTTCGATGTGGGCGACCATGTCATTACGCCGGGCGAGGACCAGATACCGGAATCGTGCCGGGCCTGGTATGCGCTGCAGGGTTTTGCCGGGCTGGAGACGGTGGAGGGCGCGCTGGTCGTGGCGTCGCCCGATGCGCCGCTGGTGCAGCCGGGCGGCATCCATACGGACCACGCCACAGATCCGCAGGACAGGGATCCGGTACTGGCCTTCTGGCTGCTCAACAACCATTGGGACGTGAACTTTGCGGCCGCGCAGGGCGGGCGAAGGCTGTTCTACCGGTTTCGGCTCGATTTTCCCGAGGCGCTCGATGAGCTGGGCGCGCGCGCCTTTGCCGAAAGCGCGATGACGGCGCCGGTGATCGTGCGGGCCTATGACGCCGCGCCGGTCGCGGCTTCGCCGGTGCTGAGCATCGATGATGCGGCGGTGATTGGTCGGCTGCGGCGGGCCGAGAAGGGGGAGGGGCTGGTGCTGACGCTGGTCAACCCCACGGCGGAGGCTCGGCGCGTAAGCGTTGGGCTGCGCGATGCGGATATCGCTGGGGCGGAGCGGATTTCGGCGGTGGAAGAGCTGCTGGGAATTGCAGGAGAGATTTCGGATGGAAACCTCTCCTGCCAGGTGCCGCCGGGCGCAACGCAGGTCTACCGGCTGGCGCTCGGCTGATAGGCCGGGCGGCGGTCGGTGACGGCCCGCCAGATAGCGAGGGCCGCCACGAAGATCAGCGCCGCTGCGACGCCGAGGACCACGACGAAGGCCTGGTCGAAGGCGCCATGGGCCAGGGTCTGGAGCGTGGCGGCAGCGTCGGGCGCCAGCTTTTCGGAAGCCAGCAGGGCTTCGTCGAGGCTGTCGCGGACGGTGGCGGGCACGTTCAGGTTCGCCGGCGGCATCAGCGTGGCGCCGTAGACGGCGGTAAGGATGCTGCCGAGCACGGCGATGCCGATGGCGCCGCCCAGCTCGTAGGACACCTCTTCGACCGAGGCGGCCGAGCCGGCGCTTTCGATGGGCGCATTGTCCATGATCGCCGTCGAGGCGGCAGTCATGGTCGCTCCGAGCCCGAAGCCGAACGCGGCCAGGGTCAGGACGACGAGCGCCAGCGGGCCGTTATGTACCACGAGGTAGCCGGCGAGGCCGATGCCGGCGAGGGCCAGCGACCCCCAGAGCACGCGGCCGGCGCCGAGCCGGGGCACGAGCATGCCGGCGAGCGGGCCCGAGACGAACGCGGCCAGCGGAATCGGCAGGATCGCGAAGGCGGCCTGGAGCGGGGAATGACCCAGCACCAGTTGCAGCCGCTGGCTCACGACGAGCTCGACGCCGACGAGGACCGTGGAGGCCACGAGCGCGGCGATGACGCCGGCCGTGAAACGGTTATCGCGGAAAAGCTTGAAATCGATGAGCGGCGCGGCGCTGTTCCGCTGCCGGCGCACGAAGAGCACCATGGCGAGAACGCCGACCACGGCCGCGCCGATCATCAGGCCAAGCTCGCGCTCGCGGGCGCCGAGCTGCTCGATGAAGAAGGCGAGAGCGACGAGGCCGACCATGACCTGCACCGAGCCGATGAAATCCCACGGGCGGCTGGCATGGCCTTCGTCCGACTGGACGAACGGCACGGCGAGCAGCAGCGCGACGATCACGACCGGCACGTTGATGAGGAACACCGAGCCCCACCAGAAATATTCGAGGAGGACGCCGCCAATGACCGGGCCGAAGGCGGCGCCGCCCGAGGCAATGGCCGCCCAGATGCCGATGGCGATGGCACGCTCGCGGGAATCCTCGAAGGTCACGCGGATGATCGAGAGCGTAGCCGGCATCATCATGGCCGCGCCGATGGCGAGCACGGCGCGCGCGCCGATGAGGACGCCCGCATTGGGCGAGAAGGCGGCAATCAGCGAGGCGACGCCGAAGACGGCAAGGCCGCCCAGAAACATGGGCTTGTGGCCGACACGGTCGCCAAGGGCGCCGAGCCCCGGCAGAAGGCCGGCGACGACGAGGCCATAGGCGTTGACGATCCAGAGCTTCTGCGCTGCGGTTGCAGCGAGCTCATGGGTCAGAGTCGGAAGTGCGGTGTGGAGAACGGTCATGTCCACCACGATGAGGAACAAAGCGCTCGATACGATTGCGAGCACCAGCCAGCGGTTTTGTCTGGCCATGGTTTTCACCCTAAGTCTTGCTTTCGGTCGGCGCTTATATAAATACATCCGTATGGATTGAAAAGAGGTTTCTGTGGGTAGAAAACAGACTATCGATCGCAATGCCGTGCTGGACGCTGCCGAAAAGGTGGTGAGCGAGCGTGGCATCGGCGCGCTGACCATCGACGCGGTGGCCAAGGCGTCGGGGATTTCCAAGGGCGGCGTGCAATACGCGTTCGGCACCAAGGACGACCTGATCGGGGCGATGATCGACCGCTGGGAAGCCGAGTTCGACGCCGAGACGGCCGCCTTGCGCAATGGCGACGAGACCGCGCAGAGCATGGTGCGGGCGCATGCCGAGGCCACGCGGCATTTCGACGAGGCCTCGGTAGACCGCGCGGCGGTGATGCTGGCGGCGATGATGCAGGACAAGGACCGGCTGGCGCGTACGCGCGCATGGTACGAGGCGCGGCTCAACGCCATCGATGGCTCGACGGAAGAGGGGCGCCGGTTGCGACTGGCGTTCCTGGCGACGGAAGGGAGTTACCTGCTGCGGAGTTTTGGGTTCATGCCCATGGACGAGGCGGAGTGGCAGCAGGTGTTCGAGGATATTCTGAAACTGGCGGGGAAGGGGTGAGTGGAGCTAACCGCTCCGCCCTAGGGTCCGTACTCAATAAGTCCCGGTGCCCCCAGAGCGCTTATCTCCCCATCCGAAAGATTCCAACGGAAGCGCTGTCCGTCTGCCGCGCCACACCCACTGAACTTCCCCGGCCGCAGAGCCGGGGCCCACGGATTGCTCCACTCGAGTGGAGGGGTGCAATAGGCCCCGGATCAAGTCCGGGGAAGTCCGGTGGGTGGGGCGGGCCATCGCAACCTCATCTACCGGCGCAATTGAGTACGGCCCCTAGTTGATCAGCCGCCCGTGGCGCTCCTCGACGCCCTGTTCCGCCTGGAACGACATGCCGCCGTTCACCATCACCCATTCGATGCCCGACGACGGCAGCGTCGGCTGCTCGTAGGTCGAGCGGTCGGCGATGGTGTCGGGGCGGAAGGCGACGAGGTCGGCATAGGCGCCGGGGGTCAGGGTGCCGCGATTTTCGAGGCCGAAGACCTTGGCGGTGAGGCCGGTCATCTTGTGGACGGCGGTTTCGAGGTCGAAAAGGCCGACATCGCGGGCGTAGTGGCCGAGGACGCGGGGGAAGGTGCCCCAGAGGCGAGGGTGCGGGTGGTCGTCGTGGGGGAGACCGTCCGAGCCGATCATCGAGAGCGGTGAGCTGAGGACGCGGCGGACATCGGCTTCATCCATCTGGAAATAGATGGCGCCGGCCGGTTGCAGGCGAGCGGCGGTCTCGTCGAGATCGAGGCCCCATTCGGCGGCGATATCGATGAGATAGCGCCCGGTCATCTCGGGATAGGGGCGCGACCAGGCGATCATGATCGGATAGGTGTCGGTGATGAGGTCGGCGCGCAGGTTCGTGGAGCCGGCGGCATAGGGGTAGACGTCGACATTGACGCTGTGTCCGTTGGCGACCGCCTCGATATGCGGCAGCGTTTGCTGCGTGCGGCCCCAATTGTGGACGCCGGCGCATTTGTGGTGGGAAATGACCAGCGGCGTGCGGGCGTTGCGGGCCGTAGAAACGGCCTCGTCGATGCTGGCCAGAACGTTGTCGAACTCGTCGCGCATATGGGTGGCGTAGACGCCGCCATGCGCCGAGACGTGGCGGCCGAGCCGGGCGACTTCGTCGGCATCGGCAGCGGCATTGGTGGGGTAGAAGAGGCCGGTGGACCAGCCGGCGGCGCCGTTGCGCATAGCCTCGTCCAGCAACGCGCCCATTTGCGCGATTTCTGCGTCCGTCGCCTTGCGGGAAATGTCGTCCATCGTGGCGATGCGCAGGGCGGAGTGGCCGATAAGAGCCGCGACGTTGACCGCCGGGCGCTTACGCGCGACCGCCTCGGCATAGGCGGCGAAGGTCGGGAATTCGTAGGCTTCGGCTCCGCCGAGAAGGTTCATGGGCGGCGGGGGCGGGGTGTCGGTGAAGGTCACCGGCGCGAGCGAGATGCCGCAATTGCCGACGACGACGGTGGTTACGCCCTGGCTGATCTTGGGCAGCATGTCGGGGGCATCGAGCACGATGCGGTCGTCGTGGGTGTGAGAATCGATGAAGCCGGGAGCGAGGGCCATGCTGGAAAGATCCCGCTCGCTCTCGCCCGCGTCGGGCGGGATGGTGCCGGGCTTGCCGAGGGCCGCGATCTTCTCGCCGGTGACGGCGAGGTCGCCGATGAAGGAAGGAGCTCCGGTGCCGTCGACGATGCGCGCGTTGCGGAACACCCAGTCATAGCGCGGCTGCCCGCGGCGAAGAGGACTCTGGCTCATGACTACTCGTGAGGCTTGATGGTTTTCATCAGGATGGTGGGGTCGGTCGACGGCGTCGGGATGGCGATGCCGATGCTGGCGACGGTGTAACGGACACGGCGCAGCGTCTCGCGGGCGTCCCCGCCCTTGCGGTCGGCGATGCCGGTGGCAATGGTATCGATGACGCCCATATGGGCGTAGCGGGAGGGCGTCGGGATGAGGACGTTCTCATCCTCGCCGATGACGATCGGGATCACGATATCGGCCGCCTGTGCGATAGGCGTATCAGGGCGGGTGAGGGCGATGGTCCTGGCGCCGAAGGAATGCGCGATCTGCACGGCCTCGGCCACGGCTTTCGACCGCCCGCTGTTGGAAATGAGGATGACCGCGTCGCCCTGGTTGAGGGTGGCCGCCGACATGCGCTGCTGGTGGCCATCGACATAGGCGCAGACGGGAATGCCGATGCGGAAGAGGCGCAGCTTGGCGTCTTCGACAAGGCTCGCCGACCCGCCGCCCTGGCCGTAGATATCGATGCGCCGGGCCGACGACAGGATGTCGATGGCGGCTCCGACCGCTTCGGTATCGAGGGCATTGAGGCAATCGCGCATGGCGTTCATGGCGCGGTTCATCACCGACTGGGCGAGCTGGCCGACGTCATCGGAGAACTGGCGTTCCGGGCGCAGATAGGCGGCTGCGACGGTCAGCGTGGTCGCCAGCATGATCTTGAACTCGCCATAGGACGAGCAGCCGACCGAGCGGCAGAAGCGGGTGACGGTGGGCTGGCTGACGCCTGCACGGGTCGCGAGCTCGGCAATCGTCATGCGGGTGGCGGCGTCATAATCGTTGCGCACGGCCTTGAGCACCTGCCGTTCGGCAGGGGACAGGTCCGCCTCGACCCGCTGCATGCGCGAGACGACGTCGATGACTTCCGATCTGGCATCCATGCTTTTCGGGGCCATGGCCAACCCGACGCCGACGGCGCCGCTCCCCATTCACCTTGCGTAAGAAATTTAATTACAGGAATGCCGATCAGGCACAAGAGGTTTGTTGATGGGAGTCGATGGATTTCGCAATGATTGGTGATGTTACGATGCCGTTTCGATGGTCAATATGCTGAAATAGCGTGATAAAAATACGGTTTGCACAGTTCGGTTCGTCCAAAAGTAGGGCTATTGCCAAGTCTGAAATTATGTTTCATATCTGGCGAAAGTAAGCGCGACGAAACCGGAGGGGTGTCGAACGCGCCGGAGGATGAGGGGAGGAGCAGCATGAACGCTGCCAGCGGTCTGCCGCGCAGTGCGCCGGAGCCGATCAAGATGGTCGTCGACGGTGCGTCCAAGTTCTACAACACGCGCTCGGGCCAGGTGCATGCGGTCGACAACGTGTCGCTGCAGGTGCGCGAAGGCGAGTTCCTGTGCCTGCTCGGTCCCTCGGGCTGCGGGAAGTCGACGCTGCTGTGGTCGATGGCCGGGCTTCACGGCCTGAGCGGTGGCCAGATTCGGCTGGGCGAGGACGCGATCACCAAGCCGCACCCCGAAATCGCGATGATTTTCCAGGAAGCCAACCTGCTGCCCTGGCGCAACCTCATCCGCAATATCGAGCTGCCTTTCGAGATCAAGCGGCAGGAGCCGGACCGCAAGCGCATCGAGGCGCTGCTCAAGCGCGTCGGGCTGGCCGGGTTCGAGAACAAGTATCCGCGCGAGCTTTCGGGCGGCATGCAGCAGCGCGCCTCGATCGTGCGCAGCCTGGCGGTCAATCCGTCAGTGCTGCTGATGGACGAGCCGTTCGGCGCGCTCGACGCCTTCACCCGCGACGAGATGAACCTGCTCATCCAGGAAATCTGGATGGAAACGGGCAAGACCATCATCTTCATCACCCACTCGATCACCGAAGCGGTGTTCCTCGCCGACCGGATCGTGGTGATGTCGGCCCGGCCCGGGCGGATTTCCAATATCGTCGATGTCGACCTGCCGCGGCCGCGCCCGGTCAAGCTCCAGACAACCCCGGACTTCCTCGATCGGGTCGAGGCCATCAAGGCCATGATCGACCACCGCCCGAGCTGATTTTGTCCTTGCCAGGAAAGACGACAATGGACAGCGAACTCAAGGACACCATCCCCACCTTCGGCGGCGCCAAGGGGAAAGCCGATGTCAGCCTTTCGGGCGGCATGGCCTCGCTCACATCCGGCCCAAGCCGCAGCGCCTTCGAGATCCTGGTGATTGCGCTGGTCGCGGTGGGCATCATCGGCGGCGCCGAGCTTCTGATCCGGCTCTTCGAGGTGCCCCAATACATCCTGCCCGCGCCGAGCGCGATTGCGGCCGCATTGGTGAGCGAATGGCCGTTCCTGTGGCCGCACCTTGTGACGACGCTCTGCGAATTGCTGATCGGCTTCGCCATCGGCGCTTCGGTCGGCTTCGTGCTGGCGGCGGTGATCACGCAGTTCCCCTTCGCCGAAAAGATCGTGACGCCTTACATCCTGCTGCTGGTGACGACGCCCATGCTGGCGCTGGTGCCCTTGCTGGTGCTGCGCTTCGGCTTCGGCTGGGAGCCGCGCATCATCGCGGTGGCGCTCGCTTCCGGGCCGATGGTGATGATCAATTCGGCCACCGGCTTCCGGCGCGTCGACCTTGCCAAGATCGCGCTGGCCCGCTCGTTCGGCGCCTCGACGCTCCAGATCTTCACCAAGATCCGCATTCCCATGGCCATGCCGATGATCATTGTCGGCCTGATGGTGGGCTCGATCTTCGGGCTGCTGACCACGGTCGGCGCCGAGATGGTGGGCGGGGCCGAAGGCCTGGGCAACCGGCTCAACTATTATTCGTCGATGATCCGCATGCCGCAATTCTTCGCGGTGATCCTGCTGCTCGCAGTGATCGGCATCTCGATCTACGTGCTGTTCTTCCTCATCGGGAAGAAGTGGGCGAGCTGGGAATCCTAACCCCAGCCGCGTGGCCCGCTTGAGGGAGCGGGCCGAGGGACATTTGTGGAGGAGAGAAAATGTCTGACTTGATGAATACGACCGGCATCAGCCGTCGCCGCCTGCTGCAGATCACATCCGCCGGCGTCGTGGTTTCCGCGCTTGGTCTCAATGCCCGCGCCGCCATGGCGCAAGGCGCTGCCGTCCGCTGGGTTTCCCCGCGCGGCACGCTCGAAGTGGTCGATGACTTCGCCTATTGGGTCGCCAAGAAGATGGGCTATTTCGGCGATGTCGAAACCGTCATCGAAGCTGGCCCGCAGGATGGCACGGCCACCGTCAAGCTGGTCGACCAGAACCAGTCCGACTTCGGCTATCCGTCGCCCGGCGTGCTCTCGCTCGGCCTCGAGCAGGGCATGAAGCTGACTTCGGCCTTCCACATCATGGCCGGCGACGTCTTCGACTTCGCTTTCCAGAAGGGCAAGGCTCCGGCTGATCTCAAGGGCCTGGAAGGCAAGACCATCGTCCTGGGTTCGGCCGGCTGGCAGTCGATCGCCGACCCGATGCTGGCCGCGGCCGGCGTGGACCTGAGCAAGGTCAAGTACGTGGAAGTGAGCGCCTGGGGCCAGGCGCTGGCGCAGGGCCAGGCCGACGCGGCGCTGACCTGGGAAGGCCTGCGGGCGCAGTGGCGCGGGCAGGGGCTCGATTTCGACTACCTGCTCGGCAAGAACGCCTCGGTGTTCCCGGCCAACTCGTTCGTGGTGCGCTCGGCGGACCTCGAGGACCCGGCCAAGGTCGACCTCTATACGCGCTACCTGCGCGGCTGGGCACAGGGCCTCGAATTCGGCTGGATCAACCCGGCAGCGGCCACCCAGATCGCCATGGAGCAGTTCCCGGGTCTCGCCACGCAGATGAACCCGGCGGCCGCCGTCGAATCCCTGATGCAGCAGAGCGCGCTCATGCACGCCCATTGGGACAAGCGCGGCAAGTGGGGCTACCACCTGCAGGACAGCTGGCAGGCCTATTTCGACGCGATCCACAAGATCGGCCAGGTCTCGCAGGTGTTCGACGCCAGCAAGGTGACGAGCAACGCGCTGATCGACGGCGCCAACGACTTCGACCACGCCAAGATCAAGGCCGACGCCGAGGGCTTCCAGCTCTCGCCGGACTATGCGGCAGTCGACGTCGCGGCCATCGCGGCCACGGTCTAGTCGAGGCGGCGGGGGCGGCGCGCCCCCGCCTTCCACATCATCGAGGGGAGGGGGCCGTGTTCGAGTTCGACCACGTGGGTATCACCACGACCAAAGTTCAGCCGCAGGAAGACTGGGTGGAACAAAGCCGCATCTGGGTGACCAATCCGCGCAATCATCCCGAGCATATCGAGTTCCTGCGCTACGAGCCCGACAGCACCGTGCCCGCCATGGTGCGCGACAACCCGCACGTGGCCTATCGCGTCGACGACATGGCGGCGCGGCTCGCCGAGGCGGACGAGGTGCTGATCCCCCCATTCATCGTCGGAGACTTCCTGGAAGTGGCGTTCGTGCTCAAGCACGGCATGGTGTTCGAATACATGCGCTACCTCAAGGACGGCTGGTTCGGGAACTAGAGGCATGAGCTACAAGGCAATCTACACCTATGCCTGGGACCTGGCCGACCACGGCATCGCCAACGCCATCGAGGCGTTCCGCGAACAGGGGCTGGACACCGTCACCTTCGCGGGCAGCTACCACGCCGGCAAGTTCCTGCGCCCGCAGGGGCGGAGCGGAAAAGTCTATTTTCCGGAGGACGGCACGGTCTATTTCAAGGCCGACCCGTCGCGCTACGGCAAGATCAAGCCGGTGGCCAATTCCATCCTGGAGAGTCAGGACGTGCTGGGCGGGCTCGTCGGAGCCGACGCCATGGCGACCAATGTGTGGCTCGTGCTGCTGCACAATACCAACCTCGGCATGCGGCACCCCGAGAGCGTGGTGCGCAATGCGTTCGGCGACCCGTATTTCTATAACCTCTGTCCGTCAGCGCCCGAGGCGCGGGCCTATGCCATCGGGCTCGCTACCGACGTGACGATGAGCTATCCGGCGAGCGGCCTCTCGATGGAGGCGCCGGGCTTTACCCCCTACGCCCATGGCTTCCACCACGAATTCGGGCTCGTGCGCCAGAATGCCTGGTTTGAAGGCTATATGGGCCTCTGCTTCTGCGACCATTGCGTGGGCGCGGCGGCAAAGGCGGGCATCGATGCCGAAGGGCTGCGCCGCAAGGTGGCGGGGCTGCTGGCGGATTATCTCGAGAGCGACGTCGACCTGCCGCAGGACATGGCGCAGGCCATGTGGCTGGCCGATATCGAGGGCGACGGCGAATTGCGCGCCTATCTCGAATTCCGCTCGCGGCAGGTGACGTCGCTGGTGGCGGAAATCCGCGACCGGGTGCGCAATGATGTCGAGGTCGCGGTGATCCCCTCCGTGGCACGGCCGACCGGCGGCGCCTGGTATGAGGGCAGCGACCTCGCGGCGCTCATGGACGTGACCGGCATCGTCGAGGCGTGCTTCTACGAGCCGTCGGCGGCGAGGATCAAGGCGGACCTTTACGACACGAGGCGCCGGTTGGGCGGGCAGGGGCGCCTGCGCGGCATCATGCGGCCGTCCTTTCCTGATATCGAGAACAAGGCCGAATTCCTTGCCGCCATCGATACGCTGGTGGCGGGCGGAGTGACGGAACTCGCCTTCTACAATTGGGGGCACCTGCGCCGCTCCAGCATGGACTGGATCGGCGAGGCGCTGGCCAGGGTGCCGGCATGAAGGAGTTTGCCGGAAAGACCATCGTCATCACCGGCGCGGCCGGCGGCATCGGGCAGTGCCTCTGCCTGTGGTTCGGCCAGCGCGGCGCGCGGATCATCGGCATCGACAAGGCGGTGAACACCGCCCAGGTCGTTTCGGCGCTGGAGGACAACGGCATCGACGCCATGTTCCTGCGGCTCGACATCGGCGACCCCAATTCGGTCGAGATGGCCTTCGCCGAGATCGATGGCGTGGACGTGCTCATCAACAATGCCGGCTATTCCAACCACCACACGCTCAACGTCACCACGACGCAGAGCTGGGCGGAGGAGGTCAACGGCAACCTCAACGGTGCGTTCAACTGCGTCCATGCCGTGCTCGGACGAATGAAGGCGGCCGGGCGCGGCTCGATCATCAACGTCGCCTCGGTCAACGGGCTCTCGGCTTTGGGCGACCCCGCCTACAGCGCGGCCAAGGCGGGCATGATCTCGATGACCCGCACGCTGGCGCAGGAGGTCGGCAAATACGGCGTCCGCGCCAATGTCGTGCTGCCCGGAACCGTGCGCACCCCGCTCTGGCGCGAGCGGGCGCAGAAGGACCCGCAAGTGCTCAAGACGCTGGAGCGTTGGTACCCGATGGGCCGCATCGTCGAGCCGGAAGAGGTGGCGAGCGTCGTCGGCTTCCTCGCCTCGGACGCCGCGAGCGCGGTGAGCGGGGCGGTGCTGCCGGTCGATTGCGGGCTGAGCTCGGGCAACATCGTCATGGCGCGTGAACTCACGCTCGAAGATTTTTAAGGGAGAAATTCATGTCATCACCGCTGCGGATCGGCGTGATCGGGTTGGGATGGTTCGGCGAGATCCATTGCGACACCATCATCGGCCTGCCCAACCTCAAGCTCTCGGCTCTCTGCACGCGCACCGGCGACCGCCTGGAAGCGCTGGGCAAGAAGTACGGAGTGCAAAAGCTCTATCGCGACTACAACGAGATGCTGGCGGACCCGGAAATCGACGCGGTCTCGATCTGCACGATGTGGGACCAGCATACCGAGCCGGCCATCGCCGCCCTCAAGGCCGGCAAGCACGTCTTCCTCGAAAAGCCGATCGCCTCGACCGTCGAGGACGCCAACAAGATCGTTGCCGCCTCCAGGGACAGCAAGGGCATCCTCTTCATCGGCCATATCGTGCGCTTCAATCCGCGCTATCGCATGGCCAAGCAGGCGATCGACGCCGGGCGGATCGGCAAGATCGTGGCCCTCAATTCGCGCCGCAACATTCCGGCCGCCTGGACGCCGGAAATCCTCAACAAGATCGGGCCGATCGTGGGCGACGCCATCCACGACACCGACATCATGCTCTGGCTGACGGGCGACCGGATCGTCTCGGCCTATGCGCAGACGGTTGACGTCCGGGGCCTGAAGCACCCTGATATCGGGCAGACGATGTATCGCTTTGCCGGCGGCGCGACCGCCATGTTGGAGACTGTCTGGTGCATGCCCGAAAAGACCCCGTTCGACATCGATGAGCGCATGTCGATCATCGGCACCGAGGGCATCATCCATATCCAGGATACGTTCCCCAACCTGGCGGTGGTGGACGGCAACAAGCTGCACAGCCCCGATACGACCTATTGGCCGGAATTCGACGGCGTGCGGGGCGGGGCGCTGCGGGACGAATTCGACTATTTTGCGCGCCGGGCGCTGGCCAACGAACAGCCGCAGATCGGGCGGCCCGAAGACGCAGCCGCGGCGCTTGCGGCGACGCTGGCCGCCGAGGAATCGGCGCGCACCGGCAATGTGATCAGGATCGGGTAAGGGAGAGGACAATGAGCAAGCTGCGAGTTCTGGTCGTCGGGCTGGGCAATATGGGCATGAGCCACGCGCTCGCCTATACGCGCATCGACGGCTACGAAGTGGTGGGCGTGTGCACGCGCCACATCGACAAGGTGCAATTGCCCGAGGCGCTGCAGGGCGCCCAGAAATTCTCGGATTTCGATACGGCGCTCAAGACGCTCAAGCCCGACGTGGTCTCGATCAATACGCTGCCCGATACACATGCGCCCTATGCCATCAAGGCGATGGAAGCGGGCGCGCATGTCTTCGTCGAAAAGCCGATGGCGCTGACGGTGGAGGACGCCGAGGCGGTGGTGGCGACGGCAAAGCGCACGAACCGCAAGCTGGTGATCGGCTACATCCTCCGCCAGCACCCGAGCTGGATCAAGTTCATCGAGATCGCGCGCGAACTCGGCACGCCGCTGGTGTTCCGCATGAACCTCAACCAGCAGTCGAATGGAGAAACCTGGTCCTGGCACAAGCGGCTGATGGACTCGTTCCCGCCCATCGTCGATTGCGGCGTGCATTATGTGGACGTGATGTGCCAGATGACGAGCGCCAAGCCGGTCAAGGTCCACGCCATCGGGGCCAAGCTCACCGATGAAGTGGCCAAGAACAATTACGGCATGCTGCAGGTGCAGTTCGATGACGGCTCGGTGGGCTGGTATGAAGCCGGCTGGGGCCCGATGGTGAGCGAGACGGCCTTCTTCGTGAAGGACGTGTTCGGGCCCAAGGGTTCGGTCTCGATCGTGATGGCCGAGACGGCGGGTGCGGTGAAGTCGGACGACATTAACGCCCACACCAAGACCAATCAGATCCTGCGCCACTACGCGGACATGTCGCGGCCGGACGAGCGTATCGACATGACCGACGAGCCCGGGCACGATGATCTGTGCGAACGCGAGCAGCGCTACCTGCTCAAGGCGATCAACGAGGATATCGACCTGACCGATCACATGAATGATGGCGTCAAGAGCCTGCGCATCGTGCTGGCCGCCGACGAATCCATCCATTCCGGCCAAGTCGTGGCGCTTTAAGAATATTTCCAGCCCTGGGGCAGGTCCCCGGGGCGCAAGTTTTGGACGTCAGATGAACGCAATCGATTTGAAGGGCCAGGTCGCCGTCGTCACCGGTGGCGCACAGGGCATCGGCTTTGCCATCGCCCAGCGGCTGCTGGCCTCGGGCGCCAAGGTGAGCCTCTGGGATCGCGACGGGGCGACGCTCGACAAGGCCGTGGCGGCGCTCGGCACAGGCGCATCGAGCAAGGTGGTGGACATCACCGACCTTGCCGGGCTGCAGCGGGTGCACGGGGAAGTGGAGGCTGAGGTCGGGCCGGTTTCGATCCTCGTCAACTCGGCGGGCATCGCGGGCAACAACGCGCCGCTCGACGAATACGATCCCGAGGAATGGCGGCGGGTGGTGGAGGTCAACCTCAACGGCACGTTCTATGTGAACAAGGCCGTTATCCCGGCGATGAAGGCCCGCAATTACGGGCGGATCGTCAATATTTCCTCGGTGGCCGGCAAGGAGGGGAACCCCAATCTCTCGGCCTATTCGGCGGCCAAGGCGGGGGTGATCGGGCTGACCAAGTCGCTCGGCAAGGAACTGGCCAAGTACGATATCGCCGTCAACGCCATTACGCCGGCAACGGCCAAGACGCGCATCCTCGATACGCTGACCGAGGAGTTCATCAACTACATGCTCGTGCGCATTCCCCGTGGGCGGTTCCTCGAGGTCGAGGAAGCGGCGGCGATGGTGGCGTGGCTGGTGAGCAAGGAGAACAGCTTTACGACGGCGAGTGTGTTCGATCTGTCGGGTGGTCGAACGACGTATTGAAGGTGGGGGCCGCGAAGGGCGCCCCCATCAGACTTCGCAGGGTGAAGGATCGGGGCGTACTCGCTCTGCAATCCGCGTTCAAATGCCTTCGCCCCGGCAAGTGCATGTCTCCACGCGAGATTCTCCGCCAGCGCCTCCGCGTGCATCTTTCAAGAATATCCTGACCTGTCACAAACTGCCCGAACCGTACGGTTTGCGGCGGTTTCGTGGCATTTATGATTTTTTTGACTAATGCGGGCGTCGTTCGTCGCCATCCGCTCAGAAATGATCGTATCGATGAATAGTATGTTCTGGAATTGAGTGGCGTTTTGCTCGATGTATTCACGAGTCATATTAACTTGTATGCATGAAGTATTCGGCTGATTTGACATGATGCTTATCGATCCCTAGGGTTTGGTCTCACGAAATCAGGAGATCGATTTATGACTTTGAAGTCCGGCGGCATTGCCGTCGCGATCGCGCTTGCCTTCGCCTCCGTGGCGGGCAATGCAGTGGCTGCAGACGAGAACGCCGCGTCTACCTGCGGCACCGACCGTACTATCGACATCGCCGAAATGACCTGGCCCTCCGCGGCCGCATTGGCGCATATCCATTCCCGCATCCTCGAGGCCGGCTACGGCTGCAAGGTCGAGGTGGTGACGGGCGATACCGTTCCGACCTCCACCTCGATGCTCACGCGGGGCACGCCCGCCGTGGCGCCCGAGCTCTGGACCAGCGCGATCGAGGAGCAGTGGCAGCAGGGCCTCAAGGACGGCAAGGTCGTCGCGCTGTCCGACGCCATCACCGACGGCACGATCGAGGGCTGGTTCATTCCGCGCTACACGCAGGAAGCCAATCCCGAGCTGACGAGCGCCGAAGCCGTCATCGCGCACCCCGAAATCTTCCCGGACCCGGAAGACAGCAGCAAGGGGCGCCTCTATTCCTGCCCGCCGGGCTGGGCCTGCGAGCTTTCGACCACGGCGCTCTTTGAAGCCTTCGACATGAAGGACAAGTGGAACCTCTTCTCGCCCGGTTCGGGCGGAGCGCTCGACGCCTCGATCGCCCGCGCCTTCACGCGCGAAGAGCCGATCCTCTTCTACTACTGGGGCCCGACCGCCATCCTCGGCAAGTTCGACGCCGTGCAGCTCGATCTGGGCGAAACCAAGCCCGAAGTCTACGCCTGCAACACCGACCCCGACTGCGACGATGCACCGGGCGTGACGGCTTATCCGTCCTCGCCGGCCGTGGTGGGCGCTGCCGCCTGGATCCAGGAAGAGGCGCCGAACGTGGCGGCCTATTTCTCCAAGGTCGGCCTCACCAACGCACAGATCAGCGAGCTGCTGGTCTATGGCGACGAAAACCAGGCCGACGCCGCGGCCACCGCCGAGAACTTCCTCAAGACCAAAGAGGATGTCTGGACCACCTGGGTTCCGGCGGATGTGGCCGACAAGGTCAAGGCGACCCTCTGATTTTCCCCACAGCAATCGATGGCGGTGGCCGGGTTTCGCGCCCGGCCACCTATCGCGCCTGATCCCCAAGCGAGCTGGCCGCTCACTTAGCGATCCGGCGCTTCGGTTCATATGAAAGAACGAAAGCGTGTTTCCGCAAATCATTGATACCCGCCCGTTGCGACGAGCGGTCGATGACGGCCTCAACTGGGTCGTCCGCAACTGGGGCGACGGTTTCGAAGCCGCCGCCTATCCCCTTCTCATGCTGCTCAAGGCCATCGAGGACCTGCTCGTGGCAACCCCGTGGTGGGTGGTCATCGTGGTGCTGACCGGCATCGCCTGGCTGGCCTCGCGCCGCTGGCAATTGCCGGCCCTGGTGCTGGCGGCGCTGCTCTTCCTCGGGGTCATGGACCTCTGGAAGGATGCCATGACCACGCTGGCGCTGATGCTGGCCGCCACGATCACGGCCATCGTGCTCTCGATCCCGCTCGGGGTGTGGATGTCCCGCTCGATGAGCGTACGCCGGGCGATCACGCCGCTGCTCGATCTCATGCAGACGCTGCCCAGCTTCGTCTACCTGATCCCGGCGGTGATGGTGTTCGGCCCCGGCAAGATTCCGGCGCTGCTCGCCACCATCGTTTACGCGGCGCCGCCGCTCGTGCGGCTCACCGACCTTGGCCTGCGCACCGTCGATCCGGCGGTGATGGAAGCCAGCCGTGCCTTTGGCGCGAGCCCGGCGCAGAGACTGGTGAAGGTCCAGATTCCGCTGGCGCTGCCCACCATTCTCGCCGGCATCAACCAGACGACGATGATGGCGCTCTCCATGGTCGTGATCGCCTCGATGATCGGCGCCGGCGGACTTGGCTACCAGGTGCTGCAGGGCATCGGCCGGCTCGAAGTCAGCCGCGGGCTCTTCGCGGGGCTGGGCATCGTGGCCCTGGCCATCGTCTTCGACCGCATCGCGCAGGCCTTTGGCCGGCAATTGCAGGACCGTATCGGACTATTGGAGGCACGCTGATGACCAGTGAAAACGCCATCACTATGCGCGGCGTCACCAAGATCTTCGGTGACAACCCGCAAACCGCCCTCGAACTGCTGCGCCAGGGGCGCAGCAAGACCGAAGTGCAGGCCGAAACCGGGGAGATCGTCGGGCTCGACGAGGTGTCGCTCGATATCGAGCGTGGACAGATCTTCGTGGTCATGGGCCTTTCGGGCTCCGGCAAGTCGACGCTCATCCGCCACGTCAACCGGCTGATCGAGCCAACGGCGGGGAGCATCGTCGTGGATGGCCGCGACGTGCTGACCATGAACCGGGACGAGCTGCGCGACTATCGCCGCGCGAGCGTAGCCATGGTGTTCCAGAAATTCGCGCTGCTGCCGCATCGCTCGGTCATCGACAACGTCGCCTATGGCCTCGAAATCCGCGGCGCCGACCGGCGCAAGCGGCTGGCCGAGGCCGAGAAGTGGATCGAGACCGTGGGACTCGCCGGCTACGAGCAGGCGCGACCGCGCCAGCTCTCCGGCGGCCAGCAGCAACGCGTGGGCCTCGCCCGGGCGCTGGCGATGGATACGGACATCGTCCTCATGGACGAGGCCTTTTCGGCGCTCGATCCGCTGATCCGCTCCGGCATGCAGGACCAGCTTATCGATCTGCAGAAATCGCTCAACAAGACGATCCTCTTCATCACCCACGATTTCGACGAGGCGCTCAAGATCGGCAATCGCATCGCGGTGCTCAAGGATGGCGCGGTGCAACAGGTGGGCAAGCCCGAGGATATCGTGCTGCGCCCGGCCAACGAACATATCGAGCAGTTCGTGCGCGAGGTGAACAAGGCGCGGGCGATCCATGTCCGCTCGATCATGGAAGTGGGCAATACCGAGCCCTGCGAGCAGGCTGTCTCGATGGATGCGCGCTGCGAGGACGTGCTGCCGCTGTTTGCCGACCACAAATGGGTGGGCGTGGTGGACGAAACGGGCCAGCAGATCGGCCGCGTTACGGCCCGGCAGGTGATCACGGCACTGGCGCGGTATACGCCGCAGCGGGAGTCCGAGGCGGCCTAGTGCGCAATCGGGCAACCGAGCAGCAACAAAGCCGAAAGATTACCAAGATGTAAATTCGGCGACATCTTCGGGAAAGCCGCGGGTGGTTACAAACGATCCAAACCTTCCTCAATGGAGATGGATCATGCGTATCAAGGCATTGCCCGTAGCGGCAGGACTGACTGTAGCGCTCCTCGGTGGCTCGGCCATCAATTTCGCCCTTGCCCAGTCGGCGGCGCCGGTCGCGCCTGCCGCGCCCGCCGTTGCGGCGGGGCAGGGCTTGCCCAGCTTGTCGCCGGTGGTCAGCGAAGTGCTGCCCAGCGTCGTCGCCATCGCCGTACAGGGTGAGATGGTCAAGCCCGTGGCCCAGAACGGGGACGTACCGCCCTTCTTCCAGCAATTCGGCCAGCAACAGCCGCCCACCCGCCAGCAGGTGCAGGGCGAAGGCTCGGGCGTGATCGTGGATGCCGCCAAGGGCCTTATCGTCACCAACAACCACGTGGTGGACTTCGCCAACAAGATCGCGGTGACGCTTTCGGACGGCCGCACGCTGACCGGCAAGGTGCTCGGCAAGGACCCGGCCACCGATATCGCGCTGGTCCAGGTGCCGGCTGAGAACCTCTCGGCCATCAAGTTCGCCGCGCCGCAGGATGTGCGCGTGGGCGACTACGTGGTGGCCGTCGGCAATCCGTTCGGCCTCGGCGAAACCGTGACCTCGGGCATCGTCAGCGCCCTCGGCCGCTCGGGCCTGGGCATCGAGGGCTACGAGAACTTCATCCAGACCGACGCCTCGATCAATCCCGGCAATTCGGGTGGCGCACTGGTCGACCTCAAGGGTGACCTCGTGGGCATGAACACGGCCATCGTCGGCCCGGGCGGCGGCAGCGTGGGCGTTGGCTTCGCCATCCCCTCGCAGATGATCCAGCAGGTGGTGGCGCAGATCGAAAAGTACGGCGATGTCGAGCGCGGCCAGCTGGGCGTGCAAATCCAGAATCTTTCGCCTGATCTCATCGCGGCCATGGGCCTGCCGGCCAAGCAGGCCGGCGCGCTGGTGGCAGACGTGAGCGCCAATTCGCCGGCGGCCGGCGCGGGCCTCAAGGCGGGTGACGTGGTCACCGAGCTCAACGGTCAGGCAGTCGCCACTTCGACCGAGCTGCGCAACGAGATCGGCCTGATGCGCGCAGGCGACAAGGTGGACCTCAAGATCCTGCGCGACGGCAAGACCATCGACGCCTCGGTGACGCTGGCAAAGGCCCAGGCGGCCTAGTCACTCACAGCCAAACGAAAAGAGAAGGGCCCCGGATGGGGCCCTTCTCTTTTGCGTCAGGCCGATGGGGCAGGGGTGCGCTCGCCGATCGAGAGCATCAGGCAGTCGGCCCAGTTGAAGAGGGGAAGGCGGAGATAACGTCGGCAATGGCGAAGTCGTCGAGGCATTCGCGGCGACGAGACGACTGATTGTGCGGACATCGATGGGGAGGCACCGAGTCGACGCGGCTGTTTGCAGTAGGGCCGTTCACGCGTGGAGAATTCCTCGAGATCGAGGCGGTGCCCGATATTCGCGTGCAGGTGGCTGAACTGGCGCGGGTTGCTGGCGGCGAAACAGGCCTGAAGCCTGAAGCACGACGCCAGCAAGGGAGCTGGAGCTTGACCCTGCTGGCGTCGTCATGCCTCCAGTATGGCAGTTCACAGATACGTGATTCCGGCGGCCGACGATAGCCCGTCCGGCCTAAGCACTCCGCGGCGCGAAAAGGATGATCGCCGCCGCGACGAAGGCCAGGCCGCCTCCGGCAAGGTCCCAGAGGTCTGGTCGGCGGCCTTCGGCAAGCCAGAGCCAGAAGAGCGACGCCACGATGTAGATGCCGCCATAAGCGGCATAGGCCCGCCCGGCCTGCTCTGCGGGCGCCAGCGTGAGCAGCCAGGCGAAGAGCGCCAGCGAGGCCATTCCCGGCGCAAGCCACCAGATCGATTGCCCGTTCCGCAGCCACGTCCAGAACGCAAAACATCCCGCAATCTCGGCAATTGCCGCGCCTGCATAGATGAGGAGGGTGGTGAGGGGCAGTTGCATGAGGCCTCGCACGAGCATTGATGTCGTCGGCCTCTAGCATGGCGGAGCAGGGGAGCGAACCCCGCAGGTCGCAGGCGATTGCCGCCCCTATTCCGCGACCTGCCTTTCGGCGCCGCCAAGCAGCTTGGCTGTTTCGGCGAGATAGACTTCGAGCTTTGCAAGGCTGCGCACCTTGTCGAGATACCGGCTATCGAGGGAGGCTGCCGGCGAGAGCGTGTCGGAAAGCCCTTCAACGGCCTCCCGCGTCTGCTGCACTTCGTCGAGAAAGGAAACGAGCTCCATGGCGACGGTGCTGTCGTCGGGGCGCCGCACAACGCGCGAGCGCAGCGTGATCGCGCGGCTTTGCCACTCGAACATCGGCACGCAGATATTGCCCAATGCCTTCGATATTTCCTGAAGAACCAGGCGTTCGCGTCTCGGCGCCCGCTGCCTGACGCTCGGTGAAGCCATACCCAGCCTCCTCCCACGCATGGGGATCGCGTGTGACGTAACTAATGGTGTGACTGGAAAACTTAGAAGGAGCGTTCGGGTTCCCCCGGGGACGCTAGCGACCCGGACCGACCGATCGCCCGCGCCTCTGCAGCCGCTCGGCGAGGGCGGAATCGAAAACCGAACCCACCACATCCACGCCGAACTGAATCGCCTCGACTTCCTCTTCGAGCGGCAATCCTTCGACCGCCGCATTCTTGGCATCGCGGATGGCGACGGAGCGGATATCCTCGAGCCATTCGTCGTCCGATTGCGGCATCGCTTCGCTCAACTCACGCAACGTCACGGCCAGCGCGTTGGCCAAGGCCACGCTGGCCAGAGCGAAATTGGCCGAATTCATGGCTCCATGGGCGTGATTGCCGCTTTCTCGATCGCTTGCCATTTGCTGGTTCCTAGATCTCGCCAGTGACAAAAAAGCCCCGCAGGAATTTCAACATCCCGCGGAGCGTCTCTTGCGCAGATTTCACGGGTATCGTCAGGGACGCCCGCCGCGCCGCACAGGTTATTGGGCAGGAGCGGCAAACTTGCCTTCGTCGCAGAAGGCCACGGTCAGCTTGGTGAGGTCCACCTTGCCATCAGCAGTCCAAAGCGTCGAAGCATCGGCAGCCGGAGCCGCGTTAGCCATCGGGGTGGCCTTGCGCAACTCGTCGCACTTGGCCTGAACCTCGGCGACCTGGTCGGCAGCGACGGCTTTGCCGCCAATCATGTGCTCTTCCTGAGCAAGGGCAAAGCCCGGAACAAGAAGCGTGGAGGCGAAGGCAACGGTGGTTGCAAGAACCTTGATGTTCATCGAATCTCTCCTTTCGAGAACCGAACGCAGAAAAAACCTAGTTCTGCCGATCCGGTTCCACGAGGCGTTGCGTTTCGGCGCGGGGGCGGACGGCGACAAAATTCTCTGGGAGACAAGCGGTGCTCGAAATCCTCGCATTCGGCGATAGCCTCACGCGAGGCGCCGATCCGATGGGGGCGTCTTGATCGCGAAAACACTCGCGTAACAGGCACTGCATTCGTACCGGTCGTCCGTCGGATTCTAGGGATATCGAGCTAAGATTGGGGTTACCGCGAGCCGCTGTGTGTTCGGTACGCGAACAACCTGCGCTGGGAGCGAAGCCGGTGTGCGTCGGTTTTTAGATCAGTTGGCTGGGGAACCTGGACCCTCCCATCAGCGCGATACATATAGTAATTTCAATGGGTTATCAAGATTGGTGGCCAAAAAAGTGGGCCAAAGTGGGCCACCTTTTTGGGCCATCTGTTCAGCCCTAACCCTGCCCATCGGCTCCCATAGACGCTGGCCCGTTTGCGGCTACTATCGTCGCTCGAATCTTTGGGGGGCAAAGAATGTTCTTTACTAGGCTTGGCACCGTTGCCGCATGGATTGCGCTCATTATGGCCGCAAGCCGAACTGGCATCGCACTCTATATCATCTTCGGCATATCGAACGCCGAAGAGGCTAGGGCCTGGGCGGCACGTTACTTAGGGCAATCACCAGCTCAAGCCCTTGATCAGGCGTTAATAGTCGCTGCTTGCGCCATTGCGCTGGGCGTTCTGGTCGAGATCAGCCGAGCGTTGCGGCAGCAATAATGCCGGGGTGGCCGTCCTACTTCACTTGAGGCGCTTATGGACGAAACCGACGATTTTGACGATGGTGAACAAATAAAAGAGACGTTCGCCTACTTCGGCCGAGCATATTACATGGCAAGTGTCTTTGAGACAGGTCTGGCCATTTCAATCATGCAGCTAGATTTCTTGGTCGAAACTAGAAGACGGTATATTGCGGAGCGGCCGACGACCTTTGATCGCGCCAAATATGAGGCAGATTTCGATGCGTTCATGGATCAGCAGCACGCCAAGACGCTAGGGAATTTGATCAAAAGCGCCGGTAGGTTTCCTGAGATTAGCCACTTGATTGAGCCGCACTTTCAGAGGGCAAAGGCTCAGCGTGACTTCCTGGCCCATCACTTCTTCCGAGACAGAGCGCTCGAATTCTCCTCAAGAGTGGGTAGGGAAAGGCTCATCTTGGAGCTAGACGAGCTGCACGATGTGTTTGAACGTGCAGACAGACTACTTGATGAGGCGATGGCCTCACATCGTGAAATGCTAGGATTTACGCCTGAAATGCAGGCACAAATGATGGATAAGTTCAGAAAAGAAGCTGAAGAACTGTCAGACGATTGAAAAATCCCCAATTAGGGGATTCACATTTCGTTCTCGCTCAGGCATATTGCGGTAATATAATACCGCATGAGCAGACCTGTTGCCCTTCACCGACTTCCTTCCCGGCTTCTTCCGCAAGGCCGATCCTGAGCCGACATCGCCCGCGCCGGTGAGCCTCACCGACCCGCTGGCCGCTTGGCTCTTCGGTGCCCAGCCGACCCACTCCAACATTTCGGTGACGCCCGAGACTGCCATGCGGGTGCCCGCCGTCGCATCGGCGGTAACGCTTATCTCTGATGCCGTGGGCACGCTCCCGGTGAAGCTCTACGTGCGTAATGGCAAGGGCAAGGAAGCCGATCCGGCGCACCCTGCCTTTACCCTTGCGCATGACGAGGCCAACGACTGGACCAGCGCCGCCGAACTGCGCACCCAACTCACGCGCGATGCCCTGCTGCATGACAATGGCGGTTTCGCGCTCGCTAATCGCGTCGGCGACAGGGTGGTTGAGTTCATTCGGCTAGACCCGGCCAGCGTTGAGCCAAAGACGGACGATGCGACCGGCGAACCGTTCTATCTGATCAGGCAGGGCCGGAAGAACGTCCGCTATGAGTATCGGGACATCCTGCATATTCGCCACGAGGACGCCGCACCGATCAACCTGGCGCGGAACGCTATCGCCTATGCAATCGATCTTGAGCGATACGCCGCCAAGCATATCCACAACGGCGCACATCCGGGCGGTGTCATCGAGAACGACAAGTCGATGAAGCCCGAGGAAAAGGCCAAGCTCCTCGAAATGTGGACGCTGGCTCACAGCGGCGACAACATCGGTAAACCCGCGATCCTGAGCGATGGCGCGCAGTGGAAATCCATCACCAATTCGCCCGCCGACACCCAACTCATTGAGCAACAGCGTTGGACCAATGAGCAGATTGCCCGTGTATTCCGCGTCCCGCCGACCATGCTTTTCGATCTTACGCGCGGAACTTGGTCGAACACCGAAGAGATGGGGCACCAGTTTCTCACATACACTCTTCGGCCTTGGCTGAAGGCGTGGGAATGGGCCTATGCCCGCGTCTTGCTCACGCCGGAAGAGCGCCGCACGCACTTCTTTGAGTTCATCACTGATGACTTGCTCACCGTGAGCCACGCTGCCCAGGCTGCTTCTTTCGGCCAGTATCGCAGCATGGGTGTGATGACTGCCAATGAGGTTCGCGCCGCGCGTAACCTCCCGCCGCTTCCCGGTGGTGATGAGCTCCAAAATCCCTACACGACCAGCGCCCCGGTGCAGGCCGCGAACGACAACCCTCTCAACACCGAGAAAGACGCCGCCTGATGCACAAGGCATTCTTTGGCGACCGTGAGCGGGATTTCTCGCTCACGCCGCACCTGATTCCTGAATTGGAAAAGCTCACCGGCAAGGAAATCACTGCCATCGTTGAGAGCACCCGAAGCATGGGCTTGGCCGAAATGGTGCACACCGTTCGGTTGGGCCTTATTGGTGCCGGTGAGCATCCTAAGGAAGCCGCTGAGCTGGTGCAGACCTACTTGAATGCGCATCCGTTGGGTGAGCTGCATTTGCTGGCACTGGACGTTCTCACCGACCTTTGGGTTGGCCCGGAAGAGTCCGTTTTCCGCGAAGCGACCGACGATGAGAAGGTTGACGCGGAGCGCCGTGTAAACCGCGCCGCTCGCAGTGCCGTGCAGGAAGCCGCCGCAACCGGCGATTTGTCCGCTGCCATCAATGCCGGTGCCGCCTAATGGAAAAGCTCGAAATCAAGGCCGAAGTCAGCATTGACGATGCTGGCACCATCACCGGCATTGCGTGGCCGTTCGGCGCTGCCGACAGCGTTGGCGATGTTATCGAGAAGGGCGCGTTCCGGTTTGAAAAATCGATCCCGATCCTAGTTGAGCATGACGACAACCAGGTAGTCGGCATCTGGGAAAGCGTAACCGAAACCGATGTCGGGCTTGAGGTTAAGGGACGTCTTTTCATCGAAGGTGTCGGACCTGCGCGCGCGGCCCGCCGTCGCTTGCAGGCAGGTCGAAGTGCAGGGCTTTCTATTGGTTATCGCCTGCATGACTTCACGCCGCGCGTGGGCGGCGGTCGCAGCCTCACCAACCTCACCGTCGCTGAAATCTCCCTTTGCCAGCACCCCGTCAATCGCGGCGCGGGCATCACCGAAGTTAAGTCCATGGAACAGGAAAACACCCATATGGAAAACGAGAATACCGCCGAAGCCGCTGTTGAGCTGAAGGCCGCTAACGACAATATCGCCGCGCTCACCGCCCGGCTGGACAAGCTCGAAGCCAAGGCCAAGCGCCCGGTTGCCGCCAATGACAATGAGCCGGTGAATGGGCTCAAGGCCTTTGGTGACAGCTTGCGCACCACGATGCTGGAACGGAAGGCGCTCACCATTTCTGCGCCCAGCACCGGCGGCGAGCTGGTGCCGGATGACTTCTCTGCCCAGGTGCTGGAAAAAGTTCGCGCCGCCTCGCCGGTGCGCCAGCTTGCCAGCACCATTTCGGTTGCTGGCTCACTCTTGCAGATTCCCCGGCTGGTCAATCGCGTCGTGCCCGCTAGCGTGACCGAAGTTGGCGCCAAGCCTGAATCCGAGCCGACCTTTGAGCAGATTGATATCAAGCCGCACGCAATGGGCGTTCTGGTGCCGGTATCGCGCAGTCTGCTCGAAGACAACGCCGTCAATCTGGGTGACTACCTCAGCAATCACATCGTGGCGGAATGCGCCACGCTTGAAAGCCAGTGGTTCGTCACCGGCAACGGCACCACCCAGGCCGAAGGTGTTCTGACTTCCACCGAAGTGGAAGAGATCGAAGCCGCTGCCATCGACACCGACGCGCTGCTGGACCTGTTCTACGGCATCAAGTCGACCTATTCCCTGAATGGGTCTTGGCTGATGAACCGCAAAACCATGCGCGTGGTGCGCGGCCTGCGAGACAGTGACGGCAACCTGCTTTGGCAGGCTGGCTTGCAGGCTGGTCAGCCTGGCCTTCTGCTGGGCAAGCCGGTCTTTGAAGCCGACCACATGCCGGATGTTGCCGAAGACGCAACCCCCATCATGTTCGGTGACTTCGCGCGCGGATATCTCATCACCGACCGCATCGCCTTTGAACCGCACGTCGATTACGACACCCGTTGGGGCAATGACATTGTTGTCTTTGGTGGCCGTCGCCGCGTCGGTGGCAAGGTGGTCATGGGCGAAGCGCTCGCCAAACTCAAGATCGCCGCCTAACCATGAAGCTGGGCGCGGACGGCATCTATGTCGAGTTGGCAGGCGAGGCTTACGAGCTTCGCCCGTCGCTGCGCGCCAGCATGCGCCTTGTTCGGCGGCACGGGCTCACCGGCCTGCTTGCCGCCGTGCAGGGCTTCAACGTCACCATCATTATGGACGTGCTCAGGGAAGCGGCTATCAGCCCCAAGCTCTTGCTGGCTGACATTGCGGCCTTTGGCCTTGGCACTGTCCGCAATCGCCTCACCGGCCCGCTCGCAGAGTTCGTCCTGGCTATTGCGGGTATTGACCCCGACGACACCGCACCCGCGCCCAGCGGCAAGCCTATCGATCCTGAGCAAGCCTTTGCCAAGCTCTTTGGTATCGCCACGGGCTGGTTAGGCTGGTCCCCGGAAGAAGCATGGAACGCAACACCCGCAGAAATCATAGCCGCCCGCAATGGCCGGGTAGACCTCATCACAGACGTGATGAAGGCCGTTTTCGGCACGACCGAAGAGCAGACCAGCATCGCAATTTACACGCCCGATCAGCTCAGCCAGATCGAAGAGGGAGGCCACGATCCTGCCTTTGATCGTGAAGGTTATGCTGCGCTTAAAGCGAAGTTGCTGTCCCAAAGAACTAGATAATTCGCCCGGCTAATCTATGCCCTTCGCACCCCCACGCCTTTGCAGTTGCGGCAACATCGTTCCTTCCGGTGAGCGTTGCGCTTGCCAGATTGCCAGCGACCACGCCCGCAAAGCTCGCCATGATCGCAGTCGCCCGTCTGCCCGCCAGCGCGGCTACAACACCGAATGGCAGAAGGCGCGTGCTGCCTATCTCATAGCTCATCCGCATTGCGTTATGTGCGGCAAGCCTGCCAGCCACATTGACCACATCATCCCGCACCGTGGCGACGACGCCTTGTTCTGGGACCGCAACAACTGGCAGCCGCTTTGCGCGCATCACCACAACAGCACCAAGCAGCGCGAAGAGCGCAGGCAGGCCCAAGCATGATTATGTTAGTCGAAAAGGCCAACAAGCCAGTCGGAGAGATCGCGACGACATACCTCTACCGTCTGTTGCGTTCTAAGGTCTATCGGCCACCACATTGCCGCCCCAGATTGGCCACACAGGCCACGTTGCACGATGAAAGAACCCTTCGTGTATGGCTGTGGTTCAGAACCGTCTTCGCGAGTGAGCACCAGTGGTTCCCCTTTGTGATAGATTGCCTTGGCAATCTCTCCCTTATCGATGGGCATCCGCACCAGCTCCAGCTGGTAAAGCAGGTGAGCCAGTCTTTCCGGAGTGGCATCACCGCGCGCTGTAATACGCTCCCTTGCCACCCTGACAAGCTCATAACATCGCGTAACCCACGATTCAGACAGCGACAAAAAGAGATCGCCCGCGAGGTCAACATCTGGCTCCATATCGGATGTGGAGCGTTCAAGGTTTTCTGCCTCAAGCGTCCTGAGAAGCATATCAACTCTGGTGTTCATAGCGAACGACAGCAGCGTTGCATGGCCCGCCAATGCTCCAAATCGATACTGAACTTCGATCCATTTTTTATGAAGTTCAGGATGAGCGGCGATGCCTTTGCGCATCGCCGCTTCCAAAAGCGTTCGGGTCAAAAGCTGTTCTGTCACCACTTCACCTCCGACTTTCAAACTACGGGGGTGGCTTTGAATTTGCCAGCCTTTGAGGGGACCGGCGGGGGGAGGCACGCGCAAGATATTCCGCAAATAGAGATTTTTCCGAATGACCGCACTGACTGACTTGAAGCAGCACCTTGAGCTGCTTGATGACACTGAGGATTCCCAGCTTTCGCGCATCATCGTTGTGGCGCTGGCGACCCTCGCCAATGACATCGGCGCTGAAGCGCCCGCAGAATATGAGGACTTGCCCGCACCGCTTCAGCACGCCGCGCTGATGAAGGCTACGCATCTATTCTGGAACCGCAACCCGGTGTTGGTGGATCACAGCATGGTTCGGCTGGCTATGGGCTATGACGACCTCATTGCACCCTACGTTCGGCAGGTGTGCTAATGGCCTCTGTTGACGCTCAAATCCGCCGTTTGAAGGCCCGTTTTGATGCCGTTCCGGTGCGGGCACGGGAAGCTGCGCAGGTGTCTTTGCAGAAGTCCGGTAATGAGCTTGCCGACCTAATGCGGACCCTAGCTGAAAGCAGCCGCGACACTGGCGCGCTTATCGACAGTATCGAGATGACGCCCGGCGACATGCATACGCCGCCCTTTAGCCAGCCGGGCGGCAGCACCGTTGTGCCGTCCAACGCCGTCATGGTGACGGCGGGCAATGAGGACGTGCGCTATCCCCATCTTGTTGAGCATGGCACCGGTGAGGCCGCTGCCAAGCCGTTCTTCTGGCCTGCTTTCCGTATGTTGCGTAACCGGATCAAGAACCGGACCACGCGCGACATTCGCAAGGCAGTCCGCGAAGAGGGGAACCACTAATGGCTCCCGATATCGCACTGCAAATTGCCATTCATGACCGGCTGATTTCGGCACCGGCGCTCACCGCTTTGGTGCCCGCCGAACATATTAAGGATGCTGGCTCCCGGCCCGAGAACTTCCCGTGCATTAGGCTGGGTGATGCCCAGGTCGTGCGGGAGGGGGAAACTCGCACGACCCGTTCGGTGCGCGTCTACATGGACCTGCATTGCTGGACCGAAGAGGGCGGCATGATGGACGCCCGCGCCATTGCCGATGAGGTGCGCAATGCCCTGCCTAGCGAGCTAGAGATCGTTGGGTATGACCTTTGGGGGAACTTTTGGGTGAATGGCTCCCGCACCCTTCGCGACCCGAAGGACTACGGGCACGTCATCGTGTCGGTTGAAGCGATGATGACTGAGGTGCGTCATGCTCACGGGTAACTTCCGGCACACCATCATCATTCAGCGCGCCAGCACCACGAATGGGCAGGGCGGCAGGCAGATAGTAAGCTGGGTAAACCTTCACACCCTACGCGCCGAGCTGGTGAGCCGCGAGGCCGTCGAAACTAATGCCGACAACGGCCAGCGCGAAACCACGACGCTGATTTTCCGAACCCACTTCCGGCCTGACATCACCACAGCGGACCGCGTGAGCCATGCCGGGCAGCCGCTCAATATCGTCAAGCTGCTGGCGGTTGCTGATGGCCGTGGCCTTGAGCTGCATTGCGAGGTGGTGAAGTGAGAGGCCGCAAACCCAGCACCATCGTCGGTGGCAGTAGTTCAGTTACGGTTGTGCCGCGCCCGCCCAGTTACATGAGCAGGGACGCCAAGGCAGAATGGAAGCGTGTTGCGCCTATCCTTATCGAAGAGCGCAAGACGCTCACTGCGGCCGATCTTGCCACGCTCGAAAACTACTGCATTGCCACCGGCACGATGCGGGAGGCCCATCGGCTTCTTACGCGTGAAGGACTGGTAACGGCAGCGGGCAAGAAGCATCCCGCGCACGGTATCCTCAACAATGCCCAGACCACCCAGCGCCTTTGTGCTGCTGAGCTGGGCCTAACGCCGGTTAGCCGGTCACGCCCTGCCATGCGTGATGATGGCGACGACGACGAGTTGGGCGCGCTCTTTGGCTGATCCCTATCCGCATTGGCTTTTCGATGACAGCAAGATTTCCGACCCGCTGGGATGTGGCCAGCGGGCGGTCGATTTCGTGCTGGCGCACTATCATCCGAAGTCGAGCCATCCGCAGCGCAAGTTCCAGCTTCCTAGGTGGATGGAGCGACTTATCAGGGCCATTTACGGGCCGCGCGACGCGAACGGCAATCGCATCGTCAAGCGCGTGGTCATCATGCTTCCGCGCGGCGCTCGCAAGACCTCGCTGGGCGCGATCCTCGCTCTATTGCACCTCTATGGGCCGGAAGGCGTCAATCAGGGGCAGGTTATCCTTGCTGCCTATGACCGCGATCAGGCTCGCATTGCCTATGAAGAGGCGCTTGGCATTATCCTGCAAACGCCGGTGGTGAAGAAGCGCACCCGCGTCCGTGACTCCCGCCACATCATCAAGCACCCGGCATCCGGTTCGATCCTCAAGGCCGTTTCCAGCGATGCCAATGCCCAGAACGGGCGCACACCCAATTTCGTGCTCATTGACGAAATCCACGCGTGGAAAAAGCCGGACCTCTACAAAGTCTTGCGTTCCGGCCTATCCAAGACAGCAGGCACCCTTGAGGTGGTTATCTCCCAGGCTGGACGCGGGCAGGGGAACATTGCCTTTGAGGTTTTTAACTATGCCCGCCGTGTCGCGAGCGGCGAAGTAACCGACGCCGGCACGCTGCCCATCTTGCTCGAAACGCCGACCGATGCCGACTGGCGCGATGAGGCGGTGTGGCATCGCGTCAATCCCGGCCTTGCCGATGGCTTCCCCGACATTGATGCGCTTCGGCAGGAAGCTCGCGAGGCTGAACATAATCCCGTGCTGCGCGACACCTTCAAGAATGACCACCTCAATATGTGGCTGGGCCATTCGCGTTCCCCGCTTTTCGACATGGCGATTTTTGACCAGGGCAAGCACGAGATTGATTTTGCTGAACTGAGCGAGCTGCCGTGTTTCCTTGGCGTGGACCTTTCCCGCACCGGCGACCTTTCGGCCATTGTCACGGCGTGGCTGCACGACGATGGCAATATCACCGTGCGCCCGACCTTTTTCCTCCCGGAAGAGGATTTGCAGGCGCGCGCCGACCGCGACCAAGCTCCTTATGTCCGCTGGCGCGCTGAAAAGTTGCTGAACGTGGTTCCCGGCCCGGTCATCGAAGACACCCATGTTGAGGCAGAAATTCGCGAGATCGTCGCGGCCAATGACAATGTGATGGAAGTTGCGGTTGATCCGGCGATGGCTGGGCCGATGCTTCGCCGCTTAGTGGCCGATGGTATCCCCGCCTTTAGTCTCAAGCAGTCGCCTTTGCTCATGGGTATTGCCGCTGCCGACCTGTCCCGCACTGTGAGCGCGCGCCGCATCCGCCATGACGGACACCCGATCCTGCGTGCCCACCTGGATCACGTTATGGCGCGCTTCGGCACGACTGGCCTGCCTTTCATGCAGAAGGACAAGGAAACCGACCGCATTGACGGTGCGGTGGCCGCTGCAATGGCCGTTTCCCGTGCCGTCGCCAATGACAATGCCGGGCCTCAATACACCGACGAATTGCTTGAACTTTACCGATAGGAACACCCATGGCTGATGCCGATCTAGTTGTTTTGCTAGAGGCCCGATACGCGGCCTTTGAGCGTCAGATGAAACAGGCAGGCATGATTGCCGACCGCAATTTTAGGCGGATCGATCAGCGCGCCAAGCAGTCCGCATCCACGATTGAGCGACACTTTGTGGGTGTGGGCCGTGGTATCGCCGCCGGGATCGCCAGTGCTGTCTCAATGCGTGCCGCAACGCAGCTCTTGGATACGAGCACCCGCATCGGCAACTCGCTCAAGGTGGCTGGGCTGGCCGGTGACGATTTGCAAAAGGTATACAAGAGCCTGTTTGCATCGGCCCAGCGTAACGCCGCGCCGTTGGAATCTCTGGCGCAGCTCTATTCCCGCGTCTCGCTTGTTCAGGGTGAGCTAGGCGCGTCCACTGAGGACATGCTGAAATTCACCGATAACGTGGCGGTGGCGCTACGTGTCGCGGGCACTGATGCTCAATCGGCATCGGGTGCGTTGCTTCAGCTCTCGCAGGCGATGGGCTCTGGCGTTGTCCGGGCTGAAGAGTTCAATTCGATACTGGAAGGTGCGTTGCCGATTGCCCAGGCGGCAGCCGCTGGCCTAGATCAGGCAGGCGGATCGGTCGCCAAGCTCCGCGCCCTTGTTGTTGATGGCAAGGTTTCCTCGCAAGCATTCTTTGATGCGTTTCAGGCCGGTTCGGTCACTTTGCAAGACAAGGTGGCAAGCGCTGAAATGACGGTTTCGTCGTCGTTCGTGCGCTTGCAAAACGTGCTTATCGACGCTGCGGGGCGGTTCAACGACACCTCGAGCGCAGGACAACGGTTCGCCAGCTTCCTCGACACGTTGGGCGGCAAGATTACCGAGCTGGTCAACTCCGATGGTTTTGACCGCGCGTTGAACGATCTTGGCGATGCGATTTCTCAGACCTTCGCCAATGACATGCGCGACATTCAGCGCATTGGCGACCTGATCGACCGGATCGCGACCAAATTCGACACCTTTGGCGCATCTGTCAGCGATGCCGACATTGCGCTTGATGCCGCCTACCAGTCCATGGGCAACCTGGCCCAGAACACTCGTGGCAACTTTGGTGAGGTGGATGCCGCATTTCAGGACTTGTTGCGGCAACTCATCGAGGGGCGCGGCACCGCCGAAAGCGCGGCAGACGCCATCGAGGCCCTTGGCGATGCGAACCCGAGTTTTGCCAAGCTGCAAGACAAGATTGCCGAAGTCATCGGCAACTTCATCGCACTGCGCGATGCTGCCCGTGCCGCGCAAGCTGCCGTGGGCCAAACCGATGAAATTGGTGCTGGTGCGAGCTGGCAGGAACTAACCGCGACCTTTGCGCCGAAAGCTCCGGTGAAGACGGTTTCGCTTGACGACTACCCGGTAACGCCCGGTAGCGGCAAAGGTTCGGGCGGTGGGCGTTCCGGCGCTATGCGTGAAGAGCGGGATGCAGCCAAAGAGCTGATTGCCGAGCTTGAGAATGAGTTGCGTCTCGTCGGCGCATCTGAGGTGGAGCGGCGCATTGATGCCGAGCTTCGACGTGCGGGCGCTAGCGCTACAGATGCGCAGAAGGAATCTATTCGCGGGTTGGTCACCGAGATTGAGAGCCAGAACGCCGCTATGCGGCGCCTAGAGGACGCACAAGGTGCGGCCAAGGGTATCGCCAAAGATTTTCTGGGTGGCCTGATCGGCGACCTACGCAGCGGCACCGACGCCGCTACCGCGCTTGCCAATGCCTTCGGACGACTTGCCGACCGCCTGCTTGATATGGCGCTGGATAGCCTCATTGACTCGCTCTTCAGCAATATGATGGGTGGTTTGGGCGGTGGGCTTTTTGGGCTTCTGGGCTTCAAAGACGGCGGGGTAGTAAAGGCTGCTACGGGTGGGCTTATCCGTGGTCCTGGCACTGGCACGAGCGACAGCATCCCTGCGCGGCTGAGCGATGGTGAGTTCGTCGTGAACGCCGCTGCTACGCGCCGGAACCTCGATCTGCTGCGCGCCATCAATGAGGGCAAGATTGCCGCGTTTGCCACTGGTGGGCTTGTTGGTAATGGTCCCACGATCCGCCCGGCGAACGACAACGCGCGCCCTGCGAATGACAACGCCGTTCCGGTGGTGACGATCAATGCTCCTGTGACGGTCAACGCAAACGGCGGCACGCCAGAGCAGAACCAGGACCTCGCCAAAACCGTGGCGCGCACCCTTGAAGGTCAGCTTCGCGGCATGGTCGTGCAGGAGATGATGACCGCAATGCGTCCCGGCAACTTCGCTAATAATCGAGGCAGAAGCTAATGAATTTCTTATTTATCGATAATTTGACTTTAAATTATCGATAAATGAATGTAGAATATAGCCAGTGCCTTTTGAGTAGGAAAAAGAATTGGCTACACAAATAATGATTCCTGACGAACGTGCCGCGCAACTGAGAAAGATTGCCGACGATCATGGGATAAAGGTTTCAGACGCAGTTGGTTTGTTGATTTCGTGGGCAATAGATGCAGGAAAGATTGAAGACGAAATACCTGGTATCATTGTTATGCGTGACGGTGAGGTGATTAACATCAAGCTGGGTGACTGGAAAAAGACCCTATCTCTGGTGGACGCTGACGCGTTTGCAGGCGAACTGCGTCGATCAATCCGAGCCGCACTTACTCCAGCAAAAGATAACCTGTTCATGCCGGTCGATCTCGATGCGATTGTTTCAGCGCATGGGGCAGGCGTGAGGATCGTGGACCGCGCGAGCGGTGAGCAAAAGACGCTTTCAAAGAGCATCGCTGGCGATGTGGCGCGTATGATCGATAGCGCAGCGAAAAAAATCTGACTTCTTGGGTCATCGCCTGACGCTGATCGCTATATCACCCAGCCATAGGAAAACCCCTGCCGAGTGTCCACTCAAAGCAGGGGCTTGGAACGGTCATTCCATCCGCAACCTCTAGGAAGGTCGCCGCTATTGTATATGTCGCTGCTTGACAAAAATCAACTGGATTCAAGTTATTCTGTGTTGTCCGAGCCAGACTTGCTGGCGCTTGAGCAGGCGCTTGGCAGTCGTGAAAATGGAACGCTTTGCGGTTCCAAAAATGGAACGCCGCAGTCTGAGGAACTATCGAAATTCCTCATTAAAGTTCAGATGCTTAATGGCGATGCATTGCCTAGTTGTCTAGGGGGTGTTTTTGCTCCACCTCTACAACACACATCACACCCTATACCCCACACTAATAAGTGTACGGAAAACGAACGGGTGGTAGCACGCAAGCCTCGCACACGTGGACTAGGAAAGCTCACTCCCGAGGAAGACCGCTACAAGCGCGCCATAGAGCATATGTATGATGTTCCCGACGCTATGGAGTTTTCTCTGAACCTTTCCTTGGCTCAAGAGGGAAGCCTTCTCTCAACCACCGACCCGGCCAATCTCTTTGAGAAGCGCCTGAACAAGTACCTTCGAAAGCATGGACTTGCTGGTCACCCCTTCGCCTATGCCTTTGACGTAAACGAGGATAATCGGCTCCACGTGCACGGGGTTATCCCGGTAAAGCCAGAAATACGGGAAGCTGTACTTACAGCTTTGATGAACACGGGTGGCTATGTGCGGGGCAAAGCAGGATCGCGGCAGGTTAAGTTCGGGCGCGATCCTAGGCGCGTGCCAGACCCAACCCCTGCCGGTTGGTACAGGTATACCGTCGAATGCAGACTGAAGGTGAAAAGGTTATTCTTGAGGTACGGGGTGGTGGCGCCGCGCACTTGCAATGTATCGATTTCATATAGAAGGTTGATTGCAAGTAAATAAATGATTACTTACTTTCGTTTCATGATATTATATTCAATGATGCGATAAAAATATAGACTTTATCTTTCGATAATTTCGCGCCAAACCTCGTCCGGTAAGCGTTAACCGGAAAGGAATTGACATGCAGGATATCTACATCACGGAAGAACGTTGGGACGCTCTTGTCGCTGCCCTATTGGACATCCGACCGGCTAACCCGTTCACTGGCCGTATTGAGGAAAGTGACATAACAACTGTGCTTGGCGAAGTAGGGGGCATCTGGCCCGCCAGCGTCCTTGAGGACCAGGCGCGCGGCTATCAACTGCATCGCGCTAACCACGCCACCCGTGCCACAAGTGAGGATCGCACAGTGGATGCCGTGGAAGCGCTGCTGGACGACTTCTAAATATCTCAGCCTTAACGACCCGAAGACAGTCGGTGCTTGAAGAAACTGCTGAGAAATGCTCAGTGTTATAAGTGTTATTTGGGGGTTCGATAGGTATCGAAATTGCAGAAATCTATTCTAAGAACAGTGCTCGGCAGCGTCTTAGCAACTATGGTTGGCGTTGCTTTACCCACTGAGATATTTGCCAAGAATCCTACCAAGGATGAATTGTGCGCAGTGGAGGGGAGTATCGCGTCGGTAATTATGCGTAGTCGGCAATTAGGCTTTCCACTCTCAGAAAACTTAAAACTGACCGCAAGCGCTCCTGGGGCGAATCGAGAAATGGTGCTGGAGGCATATGAGGAACCAAGGTGGTCCACGCAAAAGCGACAAGATGAGGCGGTTGTTGAATTTGGGAACCGATGGACACTTGCTTGCTTACGCCGATAACAGCGCGCGGCCATAACCGCAGAGCTAGGCCCCGAATTATCGGGGCCTTTTTATGTTCGATACGCGTCGGAGGAAGCAGGCCTTATTTGTAGCTCACCGCCTCAATCAGTTCGACGCGCTTTTGCAACGTGCCCTGAGGCATCTGCCCATACCGAGCGGTCATGCTGAACTTGCTATGGCCCATCAGGAAGCCGAACTCTTCATCCATGAAGCCAGCAGCGCGCATGGCGTCTGAGAAGCCATGCCGGAAGCTGTAGAGCGTCAAGCCGCGCCCTTCCTTCAAGCCCAGCTTCACCAGATACGTGCCGAACTTCTTTTCGAACTTGTTGGCGATATGGCCGCGCGAGTTACGCTCAGCTTCCGGGAACACTCGGCGCTCACCAGCGGAGCGTTGGCGCTCCACGTGCTCAATAAAGCCCATTTCCACCAGCTCGGAATGCACCGGCACAACCCGGAATGACCCCTTGGTCTTGAGGCTCTTTTCCTCATCGCCTTCGTCGGTGAAGTGCATCACCCAAACGCCGTGCATCTGGCGCACGTCATCTACTAAGAGCTGGGCAATCTCACCGGGCCGTGCGCCGGAATACATCATGACATGCGGAAGCCAATAGCGGTGGTCCCTGATCTTGTGAGCGCCGACCTCATGCCACTTCGCGTCATTCTTGCAGCCCGTGAAGAGCGGTGACGCAAACAGCACCTTGCGCTCGTCGTCGGTGAAGGGCCGCACGTTCGTCTTGGTCTTGTCCACCGACAGATACATGTTGAGGAAGGGATTGGACGCGAGATAGTCGTGCGCTACCAGCCAATTGCAGAAGGCGCTAAACGCGGCGATGTAGCGGTTGACGGTCTTGGGTGAAATTACCGGCTTGGGGTTCTTCGCCACACCATTGGCCGCGACGATTTCCTTGATACCCATACCCTTGAAGATTGCCGTTTCAGCCGCCTTGACCGGGTATTCCATGAGCAGCGCCTTCCACTCCCGCGCCGCTTTCTTGTCGAGCCGCGTAACCGGGAAATCCTCACCGACCAGCTCAATGAAGGTGCCGATGTCGCGCCGCGCCTGCATTAGCGCAGCCTCCTTGATCCGCTTTGGGTTTTCCTTGGCGTAGCGCTCAAACAGTTCCATCAGCCTTTCGCCCGGCTTAGCGACCTCAGCGGTGGCCGCAGGGCGGATGACGATAGGATCGGCAGGCACACCAGCATAGTTGCCGACATCGCGCTCACCGGCACGCATAAGCACTTCAATCTGTGCGCGCATCAGCCGGAAGCAAAGTTCCCGATACTGTGCACTGTGCTTCACCACAGTAAGCCGCTGGCGCTCGATGAAGCTGTCAGCAGCCCAATGCACTAGAACCGTCTCGCCCTGGCCCAAGTGCTCGCGCAGTGCCCGCAAATGATGTTTGCGCACATGGTCGCTGGAAGCGGGCACAATGAAGCGCTCTAGCTCATCTTGACGTAGTTCCGTGGTGTAGTGATTCCAAGTCGCATTCGCAAAGTCGGTTTCTGTGATCTCGCGACGGCGGCGAAGCTCATCGAAGCGCTCATGCCATTCAGAAAGCACTGCCAGTTTACGCACATTCGCGGTGCGGCGATCCTTGGTGTTGAGCGAGCGGAAAAGCTCTTTGGTGCCCATGAGGTGCTGAAGCTCTACAGGAACTTTCAGACGAGCGTAGTAGATGGAGCCACGTGTTTTAAGGTTGGAGCCGGAAGCCATTCTTTTTTCTCCTTCCCCAAGCCTATAGCGAGCCCAACCAGGCGATGCTTCGAGTGCGACGAAACGCACCGAAGTGGGCCATAAAAGTGGGCCAGTCAGAGCCGAAAAAGCCCTGCAAAAGCAGGAACTTGCAGCTAAATCAACGACTTAGGAAGGGTTGGCTGGGGAACCTGGATTCGAACCAAGATTAACGGAGTCAGAGTCCGCTGTTCTACCATTGAACTATTCCCCACCGGGGCAGGCGCGGGGCCTTGGCCGGGGGCCGAGGGGTGCTCGGCGGGGTCGCCCTTGGGCAACGCGGGCTCTACATAGCGACACGAATTTGCGATTGCAAGTCGCAACAAGAGGCATTTTGAAAAACTCACAGGCTCGTGCGGTGGCGGGAGCCGCTCGCGGCATTGCGCTAAGCTATTCCATGCTCTACGTTCGTTTCGACAGTGATTGAACTGCGCCTGGGCGCGTGCGGGTCAAGACCCACAAGGCGACCGCGCAGACGGAGAAGCAAGTGACCGATTCCGATCGGTCCGCAGCTGCAGCCGTTCCCGATGGGGCGGCGCGGCGCCGCAGCCGGGGCAATTCCCGCCCGGGACATGTCGCCAAGGGGGAGGGACAAGCCACCCCCTGGGCCGATGCGGAGAGACGGACAGGCAATGCCCCGAATCCGCCCCCGCGCAAGCCGCGCGGCGCAGTCTATGCGGCGCTGGACCTGGGTACCAATAATTGCAGATTGCTGATCGCGCGGCCCAATGAACACGGGTTCCGGGTGCTTGATGGCTTTACGCGCATCGTTCGGCTGGGGGAAGGGGTATCCTCAACGGGTCGACTCGGCGATGCGGCGATGGAGCGGACCATCGAGGCGCTCAAGCTTTGTCGCAACAAGCTGAAGGATCATGAGCCGGCGCGGATGCGCCTGGTTGCGACCGAGGCTTGCCGCGCGGCGGAAAACGGGCCGGAATTCCTCAAGCGCGTGGAAGAAGAGGTCGGGCTGGTGCTCGAGATCGTCGACCGGCGCACAGAGGCCGAGCTGGCTGTGACGGGTTGCGCCGATCTCATCGAGAAGGAAGCGCAGGGCGCGCTGATGTTCGATATCGGCGGTGGCTCCTCGGAGCTCGCCTGGCTCGATTTCCGCGGCGGTCGACCGAAGAGCCAGGGCCGGATGGCGGCTTCGATTCGCTCCTGGCAGTCGTTGCCGGTGGGCGTGGTGTCGATTGCCGAGAAGTTCGGCGGGGTCGATGTTACGCCCGAGACCTTCGAGGCGATGGTGGCCTATGTGGCCGGACACCTGCGCCAGTTCCGCGGGCGCGAAAAGCTGCGGCAGATGATTGCCGAGCATCCGATGCATCTCATCGGCACGTCGGGCACGGTGACGACGCTGGCGGGGTTGCATCTGGGGCTTGAGCGCTACGAGCGGCAGAAGGTCGATGGGCTCTGGATGACCAACGGCCAGGTTTCCGAGACCATGAAGGTGCTGCTTGGCATGCCCTATGACCGGCGGGTGAACCATCCCTGTATTGGCCGGGACCGCGCCGATCTGGTATTGCCGGGATGCGCGATCTTCGAAGCCATCCGCCGCGAATGGCAGACCGAGCGCGTGCGCGTGGCCGACAGGGGCCTGCGCGAAGGTATTCTGATTTCGCTCATGGACGCCGACCGTACTTTCCGGCGCCCGCAGCGCCCGGCCCCAAGGAGCCGTCGCCATGCCTGAAATTCCAACCGGGAAAGGTGCCGGACGCCGAACGGACCGCGATCTCAAGGTTCGCGTCAAGACCGCCCGCAAGCGCAAGCTTTCCTCGACGCTGTGGCTCGAACGGCAGCTTAACGACCCCTATGTCGCGCGGGCGCGGGCCGAGGGCTACAAGTCGCGCGCGGCGTTCAAGCTCATCGAGCTCAACGAGAAGTATAAGCTCCTGCGCAAGGGCATGCGGGTTGTCGACCTGGGCGCGGCGCCGGGCGGCTGGTCGCAGGTTGCGGCGGGCGTGACCGGCTCGACCGACGAGCATCCGCTGATCGTGGGCATCGACTATCTGGAGATGGACCCGATTCCGGGCGTGATCCTGCTGCAGAAGGATTTTACCGAGGACGACGCGCCGCAGATGCTGATCGACGCGCTGGGCGGGCATCGGCCTGACCTCGTGATGTCCGACATGGCTTCGCCCACAACGGGGCACCGGGCGACGGATCACCTGCGCATTATGCATCTGGTCGAGATCGCGGCGGACTTCGCGATCCAGGTGCTCAATCCGGGCGGGGCCTTCATCGCCAAGGTTTTCCAGGGCGGGACCGAGCATCAGTTGCTGCACGACCTCAAGCGCAACTTCAATTCGACCTTCCACGCCAAGCCGCCATCGAGCCGCTCGAATTCGGCCGAGGCCTACCTTGTGGCCAAGGGCTTCAAGGGCAGGCAGGAAGAATAGTTCGAGGGACCTTCGGGCCCCTTATTCCTTGGTTTCGACGAACGCCTGATCCTGGCTGCGCTTGTGGCCGGAGACGAAGGCGCCTGCGTCCGGCGCGAGGCGCAGGAACCAGAAGGCGGCGAGGGCGGAGAAACCGCCAACAACCCAGAAGGCAACGTGGAAGTCGTTGAGGTTGATCGGGCCCGGATGGGTATGAGACGCGATTTCCAGCAGGGCGCCGGCAAGCGCGACGCCCGTGGCGATGGAAAGCTGCTGCATCACGGCGTTGACGGCGGTGGCCTGGCTCATGTCGGCTTCATCGACGTCGCCGAAGCTCAGGGCGTTGACGCCGGTGAAGGTGATCGAGCGCAGGACGCCAGTGACCAGCAGTACGCCCATGATGAGGACGATGGGCATGCCCGGCGTGAAGAAGCCATTGACGAAGATGAAGAGCCCACCCATGCCGGCGCCGAAGCTGAGCACGGTGCGGAAGCCGAAGCGCTGGAAGGTCTTTTCGGCGATGAACTTTGACGTGATGGCGCCAATGGCGCTGACGAAGGTGACGAGGCCGGACTCCGCCGGGTTGAGGCCGAAGGCGAGCTGGAGCATCAGCGGCAGCAGGAAGGGTACGGCACCCACGCCGATGCGGAAGATGTTGCCGCCGACCGCCGCCGCGCGGAACAGCGGATAGCGGAAGATCTTGGGATCGAGCAGCGGATATTCCGTGCGGCGCGCGTGGAGCAGGTAGAGGAGGCCCGCGGTGACGCCCACGGCAATGGTGAGATAGCCGTAGACGATCGGGAGCGCGGGAAGGCTTACGACCGAGAGGCCGAAGACGAGGCCCGAGAAGGCGATGCTGGTGAGGACGAAGCCGACGAAATCGATCGGCCGTGGGTTGCGCACATCCATCTGCGGCAGGAAGCGCGTGGCGAAGACGATGCCGGCAACGCCGATCGGCACGTTGATCCAGAAGATCCAGTGCCAGGAAAGATAGGTCGTGAGGAACCCGCCGAGCGGCGGGCCGACCAGTGGGCCGATCAGGGCAGGGATGGTGAGCCAGGCCATGGCGGCCACCAGTTCGTTGCGCGGGGTGGAGCGCACGAGCAACAGGCGCCCGACCGGCGTCATCATCGAGGCGCCGGCGCCCTGGAAAAAGCGCGAGATGACGAAGGTGGGCAGCGAATTCGAGAACGCGCAGGCGACCGATCCCATGACGAAGACCAGGATGGCGAGGCGGAAGATGTTGCGCGCCCCGAATCTGTCGGACATCCAGCCGCTGATCGGAATGAAGATGGCGAGGGAGACCAGGTAGGAGGTCAGCGCCAGTTTCAACGCCACCGGCTCGGTGCCGATATCGGCGGCGATTGCCGGAAGCGAAGTGGAAATGACCGTGGAATCGAGCTGCTCCATGAACAGCGCGACCGCGAGGATGAGGGGCGTTATCCGCAAGGAAGTCATGGCAAAACCGGAGCTTGCGGCGGAGGGAGGCGCCGCGCGGCAGGTTATCCGTGGTTAGACCCGACTCTGCGCCTTGGCAACCCGCCGCGTGCGCGGGAATGCGATTCTCGGACCGGGTGTGTTCCGATCAGGCGCGTGAAACCTCGACCGTCAGATGGGCGAGGCCGGTGATGTCGGCCAGTTTGGCGCGATAGGTTTCGGCCGGTTGCGGCGAGCGCGCCTCGAGCGCGACGATGGCGGCTTTGTGGCCCGGCCCAACCTGCCAGACATGCAGATCGGTGATGCGAGCATCGCCGCTATCTTCGATGGCATGGCGAATCTGCTGCGGCAGGTTCTCGCCGTCGGGGACATAGTCGACAAGCACGCGACCTGCGTCTCGGATGAGGCTCCAGGACCAGCGAGCGATGACGAGCGCGCCGACAATGCCCATGGCCGGATCCATCCAGGTCCAGCCCGCAAGACTGCCCGCAAGCAGCGCGGCGATGGCGAGCACGGAAGTCAGTGCGTCGGCGAGAACGTGGAGATAGGCGGCGCGCAGATTGTTGTCGCCGCCATGGACGTGCCCGTGTTCATGGTGGTGATCGTCGCGCAGCAGCCAGGCCGAGACGAGATTGACGATGAGACCCACGACAGCCACCGCAATGGCCTGGCTGAAGTCGATATTCACCGGGGCGAAGAAGCGGGCGACGCTTTCCGCGCCGATGAGCAGCGCGACCAGCGCAAGCACGTTGGCGCTGGCGAAGGCGGCGAGGTCGCCGATCTTGCCGGTGCCGAAGGTGAAGCGCGGATTGGAGGCCTGTCGGCGGGCGACGAGATAAGCCGTGGCGGCGATGAGCATGGCGGCGGCGTGAGTCGACATGTGCCAGCCATCGGCGACCAGGGCCATCGAGCCGTAGATGGTGCCGGCTACGATCTCGACCACCATCATCGTGGCGGTCAGCGCAATCACCAGCCAGGTGCGGCGCGCATTGCGGTCATGGGAGGCGCCGAGGAAAACGTGTTCGTGCGGACCGCCATGCAGGCGCGGGGCAGGGTGCTCACGGTGATGACCATGGTCGTCGTGCCCATCATGGTGATGGTCGTGGTGGTGATCGTGATCGTGCGGTTCGCCGTGGGTCATTTGAGATAGGTCCTGACGACAGTCTCGAGTTCGTTGGCCGCCAGCCGCCGATCGGCCTCGTTGGTCGCGCCGAGCAGGTGATGCTCGATGTGATCTTCGATGAGTTCGGCGGTGAGGCCATTGATGGCGCCGCGCACCGAGGCAACGAGTTGCAGCACGTCTGCGCAGCCAACCTCTTGCTCGAGTGCGCGCTCGACAGCCTCCATCTGGCCCTTGAGGCGGCGAACACGGGCGAGAAGCTTGGTCTTGTTTTCGATCGTATGGCTCATGCCAGATAGTATAGGGGGGTATCCTATATCCGTCGAGATGTTTCGATATGCCGGGGACTGAACCCAAAACGTCGCGCAACCTAGCCCGGTGGCGGGCGTTCTCCCCTGGACGACTTCAATTTGTGGAGAGGATGATTGCGCATAGGATTGCTCATCGGCGCCCTTGTCCTGAGCGTTTCCCCGGTTGTGGCCGCCGCCCAGGAGGCCGGCCCGCAGGGAACGTGGCGCGACGAATTCGGGACAATTTTCGAGATATCGCTCTGTGGGGACGGTTCAGACCTCTGCGCGATCCTCATCGACGTGCAGGGCAAATCCCGCACCGAACAGAACCTCGCTTTCGTGAACCAGCAGGTGCTCCAGGCCGACCAGACGGCCGAGACGGAGTGGAAGGGCACCGTGATCTACAATGGCAGCGAGGCCAATGCGACGGTCAGCCAGAATGGCCCCGACAGCCTCAGTATTACGGGCTGCCGGATGATCCTGTGCCAGACCATCGTTTTCAGTCGGATGCCGGGCTGATCACAGCGCGACTGCGCCTAAACGTGAGTTCTCGGTCCAGTCTCTGGCTCGCAGTCAAACGTTCTCCGCTCAACCCGCTCAACGTATGCGGGGCGGGAGGTGGGTTCCCACGCACCTCGAAATCAAATCCCGCTTGGCGAAGAAGGCGCCGAAAGCGCGAGGCGTTGCGGGCGCCCCACTCACCCAGGTAGTCCGGGCGGGATGGGGGGCCGAAGCTCATCGAGCCGCCGAAATACCGCTCGAACTCGGCTTCATTGCCAAATGCGGCTACCACGGCTTCCCTGGACGCAGCGCAGACCAAGGTGTCACCAATTCGATATCGGTACAGATCGATCATCGCCTGCGTAGCCTGACGTCAATTGTTCGCATCCTGCGACAACCCCGACCCCTTTGCAAACCGTTAAGCCGGTGCTATTGACCCTCGCCAACCTGATTGCGGGCGAGTCTCCTCGCCCCAGCATTCGATTCCAACATTTCTGACGGTTACTCAGAGGCAGGAAGGGTCTGGCCTTGGCGAAGATCATTACATCCATCACTGGCGATATGGCGCTCACGTTCGATGACGTGCTGCTGCAGCCCGCGCGTTCCGACATCCTGCCGACACAGACCGATGTGCGCACGCGGGTGACCAAGGATATCGAACTCAACCTGCCGATCCTGTCCTCGGCGATGGATACGGTAACCGAGGCCAACATGGCCATCGCCATGGCGCAGGCCGGCGGTCTCGGCGTGATCCACAAGAACCTGACGGCCGAGCAGCAGGCCGAGCAGGTACGGCAGGTGAAGAGCTTCGAAAGCGGCATGGTGGTCAACCCGATCACCATCGGGCCCGACGCGACCCTCGCCGATGCGCTGGCGCTGATGGAGCGCAACCGCATCTCCGGCATTCCGGTGGTCGAGAATGGCGGCGCGGGCGGGCGTATGACCGGCAAGCTGGTCGGCATCCTCACCAACCGCGACGTGCGCTTCGCCTCCAACCCGCGCCAGCGCATCGCCGAACTCATGACCCACGAGAACCTGGTGACCGTGCGTGACGGCGTCAGCAAGGACGACGCCAAGCGCCTGCTGCACGCGCACCGCATCGAAAAGCTGCTGGTGGTGGACGAAGCCGGTCGCTGCGTCGGTCTCATCACCGTCAAGGATATCGAGAAGGCCCAACTCAACCCGAACGCCGTAAAGGATGCGCAGGGACGCCTGCGTGTCGCCGCCGCTTCCGGCGTGGGCGATGCCGGCTTCGAGCGCTCGCTGGCGCTGATCGACGCGGGCGTGGACATGCTGGTGATCGACACCGCCCATGGCCACTCGACCGGCGTGATGAGCATGGTCGAACGCGTCAAGCGCGAGAGCAATTCCACCCGCATCATGGCCGGCAACGTGGCGACGGCTGAAGCCGTGCGTGCGCTGATCGACGCCGGTGCCGATGCGGTCAAGGTCGGCATCGGGCCGGGCTCTATCTGTACGACGCGCGTGGTGGCAGGCGTAGGCGTGCCGCAGCTGGCCGCGGTGATGTCCTGCGCCGAAGAAGGCGACAAGCACGGCGTGCCGGTGATCGCCGACGGCGGAATCAAGTTCTCAGGAGATATGGCTAAGGCCTTGGCAGGCGGTGCTTCCTGCGTGATGGTCGGCTCGCTCCTGGCCGGTACCGATGAGAGCCCGGGCGAGGTCTATCTCTACCAGGGCCGCTCCTATAAGGCGTATCGCGGCATGGGCTCGGTTGGCGCCATGGGCTCGGGTTCGGCGGACCGCTACTTCCAGCAGGACGTCAAGGATTCGCTCAAGCTCGTGCCGGAAGGCATTGAGGGCCAGGTGCCCTACAAGGGCCCGGTGGGCGCGGTGCTGCACCAGCTGCAGGGCGGTCTTCGCGCTGCCATGGGCTATACCGGCGCGCATACGCTCCAGGACTTCCGCGACAACTCCGTGTTCGTGCGTATCTCGAGCTCGGGCCTTTCGGAAAGCCACGTGCATGATGTGTCTATCACGCGCGAAGCGCCGAACTATCGCGGCCGGTAAGGGCGAAAGTGAAGTAGCGAATAGCGAATTGGAACCGCTATTCGCTATCGGCTATTCACTATTCGCTCGTCTCGATCGCGCCAGAACCAGGAACTCTCCTCCCAATGCGTCTTCCCGGCCGTCTCTCCGCTGCCATCGAAGTGCTTACCGATGTCGAGACGCGCAAGCGTCCCGTATCGGAGGCGCTCAAGGCCTGGGGCCTCAATAACCGCTTTGCCGGCTCGGGCGACCGGGCGGGCATCGGCAACATGGTCTACGACGTGCTGCGGCGCCGCGCGTCGCATGCCTGGGCCATGGGCACGGACGATCCGCGCGCGCTGGTGCTGAGCGTGGCGGTGCGCGAGTGGGGCGAGACTGTTGAAGGGCTGAACGCCGCCTTCGCAGGCGACAATTTCGCGCCTGCGCCGGTTACAGAGGAAGAGGCGGCGCGGCTGACGGCCGACGACCCGCTGGCCGGAGCGCCGGACTACGTGAAGGCCGATATTCCCGATTGGGCCGGACCTTCGCTGGATTATCTCGGCGACTGGGTGGCCGAGGGCAGGGCGATGGCCGAGCGCCCGCCGGTTGACCTGCGGGTCAATACGCTCAAGTCGACACCCGAGAAGGTGAAGAAGGCGCTGTCGCGCTTCACCCCCGCCGATACGTTCGCGGCCAATGGCCTGCGCATGTTCGCGGGCGGCAAGGACGCGCGCACGCCGAACGTCCAGTCGGACGAGGGCTATATCAAGGGCTGGTTCGAGGTGCAGGACCTGGGCAGCCAGGCAGTTTCGGTGCTGGCTGGGGCCAAGCCCGGCGAGCAGGTGCTCGACCTCTGCGCTGGCGGTGGCGGCAAGACGCTGGCCATGGCCGCCGACATGGGCAATCGCGGGCAGATCTTCGCCTATGACAGCGAACGCGCGCGGCTGGCACCGATCTATGACCGGCTCAAGCGCAATGGCGTGCGCAACGTGCAGGTGCGCGCGCCGGAGGCGGGAGCGCTCGGTGATCTGGTCGGCAAGATCGATCGGGTGCTGATCGACGCGCCGTGCACCGGTACGGGCACATGGCGTCGGCGGCCGGATACCAAGTGGAAGCTATCGGCAGAGCAGGTGGCCGTTCGGATTGGCGAGCAGGCGGCGCTGCTGGTCGAGGGCGCGACTTATGTGAAGGCGGGCGGGCATCTGGTCTATGTGACGTGCTCGCTGCTTGCCGATGAGAACCGGAATCAGATTGAGCGATTTCTCGCGGAACATGCTGATTTTAAAGCGGTTCCGGGTGAAACGCTTTGGAGCGCAGCCTTTGGCGAGACGGCGGGCACGCCGTATTTCGGACCCGAGGGCGGCGTGACGCTGACGCCGCATCGAACGGGGACTGACGGGTTTTATGTCTGCGTGATGCGGCGGGGGTAAGGCGCCGGTTTCGGCGTTGAGTTTGTGGCTTGTGCTATCCTCAATCCCTCCTCCAGAGGAGGTCGAGCTTGTGCGGTCGAATAGACTGCAGACATCTCTGATTTTCGTTTGGGCTCCATCACACCCCGCCCCTTACTTCCCCGGGCGAAGACCCGGGGCCTATTGCACCGCTCCACTCGAGTGGAGATATCCGTGGGCCCCGGCTCTTCGGCCGGGGAAGTGCGGTGGTGGGTAAGGAAGTGCGGTGGTGGGTGAGGGAGTAGCGACGATGCGCCGGTAGTGGGCCAAGTCAGCTGCGAGACTGGTATCTCAAATCCAGCCCCATCTCACCCCTCGGTATCCAGCCAGATTGTCACCGGCCCGTCATTCACCAGCGCCACTTTCATATCTGCGCCAAAAATGCCGTTCGCGACCTGAATATCCTCGGCGCCCACGACAGCCGAAAACCGTTCGTAGAGCCTGCGGCCATCCTCAGGCGCCGCCGCGCTAGAAAATCCCGGGCGGTTGCCCTTGGTATCGGCGGCGAGTGTGAACTGGCTGACGATGAGGGCGGAGCCGCCGATATCGAGGAGCGAGCGATTCATGCGACCAGCGTCGTCGGGGAAGATGCGCAGCTTGGTGACCTTGCGGGCGAGCCAGTCGGCCTTGCCTTCATCGTCGCCCTGCATGGCGCAGACCAGCACGAGCAAGCCCCTGCCGATTTCACCGACCGTATTGCCGTCCACGGCAACGGAGGCGGAAGACACGCGCTGGATCAGGGCTCGCATGGTGGAAAACTCGAAGGACCCGAAGCGACCGGGCGGCAACTGAACGGAGGGCGACGCGCGCCTAGAAGGCCAGCACCATATCGAGGAGGCTGGCGTAGCGGCGCTTGAGATCGGTGAGGCGGGTGGCGGCTTCGGTGGCCGAAATCTTCTTTTCGGCATGGGCGCGACGAATGGCGGCTGCCTCCTCGGAGACGGTGCGCAATTCTTCCCCGCTGCTCAGACGCTTAGCGTTGTGATCCAAGGTCCCAATTCCTTCCGCCTGCATCCTCAATCTCCTACCAGTTCGCGTAGCTGGTTGATGATCGGCTCGCACATAACGACGACCACGTTCGCCCGGTTGCCATAGAACGCATAGGGCCGGACGTTGTCGATGGACACGAATCCGCGGATCCGCGTGCCACCTCCTGGAATATGGCACTCGAGCGGCAGGATGAGAATGGACTTGTAGTTCAAACTTGTCTGAGTGGGGCTGGTGGCGAATTCCGGGCCGAAATGGCGGATGTCGTTGACCACCCGCGGCGAGCCGCCTTTCTGGCAGGCATAATGGCCCAGGAGCCGCTCGGACTTGATGGGGCGATTGACCGGCCGCTCGTTGCCCGGATTGCGGCGTGCGAGGCGCAGGCGGTTGCTGCTGTTGCCCTGGTAGAGGATCAGCGAAACCGCGATCTCGCCCTTGGTGCTGTGGGTGATCGGCAGGCAGAAATTCTCGATGATGCCCAGGCATGCCGTCATGGCCATGTCGCGATCGGCGCGACCGACTATCGCGCCGCGCTTGACCGTGGTGAGCAGGTCGCCGAACCGGATCAGCGCCTCGCTCTGGTAGTCGTTCCGGCTGTTGCGCACCGCCGAATACCGGTCGGCAAACGAAGCGCCCATATTGAGGAAGATGAGGCCTGCGCCCACGAGCGTCGCGGTGGCGACCGAGGCCGAGCCATAGATGACGGCCGTCGCCGGCGCGGCGATGATGAGCGCCCCCTTGAAGAGCGCATGCACCATGCCCCAGAAGCGGAAGCTGCGCGGCACCTTGTTGTGCCAGAGCGCGGCGAGCTGCATGCGCTTGCGCTGCAACCAGGGCTCATCATCGTCCAGCCAGCGCCTCAACGCTTCCTTCGATTGGGCAGTGAGCACGTACGCGCGACCTCGAGGGTTCGAATCTGCGTTACCATTCCACAGCCTTGCCGGCTTGCACACGGAATTTGTCGTTGCGGCTCAACAGAATGAACCGCGCGGCCGTTGCTTCGTTAGGACCTCAAGCCCCTCAGCGAAGGCACGGACAATGAACAGCCTCGTCATCGACTACCGCAGCCCACGATCCATCGTCACGCTGGTCGCGTTTCTTGTCGTCGTCATCGGCGTCGGGGCGCTGATCGGCATCGGCACCGCACCGGGCGAATGGTATGCCGGGCTCAACAAGCCGCCCTTCAACCCGCCGAACTGGGTCTTCGGACCCGTCTGGTTCGCGCTTTACGTCCTGATCGCCATAGCCGGCTGGCGCGCCTACATGCGCGACGGCTCCAGCAGCGAAATGAAGGTGTGGTACGGGCAGATGGTGCTCAACTGGCTATGGTCGCCGGTCTGGTTTGCGCTCCACCTGCTGTGGCCGGCCTTCATCGTGATCCTGGCAATCTGGGCGTTGATCGTGGCTTTCATCCTGCTGACGAGGCGTGCCGACCCGGTCTCGGCCTGGCTCTTCGCGCCCTACCTCGCCTGGGTCAGCTTCGCCTCGCTGCTCAACCTTTCGATCGCGATGTTGAACTAGTCGTGCAACTCGCGCGCGATGGCAGGGCCTACGGCATAGCGCGTGAACGTTACGTCGAGGCCTTCGCCGACCGGAGAGCAGCACATCGGGCCGAGTTCGATGGTCTTGGGCATATCGAGATAGGCGAGGCGCACAAGCCGCCATTCCCCGTCGATCTGCACCTGCACGCGTAGTGCCTCCTCGTGCCGGGTGAGGCGCAGGGTGATTTCCTGCGAAGTCGGCCCCTCAAGGCGCATCACCGACCAGTCGGATTGGTCGTCACGAGTGACGACGACCGAGAAGTGCATGAAGCCGTCGGTGAACTCGACGCCGGTCTTGAGCCAGTTGTTGTCGTCCACCCGCAGCATGAGGCCGGCCTGGTCATAGAGCTCGGCATAGTCGGCGGTGAAGGCCAGTTCGGCGCTGAAATCGCCTTCAACCTTGTCGGCGTAGAAGTGCCCGTTGTCGTGGCGGAAACGGTAGAAGGTGTTGTTCCAGAAGTCGGTCTCGCGTGCCGTCTTGACGGTGAGCACGCCGTCTTCGTCTTTCCAGACCGGCGGTTCGTTGTGCCAGGCAGCCATGGAACACTCCCTCGGGTTGAATCTCGATTTCAAGATAACGAGTCACCGCGTTGATGCGACTCGCATTTTCTGCGCCGCGAACGTCCAGAGCAGGGCTCCCTTGCGCGCGACTCGCTTGCGTATTTTGCGTCGCCCGGATAAAGGCTCGCCATGACACAGCCAGCTTCCGCCACTCCCCCGCAGAACAGCATTCTCATCGTCGATTTCGGCTCGCAGGTGACACAGCTCATCGCGCGGCGAATTCGCGAGACAGGCGTCTATTGCGAAGTGCATCCGTTCAACACGGCGGAGAAGGCACTCAAGGTGCTCAACCCCAGGGGCATCGTGCTCTCGGGGAGCCCGGCCTCGACGCTGGACGACAACGCACCGACCATCCATCCCGACCTCCTGGCGGCGAATGTGCCGATCCTGGGTATTTGTTACGGGCAGCAGGCGCTGTGCATGGCGCTGGGCGGCAAGGTCGAGCCGGGGCATGACGCCGAATACGGGCGCGCCGAAGTGAAGGTCGAAAAGCCTTCCGCCCTCTACAACGGCATCTGGGAGACCGGTACCGAGCATACCGTGTGGATGAGCCATGGCGACCGCGTCACCGCGATCCCGCCAGGCTTCGAAGTGGTCGGCACGTCCAACGGCGCCCCCTTCGCCATGATCGCCAACGAAGAGCGCCGCATCTGGGCGGTGCAGTTCCACCCGGAAGTCGTGCACACCCCCGATGGCGCCAAGCTCTACGCCAATTTCGTGCACGAAATCTGCGGCCTTGCCGGCGACTGGACCATGCATGCTTATCGCGAGCGCGCGGTCGAGAAAATCCGCGCGCAGGTCGGCAAGGGCCGTGTGCTCTGCGCGCTCTCGGGCGGCGTCGATTCCTCGGTGGCAGCGGTGCTGATCCACGAGGCCATCGGCGATCAGCTGACCTGCGTGTTCGTGGATCACGGCCTGATGCGCATGAACGAGGCCGACGAAGTCGTCTCGATGTTCCGCGACCAGTACAACATCCCGCTGGTGCATGTTGACGCCTCGAAGAAATTCCTGGGCGAACTCGAGGGCCAGACGGACCCCGAGACCAAGCGCAAGATCATCGGCCGCCTCTTCATCGAGGTGTTCGAGGAAGAGGCCAGGAAGATCGGCGGTGCCGAATTCCTGGCCCAGGGCACGCTCTATCCGGACGTCATTGAAAGCGTGTCTTTCTCGGGCGGTCCCTCGGTCACCATCAAGAGTCACCACAATGTGGGAGGCCTTCCCGAGCGCATGAACATGCAGCTGGTCGAGCCCCTACGCGAACTCTTCAAGGACGAAGTGCGCGCGCTGGGCCGCGAACTGGGCCTGCCGGACCGCTTCATCGGCCGCCACCCGTTCCCCGGCCCTGGCCTGGCCATCCGCTGCCCGGGCGGCATTACGCCCGAAAAGCTCGACATCCTGCGCAAGGCGGACGCGATCTATCTCGACGAAATCCGCAAGAGCGGTCAGTACGACAAGATCTGGCAGGCGTTCGCCGTTCTGCTGCCGGTGCAGACCGTGGGCGTCATGGGCGACGGCCGCACCTACGAGTTCGTCTGCGCCCTGCGCGCGGTGACCTCGGTGGACGGCATGACCGCGGACTTCTACCAATTCGACATGAACTTCCTGGGCAAGACGGCCACGCGCATTATCAACGAAGTCCGCGGCATCAATCGCGTGGTCTACGACGTGACCAGCAAGCCGCCCGGCACGATCGAGTGGGAATAATTCGGACCTATCCGAACGCCGCCGATAACCGCCGATCTCCGCACATAACTAACTGAAATCATTAAATAAATCTGCCATCATCTATCGCCGTCTATCGCGGGGCAAGCCTCGCGATAGACGGTATAGCTGACGGTATGGCGACTCTTGTCCCATTGCCAAAACAAATATACCGTCAGGAGCAAGAGAGCCTCTGACGGTATTTTTTTCGACCTTATTCCCTTGAGAATAATAGGAAATTTTCCGTTCAGGGAGGCCATTTTTGGCCTGACGGTATATTGGGCGGCTCTCTGGCGTTTTTGAACGATCTCGGAGGGTCAAAATGCTGACTGACGCGGGCATCAAAGCCCTGAAACCAAAGGATAAATTGTATAAGGTCGTTGACCGTGGCGGTATGTATGTCGTGGTCAATCCCTCGGGAGCGGTCGTGTTCCGATATGACTACCGCCTCAACGGGCGTCGGGAGACTTTGACGCTCGGCCGCTACGGCGCGTCCGACCTGTCTCTGGCGCGGGCGCGCGAGAAGCTAATCGACGCCAAGCGCGCCATACTTGAAGGGCGGTCGCCCGCCCGAGAGAAGCAACGCGAGAAGCGCCGTATCAAAGAGGCAAAGAGCTTCGGCGAGTTTGGCGAACGCTGGTTGCAGGAGGCGAAGATGGCCGACAGCACCCGCGCGATGCGGCGCTCGATCTATGAGCGGGACATTCTTCCGACTTTTCGGAACCGGCTGCTGACCGAAATCAGCCCCGATGATCTCCGCGCCATGTGCGCCAAGGTTAAGGCACGGGGAGCCCCGGCCACCGCCGTTCACGTCCGCGACATTGTGAAGCTCGTTTATGCCTTCGCTATCCTGCACGGGGAAAAGGTGGCAAATCCGGCCGATGAGGTCGGGCCTGCATCTATCGCAATCTTTGTTCCCAAAGACCGCTCACTATCGCCTGCTGAAATCCGGGTCATGCTGGGCCAGCTTGAGCATGTGCCAACGCTGCCGACAATCCGGCTCGGAATGAAGCTGTTCCTGCTCACCATGGTCCGAAAGAGTGAGCTACAGGATGCGACTTGGGATGAGGTCGATTTCGAGAACGCAGTCTGGTCGATCCCGAAGGAGCGGATGAAGCGATCCAAGGCGCACAACGTCTATCTTGCGCAGCAAGCAATCGACATTCTCATTGCGCTCAAGACCTGCGCCGGCAATTCCAAATATCTGCTGCCATCGCGCTACGATGCGGATGCTCCCATGTCGCGGGCGACCTTCAATCGCATAACCACCGCTGTCGTGGCTCGGGCGAAGAAGGAGGGCTTGCCGCTCGAACCTTTCACGGTTCACGATCTGCGCCGGACAGGCTCTACGCTCCTGAACGAGCTGGGCTTCAATAGTGACTGGATCGAGAAGTGTTTGGCACATGAGGATGGCCGCTCGTCCCGTGGCATCTACAACAAGGCGGAATACGAGCACCAGCGCCGCCATATGATGCAAGAATGGGCGAACCTCGTGGACGCGTGGGTGGCGGGCCAGAAATATGTGCCGACGCTGTATCCGCCGTCAATGGACCTGTTGGTGCCTGAACCTAGCGTTTGACGGGCCGGAATTTCCTGAGCTTCACATCGGGCGACGGCGCGCGTCTGATAGCCTTCTCTCTGGAGGCTTGGCGACGTTCTTCAAGCCAAGCCTCCACTTCGGCGAGGTCCCAAACCACACACCGGGCCGTCAAATAGAACCGCCGGGGAAATTCACCCCGTTGTTCCATGTCATAGATTGTAGTGTCGGCAAGGGGAACTAGTTCCCGAAGCTGATGCCTGCGAATCGTCCGTTTACCCAGCGCGAATGTCGGATCACTCATCTTTCATAACCTCGGTATCCATGTTCAATGGGATTCGGGGCAACTGGAGGTCCCCGAAACTATGCGAACCATGGAGGGAGGTCGCTGGCCTGTAGCGTGCCGCATTTGCGTCTATGCGCCGGCGGCACCCCCTTACGGCGGGAGCGCGCGGCCGACATGCGAAACTTGCATCCCGGAGAGGGTGTCGGCAAGAAGGAACAGCGTTGAATGTTCGGGGGGGCTCAGGTTACAAGATCTGATGCAGCGGTGCGGGCAAAACGACGCCAGAGGGTAAGAAGTCGGGGGGAGCTTTGGAAATCAACATAAAGCCATTTCTCAAGTGGGCAGGCGGGAAACGCTGGCTTACTAAAACGCTTTTCCCCCTTATCCCCGAGGACTACGGAAGATATGTTGAGCCGTTTCTCGGAAGTGGAGCGATTTTTTTCGCCTTGTCGCCTCAAGAGGCATTTCTATCCGATATTAACGCTGAACTTGTTAACACGTATCTCGCCATCCGTGATCATCCGGGTGAAATACTCTTAGGCCTCCGCGACTTACATGATCGTCATAGTCATGATTTATATTACCTTATCCGAAATACCCATCCAGATAGTGATATCCAAGCTGCCATTCGTTTCTTGTATCTGAATCGAACTTGCTGGAATGGACTTTATCGCGTCAATCGCAAGAATGAGTTTAATGTTCCTATTGGAACAAAATCTTCTGTTTTGTTTGATGATGATGATTTTTTTGCTGTTTCGAATGTTTTAAAGAAAGCTACTATATCGGCTATTGATTTCGAGGAGGCGATAGATTCTGCTTCATCAAACGATCTAATCTATGTAGACCCGCCATATACAGTAAAGCATAATTTTAATGGATTTCTAAAATATAATCAGTCGATATTTTCATGGGACGACCAAGTTCGCCTTCATGATGCGCTTGTTCGGGCAAGGACGCGCGGTTGCCATATATTGGTATCCAATGCAAACCATGAAAGTATCCATGAATTATATTCTGATTTCCACATTACACATACGATACCACGGGCAAGCGTAATCGCTGGCCAATCCAAGGCGCGCGGTCTGACATCTGAGTTCTTGGTGGTGCATCATGCCTAGAGTCGGATACTGGAGAGCAATATTCTCTGCTGGACCGCAGGCATGGGGAACTGCACTGCTAGAAATTCTAGTGGTAGCAACAATATCTCTAATACCATTGCTTATGGCTGCAATACGAGAGCTTTTGCCATTAGGGTCAAATATTCTTATCAGCGACGCCTTCCAAAGATCATTTCTGAGCGGTCAGCTTGTATTTTATTCTGTTGGACTTATTGCAACCATAACGTGGAACTCAAATAAGGATTTTCAGTCATTCTTCCCGTGGCGGACAATCTTTAACTTATACTGCCTTGCGGGAATTGTGTTCTGCACGCTCCTAATTGGCTATGATCCAACGTTATCGCGCATAAAGCCAAGCATACTTTCGGTCGCATCGGTCGGAATATTTCTAGTGACTCTTGTCGCCTATGTTTTGATGGCTGTCATTTCCCAAGTCCATGTAAATGTGGGGGAGGCCCTAGCCAAAACGGATGCTGATCTACAGAACGAGGTTCGGCGGTCGAGGGGGATTTCTTGATGGCGACTGAGGACGCGCGCAAGGTCGTGATTTCGGCCATTCGTATTCAGCAACCCATCGGCGACATATATGTCGGGAGTATCCCTGCAAAGACGCTAGTCGAGATTACCGATTTTGACATTCGGCAATTGGTCACGGAGAGGGGTATCGACTCATATCTCGGTATTCAGAGGGAACTCGATACGAGGCGGGTTCGTGAGATCCAGCAATACGTAAGAGGCTCCGATGCGACATTTCCTACCGCAGTTGTCTTGGCGATACCTGAGAAGTGCGTAGCTATCGAATCTCCGTGTGATGCCGATGATCGCTTCGTCCGCATGACCCTATCGAACTATCCTGATGACGCGGACCCTGAAAATGCGGTCTTCTACCGTCATATCGCCCGCGTCATTGACGGACAGCATCGTATTCGAGGGCTGGAGGGCTATGACGGAACTGATTTTGACGTAAATGTATCGATATTCATTGATGCAGACATAGCGGATCAGGCGAGCATATTTGCAACGGTAAATCTTGCTCAAACAAAAGTTAACAAAAGCCTTGTCTACGATCTATTTGAATTAAGTAAGAGCCGAAGCCCTGAAAAGACATGCCATAGTGTTGTCGTCGCACTAGAGTCGACTCCTGACAGTCCGTTTTACAGAAAAATAAAAAGGCTTGGAAAAACAACACCCGGCAGATACACGGAGACGCTGTCTCAAGCAACGGTCGTTGCCGGAATATTGCAATATATATGCAAAGATAAAATACAAATTATTCAAGATCGACAAATTGGGAGGCGTGGCGGAACATTCCCACCTGCCAATGCAGACGATGCAGAGAGGTTAGTTTTGCGGCCATTCTTTATAGAGAGCAGGGACGTTGATCTTACTAATCTTATCTGGAACTATTTTGATGCAGTCAAATTGAGATGGCCCGAAGCATGGGATGCAAACGCAACCGGCTATATGTTGAATCGCACAAACGGGTTCGATGGATTGATGCGATATTTTAGACACGCGTACCGATACCTTACAAGTCCGGGAAAAATGGTAGAAACTGAAGATTTTAAAAGGCTGCTAGATAAATCGTCCTTAAAGGATGGAGACTTCAATCCGCAGCGATTTGTGCCCGGTTCCTCTGGCGCGTCTGCACTCGCGCGGGTGCTATTAGAAGAAACGGGAATTCAATAGAGCTACCGATCTCGCCGAGCCTTGGCGAACCCCCTGTCCGTGGCAATGAACCGCTCCAACATGGGCACGATCAGCCTGACTGGATCGGCGACGGGCTGGCCGGTTTCGCGGGCCAGCACCTCTGCATAGGCGACCAGATCGCGGTGGAGCGGCGCGGGCAGTTCCACGGTGATCTTCACGGGCTTGTCGTCGGGCAGCGGGCCGAGTTTCAGTTTCGTCATGGTCAACCTCCTGCCGGCTCGAATACTAAATCGCGGGTGACGATGATCCTGACCGGGAAGCCCGGCCGGATGGTCAGCGTCGGCGCGACCTGCAACTGGCGCTGGACGATCTGCTGGCCGGCCTGATTGACGGTATCCTGCGCGCCGTCGCGGATGGCGCGGATCAGTCGGTCCTCGTCGCTCATCGCCAGATCCGAACCGACTGCGAGCAGCGTGGACAGCCCTGCCGCCTTCATCAGATCCCACCAATGATAATCGACGCCATCCTCAAGCCCGGCATAGCCGCTGACGTCCGCGCCCGGCAGGCGCTCCAGAACGATGGAGCGGCCACCCGGCAAGATCAGGCGGTTCCACACCAAGAGCACCCTTCGCTGGCCGAAGGTCACGCCATCATCGTATTGGCCGATGATGCGGGTGCCCTGCGGGATCAGAAGCAGCGAGCCGGTCGGGCTGTCATAGACGTTCTCCGTGACCTGTGCGGTGATCTGGCCGGGCAGATCGGAACGGATGCCGGTGATGAGCGCGGCGGGGATCACGGCCCCGGCCTGAAGGATGTAGGGCGATGCCGGCGGCGCAACGCGATCCGGGGCGACGGTCTGCCGGTCCACCGGCCCATTGAGAAACGCCGCGTGGCGATCCTGTGTCGCGGGCTGCCCGCCGAGGCCCAGCCCGGCAAGGCTGGGCATGGCCGTTCCTGCCGGCGCTGCCGTGCGCGGGCCGGACTGGAAAAAGACGTTGCTCAAGCGCGCGGCTTCTTCCTCGGCGCGGCGGCGTTCTTCCTCAGGATCGACGGCGGGCGTCGTCATGACGGGCGGCGCAACGGGCTGGCCCCTTGTCTGCGCGTCGAGGATCGGGCGGCCGAGGTCGCCGGGTAGCGCCGGGCCGAGCGCCGGCCCGCTATAGTCGCTCGGCAGGCCGGACAGGCCGTCCGCCGTGGGCCGGTTCTCGGTCGAATAGAGTTCGTCACCTCCCGGTCCTGCATCGCGGGTCTGGAGCGCGTAAATCAGCGCCCCACCGATGCCGAGAAGCGCGACGGCCCCGACGCCTGCCAGCATCTTACGGGACAGGCGGGTGACGCGGGGCGATTCAGCGCGCAGGCGCATGGGGGTGGCGGTATCGGTATCGCTCATGAGGACGATCCTCCCGTGGTCGTGCGGGCTGGCTCTGCTGCGGCCTGCGTCGGGTTGGTGCGGACGATCCTGACGACCTGCTGGCGATTGCCGCTGCCAAGGCGCAGCTCGGCAGCGCCGAACAGGCGATCCACGATCAGGACGTTCTGGTGGATACGGCTGTTGACGATCTGCGGCTCGCCGTTCGCTCCAAGCACGAAGATCGGCGGCATTTCGCCCTGCACGATCCCGGCCGGGAAGACGACATAGACGCGCCTGCCATCGTCGAAGACGGAAACTGGCCGCCATGGCGGGCTGTCGCCCTGCACCTGCAAGGCGTAGCGATAATTCCGCGCCGCCTCGGCCGGAATGATCGGCGCGGCCGGGACCGTCTGGCGCTGGCCGGCAGGCGGTGCCGGATAGGCCCATGCCACGGCCGGCATATAGAGCGACTCCCTCGCGCGCAGCTCGAGCATGTAAGTGCGCCGGTCAGTGGTGACGACAAGGTTGGTGGAAATGTCCGGCCGCGTGGGCTTCACGAGGATATGGACACGGCGGTTTGCGCCGCTGCCGCTCTCGGTGTCGCCGATGATCCAGCGGGCGGTGTCGCCGGCCGCGATCGGCCCCGCGCCTGTCAGGCTTTCGCCCGGCTCCAGCGCAATGGTGGTGATCTGCCCGACTGCGGCATAGACCTGATAGAGCGCGCCTTCCGACCACGGATAAATCTGGATCGCATTGTAGTAGCCTTCCCGGCGAGGCTCGACGCGGGCG